>JAHIUW010000003.1 GCA_018816865.1 Pseudomonadota bacterium
GAATGGCAGGACTCCGAATCAGGTCTTTCTGGACGGTCTGCCCAAGGATGAAAAGACCAAGGAAAAGGCAGCCAAAAACGCTGCCTAAAAATCACCCCGCCAAGGGCGGCAAGTGTCAGGTAAATACTATCTCTGTACACGTGGGGGATTCCGAATTTGCGTGTTTTGTGTAACTGCTCACAGTGTGCTTTGATCAATGTATGATATTTTGCTCGGTTAAGAGTTTCTAAGCCTCGTTCTCTGTTTTCGACAGTGGACGTTTTTGCTCGTGCGAAGTGCACTTTTCTTTATTTGTGTATTTCTGAGATACCAACCAAGACATACAACATGCTCTTCAACTCATATATTTTCATCTTCATTTTTCTGCCCGTTACCCTTGCCCTTTATTTATTGCTCGGGGGCAATCGGCAGGTGCAAATAGCTAAAGCCTGGCTTGTTGTTGCCTCGTTATTTTTTTATGGCTGGTGGAATCCGTCCTATCTTGGTCTGATCCTTGGCTCACTGTTGTTCAACTTCACTGTTGGATCGCTTCTATCGCGAGGCGAAGACATCGGTGGACTTTCTTGTAAAGCATTCATGCTTACCGCAGTTGCTGCAAATATTGGGTTGCTTGGATACTTCAAGTATATGGATTTTTTTATAGAAAACAGCAATCGTCTGCTGGGAACGTCCATTCCGTTGCAGCACATTGTGCTGCCCCTTGCCTTGAGCTTTTTTACATTCCAACAGATTGCCTATATTGTAGATAGCCATCGTGGATTAACCCGGGAATATGACTTTTTGAACTATGCCTTGTTTGTCACTTTTTTTCCGCAGCTCATCGCCGGACCAATCGTTCATCATTCGGAAATGATGCCGCAGTTTTCCAAAGTGCGAAACATGGTGGTGAGCCAAAGGAATATAGCTACTGGCTTGTTTTTATTTGCCATTGGCCTGTTCAAGAAGACCGTCCTCGCTGACACGTTTGGCGTGTGGAGCACCCATGGATTCGATGAATTGCAGGTGCTTACTTTTTTTCGTGCCTGGGGTACATCGATTAGCTACACCATGCAGCTTTATTTTGATTTCAGTGGCTACGTTGATATGGCTACCGGCGCGGCACTGTTGTTCAATATCCGTTTGCCAATGAATTTCAACAGCCCCTACCGCGCATTGGACATACAGGACTTTTGGAGGCGGTGGCACATCACTCTTTCACGTTTTTTGCGTGACTACATCTATATTCCTTTGGGTGGCAGTCGAAAAGGATCGGCGCGCGTGATGGTAAATATTATGGTCACGTTTCTCATTGGCGGGTTGTGGCACGGTGCGGACTGGACATTCGTTTTATGGGGTGGGCTTCATGGTGCGGCGCTCATCATACATCGATTGTGGAAGAAAACGGGGCAGACGCTACCACGTTGGGCGGGGTGGTTCATTACCTTCAACTTCGTCAATGTGGCATGGGTTTTCTTCCGGGCAACCTCGTGGGATGATGCCCTTAAGGTGCTTTCCGGCATGTGCGGATTGAACGGGGTGGCAGTTTATCGTTCTTTGTATCGGGCCGCGAGGTCTTTGCCCTGTGTCATTAATTCTGGAGAATCAATGGTCGTGCCGGGTCAATTCTGGGTGGCAGCCATCGGGGCCATCATCCTTATTGCCTGGCGCGATAGCCTTGAACTACGTGACAGCTTTCGACCTAACCGGCGCTATGCAGCCCTGACCTGTGTTTGTGCCGTCTCTGCTCTGCTCACTATGCAGACTGCCGTTAGCGAATTTTTGTACTTCAACTTCTAGGGTGTCACTATGTGGAGCCGGTATATCCATAACGTATTTGTCGGCATCGCTGCACTGTTTCTGCTGATGGCTGCCGTGAATGTCGTTGTTGACCCACTGTGGACTTTTGGTACTCCGTTCGTTGCGGGGGTAAACGCTAATAAACCAATTTTTTCGCGTTTTGTGCGTTTGGGCAAGGCTTATATTGTGAGTCGGTTGAAGCCGCAGGTCGTGACGTTAGGCAGTTCGCGAGTCGAATTGAGTATTGGCCCGGGACATTTCCCTAATGCAGGGCTGGACTGGTATAATCTGGCTCTCAGCGGGGCTTCTTTGTATGAAATGCGACGCTATCTGGACCATGCCATTGCCCAGGGGCGGTTGCAGGAAGCCTTGGTGGGGCTAGATTTTTACATGTTTAATACAAATCTCCAGCCCAAACCTGGGTTTGACGAGTCCATTCTTGCCCCCAACGCAAGGGCGTGGGACCGGGTCGCCTTGGCCTTTTCGTCTTCATTGTTCAAGATTAGCGTGGAGTCCATTGGGAAGCAGTGGCGGCGTTCGTTTTATGATCCCGTGAGCGGACATGACTTCGGTAAGGAAGACAGTCTTGTCGGCTCCGGTGGGCAAAATGCGGCTTTTATGCGTGTCCTTTCTCGCATTATCCAGAGATTGACAAAGGAGTCTGGTAGCGACCCCATTCAAAAAACAGCAACATGGGATCAATATGAGGCTATGCTCGAAGCAGCTCACGCAAAAGGTGTGCGACTGAAACTGTTTTTGTCTCCTGTTCATGCTTGGTTCATGCAGCCATACACGGAGAGTGGACAATGGGATAAGATTGAGGATTGGAAACGAGGATTGGTCAGGTTGAACGAGGCCGTGGCCCAACGTATGGGGTGTGCACCTTTTCCTCTCTGGGATTTTAGCGGTTACAACTCGTTTACGACTGAGAGTGTTCCAGGGCCTGGCGATGTGACTTCTCGTATGCATTGGTATTATGAGGCCTCCCATTGCCGCAGCAGTCTTGGTGATTTGATGCAAGACCGGATGTACGGCGTGAACAACCCGCTGCTTACGGACGATTTTGGCCTTCGCCTGACCTCGGAAAACATCGAAGCGAATTTGACGCGTACCCGCGCGGACCAAATGGACTGGGAACAGTTGAATCTCCAACCTTTGGGTGAGATACGCCAACTGATAATCGAGCTAAAGACAAAAGAGGCCTTTTCCCAGGAAGCCCCAGATTGATTTTGGAGTATTTTTTTGTGGGTTGGACAGCCATGCGCATGATTCGTGAAGCTCCCTCGGGTTTCCTCTGTCCTGACTTCATTAATTAAAGGGCAAGGGCATTTTTCAATGACCAATCCTGAAAGAGCAATTGCGACCGGCCTGTTGTGAGCTGGCCTGAAGTCGATTAGGCCGCTGGCCCTTGACTTCCTGCGTGAATGGGGTAGCCGAAGAGCCGCACGGTTTTTCGGGTACCCTTTTAACAAAACGATACTATGTCCCGCATATCCATTCAGTCAGTTTCCAAGTCCTTTGGTGGACGCGATTTGTTCGAGTCCTTCTCCCTGGAGATCACCGGCGGCATGCGCTTGGCCGTGGTCGGTCCCAACGGTTGCGGCAAGTCTACTTTGCTGCGCATCCTGGCCGGGGAGGAAACTCCGGATTTCGGGCAGGTCCTGATTCCCAAGGACACGCTCCTCGGATTCTCCAAGCAGGAGCTGAACGAGACCGACCTGGCGACCCCGGCCTTGCCCTGGGTCATGGCCGCGTTGCCCTCCTGGGGCGATTTCTGGGAGAAGTGGGATCGGGCCACCGAGGCCCATGATCAGGCCGCCCTGGCGCTGTTGACCCAGGAGCAGGCGCATCTGGAACACCTCTTCGGCTACAACCCGGAGCACAAGGCCAAGGCCGTGCTCACGGGGCTGGGCTTCGAGGAGCAGCAATTGAACCAGCCCCTGCGAGAGTTGTCCGGCGGCTGGCGCGAGCGCGCCAAGCTGTCGCGCATCCTGGTCGAGGGGGCGGGGGCGCTGATGCTGGACGAACCCACCAACCACCTGGACCTGGAAGCCGTGGAATGGCTGGAGGACTACCTCATCAATTTTGAGGGCCCACTGATCTTCGTGGCCCATGACCGGGTGCTGCTGGACCGAGTGGCGACCCATGTGCTGTTCCTGGGCGGGATCAAGCCCACGGTGCGCAAGGGGACCTTCACCCAGTTCCTGGCCTGGCAGGTCGAGACCGAGGACCAGCGCCGCCGCGAGGAACAGCGGGTCCAGGACGACATCGCCAAGAAGGCCGATTATGTGCGCCGCTTCCAGGCCAAATCATCCAAGGCGCGTCAGGCCAACAGCATGAAGAAGCAGGTGGCCAAGCTGGAGAAGGAGCTGGTGGGCCTGAAGCCCGAGGCCAAGGCCAGGGAACTGGCCTTCAAGTGGCCCGAGCCTGCCCGCGGCAACAAGACCGTGCTCTCATGCGTGGGCGTGCAGTATGCCTATCCGGACAGTAAGCCCCTGTGGGAGCCGCTGGATTTCAATCTCTATGCCGGGCAAAAGGTTGCTTTGGCTGGCCCCAACGGCTGCGGCAAAACCACCCTGCTCAAGGCCCTGATGGGTGAGCTGCACTCCACCGTCGGTGTTGTGGACCTGGGCAACAAGATCACCGTGGGCTATTTCAGTCAGCATCAGGCCGATCTGCTGGATTTGGACAAGCCAGCGCTGGCCGAGATCCGCCGCCTGTCCGATCCACGCACCACCGAGGAGGAACTGCGCAGCGTGCTGGGGCTGTTCATGTTGGGCGAGAGCTATTGGGATCGCAAGGTGCGCGCTCTGTCCGGCGGCGAGAAGAACCGCCTGGTGCTGGCCTCGCTGTTTCTGAAGCGCGCCAACTTCCTGGTGCTGGACGAGCCCACCAACCACCTGGACCTGGAAAGCCGCGATGCGTTGATCCGCGCCCTGCGCGATTACACTGGCACCATCCTGATGGTGGCCCATGACCGTTACCTGATGACCAACGTCGCCAAGGAAGTCTGGTGGCTGAAATTTGATGGCATCGAGGTCTTCGCCGAGGGTTTCCTGGGCTACGATCGCGCCCGCAGGGCGTTCCTGGACGGGTCCGCCTGTGGCCCCAAGGTGGAGGTCGGGGGCAGGGTCTCCCGCGTCGAATCCAAGGAAATGAAGCGCCTGCAGGCCGAGACCCGCAATGCACTGTACAAGAAGATCAAGCCGTTGCAGGCCGAGTACGAGAAGCTGGAAGCACGGCTGGAGGTCATGCTGGGTGAGCAGTCCGGAGTGGAACAGAGCCTGGCCGACCCCGATGTCTACGCCAATGTGCCCAAGTCAACGGAGCTTATGAAGCGATTTTCGGAGCTGAATGTCCAGGTCGAGAAGCAGATGGAACGCATGGCCTCACTGGAAGAGGAGCTTGCCGCCCTGGAGGCCGAGCGCGACGCCTTGGGGGGCTGTTAGCGGTAACGGTCCAGGATGGTTTTCATGCGACCATCACAGCGCATGCGTTCGATCTCCCGGTCCAGGTCCTGAATGAAGGTTCCCCAGGTCCGGTGCATGCTGAACGCGTAGCGGTAGGCTGCGGTGTCCAGCGGGGTGAGGGAAAAAGAGACCTGGGAAGGCGATCGGCTCGGGTCCTCACGGATCAGCCACTGGGCCACGAGTTGGTTGACCACCGCTGTATCCAGCCGCCCGCTGAGGAGCATCTTCAGCTGGGTCCGGGCGTTGTTGGCATCCATGCGGGTGCATGTCCCGGACAGGAACAGCTTTTCCAGGCGAGGGTAGCGGAATCCGAGGACCGTGCCCACGGTCTTGCCTGCAAGGTCTTTTGGGCTGTTGAAGGCGAAATCCTCGCCCGCTCGGAATATCAGGACATCGGTGGAGTAGATGATCGGGGCCGACCACAGGAAGAGCGAGGGAGAGGGCACCCATTCCTTGGCCTTGGCGTAGACGTCGATCTGGCCTTGTTCCAGGTCAAGCATGGCGCGTTTTTCGGGCAGCCAGGTGATATTGACATGGAAGTCCAGGGCCGTTGACGCCTCGATGAATATGTCGACCATGATGCCGAGATGCCGAGGGTCGTCCTGGGAGAAGAGATAGGGCGGCCAGCCCTTGTCCAGGCTGCCCATGACAATGGGGTCCGCTGGATGCGAGGGGCTTTGGGCCTGGGCTTGGCTGCCCAGCAGGAATGTGCAGACCAGAAGCGCCTGCAGGACCTGGGTGATGCGGGCTGGGAGCATGGTTCGTGTTGCCGCCGTTATGGTTGCGAGTGCAGTGGTTTGTTCTGAAACAGACGGGGCAGGGTGTCAACCTTGCCCTTGCGAATTTTGGATTCTCGGCAGGGACCACGCCGGGCTTGATTTCAAAGGGCTTCGGGAATAATGGTTTTGCTCGTTGTCCGAGACAGGAACCTGAATCGTGTGCGGGGGGCTAGTGCAACTACGGGACCGGGAATCGCCAGAGATTGATGTCGTGGCCGCCATCATCTGGCGGGGCCGGAAGTTTCTGGCGGTCCGCCGTCCCGAAGGCAAGCCCCAGGCTGGGTTCTGGGAATTCCCCGGAGGCAAGGTGGAGCCCGGCGAGTCCCGGGAAGATGCCCTGGCGCGTGAACTGCACGAAGAACTGGGCCTGACCCCCACGACCTGGGCCTATTGGCGCGAGAAGCGCCACGTTTATGACCACATCCGGGTGCGGCTGTTTTTTTATCATGTCTATCAGTTCGCAGGTCGCGCCACGGCCCGCGAAGGGCATGGACTGGCCTGGCTCGACGTCCGACAGGCGGGAGAGTTCCCGTTTTTGGAGGCGGATACAGAAATCGTTGCGGCCCTGGCCCATGGGCCAAGGCCTGAAGGAGTTGAGTAGTGCGCATCCGTGACCTGATGCAACAGGGCGGGAAGTTCATTTCCCTGGAGTTTTTCCCGCCCAAGGACCCCACGGACTGGCCGGGGTTCTTCGAGATCGTGGCTACCTTGCAGGCCGTTGATCCGCTGTTTGCCTCCGTGACCTACGGGGCGGGCGGCGGCACCCAGGACAACACCCTGGAGATCGTGCGCAGATTGAAGAGCGAGCAGGGGTTGACCCCCATGGCGCATCTGACCTGCGTGGGTGCGTCTGCGCACAAGCTGCATGGCTTTCTGGGGGCGTTGGAAGAGGCCGGTGTGGACAACGTGTTGGCCCTGCGCGGCGACCCGCCCCAGGGACAGCAGTGCTGGGAACCGGACTCCGAGGAGTTCCGCCACGCCTCGGATCTGGTGGAATTCATCGGCAGGCATTACCCCGACATGGGGGTGGGCGTGGCCGGATACCCCGAGGGCCATCCCGAGTGCTCGACCTTTCGCGAGGACTTCGAGTTTCTGAAGTTCAAGCTGGATGCGGGTGCCGATTTCGCCATCACCCAGTTGTTCTTCGACAATCGGTTCTACTGGAATTTTCTGGAGCGGCTGTCCGGCATGGGGGTGGACAAACCCATCATTCCCGGGGTGCTGCCCATCATGAGCCTGCAGTCGGCCAAGCGCATCCTGTCGTTCTGCGGGGCGAACATTCCCGGCAAGCTGCTGTTGGATCTGGAGGCAGCCGATGCCGCGGGCGGGGCCAAGGCCGCCTATAAGGTCGGCATGGATTGGGCCAAGAGGCAGGTGCGCGGGCTGCTGGAAGGGGGTGCGCCCGGGGTGCATCTGTATACCCTGAACAGGGCCGAGGCCTGTCTTGAATTGGTGGAATCGCTGGACCCGGCACTGCTGGGCCGTTGACGGACAAAGAGATTTTGATCAGCCGCTCGTGCGCATCACGGCGGTGATGGATTTGAACGAGTTTGCCGCACCAGACGTGGTGCTGAATCAAAGGAGAGCAAGATCATGGCCAATAAGGAATATGTTGTCGCTGTGTGCGGTGCCACCGGTGCGGTGGGCCGGACGATGTTGGAAGTGCTTGAGCAACGCGATTTTCCAGCCAGCAAGGTGATCGCCCTGGCCTCCGAGCGCAGCGCCGGGACTAAGGTGCCCTTCAAGGGTGGTGAACTCACCGTGGAAGTGCTGAACGAGTATTCCTTCGAGGGCGTGGACCTGGCCCTGTTCTCCGCGGGCGGCGACATCTCCAAGGCCTTTGCCCCCATCGCCGCCAGGGCTGGCTGCGTGGTGGTGGACAACTCCAGCGCTTGGCGCATGGATCCCGAGTGCCCCCTGGTGGTTCCCGAGGTCAACGCCCATGACCTGAAGTGGCACAAGGGCATCATCGCCAATCCCAACTGTTCCACCATCCAGATGGTTGTGGCCTTGAAGCCCATCCACGATGCGGCCAAGATCAAGCGTGTTGTGGTCTCCACCTACCAAGCCGTGTCCGGCAGCGGCCAGAAGGCCATCGACGAATTGGCCGGACAGGTGACCTTGATGTTCAATGGTCAGGTGGAAGACATCGAGCCCACTGTCTACCCCTATCGCATTGCGTTCAACTGTCTGCCACAGATCGATATCTTCATGGACAACGACTACACCCGTGAAGAGATGAAGATGGTCCACGAGACGACCAAAATCATGGGTGATGAATCCATCAAGGTTACGGCCACGGCTGTTCGCGTACCCGTGTTCTACGGTCACAGCGAGTCTGTGAACATTGAGACCGAGTTGAAGCTCAGCGCCAAGGACTGCCGTGCGTTGTTGGTGCTGGCCCCTGGCGTCAAGGTCCTGGATAATCCGGCGGAGGGGATCTACCCCATGCCCATCGAGGCCCAGGGTCAGGACGCCACCTACGTGGGACGTATCCGCGAGGACGAGAGCATCGCCAATGGCCTGAATCTCTGGGTCGTGTCCGACAACATCCGCAAGGGTGCTGCGACCAACACCGTGCAGATTGCTGAGAAGTTGATTGAGATGGATTTGGTGCGCGTTCCGTAAAGGCTGTTGAAAAATAGCCATTTGCTTCGTTATTGCGGACAATTCAAAATCTCGCGTATGCTGAATACGCAGCGATTTTGAATTGTCCTTATGCCTTGCACCTGACCATTTTTGAACAGCCTTTATAGGACTGTTCTGAAATACTTTTGCTTCGAATTTGAAACCGGCCAAGGAGAGAGAATGATCCCTATTCTGGAATCCGAGGACTATCTCAGGAAGATGCTTTCCATCCGCCGTCCTGGTCACAAGGACGTGCTGGCTTTCTACGAGCATCGCCTGGGGGCCATTTGCAAGGACCCCAATCTGATGCTGCTGCCCCTGGACGACCATATCGTGCATCGCGGTGACGGCGTGTTCGAGACTATGAAATACCTGGGGCGCAAGATCTACCAGCTGGACGCGCACATCAACCGCATGAAGCGTGGCGCCAAGGCCATCCACCTGGCCCCACCGTGCACCTGGGAGCGGTTGCGGGAAATCATTGTGGAGGTCGCCAAGGCAGGCGGTGAGGATAATGGCCTGGTGCGCGTCCTGCTTGGGCGCGGTCCCGGTGGCTTCGGCATCGACCCCGCCGAGTGCCCCATGGCCAGCCTGTATGTGGTGGCTTACCGCTTCACGCCCAAGCCGCAGCAATGGTTCGACAAGGGAGCCACGGCTTTTCGCAGTTCCATCCCCGCCAAGCAGGACTGGATCGCTCAGATCAAGAGCGTGAACTACCTGCCCAATGTGCTCATGAAACGCGAGGCCGTGGAAAAGGGCTTCGACTACCCCATCTGCTTCGACGAGCATGACTTCCTGGCCGAGGGGGCCACTGAGAATATGTGTATCGTGGACCGCGAGGGCACCATCATCGTGCCCGAGTTCAGCAACGCCCTGCCGGGGACGACCCTGCTGCGTGCCCTGGAACTGTTGGCCCCCGAGCGCAAGAGCTTCTTCCGTAAGATCACTGAAGGCCAACTGGTCTCGGCTCGGGAAATCCTTGTCTTCGGCACCACGGGCGACTGCCTGCCTATCGTGCGCTACGACGGCAAACCCATCCACGACGCCCGGCCCGGCCCGGTCTGCCAGCGGGCCCGGGAACTGATCGTCAAGGACATGGAAGAGAACGGATTGGCGTTCTAATCAGCGAATGATGCGGGGCCGGTCTTGCCGGTCCCGCTTTTTTTCAGGAGTGGGCATGAAGATTCTCCAGCTGGACATGGGCCAAGAGTGGCGCGGCGGTCAACGTCAGGTGCTGTATCTGATGCGCCATCTTCAGGCCGCCGCGGGGTTCGGGACAGTCCTGGCTACCCCCGAAGGCAGTCCGCTGGGGCTGCGTTGCGAACAGGCGGGACTGGCGGTGGTGTTCCTGCCCGGGCGGTTCGAGGTCGATCCCCGGAACATCCTGAAGCTCAAGAAGCTGATCGTCAGCCAGGGTATCGAGGTCGTGCATACCCATTGCTCCCGCAGCGCTTCGCTTGGGGCCATGCTCAAAAAGATTTGCGGGGTGCGGCTGGTGCATTCGCGCCGTGTGTCCTACCCGGTCAAGGGCGACCTTTCCAAGCTCAAGTACCGCATGGCCGACGCCGTGATCGCGGTCAGCGCCGAAATCGCCGAGGTCATGGCTGGCTGTGGCGTGGCGCGGGAGAAGCTGCATGTGGTGCACAGCGGCATCGACCCGGTCCTGTATGAGCAGGCGGCGGCTGCTCCCAAGCCGGAAGCGACGGTCATCGGTGTTGTCGGTGCGCTTTCGCCGCAGAAGGGGCATGCTGTGTTTCTGCAGGCCCTGGGCGAGCTGGCTGCCAAGCGGAACGATTGGCGCGCTGTGATCGTGGGGGATGGCGAGTTGCGGCCCGAGTTGGAGACCGCCGTCAAGGCCCTTGGCCTGGGACAAAGGGTGGAGTTTGCCGGCTACGTGGAGAGTCGCGAGGCGTTGGGTGGGATTTCGATTCTCGTGGTGCCGTCGGTGGATGGCGAGGGCTCCAGCGGCACCATCAAGGAAGGCTGGGCCGCCAAGGTTCCCGTGGTCTGTTCGGATCTGGCCTCGAATATGGAACTGGTGCAGCGCGGTCAGAGCGGATTGACCTTTGCCAACCTCAAGGCTTCGGGACTGGCCTACCAGTTGACGGTGCTGATGGATGACGCCGGATTGAGGGACAGGCTCGTGGCTGGCGGCAGCGAACGTCTGACGCAATTCACGGACACGGCCATGGCCCAGGCCGTCTGCCAAGTCTACGGCACTATTGGGTGAGGGCCCCCGCATCGTCCACGGGGCGGATGCCATCCAGCTTCCAACTGGCCGAAGGGTTCTGTGCCGGTCTGACGAATCTCCACATCTCCCGTGATTCCCGGTTGACCCCGCTCCCTGGTTCCTTTTCCAGAATCTCATAGAGCACCGTGGCCTCTTCCATATTGTCCTCGCGGGCGAGGACCTCCACCAGAGCGGCGTTTACGAGCAGCGTTTCGGCACGACCGGGCCGGGTTTCGGACTGGCTGCGGCGTTCGAATTCCTGCATGGCCGTGGAGGTGCAGAATTGCTTCAGATCCTCCAGGTCGCGGGCATCCCACGATTCCCTGATGCGCGTGCACATCAGCTTGGCACCTGCCAGAAAATCCACTTCGTCGAATTCGAGATCACCGAGGTGTGCCTGCTGTGGCTGGCCGTCATCGCTGGAGCGCAACATGTCCCAGGCCTGCTGGGCGCGCCTGTAAGCCTCCGAGGCTTGGCGGCGGGTCTCGGGATCGTGATCCTGATTGCTGTCCTGAGTATCGTGTCCCTGGTCGTCTGGGCCTTGTCGATCGTTCCGTTTGGAACCGAGGACCATCCGGATGAGGAGGTACACCAGAACTCCGATGATCAGGACATCAAAAGGGGTCAGTCGCATCAATTCTCCTCGTGGTTGGCAGGCGGCTGTGGAGGGGCCAGAACTCTGGGCCCGCCGGATGCGTAACGATACCTGTCCAACCTTGGCGGGGCAAGCCCGCAGGACCATAAGTTGATGGGCCTGGCCGAAACAACGGACAGGCCCATCAGTTCAATTCGGGAAGGGCTAGTGGATCAGGCCGATGTTTTTCAGCAGTTGCAGGAACAGCTGGCGGTCGATTGGTTTTGGGACATAGGACGTCGCTCCACCCTTGTAGTAGGCTTCCACGACATTCTTGGGGTCGTCAAGGGCCGTGGTCATGATGATCTTGGATTCCTCTGCGCTTGGAATCCCCTGGGCCTTTTCGAGTTGTCTGATTTTTTTCAGGGCTTCCTGACCATCCATCTCCGGCATCATGATGTCCATGCAGATCAGGTCATAGGGATATTCGTTTTCCAGGGAGGCCTTATAGGCATCCACGGCCTCTTGGCCGTTTACAGCGACGTCGACATCCCCATAGGGGGACAGGATCCGTTGCAGGAGCTTGCGGCTCGTGAAGTCGTCTTCCACCACCAGAAAACGCATCTTTCCCTCCGATTCTTGTATGTGTATCCTGTACTCTGCGGGCAGAGATTGAATTGGCTTTTTTCAGGCCGTACTCTAGCCCATGTATACTAAAATGCAAAGTGCAGTTTTTCTTTTAAATACCAGCCGTTCAATGCCTGCCATTGCTGCTGGGGGAGGCCTATGGACAGGGGGATAGGGAGAATCGTGCGCGTGTTGACAGGATTGCGATGCTGACGGAACGCGAAGCCACCGCCCGGGTGCGCGCCAAGGGTTTTTTGGGGACCTGCCTGTGCGGTGGAGCTGCCGGGTGTGTCTCTGCCTATGCTTCGGGCGGCGGATGGTCTCTGCTGCCTGTGGGCTCCATGGTGTTGGTGCTGCTGGGCAACGTCCTGGGGGGATTCCTGGGGCTGTTTTTGCGCACTATGCTCAGTCGGGGGCAGTCGGGCGCAAGCAAGCACGGGATCAATACAGAGGCTAGCCTGATTCTGTCGGCCTACGGTGCCTTTCTGGGGGTGGTCGTGGCCATGCTCTCCGGGATGTCGGCGCAGGCGCATTGGTGGGCTGCAGGCGGGGCGGCGACGGGAGCGGCCATGGCAGGTTTTTTTGGGGAGCTGCTGGTGGTCCTGGTGTTCCTGATGGCCTTGGATTCCATGGATGAAGCCGGGCGCGCTGCTGCCAGAGAGAATGCTGCGAAAAAGACGGATCAGGCGTTGATGTGGCCTGGTGACGAAAACGACGACCCGAAGCGTTGAACCGCGGCGGGGTGACGGACATGAAAAAGGCAGGCCATTTCGGCCTGCCTTTTGGGTTTCCAAGGGGTGGTGGGGCCTCCGGGAGGCTATTTCCAGGGGTTCATGTAGGTCCAGAAAACAGCGCCGATTTCCACGGACTTCTGCTTGCCTGCGGGGTCTGGCAGAGTGAAGTCGGCTTCGTTCAGGGCGGCGAAACCCCACCATCCGGGCTGCGGACAGGTGAAGGTGAAGATGCCGTTGGCGTCGGCTTTCACGACCTGGGTCTCGTGATACTCGCTCGGCAAGGTGAAACGCCCCTGGTTGTAGAGTTCCACTTCGACCTCGGCACCCGGCACGGGCTTGCCGTCCAAAAGCACCAGACCGGTGAAGGAGTTGCCTGCGTAGTTGCCGAAGGGGCGTAGCATGGGGATGATTTCGGTCTTCAGGCCCACGGGTTCATCCCAGCCTTCGTCGCCACCAAAGGCGGGAATGGCAACCTTGGTGTAATGGATGATGGAGCAGTCTTCGGCGGGCTCCCAGTAGGGCTTGGGTTCCATGAAGAAGGTGTACACGCCGGGGCGCTTGAAGGTGTATTGGACGCTCCAGGCCTTGTGGTCCATGATCTTCTTCTGCTTCAGTTGGGGCAGCAGATCGCTGGTCGCTCCCTCGAAGATAACTCCGCACTTTTCGGGCTTGACCAGGTCCATGCCCACGCCTGCAAAGGGGTGCGAAAAGGAGAAGTCCACCTCGGCCTGCTTTTGCGTCATGCTGGCGGCGGATTGCGACGGGATGGCCATCCCGAAATGGGCCAGAGCGGGGCTGGACAGCCCCAGGCAGAGGATTGCGACAAAGATGGGTTTTACAATGGCACGGATCATAGGTCCTCCTCAGCGAGTTGTTTCTATTTCGTACGACCTGAAGCGGTACGATACATAAAATCGTGTAATCATATAGTCAAGTCTTAAATATTCGTAACGGATGTTACGCTCAAGGGGATGAAGAGAGGGGGGAATAGAAAAGGCGCCAGCCTTGCGGCTGGCGCCTTTGAGTGGAAACCAGGCACCCAGTAACAACCGTTACCGTTGCTCCCTTTCGGGCCTGGCGGGGTTGGCGGCGTTGCTGCCGCCCGGTTTCCCTGCGGGTGATTCTTGTGCCTGCACATGGTCGTGCTTGTCAAGCCGTATGTGTCACCCCGAAGTGGTTGCGTGCTTGATCAGCGCGGATCGCTTTGCACTCAATCCGTTGCGTGATATGCTTAGGCACCAAGGGAATCATTGAATTAGGAGAAGGTAGTAGAATGAAATTCATCATGGTCGCTGTGTGCTGCATGGTCTTGGGGCTGCTTGCCTCCGGTTGCGCCCGGGGCATTTCCCAGGACAATGGGCGGGCGCAATGCCTGACCTGGAGCCCCTCGCCTTCAACCGACGATGGCGGGTATTTTTGTCTGGAAAGCAACGAGATCTGCGCAGCCAATTTCCCCGGACAAGTGCTGGAGTCCCTGGATCGGGCGCAATGTGAGCAACACTGCGCCCAGGTCAAGCGCGACCAACGCAGGCAACACCCCGTCGATGGCTGTGAAGCCCTGATCAACAAGGCCTGGGACTTGTGCCGGACCTACTGCTCTTCCAAGCCTGCGACTCAGTAGCCCTGTTTGCGGCGCAGCTTTACTTTGCCATCACTGGCGATTTGTTTTCGTGAGCAGGTTGAAGGAGGTTTCCTGCGGATGAGGGGTTTTGGCTTGCTGCTGCTGGCGGTGGATACGGCTGTTGGCTTCATTGGCACTCATCACCGCCGTCAGGGCGGAGATGATTCCTCCCATGACGTAGCCTATGGCCGTTGGTACCAGGGGCAAGATATCCAGGATCGTCATGACGATGCAGGCCAAGGCGGGGATGAGGAAAATGAACCCGGCGATCGTCGCCCCCGCGTACATGTTGCCAACCCCGGGAAGCAAGAAGGAAAGGGCAAACGCCCCCGCCGGGTTTTTGTTTTTGCGCAACTCTTCCAATCTTTTTCTGGCTTCATCGGCGATGTAATTTCGGTCTTTCTGGGCCAATTCGTTCTCAGGTTGAAGTATCCGTGTAGCGAGATCCTCGCTGACCCCAAACCTGAACATGGCGTCTTCCAATGGTGGGGGCGGGCTGGCTTGTTCCCAGGGCAAGGTGCCGGAGACAATGACTCTGCTCGCGCGTCCAGGATAATTTCTTCCAGTGCGTTCTTGTGAGGGAATCTCCGTAGTGGGGCCTGGAGGGTGGGGGACGGGCAGCGGCTTGGTGGCAGGGATCTCCTCGGGAGTCTCGTGCTGTTGGAATGGGACAGGCGTTGTTGCACCTCTCTGGGAGGAATCTTTTTCCTGGGGTGCTGTATCCCGGGGCAAGGCGGATGGCGTTTCGGTGTAGGGCGGCAGGTCCGGAAAGAGATCGTCCGAAGAGGGTTCCCATTCTTGATCGACGATCAAGGGAATCTCGGGTGATTCTGATTCGGGGGGTGATGCGGAGTATGCGTTTTCCGTATCGGGAGAGTCTGGGGGCATTTTTGCCCCGGTCAGAAGCGGCTCGGGATCGGGGTGGGACCATTCCGGGAGTTGTGGTTCACGAAGCCCTGTTCTGGCCAAGGCAGGGGCGTCTTCCCTTTGGGATGTCCGGTCATCGTCGTGGGTTGGGGTGTTGCGGGGTGCTTCCGGACAAGGTGCAGTCGGGGAGACGAATGCACCGGGTTGCAAGGACATTCTCGCATGGGGTGCGATGGTCTGCATGGTCCATAGCACAAAATTGACATGCTCATCCTCAGTGATCTCTCCGCGAGCCCGACGGGCAGCGCTTTGAGCTACTTTGGCGGCAATGGCCTCAAGTAGAGTGGTAAAGGCGTTTTGAATGGGTGGTTCATTGGACATGGCAAATCCGTTTGTTCTTCAGGCAGAGAAGGGTGGAGCTTTGGCCTTGGGGGGGCAGTGGGTGGACTGTTTTACGTGGCGGTTGCACGCGGGATGTATCTCAGCTCCAGGATGTTTCGGTCGTGTGCCCGGTGGTAGCTCATGGAAGCGAAGACCTTCTTGGCCAGAAAGACGCCCAGTCCGCCGATGGGGCGGTCTTCGATTCCAGCCTCAAGGTCCGGAAGCGACGCCTGGGTGGGATCGTAGGCAATTCCAGTGTCGATGATCGCGATGTGCACCGCTCCTTCCTGGGTGGTCGTGTCAACTTCGATGTCTTCGGACCCTTGCGGGTAGGCGTAATTGACAACATTGACCAACAATTCCTCCAACGCCATTTCCAGCATCCCGGTGTCGGCGTTGGGTGCCAACCCAAGGACGTCGTTGCGCACGTGCTCCCGAAAACCGGGGATGCTGGAAAGTGCGGCTGGCAGGCGGAGCGATGCCATGGCGTCAGCTACCCAGGGCCTCGTCCAAGGACGTGTGGATGGGGAACATCTGGGTGAAGAAGGACATCTCGAAGACTTCCTTGACCATGCCGTCCAGACCGCAGAACGAGATGGTTCCCTGGTCGGCCTTGATCTTCTTGGCAATGGCCAGGATGCTTCGCAGCCCGGCGCTGGTGATGTATTCCAGTTCGGAGACATCCACCACGAAGGCCCTGTCGCCCTTGGCGATCCAGGTTTCCAACTCCTCCTGAAACTTGGGGGCGGAGACGGTGTCCATGCTGCCACCGATCTTGGCGACGACTTTTCCCTGTTGGGCTTCCACGTTGAGTTTCATTGCTTCTCCAGATCGCTGGGGCGGTAATCCGCCTCGGGTTGAATCCTAAATTATATGATAAGTTGAAAGCATACACGCAAACTGTTACCAAAAGCCAAGTGGTCCAGCAATACTATTTGCGTTCTTTTACCGAAGGGGGGTGGGGTGCGCTTCACATTATATAAGAAACTGGCAGTCCTTTTCGGCGGTACCTTGGTACTCGTTGCAGCTGCTGTGCTGTTTTTCGCCGGGCGTGACGTGGAGCGAACGGTCTTCGAATCCGAAATCAAAGGCGCGGAGAACATCATGCGCCTGGTGGATCTGAACCTTGAAGGGCGTTTCAAGAGCTACCTGTTATGGAAGGTGGCCATGGTCTCCTCCCGTAAGCAGCAGCTCGATCAGGAGAGCACGATCCTGCTCTCGGGGCTGGATCGCATCCTGGATGGCAAGAAAACTAAAAAAGCCTTGCAGTCAGGTCTTCTCTGGTTGACTGGCGTCAGCCGCAATCCCGATCGCCTGATCTTCGTCTACGACAAGAATGGCGCACTCCTTGGTGCGAATATCGCCGCCTTTGCCTCGTCCGATCTGCAACAGGTGCGGGATTTCAAGGGCCGTGCGGTCATGGGGGCGATGCGCGAGGAAGCCTTGCGCTATGGCAATTCCTTCGCCACCTTCAGATGGGGGCAGGCCAGCAGGGAGCGTTCCGGACGCTATATGGGCATGTTCTCCTCCTATCCCAAGCTGGGCTGGGTGATCGGGGTGTGTGAAAGCCTGGACAGCATGGCCAGCGAGGTCTTGCAGCGGCAGGAGGAGATCCTGCAGGGACTGCGCGAGACCATTCCCGATGTGCGTGTGGCTCAGACCGGTCCCGTGTTCCTGTTCAGCGCCGATGGTGATCTTTTGGTGGAACCGTTGCGGCCATTCAGGGAACTCATGGGGATTGATGCCGCCAACGAGAAGGAGATGCTGAAGGGCTTGGCCAAGGATGCCTCGTGGGCGTCCAATGAAGGTCGCGAGGGCCCTCAGGTCATCGATCTGGGCCAAGAGGCCCCTGCACAGATCTTTGTGTCTCATTTTCGTCCCATGGACTGGTTCGTGGCGGCAGTGGCACCAAAGTCGGAGCTTCGCGCCCCGGCGACTCTGCTGGTGGAGCGGTTGTCCGTTGTCATGCTCTGCGCTCTGGCCCTGGGCCTGATCCTGGCGTTGACCACGGCCCGGCGCGTGGTTCGACCAATCAAGGCCTTGACCGCCCACGTCAAGGATGTTCCCGAACGGGACTGGACTGCGGAGAATGTGGGCGAGGTCGAGACCTTGGGCCGCATGGCTCATGGCCGAAGCGACGAGGTCGGGGCGTTGGCCGAAGCGTTCATCTACATGGAGAGTGAACTGCGCCGCAATATCCGCGAGTTGATCAAGACCGAGGCGGAGAAGCATCGCATCGAGAGCGAGTTGGGCGTGGCCCGTGACATTCAGATGGGTCTGCTGCCTAAGATCTTTCCCGCCTTCCCGGAGCGTGACGAGGTTGACCTGCACGCCCTGCTGGAACCTGCCCGCGAGGTGGGCGGAGATCTGTATGATTTCTTTTTCGTCAATGAATCCACCTTATGCGTGGTTGTGGGCGACGTGTCGGACAAGGGGGTGCCCGCTGCCTTGTTCATGACCATTGCCAAGACGCTGATCAAGAACGAGGCCCTCCTCGGACGGCCGCCGGAGGAGATCTTGCGCCGGGTCAATGACGACCTTGGCCGGGATAATCCCAGCGCCATGTTTGTGACTACGTTTGTGGGCCTGTTGGATGTCTATAGCGGTCACCTGGATTTTGCCAGCGGAGGGCACAATCCGCCACTGGTCATTCCGGAGTCCGGAGAGATTACCTTCCTGAGGGAAGTGAGTGGGCCCATGGTGGGCGCCATGGCTGGCATGTCGTTTGTCGGACTGTCGGCTGAACTGAATGTGGGAGACATGCTGCTGGTCTACACCGATGGTGTCACCGAGGCCATGAACGGTGCCAAGGAGATGTTTACCGAGGAGGGCCTGTTGGAGGTGATTACTGGGCTACGCCATCAGAATGCCCAGGACATGGTCAAAGGACTTGTGCAGGCCGTTCATCGCCATGCCGACGGCGCGCCTCAATCCGACGATATTACCATTCTCGGCGTGCGGCTCAAAGCCCTCGGCGGGAAAGACGCCCTGGAGGGCTCCTGATGCAGCATTCGAGTGATCAATTTGGGCTGGAGACAGAGCATCGAAGCACTGGTGCCCTGAGGGGACGGCTGGTCCTGGCCGCCTTGGGGGTATTGATTCTGGCCTCGGGTTTCAACCTGCTGCTGCATTTGTCCTCCTTGGAGAAGATGTGGATTGAAACCTTGTCCGACGGCGGACGTGTGGTCGCCGCCGATCTGCGGGCCAATATCGGGCGCTCCGTGCGCTATGGCAAACGCCTGGACAAGTTTGTGGGCATGGATTCCCTGCTGGACGAGGCCATGAGCAATCTGGTCCGTCAGGACCCGCGCGGGAAAAACGTCTCCGCCAATGAGAAGACAAAAGACCAGGCGGTGTGGCGGATCGACGTAATCGATGACGGTTACAAGGTCCTTTATAGCAGCGATCCCCAGCGGGAGGGGCAGCGCGTCGAAGGACTGGTCGCTGTCTCGAGCGCGAAACCCTTCGAGACAGGAACCGAGCGTGTCGTCCCCGAGCCCATCCTTGACGGCAATGGCCAGGCCGTGGGCGCTGTCCTGGCATCCTTCCGCAAGGATGCCGTTTCCGGCGTGCTCAAGGCCATGGCCCGCGACGAGTTGATTGTGGGTGGTTTTGTCTTTGTGATTGCGGCGGCCCTGTTCTGGCTCTCCCTGTTCCTGATCCTACCGAGGGAGCGGATGCGGTTGGCCGTGGCGTTGCGCTTTGATTTTTTGAAACCACGTGCAGGGGGATCCGTTTTTCCGCGCAAGTCCCTGATGCGGGCCATGCTGGTGGCCGTTTTGGTTTGCCAAGTTGCCTATGCCGTGTACGCGGCCAATGTGTACCGCAACACCCTGCACGACATTGTCCGGGGCAAGGTTGTCGCGGTCAGCTCCATCCTGCGCGACGATTTGCAGTACCTGTTGGGCAAGGGTGTGCAGCTGGAGCGCTTGAAGAGGGTTGAGGAGGCCATGGTCGAGCTGCTGGGCTCGGTGTCCGAAGCCGACGCCATGGTAGTCGCCGACAAGGACGGCAAGGTCCTGTTTCAGGCAGGGGAGTCTGGGGACGCGGGACGCAGGGGGGGGATGCCCGTGCGCGTCAGCATTCAGGATGAATTCGGCGGAGCTGCGGGTTCCATTGCAACCTACGTCCCCGCGGAGATCTTCAGTACCCAACTCAGGAATGTAGCCTTGGACTCCCTGACCATTTTGGTCATCGCCTTGCTGTTTGCCATGGAAATCGCGGTCATCGTGCTTGGATTCTTTGAGCGAGCCCCCAAAAAGGGCAAGAGCCGCCGCAGCTTTGCTGCTGTCCGACCAGCCGGGTTTCTGTTGCTTTTTGGCGCGGACAGTTCCTTGTCGTTTATCCCGCTGCATATGAAGGCCCTGCACGGGACGTTCTTTGGTCTTCCGCAGGAGATGCTCATCGCTCTGCCCATCTCGGTGGAGATGTTCTGCGCCGGCCTGATGATCGCCATGTCCGGGTCGTGGATCGACCGCAAGGGCTGGCGGCAGCCTTTGCTTATCGGGCTGGGGCTATGCGTGGCTGGGTTCGTGGCCTCCTGGGGCGCACAGGGGGCGGGCTCGTTCATCGCAGCCCGAGGACTGGTGGGCTTCGGGTATGGACTGGCTCTGATGGCCATGCAGGGTTTCATCGTTCAGTACACGGACGATGATCAGCGGGCCACGGGATTCTCTCAGCTCTGGGCCGGCGTCTACGCCGGAAGCATCTGCGGCGTGGCCGCCGGGGCGCTGGTGGCCCAGCAGGTGGGTTACGGTCCTGTGTTCCTGTTTGGGGCAATTATTCTGTTGCTGGCCTTGGGTTATAGCCTGACCGCCATGGCGGGGATCAGCTCCGGGGATGATGCCGGGGCGGTGGTCCAGAGGTCCGACAAACCGCAATTGGGGTACGGCAGTTTTCTGCTCAAGCCGAAGGTGCTGCTGACCCTGCTGTTGGCCAATATCCCCGCGGCCCTGGCGGTGATCGGGCTGCTCAATTATTTCACGCCGATCTATCTGAGTGGTGAGGGGGTTTCCCAGAGCAACATCGGGCGAATTTTCATGCTGAACAGCATTGCCATCATCATGATCGCCCAATGGACGGGTGGACATATCGACAAGACCAGGGACAAGCGTGGCTGGGTGGCCTTGGCGGGCCTGGTGGGGGCCGGCTCCTTCCTGTGCTTCAGCGTGCTCCATGGGGTGGTGGCAGTCATGGCCGCCGTGGTGCTGCTCGGTTTTTCCTCCAGCATCGCACTCTCGGCCATTGGCGCCTACATCTTGGGCCTGGATGAATCCGAACAGCTCGGCAAGGGACGGGCCACGGCCGTGGTGGCGTCCACCTACCGGGTGGGGCAGGTCCTTGGTCCCGTGGTCTTTGGCTGGTTGGCGGTCTACGACATCAGAATTGCTTTGCCCATCGTAGGGAGTGTGTACCTCGGACTCACGCTGCTGTATCCCCTTGTGGTTAAGCGGGTCCGAGCATGAGCGAGGATGGAAACCCGGTGGAAAGGTGGTCCGTCTACGGGAATGATCTTCTGTTCCTGGATGCCTTGACTTCGCCCGCTCCAGCCGAGGAGTTGCTCCCTGGCCTGGCTCAACGGATCCTGGCCGCCACAGGGAGCGATTCGCTGATTCTGCTCCAGTCTTGCACTCGGGCGAGTCTGCAGGCGATCAATGATGCTTGGTCCTATTGGACAGCACTGCCCTCGGCCGTTCCCGACGTCATGGTTCGCATCTTTGAGCGGGATGGCTCCGAGTCGCTCTCGTGCGGCAATGGGCTGTTGAGTGCGGCCTCATTGATGCTCGATCGGGGAATTCCTCTTCCGGTTTTTGCCCTGACGGGTCTCCCTTCCACCGACCCGTGGACCGTGGAAGTCGGGACGGATCGTCTCGGACGGGCCTGGCTGAAGAGTGCCCATCCCCGCCGCGTGCCTGTGGCGCTGGCGGATCCTGTCTTCAGGACTCCGGTCTGCTCAGCTCTGGATCGTTTCCGAGGCATTGCCCCCTCTGGGGAGGACGTGGGCGATGGGCCGGCATTCCCGCCTGAGCTTTCAGGCTATCTTGTCCTGACCGGAGAACCGCATCTTGTGATATTGGCCCGGGAATGGGATGGCCTGATTCCTGATCAACCCGTGGATGTGGGGCGATGGCTGGACAGACTGGGGCGGCATCTGAACTACGACAGCCGGGCGGTTTTTCCCAAGGGCGTGAATATCGATCTGGTCCTTGGAGGGACTCCGGAGGAGGGGCTGCGCTATCGCTGTTTCGAGCGGGGTGTGAACCGTGAAACCGGGGCCTGTGGAACTGGGGCGCTGGCCGTGGCCCACGCCTGGAGGGAATTGAGCTGTGTGGGGTGTGACGCAATCAGGGTGCAGCCACACGGCGCGGGTAATGGGGGGTACATTGTCCGTTGGGCCGACGGAGGCATGAGGCTTTGTGGAAAGCCTCTCTTTCTCGGGCGGGTGGTCGCTTAGCGGTAGTCTGTCAGCAGCTCCCTGTATTCCAGGGTATCGAAGAGCTTCCCCCCACTTTTCCTGAAAGCCTCCAGCTCATCGTTGTTCGGATACTTGTAGTAGGTCGCCTCGCCCTCTTGCTGGGGTTCTGCCTTGGGTGTCCACCCGCCTTCAATCTTCGCCACCAGCTCCGCAAACAAATCTGCTCCGGCTTGGTAGAGTTGCACGTAGTGCCAGAAGACCGATTTGCTCCGGTCCGCAGCGATCCATGCAATGTCGACCACCGGCCCTGTATCGATGCCGGGGTCGATGGCGTGCAGGGTGCATCCCATTTTCTGTTCCCCGTTCATCAGCGCTCGGAAGGGAGCATACAGGCCACGATAGTGCGGCAGCGCTCCGGGGTGCAGGTTGAACAGACCCAGCCTCGGTACACCGATGGCTTCAGCCCGAAAGATCAAATCAAACCTGTTGGAAAGCATGAGGTCGGGTTGCAGCGCCCGCATTCGCCCGAGGGTCTCGGGAGCGTTGATGTTGGCCACGACCTCCATGTCTATGCCAAACTTTCGAGCTAGCCCGTTAAAGGTCAGCGCGCGGGGTTCGACGGTTTGGGGGCAGGCATCCAAGGCCGGGAAGAGGTGGTCCACCGGCAGGTCACGCTCGAAGAACAGCTGGTCCGCCGGTGAGCCGGGGGTGCGCTCCTCGGGCATGACCTTGTCCGAGAGCAGGACGGTCAACTCGTGGCTTTTCAAGTGCCTGGCCAGTCGATTCAACGCCAGGTTGCCCAGGATGTCCCGCTTGACGCAGAGCACGATCCTCATTGAACGGGCTCAACGACAGGCTGCTTGATCTCCTGATAGATGGCGTCGGCTGCGGTGAGGATGTCGATGGGCGGGTCATACCCGATGGCCTGCGCTTCGGCCAGGTTGATGGCGATGCGCATGGGGTCCTCGAAGACCTGGTCCAGGCTGCGGGGTTTGGCACCGTTGAAGATCTTGGCCATGGTCATGGCGTGGAAGCGGCCCACGTGTTTGAACCCGGCCTGGGAGATGGACAGCAGTACGCCGTGCTCGACTTCTTCGGAACTGCCCTGGGAGAAGGTGGGCACCTTGTATTTGTCCAGCGGCCCCATCACGTTGGGCAGATTGACGATGTCCATGCCGGTGTGGATGGTCAGGTACACGGCATCCACACGTGGAGCCATCATCTCCATGCAGCGGGCCAGTCCTTTGTAGGCAATGCTGTTTTCCTGGACATCATTGGGCGAGAAGCAGGGGATGACCTCGAAGCCACGTTCTGCGGCCACGGCCTCCACATCTTCCACCGCTGCGTAGCTCCGTCCCTCCAGGGTGTTCTCGTAAGAGATTCCCAGTCGCTTGAAGCTGAACATGTCGTGGAACAGGCGGATCTGGCGCTTGTGGCGTTCCGGGTCCAGTCGGGCATGGACATGGTCGTAGCCCGAGTCTTCCACGCTCTTGACGATGCCTGCGCTCAGGGGATCGGTGGATGAGAGGACGATCGTCGCAACCTTGTGTTGGTCGTTGGCCAGCATCTGGCCCGCCTTGGTGCCCATGGCGATCATCAGGTCCAGGTCCTTGCCCTGGGCAAGACGCTTGATTACGGCGTCACCAACGGATTTGTACTGCCCTTGGTCCCAGTTGCTGGTCCAGTGACCATCCTCGACAAACTCGATGTAGTTGCTGTGCACGTTTTTGGACAGCCACTTCCAAAGCTGGATCGTGTCTTCAGGATCGTCGATTGTCGGGAAGTCTTGGGGTTCAACCCAGCCCATGGACATCAGCCCGGAGATCGTGGACTTGAGGACCAGGGGGTAGTTGCGGAAGGGACCGCCTTCCAGGTAGCCGACGCGCCATTTTTTACCGTTGTGCAGCGTGGGGGTGTTGGGAATGGATTCCCACTCCGCGGAGATGGCCGGACAGGCCAGAACCAGGAGCAATAAGGCCAGAATACCGGGAATGATTCTACGCATGGACCCCCCCCATAAACCAACGCCCAAAGCAGGCGAGTTTTTGATCGTGTGGAATTTGTTCGCTTTATACATGAAGTGCAAGTTTTTTTCCAGCAGCGGTTTCCAAGGAATGCAGATTTCTGGGGGCGGGGGTCGAGTGTGTGTAAGCTCTGGTTTTTCAGGCGAATTGTGGTTGAACCATGCGCAATTTTGAAGAATTTGCTGGCCTGCTGTTTGAGTTAATCAGGCGGTCATGTGGGACGTCTTGATTATTCGACTGGCAGGGGTGGCATTTGTTCGAGAGCACTGAAGGCGTCCCGGGCTTTGCCGCAAAAAGGCCTAGGTGTCCGGGCATCGTGTTTGAGATCTGGAGGGAGAGGTGCCTGCAGATGCGCTGTGCTGGTTCAGTATTGTCCTTTGCTTGAAATGGCGGGCGCGGCTGGACAACGTCGGAACCGAGAAACCAAGAGTTGAGAACGGCCCGGGATGCCCCTCCTGCGTGGGGGAGACACCGGGCTTTTCCGTTGTCCGTTGCAGAGCTGAGCGGATGAGGCCAAATGCCTTGTCATCACTTTCATTCCCATGCGGTGCGCTTTTGGATACCTTGGGGCTGTCAGGGGTCGGAACCGTCCTCTCGTTTCCCCGGTTGTTTCCGGACACCAGCCCTGGCCGTTTATTTGCTCATTTTTGGTGCCCTTTTTTGGGGGTTACTTCTCTGCGTGAAGGGATAGTAAGACGATACCAAAATGCTTTTCTCATTCTTTCCATTTGATCTAACGGCGTCGTCTCGTGGCGCAAAGAAGCTCCAACATGAATGAAAACCATTGTCGTCATATAGCCAAGGACATGTCCCTGGCGGTGTCTCAGGTTTCCGCCGTGGCTCAGCTGGTGGGTGAAGGGGCCACGGTGCCCTTCGTGGCCCGCTACCGCAAGGAGGCCACAGGCTCCCTGGATGAAGTGGCCGTGGCCGCCATTCGCGACCGCCTGGAAGTACTCGCCGAGCTGGACAAGCGCCGGGGGGCCATCTTGTCCTCCCTGGAGGAGCGTGGCTTGCTGACTCCGGAGCTGCAAGCGGCCGTGGATTCAGCTTCGGACAAGGCCCGGTTGGAGGATGTCTATCTGCCGTACCGGCCCAAGCGGCGCACCCGCGCATCCATGGCCCGGGAACGAGGGTTGGAGCCTCTGGCCCAGGCTCTTATGGCCCAGCGGGGCCGCGACCCCGAGGGCCTGGCCCGGCCCTTCGTCGCTGCGGGCAAGGGAGTGCCGGATGTGGAAGCAGCCCTGGCCGGGGCCCGGGATATCCTGGCCGAAGGCATGGCCGAAGATCCGCGCCTGCGTGCTGCCGTGCGCCAGCTGTTTATCCGTCGCGGCAGGTTTGTGTCCAAGATGGTCAAGGGCAAGGAAGAGGCCGGAGCCACCTATCGCGACTGGTTCGCCTGGGATGAACCCTTGCGGACCATTCCCGGACACCGCGCCCTGGCGATGTTCCGGGGGGAGGCCGAGGGCTTTCTGTCGCTGTGCCTGCGACCGATAGAGGATGAAATTCTGGAGCTGGCCCGCAGGTCCCTGGTGCGTGGTCAAGGCCCGGACTCCCAGCAGGTGGAGGCCGCCCTGGCCGACGGCTGCAAGCGTCTGCTGGCCCCTTCCCTGGAGAACGAGATCCGGGCGGAGGTCAAGACACGGGCCGACGCCGAAGCCATCCGGGTCTTTGCCTCCAACCTGCGCGGGCTGCTGCTGGCCCCGCCTCTGGGACAGAAGGTCGTGCTGGCCCTGGATCCGGGCTTTCGCACCGGTGCCAAGCTGACCGTGCTGGATGCCCAGGGCGGCCTGCTGCATCATGCCACTATTTTTCCCACGACCTCGGCCGGCCAGCGCGAGGCCGCGGCCACCGTGGTCAAGGACCTCTGCGCCCGGTTTAAGGTCCAGGCCGTAGCCGTGGGCAACGGCACCGCCGGACGGGAAACCGAGGCCTTTGTGCGTGAACTCGGACTGGGGCTGCAGGTGGTCTTGGTGAACGAGGCTGGGGCTTCGATCTATTCGGCATCGGAGATCGCCCGGCGTGAATTCCCGGATCTGGACCTGACCGTGCGCGGGGCTGTGAGCATCGGCCGTAGGCTGATGGACCCCCTGGCCGAGTTGGTCAAGCTGGACCCCAAGTCCATCGGCGTGGGCCAGTATCAGCACGATGTGGATCAGGCCGGGTTGCGCCGGTCCCTGGACGATGTGGTCATGAGTTGCGTGAACGCCGTGGGCGTGGACGTGAATACCGCCAGCCAGGAACTGTTGACCTTTGTCTCCGGGCTGGGACCGGGGCTGGCCAAGAACGTGGTCGAGCATCGGGATGAGCACGGCCCGTTCCCCTCCCGGGTCGCCCTGCGCAAGGTGAAGCGGCTGGGGCCAAAGGCCTTTGAGCAGGCCGGTGGATTCTTACGGGTGCGCGGGGAGGAGCCGCTGGACTCGAGCGCTGTGCACCCCGAGCGTTACACCCTGGTCCGGCGCATGGCCCGGGATGCCAAGTGTACCCCGGCCCAATTGCTGTCCGATCCCGAGGCCCGGGCCCGCGTGCGCCTTGAGGACTACGTTTCCGAGGACGTCGGCCTGCCCACGTTGACGGACATCATGGCCGAACTGGAGAAACCAGGCCGGGACCCCCGAGCCGCTTTCAGCGCCTTTGCCTTTGCCGAGGGGGTGAACAAGGTGGAGGATTTGGAATTGGGCATGGAATTGCCCGGCATCGTTACCAATGTCACCAAATTCGGGGCCTTTGTCGACATCGGAGTGCACCGGGACGGCATGGTGCATGTGAGCCAGTTGGCGGATCGCTTTGTGGCCGATCCCGCCGCGGTGGTCACCGTGGGCCAGGAGGTCCTGGTCCGGGTCGTGGAGGTTGATCGCCAGCGTAGCCGCATCGCACTCAGCATGCGCGGTCTTGTGGGAGGGAAGGGCTAGGCCAGCAAGTCGCCCGCAAAGAAGGTCCGTCCAGTATCTGTCCTCGACGGGCAGGGGGTGCTTGATACATGCTTTGATAGTCGTCCTTGCCTTATGGTTTGAGGCCGCTTTGACGAGCGCATTGACTACAATGCAGAATTGGGGAGTACCCAAAAGAAAAAGCCCTGGAATTTCCAGGGCTTTTTCGAAAAGTGGCGGAGAGGAGAGGATTCGAACCTCCGATCGAGTTTCCCCGATACACGCTTTCCAGGCGTGCTCCTTAAACCGTACTCGGACACCTCTCCGCAAGGGAGTGCTTACTTACCGAATCCGGTGTGGGTTGGCAAGCCTTTAACGCAAAAAAATCCGGCGCATGGAGTTGCGCCGGATTTTGCTGGTCATTCTTTGGGGTCGTGCTCGATGGTCTTCTTGTCTTTCTTGGCCTTGGGCTGCCAACTGCAGCTCTCGGAGGAAGGGCCTCAGCCTTTGATGCCGAGCCTGGGCAGGATGACCTGGGTCAGCACGAGGTAGATGCCGACGATGAGCAGTATGTTCAGCAGGCTATCCATGAGGCCTCCTTGCTGATGACGGTTTACCGCGCCAGAGGGGGCGGTCTGTGTTGCAAGAAGATAAGCTCCCCCGGGCGAAGGTCAACCCCCACCCCGTGCGCCGTCAACCTTGATGAAACTCGCGGATTGCCGTGCAGACCTCGTCCACCTGTTCCGTTTCAAGACCCGGGAACAGCGGCAGGCTCAGAATCTGTGCTGCCATCCGTTCGGTCAGGCCCAACTCGTCGGCGCGGAAGGGGACCTTGCCGTCGGTGAACAGGGCCTGCTTGTGCCCGGGGATGGGATAATGCTGACCCGTGCCGATACCCCGTGCGGCCAGGAAGGCGGCCAGTTCGTCCCGGCGCTGGGAGCGGATGACATAGAGATGATAGACGTGCTCGCAGCCTTCGGCCACCGTGGGCGTGATCACGGGCAGGCCTGCGAGGCCCTCGTCGTAGATTTCGGCCAGCATGCGCCGCTCCGCCGTGGTGCGGTCCATGTGCTTCAGGCGTTCGCGCAGGAACGCGGCCTGGAGTTCGTCCATGCGGCTGTTCACCCCGGGGATGACGCATTCGTAGCGCTTGGACTCGCCATACTGGCGCAGCCGCCGCAGGGCCTGGTCCGCCTCGACGTGCGAGCCGCAAATGGCCCCGGCATCGCCCAGGGCGCCGAGGTTCTTGGTGGGGTAGAAGCTGTAGGCCGCCAGCTCGCCCACTGTGCCTGCGCCGCGCCCGCCTGCCACAGCACCGTGGGCCTGGGCGCAATCCTCGATGAAGGCCACTCCACGCTTGCGGCAGAGGTCTTCCAGGGAGTCCAGGTCACAGGGATGGCCGTAGAGGTGGACGCCGATCACGGCGCGGGTTTGTTCGGTGATCATGCGCGCCGCGCTTTGGGGGGACAGGCAGTAGCTCTGCTCGTCCACTTCGGCAAAGACGGGAATGCAGCCCGCCGCCAGCACGGCGTGATAGCAGGGCAGGGCGGTGAACGCGGGCAGCACGACCTCGCCGCCTTCGCAGCCCAGGGCCTTCAGGGCCAGGATCAGGGCGTCCGTGCCGCTGTTGAGGGAGACGCAGAAGCGCGTGCCGACCCAGGCCGCGAATTCCTGCTCAAAGGCCTCGGTTTCGGGGCCCATGAGGTACCAGCCGCGAGCCAGGACGCGCTCGAAGGCCTCGCGCAGGGCCTGTTCCTGAGAAGCCAATTGGGCTTTGATATCATTGAACGGTATGGGCATCGGGATGTTCACTCCGGTTGAATTCGGGACGGATTGAACCCCTCATTTACCCGCGCCCCGAGTGGAATGCAAATGGAGAACCGAGGGCTGTGGCAGGGGGAGGAGCAGGAGGTGGGGGGGGGAGGGGCGCAGCAAAAAGGCCGGCCACCCTCACGGGTGACCGGCCAGGGATGTCGATTCGGGAAGGCCTAAGCGCGGGCCTGGATGTATTCGGCCTTGAGCGAGGCAATGAGATCGTGGACAGAGACGATGTCCTTGACCCGGTGCACATTGGCCCCGGCAAAGGCGAAGCCGTGTTCCAGCTTGCCCTTGACCGCATTGGTCAGGGCGCTGGCGATGCAGTAGGGGCTCTTTGCGATGTCGCAGGTCTTGACGCAGTGGAACGGGCAGCGGAAGGGCTTGCGCTTGCCTGCGCGCACGGCGTCGATGAACTTGCTGCGCAGGGCGCGTCCGGGCATGCCCACGGGGCTCTTGATGATCTCCACGTCGGCTTCGGTGGCGTCCACGAAGGACTGCTTGAAGCGCGGATCGGCATCGCATTCGAGGGTGGCCACGAAACGGGTGCCCATCTGCACACCGGCGGCTCCCAGATCCAGCATCTTCCTGATGTCCGCACCGTCGTAGACACCGCCAGCGGCGATGACGGGTACCTTGACCCCGGTCTTCTCTTCAAAGGGGCGCACGGCCGCGATGACTTCCTCCACCAGCTTTTCCAGGCGGTAGTCGGGGTCGTCGAGCTGTTCGACCTTGAAGCCCAGGTGGCCTCCGGCCTTGGGGCCTTCCACCACGAAGGCGTCGGGCATGTAGTTGAACTTGTTCAGCCATTTCTGGGTGATGATCTTGGCCGCGCGGCCGGAACTGACGATGGGAGCCAACTTGGTCTTGGCGCCTTCGGTCAGGTAGCCGGGCAGGTCCAGGGGCAGACCGGCGCCGGAGAAGATGATGTCCGCGCCTTCCTTGACGGAGGTGCGCACCATGTCAGCGAAGTTGGTCAGCGCGACCATGATGTTCACGCCCAGGATGCCGTCGGACTTCTCACGGGCAGTGCGCAGTTCACGGGTCAGGGCCTTGACGTGGGCCTCGGAATTCTTGGCCGCTGCGTTGTCCCTGAAGCCGATCATGGCGGCGGCGATGACACCGATGCCACCCTCGTTGGCCACGGCCGAGGCCAGGCCGGATAGGGAGATTCCCACACCCATGCCGCCCTGGATGATGGGTACCCTGGCCACCAGATCGCCGATGGTCAGCTCGGGCATCGTCAGCTCGGGCATCTTCATCTCCGGGAATGTGATCTCGGGCATCGTGAGCTCAGGCAATTTAATTTCAGACAATCTCATGGGTTTCCTCATGTTACGGGATGGTTGCGCATGTTGCGTACGCAATGCTTTCCGCATTTCTATGGACGCCGGGCAGCACACCCGGTCTGTATTTATGTAGCAGTGCCAACGATGCGATCGTTGGCCTGTCTTAGAATATAACACCCGATTACTTGAAAGGGAATGCCTCGCCGGTGAGAAATTCGTAGGCCTCGACGTATTTCACGCGGGTGCGTTCGATGACTTCGGGGGTCAGGGTCGGCGGGGGCGGGGTCTTGTCCCACACCTGGGCGGAAAGCCAGTCGCGCAGGTACTGCTTGTCGAAGCTGGGCTGCGATGCTCCGGGGGCATAGCCCTTGTGGGGCCAGAAACGTGAGGAATCCGGGGTCAGGACCTCGTCGATGAGGATCACGCCATCAGCGGTCATGCCAAATTCGAATTTGGTGTCGGCGATGATGATGCCCTTAGTCGCCGCGTATTCGCTGCCGGCCTTGTAGATCTCCAGAGAGGCCTGCTGCACCTGCTGCACCACGTCGCGTCCGGCACGGTCCATGGCCTGATCCATGGTGATGTTCTCGTCGTGCTCGCCCAGGTCCGCCTTGGTGGAGGGGGTGAACAGCGGCTCGGGGAGCTGTTCCGATTCCCGGAGATTGGCGGGCAGGTCGTAGCCGCAAACGGTGCCGGTCCGCTGGTAGTCCTTCCAGCCGGAGCCGGTGATGTAGCCGCGCACGATGCACTCGATGGGCAGGGGCTTGGCTTTCTTGACGATCACCGAGCGGCCTTCCAGGTCGGTCGCATAGGGGGCCAGTTGCGACGGAAACTTGGCCACGTCGCGTTCCACAAGGTGGTTGGGCACGATGTGCGCGAACTTGTCCATCCAGAAGAGGGTGATCATGTTCAGGACCACGCCCTTGTAGGGGATGGGTTCGTTCATGACCACGTCGAACGCGCTCATGCGGTCCGTGGTGATGATGAGCAGCTCGTCGGGAGAAATTTCATAGATATCACGGACTTTTCCGCGGGAAACCAGGGGGTATTCCTTGATGCTGGTCTGGGTGACGATATTCACGGTGTGCTCCTTGAGGTGGCGATGGCCCCTCTCATACGGGAAAAACAGTCGATTTGGAAGCGCCGCGCAGCCCCTCCATTTGCGGGGCGGGGGCCTGTGTTCTTCGCGTGGCCGTGGCCGTGACCGCGCGGGAGGGCGGCTGTCAGCTATTGTTTGCGTTGTTCCACGCTGCGGGCGTGGGCTTCCAGCCCTTCCAGGCGCGCCAGGCGGGCGATCTTGTCCGCATGGGCCTGGATGAAGGCCGGTGAGGTCGCCACCACGCTGGATTTCTTGATGAAGGTCTGCACGGACAGGGCCGAGGAAAAACGCGCCGTGCTGAGGGTGGGCAACACGTGGTTGGGGCCTGCGAAATAGTCGCCCACCGGCTCGGGCGCGGTGTGGCCCATGAAGATGGCCCCCGCATTGCGGATCTTGCCCAGCAGCGCCCAGGGATCGGCCACGGCCAGTTCCAGGTGCTCCGGGGCCAGGCGGTTGATGCAATCCACGGCGGCGTCCAGGTTGGGGCAGAGCAGGATCGCACCCCAGTCGTGCAGTGATTTGTTGGCCACCTCGGCGCGGGGCAGCAGGGCGGTCTGAATCTTCAGCTCGGCGCGGACGGCCTTGGCCAGTTCAGGGTCGGTGGTGGCCAGGATGGACGAGGCCAGGGGGTCGTGTTCGGCCTGGGAGAGCATGTCCGCAGCCAGCCAGGCCGGGTTGGCGCTTTGGTCGGCGATGATGGCGATCTCGCTGGGGCCGGCGATCATGTCGATGCCGACCTTGCCCATGAGCAGGCGCTTGGCCGTGGTCACAAAGATATTGCCAGGCCCGGCAATGACGTCCACGGGCTGGATGGTCTCGGTGCCGTAGGCCAGGGCCGCGATGGCCCAGGCGCTGCCCGCGCGGAAGAGCTGGGTTAGGCCCAACAGATTGGCCGTGGCCAGCAGGTACGGGTTCAGGCTGCCGTCCGGGCGCGGCGGCGTGGTCACTTGGATATCGCGGACCCCGGCCACCTGCGCCGGAATGGCGTTCATCAGCAGGCTTGAGATCAGCGGGACCTGACCACCCTGGCCGCCGGGGACATACAGCCCAACGCGGTCCACGGGCGTGACCATCTGGCCCAGGATGGTGCCGTCGTCTTTGGTGGTCCACCAGGAATTCTCGCGCTGGCGCTGGTGATAGGCGCGGATGTTGGCGGCGGCTTCGGCCAGGATTTCCATGTCCGATGCCGGGACCTCGGCGCGGGCGGCCTCGTATTCCTGCGGGCTGACCTTGAGCGCGTCGGCGCTGAGGGTCTTGCAGTCGAATCTGCGGCCATAGTCCACCAGCGCCTGGTCGCCGCGTTCGCGCACGGTGGCCAGGATCTCGGCCACCGCGGCGTCCACATCGGCACCGGGGGCATCCCGCCCGGCAAGGCGGGCTTTTAGGGCGGCCCAATCCTGGGGGCCGGAGTAGGGCAGTTCGGGGCAGGGCATGGGGGCTCTCCTTCTGGGCAGCGGCCCTCGGTGGGGAGGGCGACGGCTCGGTGTTCAGCGGGAAGGCTGGCAGAATAGAGGAGGACCTGGAAAAAGTCGAGCCAGAGCGGGCATGAAAAAAGGCCGGGACCTTTTGGGTCCCGGCCTAGGCGTCAGGTAGCTAAGACAACAAGCTTAGAACTTGTAGGTCAGGTTGACGAACAGCTTGGAAGCGGCGTCGAGGTCGGCGCCAGCGGTGGTCCAGGTGTCTTCGTCGCGGTCAACGTCAAGGTAGGCCATGTTGACGTTCAGAGCCAGGTTCTCGTAGATGGCGTAGGTGCTGTCGAGGTTGACTTCCCAGAAGGAGTCTTCTTCGGTCACCATGATGTTGGCACGGTTGGCGTTGCTCTCGTCGGAGGTGCCCTTACCGTAGACAAGCACGAACTTGTGCTTGAGGTTCTCCAGGAAGGAGATGTCGTCCAGGATCAGAGCAACGGCCATGAAGTCGGTGCGGCTGTTGTTCAGGATGTCGCCGGACTCGGTGCCGCCAGCGCCGTTCAGACCGAATTCGGTCAGAGCCAGGCCGGAGTGGGCACCGCCGCCACAAGCCAGAGTGGGCATGGTCTCGGAACCGTTGGTGATGTCGTCGTCGTCACCGGTGCCGTAGATGAAGGCCAGAGAAGGAGTGACCATGTCCAGCTTGTAGGTGCCGATGGCGGCAAAGTACCAACCGGAACGGTCGTTGTCTTCGGCTTCGTCACCATCAACAGAACCGTAGATCAGGTCCATGCCGAAGGTGAAGGGGTCGAACATGTTGACGCCCAGGGCAGCGCCCACCCAGGTGGCGGTCACGGAATCAGTGTAACCAACAGCGGAGCTGGGGTTGGTCAGGTCGATAACGGGGAAGGCGAGCGCCGTAGTGTTGGAGCCGGTACCTGCCATGGCGTAGGCGGCGTAGGGGGTCACGTTCCAGCCGTCCATGGTGATGGGCAGCAGCACGACGGCAGCGTCGATCTCGTCGTCAGCCTGGTCGGTGGTGGTATTGTTGCCGTCCCACAGGCGGGCGTAGGCAGCCACAACGGAGACGTTCTCGTTGAAGGCATAGGAGGTCACGATGCCAGCCAGGTCAGAGGCGAAGATCGGGTTGCCGGCAACCGAGGAGGGGAAGGCCAGGCCCTGCAGACCAACGCGCCAGGACAGGGGGCCGGTCTTGAAATCGGTGTAGGCGTGCTTGATCTCAAGCTGACCGCCGTCGGAGCCGATGGCGCCGCCACCGTACTCGTCGTTGCTGTCCTGAGCACCCCAAGTGGTGTCGAACTCAAAGCCGATGACGGCGCGGAGGTCTTCGGAGGTCACATGCTCGAAGTACAGACGCACGCGCTGCAGGGCGGTGAAGTCTTCTTCATTGTTATTATCAGCGGAACCTTCCTGGAAGTCCTGGTTGTCGGTCCACTCCAGGGAGTGCTCGAACGAACCGGAGAACTTGGTCTCGGCGTTGGCCATGGCGGCGCCCAGCACGAAGCAGGCAACCAAAGCCATAACAAGAATGCGTTTCATGATGTCATCCATCCTTCGTTTACGATAAAAAAAATTGAAAAACCTCTGCCTGACGCCGGACGTTGACGCGTCCAGGTCGATCTTTACCCCCATTCAAATGGCGAATCAAGCGAAAACCGGCGTTTTTTTGACTGGGGTAAAAATATTTATACCGTATAAATCCTTGTACTTTGAGTCTGTGAGGGCCTTTTGTTTTTATCAAAGGTGCTAAATATATGACAAAAAAGCACCCTACGGATCCTAGGGGTCGTTGATCGTCTTAAATTCGATGAGGTTTAAAAAAGTCTAAACTATTCAAATTATCACTGGTTCAAAATCCTTGACCGCCTTTTGTGCGAGGCCAAGTCAGGCACAAAAAAGGACCGCTCCTTTGGGAACGGCTATCTATTAAGGATATGCCCGTAAGATTAGAATTCGCAGGTCAGAGTGAAGCTCAGCTTTAAACTAATAATAGTTGGGATAAGACGCTGGATGGCTTGGCTCATCCGAGCTTGCCTCGGCGGCGGCGCGGTACTACGTATGGCCCATGTTCGAATTTCTGAGCGCAGACTACCCCAAGGGCCCTGGCGTGTATCTGATGCACGACGCCAGGGGCCGGATCATCTATGTGGGCAAGGCCAAGAGTCTTAGCAAGCGGCTGGCCTCGTATTTCCGCGGTTTTGACCGCCAGACCCACAAGACCCAGTCGTTGGTGGAGCGCATCGCGCGCATCGAGACCCTGTCCACGGCCACGGAAAAGGAGGCCTTGCTGCTGGAGGCGAGCCTCATCAAGAAGCATCGCCCGCGCTACAACATCGTGCTGCGCGACGACAAATCCTATGTCCTGTTTCAACTCACCAAAAGCCACGAGTACCCGCGCCTGACCATGACCCGCAACGTGGCCCGCGACGGCAGCGTCTACTACGGCCCGTTCACCTCCAGCCTCGCGGCGCGGCGCACCTGGAAGGTCCTGGGCAAGGCCTTTCCCCTGCGCAAATGCGGAGACAGGACCTTTGGCAACCGGGTGCGGCCCTGCCTGTATCACCATATCGGCCAGTGTCTGGCCCCCTGCGTGGGGCTGGCGGACCACGAAGTCTACGCGGCCCTGGTACGGCGGGTGGAGATGTTCCTGGCCGGGCGCGCTGGGGACGTGCTGGGGCAACTGACCCGGGAGATGCATCAGGCCTCGCGGCAGATGGAATTCGAGCGTGCCGGGGAGTGTCGCGATCAGATCCGGGCCATCGAGGCCACGGTGGAACGTCAGGCGGTCGTGCTGCCCAAGCCCGTGGACCTGGACGTGCTGGCCGTGGCCGAAGGCCGCGCAGGCTTGGGGTTGGGCTTGCTGTTCGTGCGTCAGGGGCGGCTGTTGGATGGCCGGACCTATCATTTTCAGGGCCTGGCCCTGGAGGACGCGCCCGAGGCCGTGGCCGGGTTCCTGACCCAATATTATTGGACCTCGCGCTTCATCCCCGGGCGTCTGCTGTTGCCCTGGGCCATGGACGAAGCCGAGGCCCTGGAAGCCGCGCTGGCCGAACGTCGGGGCGGACCCGTGCGCTTGGGTGTGGCGCGCGGCGGACCTGAGAAGCAGCTGCTGGAGATGGCGCGCGCCAACGCCGCCCAGGCCCGGCCCGAGACCCCGGGTGGGTTGGACGTCCCCGAACGCCTGAAGCGGGCCCTGCGTCTGCCCGTGGAGCCGCAGCGTGTGGAGTGCGTGGACGTGTCGCACCTGGGTGGCCAGGGGCTGCGCGCCGGGCTGGTGGTCTTCGAGGACGGGCTGCCTTTCAAGGACGATTATCGGACCTACACCTTCCCCGAGCTTGAGGGCAGCGGGGACGACTACGCCGCCCTGGCCGCCTGGGCCCAGCGCCGTGCCGAGGCCGGGCCGCCCTGGCCGGATCTGCTGCTCATCGACGGCGGGCGCGGGCAGGTGGGGGCCGTGGCCGCCGGTCTGGAGCGGGCCGGGATCCCGGGCGAGTTCCCGCTGGCCGGGATCGCCAAGTCTTTGGGCGATGGCCCGGGGCCGGACCGCCGAGCGGGTGCCCTGGACGATCGTATCTTTTTGCCGGGGCGCAGCAATCCCTTGCCCCTCAAGTCCGGAAGCCCTGAATTGCTGTTCCTGCAACGGGTGCGCGACGAGGCCCACAGGTTCATCATCGGACGCCAGCGTAAGAGCCGCAAGAAGTCCATGATCGCCAGCGAACTGGAGAGCCTGCCCGGGATCGGCCCCAAGACAGCGCGGCTGTTGTGGGAAGCGTTCGGTTCGCTTGCGGCCATGCGCCAGGCCTCATTGCAGGACATCCTCAAGGTGAATGGCCTGGGCCGCAAGCGCGCGGAAAAGGTCCATCAGGCTTTGTTGGGGCTGGGTGGGAGCTGATTGTTGTTTTTGTGCAACGAATAACGCCGGGGGCTGACTAGCCCCCGGCGTTATTCGTTTTGTGAGGCCAGGAACCCCTGTGGCTCAGGGCCTAGGGCTTTGTCTTCTGCAAATCCAGGGGGGGTGCCGATGCTCATGGGCGTGAGCCTTGTGCCCGGCGCGAATTCCGCCAGGGCCTGGGCAAAGGCCGAGGTGTTCTGTTCCAGCACCGGGAAGGTGCCCCAATGCATGGGCACGACCTTGGCGCAGCCCAGGAGTTTGCAGGCCAGAGCGGCCTGGCGGGCGTCCATGGTGAACACGCCGCCGATGGGCAGCAGGGCGTAGTCGATCTTGTAGAGCTGCCCCCAGAGTTCCATGCTGCTGAACAGGCCCGTGTCCCCGGCGTGATAGATGGTCACGCCGCTGGGCAGGGTCAGGATGTAGCCCGTGGGCGCGCCGCTGTCAGAGGAGTGGAAGGCCTGGGTCATGGTGATCTTGATCCCGGCGATCTCGATGCTGCCGCCGATATTGATGCCGATGCCGTTGGCGATCTGCGAGGCCGGAACCCCAGCCTGCTGGAGTTTGCCCGCCGTACCCACGATGGACACCAGCCATGCACCCGTGGCCTTGCAGATATCCACGGTGGAGCCCACATGGTCGCCGTGGTCGTGGGTCAGCAGCACCGCGTCGCAGGCGGTGATGGTGGCACTGGAGACGGGGGCGCGGGGATTGCCTTCGAAGAACGGGTCCACAAGGATGGTCGTACCATCCGCGTCGATGCGGAAGTTGGAGTGTCCGTACCAGGTCAGAGTGTCGGCCATGGCTATGCTCCTTGTTTGTCCCCGCTGTCGATCAATGTTTCGGTGTGGTCACGGTGCGGGGGGGGGGAGGGTTGCTGCGCGATGAACTCCAGGAGTCCGTGCACGGTCATTTCCATTGTCTTATAATCCAGTTTTTCCGGCGTGTCACAGCCCAAATGCAGACAGGGGTAAGCCAGGGTTCCCGGCGCGGTGAGCAGCACACCCTGGCAGCCCCTGGCCACGAACGGGGCGTGGTCCGACTTGTCGATCCAGAAGGCGCCGTCCCTGGTGACCACGGCGGCGGTATCCGTGATTCTGCTCAGGGTTTGGGTCAGGTTGTCGGCCAGGGGCCGTGATTCGGGACGCGCGCCCACGGTGAGGTTGCCCTTGGAAAAATTCATGAAGGCCCGCCACCCGGCGTCCTTGCCCGTCCAGCCCATGGAGTCCACGGCAATGACGCGCAGGGGGAGTGCGCTCCGCATGGCAAGTTGCTCGGCATAGCGCACGCTGCCGCTGGCGGGGGTCATGAAGTGGGGCTCCTCCTCATTGGGGAATAAGGCGATTTGCAGCCGTACGGGGGGTGGTGCATCGGCCAGCAGGCGCGCCAGCTCCAGGAGCACCGCCACGCCCGAGGCGTTGTCGTTGGCCCCGGGTGAGCCGGGTACGGTGTCGTAGTGGGCGCAGAGCAGCAGATGCGGCGCGGTGTCCGGCGTGGAAGATGCGGGCTGTTCCGATGCGGAAGGCGTGGGCTGTCCTGGCTTTGTGAGGGGTGCGGGGTTGTGCGCCGCGGGTGAGGGCTCAGGGCCGAAGGTCGCCACGATGACGGGCGGTGACGGGGGGTCCGTGATGAGCCGCAAGCTCTCCAGGGGCACCCCCCATAGGGCAAGCTGGTCCGAGATGAAGGCCGCGGCGCGCAGGTAGTTCAGGGGGGCGTCCGCATTGCGTTCGCCGATGTCCGTGCTCAGGGTCGCGACGGTCCGCCGGAGATTGGTCTGGATCGTTGTCGCGTCCCACTGTGTTTCGGCCTGCAGGGGCGCGACCAGGGTGAGCAGCAGCATCCCGGCCAGCAGCACTTCCGTCAGCAGGAGAGCTGGTTTCAAGGGAGTTGGCCGCAAAACCCTTGTCAGTAGCCGGGAGCTGGCGCTGCTGTTCGGCGGGTGCGGGCGATGCGACTGGGGCATGAGGCGCATGATTCCTGGGCTGGACCGAGGGGGGTCAGCCTTCCCAGCGCGTGGACAGGGTGTGGGGCAGTCTCAACTGGTCAATGACGCGGGAGCAGAGGTGGTCCACCATGTCCTGGATGGACTGCGGGCCGTTGTAGAACCCCGGGCAGGCCGGGACGATGATCGCTCCTGCGCTGTCTGCGCGCAGCATGTTCTCCAGGTGGATGCGCGACAGCGGCGTCTCGCGGGGGACGAGGATCAGCGGGCGGCGTTCCTTCAGGGTGACGTCGGCGGCGCGGTGGATGAGGTTCGAGCCCAGGCCCGAGGCAATGGCCGCCAGCGAGGCCATGGAACAGGGGCAGACCACCATGCCGTGGTGCAGCCAGGAACCGCTGGCCGGGGGTGCGCCGATGTTGTCCTGGTCATGGACGCTGTGGGCATAGGACTCCATGGGCTCCGCGCCGCCTTCCAGGGCGATGACCTTGCGGGCGGCGTTGGAGATGATCATGTGCAGCTCAATATCGGGCATCTCGCCCAGCGTCCGGGCCAGGGTGGCGGCATAGGGCATGCCGCTGGCTCCGGTGACGGCGAGCAGGATACGTTTTTTCTCGGGCATTGATGCTCCTTTGGGTAGTGCGCAAGGGTAGCATCGGGCCGAACTCCTTGACAAGAACAAGGGTCGAGGGGGACTATTTATATGGGCTGAGGCCGGGTTGCGCGCTGGCGCTGATTCCTGCTCCCCGTGGCGCGGGAGGGGCTGGAAGCTGTTGGAGCACGGGGTTGACCTTGTGTGGCGAATCGCGCTGGAAAGGGATATGTCTTGACAAATCTCGCTTGACAGGAATAGACAATCACTCCTTTGCGGGCAATTAGCTCAGTTGGATAGAGCGCTAGCCTCCGGAGCTAGAGGCCGTAGGTTCGAATCCTGCATTGCCCACCATCTTATTGAAATTACTTGATAAACTCTTTGTTTCAGGCCGTTTGGTACACAGGCTTGGTACAAGGAGTTTTGTTGTTTTGGCATCATATCTCGTTCAAAGAGGTTCCACCCTCCACTTTCGTCTCAAGGTGCCCGGCGATGTGCGTCCTGTACTGGGCTGTTCTGAGATCAAGCTTTCCCTCAAAACGGGGTATCGTCTTCCCGCCAAGGCCAGAGCGATGTTGCTGGCCGGTGTCTGTCTTGATGCCTTTGATGCGGTCAGGGCTGGTAGTGAGGTCAGTCCTGATTGGCTGCGGGCTGAGTTGTGTCGTTTGTCCTCAAATCGCGTGAGAGGCGTTCCAGTGGCTGTTGGCAGGGTTGAGGTTACGTCGCAGGAGAGCGGACCGCAGCGTGTCGATGATGGCCTTCCAGAGGTGGGTGATGCGGTCGCCAAGTATCTTGCCGAGTCGCGGGCCAAGTGGCGAACAACCACCTATGACTCCTTCAAGCCGATCCTTGAGGAGTTCATGGAACTTATTGGTGGCCAGGGGGTGTCTGTCGGACAGTTCTCCCTTGATCTGATGCGGGGGTATAAGGCCGCAGTTATCAGACTTCCCAAGAACATGAACAAGCTCAGAGCATACCGGAGCAAGAGCCTGAATGAGCTTCTCCAGATGGATATTCCAGAGAAGGACAGGATGAGCTTTTCAACGCTCAATCGACGGCTGGTGATCGTGAAAGGTTTTTTTAAGTGGTTGAAGATCAACTACGGCATTCAGGGCGGATTCAACGAGTTGTTAACGATGGACGCACCCAAGAAGAGTTTTAAGTCCAGCCGTGAAGGCTTCTCCGACGATGACATCCTCGCGCTGTTCGGGACGAAGGAATACCGCCAGCATTCATTCGATCTGCCATTCAAGTTCTGGGTGCCGCTGATCGGGCTTCATCAAGGCATGCGCTTGAACGAAATCTGTCAGTTGCACTTGGTGGACATCCGCACGGTCGATGGCTTCTGGTGCTTCGACATCAACGACGGCACCGAGGACAAGCGACTTAAGACGTCCTCCAGTCGGCGGGTGATCCCAATCCATCCGGTACTGATTGAGATGGGGTTGCTGGAGCATGTCGAGAAGTTGAGGTGTTCAGGGCAGCAAAGGCTTTTCCCGGAGTTGAGGTTCGGGCGACATGGATATGCGGATGCCACTTCGAAATGGTTCGCCCGGTATAAGTTAAGATGTGGCCTCGTCTCAAGGTCGAAGGTGTTCCACAGCTTTCGGAACACTGTGAGTACGCAGCTCAAGGCTGTTGGTGTTTCGCTCGGTGTTGCGGCCCAGATACTAGGGCATGCGTTAGAGAAGCAGTCGATGACATTCGACTACTATGCGGATGGGTATCCAATAGAGGTGTTGGCAAAGGCGCTGGAGCAGATGCGGTGGTTGCTTGAGTAACAAAATAGCCCCCCCCCTGGAATTTTGTCCACCTCTAGAGGTGTTGGGAGCGGTAGTGCGTTTTTGACTGGGGGGAGTGGTCCGTGAGGTTCTGGTCGGGGATACTACTTATCTCAAGTGGTCGAGACCTGTGGGTCTGGCCGTGGTCATTGTTGGTGACTCTGGCATAGGAGGGAATCTGGACTATTCAGACGTCGCAGTGAATAGTTGTTTTTATCCCTCTAAATTTCTAGGTATATATCTTGCGCTTTTGCTCGAGAATGGCCATGGATAGGGGTGCCGATTTTCGGCATTTTTAGTAGTGTATTTCCTGGAAATTCCATGCAGTTATGTTTCTTAGCACCGTTGGTGCTTAGGTAGAGAAGTGTTGCGCTTGCTGAAAAGAGCTGTAGTGCGCGGACTGCGCGTAAGATAGATCTAGATAATATTATTTAGATTTGGTTGATAGGGGGAAAAGAGAATGACTGAATTCGATCTGGGTTCTTTGTGGCCGAGTTTTGCAACCTTGGTGCATGGCGAGACGCTCACTCCCGCAGGGCTATCTGCCCTATTTGTTATGATTACGATTGTGTGCTTTTTGGTTTTCTTGTTCCTTACTGGTTACCAGTTATTCCAAGCTCGTCGTCAGTACAGTTTTTACCGTAAACTGGTAAATGGGAAGCAAGCGTCGGAGCTGGTTGCATCGCGACGAGATATTCTGAGTGAGGCGAGCGCTACAGAGAGGAAGAATAAATGGCATGAGCTTTGGAACGAGTTCGATGAGACTCTCGTCGAAGTGGGTGACCAGCTTAAGAATACTTCGGAAGCCAGCATCTTTTTCAACGCATCGACTTTGGCTGGAGGCTTGGTCGGCAACAGGTTGCTTGCTGCAGGAACCGGCATAATCACTGGTCTCGGTGTCCTTGGCACGTTCGTTGGCTTACAACTCGGTCTCAAGAGCCTTGTCTTTGATAGTGGCACAGACACCCTCATGCAGGGCATTCAGCAATTGGTCGGCGGTGCTTCCATCGCATTCATTACCTCAGTTTGGGGTGTGCTACTAAGCTTGATTTACAATCTAATTGAGAAATGGTTTGAACACCATGTCAGAAACCGTATCTCGCGGCTTCAAGCACAGATCGACGAGCTCTTCCAGCGCTTCTCCCCTTCGGAAATATTACGCGACATCAGGGACGACGGACACGAGTCGCGGATCGTCCTGCAGGGGCTTGCTGAGCGTATTGGTAATTCCATGCAGGAAGCCGTGAGAACGATGTCGGGGTCCATTCAGCATGGCCTCGAGGAAAGCATGCGCAATGTGCTCACCCCGGCTGTGGACAAACTTGTGGCCTCCTCGGAGGCGATGAGCTCTCGGCAGGCCCAGGGATCCGAGGAGGCACTTCGCACTCTCATTGAGGAATTTGTCGAGAAGGTCGGGAAGGAAGGCAATGAGCAGCGGGTGGCCTTGAATGGGGCATCAAGCGATGTTCGGACAGCTCTGCAAGATATGAGTGTGGGATTAACCGGATTCCTCGATACCCTTGAGCGCCAGCAGGCAGGGCTCTGCGACGAACAGGATAAGCGGAACCAAACCTTGCAGGGTAACTTCTCCGCCGCTATTGAGCAGCAGAAGAAGATGGTCGAGCATGTGCAGAGTCTTTTCGAGGACCAGACGAAGGCTACGGGGTCTCTTATTGAGCAGGGGCAGTCCCTCGGGGTCAATGTGCAGCAGGCAAATCAGTCTATGGACAAGATCAGCGAGCACATGGTGAGGGTCACGCAGAATTTGGAGATCGCTTCAGGACATCTTGAGAACACATCCGATACACTGGGGGTTGCTATCGTGGATGCTTCTGAGCGGGTGCGTCAGAGTTCCACCGTTGCTGATCGGTTTATTGGGGAAAATGCGCGGATGGAATCAAACATTAATAGGGTGATGGAGTCCCTCGAGATGATCAAACAGGGAGTGGAGCGCTCCACGGAACAAATGGACAATGCCGCGGGGAAGGCGAAAGAGGGTTATGCCCTCGTGTCTAGGAGCTATGAAGAACTGCAGGCTGGGATCGAGGGGCATGTTCAGCAGCTGGAAGAGCAATTGGCGAAATTGTTGAGGGAGTATGGTGAAATGGTCAACAGTCAGACCCGCGAGCGTATGGGGCAGTGGGATAAGCACACACAGAACTATACGGAGACCATGACTCAAGCTATATCGACCATCGCCGATGTGGTGGAAGAGATCGAACTCAAGGTGCAGCGTAGATAGGGGTCGTTATGACGCTCTTTGCTCAAAGAAGACAAAAGGCCACTTCGGCGTCTGAGGATAATCCCTATTGGATGTCCTTTTCGGACATCATGGCCGGGCTGCTCGTTATATTTATTTTGGCTTGTGCTGTTCTTCTTGTTCAGATGCTTGAATTGAAGGACCGCGTGCAGGACAACCTTGAGGAGCTGCATAAGGCTAACGAGGTGCGGCGGGATATTCTCCAGGATATTCAGCGTCAGTTGAAGGAGAAGGGGATTCATGTCGAAATTAGTGATAACCTTTCCGTACTTCGTATTCCTGACGACCAGCTTTATTTCGACACCAACAGTTATGATATTCAGAAGATTCATGAAAATACAGTAAGGGATATTGGTCGTATCCTGTATGACAGTATCAAAGATCCGGAACGCCTGAAATATCTTGATACCCTCTTTGTTGAGGGACACACGGACAAGCGTCGATCCACGCGGCTCATTAAGGGGAACTGGGGGCTTTCGGCTTTTCGGGCTATTTCAGTTTGGAATTTCTGGACTGGGCAACCGGACTATGGCGAGGCGTTACAATCTTTGCGGAACAAAGAGGGAAAGCCTCTCTTCTCCGTGAGCGGATACGCCGCCTCCCGGATGGTGGACCCTGGCGACAGCGAAGAGAGCCAGCGCTGCAATCGGCGGATAGACATTCGCTTTACCACGCGCCAACCATCCATCGAGACATACAGGGGGGTTTTGGACATTCTGAGGAAGGGGGCGCGATGAGGTCCAGGTTCTCTGGGTTGTCGGTTCCTCTGTTTTTGGACTTGCCAGACATCACCTCCCCGGAGATGCAGGAAAGGTTTGTCCGGTTGGCCCAACAAATGGAAAGGATCGCCCGAGACGTGCCTCAGGCCGGTTCACGGTTCCTGCGCCGGTGTGACGAGTTACTGCAATTGGCTAGAATAGGCGAGCCTGTCCCGAATCATTTGGAGCGTCTCATCGACATCCGGGCGGTGGTGCACCTGTGGGCCACGAGTGATGTTTTTCGTACGCGTCAGCCTACGTCCGCTGCTTTTTTCAAGGTGTTCGAAGGCATAGCGCCTCAGGCTAGCAGGATATCGTTGCTGGCCATGGTGTCTCTGTTCTTCGAGAAATACGATCTGCTTGGAGACGGGCTTGCGGATTTCAGGGCATACTTGTTCAGGCAAATAGTCCAGTCAAAAAGTCGCCAGATTCCGGCCCAAATCAAGGCCTTTGTGTCTGCGGCCAAAACTCTTCTCGGCTCGACAGCTCCCCAAGTTTTGTGCGGATACGCCTTGCAGAACGGCCTCCCTCTGGATGTGGTGCTGGATCGAAGCGGAGTCCCCAAGGGAAAGGAAAATCGGTTCAGCAGCGTCTGTCAGAATTACTATTACATCGATACGTTGAAACGACTCGGAGTGGGTGAGGATTCTCCTGTCTTTTTTGAGGTTGTGAAGCCATCTAATGCGACGATGCCTTATGAAGACGGGCTGCTGCTCGGGCACAAGGTGATCGTGATTCTTCTCGATAAGTGTATGGCAACTAACACAGCGCTTCCCGAGATATGGCGGGATGTGATCCTAGAGATCGCAGGCGATCCGCGGGTACCCGTCGGTAGTAGGAACTATCGGCTGTGGTGGAACGAAGTGGGGGTGAAACGGACCCAGTGGACGATCCAATGGCTGTCGCAGCTGGACTTGGGGATTTTTTTCGAGGTGCTGAAGGAGTACGCCGAAACCTCCGGCAGGGACGACCTGAAGCGCATGTTTCCTGCGCGGGAGCGGTTCCTCCTAGGGCTGTATGAGCTCGGCTTGATTCAGGGGTCTCGTTTGTTCCTTGGAGGCCAGGCGATATCGTTCCTGAAGAGTAGGATAGAGAAGAAAGCCCTGCCATGTTATGCCACCCTTAGCGATTCGAATAAGGCTGTTATCTACCTTAACCTTGGCAATGTTCATATGATCGAAGGAACGCATAGCTTCCCTCTGTTGTTGCTCGATAGACTTCCTTCGGACACGCCGATCCTGTCATACGACAAGTCGTATTTCCATATTGATGACTTGAATCGTAAGCTTTTGGGACGACATGAATTGATGGTTGCACGTGGTGAAGCCAAGATCGGGCACACAAGGCTTGTTCACTATCCAGCATCATGGCAAGGCAACGCGCTTTCGGCGTTAAAAAAATATGGCTTGGATATTCATCCAAGCCGAGTTTTGGACAGGGACAGCTACTATTCTTTCCGCGAGCATACAACGCGCTAGGACGCCATGATGTTAGAGAAAATACGAAAGCTTTTGGATTCCAAATCGGTTGAGATGTCCTATTTCAAGCCGAGAGCACACGCGTATGGCGTGGAATTCGTGAGCGAGAACATGGATGCTCTGCGCGTTGGGCAGGGGAGCTCCCTCGAACAGCATCAGCTCGTGACCCTACGCATGCTGGCCGAGCAGGGTGCCGTGGTTGAAAGGCCGGATGGATTCGACATGCCTTCCGAGGATGTCGTGCTCCTTGGCGACGCAGAACGACTGCTTTTGGGGTTGCCGCAACCGTGGCACGGGGAGTTCAACGTCAACTTCAACGGAGTCACAACGCATCCCTCGTTCACCATGAATCTCGAGTTGATTCTTCCCTCGGGTGAGCGTGTCCGGCATTTCAAGCTTAATGGGCCTTTCCTGGGCCTGTCTGAGAAGGAGATTTTTCTGCCTGACAAGGCGCAGTGGGATCTGCTTGAGGCAGTCAAGGGGCATGGCGAATTGAAGGCGGAGGGGCGCACGGAACGAGCCAACCTTGAGGCCGTCTATGATTTACAAAGGGCGAAGTCGAACGGCGCAGTGGTTGACTTGTCGCAGTTCGACCACTTGCGCGTCGAGAGGCCGAAACGTGTCGGCGTGTCCATATCCCAACTGGATGATGGCTCACTGGGGCTATTTCCTCAGGTGGGGGAAGGAGCTACGCCGGAGGATATTCAGAGTCGTACGCATCAGCTGGACGACGGCGGAGAAGTGCTGCGGGTGCGGGAATCACTGGTAGTATTGGATGACGCGTGCTTGGATGCTGTGCACGAGATCCTTTCCAACAGTAGGATTCCTGTGCATCAGGTCCGCCAGTTTTTGGAGACCCCAGGGGCCTTTTTAGACGCGACGAAGGTTGACCTGGACATGGGGTTCTCCATCCGGGTCAAGGGCGCGACGGAGTACGAGTCTGCGTATTTTGGGGAGAAGGATGCTTCCCCGACAGACTGGACGGGCGCGGCAGGCCTGTCCAATCCGCCAGCGTTGCCCCTTGCCGATGCTGGTCACTGCTTGCACTCCTCGGAGGATGTAAGTGCGTTACAGCAAAAGGTTCAGGCCGCTAGGGCCAACGGGCAGTCAGAAGTGGAGTATGGCGGGCGCATGTACTTGCTCGATTCTGATTCCACTTCTGATGACACCTTGATTGAAACCATCCGCAAGGCTGTCGCGGATAAGGCCAAGAAGAGTGACGTCACCGTTGGTGGCGCAGGCGCTACAGGGGAGGAAGGGCTGGACAAGGTGACGGCCACTGTGGATATCGACTTGCAGGATGAGCGCAATGTGTTGGAAACGAATATGGATCCAGACCGGACGTATGCATATGATAAACCTTTGGTGCTGCCGTGTTGCACGCGGACGCCGTTTAGCTATCAGGAGGTGGGCATACGTTGGATTCTGGGCCTCGCAACCAACAACGGGGGCATGGACTGGGGTACGCCTTCTGTCGGGGGAGTGTTGGCGGATGACATGGGGCTTGGTAAGACGTTCATGTCGTTGGTTGCCGCGGTCGAATATGCCTACATAATGAAGAAGAGTGGGGAGGTGGCGAAACCATGCCTAGTGGTTGCCCCCCTGACCCTCCTGCAGAATTGGCGGGAAGAGGTTGAGAAGGCATTCGAGCCATCTCCCTTTAAAGATATTGTAATGCTGCAAGGGCAAGTGGACCTGCCCAAGTTCACGGCGAGATTCGGTAGAGAGACTAAGCAGAGGGAAGAGGACATACATTCGGGCCTCAGTGCCATCCGCTATGCCTTGAAAGTTGGGCCTTCGTGGGGGATGGACCGACTCGATATGCCGGAGCGGTTGGTTCTCGCTACTTACCAGACCCTTCGGGACTATCAGTTCTCGTTGTGTCTAGTCGACTGGGGGTTTGTCATTTTCGACGAAGCACAGAACATTAAGAATCCAGATACACTGCAGTCGAGGGCCGCCAGAGGAATTAAGGCTGATTTTGTCTTGCCAGCTACAGGGACGCCCGTTGAGAATAGTTTGGCAGATCTCTGGTGCTTGTTCGATACCGCAGTGCCCGGGTTGCTCAAGAACTACCAAGCGTTCAGGAAGGAATATATTTCGCCGATCAAGGCCGCAGTTGGCCCTGGGGAGCAAGAAGTGCGCGCCGAGGTCGGCAGAAAGCTTCGCAAGGCGGTCGGGAACTTGATGCTGCGCCGCATTAAGGAGGATGAGCTCGACGGTCTTCCCAGGAAGTTTGTGCATAATGGAGCTGATGAACCATCGCTTCGGATAGAGATGCGTGGTGAGCAGCGCAAGTGGTACGAGAGCATTCTTGCCTCAGCCTCGGTGGCAGTGAGCACGGGAGACGCTTCCGGCAATTCCGGGATGCTAAAGGCGCTACATAGCCTCCGGGATGTGTGTTTGCACCCTGCGCTGCTTAATGGTGGTTTGCCCGCCGTTTCTTCAATCGCCGAGGACGTCCGCAGACAGTTTGAGGTCTCTGGAAAGTTGACGCTTCTACTCACCATCCTCGATCAGATCCGAGCGCGAGGAGAGAAGGTTATTGTCTTCGTTATCAGGAAGCGTCTGCAAACCTATTTGGCAATGTCTCTCGGTATTATTTGCGACTTGAATATTGATATCATCAATGGCGACACCAAGGCTTTTTCCAAGCGAGACGCCAGTGAGACACGGATGGGTATCATTAAGCGCTTCGAGGAGCGTGAGGGTTTCAATGTCATTATTATGTCACCTGTCGCTGCAGGTGTCGGGCTGACCGTTGTTGGGGCCAACAACGTCGTGCATTTGGAGCGCCATTGGAACCCTGCTAAGGAAGCGCAGGCCACGGATCGCGTATATCGCATCGGAGCCACCAAGGACGTGCATGTATACATCCCGATTCTAGCGCACCCGGAGATTGATAGCTTTGATGTGCATCTGAACAGGCTGTTGAATCGCAAACTGGACCTTAAAGATGCGGTGGTGACCCCTGTAGAGGTGTCGAGCATGGATCTTGTTGGCGCGGGAGTGCTCGGGGGAGTGGGATTCAAGGGGGACGCTGTGGTCCTCGCCGATGGCATGGCAGATATGTCGTGGCAGAATTTCGAGGCCCTAACGGCGTTGGCTTTTGAATATGAGCTCAGAGGCGAATCCATGCTCACTAAGCAGCCCACCGACTGGGGTGCGGATGTAGTGATCAAGTCGTCCCTCGGCAATGTGCTTGTCCAATGCAAGCACCTTTTTAATGATGGCGAAATGAAGGGGGATGGCGCTGTGCGTGAAGTGTACGGCGCAAAACCTCAATACGAGGCTCTGTTGGGAGGGGACATCAAGCGGTTGATCGTTGCCACCAATGCTAAAAGAATATCCTCAGAGACGCGACAGATGGCAAAAAAGTGCGATGTCGAGCTGTGGGGGTTTAAGGATCTGGCTTCGATTCTGGAGAAAGCCCAGATCACATACGCCAAGGTCATCAGCAAGGAGAGGTCTGAACGTTTTCCTCAGTGACGGAACTGGTCGTGCGAGGCTCCGAGAGGAGCTGACCGGCTGGTGCCGCTTTTACGGCATGCTGAGTGGTCCCCTCTAAAATTTTGTCCACTGCCCTTGCACTTCACCTAGGTTCATCGTTTTTTCAGGGGGGGGGCGTGGATATTTTATTCGGTGAGCTTCCGCGTCTTGATGAAGTTCGTTAGGGTCGGGGACGCAACGTTCAGATGTCGGGCCAGAGCCCGCTTGGTGATCCCTTTGGATAACAGGTCTACGATCTCCTCTTCCTTGCCGTCCAGCTTGGACGTTCCGATAGCCCCTTTGGGGCGTCCCAGTATCTTGCCCTTCGCGCGAGCCGCGTCGAGACCCATTTTGGTTCTTTCGCTGATCAAGTCACGCTCGATTTCGGCCAGAAGGCCGAACATTGCGATTTGGACCTTGGCGGCGATGTCCTTGGCACCGTTGAGCTTCATGGTCTGCTTGATGGCAATGAACGTCACACCCTTCTGAAGCAGTTCATCGATGGTCAGGACGATCTGGGTCAGGCTGCGGCCCAATCGGGAGAGTTCCGACACAATAAGCGTGTCGCCATTTTGGAGCGTCTCAAGCAACTCATCGATGCGACGCTCCTTGGTGCTCTTGCGTGAGCTTGCCTCCAGCCTGAACCACTGGTTAATCTTTAGGTCGTACTCATCAGCATAGCGGCGAATGGCGAGTTCTTGGTTCTCGACATCCTGTTTTGTGGTGCTGACTCGGACGTAGGCTATAGTCTGGTCCATGACCTCTCCCTGGTTTGGAATATAAAAACGTTTAGTCTGACTTAATTATTCCGCTACTGGAATAAAAAAGTCAATCATTTATGTATTCCATGGTGGAAGAAGATAAAGTTCGTTTTTATGTGTCAGTTGAGTTGGAGGTGGCCAGCCTCGATGTCAAACGGTAGGACTCGTAAGATGAATCCATTCTCAAACGCAAACGGATCCAGTGGTCTCATGAACTCACCGGTCATGGGGTAGATCAGGATGACTTCTTTGGTGTCCTGGGAGGAGAGGTATTTGTGACCATATGCGTAGACTTGATAGAGGTCGGACTGTGAAATGCCATAGCCAGACTTGATTGTTGAGATGAGCTTCCACTTTGTATCTGCCACAACTTGTCGCCCTTCTTCGCGGATCAGAATGTCAGGCTTGAGTTTGAAAAGCTTACGACGCTTGTGGTTTTGGATGAGATGCTCAGTACTTGTCTGTGTTGATATTTGCCAGTTTGGTTGTTGTCGTTTCAGCTTGGCAGCAACGTAGTCCTCGAACAATTTCTCCATGGGGAACAGTAGCGAGATGCATTGTCTTTTGCCGAACTGCGGTAGGGGGGAATTGCCTCCTAAGAGCATCCTGCACCACATCATGACTTCATCATAGTGGGCCATGTTGCGATCACTTCGATAGCAATGGAAATCGCAGGCGTGGTTGGTCGAAGGCGGAATGTCGTTGAAGGTGAATAAGTGCTCTCGGCATAGTTTCTGATTGGCAGTGGTTCGCGTCAGACTGGCCACCAATAACAGGGATGATTTGATCAGTCGATTTTCTGGGCGGTTGGGTAGGAACTCGTCGAAGCGGACGTGGAAATGCTCCTTGTGAGCGACATTTTTGCGAATGTGCGCCGTGAGGTTTAGTTTGCCTTTGAGGTAGGTCAGGTTGTCTTCTACCACCACATAGTCGGAGCGAATGCCGTATTTGATCAGCCGGGTCATTTGTCCCAGAAAATGGCCGATGAAAAACTCCATGAGCGGGATCTTGCCCTGTGCCAGTAGCGCTGTATCTGACTGCTTGAAGGGCAATGCACGGAAGTGTCTGAGCATGGTCAAGAGAATTCGTCGGGCGTGGGCTTCTTCGTCGTCTTCCTTGGAGGCGGCGTAAACCTTGGGCAGGATTTCGATGATTGTGCCTCGCGGAGTTTGGATGATGCCTGCGAAGTTTTGAACTTGCAGGGCCTCATGCCCGTGCTTTGTGCAGAGCTTGAGTAACTCCCCCATGTCGTCAGACTCTTCAGAGGTGATGGCGGTCTTTAGATAGGCGAAATCTTCGGCACAGACATTGATCAAATCCTTTCCGATCTGCTTGGGTGTGCCGCTGACGATGCAGCCATACTCTCTGACCACAAGACGATGCATTAGTCTTGACCCTCTTCCTCGCTTTCGCCGATCACGTTGGAATCATAAATGCCAATGTAGGCCCGGATATCATCCAATGCGCGTTGGTTGGGCTCGTACTTGGTCAGTTCCATACCGTTCAACCCGCCGTTGCCGAAGAGGTCGGACTCTTGCACCTCCTCCTTGCGGATGAAGGCAAGGCCCGGGTCCGTCATCTCTTTCTGGTTGTCGCCTAGAACGAGCCGGATTTTTTCCCAATCCTCAAAGAAGTATTCCTGAAGCAGGGGGATGATTTTACGGGAGAACGTCGTGCGCAGGCCGTCCAGATTTGGTGTCTCCCAATCCTGCCCCATGAAGAAGGCGTGGCCGATGGTGTGCTCGCGGTCGTATAGCAGTTCTATGCGTTGGTTCATGGTTTCAAGCAGTTTGGTAATGTTCACGGTTAGGTCGTTGTCTGAGACCATCACACCCTCCAATAGGGAGGGCTTTGGCATGACTTCCACGAAGGAGAAGCGACGGCGCAGGGCTGTGTCCATAAGGGCTAGTGAACGATCCGCCGTGTTCATGGTGCCGATGATGTGTAGATTAGACGGTACGGAGAACAATTCCCGCGAGTAGGGGAGACGCACCGTGATCGGCTCCTTACCGCCCTTGCGTTTGGATTCCTCGATGAGCGTGATGAGTTCACCGAAGATTTTGGAGATGTTGCCCCGGTTGATCTCGTCGATGAACAGGGCGTAATGGGCATCCGGGTCATTTTCAGCGCGGAGGGAAAGCTTCTTGAAAACACCGTCCACAAGCTCGTATCTGAGCTCGCCTTGTGCGTCGTCGTCAGTGAGCAATGGCCTGATGCCTTCGATGAATTCCTCGTAGCTGTACGATTGGTGAAACGTGATGAATTCATACCGTTTGGCGGCTGTGCCCGAAGGCGGGCCTTGTCCATATCGGTTCAGTGCTTCAAGGATTTCTGGGCATTGTTCGTCCCAACCGTCCAGGAGTCTCCATGTCGAGTCGCTGTCCTTGTCGAAGATGAACGGTGGTCTTCGGCTGCCGTGGTCGTAATTGACTTGAGTGGACTCCAGGGGGGTGTGACTGGGCAGGTTTTCCCAGAGCGTACTCATAAGGTGTTTGTTTTGGCTCGTCCTGAATTTGGCTTGGACGAAGCGGTGCTCTTTCAACTGGGGCATCTTGGCATGGCCGCCCAAGTCCTGGAGTGCCGCAGCGGCCACCTTCCACCAAGACAATCCGCCGAAGAGTTCTTCTTCCCATTGCTCATTGCTGGCTTGATTTTCGATCGAGGTGAATAGTGTGTCTTTGATTAGGCCCATCTGGAAAGTTTTACCCGTTCCTGGAGGGCCGTAGAAGATTGTATTCAGCGGTGGAAGGGGTGGCATTGGGGCGTTAGAAGCAAGCACGCCAGAGGTTATGCGTTTTGTTATCGGCTTCACATCTTTGTAGATTATTCCCTTGGTCCTGAGATGGTCGTCGACGAGCCACCAGAGGAAGGTGTTGAGCGTGATGGGATCGGCGTCTTCAAGGCCTTCCGCACGGACTCTTTTCAGGATGGTGATGTTTTGTTGAGCCCAGTTCCCGGTCCGGGGAATGTAGAGCCCGTGGGCGTCTCGCAGGTATCTGAATACGTCGTATATCCAGTTGCTGACGCAGGAGGTGAACTGCTTTGGATCGGCGGCGGCCAGGATTCTAGTTGTAGCAGCCCAGGGAATCCAGTCGATTTCGTTCGTCTTTTTCCACTTCGACCACTGTGCGATTACTTTGTCGAAGCTTTCAGGGGTGGGCGAAATGATGAGTTGTCGGGCTAATTCAACAAGTACTTCGGAGTGCTTGTCAAAAAAATCCACGGGGAGCTGAGCCCGTGATATCGTCGTCACCCCCGTATCGTGAGAGGTCCAGAGATACTTGGCGATATCCAGTGTGAGTTCCTGTTGGCCTGTCTTGATCGCTGCAACTCTTGCGCAGGCCTCTTTGTACTTCTGGATCCATTCCTCGTCCGGATTCTTCTCGGTATATACTTCAAACAGGTCTTTGAGTGTCGATTGTGGCATGGTCCTCTCCCAAACTGCGCTAGTCCGCAGGTATGTAAATCCTACCAGTTGAGCATGAAAGATGCTTGGTGATATAGGTCTCCACATCTGTATCGGTAACTTGAATGCGTTTCAAGGAGGGGGGAGGCGTTGCCAATAGAAAACGATGCGCAGCTTCTTGAGGTCGTTGGGCAGGTAAATAGTGGTATTCAGGATATTCAAAATTATTGGGGGCTGATAATCGACGTGAGGCGAGGGTCAGATTACCTACAGGGTATTTGCGGACCTGTGATGAGCATCGAGATTGTTACCCCTTTATCCAGAGTTACGACCTGCGAAGCAATATCTCATATGCGCTGATGGCCTCCGATGTCATACGATGGATGCTGAATAGGGTATGGTCTCCGTCGTGTCTTTATTTATCCAAATCTGCATCCGGCTCGTTGTTAATATATTTCAACAACTGCCTCCCGAAGGACGTGAGTTGGATAAAGTCGGGTTCAAAGCTGCTGTCTGAAATGAGTCCCAAGGTGATGAGGTTTTTCAGATATACTTTGCTCATTGTTGCAGCTTCAGCTTCAGAAGGTTCCAAAGGCCTTCCTGTGATGGTTTGATCAGGGATGTGGAATAGTATCTCGTGTTGCTTCTTGAACTCATTATCCTCATTCAACTTGCGAGCGCCTGATTGTAGAAGGATGATTTCAGCATCGTTTGTTCGTTCAAAGGCTTCTAAAATACGGCGCTTTGTCATGTGGTTGAGTTCTTCATCGGTCATACCGCTTTTGAGAATTCGTGCGATGTTTTCTCGGCGGTCATCTGATAAGGCTCTAGCCGCTTGCAACATGGCTTCCTCGAAGAGATCGATGAATTCAGGGTTGTCCATGTTTGCTTTGAACATGCCCAGTCCCTCATCGTCCAGATTGTCTCTAAATCGTTTTAAAGTGTCTTCAAGGCGGTCGAGGCGTTGGTTAGGAATGATTCTCCCAACAATTTCAGCTGCAAGCGGCCCGATGACTGGAATTGCCCCCAATCCACCTTTCGCCACTATAGCTATGATGTCAGAAGCCTTGTGCTTTTTATCCATGCTTCTTCCGTCCTTTTCTTTTACCCTTTGGCGTTTCACGCTCAGTCTTGATTCTCTCTAGTAACACTGATGCGGGTTCGTCATTCGGGTCTTGAGGGACGAGTTTGCCTCGGAAGGCTTTGGCGAGGATGGACCGATCGAGGTCGGTTACTCTTGAAAGTTGTGCATTAATCAAGCTCGATAGGTTCTGGCTTTGCTTCTCAAGACCGTTAACCATAGTGACGGCTACTTGAAGTTCTTCAATTGAGGGAACTGGAATCAAGGCGTTGCGCACTGTTTTCCCATTGATCTTTGGCATGTTACCGGCAATGCCGTTTGCATTATCTCTCACGTAACATTTTCCCATTGGGGAGTGGAACCAATGTCGAATCCAATGTGAAAGTTCAGGTAGACATGTACGAACTCGCATCATCAGGTCGGGATATATGAAGGTGTTATTTTCTCCGCCGTAAACAGCTGTTGTTCCGAGGTAGTCAAGTGAATTTGCGCGTTGAATGAGAACATCGCCATTCTGAAGCCAATAATTTGAGTCGGGTGAGATCGTCTCGTAAAGCCTCTTGGTGGTATTCTCATTTGCGAGAAAGTTGCCGGTTGTCGTTGCTGACAGCTTGAGGCTCAATGAGCCCTTAGCGTCATCACTGCTTTTGGGTGAATAGCCGTTGGTAGGGCCATCGTAGACACATTGCTCGAGGCGAATCCAACTCCACCCCTTTGGCAGTTTCGACAACTCCTTTGTATCAACAGGCTCAGGTTCCTTGTACTTAGCTTTCCACTTGTTGTTCTTGGGTTCTTGCCCCTTGGCTCGCATTTTGAGGAGTTCGGCTTCTTCCCATCGGGCGCGGCGTTCGGCGCGGATGCGTTCAAGGAGTTTGGAGGCAGGTTCCACCTCAGGACTCTGTTTGCGCCACTCTGCGGTCAGGTCGCCACGGAAGGCAGCGGCAAGCACAGATTGTCGGAGCTTATCAAGTAGCGGCTTGACGGTCTCCAGCGCCTCACGGGCGCGGCGGCTCCTGGCTTGCAGTTCGTTGATTTTGTCTGCAATGCGACGTTGTTCGTTGAGTGGAGGGAGGGGAATCTGCGTAGCTTCAAGTTTATTCTTGGTGATGTGCCGGAGGCCAACTCCACCATGTGCGCCAGCAATTAATTCGATTAGCTTGTGGTTGAAGGCCCGAGCAAAGTATTCCTTCCTAATCAGATTGTCGTTGTTCAATACTCTAAAAATATGTTGGTTTAGAACTCCTTCAGGGCCATTCCAGATGTGAGCGCCAAATGATGTGCCGGGGGTTCCTGACCAAGCAAAGAGCAAATCCCCTTTGTTGACGAAGATTTGCTCTTTGTACTCGCCGTTATAGTAGTTGAATTTTGCTTTATAGTTATTCAGGTTCTGAATGCGTATGATTGGAAGACCTGACGAGCTTCTTTCAGTCTTCTTGAATCCTCGTCCGTTGATCAATTCGCAAAGGTCGCCGATGGCGCAACTCTCCCAACCCTCAGGCAAAGCGGACGTAGTCGGCATCTACTCTGCCTCCCCACCTTCAAGCATCGTCGACAACTCTTCCATTTCCTGCATGGCAATTCCCAAATTCTCCATGATCTGAGCTGCCAGCACTTCCGGTTCCGGGAGATCCTCCGCGTGGTCAGCGTTTTCGTCGCGGAGCCATGTGATGTCGAGGTTGTCGTTACGCTGGACCAAATCCTCGCGAGAGAAGCAACGGAAGCGGCCTTCCTCGCCTTGATCAGTTCGCTTAGAGTTGCCATTTGGCCTATCGCCGTAAGCCTTCTCAAATTCTATAAAATGGTCGCGGGTGAAGGGAGTGCGTTTCCCAAAGTTCGGCATGTTGGTCCGAAGGTCATAGAACCAGGTCTCTTTGGTGTTGTCCTTGTCGGTCTCGCCGCGTTGGAAGAATAGGACGTTGGTTTTGACTCCCTGCGCATAGAAGATGCCCGTGGGCAGGCGCAGCACCGTGTGCAGGTTGCATTTGTGCATGAGGTCCGTACGGATTTTGCGGCCTGTGTTGTCTTCGAAGAGCACGTTGTCGGGAAGCACGACCGCCGCGCGTCCACCTGGCTTCAATCCCCTATAGATGTGCTGGAGAAAAGCGAGTTGTCGGTTGTTGGTCGGGTAGGTGAAGTCGTCTCGTCGAGTATGGCCACCACGAGCGGTGCCGAAGGGCGGGTTTGTGAGGATGACATCCGCCTTGGGTAGGGATGCGCCTTGGGGCCCAAGGCTGTCACCGAGGGCGATAGGGCTTTCAATGCCATGCAGCATGAGGTTCATGAGGCACAGGCGGTGGACATCCGGCACCAACTCTATGCCCTGGATGTAGTGAGATGGTTATCACCTGACAGTTGGCCACAAAAGTGAAAGTGGTCATGCCGTCCTTGGCTGGGGTACGGTTGGAGTTGCAAAACTTCACCGGAACCTCAACACAGGAGAACGTCATGACCACGAGGAAGA
>JAHIUW010000041.1 GCA_018816865.1 Pseudomonadota bacterium
AAAAGTCGGTTCTCAGAGCTTGCGAAGCGACAATGGTCCTTCAGTTGAAAATTTTCAGGTCGAAAGTCGCCTGGATTTTCGAAAAATATGGTTGAAATTTCGAGCCAACAACGTTGGCAACACTTATTCACGGATTCAGGTGATTCCCTTAATAAAACTTAAGGGGAAATAGCGCCTTCCAGCGTTTCACAAAGCAGGAGGATATGAGTAAAGAAGGAGGCAACGGGGAGGGGTGCACCATGAGGGACAAAATGGAACGAATCCTGGTCATCGACGATGATATGGAACTGTGCACTCTGCTTACGGAGTATCTGACCCCTGAGGGGTTCGCCATCACCACCGAGAACGACGGCGAGAAGGGACTGGCCGCAGCAAAGAGAGGCCAGCATGATTTGATAATTCTGGATGTCATGCTGCCCGGGATGAACGGCTTTGACGTCCTGCACAGCCTGCGCGAGGCGTCATCCGTCCCGGTGATCATGCTTACGGCTCGCGGAGAGGATGTGGACCGCGTGGTTGGCCTGGAAATGGGTGCGGACGACTACCTGCCCAAGCCCTTTTTGCCCAGGGAGCTTGTGGCGCGTATCCGGGCCATCCTGCGTCGCGCCCGACGCGAAGGCCCCGTTGCAGGGACCCAAAGGACCTTGCGCGTCGGCGATGTGGAAATCGACACCGGGGCCCGCATGGCCATGGTCGGCGGCAAATCCACGCGCCTAACGGATGCCGAATTCGTGATTCTGGAGAAACTGCTGGCCGAAGCCGGGGGCGTGGTCTCCCGCGAGCAACTCAGCCTGGCGGCCCTGGGACGCGAGGCTGGTCCCGAAGACCGTAGCCTGGATGTCCATATCAGCAATCTGCGCCGCAAACTCGGCAAGGCCTGCAATGGAGTTCCACGCATCAAGGCCGTACGGGGTTCAGGCTATCTGTACACCCTGCCCCTCAACTCCGAAGTCCACCAATAGAGGACAAGCCCTTGTTCCGCAGTCTCTACGGCAAGATTTTTCTCTGGTTCTTCCTGACTGTGGTCCTAGGATTCGTGGCGACGATCCTGGCGGCCTACCTCTTCAACCTGCCCGGTGGGCCTCAGGATATCGGCCCCATTGCCAGATTGAATGACATAACAGCCCACGGCATGGCCCGTGCTTACGAGAAAGACGGACGACAAGGTCTTCTTGACTATCTCGAATCATTTGAGGACGATACACACTGCAACGCACGGCTCTTCGACGCCCAGGGCAACGAACTTTCCGGCCTTGCGGTGTCTCCCAAGATCCAAAAGGCCATGCAGGCCCATCTGACCGCGCCCAGGCCCGAACTTCCCAAGCGGGATTTCAAGGCCCGGCCTGCCTGGGACCGCCCTCCCGGGCCGCCACCAGGGATGGATCGCATGAGTCATGCCCAGACGACTCAATCCCAGCGTTTCATGTCCCCACGGGGTCACCTCTATCTGGCCGTCATCCAGTTCCCCAGTCCATGGCATTTCATTAAAATGCAATTCGGCCACAGACCTCCCATACGACTGGCTGTCTTCCTGCTGGCAGGCTTCTTCCTGTCCTATCTGCTGGCCCGCTATCTGACCAAGCCGGTACGCAAATTACAACAGGCCGCACGCAAGCTGGGGCATGGCGACCTCTCGGCCCGCGTGGCCGAAGACAAACACATGAACTATCGCGAGTTCAAGGAATTGGGGCACGAATTCAACCGCATGGCAGAACGGGTCGAAAAACTGGTGCGCTCCCAGCAGCAGCTCATCCGCGACATTTCCCACGAGCTGCGCTCCCCGTTGACCCGGATGAAACTCTCCCTGGAACTGGCCCGCAAACGGGCGGACCCCATCTGCCAGGCCGAACTGGACCGCATCGAGAGGGATGCCGCACGCCTGGAGGAGCTGGTGGGCCAGTCCCTGGCCTTTGCCCAAATGGACAAGCTGGAAGACGACCTGGAACTGGAGAGAATCAATCTGGGCTCCATGCTTGTGTCCGTGGCCAGCGACGTCGACCTGGAAGCCCAGGTCAAAAACGTGACCTTAGCCATGAACGTCAAGACCGTGGTCATGTTGGATGCCAACAGGGAGTTGCTGCGCCGGATTCTGGAGAACATCCTGCGCAACGCCGTACGCCACTGCCCGCCCGGCAAGAGCGTCGAGGCAGTTCTCTCTACGGACGAAGCAGTCACTCAGGCCGTCATCACGATCAGGGACCATGGAGCGGGGGTTCCCGAAGAGCATCTCTCGGAACTTTTCAAACCGTTTTTCCGTTCCGAGGCTTCCCGGGACAGGGGAACGGGCGGCACAGGGCTTGGCCTTGCCATCGCCTGGCGTGCGGTCACAATGCATGGCGGAGTTATTTCAGTTGCCAATGCCGAGGACGGCGGTCTGGTGGTGGAGGTCAGACTTCCGCTGCCTGCCTGAGGCACCGCCTTCGTCTTCCCCCTGCTCTGCCCCGAACCCCCGCGTACCCCGGTCTCGGAACACCCTGTTTACTCAAGAGCCACGGCAAGGCCACAAGCCGCGGTTCGGTGCGACCAGGGCTCCCTGCCACCGCAAAAACCCCTCACCTTCTCCCCTTCCCGCCAAGGGGCACGGCCGCTTAACATTCGCACTTGGCCAAGCAGTCGATTTTCTGACGATGGACTTTCCGCTCATGCCTGCCATGGATTCGAGACCCGTATGCCCAAAAAAATAGGCCGTGATCCTGCAATCACGGCCCGTTTCATCGCTTGTGGCAAACGCCCTCAGGAATCAAAGCAAATGGTTTCTTCCCCAATCCCTTTGGTCGGTGCCGGGTCTTCATACCCCTGCTCCGGCGGAAACTGCCCAACGCCGCCAAGGTGCCGCTCAAAGTCCACCCCCCAGGAGCGCATCTCCATCAGGATCGGCAGCAGACTGCGCCCCAGGTCGGTCAGGGAATATTCCACGCGTGGCGGCACCTCGCGATAGACCTCGCGGTGCACCATGCCGTCGGCCTCCAGTTCGCGCAGTTGGCGGGTGAGCATACGCTCGGTGATTTCAGCCATGCCTCGCCGCAATTCGCCAAAGCGCAAGACATCCCTGAGCCCCAGATGGTAGAGAATGATCGGCTTCCACTTGCCGCCGATGACGGACAGCGTCAGTTCGAAATAGCAGCGGTAGGAGCGCTCCCCCAATTGTTTTGTCTTGCAGGGGGTGATGGCATTCCCCGGTTCCCTGGTCATGGCGCCCTCATACTATACAGGATGTAAGTACAGCACAAAAAAGTCTGTACTTGTGCGAGTTGCATGTGCGTGGCATACGCTGAGGGAAAGCGAAACGTCAACAGCAAGGAGACACAGATGTACGCAGTGGCATTCAACGGCAGCCCCCGAAAAGGCGGCAACACCCAGCAGTTGCTGGAAGCGACCCTGGCCCCGCTCGCCAAGGCTGGCTGGGAAACCGAACTGGTCCAGGTGGGCGGCAAGAGCATCAGAGGCTGCACAGCCTGTTTCAAGTGCTTGGAGAAAAAAGACGGGCGCTGCTCGATCAAGAAAGACATCGTCAACGACTGCATCGAAAAGATGGCCAGGGCCGATGCCATCATTATCGGTTCGCCCACCTACTTCGCCGCAGTGGCCTCGGACATCAAGGCCCTCATCGACCGCTCCGGATTTGTGGCCCATGTAAACGGCGGCATGTTTGCGGGCAAGGTCGGGGCGGCTGTGGTGGCTGTGCGCCGCGGCGGAGCCACCCATGTCTTTGACACCATCAACCACATGTTCCAGATGTCGCGCATGGTTCTGCCCGGTTCCACTTACTGGAACATGGGTTATGGACTGAACAAGGGGGATGTGGCCCAGGACACAGAGGGGCTGGCCAATATGCACAACCTGGGCGAGATGATCGGCTGGGTGGCTGGTGCCTTGGCCCCGGTGATGGGCAAGCTGCCCCAGCCCGGAGGGGCTGCACGCGAGGAAGGCTAGGCAGGGGCGCGCGCCCCGGGCTTGGCAGTCGAAGCTCCTTTCCCTAACCAACAATTCTGGGGCGACTTGTCAGCCTCGTTGCTCAGAGGCCTAACCCCCAACTCCCCGACCAGCAACACAGTTCGCCCACAAACAGGGCTGCATCGAGTCGCTGCAGCCCTGTTTTTATTGAAGACCTCTGAAAAATGAGCCTGAGGCCTTTCGGGTCGAGACTTGAGGGTTCAAAAGGTCGAATGACATCCCTGGACGGCCCTTTCCGCCGAGCCTGTTGCTTGTTCTCCCTTCCAGGGGCATAATTGATTTTTAACACATCTTGCCAAGCATCAACTCCAAACAGGATCGCCACGACATGTTCAAAATCAGACCGATATACGACACCAGGCTACCCATCGACCGCGCGGCAGTGGTCAAGGTGCAGGAACTGATGCGCGAACGGTTTCCGCTGCTGTCCGACCACGAGGTCGATCAACTGCCCGATCTGATCGCCAATCCTTTCATCAAGCACTACCGCTCCATCCTCTTCGTGGCGGAGAACGGTCGCGGCGAACTGCGCGGCTTCGCCCTGCTTTGTCATTTCCCGGACTTAAGCTTCTGCGTGCTCGATTTCATCTCCGTGAGTCAACTGCACGGCGGTGGCGGCATCGGCTCGGTCCTCTATGAAAGAATCCGCGAAGAGGCCCTGGCTCTGGGCGACACGGCCCTGTTCTTCGAGTGTCTGCCCGATGAGAAGGAGCTTTGCGCCTCGCCGGATATCCTCAAAGAGAACAAGGCACGGCTCAAGTTTTACGAACGCTACGGAGCGCGGCCCATCATCGGCACGGCCTATGAGACGCCGCTTACCCCCGGCGACGACTGCCCTCCGTATCTGGTGGTGGACCCGCTGGGCAGGAGCCTGAAGCTGACCCGCACACGCATCCGGGCCATCGTGCGCGCCTTCCTGACCCGCAAGTACGCCGGCGTCTGCCCGCCGGAATACACGGACATGGTCGTCAAGTCCTTCACCAAGGGTGAACTGGAACTCCGCCCGCCGCGCTATGTACCCCAGACCGAGGTGGAGAGTCAGCCCATCTCACGCCTGAGCCCGGACAAACGCATCGCCCTGATCACCAATGACAGGCACGACATCCACCACGTCCGCGAGCGGGGGTATGTAGAGGCCCCCGTGCGCATCTCCAAGATCACCAAAGAACTGGAGAAGAGCGGCCTTTTCGAGAGTATCCCCATCCGACACTATCCCGAGTCCTTCATCACCGCCGTGCATGACGCCGATTACGTGGGCTATTTCAAGCGGGTCTGCGCCGGGCTGCCCGAGAATAAATCCATCTATCCCTACGTCTTCCCCATCCGCAACGCCTCGCGCCCACCCCGAGAGCTGCCCGTTCGCGCCGGCTATTATTGCATGGACACCTTCACCCCACTCAATGCCAATGCCTGGAAGGCGGCCAAGCGCGCCGTGGACTGCGGACTCACGGCGGCAGACACCCTCCTCTCCGGAAGCAGACTGGCCTACGCCCTGGTCCGTCCGCCCGGCCATCACGCCGAGCGCAAGGCCTTCGGCGGCTTCTGCTACTTCAACACCGCAGCCATCGCCGCGCACCACCTGTCGTCTCTCGGGCCCATCGCCGTGCTGGACATCGACTACCATCACGGCAACGGCACCCAGAACATTTTCTACAAACGCGACGATGTGCTCACCGTCTCCATCCATGGGCATCCGCGGTTCGCCTACCCCTATTTCAGCGGCTTCACCGAGGAGACCGGTCGGGGCCCCGGCGAGGGCTTCAACAGGAATTTCCCTTTGCTGGAACGGGTGGATGGGGAGAAATATCACAACACACTGCGCCGTGCGTTGGCCCTGATCCGCGACTTCAACCCCACGCTGCTGGTGATCTCCCTGGGCCTTGACCCGGCCAAGGGCGACCCAACAGGGACCTGGAGCCTGCAGGCAAAGGACTTTGCGACCAATGGCCTGCTCATCGGCGAACTGGGGCTGCGCACGCTGGTGGTGCAGGAAGGCGGCTACCTGATCCGATCCCTTGGCGTCAACGCCCGCAGTTTCTTCCAGGGACTCCACGAAGGGGCAATCAAGGCCATCCGCCGCTAAAGACTTGATCAACGCCCAGCAAGCGTCCTTTGACGCAAAAACCCAGGGGCCGCCTTAATGGGCGGCCCCAAACTGTTTGCATCCCTTGCCTACGTATCGCCTGCGCAGCCTTCGAACATCGCGCGCGGAGACTGCCCCAGATTGAGGAGGCCACGGTCGAATTGCCGAGGGTAATTTGTCCTCTGCCGGACCGCCGCGCCCGAAGTATTGGACAGGACCGTTGGTTGCTCAGGCCTTCCCCGAATTCTTGGAGTCCTTCTCGGGCTCCTGCCGCAGCAATAACCTTGTTTGGGGCAACCCTTCGGGGTGCTCCCGTTGCAGGTACTCCAGAAGTCGTTCACGCACCAGACAACGCAGATCCCAACACTTGGACGCATCCTGGGCGCTGACCAGGGCCCGCAGGATCATGCCTTTGTCCCCGGCTTCCGTGACCTGTAGTCCACAAGTCTTGCCATCCCAAAGGCCTGCGGCCTGTCCGCGACAGATGGCTTCGAGTTCCTTTCGGACCTCCTCGACGGGCACGGTGTAATCCACGGTCAGAAAGACGGTGCCGAGAATCTCGGCACTAGTCCTTGTCCAGTTCTGGAAAGGCTGTTCCAGAAAATGGCTCACGGGAACAACCAGCCTTCGCAGGTCCCAGATCCTGACAACCACGTAAGACAGTGTGATTTCCTCGATGCGTCCCCACTCCCCTTCGACGATGACCACGTCATCCAGTCGGATGGGCTGGGTAATCGCCAACTGGATTCCGGCAATGAAGGCCCCGATGGTCTTCTGGGCCGACAGCCCGAGAATCAGGCCCGCAATCCCCGCGGAGGCGAAAAGCCCCTTGCCCAGGGATTCAAGACGCTCAAAGGTCATGAAGATGCCCGAGACCGCCAACAGCACGGCCACAACCAGGACCACACGCTGGAAGATCCGAAACTGGGTATGCACCTGCCTGGCACGCAGGTTGTCCTCGGCCGCGATATCGAATCGCGTCAGGAGATAATCCTTGAGGACAAACGTCAGCCGGTACAACAGCAGACCACAGGTCGCGATGGTCAGGATGGCAATGAAATGAGCGATGGCATCTGCGGTGGAGCCGGATTCGAGCCCGAATCCCAGGACGTACTGCAGAGCAAGCAGGCCTGCGAGAAACAGCAGGGACAGACCGCAATGCCTGCGGAACGAATCAAAAATCATCGCCCCGCCCTGCCTGCGCAGCCAACGGCGAAGGACGGGGAACAACAGTATTCCCATCAGGGCCACGGCCCCCAGCGCCATCCATCTGGCCTGCCAGCTTTCCATGGACTCTCCTTGTCTAGGTCTTGGGTCGCACAGTGATCACCGGCACGGGGGAACTCTTGATCACCTGATCGGCCACCGAACCGAACAAGACTCTGTGAATACCCGTCTTGCCGTGGGTTCCCATGAGGATCAGGTCGCTCCCCTGCTGCACCGCCATCTCCACGATGGCTTCCGCCGGATATCCATAAACGACATGCCCGTCGGCTTCGATCTCCCGGCGGACTGTGGTCAGCAGTTTGCGCATCTTCTTTTCGGCACCAGCCGTGAGGTCCGCGATGATGTGCATCACGTCATCGTTCTCCACCCCGAACGGCAAATGGACGGCGAGGTCCGGAGCCACATACAGGAATTCGATCTCGGCTCCCAGCCCCCTGCCAAATTCCAGGGCATAGTCGATGAGCTGCTCATGAATATCGGAAAAATCCACAGGGCACAGAATCTTCTTCAGGATAGGCACCTGTTCATCTTCTCCTTGGCTGTTTGTCCCCGGAGCAGCCGCAGGAGACGGCATTACGCGGGGCGGCAGGTCATGATTCCCTTACAGTATCAACACATTCCCAAGGAGAGCGCAATCAGTTCCCGGAAAATCCAGTCCTGCACAGAAACAACTTCGCAGCGCCCCGACGATGAGGCACATTCGTCGGAGTCGAGCCACGGGACCTTGGCCCTTGGTTCAGCAAGGGAAGCGGCTTCTGCAGCGAAAAGCCCCTGCCCCTGCTAATAGTCCCGTTTCCAGTACAGCCCAAGGCCGCCATTGTCCCTGCCGGACTGCCCATGCAGTCCGATGTCGGGCGTGACTTCCACATCGACGGAGACATTGTCCTCACCTGTCTCCAGGTCATGTTGCAGCTCCAGATACACCCGTTCGTCGACGTACTTTCCCGCGCCAACGCGCATACCCTTCCCCGTGGCGCTTTCCGAGACATCCAACTGGTCAAGGCCCGTCATGGAACGCAAAGTCCCCAGGGGGTCCAGCCCGGTCCCTGAACCCGACAACTGACGCAGGGCGGAAGCCAACTGGATGGCCTGCATGGGGGAAAGGGTAGTCAGCGACCTCCCGAAAAGGACTCGGGCCATGATCTCGTCGGTGGGCAGGGACGGCGTGGACTCCAGCCTCAAGGTAAAGGCGTTGGCCGGGCCGTTCAGCATGGCCTTGACCTCGATGTTCGCCAGCGTGGCCACGGCCGAGACATCGAGGTCCGGGATCACCCCGGCCCCCGTAAATCTCAAGGAGCCCTCGCTAATCGCGAACAGTCGGTCCAGAAAACGGAATTGCCCACGCACGACGTTGAGATTACCACCCAGGGACGGTTCGGCCGATGTACCCCCGAGTTCCAAGGCACCCCGGAATTCGGCATCCAGGCCCCGTCCCCGAACGAGAAACCGGCCAGGGACCTTGATGGTGCCCGACAAGCCCAGAGGGGCGAAGGGGCGCCGTTGCTGCAAGGAGCCTTGCCCCCTGTCCGGCAGATTGATCTCACGGATATCCAGTTCGCTGACGGACGAGGGCAACTGATCAGGGATGTCGAGATGACCGTCGATGATGGTCAAGCTACTTTCGATCCGCCCGTCTGCACCAAGCAGGGTCAGCTTGACGGGTCCCGTGGCGGTGATCCCCGCGAGCTCATTCCTGAGCAGCCTGGCCCGATCCAGCTCCATCTCCAGCACCGCCGGATCGCCTGACAGAGGCGCCCAGTTCCCGGTGATGCGCACGCTTCCACCATTGCCGTCTCCGGCCGTCACTGGACCGAGAAGAACGTCGCCATCCTGCAGTGTGGCGACACCGTTGGCATCGGACAGGATGATTCCGTAGCGGGTGTGCTCGTAGCGTCCGTGCAGCAGTTTGGCGCTGCCAAAGGCCTTGGGGGCTTGGGTCTGCCCCGCAAGGGATGCGTCGATCCGGACCCGTCCGGAGACGAGTTGTTCCTCGTCACGCACCAGCAGGGAAACCAGCGCCAAATCGATGTCTCCCTGCAACTGCCCGGAAATCTCTCCTGCGCCGGGGATGAAACCAACCTCGCGCAAGTCGATGCGCGCAGGCCAGAACAGGCGACCCTCAAGGTCTCCCGCCTGTTCACTCTGCAAGACAACAGTACCCGCCAACCCCGCCCCCTGGGTACGGATTTCGGCCTTGAGACTCGCGGAAAGGCCGTCCTCCCCTTCCCGGACCTGCTGCTGAAGCAATACCGAAATCAGCATCTCCAGCGAAGGGGCCGTTGGATCGCCCCTCAGATGCAGTTGCCCTTGGGCCTCGCCGTCCAGAGGCAGACCGGCCCAAGCCGCAAGAGGTGTCAGCGGCAAGGCCGTTGCCTGGGCCGAAAGCTCGATGCTTGCCGCATCCATGACCCCTTGCACGGCCAGTCGCCCGCGTCCCAGCGTCAGGTCCAGGGCCGGACAGCGCCAGCCGCCGCGCCCCCAAGAGACCTCGCAGGGAGGTTGCAGGGCCACAGGCAAAGACGCCCACCGGCCTTGCAGTGAGCGAACCGTCAATCGCCCCTCATCCGTGCCAAAAGCCAGGACTCCCGCAGCTTGCAGATCAAAAGGCGTGGCTTGCGTGCCCCTGGCCTGTGCGCCCAGGTCCAGGGCGTTCGCAGAGCCGCTGATCTCGGCGCTCAGGCTGGAGAGACCGATGCCTCCCAGGGTTCCCCGCTCGATTTGGGCCGAGGCCCGGATCCGGGGGCTCTCAAACAGGTCGGACAAGGTGCCCTTGGCCTTGAGGACCCCAAACCAGGCCACCTCGAAACCCCAGTTCTGCGCCGTCAGCTCGAATTCCACGTCCTGTCCGGCGCGACCGGCATCCAGACGGGCGCTGAGTCTGGCCGAGGGGCTACCGGATGGCTCCTGGACGTCGCCCAAGGTCAGGTCCAGCTGCCCCCGGGCGACGTCCCCGGAAAGCGGCAGGGACAGCTTCCCCTGAGCCTGTGCGCGCAGGACCTCCTGCCGAGGCTGTCCGGGGAGTTGCTCTCCAAACACAAGGTCCCCCTGCCCGTTGAATGACAGACTGACCGGCCCGAGAGATCGTTTCGCCTCTGCCCGGAGATCCAGATTCCTGACCTGAACCCCGGCCAGGGTCCCCTGCCCGACCTGGGCCTCGGCCTGCATCTGGAATGCGTCGGGTCGTCCCGTGGCCCGCAGCCCAATCCTGACGGCCCGCAGGAGCGCGGCGCGCGAGTCCATGGGAATAGTCAGCTTTTGCAGCGTCAAATCCAGGTCCACTGTCCCGGTCTCCTTGACAATATCCCAGCTTCCCTGGCCCTCTGCCCGATTGTCTGACGCCACGAGCGCCAGCCTGTCGAGACGCAAGGCCCCCTGACCATAGCTCAATCCGGCCTCCACGCTGGCCGTCTTGCCCATGACGGCCAGCAAAGAGGAAGCGGCGGTTGCCTTGGGCGTAAGCTCCGCTGTCAGGCGCGCCGAACCCGTGGGTTCTGCAAACATCCAAAGGAGGTCGGCCTTGACCAAGGTCCCCATGTCCAGGCTGGGCGGGATACCCGCAAAGGACAGACCGTCGGTCTTGAGACTCAGCACGGCCTGCAATTGCGCCTCGGAAATCCGACCCTGCCCCGAGAGCTGGAGCCCCTCGCCCGGCTGGCTCAGACTCAGGTCCCTGAACTCCGCCCCGCCCGGGGCGGACACCAGGTCAACCACCAGGCGACCGGCACCGAGAGCGAGCCCGGACACCTCGGCTCCGGTCCACTCGGCATCGAGACTCACAGCCGCCGAGGCAAGGGGCCAGACCGTGCCCGAGACCTTGAATGCAGGCCCTTGCAGCCCAAATCCTTCACGGCGAAGCCCTGCGACACCGGCTGTGGCCTCAAATCGAATGGTCTCGCTGTTGCCCAGGGCAGAGAGACGCAATGCGGACAGGCCCTGCACGTCCAGGCCCGTCAACGCGGCTAGGCGTTGACCGCTGACGGCAGTGAGGGTTCCGTCGAGCCCCAAGGCCCCGTCCGCCAGCTGGTACGTTCCCGCAAGGGAGGCACTGCCCCCAGCGAAATCCAGGCCCAACTGCCTGAGGCGCAACAGACCCTCGGCTTCAAGACCCAGTTCGGCGCGCAGGGCATAGTCCCGCCCGGCCAGTTCCTCCACTGTGCCGGGCAGGAAACCGGGCTGAAAGCTCAGGCTGCCGTCCAGCTTCATGAAGGGCAGCGATTGTCCCGGAAGGCTGCGCACAGCGGCCTTGAGAAGCCCTACCTTCCCCGCCTCGATCCTGATATCGCCGCCCAGGGCCGCCAGGGGACCTTCCAAAGCGACGCTGGCCTGGGCAGGGGTTCGGGGCAGGGACGCCAGCAGGGCCAAACCACCCTCCGGGTCATCCAATTCCAGGCGCAGCCGAAGCGCGTCACCAGGGCGATCCCAATCCACGGACGCCGTGAGCCTGCCGCTGGTCTCTCCCTGGCCCTGCACCTGCAACCGGGTCTGCAACCCGTCGACTGAACAGTCGTAGAGGCCCTCAAGGCCGTAACTCAAGGCCGTGCCCGCCACGGCGGGGTCCAGCTCAAGCCTGGAAACCAGCAGGGCCGCGATGCGGCCCACGGGCGGCACCAAACTATCCCGTCCCTCCCCGAAGGCCTCTTCCTCCGGCGGTGTGCCCGCCTCGGGAAGCCTGAGGAGGCGCACGGCCCCGGCCCGGACCTCGGCGAGGTTCAACCGCCAGCGCAGCAAGTCGGACAGGGACACGGACAAACGGAGATCCTCGGCCACCAGCCAGGGACCATTCGCGTCCGACAGCTCCAGGCCCGCGGCGCGGATCCCGCCGCCCCAGTCGAGATCGAGTTGACGCAGGGACAGTCGATACGGGGCCTGCTCTCTGGTCAGAGAGGCCAGGGCCGAGGCCAAGAGATCCCCTCCCGCCGGGCTGAGCAGCAGGACAAGGGCGACGCCGACAAGCAGAAGCGCACCGGCAAGGGCCAAGAGTGCCCGTCTGACCCACGGACGGCGGGGCCGACCCGCCTCAGAAGGCTTGTCCGATTCCTGCATAGACTTGAAATGCATCATCAATATCCTTTCGCCTGTTCAGCGGCAGGGCAACATCGAGCCTGAAGGGACCAAAGGCGGTGAAATACCTGACCCCACAGCCCACACCCCAAAAGAAGTCCCCTGCCAGATCGGGGAGGCGATCCGGATAGGCCGCACCCCCGTCAACGAAGGCCACCAGCCCCCAAACATCATCCAGGCGCAACCGCCCCTCCAGGGCCAGCTCCAGCGAGGACTGTCCTCCCACGGGTTCGCCGTCCTCCAATTCTCCGGCCTTCTGGTAGGCATAGCCCCGCACCGAGCCGCCTCCTCCAGCATAGTAACGCAGATCCGCCGGGACACCTTCCAGAGAACCACCCTGGATGGAGGCCACCGAAGCCCTCAGGCCAAAGGTCAAGGGGCTTCCGGAATACGGGAGTTGGACCCCTCCCACACTCAACCGGCTGCGGACAAATCCCGATTGTTCGTTCAAGATATCCAGATAAGGGGTTGTGGACAGGGCAATAAAACCCCCATGGGACGGATCGAGGATGTCGTCCCGATTGTCGAACCTCAGCAGCAAGGGCAGATAGACCAGACCGTAGGTTTCGGTGTCATCAAGGACCTCGTCCCTGAGGAACGAGACCCGCAACCCAAGCCCCGCGCCGATCTCGGTCCGGGGATTGAGCCTGCGCATCAGCATGGCCGAGGTATCGCCCGAGGACGAGACATAGGCCTCCGTTCGCTCCCTGGAGCCGTCGAGCCTGACGACCAAGTCCTGATCAGGGTCGAACAGGCCGGGCTTTCTGAACTCCAAACCGCCGTTTTGGCGGGAGTCATCGGCCCTCAATTCGGCAGACAGCTTCTCGCCCGCTCCGGCAATGTTGCGATGCTCCCAACGTAGCAGTCCGCCAGGGCCGAAATCCGAGCTATAGTCCGCTCCCATACGGATGGAACGATACTGCCGTGGCGAAGTCCCAAACGCCACATCCAATTTACCAGCAGGGCTGACCTGCCCCGAGTGATCGGGGATGACCCTGCTGAAAAGCCCACTGGCGAAGAGGGCCTTGCTGGCCTGCTCCACCAGGGAAACACGGAACAGGTCGCCTTCTTTCCAGGGGATGAGGCCCCGAAGATAGCCCGTATCCACCTCCGTCTCATCCGGAAACAAGGTCGCACCAAAGGACGCGCGGGGCCCTGCCTCCACGCGCAGAATGACATCAACCTTGCCCCGGGCGTGATCGGCCACGACCTCGGTCGTGGGTTCGCCATGCTGCGGGTATCCGTTGTCAGCCAAGGCCTGCCCCAACTGACGGACCGCCTTGACGATGTCGTCCGAGGCAAAGGGCTGCCCCGACACCAGGCCTGTTCTCTCGGAGTCCACCCCCTGGACCGCCATTGCCGGGTGGACGACGAGTTCCACCGACCCCAGGGTGAACCGAGGTCCCGGGGTCAGCTCGAAGACCACGAGCACATCCTTGTCCTGCTCCACCCGAACGTCCGTCTGGGCCTGAAAATACCCGAAGGCCTTGAGCACAGAGTGAATGGCCGACAGGTCCCCCCGGGCACGTCTGCGGAGCAGGGCCATGGAATCGGGCAATACGGAGCGCTTCTCATAGGTCTTTGAGACCTGTTCGACGAGGCCGGACAAAGCGGGTTCCAACAGACCTCTGAATTCGACACGATACCCTGATGCGCCCATGGCCCCACCGCTCAAGGTCATGACCAAGATGACGCACAACAGCATGGGTCGAAGCGCCGGCAACGACTTCGAGGCAATGGCCACAGCCAGGAGCGGCAGCAGGGAAAGCCTCCGCCGCAGTCTTGCCCAAGGAAACCGGAGCATCACTGAAAGAGTTGAAATCATCCCGCCCCGCCGTTCATGTTGATGAATGCATCGCTGCATGGGCCATATTACAGGGCAATCCGAACCGGAAGCAAGCGGACCAAAAAACGCAGTCCATCATCAACCAAGACCCTGTCTGAGGGTTCGAAAACTGGTTCGGAATTGTCCCCTGAACAGGAACTCCCCCTGGCTCAGGATAGCCCATTCATCCTGACAGGGTTCGGGGCGCTTGTCCCCGTGCTTATTTGCTCCCTCACGATACGTCCGGCCTGCACAATCCCTTGAGACACGCCTCTGGCCATGGGCTGCCTCCGGCAGCTTATGAAACCAGCTATCCAGGGGGACAGGCACAAACCTGGATCAAGGCCGAGCGTCACGTACAGGTCGTCACCGAGTTGATGAACGATCTCACCAGTCGGGGCCACGAGTGCCTGGCCGAGGTCCGCGCCCGGGCCGAAGCCCTCGGCGTGAACCTGGAGACCATGAATACCAACGGCCTGGCCCCCGAGGTCATCACCCGCGTGGCCAAGGAGCGCGGCGCCACGCTGATCGTCATGAGTTCCCACGGCCAGACGGGCTTGCGCCGCCTGCTCATGGGAGGCGTCACGTCCAAGGTCATCAAGCTCGCCCCCTGCCCTATTTATATCTCGCGCACCTGACCCGCTTCACCCGCGGACCGGGACCATCTGTCTTGGTGAAACGAGTGCTGCCTCCCCCGCCCGCCGGAAGAGTCCTCATACGACAAAGGCCCATGCCCCCTTCCAACGGGTCCACAGACTCCTTCCCACACTCCATTTCCACATCATTTTTCTTGCAACCCTGCCCTTTGGTGATAATATCCACAAAACTGTCGCTGCCCCCAGAACGACTGGTAACAAATAAAAAACTACCTATTACTATCCAACATCAGAACATTGTTACCCATTTGAAACCGCAGGAGGAGAAGACATGCTGAAGCACTGGTTTCCCACACTGCGCCGCCAAGCGGAAGAATCGTTACGGCCCGTGGGCATCAGTTTCAAGAAGGGCGTGCTCCATGTGACCCTGCCCAAGGCCGAACCTTCCCAGCTGGCACAAAAAATCAAGATCGAAAGCTAGATCTCAATGACCTGGCAACCGATCCCATCAGAAAAGGAGAGTCAACCGATGAGTAGCACCCCAAGAACCGCGACCAAGAGTTCCCGGAAATCCACAGTGGCCCCAAAGACGAAGCCTCCCGCAAGGGCCAAGGGAGCGAAGGCATCCAAGGGCGACGGCAAAGAAGCCCTGTGGGCCCGCGTGGAGGCCGTGCGCATGGCTCAGCTGCAGGAGGGCAACTTCGATTGCTTTGCCACAGCCAATGCCGGACACTGCGACCAGGACGGCTGTCTGTACCGTTCCGACTGCTTGAGTTTCGCCAAGAAGATGGCTTGACGGAGTCGTCCCCCGACAAGAGGGGCATGAGCGACTAAGCCGTCCGACAGGACCAGGGAGGGACAACAGCAACCCCGCCGGGCAACATTTCTTCTGCAGCGTCTCCCCCCGGGCATGGGAATCGACACGAAGCCGTCCCCTCTTGCGTCTGGCGCAATAAAAGCGGGCCGTGATCCTTACGATCACGGCCCGCTGATAAACTATGGTGCCGAAGGGGAGACTCGAACTCCCACGAGGTTTCCCCCACTACCCCCTCAAGATAGCGTGTCTACCAGTTCCACCACTTCGGCACGAATTGAATGAGGGGTCAAAATCCTATTGGGCAGCACCTTCCGGCTTGGCCAGATCATCCGAACCAGCAGGCTCGGAAGGACTGGCGCCGATGTCGTCCACGCCCTGTTGCGGCTGGACCGGGACAGCGACGGCGGGAACGGCTGGCTCCTCGATCTGGATGTCGCCAGTCATGATGGAGTCGCCCGAGGGTTTGGAGCTGATGAGAACGTTGTACACAAGCGAGGTCACCAGGAAGGTGGCGGCCAAAAAGGCGGTCAGCTTGGTCAGCAGGCCTCCGGCACCGGAGCTGCCGAACACGGTGCTGGAACCGCCGCCGAAAATAACGCCCATGCCTTCCTTGCCCGACTGAAGCAGTACGAGCACAATCAGGATCAGGCACGCGATGATGTGCAGAGTAAGAACCAGGGCTTCCAAGTGAATTCCTCCTAAACGATTCGGCGTCCCAAAACGGAACTATCCCGCCAGGACGATCTGGCTGAAACTGTCAGCCTTCAAGCTCGCGCCTCCTACCAGTACTCCGTCGACATTGTCAAGATATATGATCTCTGAAGCGTTGCCCGCCTTGACGCTGCCGCCATACTGGATGCGCATTTCGTTGCCCTTTACACCAAATATCTCCACAAGCACGGAGCGCACAAAACCGTGCGCCTGGACGATTTCCTCGGGTCCGGCAACTTCACCCGTGCCGATGGCCCAGACAGGCTCGTAGGCCACGCTCAGGCGCTGTGGAGCCACGTCCCTGGGCACGTCGGCAAGGCCGACCTCAAGCTGACGCTGCAGGACCTCGTGCACCTTGCCCGCGCGACGCTCGGCAATGAGTTCACCGACGCACAGGATCATGGACAACCCCTGCTCCAACCCAAAGGCGGTCTTGCGCCCCACCAAGGCATCGTCCTCGCCCAGGACATGCCTGCGCTCGGAGTGCCCAGCCAGGGCATAGGTGCAGCGAGCGTCCTTGAGCATGCGCGGGGAGATCTCGCCGGTGAAGGCTCCTTCCAACTCGGGATAGAAGTTCTGCCCGCCGAGGAAAAACCCCGCCGTGCCCTCGAAGGCCCCGGCCACAGCCGACAGAGCCGTAAACGGAGGGATCACCAGCACCTCGCGGTCCGCAGGAACGATTCCACACAGCCTGACCAACTCCTCGGCGGTCTCGCGCGCCTCGGAAGCGGTCTTGAACATCTTCCAGTTGGCAGCCATGAGCTTTCTCATGATCTAGACCTCCAGCGCCTTGAATGCGGGCAATTCCTTGCCCTCCATGAATTCCAGGAACGATCCGCCGCCCGTGGAAATGAACGTCACCTTGTCCGTCAGTCCGGCAAGTTTCAGGCAGGCGCCCGTGTCGCCGCCGCCGATGATGGTCAGGGCGTCCAGGTCAGCCACGGCCTTGGCCAGCCCCACGGAGCCCTTGCCGAAGACCGGATTCTCGAACAGGCCCACAGGGCCGTTCCAGACCACGGTGCGGGCGTCCTCCAGGGCCTTGGCCCAGCGCTTGACCGACTCGGGCCCGGCGTCGAGCACCATTTGATCGTCGCCGATGGCGTCGATGGGCACGGTGCCCGCGGTCTTCGTGTCGTCCGGGCCATAGCCCAGCACCACGTCCACGGGCAGCAACAGCTCCACACCCTTGGTCCGGGCATCAGCCATGATATTCTTGGCGGCCTCGACCAGGTCGGGCTCAGCCAGGGATTTGCCCACGCCGTGGCCCATGGCCAGGAAGAACGTGTTGGCCATGGCCCCGCCGATAATGATCCGGTTGACCTTGGACAGCATGTTCTGAATGATCGCCAACTTGGACGAGACCTTGGCCCCGCCGGAGATGGCCACATAGGGTCGGGCGGGTTTCTGCAAGGACTCTCCCAAAAATTCCCATTCCTTCTTCAGCAGGAAGCCCCCGCATTTCTCCTTGGTGTAGGCGGGAATGCCCGTCATGGAGGCGTGGGCGCGGTGCGCAGTGCCAAAGGCGTCGCAACAATAAACGTCGCACAGGGACGCCAGGGCCTTGGCAAAGAGCTGATCCCCGCCCTCCTCGCCCGCGTGATAGCGCAGATTCTCCAGCATCAGGATTTCGCCGGGAGCCACCGCGGCGGCCAGGGCCTCGACCTCGGGACCCACGCAATCCGGGGCCATCTTCACGGGACGGCCCAACAGCTCGGACAAGCGCCGGGCCACCGGGGCCAGAGAATACTCGGGCATCACCTTGCCCTTGGGCTTGCCCAAATGGGAACACAGGATCAAGGCGGCACCGTTTTTCAGGGCGTATTCCAGCGTCGCCAGACTGCCCTGGATGCGGTTGTCGTCGGTGATGACCCCGTCCTTGATGGGGACGTTATAATCCACCCGGATCAGGACCTTCTTGCCGGACAGATCCATCTGATCGATAAAGCGAATCACGGCTCGTCTCCTTGCCTGAGGGTTGGTATTGGGCGCGGCTGCGGCCGCCTGCGTTCTTGTACTACGCACCGCCGAGATTATCCAGATCAAGGCACATCAAAATGGCGTCTTCCCCGTTATCAGGGTAGTAGCCCTTGCGCACACCGGTTTCCTGAAAACCGAAAGATGCGTACAGGGCCCGAGCCGCCGCATTGCCGAAGCGTACTTCCAAATGTGCGTTTTGTATGCCCATTTTTCGACAGATTTGCAAGACGAGAGACAGCAGCCGCCGCCCCGTTCCGCGCCTGCGCCCCTGGGGGGCCACGGCGATGTTCAGGATCTCCATCTCGTCCAGCACGTGGTAGAACGAACAGTAGGCCACAAGTTCCTCGCCGTCCTTGAGCCCAAAAACCTTAAAGACCTCACGCTCGAGCCCGAGCAAAAACTGCTCCTCCTTCCAGGGCGCGCTGAAACACTGCTGCTCCAAGGCCACCAGGGGAGCCAGGTCTGCGACCCCCAAGCGGTGGAAAGTCAGTTCTTCGCTGGACCGCACATCCTGTTTGCTCATGCGAGGGGCCTTTGCTATAGGTTGGCAGGGTCAAAAGACCCACCACACTCTGCCATGCAACACCAACACAAACAATCGGAACAACACCCCGAATCCATCGAAATCATGGATTCCAACGACAGGCCCCTCGGGGTCATGCCCTTGGACGAGGCCCATCGTCAGGGTCTGCCGCACCGCTCGGTGTTGGTCATGCTCTACGACCAGGGTGGCAGGGTCTACCTGCAACGGCGCAGCCACTCCAAATCCGTATATCCAGGCCGCTGGGATCTTTCCGCCACCGGCCACGTCAAGGCCGGCGAATCGCGCCAGGGAGCTGCCTTGCGTGAACTGGAGGAAGAACTTCGGGTCCGCGCCTCAAGCCTGACCCTGCTGACCGAGGTCGCCGCCTGCCCGGAAACCCACTGGGAATTCGTGACCCTGTTTGCCGCGGCCGGAGTCGTCGGTGAGCCCTCGCCCAACCCCGACGAGGTCATGGACGGCATGTACCTCGACCGTGATGAGTTGGAGTCCATGATCGGCAATTTCCGGGAGATGCTGACCCCGGCCCTGGTCGCGGCCTGGGAAGGCGGCTACATCTACTCCCTCGAAGACTGACCCCGCCCGGGGGACAAATCCCGCCCCAAGGCCAGCCTCGCAAAAAGGCTAGTCCCGCCCGAGAATCAAACCACTCAACTGGGCATGCAGCCGCCCGTTGCTGACCAGGATGTCCGGGGCTCCGGGCGTATAGGGAGTAATGCCGTCGAACCGGGTCACCGCGCCCCCGGCCTCCTCCACCAGCAGCCATCCCGCAGCCGTATCCCATGGCTTCAGGCGCATCTCATAGAATGCATCCAGGCGGCCACAGGCCGTGTAGGCCAGGTCCACGGCGGCCGCGCCCATGCGCCGCACCCCACGCGTGGCGGGCAGCACCCGGGCCAGGGCCGCGATGATGCTCTCAACATCCTCTGCCACGGAATACGGGAAACCGGTGGCCACCAAGGCGTTGACGGGCAGAATCGTATCCGTGACCCGCATCGGCTCGCCGTTCAGGAAGGCCCCTTCCCCACGCACGGCGTAAAAGGTCTCGTCCAGCAACGGGATGGAGATGATGCCCATTTCCACCTTTCCCGCATGCCACAGGCCCACGGAGACGGCCACCATGGGCAGGCCGTGAGCAAAATTGGTGGTTCCGTCCAGGGGGTCGATGATCCAGGTCAGTTCCCCTGGCTCAAGACTCTCGGCGCTTTCCTCGGCCATGAATCCGGCGTCGGGCAGGACCGGCGCAAGGCGCTGCTTCAGAAGATTCTCAACGGCCAGGTCCGTTTCCGTCACCAGATCGATGCGGCCCTTCATGGTGATGGTCTTGGGCCGGGTTCGGGCTACCTTGATCAGCTCCCCGGCCTCGTACACGGCGGTCAGGGCCTGGGCCAGCAACACGGGGGTCACGAAATCGCTCATTTGCTTCCTCCCGGGGAGAGTCCCCGCAAAAAAGGCGGCCCGAAGGCCGCCTGTCGATCATTATTGGCTTGAAGCCTTCGGTCCCAGTCCTGCTAGTTGATGTAGACCTTGCTGTAGGTCTTGAGATCATCAAGGGTTCGGCCGGTGCCCCGAACCACGGTGGTCAACGGATCGTCGTCAACGATGACGGTCAGATTCGTCTCGCGAGCCAGGAGCACGTCCAGCCCCTTGAGCAGTGCGCCGCCACCCGCCAGCAACAAACCGTTGGTGGCGATGTCGCCCACCAGTTCAGGCGGGGTCTTTTCCAGAGCGCGCTTCACGGCCATGACAATGGCCATCACGGGCTCATGGATGGCCTCGCGGATATTGGCATCGGTAATCTCGATGCGGCGCGGAGTGCCGTCCACCATGTTCTTGCCGGAGACCTCTCCGCGCAGTGTTTCTGGCAGCGGATAGGCCGAACCCAGGGCGATCTTGATGCGTTCGGCCTGGTTCTCGCCGATGAGCATCTGAAACTTGTCCTGGAAATAGCGTTGCACGGCCTCGTTCATCTCGTCTCCAGCCACCCGGGCGGACTCGGCGTAGGCCACGGCGGAAAGCGAGATCACGGCGACCTCGGTGGTCCCGCCACCGATATCCACCACCATGTTGCCGATGGGCTCATGGATGGGCAGTCCGGCACCGATGGCCGCGGCCATGGGTTCCTCCACCAGCTTCACCTCGCGCACCCCGGATTGCAGGGCCGATTCGATGACCGCCCGCTTCTCCACCTGGGTGATGCCCGTGGGCACACAGATCACGATCCGGGGTTTGATCAGGGACAAGCCCTTGATGGCCTTCTTCACGAAGAAGGAGATCATCTCCTTGGTCACCTCGAAATCCGCGATCACGCCGTCCTTCAGGGGACGGATGGCCTTGATGCGGTCAGGGGTCCGGCCCAGGAAATCCTTGGCCTCCCTGCCCACGGCAATGATGTTCCCATTGTACGCATCCATGGCCACCACCGATGGCTCATTGAGCACGATGCCGTCCTTGGGCGTGTACAAAAGGGTGTTGGCCGTGCCCAGGTCCATGGCCAAATCCTTGCCCAGCAGACCCAGAAGATGCTTGAATATCATGGGATCTCCCCTTTTTACTCTAGGGTTTGTCCACAAGTTTATTATATAAAAGTCTAGAAATTCTTCTAATAATGTATGTCTATATACAATTCAAAACCGCACGGCAAGAGAAAGCGAAAGGGGACAGCCTATTTACCGGGATGGGCCAACCTGGTGCGGAGATAGAGATTTTCCAGAAACAGCGAAAGATTGTCCGAGGCCATCTCCACGAAAGTCTTCATGGACGGGGTGACCGGAACCAGATCAGTATGGCTCATGACCAGTACGCCACGGGTCTTCTTGTGGATCATGAGCGGCAGCAGGACAAGACTCTTCAGGGGGGGGGTGGGCAGGTTGCGGCCAAAAAGCGACTGTCCCGCCGGGCAGCAATCTTTTTCACCCGAAAACATGGGCTGCCCGCTGCTGAAGACCCAGCCGATCAGCCCACTCTTGATGGGCAGACGATCCGGGGTCTCCGCACCTTGCGGGAAAAAGCCATCGGGGACGCCTTCCAGGAAGTAGCTCTTACCCAACTCGTCCCGCTCGGCGAGGAAACAGGAGGAGAAGCCGGTGGTCTGCGATACGACCCCCAGAAAATGCCCCAGATAGGTGGACCAACGGGGATAGTGTTTGCGCAGGGCGCTGATCACCTGCAGCGCGCTGTAATAGCACTGCTCGGCCTCGCCCTGGTCGGCGCGGAAGACGCTGGATTTGATATCGCAGGCCAAGCGGGCGAACAAGTCCAATATCTTCATATCCTTGTCGCTGAAGGAATACGTCCTGCGGGAGTCAAGACACAGGGCCCCACCCAAAGGCAGAGGGCAGCCCATGAAGGCCTTGATATTGTTCTCGGCATTGTCGACGTAGTAACCGAGGTGGCTTTTGCTGCGGTCGAAATTGTTGATCAGCAATGGTTTCTGGTTACGCAGAATCCAGCCGACCAATCCCTGTCCGGGGAGGATGACGGTCTGGTCGGCGATATGATCACCCAGACTGAATTTGGCTGCCAGGGCAAAGCCGTCGCCTCCCCCCGCATCCGGCAGAAACAGGACCGAGGAGTAGGCGTCGAACACACTGCCGACGACGTTCAGGAATTTCTCTAGGCTATTGGAATCCATTGCAGCGCTGTCTTGCTCCCTTCCATGGTCCACCTGCGGACCGTCTGGAAAACTACTCCAGCGACGATCTATTGAACAGTCTTTTTTCTGCGCCTGTCACCACGGGTAGATGTCCGATCAAGCGGTGGCCGTTGCAAACCCTGCCCCTCCCCGGTCTCTGCCATGTCCACCCATCGCCCTGGCACCCCAGAAATGCAAGACGGCAGAGAAGCGCTGACAATCAGACCGGGACCCGCAATCCGGCGACAGGACCGTACCCTTCGCTGGCGGCGGCCATTCCAGGCGCAGCGTCCTTTGCCGGGCTTGAGCCTCGGACGGCCCCTCTGGCGCTCGCATCCCAGCAAGAGATACAACCACACCGTCGACCGCAGCGAACGTCCTCGCCGGGCGGAACACCCGGTTTCGCCTCCCCTCCAGCAACCAAGGGACAACATCGCCGTCGTTTCGGCTCCAGCTGCCTCCTGTTGAATCAGCCCCAGACACAACTCTCTCCCTGAGTCCACGAGCGTGGCACGGCCAATAACCCAAAACTATTCGCAGCGCAAAGAACAACCCCAGCATCATGGGCAACGGCATCGAACACGGGCTGTTTGAACAGCTTCGGCACCTGCATTTTCCCATGTGAGATTTTTTATACATTATCTCGACTTTATATTGTCAATAGCCGGCAGGCCAGCTACACTAACAGCCAAGGCGTCGCAGGCAACCTCAGGACTATGATTGTGACGCATCATCTCTACCGGAGGCATCAAGGCAAGGGCATGACATTCAATTGGGATCAGGCGTTCACAAAAGTCAGGGAATTCAATCTGCACAGTGCAGGCGCAGACGATGTGCCCGTTCAGATTGCCACCCTTGCAGGACTCAAGCGCTATCTCGATTGGACCCAGGTCAAGAACTGTCTGCTCAAGCCCTATTTCGAATCCGAGAACTACCCCTTGGTCGAATCCCGGGAATTGTTGCCTTCCTTTGAATCCGACCCCTTCGAATACGCCCATCTGCCGGGTTTCTCCATGGTGGCCCTGGGCCGCCCCCTAAGCTACTTCTCCGAGATCTTCCAGTTCGATATCCTGCACGACCTGCTGGGCGAATCCGACATCGGCCTGGACCATGCCTGCCCCCTGGAACGCGCCGTGCAAACCCAGAATAGGCAGGCCTTCCTGCACCGCCTCCCCAAGTACCTCCAGGACGACTTCAAAAAAGACTTCGTGCGCCAGGACCTGACCGCCCTTGAAAACTACCCGAAAGTGCTCAGATACTTGTTGGAGATGGACAGGGCCCATGTCCTTGCCAAGGACAAGGGCGGCAACTTCCATCTGGCGGGGGTCTATGCCTCCCTGCCCTCGGATCTGGACACGGAGATCAAACGCTACGGCCTGAAGATCGGCAAATTTTCGGTGGGCGACAACGTGCGCTATGAATTGAACCGCCTGTTCGTCTACCAGTTCATGATGGAACTCTACGGATTCCCCATCGTTTCCGAGCGCCGAACTTCAAGCGCCCTGTTCTCGCGCCGCCTGCAGCGCATGGGCGAGGACTTCATGGTGCGTGTGCTGGGCCAAAGCGACCGCACCATCACCACGCTCTATTCGCACCCGCTGTCCAAGCGCTATCCCAGGGTGGAGAAGATTGCCCTGGTCCAGGTGGACCCGGACATGAAGGACGCCCTGCGCATGCTTGGCCAGGGCCGCTACTTCGTGGACAAGAAAAAACGCGTGGTGATCCTGCGCGTGGTCTACCGCCAGCATAAATACAATGCAGACAACGTCCGCCAGGACCGTGCCCTGTCCGTGCTGCGCCAGGAAGTGATCCATCCCCTGTCCGGAAGGATCAACGACCGGGTGAACATCATCAAGGACGCCTCCAACATGTTCCTGCGCCTGAACGACATCGTTCGCGGCGAATTCACGGGGCGCATCGTCTACAAGCGCAACGAAGTGGTGGAAAACACCGACACGGACGAAAAGCGCCTGAAATTCCTGTTCGCCTGGCTCTCCAAGCACCAGCGCCGGATCATCGGCTACACCGACGATTTCTACTCCAACGTGGTCAAGGTCCTGGACAACTATCTGCTCAATCCCGAGCACTATGAAGTCTTCAACACCTTGAACGACCTCTACCAGGAGGTCTGGTCCAAATACAGCTACATCCAGCAGGCCAGAAAGACCCAGCTCCTGGAGAACCTGAGCCGACGCATGCACCGCGGTCAGCGTATCGGGTATCTGGAGATGTTGGAGACCATGAACGAGATCCTGCACCAGCTCAAATTTGAAATAGTGAATTATTTTGAGGAGCTTGTGGATCGAGTCATCGCCATCGTGGAAAACATTCTGCACGACCCCTACCTGGTGCGCAAATACGTTTCCCAGAAGGAAGATCCCCTCTCCGGATACGGACTGGAAGTCCGCCGCAACTACGGCCGTCTGGTCGCCCAGCTTGACGAATTCAACTCCATCCGCAAGTCTCGCACAGAACAGGGTGACAAGCCGCGGGCTCATGCTGTATAAGGCATGCGCACGCTGAATGCCACCCTTCTCCCTTTCCCCTAGGAGGATCCGTTGTCAGATCTCTTGAAAACCCCTCTGCATGCCTGGCATGTGGAACATGGCGCCAAGATGGTCCCCTTTGCCGGGTGGGACATGCCCGTGCAATACACCGGCATCCTGGAAGAACACCACCACACCCGCACCAAGGCCTCGATCTTCGATATCTGCCACATGGGTGAATTCAAGCTCATGGGCGCCAAGGCCAAATCCGCGCTGGCATCCATCGTCACCCATAACCTGAATACCCTGGGTCCCGGGCGCTGCCGCTATGGCTTCCTGCTCAATGAACAGGGCGGCATACTGGATGACCTGATCGTCTATTGCCTGGCCGACAACGAATACATGCTCGTGGTCAACGGCGCCCGCTCGGATGGCGACTATGCCTGGATCAAGTCCCACCTGCCCGAGGACATGTTCTTCGAGAACATCTCGGACATGACGGCCAAGATCGATCTCCAAGGCCCAGAAGCCTGCAAGGTCCTCAATCGCCTGATGGGCGAGGACTGGAGCTTTCTGTCCTATTTTTCCTGCAAGAAGGACGAGTTCGACGGCGACCCGCTGCTCATCAGCCGCACCGGATACACCGGCGAGTTGGGATACGAGCTCTACCTGCGCGAAGACAAGGCCCTCAAGCTCTGGAACAAGCTGGCCTCCATCTCGGGCGTCAAGCCCGCAGGCCTTGGCGCACGTGACACCCTGCGCCTGGAGATGGGCATGGCCCTCTACGGCCAGGACCTGGACGAGCACCACACCCCCGCCGAGGCGGGCATGGGCTCTTTCCTGAAATCCGAGGCCGATTACATCGGCAAGGCCCACGCCCTGGATGTCCGCGAAAGCCTGATCCCCCTGACCCTGGAAGGCCGGCGTGCCGCGCGCCACGACGATCCGGTACTGCTGCCCTCGGGCGAAGAAGTCGGCCGGGTGACCAGCGGTTCCTTCGCCCCCAGCCTGGGGCACTCGGTGGCTCTGGCCTATGTGAAGTCCGAACACGCCGCGCAGGATGAATTCCTGCTGGGCAAGGGCAACAAGAAGCTCACGGGCAAAAAGGCCGACCTGCCTTTCTACACCCAGGGCACGGCCCGCATCAAACTCTAACCCGCACAAGTTTCGCAATCATTCCGGGCCCCGCCGTGCTGCACGGCGGGGCCTTTTGCGTGGCAACCCCCACCCTACGCACAGAGTCTCCCCCTCAGCAGTCTTGTATTTCAAGGCGAATTGATGGCATACTGCAACATGCCCACAACCGCCGGAGAAAAACAGGATCCCACGCAATGATCCTCCATGAGACACCACACGGTCCTTCCTTCAACCCCACACGAGGCCTTGCCGCCCTTTGTGCACTCTGCCTGCTGGCAGGGCTATTGCTCACCCCGCAAATCACTCGGGCTGACGAAACACCCAATACTTTAGCCCCAATCATCGGCGAACGATCAGTCCTGATCCTCAATTCCTATCACCGCGGATACAAATGGAGCGACGACATCGTCGCAGGCATTGAGTCGGTGTTCGCTTCCTCCGAGAACATCAAGCTGCACCATGAATACATGGATACAAAGCACGTTTTCAGCGACAGCTACCAGAAGATGCTGACCGAGTATCTGTCGCTGAAATACAGTTTCATGCGCTACGACCTGGTCATCGCCTCGGACAACAACGCCCTGGATTTCATCCAGGCCAACCGGGATGAGCTGTTTCCCGGTGTGCCCATCGTCTTTTGCGGCATCAACTATCTCAAACCAGCAGACCTCCAAGGGCTTGCCCTCTCCACAGGGGTCCGTGAGGATGCCGACCTGACGGCCAACATCGAACTGATCCGCAAGCTGCATCCCAATATGCAGCGGCTGATTATGATCGTGGACCGAACCCCCACGGGTCTGCGGGTGCGCGCCGAGGCCGAAAGAATCACGGCCAAGAGCTATCAAGATATGGAGTTCATCATCTGGGATAGCATGACCATCCGGGAACTGCTGACCGCCGTCAGGACACTTCGCGAGGGCGACGTCCTGTTCCTGGCCCCCCTCTTCCGGGACAGCAGCGGACAGTTCTTCGAATACGACGAGTCCGCGCACCTGATCACCTCCACCGCCAGTGTCCCCGTGTATGGTGCCTGGGATTTCAACTTGGGGCACGGCATCGTGGGCGGCATGATGACCACGGGCAGGACCCAGGGCGAAACCGCCGCCAAGCTCGCCCTGCGCATCCTGTCCGGAGAGCCGGTGAAGGACATCCCGGTGGTCTCCACCCCCCCCGCGATCCCCATGTTCGACCACGACCTCCTGGTCCGTTTCAACATCCCCGAGTCCTCCCTGCCCCCGGGCAGCGAGATCATCAACAAGCCCATGTCCCTATACCAAGAGCACAGGACAAAGATTTTCGTCATCGTCGCCCTGCTGACCTTCATGACCTGCATCATCATCGCCCTGCTGATCGCCATTTCACGGAGCAGAAGGATCCAGGCAGAGTTGGAAAAAAGCGAGGCCGGGCTGAGGCAAATCATCGACACCATCCCCCACGCCATCTCCGCCCGGAACGCCCAGGGCCGCTTCCTGCTCGCCAACAAGGCCGTGGCTGAGCGGTTGGGCACCACCGTGGAGCAATTGACGGGCAAACTCCTTGCGGACGTCCATCCAGTCCCGGAGCAAGCCCGCAAGACCCTGGACTCCGACCGCCAGGTCATCACCCAGGGCCAGGCCCTGTTCATTCCGGAGGAATCCCGGCAGCTGGAAGGCAGACAAATCTGGACCCAAACCACCAAGCTGCCCTATGTGGCGTCACGCACCGGCGACCATGCCGTGCTGTGCATCTCCATGGACATCACGGACAGAAAGCTCGCTGAAGAGTATCTGCAGCATTCCCAACGCTTCATCCAAGGTCTCATCGATTCTCAGCCCTCGCTCGTGGTGGGCGTCGATTCGCAGTGCCGAGTGCTGCACTGGAACAGACGGGCCGAAATCGATACAGGCATCTTCGCCGATCAGGCGCAAGGCATGGATCTGTTCGAGGCGCTGCCCGGACTCCAAAAATTGCGGAGCCTCATCACCCGGGCCGTTGCCAGGGAAAAATCATACCAGGCCTCCAAAGTCCCCTTCCAGTCCGAGAAGCAGGTACGCTACGAGGACGTCACCGTCTCCCCCCTGCTTGCCGCAGGCCAGGGCGGGGCCGTGATCCGCATCGACGATGTGACCGATCGGATACGCATTGAAGAAATCATGATCCAGACCGAAAAAATGATGTCCGTAGGAGGCATGGCCGCAGGCATGGCCCATGAATTGAACAACCCCCTTGGGGCCATTTTGCAGGGCATCCAGAACCTGGAACGGCGCATCTCCCCCGCCCTGCCCGCCAACTTGAAGGCCGCGGCCGAGAATCAGATCACCCTGGAGGGCCTTGCGGGCTACATGACGGCAAGAAAGATCGACCAGATGCTGCTCGGCATCCGGGAATCGGCCATCAGGGCCTCGTCCATCATCCGCAATATGCTGGACTTCTCCCGCAAGAGCGAATCCCAGCTGGTGCAAACGAGCATCAACCCCCTGATCGACACGGTGCTCAATCTTTCCTCAAGCGATTACGATCTCAAGAAACTATATGATTTCAGAAAGATAGAAATCGTAAAAGACTATGCGCCTGACCTTCCCCTGATTCCGGTGACCATCACCGAGATCGAACAGGTGCTCCTCAACCTGTTCAAGAACGCCGCCCACGCCCTCGCGGACTGGACGGATATCCCCCACGCCCCCGTCATCACCCTGCGCACACGTGATGAAAAGGACCACGTGCGCATCGAGGTCCAGGACAACGGCCCGGGGCTGGCCCCGGAAATCCGCAAACGCGTCTTCGAGCCCTTCTTCACCACCAAGGCCCCAGGCGTGGGCACCGGACTGGGGCTGTCGGTCTCCTACTTCATCATCACCCAAAACCACCACGGCACCTTCAGTGTGCGCTCACGCCCCGGCCAGGGGGCGACCTTCATCATCCGGCTGCCCAAGGAATGCCCCCAGCCCTAGGGAACCTCCCTGAAAACGGTTGCCCTTCGTTTCCCCGCAGGCTAGAAAAACTGCAGCCTTTTTGTCCATTCAACCCCGATAAACAGCATGCATACCTTTTTCCTCGATACCGGGCATTGGCTTGAGCCGTATGCCCTCACGGGCCAGGAAGCCCATCACCTCTCCAGAGTCCTGCGCCTTGGCCCGGGCGCCCAGGTGCACCTCATCGACGGTGCGGGCCGGGAAGGAACCTTCCGCGTGGACGACGTCGCCAAAAACCGCGTGGGGTTGACCCCTCTGTCCGTTGTTGAAACCCCGGCTCCGTCGCCGCGCGTGGTCCTGGCCTTGGGCTGGACCAAAGGCCTGCGCCGGGGCTGGCTGCTGGAAAAAGCCGTGGAGCTCCAGGCAGGTGGGCTGTGGTTCTGGCAGGCCGAGCATAGCCAGGGCCGGGTCCCCGACGCCCCCAAGGAGACCTGGTCCGGCAAGCTGATGGCCGGGGCCAAGCAATGCGGCAATCCCTGGCTACCGGAGCTCAGGACCCTGCCCGGCGGCCTCAAGGAGTTGATCGAGGCCGGCAAGAATTTCGAGCGGACCTTCGTGCTGCATGAGGACCGCCGCGCAGGTGCTCCCTTGTCGCCCTCCGAAGTGACAGCGGGTGGCGACGCGCTGTGCGTACTCGGGCCCGAGGGCGGCTTTGCCCCGGGTGAGGCCCAGGCCCTGATGGACGCCGGCTTCAGCCCGATCAGCCTGGGGCCCAGCGTCCTGCGTTGGGAGACCGCCGCCCTGGCGACCTTGTCCCTGTTCTGGTGGGGAGGCCAACATGCTTGAGAACCCGCGCAATCCTGGCGATCCCCCGCCGACCCAGCCGCTGGCGGACAAGGTCCGCCCCCGCAATTTCGACGAATTCATCGGCCAGTCCCACATCCGGGCCACCATCGAGGCCATGGGCAAGGCCGACCGCCTGTCCAGCCAGCTGTTCATCGGCCCGCCGGGCTGCGGAAAATCCACCCTGGCCATGCTGATGGCCGCGCAGAGCGGCCTGGCGTTTGTGCGCGTCTCCGCGCCCGAGGCCGGGTTGGTCGAGCTCCGCAAACGCATCAAGGGGGGCGTGCGCCTGCTGATCCTGGACGAACTGCACCGCTTCTCCAAGGCGCAGCAGGACTTCTTCCTGCCCATCCTGGAGTCCGGCGAGGTCACACTGCTGGCCACCACCACCGAAAACCCATCCTTCTCGGTGACGCGCCAGCTGCTCTCGCGGCTGCACGTGCACAAGCTGCGCGCCCTGACGCGCGCCGAATTACAGGAAATCGCCAAACGCGGAGCCCTGGCCCTGAAGGCCGACATCCCGGAGGAGAGCCTGGCAGTGTTGGCTTCGGTGGGCCACGGCGACGCCCGCACCCTGCTGAACCTCGTGGAATACGCAGCTCAGATGCCCGAGGACCAGCGCCAGCCCGAAAAACTCCAGGTCCTGCTCCCGGAAATGGTGATCCGCGGCGACCGGGACGGGGACTCGCACTATGAGCTGGCCAGTGCGCTGATCAAGTCCATCCGCGGCTCGGACCCGGATGCGGCGGTCTATTATCTGGCCTGTCTGCTAGAAAGCGGCGAGGACCCTCGCTTCGTGACCCGGCGCCTGATCCTCTCGGCCGGGGAGGACATCGGCCTAGCGGACCCCCAGGCCCTGCAAATGGCCGTGGCCTGTCAACAGGCCGTGGAGTTCGTGGGCATGCCCGAGGGCTTCATCCCCATGGCCGAGGCCGTCGTCTACCTCTCGCTGGCGAAAAAAAGCAATTCCACCTACATGGCCTACCGCTACGCCTCGGCCGAGGTGCGCAAGAACGGGACCCGGCCCGTGCCCCTGCACCTGCGCAACGCCCCCACCAAGCTGCAACAGGAATGGGGCTACAAGGAAGGCTACCAATATCCCCATGATTTCCAGGGCGGCTGGGTGCCCCAGCAGTACCTGCCCGACGAGGTTCAGGGGAAAAGCTTCTACCGCCCCAGGGACGAGGGCCAGGAACCCAAGCTCAGTGCCTGGTGGAAGAACCTGACCAAGCGCAGATAATCCGCACCGCGCCATGCACGCCCTCACGGGCAACACTGCAATTGTCTTGCGCTTCTCTTCCCCAAAGGGCAGTATACAATCAGGAAACCTCATGTGCCATGCGCATCCTGATCCTCTTGACTCCGTCACAAGGAGAAGCCCATGCCCGAGAACGCACCCGCCGCTGTCCCACAGACCATGGAACAGGCCGAGCAGTTACTGAAATCCCTCTTGCGCCAGCATGACCTGAAGCATCCCCTGACCGCCATGCTGCTGGAGGCGGGCATCAATGCCCTGTCCAGGGAAATAGCGGTCCGCCCCAAGGATTTCCGCCCCAGAGAAGACAACTTGGGCCAACCCGCCGTTCCCCAGGAAAAACCGGATATGAAGGGACTCGCCGAGAGCGTCTCCCTCCCGGCCTTGCCCGAGGTGGCCGTCCAGCTGGAACGCGTCACCCTGGACCCCAGGTCCTCGGCCCAGGACGTGGCCGAAGTCATCGGCCTGGATCCCAGCCTCTCCACGATCCTGCTGCACATCGTGAACAGCGCCTTCTACAGTTTTCCCACCAAGATCGATTCCATCCCCCGCGCCGTGTCCGTCGTGGGCACCTCACAACTGCACGCCCTGGCCCTGGGGCGCATGGTTCTGAACATGGCCAACGAGCTGCCGCCCAAGCACTTCAATATGGATGTCTATTGGGAGCATTGCGTGGCCACGGGAGTGATTTCCAGGGAACTGGCCACACTGTGCGGACTGCCTGGACCGGAACGGCACTTCCTGGCGGGCCTGCTGCACGACATCGGCAAGCTGGCCCTGGCCAAGTCCCTGCCTCACCATGCCGAGGCTCTGAACGCCATGCTGCATCACAGTGTGCCTCACATTGCCGAGGAAGCGATTCTCGGCTTCAATCATGCCCGGTTCGGGGCCATGATCCTGCGCAAGTGGGACATCCCCTACCAGATCGTAGAGGCCGTGGCGCACCATCATCACCCCGAAGAAGCCCAGCACCCCGAAGGCGCGCGCATCCTGCACCTGGCGGATATCATCGCCCGAACCCTGGTGATTCCCAGTGCGGACGTGCCCCTGATCCCACCCCTGTCCCAAGGTGCGTGGTCGGCCTTGGGCCTGGAGCCGCAGCAACTGGCAGGGGTGTTGGGAGGACTGGAAAGCAAGATGCGGGAGTTGGTGAAGATCCTGGTGGGCAAGGACTAGTTGGTCAGCGAATCCGGCCACGAGCGTCAACGCGCAATTCCTGCGACGCGCCTGCGGGGCCAACCAACAGCATTCGCTCCCTGAGGCCGGCCACCACGCAGGAATGATTGGGCAGGATGCGGACCCTGCCGCCGATGGTCAGATCCGAGTTGCCTCTCCTGATCCAGCCGTGCTCCTCGGAGAGCCGCCCGATGCTCAGGGCCATGCCCAGGGAGCCATCCCCTCGCACGGGATAGGCCAGCCCGAAGTCCACAGCTCCGGCCCCATGGGCCCCGCCATCGCTGGACAGGGTCTTGGACCCGGCGTCGATGATCAACCAATCGTCGTTGGCGCTGATCACGCTGGCCAGCACGGTCAAAGCCACCTCGCTCTCTTTTGCCAACCCCAGACGCACCGGTGTTCGATCAAGAAACACATAGTTCCCGGGCCGAATCTCGGTGATGCCTTCGTAGTCGTCGCTGGCCAGCACCGTGGGTGTGCTGCCCACGCTGACCTCGGGCACGGGCAGCTCAATCCCTTCCAGCACGGCCCTGGCTTGGCGCATGAGTGCGGCTTCGGTCCTGACCACGGCGCGGACCTCGGCAGCATCCTTGGCCGCGTAGGCCTGACCGGCGTGGGACAGGATACCCCTGAACTCCAGGTGCGGTGAGTTGTGAATGCGCGCGCCCAACCGTGCCACAGCCGGGGAATCAGTCGCCACGCCACAGCGATGCAGGCCCACGTCGATCTTCAGCAAGACAGGAACCACCCGCCCACTCCGCCGACCCGCCTGATGCAGGGCCGTGACGCCCGCCTCCGAGTCCGCCAGGCAACGCACATCGCAGCCATGCTCCGCTCCCGCGGCCAACAGCCGGTCCAGCTTGGCCCCATCGATCACCGGATAGGCGCAGGTCACACTGGGAATCCCGGCGCGCACGAAGACCAGGGCCTCGTCCACCTTGGACGCCGTGACACCGCAGGCCCCGGCCCGCATCTGCATGCGCGCGATCTCCACGCTCTTGTGGGTCTTGATGTGCGGGCGCACGGCCAGGCCGAAGCGCCGCCCGATGGCGGCCACACGTGCGATGTTTGCGCTCAGCCGCTCACTGTCCACGAGCACGCAGGGGGTTTCGATCTCGCTGGGAAGGGGTCCGAAATCAGGCATGGGCAATTCCCCAAGAAACAAAAGTTTCCCATATCAATTCCAGGAAAGGCCTACTTGCCGCCGTACTGCTTCTTCCATTCATCGAGGAACAGCACGGCGGTCTCGATATCCGACAACTTTCCGCTCTGCCGACGCACTGCGGCGATCAGGTCCTCGAAAGACACGGTGCTGGGCAGGTTCAGCCTGTCCAGAAGGGCTATGAGCTGTTCCTTCAGGTCCTGCGGGAAATCCTTCATGGTGTCCGCGGCCTTGCGGCGCGGTGTGGGCCAGCCCGGACGGCGCGAGGCGATGAAATCGATCAGGGTCTGCATGCGATGGGCATAGGTGTGCTCGGCCAGCACCTTCTCGCGCCCGCGCTGGGCGATCTGTGTCCGCTCCTCGGAGTGCGTCAGGTAATAATCAATCTTCTCCATCAGGTCCGGCATGCTGTCAAAGGTCGCCAGTTCGTCCGAATGGAACATGTCGAACAGCAGCCCGCGCTCGTCCACCAGCTGGAACGCCCCGCAGGCGGCCAGCTCGAAGGTGCGTGGGTTGACGAAATCCCCCCTGCTGACCAGCTGCTCGCTCTGCACGCTGGAGTGCAGGTTCAGGTTGATGCGCGAGGCGTTGAAGATCTTCACACACTCCTCGGAGGTGATGCGCCTGCCGCCCAGTTGCAGGTGACGCTCCAGGGTGGGATCGCCGTCCCACTCCGTGCCCCAAAGCTTGAAGTCATACCTGATGAGCTGGCGGAAGGCCTGGCGGCGGTTGGGATAGCCCGCGCCCATGAAGGACAGATCCGAGCCAAAGGTCCTGCAGTCCACACTGGACAACTCCAGGGGCTTGTGGAAGTCGGGATCGGCGGCCAGGGGCAGGTACACGGCATTGGGCTGGCCCACCTTCTCCAATTCCTCGAAGAACGGGTCCTCCTGGATGATGGCGAAGGCATCGTACAACGGCGCAAAGCCCTTCCAGTAGGTGAAGATCCGAAAGTCCTCAACGAACCACATGGCCGTGGCCACCCCGTCCTTGCGCAGCCTGCGCAGGGTCTGCGAATCCAGCGGGGCCTGCGCCAGGGAGAGCACCAGATCCGGCTCGAAACTCTCGACCTTGGCGTAAATGGCCTGCGAGACCACCTGCAAAAAACCGTTTTCCAACTGCCCCAGGTTCTGGGAGGAGACGCTCAAATCCTTCAGCGCCGTGAACGCGGGATGAAAGGCCGGGGCCTCGAACACATCCACCAGATGCCCCAGGGAACGAAGTGCACGCACGCAGTAGCGCCCCACGGACAGCGAACCGCCATACAGGGGCAACACGACAAGCACACGCAGCGGGCGCGTGGGGGGGGTCTCGGGGGTCACTGTCATGCCTGGTCCCTCTCGGAGTTCTTCATGAATTCGAACAGATCAGTGGGCAACACGCCGCGGTCCAGCATCCAGTCCTGCTCCTCGAACAGCTCGCAGGCCAGCTCATGATCCGGGTCCCCACCCATGGGCAGGCCAAGCCAGGAGCCGATCAACTGCCTGAACTTCAGGCGGCGCGGGGCAAGCGGGTCCTCGCCCAGGACCGGGCGATAGACGACGCCCAGCGGATCGAATCCGCTGACCAGTCCCAGCAGCCCCTCGGGAATCTCGAAGGCCGCGTTGCCGGACAGGTGCCGAACCAGATCGCGGGCGGCAAACGGAGCCGCACATTTCACCGCATACGGACACGGGGCCGACTCCAGACAGGGGGCGCAGCCCTCGGCGGTCTGCCAGACACGGTGGCCCATGCCATAGGGGCCGGTCTCCCAGCACCAGGCCGAGGACAGGAAAAAGGCATGCACGGGAACCCCCAGATGCGCGGCCAGATGCATGGTCCCGGTGTCCGGGGTCAGTACGGCGTCCAGGCCGGTCAGCTCGTCGATCAGCCCGGACCAATCCGTAAGCCCCACCCGATCCACGGTCTTGGCGCGGATGGCCGAGGGCAGGACGCTCAGTATCTCCTTGGCCAGGCCTTGCTCGGCCTTGGAACCCAGCAGTACCACCCGCTCGGCGCGGATGCCCTGGGTCACGGCGGCAGCCAAAGTGGACAAGACCCCAGGCGACAGCGAACGGCGCGTCTCACGCCCGGCCAGGACCACACCCACACCCTTTCCGCCACGCTGGGCAATGGGATTGACCGCGCCCGGGGTCACGGGCTGCGCGGCGAACAGGCCCCAGAAATCCACCAGGTTCAGCCCGGCGAAACGCCTGTACCGCGTCCAGCGCATGGCCATGTCCTGCCACAGGCCGCGGCGCTCATGCCCGTGCTCCAGGCGGTAGCCGACTACGATGGCCGGATCGAACAGCCCGGAGACGGCCACGTTCAGGCCGGAGAAATTGAGGTTGTAGACCCGCTCGAAATCCAGGTCGCGCAACGTGGCAAACACGGGCAGATTGGCGGCGGCGGCCTGGGCCGCCGTGCCCACGCCCGAGGCATGGGCCGTCAGGGCATGCACCACGACCCCGGGATAGACCAGGGCGGCCAATTCGGCCATGGAGCGGTCCACGGCCAGATGAACCTCCAGCCCGGGATCGGCCATGAGCGTGGCCATGAGCCGCTTGGTCTGCATCAGATCGCCGAACCGGGCGAGTTGGATCACGAGATGGCGCTGGGCCGGGGTGTCGGGCATGGACTCCGTCGCTTGCTGGAGACGTTGGACAACAGCCCGGAAACTATCGCAGATAGGCCAACGGGGCAAGGACCAGCCCCGCGCCGAACCGTCATTATCTCCTTTTGCAGATGCACGATGGTTCTGCTATGTAACCGCGATGCGACATTATCCTGCATTTCTGAGTTCATCGTGCCTGTCCTGCCTCGTGGTTGGAGCCGGAGAGGTGGGCCTGCGAAAACTTGGTACCCTGACTGACTGCGGGGCGAATAACATCCTTGTCTTGGACACCCAGGCCCCTTCCGTCCGCATGGCGACCCTGGCCAAGGTTCCGGGCGTACGTTTCGAGCAGCGCGAATTCCGTCCCTCGGATCTGATGGGACGCAACCTGGTGTTCGCCTGCACCTCCGACGCCACGCTCAACGCCAAGATCGGCTGTCTGGCCCGGGAACGGGGCCTGCTGGTCAACCTGTCCGACGCCCCACAGCTGAGCACCTTCGTCGTGCCCAGCACCGTGTCTCAGGGGCCTCTGACCGTGGCCTTCTCCACCGGCGGGGCCAGCCCGGCCATGGCCAAGCGCATCCGCACCGAAATGGAGGAACACTTTGGGCCCCAGTATGGCTTGTTTTTGCAGCTCATGGAGCGTATCAGACCACTGGTCCTCGGGATGGGCCTCCCCACGGCTGAGAACAGCGACCTTTTTCGCGCCCTGACCGCCTCGAACCTGCTTGTACTGCTGGCTTCCCAGGACCGGCAAGGCGTGGAAACCGAACTTGCGAACCTTCTGCCCGGGCCGCTCTCCGGGCGCATTGCGGAGTTGTTGGATGGAATTTGCTAATCTCATTGAGATAGGCGTTGTCGCATTATACCTGAGCGGCGCGGCCCTGTATCCGGTTGCAATGCTGAAGCGCAAGCCTGCGCTGATGCGGCTGGCCGGACTGACCGCAGGCGGCGGATTCGCCCTGCACACCCTATGCATCGGCCTGATGTTCGCCAGCACCAAGCAGATGACCTTCACTCAGGGCGGGCTGTATTTCAGCCTCATGGCCTGGATGCTGCTCCTGGTGTTCTTCGTGACCTCCTGGCGCAAGAAGCTGGAGTTCATGGGCTTGGCGGCCTCGCCTTTGGCCCTGCTGCTCTATCTGTCCTCCATCGCCCTGCCCGACAGTGTGGTCAAGATGCCCGAGACCTTCTCTGGCCTGTTCTTCACACTGCACATCGGTTCGCTGTTCGTGAGCCTCTCGCTGCTGGCCATGGCTTTCGCCGCCGGGGCATTGTTCCTGAACATCGAGAAAAAGATCAAGACCAAGGAAAAAATCGAGGGATTCCACAAGGACCTGCCCAGCCTGAACACCTTTGATCTGGCCAACAAATGGGCCGTAAACTGGGGATTTCCGCTCTATTCCCTGGGGCTGCTGGCCGGTTTTGTCTGGGGGCGCTTCACCTGGGGCAAGCTGCTCACCTGGGACCCCAAAGAGATCGTCTCGCTGCTCATCTGGACGCTCTACGCCTACCTGTTCCATCAGCGCCTGGCCAGGGGTTGGCGCGGCGGCAAGGCGGCCAAACTGGCAATGCTGGTCTTCGTGTTCTCCATCGCCTCGCTCGTGGGCGTGAATTTCCTTACTCAATCTCACCATAATTTCTAGTACAAACCTATGGATCAAACTCTCTACCTCATCGGACTCAACCACAAGACTGCGGGCGTCGAAATCCGCGAGTCCTATGCCCTGACGGATTGCGATCCCCGGGCCTTGGGGCTCGTGACCGACACCGGCCCGGTTTCCGAAGCCGTCCTGCTTTCCACCTGCAATCGCGTGGAAATACTGGCTGTTGCGGATCCGGGCACACCCCCTGAGACCGTTCTTGAGTTCTGGGCAAAGGCCTGCGACGGCAACGTGAACACCCTTTCACCCCACGTCTATGTGCACACCGGCCTGGACGCCGTACGCCACCTGTTCACCGTGGCTTCCAGCCTGGACTCCATGATCATGGGCGAACCACAGATCCTGGGGCAGCTGAAGGACGCCTACCGCAACTCCGTGGAACACGGCACCTCGCGCGTGGTCCTGAACCGTCTGCTGCACAAGGCCTTCACCGTGGGCAAGCGCGTGCGCACCGAGACGGCCATCGCCTCATCGGCGGTGTCCATCAGCTATGCGGCCGTGGAGTTGGCCAAGAAGATCTTCGGCGACATGGGCGAGAACACCGCCCTGCTCATCGGTGCGGGCGAAATGGCCGAACTGGCCGCCATGCATCTGGTCAACGCGGGCATCAAGGAAGTGCTGGTCTCCAACCGGACCTTCTCCCGGGCCGAGGAACTGGCCGGACGATTCAAGGGCCGAGCCATCGAGTTCAGCGAGCTGTTGCAACGCCTGCCCGAGGCGGACATCATCATTTCCTCCACGGGCGCCACCGAGGCCATCATCCACGCCAAGGACATCAAGCCCGTGCTCAAGGCGCGCAAGAACCGGCCCATGTTCTTCATCGACATCGCCGTGCCACGCGACATCGACCCGGACGTCAACGCCCTGGACAACGTCTACCTCTACGACATCGACGATCTGAAGGAAGTGGTCGAGGAAAACATGGCCCAGCGCCGCGAGGAAGCCGTGAAGGCCGAAGCCATCATCGAATCCGAAACCTCGCGCTTCGCCCTGTGGCTGGAGTCCCTGGATTTGAAGCCCACCATCGTGGAACTTCTGGAACAAGGCCAGACAATCGGCCGCCGCGAACTGGCCAAGACCCTGAAGCGCCTTGGCCCGGACCTGCCCCGGGAGACCGAGGAGGCCCTGGAAACACTGGTCGCCTCGCTGGTGCACAAGCTCTACCACGAGCCCATCAATTTTCTGAAACGCCGCACCCAGGAAGAAGGCAAGGCCGAACGTTTCATCGACGCCACGCGCCGCATGTTCAACCTGGACCAGGAGCAGATCCCCGGTGACGCCCACCTGGAGCGCAAGCCGGGCCTGGCCCGACAACGAGACTGTACGCTGCCCCCGGACGGGGGCGACATAGACGACGGGCAATAAATAATGACCAACAACCTTGGATAATTAACAACAGGCCGTTCAAGAAGATGCACGTGCAAGGAGAATGATCAATCAAGACCGAGGCGTACTCTCACGTACGTCAGGATTTGATTATCACAACCACGCGGCAATCATGCACTCTTCAACAGCCGCCTATGATCAGAAGGACAGACAAGATGCGTTCCTATATCATTGACGAACTCGCCACCGACGATCTGGAGCGTTTCCAGAAGCACCTGACCACCAAGACCGATCCTGCCTCCATGCAGGGCATTTTCTGGATGAACCTGCCAGAACACATGCTGAGTGCAGAGCAACGCGAGCACACCGGCGATTGCGGGCCCCACGCCTTTGGCATCGAGATCGGCGAGGACAGTGTGACCCTGGAACTGCTGGTGCGCGGCCGAGGACGGATGCGCTGCTCCTGCGTGACCTATGCGGATGCCGAGCAGCGCGCCTGGGGCATCGACGCCCTGGACTCGATGTTCAAGGAACTGGACATCCCCGTTTGACAGGAAGGGCATAAACGGCAACTTGCTTCGTTGCCTCAAAACGTTCAAACTCTTACGTATGGCATCAATACGCTGCGAGCTTGAACGTTTCTCGCGCCCCGCACCTCACCATTTCTGCCCTTCCTGTCTTCTAGGGTGAATGATTCACTACCGGAGACCCCATGCCCATCCCCGACCGCCTCCCCCAAACCTTGCAGGAGATGCCCCCCCAGGCGGCGCATTTCTGCCTGGAGGTGGAACGCTTCCTGCGAGAGGAACCGGGGCTTCAGCTGACTGACAAAACCATCGTCTGCGCCTTTTCCGGGGGCCTGGATTCAGCGGTGCTGCTCACGACCCTCAATGCCCTGGCCCCGCGCCTGGGCTGCACGCTCCTGGCCGCCCATCTGGATCACGGCCTGCGCCCCGAATCCCACCTTGAGGCCGACCACGCCAACGCCTTCTGCAAGGCCCTGGGGGTGCCCTGCATCACCGGCCGCGAGGACGTGGTAACCAGGACCTCAGGCGGCAAGGGCATCGAAGAGGCCGCCCGTGAGGCGCGCTATGCCTTTCTGTCCCGCGTCAGGAATGAGGCCGCTGCCGACCTCATCGCCCAGGGCCACCAGCTGAACGATCTGGCCGAGGACGTGCTGATGCGCCTGACGCGCGGGTCGGGCTGGCCGCAGCTGGGCGGGATGCGCTGCTTCGACCCTGCCCGGAGCCTCCTGCGCCCGCTGCTCCTGACCCCACGAGCGGACATCGAGTCCCAGGCCAGGGAACTGGGCCTGCCCTGGGTGGAGGACCCCTCGAACCAGGACCAGGCCTACCTGCGCAACCGCATGCGACAAAACGTCCTGCCGTTGCTCGTGCAGGAGAACCCAAATTTTCTGCAAGCCGTGGCCAGCCTGTGGCGCGGTTCCCGCCAGGACCGTGCATTCTTCGATTCCGAGGTCCAAAAAAGGCTCGCGGCCTTGCCCGACCCCACGTTTTTGCCCCGCCCCCATCTGGAAGAACTGCCCGCGGCCCTGCGCCTGCGCCTGTACAAGGCCTGCCTGGAAGCCCTGGGACCAGGCCAACCCCTGGCCGAGAGCCTGAACCGGCTGGACGTGTCCTTTTGCGAGGGCCAAGGCGGCAAGACCATCCAGTTTCCAGGCCACAAGCAGGCCAAACTCAGCGCCCGGGGCATCGCCTTTTCAGTCAACCTGCGGGCACGCGATTGAGCCCCGCCGAGGGCTGCAGCCCTGTTGAACCACAGTATCTTTTCGTCCCAACGGCCCGAGCCCATTGACAGAGGCAGTCGCAAGAGATAGGTAGCTTTGTGAAATTTTTAATTTGTAGGAGGAAACCTCGTGAATATTCTGATTTTCGGCCCCAACGGCTCCGGTAAAGGCACCCAGGGCACCCTGGCCAAGGACAAATACGGCCTCGACCACATCGAGTCCGGCGCCATTTTCCGCAAGCACATCGGCGGCGGCACCGAACTGGGCATGAAGGCCAAGGAATACATCAACAAGGGCGAGCTCGTTCCTGACGACATCACCATCCCGATGGTCCTGGACGTTCTGGCCGATGCCAAGAACGGCTGGCTGCTCGACGGTTTCCCCCGCTCCCTGGTGCAGGCCGAGAAGCTTTGGGATGCCCTGCAGAAGGACGACGTTGAACTGAACTACGTCATCGAGATCAAGCTGCCCCGCAACATCGCCAGGGACCGCATCATGGGTCGCCGCCTCTGCGAGAACAACCCCAACCACCCCAACAACATCGGCATCCCGGTCATCGCCCCCGACGGCGACAAGTGCCGCGTGTGCGGTGGTGCCCTGTCCTCGCGTGCCGACGACCAGGATGCGGACGCCATCAACAAGCGCCACGACATCTACTACGACGAGACCACCGGTACCATGGCCGGCTGCCTGTTCTACAAGAACATGCCGAACGCCACCTTCAAGTACATCGAGCTCGACGGCGAGTTGAGCATCAATGTCATCAAGGAATACCTGATGAGCCAGCTCGTCTAGTTCCCTTTGTCCATCACAGCCCGAGGGCTGTTTTCAGGCCCCTGATGCGCAAGCATCGGGGGCCTTTTTCGTGACCGACGAAATCCTGAGAGGCCTGCCCGACACCGAACTTCCCTGCACTTGTCACGGCCCCGGCACCTCGGCCCGATCATTTCTGTCAGGATCAGCTCGTCCCTTTCGCCCCCTCTCTGCCACCCACAACCAAGCGAGGATTGGATGATCGACTGGAACAGGGCAACGCTGATCGAATGGTACCCAAAGCTTGCAGTCCTGTACGCCGGCACGGGCCTGATGGGATTCTGGTGCGTGTACCTCGGGCTGACGATCTAGAATCTGGAAGAATTATAGGCCCCTGGTGCGCAAGCATCAGGGGCCTGACGTGGTGCGTCAAACGTACTCCCGGAGGACACAAAAAACTTCCATCGCTGGTCGTTTTCGGCTACCCACAGCCCATGAGCAACCATACCCTGCGCATCGGGCAAATCAGCTATCTGAACGTGCTGCCCCTGTATCATCACCTGAAGCGGATCTTCCCGGCCACCGAGGACATCGAATACATCTCCGGGCATCCCTCCGAGATGAACGCCCTGTTGGCCCAAGGCGCACTGGATGCGGCCCCGGCCTCGGCCTTCGAATACCTGCGCGACGCCGAACGCTATCGCCTGCTGCCTGATCTTTCCATCACCGCCTCCCATGGCCCGGTCAAGAGCGTGCTGTTGGTCAGCCCCGTGCCTCTGTGCGATCTTCCCGCCTGGATGAAGACTCACGGCAACGCCATCAGCGTGACCAGCGCCACGGCCAGCTCGATGGCGCTGCTGAAGGTCCTCTGGAAGTATTTCTGGAAGCTGCCCGAGGCCGATTGGTGCGACATCGAACCGGGCACGGGCCTTGAATACGGGCGTCCATTTCTGGAGATCGGCAACTTTGCGCTGCGCAACTACCTGAACCCGCCACAGGGCTGGCAGCTCATCGATCTGGCGGATGAATGGAAGCGGCACACGAACCTGCCCTTCGTGTTCGCGGTCTGGATCGTCAGGCGGGGGTTGAATGAGGCCCAGCGGGAGCTGCTGGCGGACGTGCACGCGGCGTTGATGCACTGCAAGGCCTCGTGCCACGAGTCCCTGGACGAGATCGCCGAACTCCCGGGCATCAAGAACTGGATCGACCGCGACGGCGTGGAAAGCTACCTCTCCACCCTGGGCTACGACCTGGGGCCACAGGAGATGGCCTCCCTGGCCCTGTTCGGGGACTACTGCACCAAGCTGGGACTGATCCAGGGGATGCCGGGCTTGAGCTGGGCGCTGTAGCTAACCAAATACATTTTTAATCTGCCTCTTCTTCGATTTTCTTTAATATATCTTTCATTATTGATACCTCATTGAGCATAACCTCCATTTTCGGACATTCATCAATAAAAGCATTGTTAAATGTCTTACGTTCAATACCTTGGACAATTCGCTGAAGAGAGGACATGAAATCATAATAAATTCTCATCTTTGAATGCATCTCGCTAATTTTACATTCATATTTTTCGATAATTTCTTTCAATGAAAAGTTTGTTTTTCCTTCAGATGAGAAGCATACAGCCGCATAAAAATCATCTCTAACAAGATCAGAATATTCTCTAACTTTAGCCAATAATAATTGGTATATACTCCACTGTATATCTGATCCAAACAACCTTTTCATACGATAATGGACATCAGTTCCAAATGGAATAATTTCAACGTCAGAAAAACCTCTTTCAAAATAAGATCTATCAGTACTACAATTTGAATCTCTATACATTTTTAATATCTGCAAACTTCTTGCCCAGTTCATTGCCTGGCAGTTTAATGCCAAATCAACGTCAGAGATAAATTTAATCAATCCATCTTCAAAGTATAACTGACGATTATGATCACATCTTCCTTGCACTAAATACTGTCTCATACCAAAGTAGTACGCAGCAAAAGCACCAATAAACGCAAAAAACAATGTTTTAACATCACTGGATGAAAACACCGAGGAAAAAACATAGCAAAAATCATTATACAATGTATTTCTTTCAATAGGATTAGTATCTGCTGAATTCACACAATATATACTAAAAATACTCATCTCTGGCCTCAATTTATGTTAGGGTTTCAGCTTCTCCAGCATCTCCTCCTGAACAATCACCACCAGTTCGTCGCCCATGTTCAACACATCATCCGCGCCGGGCAGGTAGGTATAATCATTCTCGGCAGCTCCCGCCTTGCGCACAGCAACAACCTGCACTCTGAATTTCTTGGACAGGTCCAGATCACGCAGGGTCTTGCCCGCCCACTCATTCACAGTGAGCTTCTGCATCAGCACACCCTGACCGAACTGCATGTATTCGATGAGTCCCGGGTTGGTCAGCTGCAAGGCCACCTGATGCGCGCCGTAGCGTTCCGGGAAAAAGACCTCGTCCCCGCCGATCTTGCGCAGCACCTTTTCGTGCTCCCAGGAGATGGCCTTGACCCAGACCTTGCCCACCCCGAGTTCCTTCAGATGCAGGCAGATCAGGATGCTGGCCTCCATGGCCGATCCGACGCTGACCACCACGTTTTGCAACTCTGCAAACCCCAGCTGCTCCAGGACATTCTTGTCCATGGCATCGCCCTGATAGACCTGGGTCAAAGCCTCCTGGGCGCGGCGCACGTTGTCCGGGTTGCCATCCAGCCCCACCACCTGATGCCCGAGCTCCATCAGTCGCTGGGCCAGGAAGAACCCGAATTTCCCCAGGCCGACCACTCCGATTTCAAGCTGATTATGCATCGACTTTCTCCAATGGCTCAAATGAAATCATTCTCTCTATCTCTCTAGCACACAGGATGATCAAAAGGGGGCGGATGCAAGGAGTAAGGAAGGATCAAGGTCGACGCGTACTCCACGTACGCGAGAATTTGATCCTTCCGAAGCGACAACACAGATGTACCCTTTTCATCATCCTGCTAGCCCATGGGCAGGCGCTTCTCCGGCCATAAAAACAGCTCCTTGCGTTGCATATCGTGCAGCAGGGAAATGAACACAATGGGTCCCAAACGGCCCACGAACATCAACACCGTGATCACCAGTTTGCCCGGCACGCTCAGGTGCGGCGTCAGGCCAGTGGACAGGCCCACCGTGGCAAAGGCGCTGACACATTCGAACAGGATTTCCAGGAACAGACCGCGAGTCTGATTGTGCGGCACGGCCCCGATCTCCGTAATGGACAGCAGCAGCGCGGACAGGCCGATGAAGACCATGCCGAACATGATCAGCGTCAGGGCATCGTTCATGCTGGCCTCGTCCAGGGCAAAGCGCTTCGCCACCACTGCCTGCTTACGCCCCCGCAGGCGCGCCAGGCAGAAGGCCACCAACGCCCTGAAGGTCGTCGTCTTGACGCCACCCGCGCACGATCCCGGCGAGCCGCCGATGAACATCAGGCCCATCATCACCAGCAGTGAGATATTGGTCAGCCCAGCGATGTTCATGGTGTTGAATCCGGCGGTACGGCAGGTCACGGACTGGAAGACCGAGGCCAGAAATTCCTCGGCATGGGAAAATTGCCCCTGGTGCAGGGCGAATTCGGCCAAAAAGATGAACAGAGTCCCACCCGCGATGAGCCAGAAGCTGGTGGAGAGCACGATCCGGGTGTGCCAGGACAGACACTGAACCCGGGCAGCGCGGTCCCGCAGACGGATGCGCCCCACCCGCTCGGCCAGTTCCAGCAGCACCGCAAAGCCCAACCCTCCCAGCACGATGAGCACCATGAAGGTCAGATTGACCCCCGCATGGGTCTTCCAGGCCACCAGGCTGTCACCCTGCAGGGCAAAGCCCGCATTGCAGAAGGCGGAGACCGCATGGAACAACGCTGAAAACGGGTCGAAGGCCACGGGATCGAAGAGGTGCAGGCTCAAGGCGCCCAGCAGTTCCAGCAGCAGACAGGCCAGCACCACTTGGCGCAAAAAGCTCACCATACTGAAGGTCGGGTCGTGTAGCAGGGTCTGGCGCATGGCCAGCCGGTCCGAGAGGGAGATCCGCCGACGCCAGAGCAGGAACAACAGGCTGGAATAGGTCATGATGCCCAGCCCGCCCAGCTGGATCAATCCCAGGATCACTCCATGCCCTGTGGAGGTGAAAAAGGTCCCCGTGTCCACCACGGCCAAGCCGGTGACGCAGACGGCGGATGTGGCGGTGAACAGGGCGTCCACCACGGACAGCCCACCACCCGCCTGGCAGGCGTCGAGCAGTAACAGCCCCGTCCCAACCACAATGGCCAGGGCGAAACCGAAGATGAGCATCAGGGAAGGGGAACCATGTTTAAACAGTCTCATGGCTTCGGGATATACGCCCAACCCAGCGGGGTGTAAACGTATTGAGGTGGTATGTCCCTGGGAAAACGGGTGGTGTTACGCCAGTGCAGAACTGGCTGCGACGACTCTCGCACAACAAGATTCCCCAACGGCGGGCCCCTTCTCGCGGGTCTGGCGTACGAGAGCCTATTTCCGCCAGAATTCAGGGACAAAGAGGATGATAACCGTATAAATCTCCAATCTTCCCAAAAGCATGCAGAAGACCAACAGCCATTTGGCCATGAGCGGCAGATGGGCATAGTTGTCCGTGGGGCCGACCCCGCCCAGGCCCGGACCGATGTTGCCAATACTGGCAACCACGGCGGAGAAGGCCGTGACGATATCCACTCCCATGGCCGTCAACAGGAACGACGAAACGATGAACAGCCCCAAAAAGAGCATGAAGAACCCGGTGATGGAGGACAAAACCTCGGTCGGGACGTTGTGGCGGCCCAGCTTGACGCGGGTCACGGCACGCGGGTGGATGAGCCGGAACAACTCCTGATAGGCGAGTTTCAGGAGCAGCATGATGCGCATGCATTTGATGCCGCCGCCCGTGGAACCCGCACAGCCGCCCAGGAACATGAGCAGCAGGAGCAAGGCCTGTGGCAAGGGCGTCCACAGTTCATAGTCAGCCGTGGCGAAGCCCGTGGTGGTCATGATGGATGCCACCTGGAAGGAGGCAAAGCGCAGGGCGTCGCCCAGGGACTCGTAGTTGTTGCCCCAGATACTCACAGTGGAGACCAGGGTGAAGATCACGAACACCCCCAGGAAGAACCGGAACTCCGGGTCACGGAACATGACCGCCGGGCGGCCCCGCAGCACGTTGTAATGCAGGGTGAAGTTGGCCCCGGCAATGAGCATGAAGATGGTGATCACCGTGTCGAAATACACACTGTCATAAGCCGCGATGGAGGTGTTGCGCGTGGAAAAACCACCCGTGGCCATGGTCCCGAAGGTGTGGCACAGGGACTCGAACAGGTCCATGCCCCCGAACCACAAGAGCACTGTCTGCAGGACCGTGAACAGCAGATAGACCTTCCAGAGCAGCACGGCCGTGTCCTTGATGCGCGGCTTGAGCTTCTCGGCCACCGGGCCAGGGACCTCGGCCTTGTAGAGCTGCATACCGCCAACGCCCAGAAACGGCAGGATCGCCAGGGACAGCACGATGATACCCATGCCGCCGAGCCAATGCGTGAGCGACCGCCAGAACAGGATGCCCCGGGGCAAGGCCTCGATATCCGAGAGCACGCTGGCCCCGGTGGTGGTGAATCCGGACATGGACTCGAAGAAACAGTCCGTAAAGGTCGAAAATGTCTCGGCGAACCAGAACGGCAGCGCGCCCATGAGCGCAGCGGCAATCCAGCCCAGGGCCACGATGGCCATGCCTTCGCGATGATTCATGGCCAGGGCGTCCGGATTGCGGAATATGCGAAACAAGCCCCCGCCCACGCAGAGGGTCACGAGGATGGATTTCATGAGCGGCAGGGTCCCGGCATCGTCGTAATACACGGACCAAGCCAGGGCCAAGAGCATGGTCATGCCGATGGAGACCAGGATCGCCCCAACCACGTACAGGGTGTATTTCCAACGCATCTTAGACGGACTCCAGCTTGACCTCGAGACGTTTCTCGATGCGGCTGATGGTCTTGCGCGTGGACAGGATCACGATGCGATCTCCGGGCTTGATGACCGCGTCGCCAGAGGGGAACACGATCTCTCCACCACGTTGGATGGTCAGGATGAGCGCGCCCTTGGGCAGCTTCAGGTCCTTGATGGCCTTGTCCACCAGATCCGAACGCTCGGGCACGATGGCTTCCAGTGCCTCGGCCTCATCGCCCCTGATGGACGCGGCGGAAATGACCATGCCCTTGCGCATGTATTGCAGGATGGAGTTGACCGCGCTCTGACGCGGGCTGACGATGTTCTCGATGCCAATGGCGCGCACCAGCGGGAAATAGGCGAACTTGTTGATCCTCGTGACCGCCCGCTTGGCTCCCAGACTCTTGGCCAACAAAGACGTCAGGATGTTGGTCTCTTCATCTCCGGTCAAACTGATCACCAGGTCCATTTCCTGCACGTTTTCCTCGCGCAGCAAGTCCTGATCGCGCCCCTCACCGTTGAGCACGATGGTCCCACTCAAATGCTGGGCCAGATATTGACAACGATCGGCATCGCTTTCCACCAAACGGACGTGGTAGCGCCCCTCAAGGCGCTGAGCCAGGCGAAAACCGATGTAGCCTCCACCGATGATCAGCACGCTCTTCACGGGCTCGGCCTTGCTGCCCAGGCGCGTCATGATCTCAAGGACACGGTCTTCCATGCACACGAAATAGACCAGGTCGCCCCGCTCGATAACATCCTCGCCCGAGGGAATGATCAATTTCTCGTCGCGCACGATGGCCGCAATGATCACCGAGACACCCTGCATCAGTTCGGGCAGATGGATCAGCTTGCGCCCGACCACGGGGCTTTCGCCCACCTTGTAGCCCACGAGCTTGACCCGGCCACCGGCGAAATCAATGATCTCCGAGGCCTGAGGCACGGCAACCACCTGTTCAATGGCCTTGACCACCTCCACATCGGGGTTGATGGTCTTGTCGATCTTCAACAGGTCCTTGACGCTGTGCTCGCCCACATTGACATAATCATCATTGCGGATCCGAGCCAGTTTCACGAGATCGGGAGCCAGGGCCGAGGCAAAGGTACAGGCGATGATGTTGATCTCATCGGAGTCGGTCACGGCCAGCAGCACATCGGCATTACGGATGCCCGCACTCTCGAGAACTGCGGGCGCAGACCCCGAGCCCTCGATGGTCTGCACATCAACGTATTCGATGATCCGTCTCAAGGCTTTGGGGTCCCTGTCGATGACCACGACATCCTTGGCCTCTGAGGACAGGCGACGGGCGATGTGAAATCCCACTTCTCCCGCGCCGATGATGATAACCTTCAATGACATCTCGCTTTGCTGATTCATCCAATGCGGCTTGCACCGCATGTATTCAGTATAGGATTTGCACGGGTAAATCCAGTCTCGGTCCGTTGTTTGAAAGTGGGAAAACCGGCCACGCAAAAAGCCCACCACACTTGCGTGGGGCGGGCTGAATTGCCGAATCGGTTGGCTGGAGCTAGCCGATCTTGTTGACGGCCAGATTCAGGCGGGAAATCCGACGGGCGGCTTGACGCCAGTGGATCACCTTCTTGGTGGCAGCCTTGTCCAGGATGGTCGTGGCGGTCTTCAGAGCGGCCTGAGCCATCTCCATGTCCTTCACTTCCACGGCCTGGCGCACGGCCTTGACCACGTTCTTGATGCGAGTCCTGACGGCGCGGTTGCGCTCGTTACGTTTCAGGCTCTGGGAATGTCGCTTTACAGCGGACTTGTGGTTAGCCAATGTCTTTTCCTCCAAAAAAATTACACAATGATTTGCTCATTGTCCTCAACAGTAGGGAGCAGGTCAATTATCTATTTCCCCTGCGCTTGTCAAGCCATTATCCCCATTTTCCATGGACAGTCAATGCCAAAGCCCGAAATGAAACAAATCGACCAGCCGAATGTCCCTCCAACCAAAGAGGCCATTCAAAAATGGATGAGTGCCAGGCGCAAGGGAAAGCCAAGGCCGACGCGTATCTACTCATACGCGAGGATTTGGAATTCCCGCAGCAACGAAGCAATCATGCGGTTTTCAGCGGCCTACTAGACCTGCAAGGCCGAGAAATCGGCCAGCCGACCCAGGCGTGAAACCAGGGCCTGCAAAAGATTCAAGCGGTTCAGGCGCAGGGTATCGTCCTCGCACATGACCATCACACCGTCAAAGAAGGCATCCACATCCGGACGCAGTTCGCCCAGCAGACCCAGCAGGCTTGCAAAATCAGCCTCGGCCCACAACTTGTCCCAGGTGGGAGCGATTTCATCCAGGTGGGAAGCCAAGGCCTTTTCCTGATCCTCCTCGAACAGGGAGGGATCATAGCCGCCAGTCAGTGTGACGCCCTCGGCGCCTCCCTGCTTGACGATGATGTTGGCAGCCCGCTTGAAGGTCAGCACGGCCTGCTGGAAATCATCGCGACGACTGAATTCCGCCAGGGCCTCGATGCGCCTGGCCAGGGCGCACAGATCGGAGAACCCGGCCCCCAGGGCGGCCTCGACCACCAGGGTCTCGAAGCCCTTGCCCGTGAAGTAGGCCTTCAGGCGGCCAGCAAAAAAGTCCATCAGCTGGGCATGAATCTCTTCAGGCTCCAGCTTCCAGTTGATACCCTTGTAGGTGTCCTGCGCGGCCTTCAGCAGCTGGCCAAGGTCAATCTTCAGGTCGAAGTCCAGCACGATGCGAATGATGCCCAGGGCGGCACGGCGCAGTGCATACGGGTCGTTGGCACCTGTGGGCACCTTGCCCAGGCCAAAGCATCCGGCCAGGGTATCGGCCTTGTCCGCCATGGACAGGATGGCTCCGCACAAGCTCGAAGGCACAGGACTTCCAGGTCCGGCAGGCAGATACTGCTGGTACAGAGCGTCGGCCACGGCCTTGGACTCGCCCCGTCTGGCGGCATAAATGCCCCCCATGAGACCCTGGAGTTCGTCGAACTCGCCCACCATCCCGGACAACAGATCGGCCTTGGACAGACGACCAGCGCGGGCGGCATCGGCCTTGAGGGACGGATCGATCCGTTCACCCAGATCGGCGCAAAGGATTTCCAGACGGCGGGTCTTATCACCCGTGCTGCCCAGGCCCTTCAGATAGATGACGTTGTCCAGTCCGGACAGCCAGTCATTCACCTCGGCAGCCAAATCGGTCTTCCAGAAGAATCGGGCGTCTTCCAGACGGGCGCGTAGTACGCGTTCCCAGCCCTTCTTGACCAAGGACCGATCCTTGGGTTCCAGGTTCAAGGTGGAGATGAAGTGCGGCAGGAGCGTCCCGTCAGGGGCCTCCACGCCGAAGCTCTTCTGATGACTCTCCATGCTCGTCAACAGCACCTCGCGGGGCACTTCCAGGAACGAGGAGTCGAAGTCACCGAGGATGACCACGGGGGTCTCCACAAGCCCCACGACCTCGATCATCAGATCGTCCTTCCAGACAACGGAGCCACCCACTGCGGCAGCCAGTTCGTTGGCCTGCCTGCGGATGATGTCGCTGCGCTCATCGCGGCTGAGCACGACCTTGCATTGCTCCCGGATCACGTCCTGATACGCGGCTGCGGCGGGCACTTCGAAGGGGCCTGGGCCGTGCACACGGTGCCCGCATGTCCTACGGCCAGACCTGATTCCGGCCACCTCGAAATCGACGACCTGCTCGTCCAGCAGGGCCAGGAGCCACTGGATGGGGCGGCCGAAACCGAAGTCGCCCGAGCCCCAGCGCATCTTCTTGGGAAACTGCAGGCCAGCGATGGCGGCCACGCAGATGCCGGGCAACAGGTCGATGCTCGTCCCGCCGCCCATGGTCTTCCTGACGGCCAGGTACTCGCCCTTGTCCGAGGTCTGGATGAAGCAGTCCGCGATGTCCACGCCCTGGGTCTTGGCAAAGCCCAAGGCCGCCTTGGAGGGCTGACCATCCTCGCCAAAGGCGATGCGCCTGGGCGGGCCGGAGACAAGCTCCTCCTCACTACGCTGGGTCTGGGCCAAGCCATCGGCCACAACAACCACGCGCCGCGGCGTGGTGAAGGTCTCGACGGACTCGAACCCGATCAGAGCCTCTGTCAGACCCTTGCCGACGGCCTGCCCCAGGTCGTCGGACAACTTGGGGAAAAATCGCGCCGGGAGTTCCTCGGTGCCTATCTCAAGAATGAATATCGACATTCGTTCGTCCTTCTCGCTTGTCGCCCTACCTGGCGAGCATGGGATAGCCCATTTCCTCACGCTGATCGGCGTACAGCCGGGCGATCTTTTGGGCCAAGGAACGCACACGCAGGATATAGGCCATGCGCTCGGTGATGGAGATGGCCCCACGTGCATCCAACAGATTGAAGGTATGGGAGCACTTCAGACAATAGTCGTAGGCAGGCCAGGGCTGTGCGGCCTCGCACAGCTTGTTGCACTCGACCTCGTACATGTCGAAAAGCCTGAGCAGCATATCCGCATCGGACAGGTCGAAATTGTAACGCGACTGCTCCACTTCGTTCTGGTGAAAGACATGGCCGTAGGTCACGTTCTCGTTCCAGGAAAGATCGTAGACCGATTCCTTTTCCTGAAGGTACATGCAGATGCGTTCCAGGCCGTAGGTAATCTCCACGCTCACCGGGGACAGATCGATGCCGCCCACCTGCTGGAAGTAGGTGAACTGGGTGATCTCCATCCCGTTGAGCCAGACCTCCCAGCCCAAGCCCCACGCGCCCAGGGTCGGGGACTCCCAGTTATCCTCCACGAAACGGATGTCATGCTCGGCGGGATCAACGCCCAAGGCCCGCAAACTCTCCAGATACAGTTCCTGGATGTTGTCCGGGGAGGGCTTCAGGATCACCTGGAATTGCGAAAAATTCTGAAGGCGGTTGGGATTCTCGCCGTAGCGGCCATCGGTCGGCCTGCGGGAGGGCTCCACATAAGCCACGCGCCAGGGCTCAGGGCCAATGACCCGGAAAAACGTCGCCGGGTTGAACGTCCCCGCGCCGCATTCGATGTCGTAGGGCTGCTGGATCACACAACCGCGGTCGGCCCAGAACCTCTGCAGGGCCAGAATCACGTCCTGGAAGTACATATCGTCTCCTTTCTCGTCGCCCGTGTCGGGCCGAACTACTCGGGAAAAGCTTTAAATGCGTTGGAAGCGGCCGTCTTCCCAGGCCAGGCCCAGGTGGTAGCGCACCATGCCGTCAACGACGTCATACAGCTGCCTGCGGGCCACAGGCGAAGGCACCAGGGCATACCAATCTTCAGGCAAACCGGCCTTGACGGCCCGCAGGATATCCAGGGCTTCGCGCCCCAGGGGGATTCGCCTGCCCGGACCCTGCACATGCTCGGCGCAGGCCACTTGGCCCTGCTCCACAAGGAACACCGGCGCAGCGGCATTTCTTAAGTCTTTTCCGCAACGAGGGCAAGTGGACAGCGCGGGGCCGTAGCCCTGCACGAAGGCCACCTTGGCCCGGAACAGCACCGGGAACATGGGCGAGGAATCAGCCTCCGTGTCCAGCACCGATAGCGCAGCGGACACCAACTCGAAGCCCTCGCGGGAACCGCCGGGTCCCTCGTAGACAGATTCATAGAATTTCAGGCAGTTGGCCGCCCGGCCCAACATGCGCTGGTCGGTCCGCAGGTGGGGGTGGCTCAAAATGAGCGAACCTTCCATCAGGTAGAGGTATTCGCCGCGGGGACTCTTTTTGAAATGGAAGAGCACATGGTTCAGAGGGTCCAGGCATCCCAGAAAGCGGCGACGGCTTTTGGACCCGCCGAAGGCGAAGGCTGTGAAGACGCCCCGCGAAGGAGTGGCGAGCCGAACCCAGATGTCGATCTCGCGGAAACGCCCCACCTTGAGGATCAGGGCCCGTTCCGTAAACTCCATAACCCACCGACCGTCAGGGAGCGGAAAAGAGCAGGGTCTTGACCTGTCCGGACTGTGCGGCAAAGGAGTATGGTTCCCCGTTAAAGAGGACCTTGACGCCGCCGCCATTGCCCAGCTTGACCTCCAGGGTCTTGTGGAATCGGATCTGCTTGGACTGGCCGGGCTGGAGCATCACATCCACGGTAATGCCGTTCTTGGCATCTTCACCGCCATCGACCTGGGCCAGCAACCAGCAGGGTTCCTTGGCCTCGACGAGCACACGCTGCCGGGAATCGGTGGGATCATTCCAGGTCTCGGCGCGCTCCGGCGCGACGGCGGCCTGGGTGGGAGCCACCGGAGCCGCCGTGGAAACCGGTTTGTCGCCCTGAAGAGGCGTTTCCTGGGCCTGAGGCTCATCCGCCGGCTGTTCCAGGGCAGGGGCAGAAGACTCCCCCTGGGCCGGAACAGTCTCTGGGGCAGGGGAAGCCGCTTGTGAGGCAACGGGTTGCTCCACGGCAGCCGGGCTATGAGAGTCGAGACCGGCTTCCGGTGCGGACGATGAAAACATGTAGATGGCCCCGCCAGCGATCATGGCCAGCAATGCCAGGGCCAAGACAAAGAGCTTGAAGCCATTGCCACCGATCTCAACCGAGCCTTGGGCCTCGAATTCAACCTCCGGCACTTCCTTGACGATATTGTCCCTGATCACGAATTCGCGACCCATGACTGCGGCGCATTCCTCGGGGTCCAGCTTCAACAGCTTGGCATAGTTGCGGGCAAACCCCTTGGCGTAGACGGGATGGGGCAACCCACTGGTTTCTCCGTCTTCCAAGGCCGTCACGTTCGACTTGCTGATCTTGGTCCGCTGGACCACATCGTCGATGGTCAACCCCTGGCGCTCCCGTTCGCACCTGAAGTTTTCACCCATTTCCTTAAGATTCATTCACTGGCTCCCGTTGGCTTCAGGCGCTGGGCCTAAAGCTTGATGTCAACAACCGCTTCGGAGCGGAGGCCGTCCATATACTCATTAAAACGATCTTCCAACTGTTGCTGGCTGAGCTTCTCACGAATCTCTTCCTGAACGGCCGGATCAAACTCACGGGATTCACCGCCGACCAGAGACACGAACTTGAGGATCGCCCCAAATTCCTTGAACCTGAAGGCCTGACTCATCTCGCCAGGCTGGACCTTTTCAAGGGCGTCACGCCAATCCTGAGTCATGCTGCCCCAGTCAAGGATGCCGATATTCCCGCCCTGGTCAGAACCCGGGCCCTGAGAATACTTGCCGGCCACTTCGGCAAAGGTCGATTTTCCCTTGCCGATGTCCTCACGCAATCGTTGCGCCTCTTCCAGGGTAGGCACCAGAATCACGGCGAGTTCGACCTGCTTGTCCTTGACGTATTCCTTGCGGTGCTCATCGAAGTACTGTTTGACCTCTTCGGCGCTGACAACAACTTTGCGCTTGACCATCACACCCAGCAGGCGGTGCTTGAGGATATCACCTTTGAGCTTCTCCTTGTACTGGTCAAGGGTCATGCCTTCGAGCCTCAACTGGGCCTCAAACTCCTCTGCCGACATCTTGTTCCGGCTCTGCACCGATTCAATTTCGTTGAGGATTTCGGTTTCCGTCACCGTAACGCCCAATTTCTCAACCTGTTGCTTGATCAGGATGTCCTGAACCATCTGTTCCAACAACTTCTTGCGGATGCTGATGATTGCAGCCTTGTCCTGGTCGGTAAGTTCGCGGCCCTGGAACCTTTCAAACACAGGCTTCATGCGTTCATTGATTTCGAACAGGGTAACGATCTCGCCATTGACCATGGCGGCAATGCGATCAACCACATCGCCGGCGATGGCCGGTTGCACACTCAGAAGCACCACCACAAGGATGGCAATACGGGTAATGAACAGCAACGGAGTCTCCTTCTTTCTGGGTGCGGGCATGCCGCCTCCGCATTCAAAATTGCATATCCGACGTCAAAGGATCAGATACCATTACGTTCCAACTCTCCGCCGGTGACAGTCACTGGTTGCTGGGCGGTACCTGCCCGGGTACCGGACACAGCCCTCTCCTAAGATTTGGATTCCGGTATCTCGTCGAGGGGAATGGCCCCTTCCGGCGATTCGGGCATCACGTCGGGCGGGACCTCATCCTGCGATTCGAGTTCATCAGCAGACGGGATCTCCACCTCCGCAGGGGCCTCCTCCGTGGCGGATTCCTCGGTCATGAGCTTGAGCGGCAGGTGCGGAGAGACCTTGATCACGGCCACGGCCAGTGCCTCCTGCAGCCAGGAATCAAAGGATTCTCGCAGCTTCTGGTCCAAAAGCACCCGCTCCACCACAGGATAGGCCTGAGAGGGATCAAGGACCTTGGCCGGAATCCTTTCGGAAAAGACGAGGGCCTCAAAACCGTTCTCGCCGCTGATCACGGAACTGGCCTCGCCGACCCCAAGTCCCTTGAGGGCGTTCTTCCAGTTGACGGTCAGCCGATCCTCGCGCAACCGGATCTCCCGGATGACAAGGCGATCGAACCTGCCCTGGAGGGACTCCAGGCTCTCCCCCTTGCGGTAGAGGTTCAGGGCATTCTGGACGGCTTCGCGGCTGGGTCCGGAAACGAGCTGAAAACGGAGTCTGAGCGGGAGATAAAATTCCTGGATATGAGTCTTGTAGTAGGCCTCGGCCTCTTCGTAGCCGATGGTGATGTCAGGCCGCAGCACCTCGTTGAAAAACTTCTCCATGGCCAGTCTGTTGCGCAATTCCTGACGCCAGTACTGCAGGTCGAGATACTCTTCCACAAGGACTTCTTCGAAGGCCCCCTCGGGATAGTCGGCCCGGATCACGGACTCGGCGGCGGCGACTTCGTCGTCGGTCACGGAGAACCCCAGAGTCTCCAGTTCCTGCGTCACAAGCTCCTGAACGATGAGATCGGTCAGAATCCCGCCGTAATCCTTCTTCAGGGCAACGACGCCTACTGTCTCCGCAGCGAAGGACAGCTTCTTGAAATCGTATTTAAGTTGAAGCTGTTCCAGGGTAATGGGTCGTCCATTGACGCGCGCAACAATGCCATTTTCCTCCTGGTCGCCATGGCAACCGGGCAGGCCGAACATCGCCACCAGCGTCAGGGCGAGGGCACAAATAATTCTTTTCATAAGAATAATAGACCTTTGAGTACTTGCTACGCGAGATTGGCGTTTCCGGGTGTTGTAGCCCCAGGGAGAAGAGCGGTCAACGCCTTTTCCAGAGCGGCCAAGCCCTGGCGGACAGTGCCATCCGTCCGCACCCGAATCTCCAGTCTGCCCGGCGGCAGCAAACGGGCCTCATACTCACCTTGCTGCACAAAGGCCACGATCCTGTCCGAGGTGACCACGGTCGCGCCCTCGGCCCAGGTCAACACAGCCCTGACCGGCGAGACGTCCGCCTTGGACACCTGAAGGCGGCCCAGCAACAGCTTGAAGCGCAAGACGGCTAAAAAACGTTCCAGTGGAACAGGTAGCGGTCCGAACAGGTCGCGAATCTCAAAGGACAGCTCCTCCAGGGCGGCTGCCCCCATGGCCGAGGACAGGGCCTTGTAATAGCGTAGCCGCTCCTGTGTATCGGGGATATATTCCTCGGGGATGTGCGCCTCGAACATGAAATTCAATTCGGGACTGGTCTCCTGCAGCAGGTCTTCGCCACGCAGGCGACGCACTTCCTCTTCCAGCATCTCCAGATACATGTCCAGACCAACCTTGGCCACGGTCCCGGTCTGGGCCTCGCCCAGGATATTGCCGGCCCCGCGAAGCCGCAGGTCTTCCATGGCCACCTGGAAGCCGGCCCCAAGATAGTCCATGTCCAAGATGACCTGCAACCGCTTGCGTGAAGGTTCGGGCAGACCGTCCAGGGACGGGATCACGAAATAGGCATAGGCTTGACGGGAGCTGCGCCCCACCCTGCCCCTGAGCTGATACAGCTGCCCCAGACCGAACAACTGGGCCTGATCCACGATCAGCGTATTGGCGCGGGCAAAATCAAGCCCCGACTCGATGATGGCCGTGCAGACCAGAATATCCAGTTCCCCGTGCCAGAATTGATGGATGGTCTCCTCCAACTCGTGCTCCTTCATCTGGCCGTGGGCCATGCCGACACGGGCGTCCGGGGCCAATTCCCGCACATAATCGAGCACCTGGGGCAGGGATCTGACCCGGTTATGGACCCAAAAAACCTGGCCCTTGCGTTCCAGTTCACGCGCCAGGATGGCCTTGAGCGGTTCCTTGTCCCGTTCCAGCAGAGAGGTGAACACGGGCTTACGATCCAGAGGCGGCGTTTCCATGACCGACAATCCGCGGATTCCAGCCAGGGACAGCTGCAAAGTCCGCGGGATGGGGGTCGCCGTCAAGGTCAGCACGTCGATGTTCTTGCGCATCTCCTTGATGCGCTCCTTGTGGCGCACCCCGAAACGCTGTTCCTCGTCCAGGATCAGCAGCCCCAGATTGGGGAGGACCACATCCTTGGACAGCATACGATGGGTGCCGATCAGGATATCCACCTGCCCCCGAACCGCGGCCTCCAGGGTCAGTTTCTGGCTGGCCCGCGAGACAAAGCGACTGAGCATAGACACATTCAGGGGATAGCCCTCCATGCGCCGCTTGAAATTCTGGTAATGCTGTTCGGCCAGCACCGTGGTCGGGCACAACAGCGCCACCTGCCGCCCGGCCATGGCGGCTCGAAAGGCTGCACGCATGGCCACCTCGGTCTTGCCGAAACCCACGTCTCCGCAGACCAGGCGGTCCATGGGCGCCTGCTTGTCCATATCGGCCATGACGTCGCGGATGGCCCCTTCCTGATCCGGGGTCTCCTCAAAACCGAAAGACGCCTCGAACTCGGCGTATTCGTCCCCGCCTGATTCATAGACATAGCCCTTGGCCACCTGGCGGAAGGCATACATCTCCACCAGTTCACGGGCGACCATCTCCACGGCCTTGCGTGCCCGGGATTTGGCGCGAGTCCAGGCCGCGCCGCCCATCTTGTCCAGGGCGGGAGCGGCCCCCTCCGGGCCCTTGAAGCGCTGCACCACGGCCAGGCGATCCACGGGCAGGTAGAGCTTGTCCTCCCCGGAATAGGTCAACAGCAGGTAATCGTTGGAGACACCGCCCAGTTCCAGACGGAACAGGCCCTCGAACCGCGCCAGCCCCCAATCCCGGTGCACCAGCAGATCGCCAGGGCTCAGATCCTCATGGGTGGAGAGCCCCTTGAATTTCTTGTCCGCGCTGGGCAGGTGTGCCCCGCGCGGGGTGGGTTGCAGCACGTCCTCGGACAGGACCAGCACGTTGTTCCAAGTCAGTTCCAAACCCTTGCGCATGGGCGAAACCAGGGCAAACAGCCCCTTGCCCGCAGAGACGTACTCCGTGGCGGGGACGATCCCGTCCTGTGCCGCCAGCTTCATGAACTTGCGGCGTGAGGTCTCGGTACGGAAACTCAGAATCGTCTGCGGCCGCTCTCGCGTCCATTTGCGCAATGATTCCAGCAAGGCGTGCCAGGGGCGGTTGCGATCCTCCGGCTTCCAGAAAAGATCGTCGAAGGAATGCACCGCCTTTTCAGGCAGATCCACTCCGTCCTTCTTTTCGCCGATGGTCAGGTCTTCGAAATGAATCTGCGCCCTGTCCATCCAGGACTGACGCGCCCGCTCCCCGGTTTCCAGCAACTGAGCCCTGGGGGGACGCCAGCCATTCAGTTCCGCCTCATCATCCAGACGTCCGGTCCAGGCCCATTCGGCCTCATCCAGTCGGGTGCGCAAGGTCCCCGCCCCGCACAGCAGCCAGACGGCATCACGCGGCAGCCACTGGCTCAGCGCAGACGGCTGTTCGTAATAGAGCCCCGGCCGGGTCATGCCGTTGGTGGACTCGATCCGGCGCTGCAACACCTCGCAGGCCTGCCCGGAGAGCTCGCCGATGCCCTTCAACCGTTTCCATTTAGCCTGGGCCGCCTCCACCAGGGCCGGCGTCAGCAGCGCCGGGGCGCAGGGCAGAATCACCGCCCGAGCAAGCTCCGCCCGGGAGCGCTGGGTTGCCACATCGAACAACCGGATGTCCTCCAAGCTGTCGCCGAAAAACTCGAAACGCAGCGGATCGGCGTACCCCGGGGCATACAGGTCCAGGATATCGCCGCGCATGGCGATCTCGCCAGGGCGGGTCACCCGTGAAACCCGCTCATACCCCCACAGGGCGAACTGCTCCAGCAACTCGTCCAGCAGCAGCTCCTCGCCCTTGGCAAGGATCAGATGATGATGATCCAGGATATCGGTGGGTGGCCACTTGGGCAGCAGATTGTCCACGGACAGCAACACACCGCGCGGGCCGGAGCCGTGCGCCAGCCCGTACAGTCCGGCCCAACGCCCGGCCCAGCGGCCGGGGTCGACGGATTGCGCCGGATAGGGCGGCAGCATCGTCCAGGGATTGTCGGGAAAGGCCTTGCTTCCGCCCGGAGTCATGAGCTCCAGCAGGGCCTTGACCTGAAGCAGTTCACGCGCACCGGGGACGACAACAACGACACTACGGCCACGGGACAATAGTCCCGCAGCTGCTGCGGCCTGGGAGCCGGGGCCGGATTTGTAGACCCGGAGGCTTCGCCCCGCTTCCGATGAAATGAAGGGGCGCAATAATTCGGGTAGAATCACGTTGAGAATGACCTTATGGTGATGAAAAAACAGAACCGCCGTTCCGCTTGCGCGGACACGGCGGCCCCAGGTGGCCGCGTTCCGCGGCCTTTGGATACGGTATTGTCCTGTCGCCGTCTAGGCCATGACAAGGATTTCCTTCTCTTCACCGGACAGCAGACGATCGAGATCCAGCAGGATGAGCAGACGGTCTTCCAACTTGCCCACGCCGCTGATATACTCGGATTCCAGGCCGGAAACAACGGGCGGCGGCGGCTCGACAGTGTTCGAGGGAATCCGCAAGACCTCGGACACCGAGTCGACAACAAAGCCGACAACCATCTTGTTGATCTCGATGACAATGATCCGGGTATGTTTGTCGTGGATACGCGTCTCCAGACCAAAACGCTTGCGCAGGTCGATGATGGGGATCACGTTGCCGCGCAGATTGATCACCCCTTCAACAAATTCCGGAGCCTTGGGCACCTTGGTGATCTCCATGGTGCGAATGATCTCCTGAACCTTGAGGATATCAACACCAAATTCCTCTTCGCCGATGGAGAACGTCACGAGCTGGATCAGCTCGGCATCCTGTTTCTTCTGGATCTCGCTCATCTTATTTTCACTCCTCAGATTGCCCGGGATGGAGCAGTGCAAAAAACCGTCTTTGCGCTTTATTTTACGAATATTTGATCAATATGCAACACATTTCAAGAGTTTCCATAACTATCATCGTCCAAGGGTTAAAAACAGTTTATACTTAGTGTACTGAAATGATAATCTTAAATTACTCAGCACTCAGACTTGCCCTCATGCGCAGGCTCTTGTAAGGTCCGAATCTTCGTTTGCCCAAACACCGGGCAAGCCCAAGGAGGATCCTGTTTTATGGCCCACTTTCTGCCCCAATCATCGAACTTTGCCCTCGAAGAGCAAATCAGGACCCTCGCCGATGACGAGTTGCTGGATTTCTGGGAAGAGGCTCAGCACCTGGAGAAATTTCTTGGGGATGAGTTGAGCGACGTCGGTTCCACTGTGGAATACGAACGCCTGATTCTCCTTGAACTTCAGTTCCGTTCCAGTCGCCGCAGCCTTCGTCTCCCGATCTGATAAAACTCCTTGCCATTTGGCTGGGATTCTCATAATTTCGCGCCCTTGACAGCGCAGGGGTGTAGCTCCAACGGCTAGAGCGCCGGTCTCCAAAACCGGATGTTGTGGGTTCGAATCCCCCCACCCCTGCCACCACGAAATCAAAAATCCCCGGTCCTTATGGACCGGGGATTTTCTTTGTGTACCCTGGTCTTCGGAGACCCCAATCAAATTCACGTCCCACCATCGCTTCCCCGCACACCAAGCCCGACCGCCCGGAACCAAAACGCAAAAAGGGGCAAGCCCGACGAACGCGGTGCCTGCCCCTCAAAGCGTTGAGCCAAAGACGATTGTTCCGGTTCCCTACTCGGGGTCGGGACGGCCGATGCAGAAATACGCGAAACCGGCGTCGGCCAGAACACGCGGGGAGTACAGATTGCGGCCATCAAAGATCAGCGGGGCCTTGAGGCTTTTCCGGAGGCGAGAGAAATCGGGATTACGGAACTGATTCCACTCGGTCACCACAGCCAGGGCATCGGCCCCGTCCAGGGCATCGTACTGATTCTCGACAATCTCCAACCCCTCGACGCCCGCCAGTTCTCCGGCGGCATTGGAACCGGCAACAGGATCGAATGCCCTGACGCGCATCCCCTTGGAGGTCAGGTACTTGATGGTCTCCAGGGAGGAGGCCTCGCGGATATCGTCGGTATTGGCCTTGAAGGCCAATCCCCACAAAGCCAGGGTCCGTCCCTCCAGGCCGCCCTGCTGGGCAAAATAACTCTCAATCTTCAGGGCAATGGCCAGTTTCTGACGATTGTTGACCTCATCCACCGCGGCCAGCAGCTGCGGTTCATGCCCCACCCCGCGCGCCGTGTTGATCAACGCCCTGACATCCTTGGGAAAGCAGGAGCCACCGTAACCCACGCCGGGATAGATGAAATGATAACCGATGCGATGATCGGACCCGATTCCCAGGCGCACGTCGCGCACATCGGCCCCGACCTTCTCGCAGATCACGGATACTTCATTGATGAAGGAGATCTTTGTGGCCAGGATGCAATTGGCGGCATACTTGGTCATTTCGGCGCTACGCACCCCCATGACCATGACCTTCTCGCGGCTGCGCGCAAAGGGGGCATAGAGGGCACGCATGATCTCGGCGCTACGCTCATTTTCAGTACCCAGGATCACCCGGTCGGGCTTCATGAAGTCTGCGACCGCATCGCCCTCCTTCAGGAATTCGGGATTGGAAACCACGTCGAATTCAAGGGCCACGCCGCGCTTGGCCAGTTCTGCACCGATGATAGCGCGGACCTCATCGGCCGTGCCCACCGGCACGGTGGACTTGTCCACCACCACCAGCGGTTCGGTCATGGCTTGTCCGATCTCACGGGCCACCTGGTGCACGAAGCACAGGTCGCAGGAGCCGTCTGCGCGGCTGGGAGTACCCACGGTGATCAGCGCCACTCCGGCATCCTTGAGTCCCGCAGCCAGATCCGTGGTAAAGGACAAACGTCCCTCGACCCGGTTACGCGCGACCATCTCCTCCAACCCGGGTTCGTAGATGTGCACTTCCCCGTTGTTCAGACGTTCGACAACACCGGGATTGACATCCACGCAGCAGACATTGTTGCCCATTTCAGCAAAACAGGCCGCACTTACGAGGCCGACGTAGCCGGTGCCGACAATGCAGAGATTCATTCAGCTATCCTTTGTTATCACTACTTGCTTGATGAGATTCAGACTTCCGGAAGCGACGAACGTAGTCATGGGGCCATTCCAAGTCAATACTGTCACGCAAGTGTCCTTCCCTGCGAGAACCCAGACGCAGCGCCATTTTCCTTGACTTTCCTTGACTGTCGGGCACAATTTCAGATTATTACACCCACTTAAAGGGCCATGCCGCTTCAAACCCTCAATCCCTCCAGGAGGGGACCCATGCCCTCGCTTGCAGTCAATATCGACCACATCGCCACCCTGCGCCAGGCGCGCCGGGGCAACGAGCCCGATCCGGTAACCGCCGCCCATCTGGCCGAACTGGCCGGAGCCCAGTGCATCATCTGCCACCTGCGCGAGGATCGCCGCCATATCCAGGACCGCGACCTGGCCCTGCTTCGCCAGACCGTGCAGACCCGGCTGAACCTGGAGATGGCCGCCACTCAGGAGATGCAGCGCATCTGCCTGGAAACCAGACCAGACATCATCTGCCTGGTCCCCGAAAAACGGGAAGAACTGACCACCGAAGGCGGCCTGGACGTGGCCTCGCGCGTGGAGGAAATCCGCGAGTTTCTGGCCCCGATCATTGCGCAGGACATCGAGACCAGTCTGTTCATCGACGCCGACACCAGACAGATCGAGGCCGCCAAGGCCACGGGCAGCGAGTACATCGAGATCCACACCGGCCACTACGCCGACGCCAAGGGCCGCGCAGCCACCAAGGCCGAGTTGGAAAAGATTCTCAGCGGGATCAGACTGGCCCAGGAAATCGGGCTGAAGGTCAACCTTGGTCATGGCCTGAACTACGTCAACGTACTGGCCTTTGCAGAGGTCTCCGGAATCAACGAGTATTCCATCGGGCACAGCATCATTGCCCGCGCCGCCTACGTGGGTATCGGGCAGGCAGTACGTGAAATGAACGAACTGGTTCGTTCATTCGTCTCTTGAGGGCTGCAATACTATGATTATTGGTCTTGGCCTGGACATCGTGGAGATCGACCGCATCCGGCAATCGCTGGAGCGCTTCGGCGAGAGGTTCCTGAGCCGCATCCTGACCCCCGCCGAGATCGAGACGCTGCGCGGCGACAGGGTGCGCTATCTGGCCGTGCGCTTCGCGGCCAAGGAAGCGGCCTCCAAGGCCCTCGGCACGGGCATCGCCCAAGGCGTGGGCTTCCAGGGCATGGAGATTCTGAACCTTCCCTCGGGCAAACCGGAACTCACCTTTTCCGATGGCGCGGCCCAACGCTGCCACGAACTCGGCGTGACCCGCGCCCACATCAGCCTGACCCATGGCCGCGACACCGCAGCCGCAGTGGTCATCCTGGAGAATGACTAATGGACATCCCCTCCTGCATCCCCCTGCCCACCCCGAGCGAGATGGCAACCTGGGACCAGGCCACCATCCAGGATTTCGGCCTGCGCCAGGAGGTGCTCATGGAATGCGCGGGGCGGGGCTGCTTCGATGCCCTGGTCAAGCGTTTCAACACCCTGGAGGGTGCCAGAGTGCTCGTGCTGGCCGGGTCGGGCAACAACGGCGGCGACGCCTTTGTGCTGGCCCGGTTGCTGGCCGACGCAGGGGCCCAGGTCGCGGTGGGCCACACGGGACGCAAAAAAAACTACAGAGGCGCGGCGGCGGCCAATCTCCGTCTGGCACAGCGCATGGGTCTGCCCCTAACCTATCTCTCCGGACGCGGCCTGCTTGAACTTTCCAGCGAACTGGGGGGAGCCAAGATCGTCGTGGACGGTCTGCTGGGCACCGGATTCAAAGGTCAACTCCGCCAAAGCGCCCAACAGTGGATCAGCGAGATCAACCACCTCGGACAAACGGCCTTCGTGCTGGCCGTGGACATCCCCTCCGGCTTGAACGGCCAGACCGGCAGCCCCCAACCCGTGGCCGTGAGGGCGGACTGCACGGTGACCTTCCACGCGCCCAAGCTGGGACTGCTGATGCCCGGGGCCGAGGACTGGACCGGCGAGATCGTGGTTCAGCCCATAGGCATCCCCGGATTCGTGGAACGCTCCGCCCCCGCGGCCTGTGCCCTGCTGACGCACGGTGTGGGCCTGCTGGCCCCGCTGCCCGAGGAAGCCATGCACAAGGGCAGGGCTGGTCACATCCTGCTGGTGGGCGGATCCCCGGGCCTGACCGGCGCCCCACTTCTGGCCGCCCTGGGGGCACTGCACGCCGGGGCCGGACTGGCCACGGTGGCCTGCCCTCGCGGCCTGGGCCACGAGATCAAGTCCGGAGTCCCCGAGGTCATGACCCTGCCCCTGGGAAAAGGCGAGGCCTGGATGGCACCCATGGCCAACGACCTGATCCCGCACTTGGCAAGGTTCTCCGCCTTGGCCCTGGGACCGGGCATCGGGCGCGACGAACGCACCCTGGAATTTCTGGACACCCTCATGGAACGCGAACTGCCACCACTGGTCCTGGACGCCGACGGTCTGTTCTGGCTGGCCGAGGACCCGGAACTGCTCGGCCCCAACGCCACCCAGACCATCCTCACGCCGCACCCCGGCGAGATGAGCCGCTTACTGGGCCGCTCCACAGCCGACATCCAGGCCGACCGCCTGGGTGCCGCACGCGAAGCCGCCAGCACCTATGGTGCCGTTACGATCTTGAAAGGTGCAAGAACCGTCATCGCCGAGCCTGGCGGTCGGACCTGGCTCTCGCCCTTCTCGTCGCCCAACCTGGCCGTGGCGGGGTCCGGCGACGTTCTCTCCGGCCTGATTGCCAGCCTGCTGGCCCGAGACCTGTCCCCGCTGGAGGCGGCCTGTCTCGGGGTCTACTGGCATGGACTGGCCGGACAACAATTGACCCGCGACTACCCCCTGCGCGGCAACCTCGCCAGCGACATTGCCCGCGAACTCCCAAAAACCCTGGAGGAACTGATCAATGCTGACCGCTAAGGATATCATGACTTCCGACCTGATGACCCTGCAGACCTCCGACGATGTGGCCAGCGCCGCAGCGATCCTGATCGACAAACGCATCAACGGGCTGCCCGTGCTCAACGAGGACGGCGCCCTGGTTGGTATCCTCTGCCAGAGCGACCTCGTGGCCCAGCAGAAAAAGCTTCGCCTGCCCTCTGTGTTCACGCTGCTGGACGGCATGATTCCCCTGTCTTCCACCAGAGAGATGGAGCAGGAAATGGAAAAGATCACGGCCCTGACCGTGGGGCAGGCCATGACCCCGGACCCGGTGACAGTGTCCCTTGACACCCCTCTGGACGAGGTCGCCTCGCTGATGGTGGACAAGAAATACCACACCCTGCCCGTCATGGACGGCGATCGTCTGGTGGGTGTGCTGGGCAAGGAAGACGTGTTGCGCACCCTGCTCCCGGGAGCCAAGGCTTGAGCGACGCCCTGGTCTTCCTGGAACTCCAGCTCCCAGACGAGGACGCGACCCTGGACTTCGGGGCCAAGCTCGCGGCGGCGCTGCTGGATTCCGAACCTGAACAGGTCCTGCTGTTCTCAGGCGACCTCGGCGCGGGCAAGACAACCCTCGTGCGCGGGCTTGTGGCGGCGCTGCCGGGGGGGGGCGAAGCCCGGGTTTCCAGCCCAAGCTTCAACCTCATGAACCTCTATCCCACCGAGCCCGCGACCGCCCATTTCGACCTCTACCGGCTGGAGGGCCTGGCGTCAGACGATTCCTTGCTTGAGCACATGCAGGACCCGCAGACCCTGGTGCTGGTGGAATGGGCGCAGTACCTGCGACAGGAGGACTGGCCCGAGGAGTATTTACTCCTCGAATGGCAGCCCTGCTGCATTGGGCGCACAATTTTGTTGACTGCAAAAGGAAAGAAGGCCAAACAAACCCTTCTTGCCTTGGCCTAATCGATTACCCCCGGCCAAGCCACCAACGATGTGAGGGAGTTTTTACGGAAATGGGCATCATTGTTCAAAAATTCGGTGGATCTTCGGTGGCCAACCTGGAGTGCATGCAACAGGTCCTGGCCAAGGTCGTCTCCGCCCATAGTGACGGAGCCAACAAGGTCGTCGTCGTGCTCTCGGCCATGTCCGGAGAAACCAACCGCCTCATCGCCCTGGCCAAGCAGTGGTCCAAGCGACCCGACCCGGCCGAGATGGATTCCCTCATCTCCACCGGCGAGCAGGTCTCCGTGGCCCTGTTCAGCATGTTGCTCAGGGACGCCGGTTTCAAGGCACGCTCCATTCTTGGTCACCAGGCCGAGATCGAGACCGACTCCATGTTTGGCCGGGCACGCATCCTGGACATCAATTCCGGCAAACTCAAAGAGCACCTGAAAGACCATGATATCCTCGTGGTTGCCGGCTTCCAGGGCATGGACTGCAATGGTCGCATCACCACGCTTGGGCGCGGGGGATCGGACACCTCGGCCGTGGCGCTGGCCGTGGCAGTGAAAGCCGATGTCTGCGAGATTTATACTGATGTCGATGGCGTCTACACCACGGACCCCAATCTCTGCTCCACGGCCCGCAAGATTCCCAAGATCTCGTATGACGAGATGTTGGAGATGGCCAGCATGGGCGCCAAGGTGCTCCAGATCCGTTCCGTTGAATTCGCCAAAAAATACAATATGACCGTGCATGTTCGCTCGACCTTCTCGAACTGCAACGGCACATTCGTGACCCAGGAGGATGAAAGCATGGAAGCCGTGCTGGTTTCGGGTATCGCCTACGACAAGGATCAGATCCGTGTGACCGTCTGTGACGTGGAGGACCGCCCCGGCGTGGCCTCCGCCCTCTTTTCGCCGCTGGCCCAAGCGGGCATCGTTGTGGACATGATCATTCAGAACACCTCCCGCGACGGCAAAACCACGGACATGACCTTCACCGTCCCCGGAAACGACCTCGAAAAAACCCAGGAAATCATCGACCAGATCGGCAGCGACATCAAGGCTTCCGAGGTCCTGATCGATGAGCGGGTCTCCAAGGTTTCGGTCATCGGCGTGGGCATGCGCAGCCACTCCGGCGTGGCGTCGCGCATGTTCGAGTCGCTCAGCAAGGAGGGCATCAACATCCTGATGATCTCCACCTCCGAGATCAAGGTCACCTGCCTGGTCGAAGAAAAATACACGGAACTGGCTGTGCGCACCCTGCATGACACCTTCGAGCTCGACAAGGAAGGACACGCCTGCACATGAATAAAATATTCATCTATGACACAACGTTAAGAGACGGCACCCAGGCCGACGAAATCAACCTTTCGTCTCCGGACAAGGTGCGCATCGCATTGAAGCTGGACGATCTGGGCGTGGACTACATCGAAGGCGGCTGGCCCGGATCCAATAAGACGGACCGGGCCTTTTTTGCCGAAATCAAGAAGCACAGGATCAAAACCGCCAAGATCGCGGCCTTCGGCAGCACCCACGCCGCCAAGAACAGCGCCGAGAACGACAAAAACCTGAACACGATCATTGAGGCCGAACCAGATGTGGTGACACTGTTCGGCAAGACCTGGGACCTGCATGTGCGCGAAGCCTTACGCGTGCCCCTGGAACGCAATCTTGAGCTGATCCACGACTCCCTGGCCTATCTGCGCCCCAAATTTCCCGAGATTTTCTACGACGCCGAGCATTTCTTCGACGGCTACAAGGCCAACCGCGACTACGCCCTGGCCACCCTGCGAAAAGCCCAAGAGGCCGGAGCGGATGTGCTGGTGCTGTGCGACACCAACGGCGGCACCCTGCCTCACGAGATACGGGGGATCATGGCCGACCTGAAGCAGGAGCTCCCGGGCGCCCGATTCGGCATCCACACCCACAACGACTCCGAAACCGCTGTGGCCAACTCCATCGAGGCCGTCCTGAATGGGGCCGAACACATCCAGGGCACCATCAACGGCTATGGCGAACGCTGCGGCAACGCCAACCTCTGCTCCATCATCCCCAATCTGGAGCTAAAGTTCGACGGTCGCTTCCAGTGCCTGCCAGACGGCAAGATTTCGCAACTGACCAGGATCAGCAACTTTGTTTCCGAGACCTGCAACCTGCGCCCCTTCCTGCGTCAGCCCTACGTGGGGCGTTCGGCCTTCGCCCACAAGGGCGGGGTCCATGTCTCGGCGGTGATGCGCAACGCCAAGACCTACGAACACATCGTGCCCGAGGACGTGGGCAACCACCAGCGCATCCTGCTCTCCGACCTGTCCGGGCGCAGCAACATCCTGTTCATGGCCAAGAAATACGGCTACGACCTGGACAAAAATGACTCTGCAGTTCTTGACCTGCTGACCGAAATCAAGGAACGCGAGAGCATCGGCTACGAATACTCCTCGGCCGAGGCCTCCTTCGAACTGATGTTCTTCCGAGCCATGGGTTGGTCCAAGCAGTACTTCAAGCTCCTGAACTTCAGCGTCATGGACGCCATGCGCGAAAGCGGCGAGGCCTTCATCGAGGCCACGGTGATGCTCAAGGTGGGCGGCAAGATCGAACACACGGCCGCCACGGGCATGGGCCAGGTCAACTCCCTTGACCAGGCACTGCGAAAGGCGCTGTACCCCTTCTACCCCTGCCTGGAAGAAATGCGCCTGGACGATTTCAAGGTCCGTGTCCTGTCCGGAGCCACCCGTGACACCGGGGGCACGGCCTCCAACGTCCGGGTGCTCATCGAATCAGCAGACAAGGATTCCCGCTGGACAACCGTGGGAGTGTCCTACGACGTGATCCATGCCAGTTGGGAAGCCCTGGTGGATTCGGTCAACTACAAGCTGTTCAAGGACGACCCCAAGAAATGGCCATGCAAGATCGACTGAACGAAACCTGAAAACCCTGAGCACAACGGGAGATGACCATGGCTGAGCACGGCGCGGCGATGCGTGGCTGGCTGCTGGCGCTCCTCGGAGCGACGGTGTTGTTTCTCGCCGGTCTGGTGCTGTCATACATTCTCTGGAACCACATCGAGTCTGCGGCAACAGTCCCCTGCTCAGGGTCGTATCCCGAGCAGGTGCAATCGACGCAGGACAACCTACGTCACGCCGCATCCCTATTGAATCCACACGCCCCGGAACTGCGTCTGTCCCTGTCGCACATCTTCCAGTTTCCCTTCCAGCAGGCCCGATTCATCTCTCCCTACGCCGACGCGCAAAGCCTGTGCGACCAAGTAGAGGTTCTCTGGGATTGCGCCGACGAATGGGAACAGAACGTCACCAGCAACGACTCCTACATCTCGCTCCTGGCCGTGACAGCAACAGACGTGATCCCCATCCGCCTGCAACGCACGGAATTCGACTTGGCTGAACCATGCACATCGACTCTTTCGCCCGAGACCATCCTCATCCTGCGCAAACGCCCCGGCAGCGATCAGGTCCTGTTTCGCATCCAGCCACCCGCAGTACCGCAACCATCGTCCGAGGCACCCTCCAGGTAGATTGCCGACACTCAATAAATGAGGTATATTTATTGCAGTTTTGCAGCGAAACCTCCTGCGGCGGCATTTTTTCGACGATTCTGTCTCATGCTTCATATTGTGAAGACCCCGACGCCGCAGTACACCAGAGACGACAGGCTGCTCAAGGATGGATTTGATTCAACCGCCCACTAGTGGTTTCTGGAAAAAAACGGCCCCGGCCACACTGCGCCGAGGGTTGATAATATCCATTGACCACATCCTCAGGACAATTCAGGCTCCTGGCCAACGACGAAACCCGACGGCCTGCGCACTGACGACCAGTCAGCTGCAGCGGGCGTTGCGGCTTGCCACGGCGGAAATCGTCGAGAGCGCCAAGCGCAGCACCGAGTTCTTCCTGCCCGCCAAGGCGCGCTTCCCAGTGGCTCTGCTGGCCTATCTCCTTCTGGTCTTCGCACTGGAAGTCGTGTTCCTGAAGACTTTTTTACCGGACCAGAGCCCCCTCCAGCCCAAACGCGCCGGCATTGCGCTTTGGGCCAACTGGGACCCGGATGAACTCGCAGACGCTCGCGACATTGTCCTGGCCGCCCTGCCCACGTCCTTCGGGACGCATCTATCCCTGCAACGCATCACCGGCAGCGTGACCGCCCCTTTCAGCGACCCCGATTCACTGTCGCTGCTTGGCCAGGCAGCCTTCGACCTCCAGGATGAATTCAGCCATCCGCTGCTGGCGCTGGCCTTGTGCCCGCGTAGCGATGAACCCAGCGTGCCCTTCGACAGCGTAAGGTTCAGCGTGAACCGCTCCAGCCAGCGCATGCCGGTGGACCCCCAGGCGGTTCACCCTCTGGACCGGGAGGCGTTCCAAGCCACGGCAACTCGCAAAACCAGGCTCTCCAGCCTGTTCTCACGCCTGGAAAGCCCCAAGACGAAAAAGGGCACCCTGGCGGCCCTGCCTTCCAGCGCCATCGCCCCCCCCATGTCCCGGCTGGACAAGATCCGCACCGCGGAATCCCGGCGCGCAAAACTGGGAGACCTATGCGCGCTGTTCGAGTCAGGCGTCCGCGGCATCTTCGCCATCGGATACGATGTCACAGGCGGCACTTCCTACGGAAAATACCAGATTTCCAGCCGCAAGGGGGCCATGCACAATTTCATCGCCTACATTGATAAACGCGCCCCCGCATGGGCCCAGCGCCTCAAGATCGCAGGACAGTCCAATACCGGCGGAACCCTTGGGGCGATGCCCCGAGCCTGGCGACAAATCGCATCTGAACATCCGAAACTTTTCGAGAAACTTCAGGATGACTTCATCCACAACTATTACTATTCTCCCACTTTGAATGAAGTCAAACTGCGTACCGGACTGGATCTGAATACGCATCCCCCCGTATTGCGAGAAGTCCTCTGGAGTACAGCCGTTCAACACGGACCCAGCGGCGGGGCATCCATCTTCATCAAGGCCGACGGCCTAGCCAAGGCCCATCTCGGCAAGGACTACGTTGTGACACTGCTCAAAGAAGTCTTCCGCGAACGCGAAAAACGACTCTCAAAAACACCACTCCAGACGCAATCGGTTTTGCGAGCCCGCCTAAAGCATGAAATGGCCTTGGCCCTGAACCGTCTCGGATACCCTCAGGCTCAACGCGCCACCCTTGTTTCCAGTGCCACTGACCTACTGATGTAATTCTCAACGGGGCAAAACCATGGCTTCAGTGAAGAACATTCATGTGCTGATCGTGGACCAGAACGAGTCTGTGCAAAAAGCCATCGTCAGCGCCCTGAACAAAATCGGTTTCGAGAACGTCTCCGCCACCGGCGATCTTCTGGGGGCCTGGAAATCCATCGCCCGTCAGCAAGTCGGGCTGCTGATCTGCGAAGCCGTCGTGGACGGCAAATTCGGAATTCACCTGCTCAAAAAAATCCGTTCAACCCAGGCCGTGGCCCGACTCCCCGTACTGATCATGTCTTCCAAGAAAGACCCCAAGATCATCAACGCCCACATGCAGGCCGGGGCCTCGGAGTTTCTGGTCAAGCCCTTTGACGCGGCCACGTTGCTGGCCAAGCTCAAAAAAGCCTTATCCAAGCCCCCGACCCCGCCCGCATCCTCCAATGAAAAGAAACTTCTGGAACAGGGCTACAGCAGCCTCGACAAGTACGACGCGGAAAGGGCGCTGGCCTTGTTCACCCAGGCCGTACGGGCCAATCCCAAATGTGCCGAGGGCTACAAAGGGCTGGCCCACGCCTGCAAGATCAAAAAGGACATGGCTCAATTCACGATCTTCATGAACGCCGCCGCCAAGGCGTTTCTGGAATTGGGAGATCATGCGGCAGTTGAAAAGATATTCAACGAACTCAAGATGTACGACGCCTCGGCTCCCAACCCCTTCGCCGCGGCCGCCTGCACCCTTCGCGACAAGGGAGACCTGCAGAGCGCCATTGCTCTGTTCAGGAAGGCCCTGGGAGTGGAGCCCGACAACGCCCGGCACTACTTTGACCTGGCTGATTGCCTGATGAAGACGGGCCAGCTTGAGGACGCCAAACAGCGCGTCACTGAGGCCTTGACCCTGCAAGACGACTTCCACGAGGCTCGCAAGCTCTACAAAGGGCTGACGGGAGAGAAGTGGACCTCCAATGAGCAAAGCGAAGCGACGGCCAAGAAAAAGGATAAGGACAAGGAAGACGAGGAGAAACGCGGCACCGTACGGTTCTGGGTCCCGGATCTGCTCGTCGAGGTCATCGGGCACAAGGACCATTACGCCCTGACGGAATTAAGCCTAGCCTCCATGGCCTTCAATCCCATGGACGACAAGGGCTTCGCACTCGAACAGAAGGTCAAGATCAATATCCTAAGGCTAGGCGAGGTCGGCACCACTCCGGAGATCAAGAACATCAAGGGGGTTGTGAAGCGCGTCGAAGAGGAGGTCACGGGGGTGGAATTGCACGATCTGACCCCCGAGCAAGAATCGGAACTGCTGCAGATCATCGAGACCGCCCAGGAACGACAGAAGCAAAAATTCAAGGACGAAAACAAGGTCATCAAGTTCGAAATCGACATGATGTTCATGTAGCCCCCAGCCCATCATTGGCCTGCAAGACCCCCGCGACAACCTGAAACTCCGACCGCCCCGAACGAGCGGCTATCCCAAGCACTCCAGGGCAAAGCCCTCCACCAGTCCCCGCACCCTGTCCATGGTCTCATCATGAGTGGTCAACACATGGTGCTTTGTGACGGTCTCATGGATGGGCAAGAGTTCCAATCGCCGCTCGTGCGACGAGACTCCGGACATAATGGCAAAGGAGCTGGAAAGCGGCACGGTCCGGTCTCCGGGACTGTGCAGGCAAAGCAACGGGGCTTCCAGTTCGGGCAGACGCTTCTTCACGTGGTGCATTCCATCCAAAAAGCTGTCCAGCGCTTCCAGAGACACGTAGTCCTCATAGCCCTTCCAGGGGGCGATGCGCCGAGCCTCGGGATTAGGTGCGTCGGTGGGCCAGAGCGGACGAATGCGTTTGAGCAGCGGGACCAGCGGCATGCGCCAGTCGGGGAATTCGGGTGGCCAGAATCTGTAGAGATGAACAGGCGCGGCAATGGACACGATCCCGGCCGGTCGGCGGGCAATGCCCAGGTGCAGGGACAGAGTCCCTCCCATGGACAGGCCACAGACCAGGACACGCCCGTGGCGCTCGGACAAGACGTCGAATTCTCTCTCCACGGCGCTGGTCAGCGCGGAAAATGGCACCTTGCACCAGTCGGCCACACTGCTCCCATGCCCCGGCAGCAGGGGGACGGAGACTTCACAGCCCAAAGCCTGCAAGGCCTGGGCAAGCCCCAGCATCTCGAAGGGCTCTCCGCCGAAGCCATGGATCAGAAGCGCCGCGGTTCCGGCCAGGGGACAATCAGACATCGACCAACACTCCTCGGCAGTAGGGCCTCATCGCAGACAGGCACCGCTGAACGCCAACAGGCAGGACAAACAGCTCCGCCTTGCGAACAGCAAGGACTTCAATTACATACTTCAGGCCCCGACCGCAAACAAACAACCCCTGGAGCCACCATGCCCGCACCTTGCGACATACTGCTGACCTGCGACGTCCTGATGACTCAGGACCCGGCACGATCGGTCATCGAAGATGCCGCCGTGGCCATCACCGGCGGCGTTGTCACCGCGGTGGGCCCCAGGGTCGAAATGGAAAGCTCCTCTGCCCCAAAATCACGGCTGGACCTGGGTCCCTGCCTGGTCATGCCGGGGTTGATCAACGCCCACACCCATGTCTCCATGACCCTGCTCCGGGGCCTAGCCGATGATCTGCCGCTCATGGAGTGGCTGACAAAAAACATCTTTCCGGTGGAACAAAAGCTCACCCCGGAACTGGTGCGCCTGGGGGCCCTGTTGGGTTGCGCCGAGATGCTGCGCACAGGCACCACCTGTTTCTGCGACATGTATCTGATGGAATCCGCCGTGGCCGAGGCCGTGCATCAGGCCGGCATCCGCGCCCGCGTGGGCGAGGTGATCTTCGCCTTCCCCTCCCCGGCCTACCCGGACCTGGACGGCGCCCTGGATGTGGCCCGCAACCTGGAAAGACGCTGGAAGGACGATTCCCGCTTGCGAACAGCCGTGATGCCGCACGCCGTGTACACCACCAATCCCGCATTGCTGGAACGGTCTTTCGCCCTGGCCGAGGAACTGGACGTCCCCCTGCACATGCATCTGGCCGAATCGGCCTCGGAAACGGCACAGTGCCTTGAACAGACCGGCCAACGCCCTGTGGCCTATCTGAACAGTCTCGGCCTGCTCGGCCCGCGGACCCTGGCCGCGCACTGCGTGGACCTGACCGACGGTGAAATCCAACTCCTGGCCGACAGCGGGACCTGCATCTCGCACTGTCCCGAAAGCAACATGAAGCTCGCCAGCGGCTTCTGCCCGGCCCAAAAACTGCTGGATGCCGGGGCCAAGCTTGGCATCGGCACGGACGGGGCATGCAGCAATAATAACCTGAACATGTTCACGGAGATGGGCACCACGGCCCTGGTCCAGAAGGTCCATCGCATGGACCCCACGGTACTCTGCGCCCAGACCGTGCTGGACATGGCAACGCTGGGGGGTGCGGCCTGTCTGCATTGGCCTGAACTGGGGTCCATCCAGCCCGGCAAGGTGGCCGACCTGATCGCCCTGGATCTGACCCGACCCAACATGCTGCCCATGTACAACCCGGCGTCCCACGCCGTCTACGCCACAAACGGCGGCGAGGTCCGGCTGACCATGGTCGAGGGCGAAGTCCTCTACCAGGACGGGGTTTACTCGCGCCTGGACTACCCTGCCCTGCTGAGTGAAATCCAGGACGCCGCCCGCTGGGTACGCAAACAACTCTAGGTGATGTGACCGCCATGCAGACTCCAAGCCCCTGCGATCTTTTGATCCGCGCCGGCATCCTGGTCACCCAAGATGTGCAGCGAACCGTCCATTTCGACGGCGGTCTGGCCATCGGCCAGGGCCTTATCATAGCCTCGGGTCCATGGAGCGAGGTCTCAGCCGCGCACCGCGCACCTCAGACCCTCGACCTGTCCCGGAGACTGGTGCTGCCCGGGCTGGTGAACACCCACACCCACGCCGCCATGACCGCTTTCCGGGGCCTGGCCGACGATCTGCCCCTGATGGATTGGCTGACCGACCACATCTGGCCCGTGGAGGCTCGCCTGGCACCGGAGATCGTGTACGCCGGCACCCTGCTGGCCTGCGCCGAGATGCTGGCCTCGGGCACGACCTGCTTCGGGGACATGTACCTGTTTGAGCCCGACTCCGCCCGCGCCGTGCAGCGCATGGGCATGCGGGCCGTGCTGGGCGAGGGCGTGCTGTCCTTCCCCACGCGGGCCTACGACACCCCGCAGCAGGCCTTCGAGCACATCGAGACCTTCACGGGCTCCATGCGTGATTCCCTGTTGGTGCGCACGGCCGTGGCCCCCCATGCGGTCTACACCACGACCCCCGAGGTCCTGCAAGACAGCTTCGCCCTGGCCGAGCGCCTGGACCTGCCCTGGATGATCCACGCCGCCGAATCCGCCTCGGAAACGGCAGAGTGCCTGAAGCAGTTCGGCAAACGTCCGGTGCCCTACCTGGCGGACCTGGGACTGTTGACTCCGCGCAGCCTGCTGGTGCACATGGTGGACATCGACGAGACGGACATCCGTCTCGTGGCCGAAAGCGGGGCCGGGGTCTCCCACAACCCCCGCAGCAACATGAAACTGGCCAACGGGTTCTGCCCGGTCCAACAGCTCATGGACGCCGGCATTCCCGTCGCCTTGGGCACGGACAGCGCGGGCAGCAACAATTGCCTGAACATGTTAGCCGAGATGAAAGCGATGGCCCTGCTGCAAAAGGTCCACCGCGCCGACCCCACGGTCACCAAGGCCGCCAGCGTGCTGGACGCGGCCACCCTGGGAGGGGCCCACGCCCTGGGCTGGCCCGAATTGGGTCGCTTGGCTCCGGGCAGCGCAGCGGACCTGACGGCTCTGGACCTGGACCATCCCGGCCTGCTTCCGTTGTACGAACCCGTCTCGCACACGGTCTACTCCGCCACGGGTGCCGAGGTGCGCCTGACCATGGTGGCGGGCAACATCGTCTATCAGGACGGGCAGTTCCCCGCCCTGCCCCAGGACGAGTTGAACGGGCTTGCCACCCTGCTCAAGCAATGGGCATTGGACAAAACAGCAGATGACCGCAGAGTTTTTGCTTGACATCGGCGCGACTATCCATAAAGAATCCTCTGCTTTCTATGACTACAAATCATCCGCCCGCTGATCCCTGGCAGGCGTTTTTCAAGGAGAGATCCCAATGGCAAAGAAGACACTCACCACCATCCTGGACGACGCAGTAATGACCGATGCCGGTCTGACCCTCAACGGCGTGGTGCTGCAGCAGATCATCGACAAATGTGAAGGCTGCGAGCGCGTGGTCAACCACGAGACTGGCAGCAACTACTGCACCAGCTACTCCCAGCCCGCCTCCAAGTGGATCCAGGGCGTCTGCAACTTCGCCACCCACATCCGCGCTGAGAAGGACGCTGGCGGCAAGATCAAAATCAACCCTTTGAAGGCTTCCAAGCGCGCTGCTCGCGGCCGCTAAACTTTCCGAGGTCTTCCATGTTTTTCAGGGGCGGGCGCGAGTCCGCCCCTTTGTTTTGCTGCGCCGATCATGTACATAACGTAAATTGCCGCAACGAACGCCACCCCCCTGTGAAGAAGCTATGGAGAGTCCATGTCCGAGACGTTGATTCAACGCATCCACGCCATGAATGCCGAAGTCGTCGACCTGCAGCGCAAGCTGGTGGCCATTCCCGCCCTGGGTCCCGACAACAACGGCGACGGCGAGAAGGAAAAGACCGATTTTTTGATCGCCTACCTGAAAGGGCTGGGCATTGATGATATTCGCGAGTTCAACGCCCCGGATGAGCGGGTTTCCTGCGGATACCGGCCCAATGTCGCAGCCATCATCCCCGGGCAGGATCCCTCCCGCACCTTCTGGATCATCTCGCACACCGACATCGTGCCCCCCGGCGACCCCGATCTCTGGGACGGCGACCCGTATGTGCTGCGTGTGGAAGGCGACTCCATCATCGGACGCGGCGTGGAAGACGATCACGGCGGCATCGTGCCCTCCCTGGTGCTGGGCAAGGCCCTCATGGAATCCGGCCTGACCCCGCCCATGAACCTGGGCATCCTGCTGGTGGCCGACGAGGAAACCGGCAGCCAGAAGGGCCTGGGCTATCTCGTCAACGAACACGGCGGACTGTTCGCTCAAAACGACCTCTTCCTGGTGCCGGACTTCGGCACTCCGGATGCGGCCATGGTCGAAGTGGCCGAAAAAGGCGTGCTCTGGCTCGAAGCAAGCGTCACGGGCAAACAATGCCATGCCTCCACCCCTGCCGAAGGCGTCAACGCCATGGTGGCCGCGTCGGCCTTTGTGCTGCTGTTGCACGCCGAGCTGCCTGCGAAATTCCCGGGCACGAACGAGCTTTTCTCGCCTTCGACCAGCACGTTCTGCCCCACCAAGCGCGAGGCCAACGTCCCCAATATCAACACCATCCCCGGCAAGGACGTCTTCTGCGTGGACTGCCGCATCCTGCCCGAGTACTCCGTACAGCAGGTCAAGGACGCCATCGTCGCCCTGGGCAAGGACATCGAAGGCCAGTACGGCGTGAGCATCTCCTACCGCGAGGCTCAGCGCGAGGAGGCCGCCCCCCCCACGCCCATGAGCAGCGAGATCGTCACCCGCCTCGCCGCGGGCATCAAGGAATTCTACGGCGTCGATGCCCGCCCCGAGGGCATCGGTGGAGGCACGGTGGCCGCATTCCTGCGCCGCGCCGGGCTGGAGGCCGCCGTCTGGTCCACCTGCGTGCACAACGCGCACCAGCCCAATGAGCGTTCACTGATCTCCACCCAGATAACAGATGCCAAGGTCATGGCACGGGTGCTGTTCGGCTAGCCCGGAGCACCCATAGGCCAGGATATTGCGATGAAGCCCACCTTCCCGGACATCTTCGATTGCGTCGTGGTCGGCGCAGGCCACGCCGGCTGCGAGGCCGCCATGGCGGCCTCGACACTTGGCCTGTCCACCCTGCTGCTGACCATCAACGCCGATCGCATCGGCCACCTGTCCTGCAATCCCGCCATCGGCGGCCTGGCCAAAGGGCACATGGTTCGCGAGATCGACGCCCTGGGCGGGCACATGGGCATCTGGGCCGACAAGGCGGGCATCCAGTTCCGACGCCTGAACACCTCCAAGGGCCCGGCCGTGCGCGCCACCCGAGCCCAGATCGACCGCCAAGCCTACATGCAGGCCGTCCAGGCGGACATCTTTCGCCAGGACAACCTCTGGGTCTTCCAGGACATGGCCGAAAGGCTGCTCGTGGAGAACAATCGTGTGGCCGGGGTGGTCACCCAGCTGGGCCAGCGTTTCGCCGCCCGCACGGTGCTGGTCACCACCGGCACCTTCCTCCAGGGGCTGATCCACATCGGACAGAACAACTTTGCAGGAGGCAGGCTGGGCGACCCGGCCTCCAAAGGGCTTTCGGCCAGCCTCACGGCCCTGGGCCTGGAATTGGGACGCCTGAAGACCGGCACCACGCCGCGTCTGTTGGCCGACTCCATCGACTTCTCGAAGATGGAGGTGCAGCACGGCGACAGCCCGCCCCCGGGTTTCAGCTTCCATGCCCCGTTCAACCCGCTGCCCCAGCTGCCCTGCCACATCACCTGGACCAACGAGCGCACCCACGAGGCCATCCGCACCGGATTCGACCGTTCCCCCATGTTCACCGGGGTCATCAAGGGCATCGGCGCACGCTACTGCCCGTCCATTGAGGACAAGGTCGCCCGCTTCCCGGAAAAGGACCGCCACCAGATCTTCGTGGAACCCGAAGGCCTGACCAGCCCCGAAATCTACCCCAACGGCATCCCCACCAGCCTGCCCCTGGATGTGCAAAAGGCCATGCTGGCCACGGTGGTGGGTCTGGAAAACGCGCAGATCGTGCGCCCGGGCTATGCCATTGAATACGATTTCTGCTTCCCCACCCAGTTGGACCCGACCCTGCAGGTCAAGACCCTGCCCGGCCTGTATCTGGCGGGACAGATCAACGGCACCTCGGGCTACGAGGAAGCCGCGGCCCAAGGCCTTTGGGCTGCACTCAACGCCTTCTGCGCCCTGAACGGACGCGAACCGTTCATCCCCAGGCGCGACCAGGCCTACATGGCCGTGCTGGTGGACGATCTGGTCACCAAGGGCACCGAGGAACCGTACCGCATGTTCACCTCCCGCGCCGAGCATCGCCTGCTGCTACGCGAAGACAATGCGGACGCCCGATTGACGGCCATGGGCCGGGACCTGGGCTTGGTGGGCGACGAGCACTGGGCCCTCTTCAGCGCCAAGCGCGACGCCCTGGACGAACTGCTTGCGGGCCTTCGGCGGACACGCATCCGGCCCGACGCCGCCACCTGCGACATCCTGACCCGCCTCGGCGCGTCCATTCCGGGCAAGGCGGTCTCTCTGGGGGATCTGCTGCGCCAGCCCGAGCTGACCATTGAGCGTCTGGAACCACTGTATCCGGACATCGCCACGGCCTCGCCCGAGGTCCTGCGCGAGGTCGAGACCATCGTCAAATACGAAGGCTATCTGAAACGCCAGGAACTGCTTGTGGCCCGGTCCGCACACCTGGAGTTCGAACGCCTGCCCGAGGACATGGACTACTCGCAGATCGCCGGGCTGACCCGCGAAGCCGTTGAAAAGCTCAACCATGTAAGCCCCAGAACCCTGGGCCAGGCCGCCCGCATCTCCGGCATCACCCCTGCGGCCATGTCCTGTCTGGAAATCCATCTGCGCAAATTGTCCGCCTGAGCCCCTGCCTGCTCTTCCCAAAGACAGTAGTTCCGGGTAGATGAGAAAAAACTCCCCAGACCGCAGCTCAGGGCCGCTTTTGCCCCGCCCCGGGATGGCTGCATTTCTGCAGACACGAGGCTCACTCAAGGCAACACCTCGAATTCGTGGACTCTTTCTTGCATTGATCTGGGTCCAGAGCCAAAGCATTGACCGCCTGAGGACTGGAGACGTTCCTGCGCCAAGACCGGCGAACGCGCCTGTACGGTGAAGAAAACCCCACAGACGAGGCAAGCCATTGATGAATGATTTCTCCTTCTTGACGACCAGATCATCCCCTGCGACAGAGCGCATCTTCGCAGGGATCGACCGCTCCTTCCTGGGGAGCGTCAAGGACACATTCGGGGGGCTGGGATTCAAGCCCGAAGGCCTGGAAATGATCGGCTGGACCATCGCCATCGCCTGCCTGGCCGGGGGGTTGGCCATCCTGGCCAACCACTATTTCTTCCGCCGAGCCACCCCCATCCCCAGCGGTACCATCATTGACCCGTCACAAGTGGCCGAACTCCTTCAGGCCGCCTGCGACCAACGTCACAAGATCGAATTCAGCTTTTCACGGGATGAACAGATCTCCAGGCCCCTGTACTGCTCCATCGAAACCCTCGACGAGGGCAACCTGATCCTGAACGCCGGAGACTACATCCAGGCGCATCAGGGCTGGATCGCCAGGCCCGTGGTCTGCTATTTCCGTGTCTCCGCGCGCGGCGGGAGCGGGACCGCCCAGTTCTACAATTTCGAGTCCGAGGTGGCTGGAATCAACAAACGCCCCGACGGCAGCACCTTGTTGACCCTGCCCCTCCCAGACAGGGTCCGGATGCAGCAGAAACGCATCCACCTGCGCATGGAGCCACCGCTGGAATACATGCTCGGCATCGCCATCTGGCCGGAGCTGTTCAGCGAAGACGGCCAACTCGAGCGGCGTCTGAAACGCTGGGGAAAGCCTGCCCTCGCCCACCACGCAGCGGAAACAGGCCAAATGCATGTGGCCAACATCTCGGCCGGTGGATTGCGCATCGACGTGCCACGCCAGACGATCAAGGAGACCGAGCTGGACTTCCATATCGGGCAACGCTTCTACATCCTGACCGAGCTCTATGATCCGGACATGAAGCGCAAGCAACGGCTGTGGTTCATCGGCCGGGTGCAGAACCGCTACGAAGACTTCAGCACCAAGGACCTGGAGGTGGGGCTCAAATTCCTTGAAATCGGCAACATCTCAGACCCGGAGACCATGGAAATCGCATGGACCAAGGTCGGCGGGCAGGGCATCGACAACCTGGGCAATTGGATCCAGCGACGCCACTTGGAGCTTTACCGTTCCAAGGGAATTATCTAAGAAACACCACAGACGGGATTGCCAACCCTCTCGTAACTTCCTATACCTAATCTGAATTCAACCCACCTTGAGGAGGACCTCCGTTGGAAGACGAACCTGATAGTCTATTTTCCACCCTTTTCGGCAAGCTCTTTAAGCGAGACGATTCCGTACTGGAAAAGTTCATCCACTCCGCCAAACGCGACGGCGACCTGACGAGCGACGAAGTCGGCCTGCTACTCAACGTGTTGCGCCTTGGGCGCAAGCAGGTGCGGGAAATCATGATCCCCCGCACGGACATCATCTGCGCCTCCCTGAGCGAACCCTTGCAGACCATTGCCGATCATCTGATGGAGCACGGCCATTCACGCATCCCCATCTTTCAGGGCAACCGCGACAACATCGTGGGCATCGTCCATGCCAAGGACATGCTGCGCCATTGCATGCTGGGGGAGCCTCCAAAGACCATCGCCGAAATCATGCGCAAACCCCTGTTCATCCCGGACACCAAAAACGTCATGGACATGCTGCAGGTCTTCCGCACCAAGAAGGTCCACATGGCCATCGCCCTGGACGAATACGGGGGGACCTCCGGACTGGTGACCTTTGAGGACGTCCTGGAAGAGATCGTGGGCGACATCGAGGACGAGTACGACGCCCCTCGCCCGGATGACATCCAGGTCCTGGACAACGGCGACATCCTGGTCTCCGGTCGGACACCGCTCTTCGAACTGGACGAACAATTCGGTCTGCAACTGACCTCCGAACAGGTGGACACGGTCAGCGGATTCATCTGCGAACTGGCTGGCCGCGTACCGTCCTCGGGCGAAGCCTTCCCCACAAACGACCACCGACTGGTGGTCAAGGAAGCCGACCCCAAACAGGTTCACTGGATCATCATCCAGGCCATGGAGCGTCCCAAGGCCAATGATTGATCTCCTGTTCCCCGCAATCCTGGCCTGCGCTGGTGCCTGGTTCGGCTTCGCCAATCCCTGGGCCCATGTGCCGCCCATGGCCTTGCTCCTGCCCATAGGACTCTTGCTGGCCGCCCAAAAAGCCCCCTCGCCCAAGTCAGCCTTCAAAAGGGGCTGGCTCATCGGCGCGGCGGCCTTTGCCGGAAGCCTGTACTGGATCGCCTTGCCGGTCCATGATTTCGGGCAGTTGCCCTGGGTCCTGGCCGTGCCCTGCCCCATCCTCATCGGACTGGTTCTGGGCCTGTACCACGGGCTGTTCTGCCTGGGCATCCGACTGGTCAAGGGGCGGCTCACGTGGCCCATGCTGGCCCTCTGGGCCGGTTCCTCCTGGTGGCTGCTGGAACTGCTGCGGGGGGTGCTGCTCACCGGGTTCCCCTGGTTGACCCTGGCCTCGGCCTTTTCGCCCTGGCCCTTTGCCATTCAGGCAGCCGCCATTGTGGGTTCCTATGGCCTGTCGGGGATGCTGACGACAGCCGCTATCCTGCTGCCTCTGGGCACGGGGCTGCTGTCCCGGCAACGACTGGCCGGGACGCTGATCCTGGCGCTGCTGGCCGCAACAGGCTTCTGGACCCTGTCCACACCGCTGCCCGAGACGGACACAGCCTCGGTCTTGCTCATCCAGGGCAATATCGACCAGAGCCTCAAATGGGACGAGACTTACCGCAACGCAACCCTGGCAAGATACGAAACCCTGACCCGTGGTGAAGCCCTGCGCACGAAGCCGGATCTGATCATCTGGCCCGAAACGGCATTGCCGTTCTATCTGCAAAATCTCGATTCGCTGTCCCTCTCCGTACGCAATCTGGCCAAGGAACTGGGGACCCCCATCCTGACCGGCTCACCGGCCTTCGCCTTCCTGCCTGGCCAGCAAAAGCCCGTGCTGTACAACCGGGCCTATCTGGTGGAGGCCTCGGGTCAACTCGGCGCCCACTATGACAAGGAACACCTCGTGCCCTTCGGGGAGTACATCCCCTTTGGCCAGTACCTGCCGTTCGTCACCAAACTGGTCCAGGGCGTGGGGGATTTCGTGCCCGGCGACAACGCCGGCCCTCTGCCGTCGGGCGCGCTGCGTTCAGGGGTCCTGCTCTGCTACGAAACCATCTTTCCCGCACTGGCCCAGAACCGCGTCGCCTCCGGGTCCAACCTGCTGGTGAACATCTCCAACGACGCCTGGTTCGGCCGTTCCTCGGCCCCGATCCAGCACCTGCACCTCTCGGTCCTGCGCGCCGTCGAGCAACGCCGCAGCATCGCCCGCTGCACCAACACCGGAATCAGCGCCTTCATCGACCCCCAGGGGCATATCCGCTCGGCCACCCAACTCTTTCGCGCCGCAGCCGTGACCAGGACCGATGTACCGGTTCTCAGCACCCTGACCTTCTTTCACCGGCACTACGACCTCATGGCCTGGCTGCCCGCCATCCTCCTGGTCCTGTGTGCCCTGCCTGCCCTGCTGATGCGCCCCCGCGACTGAAAAGGCCAGAGGCACAGCGCGCGTTGTTGAGCTTGCTTCGCAACCGTCTTCGGGATATACTTATCTATTCTGGCGAGAAGAAATTAACCCTACGGAATATTTTACTATATGCTTCAGTACACAGATCTCAAGGCCCAAGGTTCCATCCTCTTGGAACAGTACGAATCCCTTTGGGGGCGTCTTTGACCACGAACAGAGCAACGCGCGACTGAACGAAATCGAAGCCATCCTGTCCAAGCCCGGAGCCTGGGACGACCCCGATGCCTTGAAGCCCCTGCTTCAGGAAAAACGTCGCTTGAGCGACATGATCGAGCTGTGGGCCCACCTGCGACAGGCCAAGGAAGACCTGGGCGAGTGGCTGTCGATGGCCCGCGAGGACCAGGGCCAGGACATCCTGGATGCCCTGGGCGAGCAGGTGGATGCCCTGACCGAGCACCTCAGGGAAACCGAACTCAGGACCCTGCTCTCGGGGCCGCAGGACGTTTCGGCCGCACTGCTGGAAATCCATTCCGGAGCGGGCGGCACCGAGGCCCAGGACTGGGCGGAAATGCTGCTGCGCATGTACCAACGCTGGAGCGAAAACCGCGAATTTTCGGTCAAGACCCTGGATTTCCTGCCTGGGGAAGAGGCCGGCGTGAAGAGCGTCACCCTGCTGGTGGAAGGCCCTTACGCTTACGGACTGCTCAAGGTTGAACGCGGCATCCACCGCCTGATCCGCATCTCGCCGTTTGACTCCTCAGGCCGCCGACACACCTCGTTTGCATCGGTTGATGTCTACCCCGACGCGGGCAAGGACATCGAGATCGAGATCAAGGACGACGACCTGCGCATCGACGTCTTCAGGGCCAGCGGTCCGGGCGGGCAGAAGGTCAACAAGACCAGTTCGGCGGTGCGCATTACCCACGAACCTTCGGGAATAGTGGTCTCCTGCCAGAACGAAAAGTCCCAGTTCCGCAACAAGGACACGGCCATGAAGATCCTGAAGGCCCGTCTGTACGAACGGGAGCAGCAGAAACAGAATGCCGAAAAGCAGGCCCAGTATGACTCCAAGGATGCCATCGGATTTGGCAGCCAGATCAGGACCTACACCCTGCAGCCCTACAGGCTGGTGAAGGACCACCGCTCCAAAGCCGAAGAATCCAACGTTGACGCCGTCCTGGACGGTGCCCTCGACAACCTTATCCGGAACCAGTTGCTGCATGAGCATTCTCAAAAAAACCGCTGATCATCTGATCTCCGCCAGGGAGAAAGAGATTCTGAGCGAGCTGGACTCCCTGCGCGCCCTGCTCCAGGCCCACGGGGCCAACCCCGCATGCATCGATAGCGACCAGGACGTTCTTGGCATCCTTCGTCTCTGTCCGGGGCTATCCATGGACCAATGGCCCGCCCTCTCCGAGCAGTATGGCCTGCGGGACTGGCTGGCCCTGCCCGTGAATGGCGAGCAATACCCCTTCCTGTCACAGATCCAGAAAAGCCTCCAGGATCTGGCCTACCAGACCGAGCACGATCCGCTGACCAGCCTCGCCAACCGCCGGGCCTTTGACCGGCTGCTGGATCAGGAGATCGAGCGAGTCCGGCGCATGGGGGACTCCCTGTCCGTCGCCGTGCTGGACCTGGACAACTTCAAGGCCGTCAACGACACCCACGGGCATCCCTGCGGGGATGAGGTCCTGGTAGGACTGTCCAAGATTCTGCTGACCAAGATCAGGCGCTACGACGTGGCAGCCCGTCTTGGGGGAGAGGAGTTCGCACTTCTCCTGCCAGGTGCGGGCCTGCTCAAGTCCAAGGCCATGCTGGAGCGCATGCTGGAGGCCATCCGTGAGTTGAATTTTTATTGCTCGGCAGACGGTTCGCCCTTCAACGTGACCTGCTCGGTAGGATTGGTCTGCTACAAGGGCTTCTCCGATGCCCCCGCGCCCGATCTCGTGGCCCTGGCGGACAAGGCCATGTATCAAGCCAAGGCCCAGGGCAAGGACCGGGTGATCACCGTGCCCCTGGCAGACATTCAGAGGCCTTCCAATACCTCCCTTGTCGAATCCAAAGAAAAGAAATTTCTGTTCACCGGCAACGGTTAACCGGGGATCATTTCCATGGCGAATAATACGAATAAAGTTGTCAGTTTCTCCATCGTCAGTGGCAAAGGCGGCGTGGGTAAGACCAACCTCGCCCTGAACCTGGGCTACGCCCTGCATCGGGGCGGGCACAAGGTCATGCTCATGGATTGCGACCTCGGCCTTGCCAACCTGGACGTTCTGCTGGGGCTGACCCCGGACAAGACCCTGCAGGACCTGCTGACCCAGGATGTGGACCCCGCAGACGTGCTCGTGCCCATTGAAAAGGGCGGGTTCGACTTTTTGCCATCAGCCTCGGGCGTGCCGGAACTCATCGACCTGGATGAAGACCTCCAGGGGCTGTTGTTCGACAAGCTGAACGCCATCATCGGTGGTTATGATTTCCTGTTGCTCGACCTGGGCGCAGGCATCAGCCGCACCGTGCTGCGTTTCTCGGCCATGACCCAGGAGCGACTCGTGATCATCACCCCGGAACCCACGTCCCTGACCGACGGCTACGCCATGATCAAGGTCATGAATTCCCAGCACGGGGTGAAGGACTTCCATGTGGTGGTCAACATGGCCACCGACCACGCCGAGGGCAAGCGCAGCTTTACGCGCCTGCATGCCGCCTGCGAGCGATTCCTTGGGCTGGACATCAAGTTCGCCGGGGCCGTGCGCCAGGACCCCACCCTGGTCAAGGCCGTCATCAAGCAGGTCCCGCTGCTGAAGATGGCCCCCTCGTGCGACGCGGGCCGGGACATCCTGCAATTGGCTGTGCGCCTGAAACGCATGCGTGATGCCCGCCTGCCTGAATTGGCCAAGCGGGAAGGCCTGACACAGCCTCTAGAAAATATTCAAGAATAGCACTTGACGAAAACCCTCATAATTCGCATAGTTGTCACAATGCATAGTATTGTAGTTCAAACGGCCGTTGGGGGGCCATTTTGAAAACAGGGAGGGCAAACATGAACAAAAGCGAACTCATAAAGACTCTGGCAGAAAAGAACGACATCCATGTGGACGAAGCAGCCATGGTGGTCAACACCTTTTTCGACGCCATCAAGGACTCGCTGGCCAAGGACGAGCGCGTTGAAATCCGCGGATTCGGCAGCTTCAAGGTCAAAGATTACGGCGGATACACCGGACGCAACCCAAAGACCGGAGATGTGGTCAAGGTCAGCCCCAAGAAGCTGCCCTTCTTCCGCCCCGGCAAAGAATTGAAGGAATACGTTAATAAATAGCTGATGAACCGACAGCTCCTGCTCCTCCTCCTGCTTGTTTTCTCGGCCTGGCCATCAACGGCTGTCGCAGAAGATGTCCTGACGCTTGTCTACTCGGCAAACAGCGTCGGGGAGTATTCTCCCTGCCCCACCTGAGGGGGCAAGACTCTGGGCGGCCTGGCTAGGCGCGCCACCCTTTTTCAGACTCTGAAGAACTCGAACCCCGGCGAGGAACGAACCCTGTTCATCGCCGGGGCCTTCGAATTCCTGCCGCTCACCCGGCAGGGGCTGGAGTCCAAGGAACTGGCTCATGCCCTGCACGATGCCTACAGCCAACTCGGATACGATGTGGGCTACCTGGTCCCCGGCGAAGAAGACTGGCTGACGGATTCCGGAGTTCCAGTTCCCGACAACTTTGTCACCGCCTCGGACAGAACCACTGAACTGATCATTGAGCGCGGCGACTGCCGGGTGGGCCTGATCTTCTTCCCCAAGCTGATCAAGGGTGCCCTGGAGCCCTCGCCCATGATGATGAAGGCCGTGGTGCGCAAGGCCGAGAGCCTGTCACAACGGGCAGACATGGTCATTGGCCTCTCCCCCTGGGGCGGCGACGCCGAGCGCGTGCTCCTGGACAAATACGCCCCACCGCTTCATCTGCTGTTTGGGGCTGGCCCCGGACCGGGGCTGGCAGGCAAATTCACCAGAGCAGGAAAGACCCTCTGGGTACGCTCCTACAAGCGCGGCAAGGCCGTGCACGTCATCGGCATCCGCCGCCTGCCCACAGCCGACAGCAACTGGAAATGGGTCAATAACGACAACATCTCCATGAAGCTCGAAGTGTTGAACCAGGACATTGCCGAGAACGCCGATCTGACTGCCCTGCTTGGGAAATTCACACTACCCTCGCCAAAATAGTTGCAATCCATGCGGAAAACGGCCACGCTTTTGACCGATCCGCAAACTCTCAAACATCCGGTATCGCCATGAGTCAACCAACAGGAATGACCGTGCCCTTCGTCAAAATGCACGGCAGCGGCAATGATTTCGTTCTGATCGACAACAGAGAGCTGGCCCTGCCCCGGGCCCAGATGACCCTCTGGGCCCAACACATCTGCCCCAGGGCCTTTGGCGTGGGAGCAGATGGCCTGATCTTCCTCCAAGAGGCTCCGGCAGGCGAGCAGGTCGATTACATCTGGCATTTCTACAACGCGGACGGCTCACGAGCCGAAATGTGCGGCAACGGCTCGCGTTGCGCTGCCCGTCTGGCCACAGAGCTTGGCCTGGCTGATAGAAACCACGTGTTGGGCACGGACGCCGGCCCCATCCACGCCCAGGTCCGTCTCGACTCCAACTTGGTCAAGGTCCAGCTCACCCCACCCACGGCGCTGAAACTCGACATTTCCCTGACCGTGGACGGCACCCAGTTTACAGTGCACTTCGTGAACACGGGCGTGCCCCATGCCGTGGTCATCAGCGAGGATGTCTCTGCCGTGGACGTAAAAACACTTGGCCGTGCCTTGCGCAACCATGACTATTTCGCCCCGGCCGGGACCAACGTCAACTTCATCCAGATCAGAAACAGCTGCAAGCTGCTGCTGCGCACCTATGAGCGCGGCGTGGAGGGCGAGACCTTCGCCTGCGGCACCGGGGCGGCGGCCTCGGCCCTTGTGGCCCATGAACTCGGACTGGCGGACGAGTCCGTTGAACTCACCACATCCGGCGGGGAGGTTTTGCAAATCTCCATGGAAAACGATACGCTATTTCTTGAGGGACCGGCCGTAAAAACGTATTCAGGTGAAATGTTTATCGAATCGCTGGGGCTGTAGCCTCAGGGATCGAATCTTTCGATACACGACGATGGAGGGAGCAATGCAATTCAAGGGAGCGTTCACGGCGCTTATCACGCCGTTCAAGAACGGAGCCGTCGATGAGGATGCCTATCGCAGACACATCGAATGGCAAATCGAACAGGGAATCAACGGGCTGGTGCCCTGCGGCACCACCGGTGAATCCGCCACACTCAGCCACGCCGAACACGGTGAAGTCATCCGCATCTGCGTGGAACAGGCCAAAGGCCGTGTGCCCGTGCTTGCCGGAGCAGGCTCCAACAACACCCTCGAGGCCATCGAGCTGACCCGCTACGCCAAGGAAGCCGGGGCCGATGGCGCGCTGCTGATTACTCCCTATTACAACAAACCGACTCCCGCCGGTCTCGTCGCCCATTTCAAGGCCATCTCCCAAAGCGTGCCCCTGCCCTTTGTGCTCTACAACGTTCCCAGCCGCACGGCGCTGAACGTCCTGCCCGCCACCCTGAAGGCCATCAAGGACGCCGTGCCGGAGATGGTCGGCATCAAGGAGGCCACCGGCAACCTGCAGCAGATATCGGACATGATCGAGGTCATGGGCCCGGATTTCAACATGCTGTCGGGTGATGACTTCACGGTTCTGCCCCTGCTCTCCTTAGGTGGTTGCGGAGTCATCTCCGTAGTCTCCAACATCGTGCCCGACAAGATGTCAGGCATGGTCAAAGCCAGCAACGACGGAGACATGAAAACCGCCCGTCGGCTGCATTTCGAGATGCAGCCCCTAATCCGGGCCATGTTCCTGGAGACCAACCCCATCCCGCTCAAGACCAGCCTGACCCTGATGGGCAGGATCGGCCCGGAGCTGCGCCTGCCCCTGGTGGACTTGCTGCCCGAGAATCTGGACAAGCTCAAGGGTGTGCTCAAGGGCAACGGCCTGATCTAATCTCCCTCTACCAAGACTTCAGTGCCCGGCGAATGCAGTTTCGTCGGGCCTTTTTAGTTTTGACTCCAACGGACTTATGATATAGGGTTGTGCATATATAGGGGGGGGGGGCAGCTTCTCTTTCCGGAGGAATGCCATGGCCAGAATCAAAGAGACAATGGCAAAACTCATCGACCAATACTTCATCACCCTGGAGACACAATTCAAGGATGCCCAAGTGTCTCGGGGGGTTGACCTGTCCAAGGTCGAGGGCATCGTCGCCCAGTTGGAGGAACTCTTCAAGCATCGTTCGCTGAACTCCTGGCAAGATGCCTACCGCGCCGAGCAACTCTTGATTCCCATCCTGCCTGACCAGCGGCTGGACTCTGAAATCAACCGCCGGATGCGCCAATCCAGAAAGATGCTGGACCCTGAAACCATCAAGGCCTACGCCGAAGAACCCAGGGACACCGCAACCCACAAGCGATCCCTGCTTGCGAACCTGACCGCGGACCTGCAATGGGCCTACAGTTCGCGCACCCTGCGACGGGAATGCCTGCACTGCGCCACGGTGACGGGGTGCTGGTTCTTCATCGGGGCCTTCATCCTCTTCTTTCTGTCGATAATGTTCTCGAGCCTGTTGATCCATCTCTTGAACTACGGCACCTATCTCATGCTGCACGCCATTCTGGCAGGAGCCCTCGGGGCCTCGTACAGCACCCTGACCACGGTCAAGACCTACCCTCAGGACGTGCCCGTCGAGAAGGTCCAGACCCTGTGCAGCTTCGGCTACATCCTGTCGAGGATATTGATCGGACTCTGCGCCGCCCAGATTCTGGTCTTCTTTCTCCAGTCGGGAGTCTTCTCTGGAGAGCTGATCCCCTGTCTGGACAGGGAGCACATTGCGAGTATGGAGGCCCCGGACTGGAGGCTGATCCCCTCAATCATCATCGACAAGCGGTTCTCGCTGCTGACCATCTACAGCTTTCTGGCGGGGTTCTCGGAAAAGCTCATCCCAAACCTGCTCTCCACCGTGGAGGCCAAGGTCCAGAGCCAGGGCAAGGGCTGAAGAGGCCGCTGCAGTGGGCAAAGGAGGGAGTGAAAAGGTAGGCTACTGAGGGACGGTCTTGTCCTGGGTTTTGTTCTCCAGCCCCTTGAGGACGTCCTTGGGGACGATGGCGAACTGGGAGGGGTCGAAGGTCTTCAGATCATTGCTCATGATCACACTGTCTTCGGGGAAGTCGTACAGCTTCGCAAACGATCCGCTGATACCGGGCTGTATCACGGCGCCCTGCAGCTTCAGCTTTTCCCAAGAGGAAGCGATGGATTTGTCCTGAAGTTTGATATTATTCGAAGCCGCCAGATTCAACTCTCTGAGTGTAGTGAGATGGTTATCACCTGACAGTTGGCCACAAAAGTGAAAGTGGTCATGCCGTCCTTGGCTGGGGTACGGTTGGAGTTGCAAAACTTCACCGGAACCTCAACACAGGAGAACGTCATGACCACGAGGAAGAA
>JAHIUW010000042.1 GCA_018816865.1 Pseudomonadota bacterium
AGCAGCACTCTCTTTTTGGCTCCTAGCGAGCGTTGCACATACTGAAACGCTCTTTCACAAAACCTTCCCGCTATGTCCCGTGACTTCCCGGATAGTCCCGGTTATCCTGATCCCCACCTTCAATTATCCTGAACCTTCTCAATTGCCGGTGCCGCCGGAAGAGGTCGGGCCCTGCGGAGTCCCTTCGTGGCTCTCCAGGGCGCGGGCCACTTCGTCACCGTCCAGGGGGGCCCCCCGGCTGAAGATCAGGGCATTTTTCAAAGTGTTGGACAGTTCCCGGACGTTGCCGGGCCAGGAATGGCCGGTGAGCCGGGCCAGACCGTCACTGGTCAGTCCGGGATTCTCGCCGTCCATTTCGCGTGCGAAGCGGGTCAGGAAATAGTCCACCAACAGGGGGATGTCTTCGATGCGTTCGCGCAGCGGAGGCAGGTGCAGGGTCACGACCTTGAGCCGGTAGTACAGATCCTCCCTGAACCGGCCATCGGCCACGGCCGCTTCGAGATCGCGGTTGGTGGCGGCGATGATGCGTACGTCCACGGGGATCGGCCTGCCGCTGCCCAGACGCTCGATGTTCTTTTCCTGGAGCAGGCGCAGGATCTTGGCCTGGATGGACAGGGGCATGTCCCCGATCTCGTCCAGGAGGATGGTGCCGCGGTGGGCCTGTTCGATTTTGCCCACCCGGCGGCTGGAGGCCCCGGTGAAGGCCCCTTTCTCGTAGCCGAAGAGTTCGCTTTCCAGCAGGGTCTCGGGGATGGCCACGCAGTTGATGACCAGGAAGGGTTGTTCGGCCCTCAGGCTGTGCTGGTAGACGGCGCGGGTCACCAGCTCCTTGCCGGTGCCCGACTCGCCGCGGATCATGACCGTGGCATCGGTGGGAGCCACGCGGCCGATGGCCTTGTAGACCTGCTGCATGACCTGGCTGCGGCCGATGAGGGCGTCGCCGGAGGCGGACTCCGGATGTCCGTCCACCTCCACCCGGGAGCGGGTGAAGCGCCCGGCCTTGAGGGCCTCGTCGATGAGCTTCAGGATGGCCGGGATATCGAAGGGTTTGAGGATGTAGTCGAAGGCCCCCAGCTTGGTGGCCTCGATGGCCGTCTCGGTGGTGCCAAAGGCCGTCATGATGATCACGGGCAGGCGGGGGTCCTGGTGGCGCATGGCCCCGAAGGCCTCAAGGCCGTTCATGCCGGGCATGCGCACGTCCATGATCACCAGGTCGGGGCTCATTGTCTTGACCTCTTCCACCCCGGCTTCGCCGGATGAGGCGGTGCGCACGTCGTGCCCCTCGGTGACGAGCAGTTTGGAGAAGCTTTGCCGCAACTGGGCGTCGTCGTCCACGATCAGGATTGAAGCCACGAGTCCTCCCTTGTGCACGGCAGGCCGATGACGAAGGTTGCCCCCTGGGTCTCGGTGGAGTGGACGTGCAGCCACCCGCCGTGCTCGTCCATGATGCGCCGGGCGATGCTCAGGCCCAGGCCGGTGCCCTCTTCCTTGGTGCTGTAGAAGGGCAGGAAGATGTCGGACAGCAGTTCCTCGGGAATCCCGGGGCCGGTATCGGAGATCCGGATCAGGGCCACGCGGCCTCGGGGTTCGATGATCCCCTCCTCCTCGCGGATGTCGATCCTGCCCCCGCCTGTCATGGCATCGCAGGCATTGAGCAGGATGTTGACCAGCACTTCCTTGAGCTGGTCGTCGTCAACGGGCAGGATGGGCAGCCGTCTGTTGCGGATCACGTTGACCTCCACCCCGTGGGACTCCAGGCGGTGTCGCAACAGCTGCAACGCCGTGTCCACCACCTCCGACGGGCTCACGGGCTGTACCTTGAGCTTGGGAGGCCTGGCAAACTCCAGGAAGTGCTTGACGATGGTGTCGATGTGGCGGATTTCTTCGGAGATGACCTCGAAATCCTCCTTTTGCACGGAGTCCAGGCGCAGGGTCCGTTCCAGGGAGAAGAGGCGCATCTTGACCGAGGTCAGGGGATTGCGGATGGAGTGGGCCACGCCCGCGGCCAGTTTGCCCACCATGGCCAGCTTCTCTGACTGCACCAGGTGTTCCCGGCTTTGCTCCAGCTTGCTCTTGGCCTTGTCCATATCGTTGATCAGGTGGTGGACCCGCTGGCGCAGGGCCTCGACCTCGTCCCCCACGCCGTTGACCACGTTTTTTTCCTGGGTCTCCAGGGCGAGCTGGCGGATGGGCCCCAGCACCTGCCTGAGCAGGATCAGCACCAGCAGCCCCCCGAAGAGCACCGAACCCGGGAGCCCGATGCCCGCCATGACCGCGATCAGGTCGGCCTTTTCCTTGTATTTTTCGCTCTCCTTGTTCAGGAGTTCCTCGTGCCGGGCCCTGTAACTCTCGCACAGGTTGTAGAGCACCAGGAATTCATCGCGGACCTCCCAGTGCAGCCTGGCCCCGGCGTCGCGGTTTCCCTGTTTGTACAGCGCCAGGACGCGGTCGCGGTTGAGCACGTAGCGCAGGTAGTTGGATTCGATGTTGCTCAGGATCTCCAGGCCTTGCGGGTCCAGGTGCGAGAGCCGTGCCTTTTTGATCCATTCCTCGAACCGGCGATGGTGGAACTCCAGACGCTCCAGCCAGGCGGGGTCCTCATTCAGGAAATAATAGGTGGCGAATCCCTTCTGCATCACCAGGGCGGACTCCAGCCCCTGGGCCGCGGTCAGGGCCTGGATCTCGGAGTCCACCAGCGTGGTGTAGAGGTCGCGGGTGTGGGAGGCGTACCAGAATGTGACGCTCGCGCCGATGATGTTGATGGCCATCAGGCCAAGAAGCAGGAAATAGATTCGACCCCTGAGGCTCGGCTTGAGCATCCGGGTCAGCATGGTTGTGCTCATCGGTGGTTCATCCTTTGATTTCCCTTGATTCGTTCCATCGTTTCAGAGGGTATTGGAACATGGAAGGATGTAAAGCGAAAAATAACGAAGGATACTGGGGGACTGCTTCGCGCCCGGAATAACCGGGAGGCGGTGGATGCTGCGCTGCTGCATTTCAGAAGGACGTTGACCGTGCAGCGCTGCCCAGGGGGGGGGCTTGCGGCGACGGTGGGTTGACGCAATGCCAGGGCGCTCTATCCACGGGATGGGCCGTGGCAGGAGACCGCCAGTCAGCTCTTGCGGAACCTGTTGCGGCTTGTGCGTCCGGCCGGGGAAGTGATACCCTGGCAGCAACACATGCCCCATGAAAGGACGGTACGCCATGCCCGCTCAGCCTCTGCGCCTTCTGTTGGTCGATGATGAACAAGGATTCGTCAACGTCCTGTGCAAACGTTTTACGAAACGCGGGTTCGACGTCGTCACGGCCCTGAGCGGTTCAGAGGCGATCCACGCCCTGCGCGAACAGGATTTTGATGTCTGTGTGCTTGATCTGAAGATGGAGGACATGGATGGCATCGAGGTGCTCAAGGTCCTCAAGAAGATGTCCCCGGACCTCCCGGTGATCTTCCTCACTGGGCATGGGTCGGAGCGGGCGGCCATTGAGGGACTGCGCTTCGGCGCCACGGACTATCTCATGAAGCCTTGTGATTTTGAGGCGTTGCAGGCCCGTGTACTGAAGGCCGCAGGCAGGGATTGACGTCAGGACCTGTTGCCTATCGTCTCTGTATCCTTTTCCCCTGTCCTTTTTTGCCCTTGGCGAGCTTGCCGTCCTGACCCGGGTCTGGAGGGGGCTTGCGTTGGTTTTCCGGGTTGTGGTTCGGGCGGGAGATATATCCGGCGTCATGACTGGCCTTGCCCATTGCTCCTCTGCGTTTTATGGGAGGGCATGAAACACAAACGGTTTTCCCTTGTGGCTTTGGCCTGCGTGGCCGTCGTGGCCCTGCTTCCAGGTTGTGCCGGAACCCAGCCGGACAACCTTGGCGTCCACGACGGGCGCCTGTCGGCCTGTCCCTCCAGCCCCAACTGCATCTCCTCGTCTGATAGCGACGAGCGTCATGCCGTGGCCCCCATTGTCTTGGGTGGCGGCGATGGTGAGCCATTGATGGATCGCGTGGCCAGGGCCGTTGAATCCCTGCCCGGTGCGCGGGTGGTGGAACGCACGGACAGCTATCTGCATGCGGAGTTCAGCAGCCGCGTCTTCGGCTTTGTGGATGATCTGGAGTGCCTGGTGGACGAGTCGGCCCGCAGCGTTCAGCTGCGCTCGGCCGCGCGTCTGGGCTACTGGGACTTCGGGGTCAACCGGGCCCGGGCGCAACAACTGCGGGTACTGCTGCAAAGCCCCTAGCCGCTGCGCCGGGGCCTCGTGGGAAACCCCTTGGTGATTTTGGCGAGAGGATGGAGTGATGAACGAGACACAGCTCAAGGCATTTAAGCGGCAGGTCCGCGAAGAGATCGAATCCCTGCGGGGGACCCTTGCGGGCCTGGCCGAGAATACCGGGCCAGTGGAACCGGACGTGGCCATCGGCCGCCTGTCCCGTCTGGATACCATGCTCAATCAGGGCATCAACGAGGGGGCCATCGCCAGGGGCCGGATCCGTATCCGCAAGCTGGAGGCCGCCTTGCAGCGCGTGGATGACGACGGGGAGTTCGGCATCTGCCTGGAATGCGGGATGCCCATCCCTCTGGCACGGCTGCTGGCCATCCCGGAATGCATCGTCTGTGTGGACTGCGCAGTGTAGCGTTCCGGCAACCCATCACAAGCATTCGGGCCGGTATGCTCAAAAGCTCCGCGGGGCTGCCGTCCGGTTCCGCGCAGACCCTCCGGTCGGCTGGAGCCCCTGGGGGTGAGCAGAATATCCGCGAAGCTTGTGGCCTGTCCTTCCCGTCTCCTGGCCTCCCCTGGCCAACTGCCCAAAAATACCTGGAATTGTTTGCAGAACATGGTATTCTACAAGAGCCGTTATCTTCATCGATTCTGAGACGAGGAGGGATCACGATGCGCCGCTTCTGCGCTCTTGGTGTGCTTGTCTGTGTGCTGCTTGTGGGGCTCGGCCCTGTAGCCTGGGGGGCCGATGTGGTGTCCGAATTCCGGTTGGGGGTCCTGGCCCATGACACCCCCGGCTTGTGTTTCAACAGGGAGTCCGGGGCGGACCTGAATGCCGAGCTGCTGTTCGTTTCGCCGGGTTTTTTGCAGGCTATCGGCGCGCCGCGGCCGCACATCGGCGGGAGTCTGAATACCTCGGGCGATACGTCCCAGGTCTACGCCGGATTGACCTGGAACGGTGATCTTGGGCGCGGGTTCTTCGTGGAAGGCATGTTGGGCGGCGCCCTGCATAACGGCAAGCTGGACACCGACGACAGCGACCGCAAGTCCTTGGGTTCCAGCGTCCTGTTCCGGCTGGGAGTTGCCCTGGGCTATGCGTTCAGCGAGCGGGTCAACGTCCTGCTGGTCTACGATCATATCTCCAACGCCAATCTGACCACCAACAACGAAGGTATGGAGACGGTGGGGCTGAAGCTCGGGTATCGCTTCTAACAGGCCGTCGCGATTATAGCGAGTCACGGCAAGGGCTGGGGCGGCGGGTAGTCGCTCCGGACACGCCTGGTGGAGACTTGCCGACTGGGATGCTGAATGGCCTTGGGGAACGGTTTTTATGACAGTTGTAAACTGATGGGATGACGCTCTTTTCCCTTGACCAGCGCGTGGGGATGTCTTAAATCGCCGTCTGCGTCTCTGACGCAATCCGCCCACGTAGCTCAGGTGGTAGAGCGCGTCCTTGGTAAGGACGAGGTCAGCAGTTCAAATCTGCTCGTGGGCTCCATTAGAGATGAAGGTCGATGCCGAAAGGCGTCGGCTTTTTTTGTGCATGGGCCGGATCAGTGGGCGAAAAGGATGTTCCGCATGCGCCGCACCCGGTGCACAGAGGTGTGCTCGGCTGCGATGCGTTTTCGTGCGGCGCGGGTCACGGCCAGGGCTCGTTCGCGAACCACAAGCCATTTCCAGGGCTGTGGCTTTCACGATGACTCCGTGCGCCATGGGGAGGGGGCCGGAGACGGTCATAGGACGGCCGGGCCGTCACTCCGTTTTGAATCTGGCGGCTCGGCGCAGTTGCATCGTCCCTTCGGTGGTGTACAGGGCGATGCCGGCCCAGATCAGCAGAAAGGTCGTGCGGTGCGCGGGGCTGAAGGTCTCACCGTAGACGAACACGCCGAGCAGGAACATGCAGCTGGGGGCCACGTATTGCAGCACACCCAGGGTCACCAGGGACAGTCGCCGGGCCCCGAAAGCGAAGGCCATCAGCGGTAGGGCCGTGACCACCCCGGCTCCTACGAGCAGGGTGTCGATCTGTGGGCCGTGAGCCCCCAGGGCACCCGCGCCTTGCGCCCAGAGCAGGAGCAGATACCCACTGGCCGGCAGACCCAGGATCAGGGTCTCCAGAAACAGTCCGGGTGCGGATTCAACCTGCACGACCTTGCGCACCAGCCCGTAGAGTCCGAAGGAGAAGGCCAGGGTCAGGGCGATCCACGGGAAGCGGCCATAGCCCACGACCAGATTCATCACCCCGGCCAGGGCCAGCAGGATGGCCAGCACCTGGAGTGGGCGCAGCCGGTCCCTGAAGAAGAGGAACCCCAGGAGCATGTTGACCAGGGGGGCGATGAAGTAGCCCAGGCTGCATTCCACCACGTGCCCGGAATTCACGGCCCAGATGTAGGTGAACCAGTTGAGGGAGATGAGTGCGCTGCTGGCGGTGAGCAGCAGCATGGTGCGGCGCGACGTCACTGCCCTGCGGACCTCGCCCAGGCGACCCATGGCGGCCAGCAACAGCCCCATGAACAGCAGCGACCAGGTGATGCGCTGGCACAGCAGCTCCAGGGCCGGGACCATACCCAGGGCCTTCCAGTAGACGGGCAACAGCCCCCAGCTGAGAAAGGCCGTGAAGGCAGCCAATCCGCCAGAGACGTTGAGGGAGGCTTGGGGACGGACGGGCATGGCGGTGGTGCTCCTGGCGGCGGTGTGTGATTCACTCGGAGAGGGCACAAGGTACTGCCGTATTATGGAAAGTCAATGAGTTCCGGTGGGCTATGACAATGAAGGCTGGTAATCGATCATGGAGAGTGGATTGCCAGGATGCGGTCCGACTGATATACTTATGCCGCCGTTATCACGGAGCGTCAGCCATCACGGGAGGGCTGGCGGCGGCATCGTCCGATGTGCGTTTGTTGCCGCCTTTCATGTGTGCCTGGCGGTTGAGTGCGGATACTGTAAGGGGAGTCAAATGGAAGGAAGCAACGTGATTACCCGCCGGGTGCTCCGGGACGAGGTTGCCGATTATCTGATCGACGCGATCCTCTCCGGAGAATTCCGCCCTGGCGACAAGATCGTCGAGACGAGGATTTCCAAGGAATTGCAGGTCAGTCAGGGTGCGGTGCGCGAAGCCATCCGCGACCTGATTGCCAAGGGGTTTCTGGAGACAGAGCCCTATAAGGGGACACGGGTCCGCGAGTTTTCCCCGGAGGAACTGGGGGACTACTATGCCGTGCGCATTCAGCTGGAGATCATGGCCGTGCAATGGGCCATCAAAAAGGGCGGCAAGCTCTTTGACCTCACCAAGCTCAGGGAATGCGTGGATAAGATGTTCGAGTGCGCCAAGGTCGGCGATACCAAGAACTTGAGGAAATTCGACATCGATTTTCACAAGGAACTGGTCCGGGCCTCGGGCAATGATTTTCTGCTCAAGGCCTGGGATTCCCTCGGGAACTACTACTGGGCCTTGCTGGGGATTCACTACGGGGCACAGGGCATTGACCCGGAGCGCCAGGCGTCTCTGCACATCGAATTGATTCAGGCCCTGGAGAGCCGGGACCAGGAACTGGTCGCCACGACCATCCAGAATCATTTCTCCGACATCAAGAAGATGTTTGGCCAGAGCGCCTAATCCCGTTCAAGGCGAGTCCATACGGCCCGGCGCGTTCTTCGCGCCGGGCTTTTTTTATGGATTGTCCCTGCCATGCAGGGGCCGCGCTAACGGTCCACCTGGACCTGGTTGCGGCCATTATTCTTGGCCTTGTAGAGCATGGCGTCGGCCTTCTTGATCAGAAATTCCGGTTCCTTCAGGGCGCCGGGGGTCAGGGTCGCCACGCCCACGCTGATGGTCACATGGTCTGCCACCGGGGAATGGGCGTGGGGGATGTTCAGGCTGTCCACTGCGGCCCGCAGGGCCTCGGCCAGATGCTGCGCCCCCTGGGATTCGGTTTCCGGCAGGATCACCGCGAACTCCTCGCCGCCGTAGCGGGCCAGGAGATCGGACGGGCGCTTGATGCAGTCCTTCATGGCGCGGGCCACTTTGCGCAGGCATTCGTCGCCCTCGGCGTGACCGTAGTTGTCGTTGTAGGCCTTGAAGTGATCGATGTCGGCCATGACCATGGAAATCTGGGTCTGGCTGCGCCTGCCGCGCAGCCACTCCAGGTTGAAGAATTCGTCGAAGCGGCGTCTGTTGGGGATGCCCGTCAGCCCGTCCAGGGTGGACAGGTCCCGCAGGATGTCCCGCTGGCGCTTGAGTTCCACGTGGCTGCGGACCCTGGCCTTGACGATGGGGATGCTGAACGGCTTGGTGATGTAGTCCACGGCCCCCAGTTCCAGGCCCCGGGTCTCGTCCTCCACCTCGGACATGGAGGTGATGAAGATCACGGGGATGGAGGCGGTGGAGGCATCGCTCTTCAGGCGGCGGCAGACCTCGTGGCCGTCGATGCCGGGCATGATGATGTCCAGGAGTACGAGGTCGGGCTGGTTCGGGCCCATGGCGGTGGCCAGGGCGTCCTCTCCGTTGGTGGCCACGCTCACCTCGAATTCGCCGGACAGGGCCTCCCCCAGGATGATGATATTGAAAGACGAATCGTCCACAATGAGGATTCTGCTTTTTTCGCTGTTCATGAGGTCTCTCCGTCAGGCTTGTGGCTCAGCGTTGAAAGGATAGCATCAACCGTTTCCCCGGCACCAGAAAAATCAAATTCCAGCAGTTGGTGTTCCAGGGTGGCGGCAAGTTCAGACGTTGTGGATCCCATCAGGGCCGTGCGTACCTTGGGGGCCATCTGCGCGGCCGAGAAGTTGCTTTCAGTCAGCAGAGCCCGGAGTTCGTGCAGCAGTCTGGAGGTCTCTGCGGGGTTGAAGCCTTCGGGCGGGGCGGTCTCGGGTACGGAATCCGTAAGTTGATTCAGGGAGTGCAGCAGGTTTTCCAGCTCAAGGTCGAACTGTGCCCGTTCGCCAGCCGTGGGCTGCTGGTTGCGGCGCAGCCCGCGGTCCAAGGCCTTGGAGGCCTGGAACAGGTCCATGGCGGCGATGTTGCCGGCCACGCCCTTGAGGGTATGGACCAGGACATGGGCCGCCTGGAAGTCTCCCGCTTCCAGGGCGGTGGATAGTTGCACAGCGAAGTCGGCGTACTGCGTCGCAAAATCGACCAGCAGCTTGTGGAACAGGGCGGCGTTGCCTCCCAGGCGTTCCAGTCCCTGGGGGACATCGATTCCCGGCAGGGCATCGGGGAGCACTGCGGGCAATCCGTCGGCGGGAGTTCCCTGGACCCCGGCCTTGTCGCGGGGCTGCGCCGCGGGCGCGAGGGGGGCCTGAACCGCCTGCGGCTTGAGCCAGCGCGACAGGGTCTCGTAGAGCTCCCGAGTGTCCACGGGTTTGGACACATAGTCGTTCATGCCAGCGGCGAGGCAATGTTCGCGGTCCCCGGCCATGGCGTGGGCGGTCATGGCGATGATGGGCAGGTCCTTGAACCGTGCGTCGGCGCGGATGGCGCGGGTGGCCTCGTAGCCATCCACCAGCGGCATCTGGATGTCCATGAGTACGGCATCGAAGGTTGTGCCCCGCAGGACCCGGTCCACGGCCTGCTGCCCGTTGAAGGCGATTTCGACCTCAATGTCCACCATCTCCAGGATTTCCCGGGCCACCTGCTGGTTGATCTCGTTGTCCTCGGCCAGCAGCACGCGCTGTCCGTGGAAAGAGAGTCTCTCGCCTGGCGATTGCTGGGGGGTGTCGACCGACGCGTCGCGCAACGACACCTCTCCTCCAGGGGTCAACAAGGCGCTGAACGTGAAGACGCTGCCTTGGCCGGGGGTGCTTTGCACTGAGATTTGGCCATGCATCAATTCCACCAGCCGCTTGCAGATGGCCAGCCCCAGGCCCGAGCCGCCATAGCGTCGGGTTGTGGAGGTGTCCGCTTGGGTGAAGGACTCGAACAGCCGCCGCTGGTCCTGTTCGGCGATGCCGATGCCGGTGTCGCGGACACTGAATTGCAGTAGGATTTTCCCGGGAGGGGCAGGCTCGCTGCCGAGGGTGATGAGCAACTCCACCATCCCCTGGCTGGTGAATTTGAAGGCGTTGCCGATGAGGTTCATCAGCACCTGTTCCAGGCGCAGGGAATCACCTGTCAGGTGGCTTGGCACATCGGGAGCGGTGCGGATGGCGAAGTCCAGGCCCTTGTCTTTGGTCTGGAAGCCGAACACGTCGTTTAGGCGCGTCAGGACGTCCTGCAGGACAAAGGGCCTTTGCTCCAGGGTAAGTTTTCCGGCCTCGATCTTGGAGAAGTCCAGAATGTCGTTGATGACCCGCAGCAGCGAGTGCGAGGAATGCCTGATCTTGGAGAGATAGTCCTGCTGCTTGGTTGATAATTGCGTTTTCAGGGCCAGGTCCGTGAGGCCGATGACGGCATTCATGGGTGTGCGGATCTCGTGGCTCATGTTGGCCAGGAAGTCGCTTTTGGCCCGGCTGGCTTTGTCGGCCTCTTCCTTGGCCTCCAGCAACTGCTGTTCGAGGGTCTTTCGGGCCGTGATGTCCTGGATGATGCCGATCATGCGCAGCGGCTTGCCGCCAGCGTCGTAATCGACAACGCGGCCTCGGGCCATGACCCAGATCTGAGTCCCGGCTTTGTGCCTGGCGCGGTATTCCACCTGGTAGATGCCGATGAAGTCGGGCTGGTGGCTGGCCGTCAGACGGCGCATGACCATGGGCAGATCTTCGGGGTGGATGGTCGTTTCCCAGGTCTGCAAGGAGTGTGGCAGCTCGTCGGCATCGTAGCCGTGGATGGTGGCCCACTGCTCGCTGTAGTAGACCTCGCCCTTGGCCACGTTCCAGTCCCACAACCCGGAGGCCGAACCCACGAGCGCCAGATCCAGCCGCTCTTCGCTTTTGCGCAGTTCCTCGGTGCGTTGGGCCACCAGTTCGCGGATGCGTTGGTTCTGGCCCACGATGGTTGTCAGGTAGGCGCATAGGACCAGGGTCAGGACAAAACCTGCTCCGGAGATGACCAGTGCGTAACGCGATTCAAAGCGGTCGTAGAACTGCTGTTTTGGGGCGCAGGTCATGCGCCAGATATGCCCGCCTATGGAGAGATCCTTTTCGTCGTGCATGCCTTGAAGGGCTATGGCGTGGGGGGTGTCGTCGGCCTGGGCGGCGTGAAGAAACTGTTTGCCCTCCGGCGCACTCATGTCGTGCAGGTAGACGGCGACCCCCTGGTCTTCCAAACCTGAAAGGGCGGCTTCGATGAAGTCTCCCCCTCTCAGAACCAGGACAACGAATCCCTTGAGATTTGCCCGCCGGTCTTCCAGCCTTTCTTGGGGCAGATTGCGATGATAAACAGGGAGAATGGCAAGGACTCCGAACTGACTTTCTTTTTCCTGCACCAGGGTCACGCGTTCGGAGACCTGGATTGTCCCGGAGTCTCGGGCTCGCTGCAAGGCTTCAAATCGGGACGGGCTTGATGCGAGGTTGAAGCCCAGGGCGGATGCGTTGCCTTTCAACGGATTGACATAATAGGCGGGATAATACTCGGTTTGCGGTTTCGCAGGGACCAATTGCCCACTGGCGTTAAGATCGCTGATTTCGAAATGTTCAAAGCCATCGGCCCGAGCTGCTGCACGGTAGATGGATCGCTCGGCGGAACTGACCCGAGGGTTCCAGCTGATAGCCTGGATGCCTTTAATCTGTTTCAGAGCAGGATCTGTGGAGAGCTTGAACTCGCTTCGCGAGACGAAATCCGTGGCCTGAAAGGTTCCGCGGACAAGTTCGAGCAGAACCAGATACTCACTGAAAAAGTTCTGCACATTCAGGTAGCGAAGTTGCGCGGCATTCCTGAATTCTCGTTCCAGAGCCTGGTCTTCCCTTAACTTGATGGCGAAATAGGAGGACAAGGCCAGCATGCAGCCCACGACGGCCACGAAGAGGATCGGGCCGAATCTGTACAGCCTGTCGGCTGTGGACAGCGTCTGTGAGTCGTGCATGGCCATGGTCTGCGCTCGGTTGTAGTGGGACAGCTCCGGCTTGTGGGCGGGTGCCCAGTTCATTCATAGCATGGGCTGGGCTTGGGGACAACGAAAGCAGGAATAACGGCGGTTTGGAACCCCCGTTGTGTGCTGGACGCGTGGATTCAACGAGATATTCAGGCCGCAGGCAGCGGCTCGGGATGCAAAGGCACAAGGGCCCGGGACGGGAATCCGTTCGCCAAGGCGCGGTCCTTGAGATGCCGGATGCGCGCTTGGGTCTCGGGATGGGTCAGGGCGAAGCGGGTCAGGTAGTTGGTGTCGGCCAGTTTGGCGAAATGTGAGAACACCTGCTCCGGCCCCGTGACGTGGCCGAAGACGGTCATCAGGGCGTCCTGTCCTGCCTCGTCGGCCAGGGTCTCCTGCCGGCGGGTGAAGGTCAGTTCCGTCAAGACGACCATCTTGCCCAGGTTGGCTCCGCTGGAGTCCCCGGATTCCAGGACCAGGGAGGACAGGGTCAGCAGCACCAGGCCGCGGCCCAGGGCCCGCAGATGGTCGCGGTGGGCGATGTGCCCCAGTTCGTGGCCCAGGATGAAAGCCAGTTCGTTCTGTGACTCGATGGCCTCCAGGATGCCGGAGGTCAGCACGATGCGGCCCCCGGGCAGGGCAAAGGCATTGACCTGCGGGTCCTGGCGGATGGAGACCTGGACGGGGAAGGGGATGTCCGTGCTTTGGGTGCGGATGGTCTCCGCCAGTTCCTGGATGTCCTGGGGGGCGGGCTTGGCGTCTTTCAGGATGGGATGTCTGCCCATGAAACGGCCGATGGACAGTTCGGTCTCGTAGGAGATGCGCGGGGCCAGGGCATCCACGGCAAAGCCCAGGGCGATGTAGATGCCGACCATGATGGCCGTGGCCGCGGTCAGCATCAGCAGCAGGTCCTTGAGGGGTGATCCGGGAGAGACGTTGACGTTGGTCCGGGGCAGACGGGGGGTGTATTTCAAGCTTATTTCCTCAACCGGATGGCGGTGCCGTAGGCCACGGCTTCCACGCAGCTCACGCCGCTGTTCTTCTGGGACTTGCTGATGGAGGAGGTCTCGATGCGCACGCCCACGATGAAGTCTGCGTCCGGGACGAGTTCCTTCATGCGCAGCATTGCCTCGCGCCGGGCGCGGTCGAGCAGCGTTTCATAAGACTTGATGCGTCCGCCGAAGAAATTCTTCAACCAGGCAAGGAAGCGTTTGAAGTAATCCACGGAGATCACGGCGCTGCCGCTGACCACGGCCACGGCTTCGGCCATGTCCGGATCGAAGGGCAGGGCCTTGCCGCCGACAATGGGCAGATGCATGGTGGCGCGTTCGCGCCGTTCCAGGGAGCGGAAATGACGGCGTTCAAAAAAAGTCCCCGTCACGTAGCCCACGGCCAGCAGGATCAGAAAGAAATAATAGTCGGGGAACATGGCCCGCTACTCCACGCGCACGGCGGTGCCGTAAGCATACAGTTCGGCGGCCCCGCCCGTGATGCTGGAGGTGGCGAAGCGGATGTTGACCACGGCGTTGGCTCCGAGTTGTTCGGCCTGGGCGGTCATGCGTTGGGTGGCCTCCTGGCGGGAGTCCTGGAGCAGTTTTGTGTAGCCGCGCAGTTCGCCGCCGACCAGGTTTTTCAGCTTGGCCAGGATGTCGATGCCCAGGTGCCGGGCGCGGATGGTGTTGCCGGAGACCAGCCCGAAATGTTCGACGATGGTCTTGCCGGGGACGGTCTCGATATTGGTCAGGATCATTCTTTCTCCCGAGGGAAGGCTGTGCTGCAGCGCAAGCTGCAAGGGTTGCAGGTGATGGTCTGGATGTGAAAGATGACGAGGGGTCCCAGTCCCAATAGTGAAAAAAGGAATTTGCAAAGCCTCCTTGACTCGGCACCTTTCGAGAGTACCTATAGTGGAAAAGGAGGTTTCGCCATGTATTTCGAATGGCAATTTACTGAATGTCTGTTGTTTTTTCTCTCAATTGTATTGGTGTTCAGGGCCGAGGGTCTGTTCAGCCTGGCAAGCGTTGCATCCGGAAGGCTTCTTGCCCATGTCTCCAACGTTGCCAGGCAACGGTCCGTCAGCCACAAGGATGAAGATTTCTACTGCTTCTTCCATGCCCACGCCCTGAACGGAAGCTAGTCGGCCCTGATCGTCGGATGGCTGCCGGAATAGGCGCTCAATCTCATGTAATTCTGGGTCTTATACGATGAACCCGAGGCCATGAAAAGAAGAAAGGGACCACTGCGGGGCAGTGGCCCCTGGTTTATCCATGGCCGCGGGCCGGTCACTTCTTCTTGGTCGGTGCCTTTTTTTTGGGCCTGGCCGGCTTGCCGTTGTCGTCGTCGCCCTTCTTGCCAAAGTCGCGCAGACTCTCGCCCAATTGCTTCAGCCTGGCGTCGGCCAGGGCGAAGATGGAGCCCTTGGACCAGCCGTTCTTGGTGCGGGTGCCCGCCTTCAGGCCGGTCAGGATCTCGATGCCTTGCTCGATGTTTTCCACCGCCCAGATCTGGAATGTGCCTTGCCGCACGGCTTGGATCACCTCGGGCCGGAGCATCAGGTCCTTGACGTTGGGTTTGGGGATCATCACCCCCTGGTCGCCAGTCAGGCCCGCATTCTTGCAGCACAGGTAGAAGCCCTCAATCTTTTGGTTGACCCCGCCGATGGGTTGGACCTCGCCCTTCTGATTGACCGATCCGGTGACCGCGATGGACTGGCGGATGGGCTTTCCCGACAGGCTGGAGAGCAGGGCGTAGAGTTCCGTGGAGGACGCCGAGTCGCCGTCGATGCCGCCGTAGGACTGCTCGAAGGCGATGCTGGCCGCGAGGGACAGGGGTTTGTCCTGGGCGAACTGGCGCCTGAGCCAGCCCGAGAGGATGAGCATGCCCTTGTTGTGCGTGGGGCCGGAAAGGTCGGCCTCGCGCTCGATGTTGATGATGCCTTCCTTGCCCAGGCTGGTGACCGCGGTGATGCGCGAGGGCTTGCCAAACATGTGGTCGCCCATGGAGTAGACCGCCAGTCCGTTGACCTGGCCCAGGACCTCGCCCGAGGTGTCCACGAACAGGCTGCCCCGGTCGATCATCTCCTGGATGCGGTCCTCGATCTGGCTGGAGCGATAGATCTTGGCCTCCAGGGCTTCCAGGACATGCTTCTCGCCCACGGACTTGGCCTTGTCCACCCCCGCATAATAGTCGGCCTCGGCCAGCAGGTCTGCCAGGGCGGGAAAGGCCGTGGAAAGCTTTTCCTGGCGTCCGGCCATGCGCACGGCCTCCTCGACCAGGGCGGCCACGCCTGCGGCCGTGAAGGGCTTCAAGTGTTCCTTGTCCACCTCCGCGGCCACGAAGTGCGCCATCTTCTGCACGGCATCGTGCGTGCGGTCCATGGAGGACTCGTAGTCGGCCCGGACTTTGAAGATCTTGGGGGCGTCGGGGTCGAACTGCCTGAGCAGGTGGTACAGCCGGGTGTCGCCCAGGACCACCACCTTGACGTCCATGTCGATGGGCTCGGGCTTTAAGCCTGCACCGGTCAGGAAATAGTAGGGGTCGAAGGTCTCGATCTCGATGCGTTCGGTCTTCAGGGACCGCTTCAGGGCGGGCCAGACACCGGGCTCCATGATGGCGTCCAGCAGGTTGATGACCAGATAGCCGCCGTTAGCCTTGACGAAGGACCCCGCCTTGATCTTGGTGAAGTCCGTGCGCCAGCCCCCGAAGCGGTCCCCCTGGCGGTCGATGGCTCCGAACAGGTTGCGGTAGGTGGGGTAGGTCTCGAAGATCACCGGCGGTGATTTGCAGCCGGAGTTGTCCACCAGCAGGTTGAGCTGGTAGGGCCGCAACAGATCGTCCGGGTTGGGCGCGCCCATCATGAAGGGCAGGCCCTGGGGTGCTTGGGGTTGTTGGCCGCCAAGCATCTTGAAGTCGTCCAGGTTGTCGGCCATGTTCGTCAGCACCGCGTCCAGGTGGGCGAGGACCTTCTTGTCCCTGTACTTCTTGCGCAGCGGAGTCATGGACTCCTCGGCCAGGGACAGGAACATCAGGCGGTCCACTTCCTCATACTTCTGGGCGACATCCTTCTGGAGTTCCTTGACCTGCTTGACGATGCTGTCCAGTTCCTCCTTCAATTCGATGCGCTTGTCACGCAGACGCTCGTACTCCTGGCGCGGGAAGCGGCCCTTTTCCACCATGTCCTCGATGTCCACCATGCGCTTGGGTTCGCCGTCCACCATGGGCACCAGGTCCGGGCGCTGGATATGGCCCAGTTGCATGCGCACCACCACCAGTCCGGTATCGGTGACCTTTTCCTCGATGGACTTGTAGAACTCGCGCACGCGCCGCTCGTGGGCCTCGGCGATCTCGTTCTTGCGGGTGATGTATTCCTCGCTCTCGAACAGCTGGGGGATTTCGCGGCGCACGTTGTCCAGGAATTTTTGGAATTCTTTCCTGAAGGTTAGGCCGCCCCCGGCAGGAAAGCGCAACAGGATGGGCTGTTCGGGCAGCTTGAAGTTGTTGACATAGACGAGGTCGTCCGGGGCCTTGTCCTCGTGGGACAGCTCCTGGAGCAGCTTTTTGACCGTGGCCTGACGGCCCGTGCCGGGTTCGCCGGTCACGAAGATATTATAGCCCTTCTTGGCCATGCCCATGCCGAAACGGAAGGCCTCCACGCCGCGTTCCTGGCCGATGATCTCGTCATGGGCGGTGATCTCGGCGGAGGTCTTGAATCCCAGGTCTGACGGGTTGAGTTTCCAGCGCAGTTGTTCAACGGAGACCTTGAGTGAGTGGGTCAAAGGGGTCATTCGGACCTCCCTGGTCTTGATGATCCGGTGATGGCTGGGGTGCGGCAACTGCGCGGCAGTCTGACTTCCACGATGCCGTCCTCATAGGACGCGTCCACGCTGCCCGGTTCCACCGGGCAGGGCAGGTACATCTCGCGCCTGAAGGACTGTTCCGTGCGCACCCCTTCCTCGGACTGGATCACCTTGCGCCCGGAGATGACCAGTCGCCGTTCGGTCACGGTCACGACCAGATCCTCGGGTTTGAGGCCCGGCGCTTCGGTCCTGATCAGGATCTCGGATTCGCTCTGGGTCACGGACAGGCCCGCTTTGCCCAGGGGCCGCGTCGGGGGCAGTCCGAAATCAGAGCATAGGGCCTCGAACAGCCTGTCCATGTCGTGCTTCATCCTGGAGAGTTGCCGCTCTCCCCACAGCTTCAAGTCGGGCATCGCCCAAACCTCCTTGTGGTCCACGCCTCGCTGCGCAGACCGCTGGCGGAAAATGGGATTATCTATCTGGAACGATAACAAATGATGCGAAAGAAACAAGGGGAACCAAGCCCCTCGCCCGGGGGGCGCAGCGCACAAAAAAGCACGGGCCGGGACACCCAATGTGTCCCGGCCGGCTCAGTCAAAACAAGTGGTCTTGGAAAACTAGTGGATCGTCGCCGTGGGGGGCACGGCTCCCAGGTGCAGGTGCAGGGCCTCCAGGGCGCGGGTCTCCAGGGTCCTGATCTCGTTGCGGCTGGTCCCCAGGGCCCCGGCCGTCTCCTCCACGGAAAGGCCTTCGCCATGGCGCATGCAGAGCACCGTGCGCTGGCTGGAGGTCAGCGGGTCCTCACTTTCGTCCAGGACCAGTTCCAGGCCGAAGGTCTTGCCTCCCAGCAGGCTCAGGATCCGGGTCAGGGGGGTTGTGGGATAGTGCACGGCCCGCACGTACTCCATGGTCACCTCCTTGGCGAAGCCATGGATGAATTTCAGGGCGTCGCCAAAGCGTGTGCGCTGGCTGTTCATGACGGGGGCGGACATGGCGGTGATGCGTTCGTAGACCGTGTCAACGATCATCAGGATATCCATGCGTGGCAACCGGCCCGTGGTGTCTTCCAGGGTCTTGGCCACGGTGGTGAACACCGTGCCCCTGGTCAGCTCAAAGAGGTCGTCGGGGCTGACGTCGTGGGTGATGGTGCCGTTGCACAGGGCCTGGTCGAAATCTTGCCAATCAAGCATGGATGCTTTCCTCCCGGCGGTGTTGCTCTGTTCTTGATGGGTTATTCGAGCAGCGTGGGCCGAAACATCCATGCCGGATGTGAATTGGATGAAAAAAGGGCCGGTTTCCCGGCCCTGGAATCAGTCTGGGAGTGGACGCCGCCGGTCAGCGCAACAGGTCGCGGATGGTTGCATTGGCGCCGGAGACGCGTTCGGCCAGCAGGCTGACCACGAAACGATGCACGGACGAGGCGATCTCCGGCCGCTTGGCTTGCAGGAGATCCATGATTCTGGTGGAGAGCTTGTACAGGACGCAGTTCTCCGCCGCGATGATGGATGCCGTACGCGGGGCCGAGGTGTACAGGCCCATCTCGCCGAAGACCGTGCCGGGTCCCATCTTCTTCAGGCGCAGTTTCTTGCCGCCCTCCAGCTCCAGCTGGACGTTCACCATGCCGGATTCGATGAAGTACATGGAATCCGAGGGATCGCCTTGGGAAAACACGGGTTTGCCCTTCTTGACCTCCACGCGCTTTAAGATCTTCATCAGCGCAGGGATGTAGCGTTTCTCGGGGAAGATGGGTGCCAGTAAGGCGGGCAGGGCCTCCTGTCTGCCGTTCAGGGCATGTTCGCTCTCCAGGATGTTGTCTTCGGCCCATTCCAGGGCGTAGTCTAGGGAGACCACGGTGACCGAGCCCCCCTCGGGGTCGTTCAGTTTGCATCCGGCGTACTCGAGTTGTGTCTCCAACTCAAAGGGAACGTTGGTGAAGATCAGCACGAATTCGTTGCGCCGGGCCATTTGCTTGAGCTTGATGAAGCTGATGGCCACCGAGGAGTCCAGGCCGCTGATGAATGTGAAGTCCAGCAGCACGAATCGCAGGGGCAGGCGTTCTTCGTCCCTGACCCGGTCCAGAATCATCTCCAGCAGACTGTTGGTGGTGCCCATGAAGATGAAGCCTTGCAGGGTCATGGCGTAGATCTGGTCACCCTTGGCCTTGAGCACGGCGATCTGTGCGGGGGCGCGGTCCACATTGCTGTGGAAGTGGGCTCCGGACATGTCGTGCTTGACCACGCTCACCGAGCCGTAGCGCCCGGCGGTGACCAGCATGGCCAACCCGGCGCCCATGGCCAGTCCGGGCAAGAGGCCCATGGTGGCGATGAGCAGGAAGATCAGTATCAAGAGGGCGTAGTCGCCCTTTTGCGAAAAGCGGGTGCGTGTCTCGATGAGCCAGCGCCACATCAGGCCCAGGCCCATGGCGAACAGGATGCCCGCCGGGACGAAGCGCGGGATGAACGGCAGAAGCTCGTGCGCAAAGGCCAGTCCGGCCAGGCAGACCAGGGCCACGATAATCCCGGCGACCTTGCCGTGTGCCCCGGCGCTACGCCGGGCAAGGCTGCGGTCCAGGGACAGGGTGCCGGGCATGCCGCCGGCGAAGGCGCTGACGATATTGCCGAAGCCCAGGGCCGTGAATTCGCGGTTCAGGTCGATGGGCCGCGAGTCCAGCACCTCCATCTCAGAGACCCGGACCATGGCCGAGGCCAGGACCAGTCCGGCCAGGGCCACAAAATAACCGGTGTGGTCCAGGATCACGTACCAGTCGATGCGTTTCAGGAAACCGGCGTCGTAGGCCCGTATCCAGAACAGGTCTTGAGAGTATGGAGTGAACAGCCAGCCCAGTTCGCGGGCCTTGTCCAGGCTGATGCCCTCGAAGTGCAGGAATCCGAACAGTCCCCCGATGGACAGCAGCAATACCGAGACGATGACGTAGGCGTTATGGAACCAGCGGAAGCAGATGAACAGGGCCACGCCCAGCCCGGCGGCGGGGGCCCAAAGGATACAGTAATCCAGCTGCGCATACTTGATGAGCAGTTCTTCCAGGCAACCGTTGCTGCCCATGGCCAGATTGAAGGCCTGGATGATGATCATCAGACCAACGCCCGCCAGTGCGCCGCCGATGGCCTGGATGGGCACGTAGCGAATGAAGTCCGCACTGCGCGACATGCCTGCGGCCAGCAGGCACAGACCCGTGAATGTGGCGGCCACGAAGACCGAGGCCAGGATGGTGGGGTACAGGGCATCGGCCGGGACCCCACTCATCTGTAGATAGATCGACTGGGTGATCAGAAACAGGAACAGTCCGGCCATGGACTCTGGACCGGCTGCGGAGCAGGCGATACCGCTGCGCAGGGCCATCACCAGACTCATGATGATGGCGCTGATCAGGGCGATGCTCACGGCATGGTTGAAATATCCGGTCAGCGGCCCCTGTGAGAAGACGAGTCCGGCGATGGCGATGCAGACCAAGACGGTCAAGAGGCCCGAGGCCAGCCCGGCCAGGATGTTCTTGGCTGCTCCGCCTTCGAAGAAACCCGGCTGATCGCCCAGGGAGGGGTCCTTGCGGGTCAGCTCCATATCGGAAACGGCGGGTCGCTGCCCGCGGGGCTCTGCCGTGGTGTCTTCGGGGGCTTCCCCGAGGACGTCGTCCAGGGCCAGATCCTCGGCCTCGGCCTGGACGACGACGACCTTGTCGCACTTGGGACAGCGCACCTTGGCGTCGACGTAACGCTCGGGGACCTTCTTGCTGAAATCGCATTGTGAGCACTTGAGGATGGCCAACTGACGAGCTCCTTCTCAGGGATTTTCATATCTATAGCCCGCTTAGCGCGAGTTGTGCAACTCCGGGTCTCTACCCTATCGGATTATTGGTCAATTTCTTAAAAAAACAATTGGCGCTCGGAAACGGCCCGTACCCTGCGTCCGGCGCTTAAGACATAAGGTTTTCTGCCATCCAGCCAGGGGCAGAAGATGTTTTTAGTCTTTCTATGAAAGGGGTTGACGTCGTAGGCCGGGCTGGATATAAATGCTGTCAGTAACTTTTACCAATAAGATCATAAAGGGAGTATACCATGTCCAAGACCCAGCAGCATCTCAAAGACGCCTTTGCCGGCGAGTCCCAGGCCAACCGCAAATATCTTGCCTTCGCCGCCCAGGCCGACAAGGAAGGCCTGGCCACCGTCGCCAAGCTGTTCCGCGCCACGGCCGAGGCCGAGACCATCCATGCCCATAATCATCTCAAGGCCATGGGCGGCATTGGTTCCACCGCCGAGAACCTGAAGGGTGCCATCAGCGGCGAGACCTACGAGTTTGAGACCATGTATCCGCCCATGCTCGCGGACGCCATCGCCGAAGGCGACAAAAAGGCCGAGCGCGCCTTCCGTCTGGCCAACGATGCCGAGAAGGTCCATGCGGACCTGTACCAGAAGTACTTGGATAACCTGGATGACAAGGCCGAAGTGGAGTTCTACCTGTGCACCGTGTGCGGCTACATCCACGAGAACGAGGCTCCCGACAGCTGTCCGATTTGCAAGGCGGCCAAGAAAGCCTTTGTGAATCTCGGCTAGTTCCGATTGCCAATATTCCCGCTCTGGGTTCGTTGCTGCGGTTCGGTGGCATCCTCGCGTATGCTGAATACGCGTCGTCCGCCACCGAACCTTGCGCCTGCCCAGACCGGTTTCTTGGCAATCGGAAGGCAGGGGAAAGCACCTTGCTCTCGCATGCTGCTGAACAATCGGCGGTGGTGAGTTGTTGGCTACTTCGATTTTGACGCAGCGCGTCAGAAGCCCTTTTCCCTCGCGCCTACCCAGCACGGTTTTTGGGCGGCCGGAGGAAGAGGAGCGCGGTGGAATAGACTGAATACTAACGCCGAAGGTGTGGGAGAGCCCTGCCTTCGGCGTTTTCGTTCGCAGGGAGCAATAAAAGGGTGTATGTTGAGCATTCGATTTCACCAAAGATAGAATTGGAGGACGAGATGGCTGAGCCCGAAGAAATGTACCGCTGCCAGACCGTGAACTGTGGCTATATCTACGACCCTGACCGGGGCGATCGCAAGGGCAAGATCGAGAAGGGCACGGCCTTCAAGGACCTTCCGGACACTTGGCGCTGCCCCATCTGCGGCGGTACCAGGAAATGTTTTCGTCCCATGGCTGGGCCGGGGTCGACTGATCCGGCCAATTGCGAACTCCCAACCGACTGTAGTGAGATGGTTATCACCTGACAGTTGGCCACAAAAGTGAACGTGGTCATGCCGCCCTTGGTTGGGGTACGGCTGGAGTTGCGAAACTTCACCGAAACCTCAAGCCAGGAGAACGTCATGACCACGAGGAAGAA
>JAHIUW010000004.1 GCA_018816865.1 Pseudomonadota bacterium
CCCGGTTCCGGTCGGCCTACGCCCTCCCTCCACCGGGGAGGAGGCTCCTTGGCCCCTTACTCCGTCCTTCGTCATCGAACACCTCCTGGAGGTCATTCCTTACCCCCAATTCGGTGTCCAAGAAAACCCTACACCGCCCCACCATCTCTTCTTGAGTGAAACCATAGTGTCTTTCGCATGCCTTGTTTACGTACAACATACGGTAGTTGTTGTCGTAGATGATGATCTCATCGTGCATTTCATCGATGAGTCGTGCAAAGGTGTCGAAATCTAGACCGAAATGTTCTATTTTTTCCATGGGTTGGCCTTCATGCTCTGCCTGCCGATATTGTTGAGATCAGGAAATGATATCAGCTAAATGTGGTTACCCTCTAACAAAGGGTTGCAGGAAAGACTACGTCATTTTTCCAGGTGGAATATAGAGATGGCCTCGGTTCTTTGGACCACTGAGCGACGGATTTAAGGTGGACATGTTGTCGGGCTGTAAACCTCTCTTTTTGAATGCAGCAAGTGTGGCAGTTAGACATTGTCCTTTAAGAGAACCGTTGATAAACGACAACGCGGGCTCGGCTGGCACGTCGTCTAAAATTGTCATATGGGGGGGTGGGGCCTTGCCTCTTCTTAAACTAAGTTTTCACTTTCACGCCCAGCGCCCGGACGATTGGCCTGGTGGACAACTCCGTCGAATCGACTCACGCTCTGACTGGAGCAATCATTGATTAAGACCACCTTTCTTTCGTGGCGTGTTTTCTAAACGAAGGATTGACCGTTCTGTAGCATAACCGTAAATGATCTGTAACAAATCAGTAGAAACTCCACCCAGCATCAATCGGATGTCTACAGCCAAACCCAAGGAGAATAATGTGAAATCAGTCTGTAAACTTTTCATGGTGATTGCCCTTCTCAGCATAACCGCCAGCGCCATGGCCGGTACTCTGCAGAAAGTCCAAGAAAACAAGGAGCTTGTCTTGGGCGTCAGTGAAGGCGTCGCAGGATTCTCCGCCCCCGACTCCAACGGCAAATGGGCCGGTTTCGACGTCGACATGGGCAAGGCCGTTGCTGCTGCAGTGCTGAAAGACCCGAACGCCATCAAGTTCGTGCCCTTGGCCTCCAAGCAAAAGATCGTGGCAGTCTCCTCCGGGCAAGTGGACCTGTCCCGAGGCACCACCTGGACCATGAAGCGCGACTGCAAGCAGGGCGTGGATTTTACTGCGGTCCTGTTCTATGACGGGCAGGGCCTCATGGTGAAAAAGAGCCAGGGCGTAAGCAAGGCCCTCGACCTGGACGGTGCTTCCGTGGCCGTGGTCTCCGGTACCACCTCCGAGCTCAACGTTGCCGACTTCGCACGCGCGAACAACATCAAGCTGGAAATTGTGGTCTTCGAATCCAAGAAGGAAGCCTTCAACGCCTATGTGGCCGGACGTGCTGACGCCTTCACCACCGACATCAGCCAGTTGGCCTCTCTGCGCGCAGGCGCCGCCAACCCGGACGGGCACATCATCCTGCCCGAGGTCTTCTCCAAGGAACCTCTGTGTCCCTTCGTCCGCCACGGTGATCAGCAGTGGAAAGACTTGGTTACCTGGGTTCTCTTCGGTCTCATCGAAGCCGAGGAAAAGGGCATCACTCAGGCCAACGTCCTGACGATGAAGGCCTCATCCACTGACCCGGTGATCCAACGCATGCTCGGTGCCACCGGTGACGTAGGTTCCTTCGTCGACCTGGACAACGACTGGCTGGTCCGGGCCGTCCAGGCCGTAGGTAACTACGGCGAGATGTACGACCGCAACTTCGGGCCCGATAGTGCACTGAAGATTCCCAGGGGTCACAACAATCTGTGGACCAAGGGCGGCTTAATCTACGCCATGCCCATCCGTTAGCGGCATACCGCAATAGGAAACAATGCGTGCCGCACCGACCGGTGCGGCACGATCTTACTTCATCCCCCCTTAAAGGATACCGATCGTCTTGAACACTTCCAAGCTGAGAGAACAGTTGCCCGCAATCCTGACTCAGGTTCTGCTGGTCGGGGCAATCCTCTATGTGGCCCTGCAACTCTTCCACAACACCCAAGCTAACCTAGAGGCGCGCAACATCGCCTCGGGTTTCCGTTTCCTGTCCGTGGAGGGTGGACTGCCCATCAATGACAGCCTCCTGGCCTATTCTCCCGCCGACACCTACGGCCGTGCCTTTACCATCGGCATCCTGAACACCCTCTTCGTGTCCGCTCTGTCCATCATGCTGGCCACTATACTCGGCGTCCTCGTCGGCGTGGCCCGCGTGTCGAGCAACTGGCTGGTGGCCCGGCTGGCCGCAGTGTACGTGGAGGTACTCAGGAACGTCCCGCTGCTGCTGACCCTTTTCTTTTGCTACTCCACGCTGTTGGCTTTCCTACCGTCTCCGCGCAAGAGCCTGGCGCCCTTCGGCGGAATATTCATCAATAACCGGGGAGTGTTCATCCCCCGCCCGCTCTTCCAGGAAGGCATCGGCTGGGTGTTCCTCGCCCTGGGGGCAGCCATTGTGGCCTCGGTGGTCCTGGTGCGCGTATCCAAAAGGATGCGCGACGAAACAGGAAACGCCCCTCCTTCCGGATGGATTTCCCTTGGGCTGATCCTCGGTCTGCCCGCTGCTGTCTATTTCTTCACAGGCCAACCGCTCGAATTCGACGCGCCGGTGCTTAGCGGATTCAATTTCAAGGGTGGCATGATCCTTCGTCCGGAATTCACAGCCCTGCTCATCGGTCTGGTTATGTACACCGCCGCTTTCATCGGCGAGAATGTACGCAGCGGGATTCAGTCCGTGGACAAGGGGCAGCTCGAAGCGGCCAAGGCTCTTGGCTTGAAATCCGGCGTGATCATGCGCAAGGTCATTCTCCCCCAGACCCTGCGCGTTTGCATCCCGACCACCACCAACGATTATACCAGCCTGGTCAAGAACAGCTCGTTGGCCGTGGCCATCGGGTATCCGGACATGGTTTCCATCGGCGGGACCATCATCGGCCAAAACGACCAGGCCATCGAGGTCATTGGAATGTGGATGGCGGTCTACCTGTCCATCAACCTGATCGTTTCCCTGGTCATGAACTGGCTCAACGCCAAAGTGCAGTTGGTGGAGCGATGAGTTCGCAAGTTAAAAAATTCATCCCCTCGCCATCTTCCCCGCCGCCCATAGCGGCAAGGGGCGTGGTTCACGGGCTTCGGACCAACCTTTTTTCGAACTTGTTTAACTCGGTGCTCACGGTGCTGGTCGTGCTGCTTATGATCAAGACTGTCCCGCCGCTGGTCGACTGGGCGTTCACCCATGCCGTGTGGTCCGGAGGGCCGGAGATGTGTGACGGTTCGGGCGCATGCTGGGCGTTCGTTATCGACAAGGCGCGCATCATGCTCATCGGCACCTATCCGATGGAACAGGCATGGAGACCCTTGGCCGCAAGCATTCTGTTCGCGGGCGTGGTCGCAGCCACGGTAAGCGGACGATGCAAAAAGCGCACGCTGACCACCGCCTGGCCCGTGTTCTTCGTCGCCGCCCTATGGCTCATTGGCGGAGGCGCGGGCCTCTCCGAAGTGGATCAATCCATGTGGGGTGGGCTGATGCTCTCCCTCGGACTGGCCACCATAGGCATCCTCTTTTCGGTGCCCTTCGGCATCCTTCTGGCCCTGGGACGGCAGTCCCGGATGGTCGGCGTCAGTTCTGTCTGCGTCGGCTTCATCGAATTGGTCCGGGGCGTCCCACTCATCACCATTCTGTTTATGGCCTCGGTGATGATGCCCCTGTTCCTGCCCGTAAACCTTCAGATTAACAATCTGCTGCGGGTGCAAGTGGGTATCATCTTGTTTTCGTCGGCGTACATCGCCGAGGTCGTGCGTGGCGGATTGCAGGCCGTGTCGAGCGGCCAACTCGACGCTGCCAAGGCGCTGGGTCTGTCCCGCTGGATGATCACGCTGCTCGTGGTTTTACCGCAGGCCCTGCGCTACGTGCTCCCAGCCCTGATCGGACGCTGCATCGCCTTGTTCAAGGACACCTCGCTGGTCATCATCGTGGGCTTGCTGGACTTCCTCGGCATGACCAAGGCCGCGTCCCAGGACCAGCTCTGGCTCGGCCACGACGTCGAGGGGTATGTCTTCTGCGCCGTGATCTACTGGTGCATCTGCTTCGGAATGAGCCGATACGGCCGCAGCCTCGAAAAACGCGGTCCCCAAACCAATTGAAAAAGGGTTCCCATGACTTCTAACGAAATCATCATCGACGTGAAGGGCCTGAACAAGTGGTACGGCGACTTCCACGTCCTCAAGAATATCGACCTCGAGGTGCGAAAGGGCGAACGCATCGTCATTTGCGGCCCGTCCGGGTCCGGCAAGTCCACGTTGATCCGCTGTATGAACCGGCTGGAACGACACCAGAAAGGAACCATCATCGTGGACGGCACGGAGTTGACCGGTAGCCTCAAGGGCCTGGAAAAAATTCGCCGCGAAGTGGGCATGGTGTTCCAGGACTTCAATCTCTTCCCGCACATGACCGTGCTGGAGAATCTCGCCCTGGCCCCGATCTGGGTACGCAAATTACCCCGCAGGGAAGCGGAAGAAAAAGCCATGTACTACCTTGATAGGGTGCACATCGCGGAGCAGTCCGGTAAATATCCCGGACAACTTTCCGGAGGCCAGCAGCAACGCGTGGCCATTGCCCGCGCCCTGTGTATGAGCCCGAACGTCCTGCTCTTCGACGAACCCACATCCGCCTTGGACCCGGAGATGATCAAGGAAGTCCTCGACGTCATGATTAGCTTGGCCGAGGAACACATGACCATGGTCTGTGTGACCCACGAAATGGGCTTTGCCCGCACCGTGGCAGACCGCATCGTCTTCATGGACAGTGGTGAAATTGTGGAGCAGAACATCCCTGAAGTGTTCTTTTCCAACCCTCAATACGACCGCACCAAAGCTTTCTTGAGCCAGATCCTGCACCACTGATCGAGTCCGCGCTGCCCATCGTCGTTGACATGGCAACTCTCGCTCCCACGCCCAGCAGGGGCCGTACTGATCTCAACACTTGATGCGTGATGTGATTCGCAGCTTGCAGGCGCACCTTAAACCCAAATTGCTAAAGCGCCCGTGTCTCTCCCCCCACGGCAGGCCTATTCGCTCAATGCGGTGTGGCATTCGTCGCAGAGCCAACACCATTCGCTTTCGTCAAGGGGGCTGGCACACCAGGTGACTGCGTCACTCTCTGTCGATTCACGCCCGCAGCTGTCGCAGGGCTCGGATGAGCCCTGGCTGGACAGCCAATCGCCAATGGCTTTTTCCAAAATTGCCAGGTCCTTGTCTTCGTCCATCAAGGCGAGTTGGCAGTTGAAGCCGCAGAGCGGGCTATGTCTGTTGGTGCAGGTGAAAAGTCCTCCCTCCGGATTGTGAACAACGCTCAGATGATGCTTCTGGGTGATGGCGTTTATTTTTTCTGTGGTGCTCATTCTTTCCCTTTTATTGGTTCCACCTGTCCGCCCAGGGTGATTTTTAGCGTGGGCCTCATTGGATATTGGTGACGTGTGCGACTTGTTGTCGTCCGTTGATTGGTCTGTCCTCTCAGTTTATTAAAATTCCAGGGAATTGATGAATACAGCTGGGCAGTGATACGGGTATGAGCAAGCCATATCTCATTTTTATCCTCGAGTGTATGGATTTAAAGAGAGAGATTTTGGCCGTGGGTGGATTTTTGCAAACCCGACGCAATTCTGGCGTGTGATAAGGCCGATTGGTGTGTTTCTGTCCATGTTTGTCTTGGTTACTTTCCCCTTGACTCTGCCTGGGAACCTCCGTAATCACTTGCTCCATGCCCATTTCGCCAGCGTAGCTCAGTTGGTAGAGCAGCTGATTCGTAATCAGCAGGTCTGGAGTTCGACTCTCCACGCTGGCTCCAAGTGATCGTAAGGGCCCCGGCATCCATTCAGGATGCCGGGGCCCTTTTCGTTGCTTGCCTTGCGCTGTTTGGTCAGCGGGTGGCCAGGGTGTTTTTTGGTGTGGGCTTCAGGTAGACCACGGACATGGCGCTCATCTTCTTGTCGATCTCCCGTCCGGCTTCGTGGGCCCGGGCCTTGAGTTCGGAGAGTTCGCCGAAGGTGATGGCGTCGGTCAGGCAGACCTCAGCGCACACGGGCTTTTCTCCGAAAACCACACGCTCAAAGCACAGGTCGCACTTGTGGGCGTAGTTTTCGGCCACGTTGAACTGGATCACGTTGTAGGGACATTCCTCGATACACTTGCGCGCACCTGTGCACTTGGTTTTATCGATGCGCACGATGCCGGTCTGCGCATCCTTGGCGATGGCCTCGGACGGACAGGCCTTGATGCACTGGGCGTTCTTGCAGTGTTGGCAGGGCACCACCCAACTGCGCGCGGTGATATGGGGGAAGGTGCCCTCACGGGCGCTTTCCACACGCAGGTAGTGCGGAATTTCCCCCGGCATGGCCCCGGCGTGGTCCACCAGCCCCTTGTTGTTGCGGCAGGCCACGATGCAGGTCTTGCAGCCTATACAGCGGTCAAGGTCGATCATCAGACCTAGTTGTTTCATAGCGAGCCTCCTTTAGGCGCTGAGCCGGACTCGGGTGGAAACGTGCGATTCGCCGCCCACCACATCCTGCCACTTGAGGGTCATACCGGAATCGGGGATGAGCACGTTGTCGCTCACACCCTTGCCCGTGGTCGCCACGCGGCCAACGCTTGAGCCGAAACCGTGGTGCAGGCCGATGCAGTCGGGCCGGATGCGCTCGGTGAGCTTGGCCCGGACCTGCAACTGCCCGGTGCGCGAGGTCAGGGTCACGGTCTGGCCGTCCTTGATGCCCAGCTTCTTGGCCGTGGCGGAGTTGATGAGCGCAGGGTTCTCGAACATGCCACTCACCGGGTCGCGCAGTTGTGGATTGTTGTGTGTCCATTGGCCGGTGCCCTGGTGGAAGATGGTACGGTAGGAGATGAGCACAAAGGGGTAGTCCTGGGTGTCGGCCTCGTATTCCGCGGCCAGTCCGGGGCGGGGCAGGGCCTGATCAACGTCTTTGAGGTCTTCCCAGTAGAGATGGATCTTCTTGGACGGGGTGCCGAATCCGCCAGCATCCTTGTACTTGTAGAAGCCCATGGTTCCGGGCGACCAGATGCCGCCCATTTCCTGGAGTTTCTTGACCGACAGGCCAAGTCCCGTGAGTTGGATATCGTAGAAGGCCACGTCGTCGGCGAAGTCGAAGTACTTGGGCTCCAGGCGCTTGCCCAATTCGATGAAGACCTCGTTGGAGTGACGACACTCGCCCGGGGCCTTCACCACCGGCTGGCGTAGCAGCACGCCCTGGCCGAAGTTGTACCACCAGGGCATGTACAGCAGTTCATAGCGCTCGAAGTAGGACTTGTCGGGCAGCACCAGATCGGCGTAGCGCGAGGTCTCCGAATGCATCAGTTCGTAGCTGACGAGCATCTCCAGGCGGTATTCCTCGCCGCCCTCGCCGGGCAGGCACACGGCCTTGCGCCATTCCTCCTGGCCCATCTCGGTCATGGCCGGGTTGCACTCGGCGGTGATCAGGACCTTCAAGTCACCGTTCTTGATGGCCTGGGCCTCGTACCAGGTGGGTTCCATGATGAAGGAGTAATGGCTGAAAGCGTCCTTGTCCGGACCGGTCTTGTGCCAGCCGAGGGTACCCAGGTCCGGACCGGCGGGCGCGGGCTCGACCGGGGACATTGGCGTCAGATCGGGCAGGGGTTGGCCGCCGGGGTTGTCGATGTTGCCGGTGACGGCCAACAGGATGGTCCAGGCGTGGCCGAAATCCAGGGCCTGGCCGAGCATGATGCCCTTGAAACTGTCCACGCCCACCGAGGGGGCCTTGGCGCACATCTCGGCCAGCTTGCGGATATCCGCTTCGGGCACGCCGCAGATGGCGCTCATGGCCTTGGGGGTCTTGTCCTTGAGGTAGGCCGTGAGCTGCTCAAAGTCGCCCTCGCGGACCCACTTCTCCACGAAGTCCTTGTCGTGCAGTCCGTTGGCCACGATGTGCTGGGTCATGCCCAGGAACAGGGCTGTGTCGCCCGAGGGTTTGATGGGAATCCACCAGTCGGCCTTGGCCGCGTCGGCGGTGAAGATCGGGTCGAGGACCACCAGCTTGGCGCCCCGGGCCTGTGCCTCCAGGATATCCCTGGGCACGGCGGCGTCGTCCAGACAGCCGAAGGCATGCCGCCCGGCCAGGATGATGATGCCGTCCTTGGGCACGGTGTCGAAGGCGGGCGGGATGTGGTGGTTGGGCACGCCGCCCATGGCCTTGATGAAGGCCACGATCTTGGCCGAATCGCAATGCGGCAGGGCGGTATTGATGAATCCGCCGTAGGCGTTGAGGAAGCGCCACTTGGGGTCGGTGATGGAGTGCGGGAAGAAGCTCGCGGTGAGCTTGTGGGCCTCGCCCTTGGCCTTGAGAGCCTTGAGCTTGCTGGTCAGCATGTCCAGCGCCTCGTCCCAGGAGATTTCCTTGAACTTGCCCTCGCCGCGTTTGCCCACCCGTTTCAGGGGCTTTGTCAGGCGGTCCTTGTTATACTGCAGGGAGATTCCGGCCATGCCCTTGACGCAGGCCTTGCCCCGGGCCTTGGGGTTGCCCCGGATCTCCTTGACCACACCATCCTCGACGTGCGCCAGGATGGCGCACTCGGCCTTGCATTGGTAGCAGGCTGTGGGTATCCACCCGTCCTTGACCATGGTTGCCTCCTTAACGCGCCCGGCTCCTTGCGGAGTTCCGCGGCGTCAGTTTGACGTACTTCCGGGTCTGGGCCCCGAATTTTACTCGTCTTTCTCAGGCCACTTGCCAGGGTAGCCCGGATGCTTCGAACGATGGCTGCGCACGGTGATCCAGACCACGCCGACAAAGCCGATAAACAGTCCCCAGATAACTGGATTCAAGGCTGAGTAGTCCACACATGGCTCCTTACAGCTTGAGCATGAAATTCGTCTTTTCTTTATATAACTCGGCGACCTTGGCAGGGTTGGACACCAGCTGGAAGGGGATGCCCACAAAGAGGATGCCACCCACCAGGTTGCCAAGCACCGTGTACAGTTGATTGAAGGCCCAGCCATACTGGCCGAACCCCCAATGCAGCAGCACCGGATCGGTCAGGCCCATGCGGGCGGCCTCGGCCAGAAACAGGTCTTGTTGAAACAGGGGCAGAGCCAGAAAGCCGATGTTGGCGATGCAGTGCTCGGTCATGCCGGCCACGAAGGCCAGCGGTCCGTAGGCGGCCATGGCGATCTTGGCCGCATCGCCCTCGGCCTTGACGAAAAGCACCGCTGCGGTCTGGAGCATCCAGGTACAGACAATGCCCATAACGAAGATCTGTGTGGCCGTGTAGCCCATCTTGGCCACGCCGATGGCGTGTGATTTGGCCAGCCAGGGCCAGGCCGCATAGGCCCCGCTCAGGGAGATGAGCCACATGAAGAACATGCTCCCCAGGAAATTTCCCAGATAGCCCAGCAGGATGCCCCAGGAAAATCGGCCCCAGCCGATGCGGCCATGAAATACGCCGATGATGCCGATGTACATGTCCGCCGTGACCAGGGTCATGCCCGAAACCATGATCACCACCAAGGAAAACATGAACACCAGCCCCATGAGCAGGTTCGCCAGGCCCGGCGCCAGATTCTCGGCCACTCCGGCGGAGACGGACAGGGCCAGGGTCGCTCCGAAGACCACCATGGCCCCGCCTGTGAAGGCGGATATCAAGTAGGCCAGGGGCCTGTGGCGGATCATGTCCCACTTGTAGGTGCAGATGTCCGCAACGCGGACCACCAGATCGTCGATGTTGGCGGGCATGCCTCCTCCTGAATGCTATTCTGCCTTGGCCTTTGCCTGGGGCTTGCATGGAGAAGAGCCTGAGAAAGGGAAAAAGGTTCGGTTATTTTTGGAGGGAATCGTAGGCCATGAAGGCATCCAGGTTGCAGGGCCGCTTGAGGGCGCCCGCGGCCAGCGCCAACCCCATGACCTGTTCCGCCCGCCCCCTGTCCGGTGTTAGGTCGGAAAAGGTGATGTAGCCCTTGTTCAGGATATGCTCTGCGATATCCCGATCCACCCCGGTATACCGTGCCTGAATGTCTGCGGCCCCAGCGGAATTAAGCCTGATATATGCCCTCGCATCTTCCAGGTCCGCGAGAAACTGACGCAGCAGGTCTGGCTGGTTTCGCATGAAGTGTTCGGTGATTACGACAACGCAGCAGACGTGGCCCGGAGACAAGTCTCCGGAACGGGCCAGAATACGCCCCTCGCCCTGGGCCACGGATGTAGTGTTCCAGGGTTCCGAACAGAAGAAGCCGTCAATCTCGTGGCGGGCCAGGGAGCCAATGACGTAGGAGGGGCTGATGAAGCGGGTGGTCAGGTCGCTCGTGCCCTGCTTGTCCGACGGGCTGTCTCCGCCAAGCAGGGCACGAAGCAGCAGGCTGTGGGTGGAGATGGAATGCGGCAAGGCCATGGTCGAACCCATTCCGATGTGGCGCGTGGCGACGCCCTTGCGAACTGTGACCGCGCTGCCGTCGTGGTGACCATCCAGGACGTAACGGATGGGCAGGCCCTGGTTGTGCAGGCACATGGCCAGGGGTGCCATGATAAAGGCTGCTTCCAACAGACCGCCCGTGAGGGCTTTGACCAGACGGCCCCAGGACAGGAATTTGGAGAGGTGCAGGTCGTAGGTTGCCTTGTCGTGTCTGTGGTGGGTGACCATGCCCAACAAATGGTCGGAGATGGGCAGATAGCCCAGGCGTACGGAACGTCCGTTTCGGGCGCCGAATTCGGCTATGATTCTGTTTCGGGCGTCATGGATGCGCCGCTTGATCGTTCCCTTGGGAAGTTGAAGCTGGTTGGTGATGTCCTTGTAGGAATGTCCGTGGACGAAGCGCAGGATGCAGGCTTCCCGGGCCACGCCAGGCAGGGCGGCCAGGATGCGCCGGATCATGAGTTGGTCCAGGTGGCAGGTGTAGAGATGAAAGGGGTCTGTGCCGTCTCCGGCCGGGATGTCCGCTGCTTCTACTGAGAAGGGGAGCAACCCTTCCTGACGGGTGCGGATGCGCTTGCAGTGGCGCAGCAGGATGGTCCGGAACCAGCCTGGGAAGGCATCGTGATCCTGGAGCATGGGCAGCTTGATGAAGGCCGCCAGAAAGGCCTCCTGCACGGCGTCCTCGGCCAGAGAGCGGTCGTGCAACTGGGCGGTGGCCAAGGCCATGGCCATGTCTTTGAACATGAGCATGATCTCGCCAAAGGTGTTCTTGTTACCAGCCAGGACCTTTTGGATATGGTCGCGATAGCTGTCCATGATCCTCCCCATTCTTATGCTCTCAGCATTCCAATAAGTAGCCCATTGCACAGCCCGTGACAAGGGATCCTCTGCATGGACCCCCTTGGTGCCGTCAGATAATGTGCTGTGTCACTTGAGAATTGCTGCTCGTAGTTGCTTGTTGTTGCCGTTGACCGCTCACGTCCTGTCGCTGTGTATGGAGCCGTGCCGCCAAGGATCTGTGGTGTGGTTCCGCCGGGGGGATGCCCCCTGCGAAGACAGGGCGTGGGCAGGGAGCTGAGGGACGCTGTTCTGTCGTTGCCGTATTCGTCACACAGGGTGATTTGCAGCGGGCTTCAGTGCAATGAGGCACTGTGTCTTGACTGTTGTGGTGCGTCTAGATTCTCCTGTATGGATGGTGATGGCGTTCATTCTTGGCTCCTCTCGACAACCATCCCTGAGACGATGTATAAGCTGTGCTCACAACTCGCTGTGTGACCAAAAGAATCGGAGGGGTTCGAAGATGCGTCGAGTGCTACTGAGTGTTTGTGTTTTGCTGGTGTGGTCTGCTGTCGCCTGTGCAGCGTCGGATGTGGTCGCCACATACAAGTATCAGGACGGGAGCATGATGACCCTGTGCGTGCGCGATGCCGAGCATGTGCGCATGGACACCTCGCCCACCAGCTACATGCTGCTCAAGGGCAACAGGGTCTATTCCGTGAACAGGGACGATGACGGCAACTGGCAAGTTATGGACATGGAGAAGATGGGGGCCATGGCCAGTGGCATGGGCAGCATGTTCGGCGGCGGCACGACCGACCCTGTGGACTATGAGATGGGCTACACCAAGACCGGGAAGACGGAGAAGATCGCGGGTTACACCGGACAGGTCTATACTGCCGAGGTCAAGGAGAACGGCAAACTGGTCAGTCGTGACGAGGTCGTGCTGTCCCCCCATGGGGACCTTAAGAAGGTCAACGAGGGCTGGGTCGCCCTTGCCCGGCGCATGACGGGGGCCATGAATCACTCCGGCGGCGCGGCCCTGGAAAAGAGTCTCCAGGAAGCAGAAGAGTCCGGGTATGGGGGGATGTTGCGCTCTGGGGATGATCTTCGCCTGCACGACTTGAAGAAGAAAGATTTGGCCGCGTCCTACTATGCGTTGCCTGCCGGTAGCCAAGAGCACGAGGTTCAGTCGTCCCCGCAGTCGACCGATGACGCCGGGCTGGGACAGGATGCCAAGGATGTGGGCCAGGCCGCCCGCGACGAGGCTAAGGATTCCACCATCGAGGGTGTACGTGAAGGCGTACGCGATATGTTCAAGAGTATTTTCTAGTTCGAACCAATCCTTTTGCCCCGTAACGGCTGACACCGTTGCGGGGCTTTTTTATTTGCAGAAGGGCTTGATTTTAGTGGACTGAGTGAATACTCAGTCTTGACGAAAGAAGTATCGCGATCCTTGATACTTGGATCCTAATCACCCTTTTTAATGCCAGATTGTGGTTGTATCCCCTTGACATGGGGTTTGATTGCGAATTAAATAACAAACGACTGAGCGATTACTCAGTCAGGCTTTTTGGAGAAGAAATTGACGAAGAAAGACAAGATACTGCTCATGGCCACCAGGATGTTTGCCGGCAAAGGCTTTGCCGATACGAGCACTGCTGAACTCGCCGGAATCACCGGGGTGGCCGAGAGTACGATCTTTTATCATTTCAAGAATAAGGAAGAGCTGTTTCTTGAAGTCCTGCGCAAGGTCCGTGAGGAAATCGTGCAGCATTTCGAAGAGCATGAGCAAAGCCAGGGGTTCGAATCCGGATTGGACAAGGTGGAGGGGCTGTTGGGCTACTACCTGTACCTCGCCGGTGCCATGGAGGATGCATTTCTTCTTCTGCATCGCCATTATCCCTATATGCTGGCTCAGGACAATGAGGTCTGCCGGGAAAACCTGGAAGCTGTCTACAACTGCATGGCCGATATCTTTCAACGGGCCATCGAGGAAGGGCAGCGAGACGGTAGCATTGCCGACATTCCCGCTCGCAAGACGGCATTGATCTTATTCACCATGGTCGATGGCTTGGTCCGGTTCAAGACGTACAACCTGTACGATGCCGGGACACTTTTCAAAGAAATGGTCGCCTCTGCGCGAAAAATTCTGGTTCACGCACATTAAGACAGGACGGAATACCTATGCTCACGAGAATCTTGCCCTTTCTCGCCTGGTTCAAGGGCTACGGCGGCGATAAATTCAAGCTTGATGCCGTAGCCGGCATCACGGTCGCACTGGTCCTCATCCCCCAAAGCATGGCCTATGCCCAGCTGGCGGGGCTGCCCGCCTACTATGGCCTGTACGCGGCCTTCATGCCCCCGATGGTCGCTGCCCTGTTTGGCTCCAGCCGACAGCTGGCCACCGGCCCCGTGGCCGTGGTCTCGCTGATGACAGCCGCCAGTCTGGAACCATTGGCCACAGCGGGAAGCGAGGGCTACATCGCCTACGCCATCCTGCTGGCGATCCTGGTGGGCGTCTTCCAGCTGTCCTTGGGCATCCTGCGCCTGGGGCTGGTGGTGAACTTCCTGTCCCACCCTGTGGTCAACGGTTTTACCAACGCTGCGGCCATCATCATCGCCTCGAGCCAATTGTCCAAGATGTTCGGCGTCTATGTGGACAAGGCCGAGCACCATTACGATACCATCATTCGGGTTGTTCAGGCCGCCGGGCACTACACCCACTGGCCGACACTGGGGATGGGGGCGCTGGCCTTCGCCATCATGTATGGCCTGAAACGCACCATGCCCAAGATCCCCAACGTCCTGGTGGCTGTGGTCCTGACCACGGTGCTGTCCTGGGCCATGGGCTTTCAGCATGACGCACGCGTCGATGTGGCCGCCATCCAGGTTCCTGAAGTCGCTGCCTCCCTGCAGACGTTCAATACCGCTGTCCAGGCAGTGAAGAATCTCTCCGATGAACGATCCGAGCTCACGGCCGGTCTGGACAAGGCCAAGAAGGCCGACGATTTTGATGCGGCCAACGATGCAACCCACGATCTGATTCGCATCAACCATACCATCAACAGCCAGAAGCAGGTTGCTCATGTCGAACGGGAACGCCTGCGCTCGATGCTCTTTTCAGGCGTGGAGGGCGCGGATGGCCTGACCCTCTATCTCCAGGATGCCGTGCCTGCCGGTCTCGAGACCGATGGCCGCACCTGGCGCCTGAAGGTCGGGAACACGCTGTTGGATACAGCTTCGTTGCTGGTCATGGGCGGTGGTGCCGTGGTTGGCGTCATCCCCGAGGGCCTGCCTGCGTTGACCGTGCCCAAGTTTGACCTGGGCATCATCATGCACCTGTTGTCCTATGCTGCCATCATTTCCCTGCTGGGTTTCATGGAGGCCATCTCCATTGCCAAGGCCATGGCCGCCAAGACCGGCCAGCGCCTTGACCCCAACCAGGAACTCATCGGCCAGGGCCTGGCCAACATCCTGGGCGCACTGACCCGGAGTTATCCGGTGTCCGGTTCCTTCTCGCGCTCGGCGGTTAACCTTCAGGCCGGTGCCGCCACCGGGTTGTCCAGCGTGTTCACCAGCGCCATGGTCGTCATTGCACTGTTGTTCTTTACCCCGCTGCTGTATCATCTGCCCCAGGCCGTGTTGGCCGCGGTCATCATGCTGGCCGTCATCGGGTTGATCAACGCTTCGGGATTCATCCATGCCTGGAAGGCTCAGCGTCATGACGGAATCATCTCTGTGATCTCGTTTCTGGCAACCCTGGCCTTTGCACCGCACCTGGACAAGGGCATCATGGTCGGCGTTGCGTTGTCCCTGGGTGTATTTCTGTACAAAAGCATGCGTCCCAACGTGCGTTCCCTCGCCATGGCCGACGACAAGTCGTTGCGTTGTGCCGAGGAATACAGTCTGATGGAGTGCGACTACGTGGATGTGATCCGTTTTGACGGCCCACTGTTCTTCGCCAATGCCAGTTTCCTGGAAGACAAGATCAATGAGCGCATCTCCTTGAAGCCCAAGCTGAAGCACATGGTGCTTGTGGCCAACGGCATCAACGATTTGGACGCCTCGGGCGAGGAAGTTCTGTCTCTGCTGGTGGACCGTTGTCGCAAGGGCGGGGTGGATATCTCCCTGGCTGGCGTGAACGAGTCCGTACGCAAGGTTCTGGTCCGGACCCATCTGCTGGAAAAGATCGGTGAGGATCACCTCTTCTCCAGTTCTGAACGGGCGTTGGAGGCCATCCATGCGGAGGCCCACAAGGTGGCTGAAGAGAATTCCTGCCCCTTGAAGACGGTCTGCTACAACTCCTAAGGAGGAAGATGAATATGCCTATTATCAATATCTTCGGTGGCTCCTTTTGCAGAAAGGAGCAGGTGGTGCGCAAGCTCATGTCCGCCACCGGTTTTGTGCGCCTCAGTGATGAGCAGATCGTGTCCACGGCGGCCAAGCTGTCGGGCCTGGCCGAGGACAAGATTGCCAAGGCCCTGACTTGCAAGGCCTCCGTCTTCAACCGTTTCACCCGCGAGAAGGAACGCGCCGTGGCCTGGCTCAGGCTGGCCACAGCGCAGACCCTGACCGGCGAGGATCTGATCCTGGACGGGGCCGTGGGCCTTTTGGTGCCTTCGCGCGTCAGCCATTGCCTGCGCGTCTGCCTGATCGCCGACATCCAGCACCGGCTGCTGGTGGCCAAAGAGGACAAGCAACTGGACGAGAAGGAAGCCCTGAAACGCATCCGTAAGGACGACACCGAAAGCGCTCTCTGGGTCGATATGGTCCTCAGCGCCAAGGATCCCTGGACCACTGGCCTCTATGACATGCTGATCCCCATGGACAAGCAGGGCGTGGATGGCGCGACAGCCCTGATCACGCAGAACCTGTCCCGTGAGGCCTTGACCGTCACGGAGGCCTCGCGCCGGGCCCTGGATGATTTCAGGCTGGCCGCCACGGCCGAGGTGTATCTTGTGGGCGAGGGCCATGACGTGGGCGTACGGGCCGAAAATGGCACGCTCATCCTGACCATCAACAAGAACGTCATGATGCTCGAGCGACTGAAGGACGAACTGTTGCATGCCGCGTCCAAGGTTGCAGGCGTCACGGATGTGGAGGTCAAAGTGGGAAGCGGATTCTACCAGACCGACATCTACCGCAGGGTCGATTTCGAAATGCCGTCCAAGGTCCTGCTCGTGGATGACGAGCGTGAATTCGTACAGACCCTGTCCGAGCGCCTCGAAATGCGTGATGTGGGCTCGCATGTGGTCTTTGACGGCGAATCGGCGCTGGACATGATGCGTTCCGACGAGCCCGAGGTCATGATTCTCGACCTCAAGATGCCCGGCATCGACGGCATCGAGGTCTTGAGGCGCGTTAAGTCCGAGAACCCGGCCATTGAGGTGATCATTCTCACCGGCCATGGCTCCGAGGAAGACCGCAAGACCTGCATGGATCTGGGCGCGTTCGCCTACCTGCACAAGCCTGTGGATATTGAGGTTCTCTCTCAGACCCTCAAACTGGCCAACGCAAAGATCCACAACCGCCCCGTCGGTAGCTGAGAGCGCGGGGCAAGGGAAGGGCATGAGAGACTTTATCCTGCCGAGATTCTGGCGCAGTGCTTCGGACTCCGCCCGTTTCAAGGGACTGTTCAACTACAGGGCGGCCTGGGTGCTGGCCATCGTACTGACGGCGTTCTCGTCCCTTGCCCCTTTGCTGGCCATGGTTTCCTTCGATTATCAGATCAGTCGCTCAGCAGCGGAGTCCGAGGTGCGGTTGCGCACCTCGCGCACCGTGTCCAACGCCAAGCGGTCGATCTCGTTCTATCTCAAGGAGCGCATCAGCGCCCTGCAGTTTGTGCTGCGGGACAACACCTATAAGACCCTGAGCGCCCGTGGACGGCTGACCCTGTTGCTCCAGGACCTGGCGGAAAGCCATGGTGGGTTCATCGACCTGGGCATCATCGATCAGGATGGAACGCAGAAGACCTATGCCGGGCCGTACAATCTTGAGGGCAAGAACTACAAGGGGCAGGACTGGTTCGGGCTGGCCGCTTCCCGGGGCAGCTACATCAGCGGAGTGTTCCTGGGGTTCCGCAACGTACCGCATTTGGTCGTGGTCGTGCGCCATGATCTGCCGGGCGGAGGATTCTTCCTGCTGCGGGCCACCCTGGACACCGAGCAGTTCAGCTCCCTTGCCCGCCTGGAATTGTCCTTGGGCGGCGACTCCTTCATCATCAACCACAGCGGTGTATTGCAGACACCATCGCGCTATCATGGCGATGTGCTTTCGACCTTGAATCTCCCTGTGCCGAATTATTCCGAGCATACGGAAGTCATCGGCGACGAGGCCCCTGGCGGGCGGGTATTTGTCGGTTACGCCTACATCCCGGATTCGCCGTTCGTTTTGATGGTCATCAAGGACCGTGCGGAGCTTTTGGCCTCATGGTATCAGACCCGGGTCCAGCTCCTTGGTTTTCTGATCGCCAGTATCTTTGTGGTCCTGCTTGTGGTGTTCGCGGTGGCGACCTACCTGGTCAACAGCATCTTCATCGCCGACCAGAACCGAGTCGCCGTGCTGCACCATGCCGAGCATTCCAATAAGCTGGCTTCCATCGGTAGGCTGGCCGCAGGCGTGGCCCACGAGATCAACAATCCGCTGGCGGTCATCGGGGAAAAGACCGGACTGCTCAAGGACCTCTTGACCTACGGAGGCTCAAGCGTCAGCCATGACCGGCTGTTGGCGTTGTCCAGGGACATTGAACGGTCCGTGGAGCGTTGCGGCAATATCACCAAGCATCTGTTGGGATTCGCCAGGCATATCAATGTCTCGGTGGAGAGGATCAATCTGGCGGCCGTTGTTGATGAGACATTGGGCTTTTTGCGTAAGGAAGCGGAGTATCGTAGTATCGAAATCATAACCGCCGTGGGTGAAGGCCAGTTGGATTTTGAATGCGACCGGGGCAAGCTGCAACAAATTCTGCTGAACCTTGTGAATAACGCCTTCCAGGCCGTTTCCGACGGAGGACACGTGTCGGTGACCGCTGACAGCCCGGACGAAGAGCATATCAGAATCCAGGTCAGTGACGACGGCTGCGGAATCGCTGCGGTTGATCGCGAACGGATTTTTGAACCGTTTTTCTCAACCAAGAAGGACTTTGGCGGGACCGGACTCGGCCTGTCCATTACGTATGGGCTCGTGCGCAAGCTGTCGGGTGACATCAGTGTTGAGAGCACCGAGGGTGAGGGGACCATCTTCACCATCGTGTTGCCCCGGAAATGTGGTGGAGGAAATGGGGACTCATGCGAATATTGCTAGTGGATGACGAACGGGATCTTGTGTCGGCTTTGGCCGAGAGATTCAGCTTTCGTAATATTGATGCGGATTTTGCCACATCAGGGGACGAAGCCCTGAAGATGGCCCAGACCACAGCCTACGATTTGGCTATCCTGGACGTGAAAATGCCCAAGATCAACGGTCTGGAGCTTTCCAAGCGGCTGTTGAAAATTCTTCCGGAGTTGAAATGCATCTTCCTTACGGGGCACGGCTCGGAGCTTGATTTTCAGGCCGGGGCGTCCATGGGGGTGGCTTATCTGGTCAAACCCGTAAATATCGACCTTTTGGTCCGGGAAATCCATAAGGTGTTGGGCCAAGGCAAGGACGGGTAAGCGCATGACGGAAAACTGGGATGAATTGGGGCCGGCGGGACTGACTTTTTATGGCGGCGTCTGCGCCTCCATCTCGCATGAACTCAAGAACAGCTTGGCGCTGATCAATGAGAACGCGGGCCTGATGAATGATCTGCTGCTTCGGGCAGGACAGGGCCATGCGCTGGACCACGAGAAGATGGCGCTGATTGCCGAGCGCATCGCCAAACACGTTGCCAAGGCCAACATGACCATTGCCAATCTCAACCGCTTCGGGCATTTGATTGACGAGCCAGTGCGTCTGGTGAACTTGCACGAGTCCGTTACGCTGGCCTTGAATCTCTCTCAGCGGCTGGCCAGTCAACAGCGGGTGGAACTGGTTCTGGAATCTCAGGATGAAGGCCTTGTATTGACCTCGCGGCCTTTTGAACTGGTCAACGCCCTGGGCCTGTGCATCAAGGCCGCGCTGCCTGCCGTTAAACAGGGCATGCTCAGCCTCCGGATCGCACCCATGGATGATGGAGTCGAGATTCATTTCTCCGGGTTCGATCCCGGAGCCCTGGAGCTTCCTTCGGGAAGTGTTGCTGGAGCGTTGCTGGATGCCTTGGCCGCAACGTGCGAGGTACGGTCCGAAACCCTCTGTTTGACTCTTGGCCTGAGACAAGCGTCCCAGGTCTGAAGACAACCGCATGCCCACAGGAGGCATATCATGACGAAGAAAGTGTTGCTCGTGGATGATGAGAAGGATTTTCTGGATACCCTGTCCGAACGCCTGAGAAGCCGTGACATGGAAGTTACTTCCTCCACCGACCCTGAAGAGGCCCTTGAGATCGCCCGTGACGGCGTTTTTGATGTGATTGTCGTGGACTTGAAGATGCCTGGCATGAACGGCATCGAGTTCTTGCGCTGCATCAAGGACGATCGCCCCGAGATGCAGGTGATTCTGCTCACGGGCCATGCCACAGTGGACAAGGGGATCGAGGCCGTGAAGCTCGGGGCTATGGATGTTCTTGAAAAGCCTGCCGATTTCGATACCCTTCTGGATCGGATCGCCAAGGCCAGCGCCAAGAAACTGGTGCTTTTGGAAAAGAAGGACCAGGACAAGATCCACGACATCATCACGAAACATGGCTGGTAGGCCGTGCGCCCGAAGCTTGCCGTTCAGAGGCTCTCCAGGCTCCGCTAAACGCGGAGCCTTTTTCATGGTGAGGACTTCGCCAGGCGCGAAGGCGCGCATCGGCAATGGCAGGGATCATCTCTGTCTGGTGACAGGAAGTCTTGCCAAATAGTTTGATTCGGATAGGATGCTAATAGTCCTGTAATTTTCGCCTTAATGAGTCCTCCGTATGAAGAAGCAAGCGAGTCTGTCTACCCGTATCGTGATCACCCTGATCCTGGGTTCGGTGATGATCCTTGCGCTGTTTGCAGTGGGCTCTCAGTATTATCAGCGCGAAACCCTGCGCCAGGACATCCGCCAGACGGCCCAGGTAGCAGTCGGGCGAGCGGCCACCACGTTGTCCACTGCCCTCTGGGAATACAACGACACTTATATATATGAATATATTGGATCTTTGCTTCAACAGCCCGATGTGGCCTTTGTCCGTGTCAGGAGCGAAGGGGATGCCTACGAAAAACGGGCTATGGCCTATGCCCTGTACGGCGTGGATTCTTTCCGGGACAGTTCGGCCTTTTACTGGGAGGAGCAGCCGATCCTGCACAACGGCGTGTCCATCGGCATGATCGAGCTTGCGGTGTCTTACGCCTCGATGAACGAACGGTTAAGGGTCAACGTCCAGCAGTTCGTGTTCATGATGGCGGTTTTGGTCCTTGCCTTGGCTGTGATCACGCTGTTTATGTTCCGCAGGTATATCATCAAGCCGATCCATGCCCTGGAGCGTGTGGCTGCGAAGGTCTCCATGGGGGATCTGGGCGCCAGATCGGGAATCACAAGCAACGATGAGATCGGTCGGTTGGCGACCTCCATGGACGTGATGGTCGAGGGGCTCGCACGGGTCACAGCCTCGCGCGACGATCTGAATCAGGAGATCGACAGGCGCATCCTGGCCGAGACGGAACTGAAGATCGAACGTGACCGGATCAAACTGTATCTGGATACCGTTGGGGTTGTGCTGGTGGCGCTGGACAGGACTGGGCGAATCTCCCTGCTGAACCGTAAGGGCTGCGAACTCCTGGGATATAACGCCCGCGAGGTCGAAGGTCGGGACTGGTTCGAGACGTTTATCCCTGCTCGTGAGCGGGAGGATGTCAGGGCAGTGTTCAAGGGCTTGATGGCCGGAACAGTGGAACCCTTCGCTCGTCACGAGAATGAGATCATGACCAGGGACGGGAGTCTGAGACTTTTTTCCTGGAACAATACCATGATCAGGGGGGGCAGCGGTGCCATTCTGGGCACATTGGGTTCGGGGCAGGACATCACGGACGAGCGTCGTCAGGAACAGGCTCTGAGGCAAAGCGAGGAACGCTTCAGGGTTCTTGTTGAATCCATGAGCGAGGGCGTCGTGGCCTTGAGCAGGATGGGCACACTTGAATACGCCAACCAGCGCTTCAGCGAGATGCTGGGCATCCCCCACGAGAGCCTTGCGGGTAAGCGGATCGAAGAGTTTCTGGACCGGGAGAACAGTGAGCGCTTCAGGACCCATTTGGATATGGACTACGGGCGCTGTAGTGAGGCGCACGAATTGGTCTGGACCCATGCGGACGGACACGTGGTTCCAACCTATGTCTCTCCGGCCCTGATCTTCAGCGCCAACGGCGAACTGGAGGGGGCCACAGTGGCCATTGCCGACATCTCCAAGCTCAAGGGGCTTGAGGGCCAACTGGTGCAGGCGCAGATGCTGGAGTCGCTGGGGTCCCTGGCTGCGGGCATCGCCCATGAGATCAATACCCCCTGCCAGTATGTGCTCAACAACCTTCAGTTCCTGCAAAAGGCCATGGTCATCATCCTGGGCGTCCTGCGGTTGTACGAGGGCTTGCGCAGCGCAGAGGCGCAGGGCCAGGAGACGCTCCCACTCATTGAGGAACTGGCGCGTGAACTGGAGAGGCAACAGATCGACTACCTGCAGCAGGATGTGATGTCCTCCATTGGCGAGAGTCTGGAAGGCATCGACCGCATCGCCGCCATTGTGCGTTCGGTCAAGCAGTTCGCCAACCCCGGGCCCGAGGAAAAGGTCTCCATCGATTTGAACGCGCTGGTGCGCAACACCGTGATTGTCTCCACCAATGAGTGGAAATATCTGGCCGACCTGACCATGGAGCTGGATGAGACCCTGCCGCTGGTCCCCTGCGTGGCCGGGCAACTCAATCAGGTGCTTTTGAACCTGATTGTCAACGCGGCCCAGGCCATTGGCGCCAGAGTGGAGACCCAGGACTATCCCAAGGGCGAGATCAGAATCAGCACGTCTCATGAACCGGGCAGGGTGTTTGTCGAGGTCACGGACAACGGCGGTGGCATTCCGCAAGAGGTACGCGAGCATGTCTTCAGGCCGTTCTTCACGACCAAGGCTCCGGGAAAGGGAACGGGCCAGGGGCTGGCCATTTCGCAGACAGTCATCAGGGAGACCCATCAAGGGGAATTGACCTTTGAAACCATGGAAGGTCAGGGCACCACGTTCCGTATCGCCCTGCCCGTGGGTGGTTGACGAGGGGCTTGTCCGTGGAATGGGCGCGTTTCCTCAGGGAGTGAATCGGCCCGAGCGTAGCAGTGCGGCGATGGCAGCCCCGAGGAGGAAGCCCACGGCCAGATTCGAGGCCAGGGTGATGCCCAGTACGGTGACGCAGACAAAGAGATCCTGGCGTTCTTTCATGTCCAGGATTGCCAGGGCCAACTGGCTGCCCGCAAAGAAGAGCAGCACGCCCAGCACGGACAAGGGAATCAAGCGCACGGCGTCCAGAATGGTGTCGCCCAGTAGGAGCGCCGTGGCGACGAACAACCCGCCGATGAAGAGATTAGAACCCGCTGTGCGTGCCCCAAAGCGGTAGTGCGCCGCCAGTCCGCCCGCGCCATGGCACATCGGGATTCCTCCAAGCAGAAAGCTCCCCACGTTGGCCAACCCCATGGAAATGCACAGGGCCTTGCCCGTGGTGCGCCGGGCGTCCTGGCCGAAGTATTGCTTGGCGAGGTCGGCGTTGGCGATGACGGCGTTGCCCAGGGTCATGGGCAGCTGGGGCAGGGTCAAAGCCACGAAGGCGGCTGTGAGGACATCCAGGGAAGGCATGCCCTCGGGCATCAGGCGGGGCAGCTGGGGGGCCAGGGCGATGCTGTTTGTCTGTGCGCCGAGGACCAAGCCGGCCAGGATGCCGAAGGCGACCACGACCAGTCCGGCGGGAAAGCGCTTGCTGTTCAGCAGGGCCAGGGTCAGGGCCAGGGCCGCGGCCCCGAGCAGCCAGTTGATGGGCAGCGGCCCCAGATGGTTGATGGCAAGAAAAGGCTCGGCGCTTTGCTCAAGCAGTTGCAGGGGGGCCTTGCCCAGCACGAAGCGCACACTCTGCGCCATGAGCAGGGTTCCCGTGGAAAGCTGGATGCCCCGGATTACGGGCTTGGGGATCAGGCGCATGATGCGCTCCATGGAGCCGGACAGGCCGATCAGCAGCAGCACCAGCCCGATGCTCAGGCTCGCCGCGTGGATTTCTGAAGCGGCCAGCCCCATGGTGATGGCGTAGGAGCCAATGACCTTCATGGGTTGCACCGGGGTGGTGATCCCGAAATAGATGCCCGAGACGAGGTAGAACAGGCCCACCGCAAGGAAGACACCCTGGGGTGAGATTTTATTGATCATGATCATGCCCACGGCGATGGGCAGGATGACGCCCAAGTCGCCAAGGGATCCGGCAATCTCAAGCTTGTTGAAACGATACGTCATGATGCCGCTCCGGTGGTGTACGTGCCGGGGACACATCACCATGAAGTGGTGAATGTGTAGTCTGTTGTCAATGGCTGCTCAGGGCTGATCATCGCCCCTGACCAGCCGCGAGGGTGGTCTGCGGTGCCGGGCGGTCTGCCATGTCGGATCAGGTTCTGCTGCTGGGGGACAGGGGGCTTGCTCCGTCACCCGCCATTGGGAGGGACGAGGGACAGACTCCGTTCGTTGGCCATTCCCTGCAGGTCGTGGGCAGGATCGCTGCCAAAGTCGAGAATGATTATTCACGAACAGGCCGCAGCGCCCTTTTGACTCTTGTCGGCCAGGACACGGATGGGCTCGTTCACCCCCAGGGCGACGTAGAAGGCCTGCAGGCGGATGAGCGAGGCCTTGCTGACGCCTTGGCCGCGCAGCATGAGTTTGGTGCCTTCCCGATTGATCATGTCTTCGGCCATGACCATGCCTTCCTCAAGCTCGCTGATGCAGATTTCACGGACGGCCGAGGGCTCGGGGGCAGCGGGTGCTGCCGCACTCTCCAGGTGCAGCATGGCGTCCACGGCTTTGGTGTCGTAGACTTTGTCCTTGGTGCGCATGAGTTTCAGGATGGCCGGAGCCTTGGCTCCCTTCTGGAGCATGCGGTCCAGATCCAGCGCGATCTTGATGATGCGCGACCCCTGGGATTGTTTCTCATGCAGTGGCGCGAGCTGGTGACGGATTATTTCGGCCACGGGGGCCATCTGCTCGATGTTGGTCAGCAGGTTGGCGGCGATGCGCGGATGCATGCTGAAGATCTGCTGTTCCTCCGGGGTCAGGTTTTCACCCCGGTCGATCTTCTTGATGATTTCCCCGGGCAGGGCGACGCAGCCGATGTGTGACAGCGTCACTGCGAGGTCCAGTTGCCACAGCGGTTTGACACCCATGGCCTTGCCCGTGTCCATGACCCGGGAGCGGATACGCTTGGAGAGGCCCATGGCCTCGGGGTTGACCAAGTCCAGGATGTCCACCAGGGCCTTGACGCTGCCGATCAGGCTGTTTCGTGAGGCTTGGCGTTCCTTGGCCTTCTGGGCGTGACGGCGCACCGCCGAGGCCAGGGCCTTGAGCAGGTCCGGCGGTGTGCAGGGCTTCTTGATGTAGAGGAAGGCATGGGCCACGTTCAGGGCGTTCACGGCATCGCTGAACTTGTCCTTGGTCGTGAGGATGATGCGCACCGTTTCGGGGGCATCGCGCCGGGCTTCGGCCAGGAACGCGATGCCGTTCTCTCCGTTCAGGCCCAGTTCGCTGACGATGATGGCGACTTCTCCCTTGCCCTTCAAGCGCAGAGCGGCCTCCTTGTAGGAGGTCGCCAATTGCAGGTCGAACTTCTCGTGCGCGATCTGGGGCAGACTCGCCAGGATGGCGTCGTTTTTATCGACAAACAGGATGGTGGTCATCAGCTTCTGCGCTCTCCTGTGGCTGGCCCGACTTAATCAATTTCGATCTGACGATCGTGCTGGTTCCAGTGGAACCTTGGGGCTTCCATGTCCTCGGTCAATTGGAACGGCTTGCCGCCGAAGATGACCTCCGTTCCGTTGAAGGCGATTTGCTCGGCCTTGATCTGCCTTTCGGCCAAAAGTTCTTCCAGGGCTTTGCGCTCGGCGGCGATGGATTCGTCGAGGATGCGGATGTCGGCCTGGATCTTGCCCCGGACCTTGACCAGCTCGGCCAGGATGCGTCGATCCTCTTCCGGGGCGGTCATCAGCATGGTTAAGGCGTCTTCCGCTCCGATGGCCTTGTCCAGCTTGCCGAGTTCATCGGTCAACTGGTTGCGGGCGGCGGTCAACTGGTCCTGCTTGGGTGACGGCAGGCGAATCTCGACGATGGTTCTTGAACGGGACTCGTTGCCGATGATCTTGGCAATGATGTCGCTGCCGCTGACAACGTGTCCGCCGCTGATGATCCCTTTTCCTCCCACAGCGAGGATTCTGCCACCGGCGATGATGTCGCAGTGGGAGATTTCCAGTTTTGCCGTGACGTCGCCCCCGGCCCTGATGGTGGCGTTCTGGAAGAATTTGGCCGTGACATTGCCCTCGGCCTGGATGATGTTTTTGCTGCTCATGATGATGCCGCCGGCAACGACCAAGCCTCCGGCAGTCACGTCGGCCTCCTCGATCAGACCATCCACGATGACGTCGCCCGAGGCCACGACCTTGAAACCGCTCTTGATGGCCCCATGGATGTGCACGGAACCGTGCTCGGCATGGATGTTGCCGGATTCGTAGTCCACGTCCCCCGGGATTTTTAGAAGCTCAGAGACTTCCAGGACGGCGTTCACGAAATGGGCGACACCTGCACGCGCCGCCTTGAAGGTCGTGGTGCCGTCGGCGTCGTTGTGGGTGCTGGCCACTCCCTGACCTGCCTTGACGTGGGCCGGCTTGGGCACGGGCGCGGGGATGACGGCGCCGAAGATGTCGTGCCCCGGAGTGCCGGGGATGGGAGGGTGGAGGACGCCCAACTCATCCCCTTCGACCACGAAATGGATGCCTCCACGTTCGCGAAAGTCGATGCTGCCATCCTCCCGCAGGGAGCCGGCGGCCTGTTTTGGTTCAAAGGTCAGTTTCAGCCGTCCGTCCTGACCAGGTTCAGGCAGCAGGCCCCGCGCCATGACTGCGGGGGCATTCTGCTTGCTTTCAAGGGCCCGGGCCATGGCCGCATTCAGGGCGTCGAAGTCCAGCTCAAGATCCTTGGCAGCGGGCGGGATGGTGGCCAGGAGGCGTCCGGAAGAGATGTCTTCACCGTTGAAGTCCACGGGGTGGACATCCACGGTGAGCAGTGTCTTGTCGCTGGACAGTTCCCAGGAGGGAATGACCTTGATACCCTGGTTGGTGAAGCGGACCGTGCCGAAGACCGTGGACGTCAGGGACCGCGTTTCCGGGTCAAACTCGCAGCCCGGAGACTCGTCGTCCAGGGGCGGGTAGGGCAGTTCCGAACTCGCAAGGATTTTTTCGACCTCCCGCTGGGTGGGTATGATTCCAAAGCGGGTACCGATGGGTACCGGCCTTGCCAGTTTGCCATCGGTCTTGAGGATTTTCTTGAGGGCGGGGTAGTCCTGATGCTCCATGGTCCGTCCGTGAGCCCTGAGGTGCTGCTGAGTTTCGAAAATAGTTAAATCAAATGGGTCTGTTTCAATTGTCAGCCTAACATATGTGCGTGATCATAGGCAATCATGGTGAGTGACTCGCGACCATGGTTTTTATGCTGCCGAAGATGGACCGGACGTTGAACCGGGGAGAGGGAGAAAGGATGTCTGATGCACGGTTCGAAAAGCTCGCCAGGGCCCTGACGCTGGGGCTGGGGGCGATGTCCCCCGTGGACGGCGAGGTCTTGCGATTTGCCGAGGATGCCTTGGGTCTTGCCGATTCCTGGCAGTGGAACACGGTGTTCAATGATCCGGGCGACCCCCACCGCGAGATGTTGGTCGAGTTGCTGCTGTTTCCGGATTCCGGGATGATGCAGACCTTGGAATCGCTGTTGGTCGGGGAGCACGGCACGGATGCCGAGGCCGCTGCCTTGACGGATGCCCTGATCGGGAAGCCGGCCTGTTTTCTGCTGCCCCAAGGGGAGGCGTTGCGCTTTTTGCTGAGTGCTGCCGATGCGCGATTGTTGGTCCGCAGGCTGCGCCTGACCCGCAGCACCCCTGTTCATGTCCAGGCTGCCCTGGAAGGTCTGTCTGAAGAGGTGATTCTTGTGGCGCGTCTGCGGCTGCGTCGGGCCAGGTTCACCTGGAACGCCCGTGCGGGGCATTTCATGCGAGCCTTGATCGCCAGCCTGGGGCTGCATCCGATCTTTCCGGAGTTGCTGGACTACTCCTGCCTGTTTCTTGAGGCCGAAGACGAGGGTGACGATTTGGCCGCCGCCATGGTCAGGCGTCGACAGGAAGCCGAGCTGCATCTGAAGAACCACCAAGCCTTCCAGGAACGATTGGCGAAGAGTAATTTCGAGACCATGCACCTGGCCGGGGATCAGGCCCCGCATGTCGAGCCCACGGCGCTTGTGCGCGAGATTCGGGCCTTGGACATGATCTGTCCGGCGGTGTTCGGACGACCTGCTGTTTCTGGCCGGATGGACCGGAACCTGGGGCAATTCGCCGGTGCGCAGGGTGTACGGGACCTGTTGCGCCTCTTGGATGACGATTGATCCTGCTGTTGCAGAACGATCAGACCAGAAGATGCCCTTGGCGCAGTGATTCCGGAATCAACTCTGCTCTCGACGGTGGAGATCGTATTGGGCTGTCATGAAAATGCTGTAAGACTTTCTATTGCCATCCCCCTCGTGGTAGGATACCTAGGGCCTCCCATCCCGGGGTCTCCCATACTATAAGGAATTGACATGACCAAGAAGACGGCTGCCAACGACCGTATCAGAAATATTGCCATCATCGCCCACGTCGACCACGGCAAAACCACGCTTACTGACCAGATGTTCAAGCAGAGCGGGTTGTTTCGTGAGAACCAGGCGGTCAGCGACCGTGTCCTGGATTCCATGGACCTGGAGCGTGAACGCGGCATCACCATCGCCGCCAAGAACTGCTCCATCGTCTGGAACGGCGTGAAGATCAACATCATCGACACCCCCGGCCACGCCGACTTCGGCGGCGAGGTCGAGCGCGCCCTGTCCATGGTGGATGGTGCGATTCTGTTGGTGGACGCCTCCGAAGGTCCTTTGCCCCAGACCCGTTTCGTGCTGGAGAAGGCGCTGAACTCCGGCCTGGCGCTGTTCGTGGTCATCAACAAGATCGATCGCTCCGACGCCCGCCCCAAGGAAGTTCTGGGCGAGGTCTATGACCTGCTCATCGACCTGGGTGCGGACGAAACGCAGATCGATTGCCCGGTGTTCTATGCCATCGGACGCGACGGCCTGGCCTCCGCATCCCTGGACTCCCACGGCGAGAACCTGCACGTGCTGATGGACGCCGTGGTGGAGAAGATGCCCGCTCCGCGCTTTGATCCCGAGGCCCCGTTCCAGATGCTGGTTTCGGACCTGGGCTATTCCGACTACCTGGGCCGCCTGGCTGTGGGCCGCGTGGTTGGCGGAACGGTCAAGGGCAATGAGCAGATGGTCTGCATCGGTGAAAACGGCAAGCCCCGTTCCCTGCGCGTGACCCGCCTGCAGACCTACCAGGGATTGGTTCTGGTGGAATCCGCGGGTGCCGATACAGGCGACATCGTGGTCATCTCCGGCATCGAGAACGTGACCATCGGTGACACCATCTGCACCGCAGCAGCGCCTGTGGCTTTGCCGCGTATCACCGTGGACGAGCCCACCGTGTCCATGAGGTTCGGCATCAACACCTCGCCCCTGGCCGGCACAGAGGGCAAGTTGGTGACCTCTTCCAAGATCCGCGAGCGCCTGACCAAGGAGGCCCTGTCCAACGTGGCCATCCGCGTGGAGGACACCGAGGACAACGACGCCTTCCTGGTCAAGGGACGCGGCGAGTTCCAGATGGCCATCATCATCGAGACCATGCGCCGCGAGGGCTTCGAGCTCAACGTGGGCCGGCCCGAGGTCATCTACAAGGCCGATGACAAGGGCAACCGGTTGGAGCCCATCGAACACCTGTTCGTGGACTGCGACGAGCCGTTCATGGGTGTGGTCACCGAGAAACTGGCTCAGCGTAAAGGTCGCATGACCAACCTAGTCAACAACGGCACCGGCCGCATCCGCATGGAATTTTCAGTGCCTTCGCGCGGGCTCATCGGCTACCGTGATGAGTTCCTGACCGATACCAAGGGCACCGGCATCATGAACTCCTATCTCTCGGGGTACGAGCCTTACCGCGGTGATTTCCCCACCCGGTTCTCGGGGTCCATCGTGGCCGACCGGGCAGGCAAGGGTGTGGCCTATGGTATTTTCAACCTGGAGCCCCGTGGCCAGATGTTTGTCCAGCCCGGCGACCCCGTCTACGAGGGGCTGATCGTGGGCGAGCACAACCGCGAGAACGACATCGACGTCAACCCCTGCAAGGAAAAGAAGCTGACCAACATGCGTGCCAGCGGCAAGGACGAGGCCGTGGCCTTGACCAGCGTCCTGATCATGACTTTGGAGCGCGCCCTGCACTTCATCCGCGAGGACGAACTGGTGGAGGTGACTCCCCTGTCTGTGCGCCTGCGCAAGGTTGATCTGTCGGCCGTGAAGCGGCACCAGACGGCGGGCAAGAAGAAAAAGGTGAGCTAAGAGCCTCTTTGGGGCCCTGACCATCTCCTTTTGTTTTTTGTCATAGTATTCTACACCCCTGCGTGGAGACTGACTCGCCTGCGTCCCTTTGGGAACCCAGGTGGGCACCATGTCCCCGGGCAGGGGTGTTGTTTTATTTCCAGAGAGAAGAGTGAACCCACAATGAAGACCCGTGATCTTGTATTGGCCCTGATTGTGGCCGTGGTTTGGGGGTTCACCTTCGTGGTCATCGAGGTGGGGCTGACAAGCTTTCCTCCGCTGTTGTTTTCGGCCCTGCGGTTCTTCGCAGCGGCCTTTCCGGCGGTCTTCTTCGTGCGCCGGGGCAATGTTCCTTGGAATGTGATTTTTTCCGTGGGCCTGATTTTTGGGGCAGCTTATTTTGGTTTGCTGTTCGTGGGCATGAAGCTGGGGGTTCCGGCGGGATTGGCTTCACTGCTTGTGCAGATTCAAGCGGCGTTCACGGCCATTCTGGCTGCGGTCATATTGAAGGACCCGCCTGTTGCGGCCCAAAAGCTCGGCATGGGTATTGCCTTTGTCGGTATCGGCCTCATCGCCTGGGAATTTGTGGGCGAATCCTCCGGACTGGGGTTGACCATGGTTCTGGCCTCGGCCTTTGTCTGGTCCCTGTCCAACATCATCCTGAAGCGTGCCGGGAGCATCGACATGTTCCGGTTGATGATCTGGATGAGCCTGGTGCCCATCCTGCCGCTGCTGGGCCTGTCCGCCCTGACAGAAAGCGGACAGCTTGAGGCTCTGGCCTCGCTGGACCTGCGGGGCATCGGGGCAGTGCTCTATGTGGGTTATTGCGCCACGGTGTTCGGGTTCGGAGTCTGGGGCGACCTCTTCAAGCGCTATCCACCCAACGTGGTGGCTCCGTTCTCCCTGCTGGTCCCGGTCTTTGGCATGACCTTTTCCTGGTTGCTGCTGGGCGAGGAATTCACCCTGCTCAAGCTGGGGGCCTCGGCCCTGGTGTTTGTGGGCCTGGCCACCAACGTCCTGGGGCGGATGCGCTATGATGCGGTGTGCGCACGTCGTCGGATCCTGTGACGGGGTTTTTTTCTCTGCCCCCTTGTCCATTTTGAACAATCGATAGATTCCTGTTGTACCCTGTACGAAGCCGGTGTATTTGGGCTTCATGTACAGAAATATTTCGCCCGAACAGGCTCTCGAACGGCTTCACAAGGGCAATCAGCGCTGGCTTTCCGGCAAACTTGAACACCCCAATCACGATGAGGAGCGCCGCCGCGCCACGGCTAGGGAAGGCCAGAAGCCTTTTGCCACCGTGCTGACCTGTTCCGACTCCAGGGTCGCTCCGGTGGTGCAATTCGACGTGGGCATCGGCGATATCTTCCAGGTGCGCGTGGCGGGCAACGTCTGTGGTCCGGATGTCTTGGGATCCATCGCCTTTGCGGTCCATGAACTGGGCACACCGGTGGTGCTCGTCCTGGGACATACGGGCTGTGGGGCCATTCAGGCCGCACTGGGCGGCAATCTGCCCGAGGGCGCGATCCCCCCGCTGGTGGAGAAGCTGAAGTCCGTGGTGGAACAGGCCAGGCGCGAATGCCCCCATTGTGGGCCGTTCACCTTGGGCAACCACGCCGCAGCCATCAATGTGCGGAGCGTCTGCCGCGAAATCCTGGACGACAGTCCTGTGGTGCGCCGGGCCGTGGATGAGGGCCACACCGTGGTGGTGGGGGCGATGTACGATCTGGACAGCGGCGAGGTGAGCTGGCTGGACTAACGGATCAACCCTTTCCCCGTGAAAACCCGCTTGCAGGCCGTTCCTAAGGAGCGGCCTGAGCTTTTTTTTCCGGGACGGTTAGGGTGCTGCTCCTCTCTCCCCGGATGTGAGTAAACCTGCCTGTTCTTCTCTGCGTCTCGGCGTTGGGCCGAATTCATCCGCTTCTTTGACCTTTCCCCCCCTGGCACCAGATTCATCCTGCCGCCCCATCCAGATCAACACGGGCTGTTGAGGGCACCTCGCTGTAGACAGTTCGCATTGACGAAATCTCGCCCGTGGGGGTATTGTGATGGCTAATCAGGAGTGTCTTCATGCCGCACGATGACAACGCAGAAACCCAAGGCCATGTGTTCTTTTCCAAGCAGCCCATCCTGGACGCCGACCGGCGCATCTGGGGCTATGAACTGCTCGGAGGGGAGGTGCGCCAGGGCATTTTTCGAGTCTTTCCAAAACAGGAAAGCACCGCCGCAAGCTTGAGTTCCAGTACCTATTATGGATTGCAGGAAGCCATGGCACGCGGCAAACGGGTGATGATCGCCTTTGACGCGGACAGCATCAGGGAAGGCTTGGCCAACGCCCTGCCTTCGGACCTGGGCTGGGTGCATCTGGCCCTGGATGCCAAGCCCGATGCGGCTCTGTTGAAGACCCTGGCGGATTTGCGTGCCGAGGGTTACGGCGTGGCCCTGGATGTGTCCCCCGGGTCACCGTCCCTGGCCGCCGCCAAGCAGGCCGATGTGCTGGTCATGGAACAAGTCCCCGGCGCGTTGCCTCCGGCCTTTGCCCGGCTGGCCGCAAAGAACGCCGATATGCTGGCCCGAGGCGTGCGCAGTCTGGAGCAGTTCCAGACCGCCCGCGACCAGGGCTACACCCTGTTCCAGGGGCCATTCTTCAAGGAACCAGAGATGGTGCCCGGCCGCAAGTTGACTTCCAATGAGGTCTCGCGCCTGCAGATGCTGCGCCTGCTGGAGGCCAAGGACCCGGACCCCGAAGGCCTGGGCGCAGTGATCAAGGGCGACATGGCCGTGAGTTTTCGGCTGCTCACCTTGCTCAACAGCCCGGCCTTTGGCCTGTTGCAGAAGGTGGAATCCGTGGACCATGCAGTGCGCTTGCTGGGTTGGGCCAAGCTCAAGAGCTGGCTGCGGGCCGTGCTTCTGGTCGACATGTCCGGTCAGGACGAGGCCCCCCAGGAGTTGGCCGCTCTGTCCATGCAGCGCGGGCGGTTTCTGGAATTGGTCACCACCGAGTATGACTACTGGGGCTTCAACCCGGGGACTATGTTTCTGCTAGGCATGTTTTCGCTACTGGACACCATTCTGGGAATGCCCATGGCCGAGGTGGTGGAGCTGTTACCTTTGGACTCCAAGCTCAAGGCCTCGTTGCGGCGCGATCCCGGCAACGATCATCAATCCCTGTTCGATCTGATCACGAGTCTGGAGGATGGCGACTGGTCTGCATTCCAGAATATGGCCGGACGGTTGGGCTTCGAGCAGGAGTCGATCAAGACCTCGTATGCCGCGGCCATGGAGTGGACAGGGGTCTTTTTTGCAGCGAAATAGCGGGAGTCCCGCAAGGCCCACAAGTTGCCTGCGTGCTTTGGATGCCGACAAGACAGGGCCGACGCACGGCGATCATCTGCGAGTGCAAGGACAGACGAAAACAACAAGGTCCGCCGTTCCCCTGGGGAACGGCGGACCTCCATTATGTCCTGGGCAACGCCAGGCTGAAGTCGCGTTCGAGAGGGGGCTCTACGCCCCCAGCGGCGGGGCATTCCAAATGCGCGAGGCGTATTCCTTCACCGCCCGGTCGCTGGAGAACTTGCCCATGTTCGCCGTGTTCAGGATGGAGATGCGCGTCCAGGCTTCGGGGTCGTCGTACAGTCGGTCCACGCCGGCCTGGGCGTCCATGTACGCCCGGAAATCGGCCAGCAGCAGATACCAGTCGCCGTGCTCCACCAGCGCATCCTTGATGGGCGCAAAGCGTCCCGGGTCGTCCGGGCTGAAGGTCCCGTCACCGAGCATCTGTAACACCCGGGCGAGTTCCGGATCGTTTTCGTAATACTTGGACGGGTCGTAGCCGCCGCTGCGCAGGGCCTCGACCTCGGGGGCCGTGAGTCCGAAGATAAAGATGTTCTCCGGCCCCACCTCTTCCATGATCTCCACGTTGGCGCCGTCCAGGGTGCCGATGGTCAGGGCTCCGTTCAGGGAAAACTTCATGTTGCCCGTGCCCGAGGCCTCCATGCCCGCCGTGGATATCTGCTCCGAGAGGTCGGCGGCAGGGATGATCTTTTCGGCTTGGGAGATGCAGTAGTTGGGCAGGAAGATGACCCGCAGCAGGCCCTGCATGGCCGGATCGGCGTTGACCTTGTCGGCCACGGAGTTGATGAGCTTGATGATCAGCTTGGCCTGATGATAGCCGGGAGCGGCCTTGCCGCCGATGAACATCGTGCGCGGCGTGTGCCCCCCGCCTGGATCATCCTTGATGCGGTTGTAGCGCGCAATGATGTGCATCACGTTCAGCAGCTGGCGCTTGTATTCGTGCATCCGCTTGACCTGCACGTCGAACATGGATTTTGGGTTCACCCCCATATTCACCTTGCGCAGCACGTAGCGCGCAAAGCGTTTCTTGTTCTCCAGCTTGGCCTCGGCCCAGCGGGCGCGAAAGGCCGGGTCCTCGGCCAGGGGCACCAGTTTCTTCAGCTGGTCCAGATCGACGATCCAGTCAGCTCCGATGGTTTCGGTGATCAGCCGTGAGAGGATGGGGTTGGCCTGGAGCAGCCAGCGCCGGGGCGTGATGCCGTTGGTCACGTTGATCAGTTTGCCGGGGTAGAAGGTGTTGAAATCACGGAACAGTCCATCCTGCAGAATCTTGCTGTGCAGGGCGGCCACACCGTTGACGCAATGGCTGCCGACGATGGCCAGGTTGGCCATGCGCACCGTGCGCACGTCCCCCTCGCCGATGATCGACATGCGCGACAGACGGCCCTCGTCGCCGGGATAGCGCGCGGCCACCTCAGCCAGGAAGCGGCGGTTGATCTCGAAGATGATCTCCAGATGCCGGGGCAGCAGGTTGCCTACCAGTTCCAGGGGCCAGGTCTCCAGGGCCTCGGGCAGCACGGTGTGGTTGGTGTAGGCGAAGGTGCGGGAGCTGATGTCCCAGGCCGCTTCCCAGGTCAGGAAATGCTCGTCCAGCAGGATGCGCATCAGTTCCGGGATGGCGATGGACGGATGCGTGTCGTTGAGCTGCACGGCCACGTAGTCCGGGAACGAGGTGAGCGAGCCGTGCAGTTTCATGTGCCTGCGCATGATGTCGCAGAAGGTGGCGGCCACCAGAAAATACTGCTGTTTGAGGCGCAGCTCGCGGCCCTGCTCCAGCTTGTCGTTGGGGTACAGGACCTTGGTGATATTTTCGCTGACCACCTTTTGTTCCATGGCTCCCATGTAGTCGCCCTGATTGAACTCCGTTAAACCAAAGCCCTCGCTGGACTGGGCGGACCAGAGGCGCATGTTGGTCACGTGGCTGGCGCCGTAGCCCGGGATGAGGATGTCGCAGGGCATGGCCTTGACCTTCTCGGTCTCCACCCAGCGGCTGAGTTGCTTTCCATCCTGGTCCTCGTAGACCTCTGTATGGCCGTAGAAATACACGTCGTACAGGCTCTCGCGGCGCACGACCTCCCAGGGACTGCCGTGCCTGCGCCAGTTGTCGCAGCGCTCCTCCTGCCAGCCGTTGTTGATGGTCTGATGGAAGATGCCGTAGTCGTACATGATGCCGTAGCCGTAACCGGGGATGCGCAGGCTGGCCATGGAATCCATGTAGCACGAGGCCAGACGCCCCAGGCCGCCGTTGCCCAGGCCCGCGTCCCACTCCTCCTCCTCCAGGTCCTCCAGGGTGAAGCCGAGGCCTTCCACCACGGGGCGGGTGGCCTCGTCCATCTTCATGTTCACCAGATAGTTCATGAGAAACCGCCCGGGCAGGAACTCCATGGACAGGTAATAGACGCGTTTGACCATGGCGTCGTAATAGGAGCGTTGGGTCTCGATCCACATATTGATCAGCCGGTCGCGGACGCTGTAGGCCAGGCCCTGGAAATAGCGGTATTTGTTTTTGGCCACGGGATCGTTGGCCAGGTTGGACAGGATGTGCCGTTGGATGTCCTGGGCCAAGGTATCCATATTCTGGAGCTGTTCGATTTTGGGACGCTTGTCGGTCTTTTTGGACATGAAGTTGACCTCGACTTGTGGTGGACGGATTGCCCAGTTCTCGGGACATACAATAGGATGTCCCAACTCCCGGGCTTTTCGTCAAGGGAGATTTATCCACCGGGCGAACGCTTTCGGCATGCGGATAGCCGTTTTCGCCACCTGAGATCGCGTATCGAACGGGGCTATCGTTGTGCCAAGGGCTTGACAATGGTCCAACCTTCATGCCGCGAAACTCGTCCATGCCTGGGCGTAGGCGTGTTCGGGAAGCGCGGTTTTGATCTCTCCTGTCCGCGACAGGAAGCCATGGAGGATCAATCCTGTCGGTCATGGAGGGGAGGGGCAAAGGCAGCGTCTGCGCAGCCGGGGGTCGCCTGAAAGAAGGCGTTTCCCTGCCTGCCGTGAGGCTGGGCGTATTTCATTTCCGGCGCAGGCGATGTGCTGCTCAACCCTGGCGGCAGGGCGGTTGTGGCGTCCCGGGTTTGGTGAACACGATCTGCCAGAGCTGGATGTCCCGTGCCCGGAAGGCCCCGGCGCACGACAGCAGATAATACTCCCACATCCGTCTGAAGTCCTCCGTGTATCGTTCCTTGAGGTTCTCCCAGCCGTTGCTGAAGCGTCTGTGCCAGGCCATGAGGGTTTTGTCGTAATGCGTGCCGAGGTTGTGCCAGTCTTCGACGACGAACAGGCCCTCGGCCGCGCCGGCGATCTGCTTGATGGAGGGCAGCATGCCCCGGGGGAAGATGTAGCGCCGGATCCAGGGATCGCAGGAGCGCATGGACTCGTTGCCGCCGATGGTGTGCAGCAGGAAGCTCCCTCCGTCCTTCAGGCGCTGGTGGCAGGTTTCCATGAAGGTCCTGTAATTCTTGATGCCCACATGCTCGAACATGCCCACTGAAACGATTCTGTCGAAGCTGCCGTCCACGTCGCGATAGTCCTTGAGTTGCACGGAGACGGGCAGTCCCTGACAGGCCTGGCTGGCAAAGGCTACCTGTTCGCGGGAGATGTTCACGGCCGTGACCTCGGTCCCGTGCTCTGAGGCCAGGTAGCGCGCCAGCCCACCCCAGCCGCAGCCGATATCCAGCACCCTGAGGCCGGGGGCGAGGCTCAGCTTGGCGGCGATCAACTCCATCTTGGCCTGCTGGGCCTGGTCCAGGTCGTCGCAGTCCTTGAAGTAGGCGCAGCTGTAAAGGTTGTGCCGGTCCAGGAAGGTTCCGAACAGGTCGTTGCCAAGGTCGTAGTGCCTGCGCGCCACGTGCCTGGCCCCATTGCGTGTCTGGAGGTTGAACAGCAGGTCGGGCAGTGCGGAGAGGACGAGCCGCCAATTGTTGCGCAGCCTCTTGTCCAGTTGGGCCTTCAAGACGCGGCAGATCATTTCGTCGATCCGCTCGCAGTCCCACCAGCCGTCCATATAGGCCTCGCCCATTCCGAGGTTTCCTTCTCGCAGGATTCTGGGGAAGAGTCTCTCGTCGTGGACTTGGATGTCCCAGGGCCGGTTGCCGTTGGTATGGACGCCCGCCAGTGCCAGTAACCGTTCGATGATGCGCCGAGCCCGATGCATGGTTCCTCCATGGCATGGTTGGGCAGGGAGAGTGGACAAAAGTGGCTGGCGTCGTTGATTCGCAAGTCGGGTCATTGCATGGGGTGGCGAGCTGTCCCTGCCAATGTTCAGGGGGCGCCCCTGCCCCCGCAGCCCCTCAAATGGGCGGGAGCCAGGGCGTGGCCGAAAAACTCTTGGCTATAAATAGCCTAGTCGATTGTCCCTGGGGTTGGCAAGGCCTTGCTCAAACGGAGGTCAGCCGCGCAGCAGCATGAAGTAGCCCAGGCCGAAGGCCATCAACAGCAGGCAGGGCACGGCCAGCCTGCGCCAGGCCAGGCCGAGATCCACCTTAAAATGCTGGCAGGTCAGCAAAAAGCAGATGTGGATGGGGGAGACCATGACCCCCGTGTACCCGGCAAACTGCCCAAGTACGAGATAAGGCATGACCTGGTCCATCATGTCCAACTGGGCCAGCAGCCCGAGCATCAGGGGGAAGGTTGCTCCCACGAAGGCCACATTGATGCCGGAGATCAGGCCCACGATAAACGGCAGGAGTACGGCCGAGGCGATGAGCGCCACGCTGCCGCCTGCCATGCGCGACAGTTGGGAGACCACGCCCGAGGCCTGCATGAACTCCTTGAAGATGAAGATGGCTACGATGACGAAAAGCATCTGGCCCAAGTGTTTGGAAAACAAAATCTTACCCAGATCCGAGGTCGACATCCTGTTCTGGACAACGGCGCAGAGGATGGCCGCGCCCAGCGCGATGAGCACCCCCCATTCGAAGGCTATCCCCGGCATGAATAGGCCGATGCCCATTTCCAGGCCCACCGCTCCGCAGATGGCGATCAACAGCGGCAGCCCCATGGACAGGGTGTGGCCCAGGTTCCGCTCGCTGCTGGTCGAAGAGCAGTTCTGGGCGGGAATCTTGACCCGTCGCAGGACGAAAAACCAGCCCAGCAGGAACATCACCGGAATGGCGGGGAAGGTATAAGCGATGAGCCGATGCAGGGGGATGTCCGCCAGGGATGCCGAGAGGATGATTCCGGGATACAGGGGCCAGGCCAGCTCCCAGACATGACGGAACCAATAGTTGAGCATCACCTTGTCGGTGTTGTCCAGGCCCATGTCGCGCGAGACCTCGTCCACCATGGGTGCGGAAAAGACAGCGCCTCCGGGCATGGGCAGCAGCCCGATGAGAGCCGGAAAGAAGACCAGGCGGAGCTTTGGGCTGCGCAGGTAGCCGGTCAGGGAGTCCATGAGGCGTTTGGACTGACCGGTCTGGGCCAGGGTGCCGGAGAGCAGCATGATCAGGCCCACGATGGCCGACAGGAACAGGGTTTTTTCGTTGCTCAGGGCGTCAAAAGTGGCACCGGGCCACTGCCCCAGGGGCAGACCGAAGAACAGGCCGGTCAAAGCGGCTCCCGCCAGGATGGAGGCGCCCAGGCCGATGCGCAGCCGGATGCCCAGCAGCATGGCAGCGAAGGCCGCAAGGATCTTGATCAGCGGCAAGAGGGAGGCGACGGTGTCCATGGATCTGTGCTCCGGTCAGGCTCTCGGCCCCGTTGGATGAGGGGGAAACAATGGTATATCAGCAAGGTGGGCGCAAAATTACACCTTCATGGAACGGGAGGCAACGCTTTTGCCAGGCCTTCAGCGACGGGTGCGTGGGTTCGGGGGGACCAACCACCAGGTGGCGAGCATCAAACCGAAAAAGAGTGCGTAGCTGAAAAGGAACAAGCCTGCGGGGAGGTCCCAATACAAGAGCTTCTGGGCCCAATAGTCCATGAAGGTGGTCTCGTAGCGTCCGGATTGGCCCGCCAGGCGGCGCAGTTGATATTCCCACTCGGTCAGCGGGCAGAAGACGCCCAACAGGGATTCGGCCAGGACGACCCCCATGGCCCCAAGGTGCGTCAGGCGCAGGGGGCGTGAACGGATGAAACCCCAACCCAGGCAGCGACCGAACCAGATCACGGCCAGACCCAGCCCGATGAAGGCCGCGAAGGTCCAATGCAGGGCCAGAATCAGGTCGGCCAGGAGCAGTGCTGTCTCGGGGGTCATGAAACGATTGTGACTCAAGACCAGGGGCAAGGCAACCGTTCCTCAATCGCTGGGGAGCGCCTGTCTCTGTCGAGTTTGGGCCTTGTGAGCCGGTCTCTCTGATCGTGTGGTGTGATGTCCCGCAGCCTCCTTGCTTGCTGGAGATCTCTTGGCTGTCAGGGGGCGCAGAAAAAGCTTGATTGATTAATCAACCAGTTTTATCTTGAATGCAGCAACGGGGATTGAATCTCTGACAACGATAGTAAGGATCTTACCGATATGAAAAATGAAATTACTGTTCTTGTGGTTGAGGACGGCACGGCTGCGGGGCCCAAGGCATCGACCATGCTGCGCGGTGCAGGCATGCAGGTCCAGGTGGTTGATTCCTGCGGACAGGCCATGAACAAGATGCTGGAATACATGGATCTGATCGTGGTTGATTCCCGCGTTCAGGGTTGCACAGGCAAGACCCTGGAGATGATCAAGAGCCGGATCACCACGACCCGTGTGGTCGTCGTCTGTCCAGAAAGTGAGTTGAGCGCCGTTCGCCTGGGAGGTCGGGTGCGGGCGGATGCTTACGTTTCACTGGGCTGTGGCGGGGTTGAATTTGGCCTGACCATGCAGTCCGTCTACGCTGGAAGTGCCCGGGCCGTATGGGTCGGGGCGAAAACTCCGCGCCGCAGGTTTTTCACGGCCGCATAAATTCACCTCCTCCAACCGACCGACCAACGGGAGAGGAAGGCCCGGGGTGTTACGCGACGTCCCGGGCCTTCCCGCGTTTGATGGGCAGCTGATGAAGCAAGTCGTTGCGTCGAGGCACTTGTCGATAGGCCTTTGCTTGCCGGAACGGGAGCGTTGCGCTCACCCCGGTGGGGGCGGCAAGGCGCAATCATGGGACAGGAGCAACTCCCGGGGCTGGTTCCGGGGGGCCTTCATACCGCCAGAGCTTGGTGTGGGAGCGATGCAGGAGATGATCTTTGCCCGTGTGGCCCGGCGGGCGGTTTGAGCCGGTTGTCCGCCTTGCGGGGGTGGTGCTGCGTCCAGGAACAGTGCTATGGAACGGATACGGGAATTGCACAACAGGCCTGGAGGTATGCAGGAGATGGAAGGGAAGAAGACGCTCTGGAAGCCAGCCTATCTGCTGGAGATCGACGAGATTGACGATCAGCACAAGCGGTTTTTCGAGCTGTGCATGGAGCAGTCCCAACTGTGCGAACGGGCCAGGAAGGGCGAGGCCATCACCATTCGGCACATCATCCGGGCCATGTTCGCCCTGCGTAACTATGCATTCTACCATTTTCACACCGAGGAGGCCCTGCTCGTCAAGTATCGCTTTCCGGATGTCTACGGCCACATTCGCCTGCACGACACATTCCTGCGCAAGCTGATGGAATTTTCAGATGAGCTGGAGGGCTATGTCGGAGTGCAGGACACCGAGGCCAACGCGCTCTTTCTTGTGCTGTCCGATCGTCTTCTCGGACTATGCGGCTGACTGGTGGGGGGAGCATATCCTTGCGGTGGACAAGCAGTATGCGCAGCACCTCCGGGGTTGCAAGGGGCGTGCTCCAGGCAAGGAGTGTTCTTGACCGCCTGGGGGCGGACAGGTAGCTAAGACGCCCTTCCGGCATACGCCTGGAGGGTGTTTGTAAAAGAAGAGAGTGGGCATGAATACCTGGGATGTCATCGTCATTGGGGCCGGAGCTGCGGGCCTGTTCTTTGCCGGACACGCTGCGGGGCGAGGGCGCTCCGTGCTTGTGCTCGACCCCGGGGCCAAGCCCGCCCGCAAGGTGCGCATCTCCGGTGGCGGGCGTTGCAATTTTACCAATCTGGATATGGATGCCGGACGGTTTGTCTGTGGCAATCCGCATTTTGTGAAATCCGCCCTGGCGTGTTTCACGCCTTGGGACATGGTGGAGTTTCTGGGGACGCATGGCCTGACTTACGAGGAAAAGGCCCTGGGACAACTGTTCTGCGCCGAGGGGGCGGGGGCCGTGGCTCGCGCCCTGGAGAGGTTCGCCACAGGGGCCGGGGCAAACCTCAGGCTTGGCGAGGCGGCCGTGGAGGTCCAGCGGGAGGAGGGTGCCTTTGGCGTGACCACGGGACAGGGCCGTTACCGGGCCAATTCCCTGGTCGTGGCCACAGGCGGTCCTTCCTGGCCCGGGGTGGGGGCCACCTGGTTTGGTTACGACGTGGCCCGGCAGTTTGACCTGCGGGTGGAACCGCCGCGGCCCGCGCTGGTGCCGCTTGTCTGCGGCCAATGGAGCTACGTCGATCTGGCGGGTTTGTCATTGCCCGTGCGTGTCTCCTGCGCCGAAACGGTCATTGCCGACGATCTGCTGTTCACGCACAAGGGGCTGTCCGGCCCGGCCATCCTGCGTATCTCCATGCATTGGAAAAAGGGCGAGTTCCTGGTCCTTGATCTGCTTCCCGGGTTGAACATGGCCGCGCTTATCGACGCTGCCCGTCAGGAGACCGGCAAGACCCTGGTTCGCAAATTGTTGGCCAGGCACTTCCCGTCCCGGCTGGCAGAGCGGTTGGGAGGTCAGGCAGGGGGGCTGGCCGTGGCTGAACTGGACCGTGAGGCCATGGATTCGCTGGTCTCGCGTGTGCATCAATGGCAGGTGATGCCCACCCGCAGCGAGGGCTGGGAAAGGGCCGAAGTCGCGGCCGGCGGCGTGGATACCCGTGCCTTTTCGTCCAAGACCATGGAGGCCAACGGTTTGCCGGGGCTGTATTTCATCGGCGAGGTCCTGGACGTGACCGGCGAACTCGGGGGCTACAATCTCCATTGGGCCTGGGCCTCGGCCCATGCCGCTGCTCAGGCCGTCTGATCCCTGCGCTGGCGCAGCCGTTCTGAGCCTGTGCAGGGAATATCCTTCCCGATCAGGACGTGTCCGGGACGTATTCGCCACTTGGTGGGGGGCGGGGCGTGCCCCTTGCCCTTGCAACCGAAAGCTCTCTCCTTGGCAAAAAAACAGGCCGTTCCCCGGTAATGGGGAACGGCCTGTTGCAGCTGTATCTGGTGCGCTCCTACCACTCGAAGGGGCGGATGGAGTTGATGTAGATCGGGTCCACGGGGACGTCGTCATGGAAGCCCATGGTCTTGGTGCGGACCTTGCGGATTTTGTCCACAGCTTCCATGCCTTCGACGACCTTGCCGAAGACGCAGTAGCCCCAACCCGCCTCGTTTTCGGCCTTGAAGTTCAAAAAGTCGTTGTCTTCGACGTTGATGAAGAACTGGGCCGTGGCCGAATGGGGCTCCATGGTGCGGGCCATGGCCAGGGTGCCGCGCTCGTTCTTCAGACCATTGTTGGCCTCGTTTTTGACGGGCGCGCCGCAGGGCTTTTCCTTCATCATGCCGTTGAAGCCGCCGCCCTGGATCATGAAGGTGGGGATCACGCGGTGGAAGATGGTGCCGTCGTAATGTTCCTCTTCCACATATTTCAGAAAATTCTTCACGGTCTCGGGGGCCTTGTCTGCGTAGAGTTCGATGACGACTTCGCCCATGGCGGTCTCCATCATGACCATCGGATGCTCGGACATATTGTTCTCTCCTGGGATTTGGTTTTGGGTCCCCCGGCTATAGGCCAAAATAGGCCAAAGGCCAAGAGCCGAAGTCCGGGGAAGGCCGCGAGCCCTAGCCGAGCGGCGGAGTTGTCGCGGATAGGCGGATGTAGGCCTTGCGCAGGTCGTGAAAGGGGATGTTTTCGGCCAGATGCAGGTACAACAGCTTGAGCACGCCCTCGTGAATCTCCGGTGCGAGCGCCAGTCTCCGGCCAGGGACCCCGGCAGGCTGGGCCCGGAGCCAGTCCGAGTATTCCCGGGCGCGGTGCGAGGCGCGGTGCCCCGCGTCGATCTTGGCGAGGCCGCATTTTCCGGCCTGATCGCAGGGGCCGTCCAGGGCCAGGAGCCGTTGTGCCTGTTTGATCAGGGCGTCCATGTCGTCCACCGGATAGGTGAACAGGTCCTCGCCCGGGGTGAACAGCTCCTCCTGCCCATGGCCGACCACCGGGGTCAGCAGGCAGGCTCCCGTGCCCAGGGCCTCGAAGACCCTGAAGTTCAGGTCCCCGCGTTCGCAGTAGTTGAGCACGACCCTGGCCTTGGGGAAGAGCTCGCGAAAATTGCCCGAGGTCACGTGCAGGGTCGGGAAACGGCGTTTGAGCTCCTTCAGGAAGGTGTGACGGATGGGCGTGGTTTCGCGGTTCACGGTCCCAGCGAAGAGCAGGTCCCATTCTTTTTCCACATCCCGGGGGCGCATGTTGTCGGGGGCCCAGGGGGGTAGCCATTTCAGACGGTCGTCCGGGAGGTGGTGGCCTCTGAAGCTGGGCAGGTGATCTTTGAGGCTCACGGAGCAGAGGTCGAAGGCCTGGGCGTAGATCTGGTGCCAGGAATGGATGTGGGAGTCCACGCTGTGAAAGACCGTGAGACAGGGCCAGGCCTCGATGCCCGCCAGGATGGGCGGCAGGCTGGAATCACCCAGGATCACGGCATCGGGCGCACCGCCGCAGCGGGCCATGACCTCGCCCCAGGTGACCATCTCGGGCACATGCCGTTTGATGCTGGTGATTTCCCAACCCAGAGGGGCCATTTCGTTGGCGAAATAGGAATTTCCGATCCAGCAGACTTTGTTCATCATGGCCTCCGCGCGCACGGTAGCGCAATTCATGCCCGGGGTGAAGAGGGGCACGCGGGGTCATGCTGGGGGACCCTGGCGGGGGGCTGAGTCAGGCACCACGCCGAGGGGTGTGGCCGAGGGTTGCGGACAAGGGTTGAGGCCAAGGCCCAAAGAGGATATGCACTCCCCGACGAGGGAGATTCCCCGCACCAAGAGAAGGAGAGCCGCATGAGTAAGATACAAGTGACCCCTTTGACGACTCAGCCCGAATTCGAGTTGATGTATTTCCTTGAGGTCTGTGGCGAAAGCCGCATCGAGCATGACCTGATGGAAAAACTTGAGGCCGCCTGGCAGGATTGGAGGGACCGTGTGCACGCCTTCAAGCTGACACCGTCCACGTCCAAGAATGATGATGGCTTTCTGTTGGTCTATTTGAGCGAAGGCGTCGAAGACGCCGTGGAATTGGCCTGGCAGGAGTCTCCCGACGCGGGCATGTTCTTCCATAACTTGGCCATTACCTTGGTCATGAGCGCCGCGAGCAGCCTGATTCCCGAGATGGCCGAAGGCTGTGCGCCGTTGCCCCGGCCCGGCCAGGAAGTGCTGGAGGTTTTCGAGCAGATGGAGCTGGAGTGGAATCCGGCCATCGGCTCCCTGAACCGCCAGTACGCCGTCTACACCCCCATGCCCTATCGCGGCGGATGTGAGGTCTGCATGCAGTCCGATACCTGCCCCAATTCGACTCTCAGAGGTGAGTAGCCATGACCATGCCCGAACAGTCCTTGCGTGAACACGTCCGGAGCGTGGTGCTGGAGCGGTTGGACCAGGATGCGGACAGGCGGACCGAGGCCTTGACCGAGTTCTTCGGCGTGACCATGGGCGGGGCTGATTCCGTGCCCATGGAACGGCTGGCTGATCTGGTGCCCCCGCTGATGTCCAAGCTGTACTTGCGGTGGGTGAATATGTTCGTGGAGCGGTTTTTCGAGACCGTGCCCATGGAGCAGATCGAGTTGCTGTGCGATGGCAGCGCGGAGAACAACGCGGCCATTCTGTTGGTCTATCTGATGTTTCTGGAATCCAAGCGGATGGAGGAGCAGATCGACAAGGATTTGAAGGACTACGGTCAGGAGATGGCCGGGGCCGGAGACTCGGGCGATCTGGCCGCCAACTATATTCGGGCCAAGATGGCCCAGCTGGGTAAGACCCTCAGGAAACAGGGCGACAACTGATCGCCCTTGACCGCTGGCTCTTCGTTGCGATGCAATGCAAAAGCCCGCTTGGCTATGTGCCGGGCGGGCTTTGTTATGCGCAGCAAGGATGTGGCTACCAGCGGCGCGGGGGGCGGGGTTCGCGGGGTTTGGCCTCGCTGATGCGCAGGGTGCGGCCGCCGAACTCCGTGCCTTCCAGGGCCTCAATGGCCTTCTGGGCATCGGGCTCTTCCATTTCCACAAAGCCGAAACCGCGGGGACGACCTGTTTCGCGGTCTTCGACGAGCTTGACGGCGGAGATTGTGCCGAATGCTCCGAACAAGTTCCTGATTTCTTCTTCCGTTGCGCTCCAGGGCAGGTTGCCGACATAGATGGACTTGACCATGGTGGAAAACTCCTTGAAAATGAAAAACATTTCACCACTTGATCTGATCGTGCACCATGCACGAGATGAATTGTCCAGTACAATGGGATATCTATACAATGCTGTCAATGGGTGCTGAAGAAGTTGCGTCAGTTTTTCACGGTCTTCACTACTGTCTGGCAGGAGATGACATGCCTCTTGTGCATGACTCTGCGCTGAGATGCGAGCCACTGGAGGGCTGATGCCTGGTTTACCGTTTCCGTTTGCCATGGTCATCAGGCCGCGTTGTGTTTTTGATTCTCTTGGGGGGCTGTTTTTCAGGGCAGTTGTCATTGCGGTTGTGTTGCTGGCCCATGCCTCGTTTCAGGTCTGCCATGCCGCAGCGCCGACGCAAGGTGCCGGGCCTGCCCCTGTGCATCAGGTCAGGGAGGTCTATCGTCTGCCGCATGAGCCGGGTGCCTTTACCCAGGGATTGTTTTTTGTCCATGGTCGGCTGTTCGAAACCACCGGACGGCATGGACAATCACGGCTGATGGAATTGAACCCGCAGACGGGCCGGGTACTGCGGTCCCGCTTTCTGCCTGCCCAGTATTTCGGTGAAGGGGCGGTCGCCGTGGGCCAGAGGATCATCTGGTTGACATGGACCAGTCAACAGGCGTTTGTGTTCGACTTGGAGACCTTCGAGCCTGTGGGAGAATATCCCTATCAGGGCGAGGGCTGGGGGCTGACCTTTGACGGGGCACGGTTGATCATGAGCGACGGGGGCAGCAGCCTTGTCCTGCGCGATCCCCAGAGCTTCGAGCCCCTGGGGAGTGTGCAGGTGACGGACGGCGGCGTTGCCGTGGACTTGCTCAATGAACTGGAATGGGCAGCTGGGTTCGTCTACGCCAATGTCTGGCGGGAGTCGCGCATCGCCGTCATCGACCCGGGCACAGGTTCCGTCGTGTGCTGGCTGGACCTGGAGCCCGTCGTGCCCTTGGTGCTTGATCCCTCTGCGGTGGCCAACGGTATCGCCTTTGATGAGCGTAACGACTGCCTGCTGATCACCGGCAAGCTTTGGCCGGAGATGATCTGCGTGCAACCCCTGCCCTGAGTTCATCCCTGGGCCGAATGATGGTCAGTGAGACTTTTTTGGGGCGCGTGTGTATTGCTAAACATTGTTGGGAGTTGCCCGGTAGAACATTGTTCATTGCTCTAGAAAAAGTCTTGATTTCCTGCGCCGAATGCGGATATAGAGACAGGAGTAGATGTCAAGAGAAATCTTCACTGGTTTCAGGACAAGGGGGATTACATGCCTCAGGTAGCCGCACGGGTTTCCGACGAGCACGAGCAATGGCTCAAGGAATACTTTCGGACCAAAAGCGCCGGAGCAGAGTTCGTGGTCCCTTGGGCCGTGGATACCTTTTTTCGTTCCATCAACGCGGTGCGTGGTCAGCTTTCCACCGCTGAGCTGAAGACCATCCTTGAGGCGCATAAGGATGTGAAGCTCCTGCCGGATCAGTCCCGGTTGGCGTATCTGCAACTGCGTGTTCAGGATGCTTGCGAACTGAACATGGTCCATACCAAGTACGGCGCGTCCAAGGCCAATCTTGAGGCCAAGCTGAAGCGTCTGAACGACACCCAGGCCGCGGCCTTGATGATCTGGGCCACTGCCTTCTGGGTCAGCAAGGAGCATCACGAATCTGAAATGGAAGAGTACGTTCGTCAGATCAGTTAGCCTTTGTCCTTCCCGAGTCCACCATTTTGTTCTTCGAGGCCGCGCCCTGCGCGGCCTTTTTTGTGGTGTCTGATGTCCCTCCTCCTGGAGAGATGATCCGAATTGTGGCCTCAAGGAGGGCTTGGTGCTAAAGTAATGGCCGGACCCGACCGATAGGATGGAAGAGCGCTTCCATACGGCACCATGTCGTGTTCGCGCGACAGCCAGGTGTTATGGTTCGGCCTCGTAACCCGGAAAAGGAACTCGTCATGACCAAAAGGCTCCTCTTGCTTGCGTTGCCGGCCTTGTTGCTGGTCGGATGCCAGTCCCAATTGCCGATGGCCAGCAGTTATCCCAATGACTACTCAGCACAAGATGCAGGCTGCCGAACATTGGGACATCCTTGCAGCCGATGTGGCCGATCAGATCAAGTTGGCCGTGGACGAGCGGGTTGAGCTGCGGCTTCTGGCCATCGACGTCGATACCGACCAACGCGGTCCGTTCAACGACGTGTTCCAGAACCTGCTGAAGTCCCAGTTGGTGTTTCGGGGTTTGCAGGTGGCCGACAAGCAAGAGAATCAGCTCAAGGTGAAATACAGGGTGCAGGTGGTCAGGCACGGCTCGCGCTTTCAGCGGCCTCCTCCGGGGCTGTTGACGGCCATCGGGGCGGGCATTGCCGTGATGCGCGATCATCTGACGGTCAAGGCCAACTATGCCGCCGCGCCCATCGGGTTGCTGGCGGATATCGGTGTCGGATATCTGAATTTCCACTCCAACCATGAGGTGGTCATCACCACCGAGATGGTCTGGAAGAATCGCTTCGTGGTGCATTGCTCGGACATCTATTACATCAACGACCCGGACTACAAACACTACGGCGAACCCATTCCCGGAGTCGCTGCGGGCCAAGCCATTCCCATGGCCGACGTTGGCGTCGCCACCATGGGTGTGGTCAACGAATAGCGGAGGACGCACAGCCGTGCCAGGAAGAATCATCATCGTCTGCATGCTGTTGACCGTCATGGCCGCTTTGACCGGATGCGGGAGCATGTTAGCCCAGACCGCTCAGGAGCCCGCGCCGCCCGCTAACTACATCCAACCCATGAGCCATGCCTGGGAGGGCGACGCCTTGATCGCCCAGAGCCATGTGGCGGCGGATGGCATGATTGCCAACCTCGAGGACAGACTGCCGCGCGGGGTGCGTATCCTGGCCGCCACGTTTGTCAGTCGCGACAATTTCGACGAGTCCTCGGCCTTTGGCCGACTGGTGGCCGCCCAGTTTATGACACGCCTTTCCCAGGCCGGGTTCGGGGTCATGGAGATCCGGCTGCGCAGCGAGATGGGCATCCGCGTGCGCGAGGGCGAATTCGCCCTGTCGCGCAAGACCGCGCAATTTATGCATCAGAACTTTGATGCCAGCGCCATCCTGGTGGGCGACTACACCGTGGACAGGGAGGCGGTGTTCGTCTCCAGCCGCCTGGTGCGTCTGGATACCGGAATCGTGGTTGCGGCCTATGATTTCGTGATTCCCAACCGGGGGGCGGTCACACGACTGCTGCGCAATGGGGTCGAGGACGTGGTTTTTGCCCAGTACCTGCGTCAGCGCGCCTATGGCCCGGTGGCGCAGGCCCCGATGCAGAGCCCGGCCATGGGGCTGTACCCCATGGACATCCAGGAGATTCCTCTGGTGCCCCCCACGGAACAGGGCGGCCCCACTGAGGTGCCCGGTCCGTTCCGACTCTTTCCGCCGGCCACTCTCCAATAGCTTCAACGGCACGTTGAGGCGACGTCGGCAGTCCGCGCATTCCAGCCACAAAAACGGCCGCTCTCCGGGGCGGCCGTTTTCATGGCTCGGGGTATTATATGCTCAGGACTGTTCCTCTCAGTGTGTCTCCAGCCCAGGCTTTTCATCCCGGGGCTTTTCCGGGAAGGGCGCGTGAGGTATGACAAATAAAACACGGAGGCCTTATGTCGCGTTTACGAATTTTGCTGATCCTCGTCCTGGTCCTTGCGGCCTCGGGCTGCGCCATCCATGTGGATACCTTCCGCGACTACGACGAACCGCTGCAGGAGATCGTGCTCCAGGGCGAGGCCAAGGCCAAGGTGTTGGTCATCCCCGTGCGGGGCATCGTGTCCACCAGCCCCAGCGAAGGCCTGGTTTCGCGCGGGCCAAGCCTGGTGCAGGAGGTGGTCTCGCACCTGAACCGGGCCCAGGACGACCCGGACGTCAGGGCCGTGGTCCTGCAGATCGACAGCCCAGGCGGCACCGTGGTGGCCAGCGAGATCCTGTATAACGAGGTCATGCGCTGGCGTGAACGCACCGGCACCAAGGTTGTGGCCCTGCAAATGGGCGTGGCGGCCAGCGGGGGGTACATGGCTTCCCTGGCCGGAGATGTCATCGTGGCCCATCCTTCCACGGTGACGGGCTCCATCGGTACCCTGTTCATCTCGCCCAATGTGGCCGGGCTGATGGACAAGCTCGGCGTCTCGGCCGAGGTCTATAAATCCGGCAGCCACAAGGATATCGGTTCACCACTGCGCGATGCCACGGACGAGGAACGGGTGATCATGCAGGCCATGATCGATGAGATGAATGGCCGGTTCCTGGCCCTGGTGGCCCAGCGCAGGGGGCTTGACCGAACGGCCCTTGAGGATGTAGCCGATGCGCGGGTGCTTACGGCCCAACAGGCCCTTGTCCTGGGGCTGGTGGACCGGGTGGGTTACGTCCAGGACGCCCTGGACGAGGCCAAGCGGCTGGCTGATATGCCCGGGGACGCGCGAGTGGTTGTCTACCGGCGCACGAAATTCGCCGAGGACAACCTGTACAACTCGGCCACCAATGACTATCAAGGGCGCACACCGGTCCTGATGGACTTGGGGCTGCCAGCCTTGAGCGGTGCCGGGGTGTCAGGCTTCTGCCATCTCTGGGCACCGGATTTCGACTGACCCTGTTTGCGACAACAATGCGCCGCCCTGGCGTGACCGAGGAGGATACGGATGAGTGAAGAGTGGTTTTCCGTGGGAAGCTTTCCCGAATACAATGACGAGGCCTGGTCCGAGCAGAAGCGTTGGTCCGACGTGGCCGAGGATGTGGCCCTGTACCCCGAGCGCAACGTGCGCGTGGTCAAGACCGACGACAAGGGCGGAGTGCGTATTGAAGTCTCCGAAGAACTGTATAGCTTTTTCAAGGGCAGGCCTCTGTAGCCGCCAATTGCTGGGAAAGGAAAAGGCCGGGAGCGTTTGCCCCCGGCCTTTTTTATTTGTGGACCGTCCCGAAGACGATTCGGGGCGGTGGCTAGTGGTCGCAGATGTTCTGGCCCAGGGTCAGGTCGCCGGCGAGGTAGGATTTCACCACGTCTTCGGCCGGGGCCGGGCTTGCGCCCACCAGGACCTTCAGTCCGCGCTCGGTGAACAGGGACTGGGCGCGTGAGCCCATGCCTCCGGCGATGATCATGTTCGCGCCCTGGTCCGCCAGCCAGTTGGGCAACACGCCCGGCTCGTGCGGCGGGGGGGTGCGGTCCTCGGAGGCCTTGATGGTCTTGGTGGCGTTGTCCACGGTCACAAAGGTGAACACGTCGCAATGCCCGAAGTGCTGGCACAACTGGCCGCCGGAGACGGGCACGGCGATGACTGACTCGCCATTGTTGGACAGCACGGGTTGGGCCTTGGCGCTGGCCGCACCGGGGAGCACCAGCTCCTGCAGGCGCTCGGCCATGCCCAGCATGGGCTTGATGATGCGGTTCAGGGCCTCGGAAGTGGGGGTGTGCTCTCCGAGCTTCAGGATGGAGTAACCCTCGTCGCCGGAGCGGGCCACGGCCGGGTCCAGGGGGATGCGGCCCAGGAACTTGACGCCCATCTCCTTGGCCAGGTCCTCGCCGCCGCCGGAGCTGAAGATGTCCTCGACGTGGCCGCACTTGGTGCAGGCGTAGCCGCTCATGTTTTCCACGATGCCGAAGACCTTGTTGCCCAGCTGGTTGCAGAAGGTCACCGAACGACGCACGTCGTCGATGGCCACGCCCTGGGGGGTGGTGACGATGACGGCCTGGGCGTCGGGCCCCAGTTCCTGCAGGGTGGTCAGAGGCTCGTCACCGGTGCCCGGAGGGCAGTCAACGATCAAAAAGTCCAGCTCGCCCCAGACCACGTCGGAGATGAACTGACGGATCAGGCCGATCTTCACGGGGCCGCGCCAGATCACGGCGTCGTTCTTGCTGGGCAGCAAAAAGCCCAGGGACATGACATAGAGGTTGTCCGAATAGGGCACCGGCTCCATGCAGTCGCGCTCCATGTGGGGCTTGGCGTCGGACAGGGACAACAGGCGCGGTACGCTGGGGCCATGCACGTCCACGTCCAACAGGCCGACCTTCATGCCCGCCATGGACAAGGCCACGGCGATGTTGGTGGCCACGGTGGATTTGCCCACGCCACCCTTGCCGGACATGACCACCAGCTTGCGCTTGATCTTGGACAGGGTGTGTTTGATCTTTTCGTCCTGGGGATTGGTTCCGCAGCTATCGGGGGAGCAGCTGCCGTCGTCGCCGGAACAGCTTCCGCATTCGTGACTCATATGGTTTCCTCCTGGGAATTTATTGGTTGTCTTGGTCCAGTCGTGCCTGGATGCGATTCCAGAGGCCCAAGAGGTCTCTGCCCCGACCTTCGGGATCGTATTCCACCACTGACAAGGCCCGTATCTGGGCCTGGGTAAAGGCGTTGTCGTAGGGCAGGGTGCCCGCCATCTCGACGCCATTGTCCTTACAATAGTCACCAATGGTCTTGGTGATTTCTTCGTTGATGCCGGATTTGTTGATAATCACCATCAAGGGAATGTCAAAGTGTTTCGTCAGATCGTGCACACGTTTCAGGTCATGCAGGGCGCTGGTGGTGGGCTCGGCCACGGCCAAGGCCAGATCCGCGCCGCCCAGGGAGGCGATGACCGGGCAGCCGATGCCGGGAGGGCCATCGGTGAGGATCAGGGAGGCACCCTGTTCTTCGGCCAGCTTGCGGGCGGCTTGGCGCACCGTGGTCACCAGTTTGCCGGAGTTTTCCTCGGCGACGCCCAGGCGGGCATGCACCAGGGAACCGAAGCGGGTCTTGGCAATATGCCAGACCCCGCAGTGTCGTGGCAGCATCACGGCGGCGTCCTCGGGGCAGACAAAGGCGCAGACCCCGCAGCCCTCGCAATTCTCGTTGATGATTTCGAACTGTGCCGAGACGGCTCCGTAGCGGCAATGCTCGAGGCACAGGCCGCAGCCCACGCAGGCGTCCGCATTGATGAAGGCGCGTTCTCCGGCGATGAAGTCCTCGGTGCGTATATTGTCCGGTGCCAGGACCAGGTGCAGGTCCGCCGCATCTACGTCGCAGTCGGCCAGGACCTTTTTGGGACCCAGGGCGGCCAGGGCGGCGGTGACGGAGGTCTTGCCCGTGCCGCCCTTGCCGCTGATGACCACCACTTCCTGGATTGCCTTGGCGTTCTTGTTTGGTTTGCTCGCTGGACTCATGAGTGGATCTCCCCGATTTGCTGGCGGATGTTGTCCCAGAGCCGGGCGTAGTGGGCTTCGAAGCCTTGCACATGCCCCACGTGCAACTGACCTCTGGAATAGGCCTGGGCCGCTTCCAAGGAGTGGGGGATGGTCCCCAGCAGGGCGATGCCTTCGCGCTCCAGATAGTCATGTACGCATGAGTTGCCCATGCCGTCGCGGTTGATGACCACGCCGAAGGGGATGCGCAGCTGGCGCAGGGTCTGCACGGCCAGGTCCAGGTCGTGCAGGCCGAAGGGCGTGGGCTCGGTGACGAGCACGGAAAAATCAGCGCCATCCAGGGACTTGATGACTGGGCAGGAGGTGCCTGGCGGGCAATCGATGAGTTCCACTTCGTTCTTCGGTGAGGCGGATTTGACCGCTTCGATGAGCGGCGGGGACATGGCTTCGCCGATGCGCAGTTCACCTTCGGTGAAGGGCATGCAGCCGACCATGCCGCTGCGCACCACGCCAATGATCCGGCTGTCTTCGATGATGGCCTTCTCAGGGCAGGCCAGGGTGCACAGGCCGCAGCCGTGGCACAACTCGGCAAAAACCATGACCTCACCGGCCATGAGAATCAGGGCCTTGAAGCGACAGAGCTGCGCGCATAAGCCGCAGTCGTCCCCTGTGCAGCGCTCGGGGTCTACTTTCGGGACAGGCACGGTGGTGGTTTTTTCGATGTCCAGCCTGGGGTTCAGAAACAGATGCAGATTGGGCTCTTCCACATCGCAATCCGCGACCGAGACGTTCAGGCCCGAGAGCTTGAGATAGGTGGCAAGATTGGCGACCACGGTCGTCTTGCCCGTACCGCCCTTGCCGCTGGCTATGACTATTCGCATGGAGTGTTTGACCTCATTTAATAACTGATGCGCCGGGGTGGCGGGATGGTTCGGAGGAAACCCCACCCCGGCGCGTGGGGTAAGGCCTACCAGTGTCCCTGTTTGTCTGGGCTGGTGGCGGGCTGCATGGTCCCGTTCTTGTAAGCCTCAAGGGACTCGGCCACGGTGCCTGATGCGCCAAGAAAGATTTGGATGTTGCCCTTGTTCAGGGCCAGGTAGGCCTTGGGGCCGACATGACCGGTGATGACGGCCGTGGCACCGGTCTTGGCAACGTTCTGTGCGGCCTGGATGCCGGCGCCCTGAGCCAGTTGCAGGTTCTGTTCGTTGTCGGAATAGCTGTGTTTACCGCTGTCGGTATCCACGACCACGAAACCGGCGGCGCGTCCGAAGCGGGGGTCCACCTGGCTTTCCAGGCCGGGTCCCTGGCTGGAGATGGCAATGATCATGTGAGGTCTCCTGTCTTGCCGCCCTGGCGACGTGTGCGTCCCGGGCGGGTATTTGATTCATCGGTGCAGTGGCCGCTTGGCCGATCTTGGTCCTGGCTGTGGTCGCAACCCTGCCGTTGGCCGCAGCCCTGGCCCCTGGCCCCCTGTTCGGGAGCGTTGCCGGTCTTGCCGCCCGCGTTGCAACGCGGGCCACCGCAGCCCGGCATGGACAGCGTGCTCAGGGTGCCCAACAGCCAGGCGTTCAACACCTCGTCCAGGGTTCCCTTGACCCAGGGATGGACCGTGATGCCCGCCTGGGTCAGGCAGCGCCGGGTGCAGCCGGTCATGCCGCCGCAGATCAACTCCTGTACGCCGCATGAAGTCAGCGTAGCCGAGAGGGCGGCGGGTTCCCGACCGGGAGGGTTGATACTGCCCTCCTTGTTGGGAACACCGCCGTCCACTCGGTAGAGGCGGAAACAATCTGCATTTTCGGCCAAAGAGGCCAGGCGGTCGCCGTAGCAGGCCAGACACAACAGCACGAGGTTCTCCTTGTTTTCTTGGGACGCAAAAGCTGTGCGCCATGGGAACAGGGAAGCACAATGAATGCCAACAGATAAAGGTCAATATTCCAGATGATTAGAAAGAGAGGCTGGGGATGGCAGGCGCAGAGTACGCCAATTCTCAGGGGGGCGAGGCTTATTATGAGCCCGATTCTTCGCAGCGGGCCAGCAGGCGGCGCAGGGTGTCCTTGGAGATGTCCAGTTCGCGGCAGGTGGCCATGCGTTTGCCGTGATTGCGTGTGAGCGCGGCTAGCACGGCGCGGCATTTGGCTTCATCGAGGGTCATGGGGTAGTCCTGTGCGGCAGGGTTCCGGGCGGGAGGGCCTTGGGGCTGCAGCTGTTCGGGCAGGTGCTCGACCTGGATGAACCCCGAGGGACAGAGGATGGCAGCGAATTCCAGGATGTTTTCCAGTTCGCGGACATTGCCCGGAAAGTCGTGTCGCATCAGCAGGGCCATGACGTCCTCGGACACGCCCCCGAGGTCCTTGCCCTGCATGGCGTTCAGGCGGCGCAGGCAATGGTTGACCAGCAGCGGCAGGTCCTCGCGGCGCTCACGCAGGGACGGCAGGTTGAGCTGGACCACGTTCAGGCGATAAAAGAGGTCTTGGCGGAAGCGGCCCTCGGCCACCAGGGTGGCCAAGTCATGGTTGGTGGCGGCCACAACGCGGGCGTTGCTGGTCTCGCTGCGGATCGAGCCCAGGGGCTCGTAGGTCTTGTCCTGGAGCACACGCAGCAGCTTGACCTGCAGGGCCATGGGCATGTCGCCGATCTCGTCCAGGAAGATGGTGCCACCGCGGGCCTGGTGGAAACGGCCGGGCTTGTCGCGTTTGGCGTCGGTGAAGGCCCCGGCCTTGTAGCCGAAGAGTTCGGACTCCAGCAGGGTTTCCGGCAAAGCGCCGCAGTTGACGGTGACGAACGGCCCCTTGGCGCGTTCCGAAAGGTTGTGCAGGGCCCGGGCAAAGAGTTCCTTGCCGGTGCCCGAATCGCCCAGGATCAGGGCGGTGGCGTTGGAGCGCGCCACCTGCGGCAGGATGCCGAAGATCTTTTCCAAGGCAGGGCTTTTGCCCACGATGTCCTCGAAGGTGTGCGAGCGTTCCACCTCGCGGCGCAGACGCTGGATCTCGGACAGGTCGCGGAAGGTCTCCACCCCGCCGATCAGGTTGCCCTGGGCGTCGTACAAGGCGGCTGCGGAGATGGAGACCGGAATCTTTTCGCCGTCGGGGCGGACGATGAAGATGGACTTGCAGCCGATGGGCGGCGCGCCCTTCATGCAGGCCTTGAGCGCACAGGCGCCGTCGCACAGGCTGGAGTGGAAGACCTCCCAGCATTTCTGGCCCAAGGCCTCGTCGTGGGGGACGCCGGTGATGCGGGTGGCGGCCTGGTTGAAGGACGTGACGTTCCAGTCCAGGTCGACGGTGAAGACGCCGTCGGCGATGCTTTCGAGGATGGCCTCGCAGGGCAGTTGGTCTGGAATGGCCACGCGGTCCTCCGCTTCGCAAGCTGTTGAAAAACGAACGCTTGCAAGTAAGGATATTAAAACTTGGTCTAGGCTTCCTTCTTTTCTTTGGTCTTGGCGCGCAGCCAGTCGTACCAGGCACCCATGCCCTCTGCGGTCTTGCAGGAGATGGGGAAGATATCGAGGTTCTTGTTCAGTGCCTTGGCAAACTTGGAGGCGCGTTCCAGGCTGAAGTCCACGTAAGGCAACAGATCTGTCTTGTTCAGCAGCATGACCTGGGATTCGGCGAACAGCAGGGGGTATTTCTCGGGTTTGTCGTCGCCCTCGGTCACGGACAGCAGGGAGATTTTGTAGTCTTCACCGACCTCGAACTCGGCCGGGCAGACCAGGTTGCCCACGTTCTCCACGAACAGGATGTCCAGACCCTCGAGGTCCAGGGAGTCCAGGGCCTGGAGCACCATGGAACTGTCCAGATGGCAGGCCCCATCGGTGTTGATCTGTACGGCCTGGGCCCCGGTGGCGGCCACGCGGCGGGCGTCGTTGTCGGTGACCAGGTCGCCTTCGATAACGGCCATCTTCAGCTCGTCGCGCAGGTCGGTCAGGGTGCGCTCCAAGGTGGAGGTTTTGCCCGAGCCCGGCGAACTGATGAGGTTCAGGACCAGGATCTGTTTGGCCTTGAAAATCTTGCGCAGCTGGTTGGAAATACGGTCGTTGGCTTCCAGAATATTGCGGATGACGGGGATATCCATTGAATGCTCCTTGTCTGGTTTGGTCTCGGGGGAAAACGTAACTGTCCGGTTGGGATTTGGCAATGCCCTGGAACCGGGGACTATTCGGCTTCCATGTTGTCTAGGTAGAGTTCCTTGCCCTGGAGAACCTCGTGCCCCAGGCCTTCGTCGCAGTTGGGGCAGGGCATGAACAGGTCCGACTTGTCGGGGGAGAATTGTTCCCCGCATTCGGAGCATTTGAGGATCACCGGGATGGGGACCATCTCCAGGGTCGCGCCTTCCATGTCCGTGCCCAGGGTGCAGGCCTCGAAGGCAAAGGTCAGGGCTTCGGGCACCAATGCCGCCATTTGCCCGTACGCCACGCGTACGCTGTGCAGCTTGGTGACCTCGTGTTTTTCCATCTCTTCCTTGATAATGGCGACCAGACCTTGGGCGATGGATAACTCGTGCATGGGCGGGCTCTCTCCTGGGGAAGATGGGTGACAGCATTAGGCTTTTCGTGCCGGTCGTTGTTGTATACTCCGGGATGAAAATTGCCAAGGGGCAATCCGTGGGCAGCCCATGAGGGAGAGACTATTGATATATCACGCAAATGACTTGACGAAGTGATCGATTATGATGGTATAGACCACAAAACGACTAACTCGCTTTATCCATTATGTTTGCCGTACAACTACGACTACTATAAAATCCTCTCTATGAGGACAGGTCCCCCGGTCACGGGGGCACTTCGTCCGTTCATGGAAAACGTACGGCAAATGTCCTTGTCTTCATTGTAAGACGCTTTTTCTCAAAACACCCCAGCCTCACAGATGAGCCGAATGCTGTTTCGGCAAAGGAGACGCACTATGTACGTCGGTCTGAAGATGCTAACGGATTTCGTGACCATCACACCCGAAACACTGGTCAGTGACGCCGACAAGCTCATGGAAAAGGAGCAGCTGTGGATGCTGCTGGTCAAGCAGGGCGACAAGCTTGCAGGGTATGTCCGCAAAGAGGACGTGCGCAAGGCCATGCCTTCGGATGCCACCACTCTGGAGCGCCACGAGCTGAACTACCTGCTCTCCAAGCTCAAGATTGACAAGATCATGCGCACGGACCTGACCACAGTCTCGCCCGAGACCGAGATCGAAGAGGCCGCGGAGCTGATGTACCGCAAGAATCTTGCGGGGCTGGCGGTGGTGGATGTGAAGAACAACCTCTTGGGCTTCATCAACCGTAACGTCATGCTGGACGTGCTGGTCGAGGAGATGGGCCTTCGCCAGGGCGGCTCGCGCATCGTCTTCGAGGTGGAGGACCGCACGGGCGTGATCTACGAGGTCTCCGGAATCATCAAGGCCATGGGCGTGTCCATCATCTCCACGGGTACGTTCTTCCACAACGGCACCCGCATCGTGGTTTTCCGGGTACAGGCCGATGATCCCACTCCCATTGCCAAGGCAATCAGCGACCGCGGCTACAAGCTGGTCGGTCCGGATACATTTAAAGAGAACTGGAAATGAAAACCCTGCTTTCCGTAGACAATGTCACCCTGACGTTCAAGGGCATCGCCGCCCTGCTGAACGTCAGCTTTCAGGTTGGCGAGGGGCAGATCGCCTCGCTCATCGGCCCCAACGGCGCGGGCAAGACCAGCATGCTGAACTGCATCAGTGGCCGGTACACCCCGGATGAGGGCGGCATCAGCCTGAACGGCGCCGCCCTGCTGGGCAAGAAGGCCCATCAGCGCACCCACGACGGCCTGTCGCGCACCTTTCAGAACATCGCTCTGTTCCGAGGGCTGTCGGTCCTGGACAATCTGATGGTGGGGCGCCACAGCCGTATGGACTACGGGCTGCTGGCGTCGCTGTGCTATTTCGGCAAGGCCCGCCGCGCCGAGGACGCCCACCGTCGTCGCGTGGAGGACGTCATCGATTTTCTGGGCCTGTCCTCGTACCGCCATCAGCCCGCGGGGCGGCTGCCCTATGGAGTGCAGAAACGCGTTGAGCTGGGGCGCGCCCTGGCCGCGGAGCCCAAGCTCATCCTGCTGGACGAGCCCATGGCGGGCATGAACCTCGAAGAGACCGAGGACATGGCGCGTTACATCCTGGACATCAACGAGGAGTGGGGCATGACCGTGCTGCTGGTGGAGCACGACATGGGCGTGGTCATGGATCTTTCGGACCATGTTGTGGTCCTGGACTTCGGGCAGGTGCTGGCCTCCGGGAGTCCCGATGAAGTGAAGAACAACAAGGACGTGGTCGCCGCCTATCTGGGCAGCGACGCGGCCTATGCCGGACGTTAGGGAGGCGTGATGAGTCAAGTATACGAAACCACGCTGCCCAAGCTGCTGCTGGAGCAGGCCCGCCGTCACGGAGACCGCGTGGCCCTGCGCGAAAAGGAGTGGGGCGTTTGGCAGCCCTTCAGCTGGAACGAATATCTTCAGGCAGCCAGCGAATTTGCGGGAGGGTTGAAGGCCCTGGGCTTTGGCCGGGGCGATATCGTGATCCTCATCGGCGACAACCGGCCCGAGTGGCTATGGGCCGAGTTGGGAATTCAGGCTCTGGGCGGCATGGCCTTGGGGTTGTATCAGGATGCGACCCCCGATGAGGTGGGCTACATCTTTGAGCTTGCACAAGCGAAGATGGTCATCGCAGAGGATCAGGAGCAGGTGGACAAGATCCTGACCCTGCGCCAGGACCTGCCGGATCTGAAATACATCGTCTACCACGATCCCAAGGGGCTGACTCCCTACGACGACCAGGGGCTGCAATCCTTTGACGAGATTCGTGCCATCGGCAGGGACCAGGCCTCCGGTTTCGAGGCCTGGGTCGATGAATTGTCCCCCGACGACCCCTGTCTTATCGCCACGACCTCGGGCACCACGGGCCGACCCAAGTTGGCCGTGATGAGCCACAAAAACATGCTTTCCATGGCCGCCAACCTGGGGCAGGCGGACCCCAAGCGCGATTCCGACGAGTTCGTGTCCTTTCTGCCCCTGGCCTGGATGGGCGAGCAGATGATGGCCGTGGCCTCGGCCCTGCTGTTCGGGTTCACCGTGAACTTCCCCGAGGAGCCCGACACCGTGCAGGAGAACATCCGCGAGATCGGGCCGAATCTGATCTTCAGCCCGCCACGGGTCTGGGAAAACCTGGCCGCCAAGGTCCAGGTCAAGATCATGGAAACCACACCCGTCAAGCGTCTGCTCTACAATCTGCTGCTGCCCTGGGGCACCACCTGGGCCGATCGCCTCCTGGCGGGCGAGCCGGCCAGCTTCACAGAGCGCTTGAAGCACGGAGTCGCGGACTGGCTGCTGTTCCGCGCCCTGCGTGACCGGCTTGGCTTTTCCAATCTGCGCAGCGCCTCCACCGGCGGCGCTGCCCTGGGGCCGGACACCTTCCGTTTCTTCCATGCCCTGGGCGTGAATCTGAAGCAGATCTACGGCCAAACCGAGATCGCGGGCATCTCCTGCATCCATCGCGATGGGGCCATTGATTTCGACACCGTGGGCGAACCCATCCCGGGCACCGAGATCAAGCTCAGCGAGCAGGGCGAAATACTCTCCCGCAGCCCGGCCGTGTTCCTGGGGTATTACAAGAACGAGGCCGCCACGGCCGAGACCCTGGAGGATGGCTGGCTGCTTTCCGGAGACGCCGGATATTTCAAGGACAACGGCCAGTTGGTGGTCATCGATCGCTTAAAGGACGTGATGCAGCTGAACCAGGGCACCCGTTTCTCGCCGCAGTTCATGGAAAACAAGCTGAAGTTCTCGCCCTTCATCAGGGAGGCCGTGGTCCTGGGTGAAATGCGCGACTCCATCGCCGCCATCATCTGCATCGATGCCGAGATCGCAGGACGTTGGGCCGAGTCCAAGCTGATCACCTACACCACCTACCAGGACCTGGCGGCCAAGGACCAGATCTATGAGCTTGTGGCGCAAGAAGTGCGCCAGATCAACGCTACGCTGCCTGCCGAGACGCGGATCAAGCGCTTTGTACTGTTGTTCAAGGAACTGGACGCCGACGATGGTGAACTGACCCGGACCCGCAAGGTGCGCCGCAAAGTGGTCGGTGAACGCTATGGCGAGGTCATTGAGGGGCTGTATTCTGGCAAGACCAGCGTGGAACTCACGGCCTGCATTCAGTACCAGGACGGCCGGACCAGGGAGATGTGCGGAACCATGCAACTTCGAGACGTCGAGTAGGAACGGACCATGGAATATTATCTTCAACTGATCATCAACGGTCTGGTCGTGGGCAGCATTTACAGCCTTGTGGCCCTTGGCTTCGTGATCATCTACAAGGCCACCAAGGTCGTGAACTTCGCCCAGGGCGAGCTGGTCATGGTCGGCGCGTACATCTGCTTCTCGCTGACCGTGCAGTTTCACATCCCGTTCCTGCTGGCTTTTCTGATGACGCTGGTTTTTTCGGTGATCCTGGGCTTGGTCATTGAGCGATTGATCTTAAGGCCTTTGATCGGCGAGCCCATCATCAGCGTGATCATGGTCACCGTCGGCTTGTCCAGCGTGCTGAAGGCGTTGGTGCAGATGTTCTGGGGTACGCAGCTGCGGGCCTATCCGCCCGTGCTGCCCCAGGAGCCGTTGTTTGTCGCCGGGTTGCCCATCTCCCCGGTGTACATCGTGGCCTTCTTGCTCTCTGTGCTGCTGTTCGCCGTGTTTTCGACCTTTTTCAAGTACTCGTCCGTTGGCATCGCCATGCGAGCCACGGCCCAGGACCAGCAGGCAGCCCAGAGCATGGGCATCGGCATCAAGAACATCTTTGCCCTTTCCTGGTGCATCGCGGCCGTGGTCTCGAGCATCGGCGGCGTGATTCTGGGCAACATCAACGGCATCAATTCGCAGCTCGGGCACCTTGGGCTCAAGGTCTTCCCGGCAGTGATTCTGGGCGGGCTGGACAGCCTGTTGGGGGCTGCTCTGGGCGGGCTGATCATCGGTGTGCTGGAGAATCTCGGCGACGGCTTTGCCAAGGATCTCCTTGGCTTGAGCGGTTTTCGCGAGGTGGCGGCCTTCGTCATTCTGGTGCTGATTCTGATGATCAAGCCCTACGGCCTGTTCGGAACCAAAGAGATTGAGAGGGTCTAGGGCATGAGCAACGGTAAATGCGGACTGTTTTTCGAGACGTACCGTGACGAGGCCCAGCTGCTGCCCAGCGCCTTCCAGAAATGGTGTCTGGGGCTGTTCATGGTGGCTCTGCTGGGTGCGCCCCTGGTGCTGGATTCCTATATGGTCTCTGTGTTGAACTTGGTGAACATCGCGGTCATCGGCGCGGTGTCCCTGAACCTGCTGACCGGATATTGCGGTCAGATTTCACTGGGGCATGGAGCTTTCATCGGGGTCGGGGCCTACGCCACCGCGAAGTTCACGGCCTTGGGCGCACCGTTTCTGCTGGCGCTGCCCATGGGTGGGGCCGTGGCCGCCATGGTGGGCATGATCTTCGGCATCCCCTCTCTGCGATTGAAGGGGATCTATCTGGCCATCGCCACCCTGGCCGCCCAGCTGATCCTGGAATACGTGTTCCTGCACTGGGAAAGCGCCACCGGGGGCTCGTCGGGCATGGCTGTGCCTTCGCCGGAGTTGTTCGGGTTCACCTTCGATACCGACGAGAAGATGTTCTATCTGATCCTGACCGTGGCCGTGCTGGCCGTGCTGGCTGTGAGCAACCTGGTGCGTTCCCGACAGGGCAGGGCATTCGTGGCCATTCGCGACTACTACCTGTCCGCTGAGATCGTGGGTGTGAACCTGTTCACCACCAAGCTCCAGGCCTTTGGCGTCAGCTCTTTTCTGGCGGGCGTGTCGGGCGGTCTGTGGGCCTATTACACCATGTACATCAGCCCCGAGCAGTTCAATATCGGGCTGTCCATCAGCTATCTGGCGATGATCATCATCGGCGGCATGGGCAGTGTGCAGGGGGCTATCTTCGGGGCTGTGTTCATTACCCTGTTGCCGGAGTTCCTGAACGTGTCGGCCAGTGCCCTGGGCGATGTCTTTCCCAACGTGAGCATGTATCTGCTAGCCATGAAGGAAGGCATCTTCGGCCTGGTTCTGGTCCTGTTCCTGATCTTCGAACCCGAGGGCCTTGCACATCGCTGGCGGCTCGTGAAGGCCTATTGGAAGTTGTTTCCCTTTGCGCATTAGCCACCGGCGCGCTCTACGGGCGCTCGTTCGGGAGGTGACCGCGCAAAGAGTCATGATCGGAGTTCATTGCATCCTGGGCAGGGCGGTTGCGCCATGCGGGTGATGCAGGTCCTGCCCCGGAACAGGGCGAGATGATTTCTGAACTGAACGCATGCCAGGGCGTGAGTACGCAGAAGACAGGGGCGAGCAGGCCTGTTCCCCTGCCCTGGATGACCGTTTACCGGAAATCGCTGTCCAGTGCATCGGGAAGTGGAGCATTGGTCTTCGTGTACCGGGAGTGCTCGCGGATACGGGAGAAATGCTTTCTGAAGGAGCGTTGCGATACGAGGATGCGGAGGGCGTTGTGCAAGAGCACCGGGGACGTGAGGTGCTGATCATTGAAAACGATGAGGGGTTGATTCGCCTCGTCGTGCCAGAGGATTGAGATACAACGCAGATTGATGGTCCCATACTTTTTATGTTGATGAGGAGGAACTCATGAAACGTTTGCTCGCGCTTATCATTGCCCTGGTCATGGTTGCCGCCCTGGCGGCCTGCGGTGACGAGGAGAAAAAGGAAGAGGCGAAATCCGAAGCCCCTGCACCTGTTGTCCAGGCTGAGATCATGATCGGCGTCTTGTCCGATTTGTCCGGTCCCACCTCGGCTGTGGGGCAGCCCTACGCCGAAGGTATCAAGGCCTGCGCCGAGTATCTCAACGAGAACGGCGGCATCAACGGCAAGCAGATCAAGTTGCTGCAGGTTGACTATGCCTACAACGTGCAGCAGGCCCTGGCCGCCTACAAGCGTTTCAAGAGCGAGGGCATGGTCGCCCTGCAGGGCTGGGGGACCGCGGACACCGAGGCTCTGACCCAGTTCGTGTCCAATGACAAGATGCCCACTTGGTCGGCTTCCTACTCCGCGCACCTGACCGATCCCGCCAAGGCCCCTTACAATTTCTTCGTGGCTGCGGATTACACCACTCAGATGCGCGCCGGTCTGAAGTACCTGAAGGAAAACTGGACAGAGACCCGCGCCCCCAAGCTGGCTTTCATCTATCCTGATCATCCCTACGGCCTGTCCCCCATCGCGGGCGGCAAGGAATACGCCGCTGAGATCGGATTCGAGATCGTCGGTGAAGAGAATGTGGACCTGAAGGCCATGGACGCCACCACCCAGCTGCTGGCCCTGCAGAAGAAGGCCCCGGATTTCTGCTGGATCGGCGGCACCACCCCGTCCACCTCTGTGGTTTTGAAGGATGCCAAGAAGCTGTCCATGAAGACCACCTTCCTGATCAACATCTGGGGCAATGACGAGAGCCTGATCGACTTGGCCGGTGACGCCTCCGAAGGTCAGCTCGGCCTGCAGGCCGCAGCCGTCTACAACGATGACGTGCCCGGCGCGGCCCTGATCCGTGAGCGGACCGGCGGCCAGCCCGTGATGTCCCATTACCTGCGCGGTTTCGCCTCCACCCTGGTCATGGCCGAGGCTATCAAGATCGCCGACGCCGCTGGCAAGCTGAACGGTGAGGGCATCAAGGACGCCGCCGAGAGCCTGCGCGACTTCGATCCCATGGGTCTGACCCCGGCCGTCAGCTACTTCGCCGATGACCATCGTCCGAACATGAGTGTGAATATCTACAAGGTCGAGGCTGGCCAACTGGTCAAGATCGCCTCCCCGACCCTGGAGCGCAAGGCCGAGTGGCTCGGCCACTAAGAACCTTCTGAGCGGGGCGGCGAAAAGCCGCCCCGCAACCCGGAGAGCATACGTGGAACTGTTGCAAGTCGAGAATGTCGAGGTCGTGTACAACGACGTCGTGCTCGTGTTGAAGGGCCTGTCCCTGGCTGTTGAAGAGGGCGGGATCACTGCGCTGCTCGGTGCCAATGGCGCGGGCAAGTCCACCACTCTGAAGGCCATTTCCGGTCTGCTGGAAGGCGAGGACGGCGAAGTCACCGATGGCTCCGTGGTCTATGATGGGAAAACCATCAACAAATGGGCACCCGAGAAAGTGGTGCGCGAGGGCATCTTCCAGGTCATGGAGGGCCGTCGCATTTTCGAAGACCTCACCGTGGAGGAGAACCTGCGCTGCGGGGCCTACACGCGCCCCCGGAGCGAATACGCGGCTGGGGTGGAACGTGTGTATGAGTATTTTCCGCGCTTGAAGGAGAGACGCAAGCAGGTGGCGGGCTACATGTCCGGTGGCGAGCAGCAGATGCTGGCCATAGGCCGCTCGTTGATGGCCAAACCGCGCCTGCTGCTCCTGGACGAGCCGTCCCTGGGGCTGGCTCCGTTGCTGGTGGAGGAGATCTTCAGCATCATCAGGCGCATCAATTCCGAAGAGGGCGTGACCGTGCTGCTGGTGGAGCAGAATGCCCGCGCGGCTCTGGGCATCGCGGACATGGCCTACATCATGGAGAACGGCCGCATCGTCATGGACGGCAAGTCCGAGGACCTGCTGAACAACCCCGACGTGCAGGAATTCTACCTGGGAATGGGCCATGGGGGCGAGAAGCGCAGTTTCCGCAACGTCAAGCACTATCGCCGTCGTAAGCGTTGGCTGGGTTGAGTATCCCGGAATCCACGTGGGCGGCGTTGCTTCGGCGAGTCCAAACCCTCATGTATGCCGGATACACTTCGGTCTTGGACTCGCCTCGTGCCTGGCCCACGCGGCCCCGGGACACTCAACCGGGGCCGAAGTTAGGATCAGGGCGGTGTTGCTTCGGAGAAATCAAACCCTCATGTACGTCTGTGTACGCTTCGATCTTGATCTCTCCTCGCGTCGCGTTGCTCTCTTCATCCGTAAGGCTCATTCTTCGCCAACGGCTGAAGGTAGCCCTCGCCGTTCCAAAGCGTTTAACCGGTACTGGGTTGGGACGTTTTGCTGCGCGGCGTTCAAACTCTCGCACACCCCAAAGTACGCGTCGGCCTTGAGTTGCATTCGCGCCTTGCACGCGCAGTATTTGGACCATCAGCTGCCCGCGGGCCTTTCCGCAGGGCCTTTGATTTGATATAACCAGCCACATCTTTCCCAATCCATGACCTGACAAGGAGTGCAGCATGACTCTGGCCGAGCGCATGAACGGCATGTACCACGACCTGGAGACCCTGAGCGCCGACGAACGCGAGCTACGCACCTGGAGGCGTCTGGAGCAGGTCCTCGAAACGGCCTGGGACAAGGGCGGCGAGTTTGCGAGTCGCATGGATCGAGCCGGGCTGACCCTCTCGGACATCGGCTCCCTGGACGACTGGGCGCGTGTGCCCGTGCTGCGCAAGAAAGACCTCGTCACGATGCAGGGCAAAGGCCCGCGCATGGGTGGCCTGCTGGCCTGCGAGTGGGGCGATCTGCGCCGCATCTATCAATCCCCCGGACCGATCTTCGATCCCGAGGGACATGGACCGGACTACTGGGGCTGGGCCGAGGCCTTTCATGCCGCGGGGTTCCGCAAGCGGGACGTGGTCCAGATGACCTTTTCCTACCATCTGACCCCGGCCGGATTGATGTTGGAAGAACCGCTCAGGGAGATCGGTTGCGCCGTGATTCCCGCCGGTCCTGGCAATACGGACAAGCAACTGGAGTTGTTGACTTCCCTGCCGGTGACCGGGTTCGTGGGCATGGCCAGCTATCTGCGCATCATCGCGGACAAGGCCCAGTCCATGGGCCTGGATCTGAAGAAGGATTTGCAGCTGGAGGTGGCCTTTGTGGCGGCAGAGAGACTGCCCGAGTCCCTGCGCAGGGGCCTGGAGGAAGATTTCGGGATGCTGGTCCGCCAGGGCTATGGCACCGCAGATCTGGGTTGCATCGCCTACGAATGCCCAGTGCTGGGCGGCATGCATCTCTCCAACCGTTGTCATGTGGAAATCTGCGATCCCCTGACGTACGAACCGCTGCCCCTGGGTGAGACCGGCGAGGTGGTGGTCACGCCCTTTGGCACGGTCTATCCCCTGCTGCGTTTTGCCACGGGCGACCTGTCCTATCTGCTGGACCAGCCCTGCGAATGCGGGCGGACCAGCTTGCGACTGGGGGGCATCGTGGGCCGCGTGGACGATACGGCCAAGGTCAAGGGCCAGTTCGTGTACCCGTCCCAGGTGGCCGAGGTCGCGGCGTGCTACGAGCAGATCGGAAGCTGGCAATTGGTGGTCAGCAATCCCGGAGGGCGCGACAGGTTGGAATTGCGTTTGGCGCTCACCGCCCCGCTGGATGAACAGGAGTTCATCCAGGCCTTCCAGGCCAAGTGCAAACTGCGTCCCGAGCTGAAGGTCCTTGGCGATGATGACTCCATGCCTGCGGATGCCCCGGCCCTGGTGGACAACCGGGTCTTCGAATAGTTTTATCTGTGTTGTTGACCATGCGAAAGGGCGACCCGGATTCGGGTCGCCCTTTCTGTATGGGGAGTAGGGGGGGGAAGAAACTGGCTTAGAACTTATCCGTAAATAATTCCTATTTTTCTCAAGGCGATGATCGCAGCAGCCAAGTGAGTTAGGGCCATGTGTGATGAAAGAAGCTTTTCAAACCGTACCAAGAGCTTCCTGAAGCGGTTGAACCATGACAAGCTCACCTCAACTACCCATCGGCGAGGCTTGAAGTCGGGGTTGCGCTCCTTCTCTGCGATCTCTTCTCCTCGTGGCCGAACATGCGGAGCATACCCTGCTTCTTCGATAGCATTTCGCGGTCCCTCACCCGCATATCCCGCGTCGGCGCAAAGATTTTCAGCCACTTCAAGCCCTGCTGGCTTGCTTGCTACCTTACCCGCCAACACCGCTTCCAGTTGTGACACATCGTGCCGATTTGCCCCCGTTACGACGATTGACAACGGGACGCCACGCGCGTCCACCAGCAGATGCCGTTTGGATCCTTTTTTTTCCCCGATCCGTAGGGTTTCTACCAACGGCTTCCTGCGCAAGAGGCGCTTTGAACATGCCGCCGTCAACAGCCTGCCATTCCCAGGCTATCCCCATCATCTCGTTGTACTCAGCGAGTCCAGCTCGCCAAAGAGCAAGGAAAAACCCCTCCTGCTCCCATTTTCGAAAATAAGCATGAATGGAACTCGGGCTCCCAAAGACCTCCTTTGGCAACGCCTTCCACTGAATGCCAGTGCGCAGAACGTATACGATGGCTTCGAAAACCTTGCGCGGGGCCAGAGGCTTCCGACCGCCGCCGGATTTTCGAGTGTACGTCCTTGTCTCAACGCGTTTGGGGGCGGGGACAAGAGGTTCAACAATTGCCCAGAACTCATCGGAAACTTCCCAGGATTTGACTTTGGTAGACATGGCTCCTCCTCATGAAGAGAGCATGCCAAATTCTCTAGAAAAAGTCTAGTTATTTACGGATAAGTTCTTAGTTGCAACCGCAGCCGCCGTCGCTGCTGCTGCCGCAGCCCCCGGAGCCGCAACCCGTGCCGCAACCGCCGCCGCCCAGTTCCATCTCGGACTCGACGGTGAAACCGGTGTAGGTCAGGTCCACCTTCACGGGCTTGGCTTCTTCAAACAGCTGCTTGTTGATGACGAATTGGATGTCGTCGCCCAGATCGAAACTTTCATCGTCGTCTTTTTTCTCGTCCAGCGCCAGGGACAGGCGCGGTCCGGAACAACCGCCCGGGGCGAGATAGACCCGTACGGCAGCGTTATCGTGTTCCGTGAAATACTTGATGAGTTCGCCCTTGGCGGCGTCTGATACTTCCAGCATGAAGGCCTCCTTGTTGTTGTCTGAGGTCTGAGTGTAAATTCTTCATAGGGCATGTCAATAGGAGCTATTGATAAAATTGCTATTTGGATTCTGAACGGCAGGACAAAAGAAACCGGCGTCTCCGAAGAGACGCCGGTCATGAAACCAGATCTAAAGGCGTGCTAGTTGCAGCAGCTGCCAGGGGTGCCGCAGCCACCGCTGGAATCGGTGCTGCAACTCCCGGAACCGCAACCGCCGCCGCCGCCGAGCTGCAGATTGGATTCCACGGAGAAGCCGGTATAGGTGATGTCCACCTTCACGGGCTTTGCGGATTCAAGAAGTTCTTTTTCCATGACGAATTTGATGTTGCCCTCAAATTCGAAGACTTTGTCGGTATCCTTAGGCTCATCCAGAGCCAATGACAGGCGTGGGCCAGCTCAGCCGCCCGGTGCGAGATACACCCGGATGGGGGAGAACTCTTTGTCCTTGAAATAGGACATCAGTTCCTCGCGTGCTTTATCGGTCACTTCCAGCATGGTATCCTCCAATGGAATGATGATGTGAATGAACCAAGTAATGCTGGGGTTGAGTTGTGTCAATAGTATTGGTTATTATTTAGTTTAGCATAGATGATATCTATACAATGGATTGGTGCCTTGTATTGCAATGCGAGGCGTGATTACGTATCGTATAAACATTCGATATTTCGCGCCCCTGAGGGGGCCGTTCGGCAAAACCACGGAGAGGAAGATGAGCGAGAGCAAGGTGCTGATGACCGCGGGCGAGATTGCCCGCACCATGGATCGGCTTGCACTGGAAATTATTGAACGCCATGGCGACTGTGAGTCAGTGGGCATCCTTGGTATTCAGCGCCGGGGCGTCGATCTTGCGGCCCGGTTGAAAGGGGCCCTTGAAAAGCATGTGGGGCACGAGATCCCTGGCGGTCAGTTGGATATCAACCTCTATCGGGACGATTGGACCACCCTTGAGGTGCAGCCGCAGATCAACAAGACCGAGATTTTTTTCGACATCGACGGCAAGGATATCGTGCTTGTGGACGATGTGCTGTTCACCGGGCGCACCACGCGTGCGGCCCTGGAGGCCATCCTGGACTTTGGCCGCCCCAACCGGGTGGAGTTGCTCGTGCTGGTGGATCGCGGGCATCGGGAACTGCCGATCTCTGCCGATTATGTGGGCAAGACCATCGAGACCCGCCGGGGCGAGCACGTGGATGTCTTCCTCTCCGAGCGCGACAGCCGCGACGAGGTGGCTCTTACCAACTGAGTTTTTCATGAGACGAGAATGAAAGCGGCGCGCGGGAGCAATTCCTGCGCGCCGTTTACTATTGGTGTGGTGCAAGGTCTTTTCCCGGCTCGATCGGGGCAGAGCCGTTGTCAGTCCTTGACGATCTGCGTGCCCACGCCCTGGGCGGTGAACATCTCCAACAGAATGGAGTTCTCCAGTCGGCCGTCGATGATCTGGGCCTTTTCCACGCCTGCATCCAGGGCCTCCATGCAGCACTTGAGTTTGGGGATCATGCCGCCCTTGGCGGTGCCGTTCTCGATGGCCAGGGCTGCCGTACGAGTGGTCATGGAGGAGATGAGCTTGCCGTCTGTGTCCAGCACGCCCTCGACGTCGGTCAGGAGGATCAGACGGCGGGCTCCAAGGGCTCCGGCCATGGCAGCGGCGACGGAGTCCGCATTGATGTTGTAGGTGTTGCCCTCTTCGTCCACGCCCACGGGCGCGATGACCGGGATGAACCCCTTGGCCTCCAGGGTGCGGATCAGGGACGGGTCGATCTCCGTGACCTCGCCCACCAGGCCCAGGTCGATGATCTCCGGGGCTATGGACGGATCGTCGGGCTGGATGGCCATCTCCAGCTTGTGGGCGCGGATGGTCAGGCCGTCCTTGCCCGACAGGCCAACGGCCTTGCCGCCGTTCTGGTTCAGGAGATTGACGATCTGCTTGTTGACCTTGCCCACCAGGACCATCTCCACCACGTCCATGATGGCCGCATCGGTGATCCGTAAGCCCTCGCGGAACTGGCAGTCGATATTCAGGGCGGTCAGCATCTGGCCGATCTGGGGGCCGCCGCCATGGACGATGACCGGGTTGACACCGATGTATTTCAGCAGGATGACGCACTTGGCGAAGGCCTGCTTCAGGGCCTCGTCCTTCATGGCGTGGCCGCCGTACTTGATGACGATGGTCTGCCCGTAAAACTTGCGCAGGTAGGGCAGGGATTCCAACAGCAGTGTGGCGATTTTGCTTTCTTTCTTCACGATCGGTCCTTTGTTCGCAGGGCCGTTGGCGCGTTGTTTACTGTGGCCAACGTCCATTGCTTGTGCCCGAAATCATTGGCCGAGGCAATGGTGCCTATTGGTTGGCTGTGAACCTTATTCCATCGCAGCCTGTTCAAAAATGTGCGAGTGCAAGATGCAAGGTCAATCCAAGCCCGTAGCGTATTACACATACGTGAGGGTTTGGATTGACCGAAGCAGCGCCGCAAACGTGCGTTTTTCAACAGGCTGTTAGAGGATGTAGCGCGACAGGTCGCGATTGCGGGTCACATCCTCTAAGTGGCGCAGCACGTACTCCCGATCGACGATCACCTGCTGGCCGCTCTTGTCCGGGGCCTCGAAGGACAGGTCCGAGAGGATCTTCTCCAGGATGGTGTACAGGCGGCGTGCACCGATGTTCTCGGTCTCTTCGTTGATGGTTTGGGCGAAGGCCGCGACCTCGAGCAAGGCTTCGTCCGCGAAGACCAGATCCACGCCCTCGGTGGCCAGCAGAGCCTTGTATTGGATGGTCAGGGCGTTCTGGGGTTCGGTCAGGATGCGGTAGAACTCCTCCTTGTGCAGGGAGGAAAGTTCCACGCGCAGCGGAAAGCGCCCCTGAAGTTCGGGGATCAGGTCCGAGGGCTTGGAGAGGTGAAAGGCCCCGGCGGCGATGAAAAGGATGTGGTCCGTGTTGATCATGCCATATTTGGAGTTGACGACGCTGCCTTCCACGATGGGCAACAGGTCGCGCTGCACACCCTCGCGCGAGACGTCCGCCGTGCCCGCGCCGCGGCTGGCGGTGGACGAGCAGATCTTGTCGATCTCGTCCAGGAATACGATGCCGCTCTGCTCCACGCGTTCCTTGGCGATTTCGATGACCTTGTCCATATCCACGAGGCGTTCGGATTCCTCCATGAGCAGCTGTTCATAGGCCTCGCGCACGTTCATCTTGCGTTGCTTGCGCTTCTTGGGGAACAGCTGGCCCATCATGTCGCGGACCTGGTTCTCCATGCCTTCCATGCCCGGCATGGCCATCACGCCGATCTGGGTGCCGCTCTGCTCGGTGACTTCCAGTTCCACCTGGCGGTCGTCCATCTTGCCCTGGCGCCACAGGGTGCGCAGCTTCTCGCGTGTGGACTCGCCGCTCTCGACTGCCTGGGCGCTGCCCGGCTGGGTGCCCACGGCAATGACCGATCCCCGGGGTTGCTGCGTCGGGGGGTAGAGTAGGTCCAGCAGGCGTTCCTCGGCCTGTTTCTCGGCCTTGACCTTGACCTTTTCCATTTCTTCGGTGCGGACCATGTTCACGGCGATCTCCATCAGGTCGCGGATCATGGATTCCACGTCGCGTCCCACGTAGCCCACCTCGGTGAACTTGGAGGCCTCGACCTTGAAGAACGGCGATCCGGAGAGTCTCGCCAAGCGGCGGGCGATCTCGGTCTTGCCCACGCCGGTGGAGCCGATCATGATGATGTTTTTTGGGGAGATCTCGTCGCGCAATTCCGGCGGCACCTGCTGACGCCGCCAGCGGTTGCGCATGGCGATGGCCACCATGCGCTTGGCGTCGTTCTGGCCGATGATGAATTTGTCCAGTTCGGAGACGATTTCTCGTGGAGTCAGTTGGTGCACAAGGGCTCCTTATGAGTGGCGGGGGATGGGCGCTAGGCCTCTTTCCCGATTGTTTCCAGTGTGACGGAATCGTTGGTGAAGACGCAAATCTCAGCGGCGATGGCCATGGCCTTGAGCGCGATCTCGGCGGCGGGCAGAGGGGTCTCGCGCTTTAAGGCACGGGCGGCCGCCAGGGCGTAGGTTCCGCCCGAGCCGATGCCCACGATTCCGTCATCAGGCTCGATGACGTCGCCGGTACCGGTCAGGATGAGGATGGTCTCGGCGTCGGCCACGATCAGCATGGCCTCCAGACGTCTCAGATATTTGTCCATGCGCCATTCCTTGGCCAACTCCACGCTGGCGCGCACGAGGTTGCCGTCGAATTCCTCCAGCTTGGCCTCGAAGCGCTCGAACAGGGTGAAGGCGTCGGCAGTGGCGCCGGCAAAGCCGGCCAGGATCTTGTCGTGATAGAGCCGACGGACCTTGCGGGCAGAGTGTTTCAAGACCACGCTCTGGCCGAAGGTGACCTGTCCGTCGCCTGCTACGGCGACTCCATCGGCATCCTTGACGGCGAGGATTGTTGTGCCGCGCAATTCCATATTTCCTCCAAGCGACCGCTGAAAAACAGCCATCTGCTTCGTTGCTCCTGAAATTCAAACTCTTACGTATGTTTTTATACGCTGCGATCTTGAATTTCAGGTCGCGCCTCGCATCTGACCATTTTTGAGCGGCCGTTCACTTTGAGATTTAAACGGACCTAATCAGGGGGACCGAAAATTTGTTTGGCCGTTTCGGCCCAGTGGGCCACGGCATTGGGTGAAACTATAACCATGGAAACCACCTTGACCACCCCTTTTCCCAAACTTTTAGCAAGGGTTTCCAGGGCGATGGGCATGGCGCGCGGGAGCGGAAAGCCATAGACCCCGCAGGAGATGGCGGGGAAGTCGATGTGGGTGATGTCGTTCTCGTGGGCCAGGCGCATGCTTTCGCCGTAGGCCGAGGCCAACAGGGCATCCTCATTCTGATTGCCGCCGTGCCAGATGGGACCGACGGTGTGGATGACCCATTGGGCCCGCAGGTTGAATCCGGGGGTGATCATTGCCCGGCCCGTGGCCAGGGGACCGTTGGCCTGGACCCAGAGCCTTCCCGCGGCCTTGAGCGCCGGGCCTGCGGCCATGTGGATGGCCCCGTCCACCCCTCCGCCGCCGGCCAGTTGCGGGTTGGCGGCATTGACGATGGCCTGGGCCGAGGACCGGGTGAGATCGCCCTTGGCGAATGCAGAGTCGACCGCTGGGCAGGTTCCAGGTCCCCTGCGGCTTGTTCATTACTTCTTGCCCTTGTCCAGTTCCTTCCAGAATTCGTCCCGTTCGTCGAAGACCTCGCACAGGGTCTTGTAGCTGGCCTTCTGCTCCTCGGTTTCGGCGAGGGCCCCGGTCTTTTCCTTGTGAAACTCGGCCTTCTTCTTGTTTAGGCTGTAGATGCCCCAGTAGGCCAGGTGCAGATGCCCTTCGAAGTTGTTGCCGGAACTTCCCAGGGTCCGCGCCAGGTAAAAATGCAACTCCGGGTCCTCGGGCAGGGTTTTCAGCAGGCGTCTGTAGTAGTCCACGGCCCGATCGGTCTCTCCCCTGTCCGCCTGCAAGCGGGCCATGAAGAACAGGGCCATCAGATCCTTGGGGTTCAGGAGCATGGCCTTGGTCAGGTAGCTTGTGGCCTTGGAGGCATCGCCCTGCAGGTAATGGAAACGACCGGCTTCGCGCAGCACCAGCGGGTCATTGGGAGCCAGCCGCAAGGCGGAATCGAAGGCCTCGGCCGCCTCTTTGACCTGGTTCCTGCGGCTGAAGAGGATGCCCATGCCCATGAAGTCCAGGGCCGCACTGCCTGTCCCGGTCCTGAAGGTGCTCAGGGCACCGTCGATATCGGTGTAACGCGCCAGGCACAGGGTCTTGATCCGTGGGAACCGGTTCTCGGACTCCGCACGCTGTCTGACCTCTGCGGGCAGGTCGGCGATCCGTTCTTCCAGATAGCCGATGCGTTCGTCCACGGCGGGGTGGGTGGAAAGATAGGCGGGGATGCTGCTGCCCGACAGGTATTGCTTGTGGCGGATCTTCTTGAAGCCCTCCATCATGCCCGTGGGGGGGTAGCCCGCTTCCACCAGGTAGTTCATGCCCACTTGGTCGGCCTCGCGCTCGTCGATGCGGCTGTAGTTGAGCATCGAGGACTGGGCCCCGGCCATGGACCCGATGATCAGCGCCTGGCTGGCGGCCTGGCTGCTGTCGCCGCCGCCTTGGCCGATGAGCATCCCGGCCAATACTCCAGCCAGCATGCCGAGCGACGTGATTTGCTGTTGGGCGATGCGCTTGGCCACATGGCGCTGAGTGACGTGGGCTAGTTCGTGCGCGATGACCCCAGCCAACTGGGATTCCTGGTCGAATTCCGTGAGCAGGCCGGTGAAGACGTAGACATAGCCTCCCGGCGTGGCAAAGGCGTTGATGGAGTTGCTGCGTACCACGGTGGTGATGACGGGAAAAGGCTGCGGCGGCAGGGTTTGGGCTACGCGTTCGACCACATCCTTGACGTAGCCGACGATCTCCGGATCCTCCACGATGGGGTAGGTGGCCTTGATCAGCGTGTAGTATTTTTTGCCGAGCTTCTTTTCGTCTTCCAGACTGAAGTCCCCGAACAACCCTGCCGAGGCTCGCAACGGCGCAGCCAGTTGCCCCAGTACAAGGGCAAGGATCAGGATGAAAACGACAGACGGTGTTGCGCGTTGGTTCCGGACCAGTTTCATTGGGGTCGTCCTGCTGAGGGTGGGAGGCGTAGCTGCAAGCAGAATCGCCTCATGTACGCAGACTACCCCAAAGCCTTTCTGTCGCCAAGGGAGTCAATCTTAAGAACCTTTACCAGAAAAAAGGCCGGTCCCTTTCGGGACCGGCCTTGTCATGGCTGGCGTTGTGCGCGCCTATTTGCTCATCATGTCGATGAATTCTTTATTGCTCTTGGTGCTCTTCATCTTGCCCAGCAGGAATTCCATGGAATCGGAAGAGTTCATGGGGCCCAGAATCTTTCTCAGGACCCACATGCGGTTCATGACCTCGGGGGCCAGGAGCAGGTCTTCCTTGCGGGTGCCGGAGCGATTGATGTCGATGGCCGGCCAGACGCGTTTCTCGGCCAGATGCCGATCCAGCTGGATCTCGCAGTTGCCGGTGCCCTTGAATTCTTCAAAGATGACGTCGTCCATGCGTGAGCCGGTGTCCACTAGGGCCGTGGCGATGATGGACAGGCTGCCGCCTTCCTCGATGTTACGCGCCGCGCCGAAGAAGCGCTTGGGGCGTTGCAGGGCATTTGCATCCAGACCGCCGGACAGCACACGTCCCGAAGACGGTGTCACGGCGTTAAAGGCGCGGCCCAGACGGGTGATGGAGTCCAGCAGGATGACCACGTCCATCTTGCGTTCCACAAGGCGTTTGGCCTTTTCCAGGACCATCTCCGCCACCTGGACGTGGCGCTGCGGGGGCTCGTCGAAAGTGGAGCTGACCACCTCGGCATTGACCGTGCGCTGCATGTCCGTGACTTCCTCGGGCCGCTCGTCGATGAGCAGGACGATGAGGTAGGCATCCGGGTTGTTGGCGCTGATGGAGTTGGCGATGGTCTGCAGGAGGATTGTCTTGCCGGTGCGGGGCGGAGCGACAATCAGGCAGCGTTGTCCCTTGCCGATGGGCACCATGAGGTCGATGATCCGGGCGGAATAGCTCTCCGCACCGTTTTCGAGCTTGAACTGGCTTTCCGGGAAAAGAGGGGTCAGGTTGTCGAACAGGACCAGATGCTTGGTGGCTTCGGGTTTTTCGAATCCGATCTCGTTGACCCGGAGCAGGGCAAAATAGCGTTCGCCTTCCTTGGGGGGGCGGATCTGGCCGGTGATGACGTCACCTTTACGCAGGCCGAAGCGACGGATCTGCGAGGGCGAAACATAGATGTCATCAGGGCCTGGGGTGTAGCTGTACATGGGGGAGCGCAGAAAACCGAATCCGTCCGGGAGGATCTCAAGCACGCCTTCGCCATAGATGTTGCCGTTGAGTGAGGCGCAGGCCTTGAGTAGGGCGAAGATCAACTCTTGCTTTTTCAAACCGCTGGGGTTTTCGATCTTGTACTCTTTGGCGAGTTCCATGAGCTCGCTCATGGACTTGATCTTTAGCTCGGATTGATTCATTTCAGACTCCGGGTCCATCTGATTTCCTTGTGGTTTTGGTGTCGTATTGCCCATGCTGCTCCATTGGAATACACCGCGTCCACACGGCACGGCCAATGTGCTTAGCAGGCGATAAGTTCCATTCTTTATCGTTGAAAATGTGAATGATCTATTGACGGCGACGATGCCGTAGCAAATGCGGTCGGTCCGTATTATGCCCGTTGGATGAAGTGTTCTGCAATATCAGAACGAATGATTGTGGGGCTTAGGACTCTAATAATCTATACTATGGGGATTGTTACGAGAGATTTCGGTGGCTCGCTACGTTGTCTGGGATTAATCTGGATTGGTTATGCGGATGCCTTAAAAATCCATTAGCTCAAGCCACGGATAATGGCAAGGGGGTATTTAATGATTTTCCTTGGGTCTGATCACGTCGGCGAACAGGGCTTCAATATCCGTACGGATAACATCTTGTTCGACACCCATGGCATGAGCAAGTTCCAGCGACAATAATCCCATGGCTTGCTCCAGAAGGCGGTGTTCTCCGAAGGACAATTCCTTGTCCTTGCCGATGAGCAGCAGTTCCTTGAGCACATAGGCGACATCGCACAATTCTCCGCTCTTGAGCTTCTCGGAATACTCGCGGTAGCGCCGGTTCCAGTTTTGGCCGGAATAGCCAGTAAATTCGGAGCGGTCCTTCAAGGACTCAATGATGGCGCTCGCCTTTTTCTTGGAACACACAGTCCGCAGACCCACATTGGTGGCGTTGGAAACGGGCACCATCAAGGTCACATTGTTGGATAGAATCCTGACAATGTAAAATTCGGCTGTGGCGCCTCCGATCTCTTTGTGCTCAATACGTTCAACCCTCCCCACACCCTGGGCAGGATAGACGACGAGCTCGTTGATCATAAATCCCTTTGGCACTCTCCAACCACCTTACATAAAAAAAGTACAGAGTTGAACCTTAACGTAATCACCCCGTTTAGTCTAGGATTCATCGGGCTTTTCAAGCTTTGGTCGGGCGTCGAAGCTGTTGATATGCTGCACAGTAGGCTGCAAGCCCATCCGCAGCAGCATGACGATGCCCTTGATGGCATTGGCCAGGACTTTATTCACGATTTCGGCTTCTTGTGGTTCGAAGCCATCCAACACGTAGTCCCTGGTTCCCCCTTGACCCTCGGGCCGTCCGATGCCCAGCCGCAGTCTGATGAAGGCCGCCGATCCCAGGTGTTCGGCAATGGACTTGATGCCGTTGTGCCCAGCGTCTCCGCCGCCAATCTTGAGCTTCATTCGGCCCAGTTCAAGGTCGAGGTCGTCATGGATGACAAGGATTCTATCCGGGGGAAGTTCGAATTTATTGGCCAGCTTGCCCACGGCCACGCCCGAAAGGTTCATGTAGGTCTGCGGCTTGGTCAGCAGCACCTTGGGCAGTTTGCGCACGGGTTGGCATTCCCAGGTCAGGCAGTCGCCTCGGATCTCGATCCTGGGACACTTGTCCGGGCCGCCTGATCGATCAATCAGATGATCAACGGCCAGAAAACCGAAATTGTGTCTGGTGAGTTCATATTCCGGTCCGGGGTTGCCCAGGCCGGCGATGAGCAGAGAGTAGTTTTTCATGGCGTCAGAGGCTCAAGGTCTTGCCCATGTCGCACAGGCATTGGGTCTGGTCCTGGTCCGACAAAGAACGAGGGCTCCGGAGACGCCTCCAGAGCCCTCGGCATGGTCAATTGGCGTTCGGTCTTATTCTTTGGACTCTGACTCGGCGTCCTCGTCCTCGGCCTCTTCAGCCAGGGCGTCGACACCTGCCACTGCGTAATTCTCGTCAAAGAGGGCGGTGACGCCCTTGGGCATTACGATGTCCTGCACGTTGATGCTCTCGTTGACTTCCAGCAGAGAGACATCAAGGGTGATGATCTCGGGGATGTCGGAGGGCAGGCATTCGATATCAATGGAATCGCGGTAGATGGTCAGCACGCCGCCCTTTTCGATGCCCACGGGCTTGCCGGTGGTCTGGATCTGGACCTGGATGCGCACCGTCTTCTTCATGTCGACGCCGTAGAAGTCAACATGGTCGATGCGGTTCTTATAAGGATGACGGACCAGCTGCTTGATGATGACCGGCTGGGGCTCCTCGCCATTGATATCCAGGGTCATCAGGTGGGAGGTGCCAACCTGCCTGAAAACCTTTTCCAGGGGCAAAAGATCCATCTTGACGGGGATGTTCGACTCTTTGGAGTAGAACACACCGGGGACTATGCCCTTCATGCGCAGCTGGCGATTAGGGCCCTTGCCCTTCTCTTCACGCTTGACGACCTTGAGGGTGATCTGTTCAGACATGTTGGTATTCTCCTTCTCGCCTATTTTCCTGCCGGCGGGCCGCTTGGCCTTGGCGGGTGGTTTTTTTTAAATTATACGAACAACACGCTCACGGACGATTCCGTGTGGATGTTGTGAATGGCTTTGCCCAGCAGGCTGGCCAGGGACAGGGCTTTGATCTTTGAACACTTCTCGACCTTGTCGTTCAACGGGATGGAGTTGGTTACAACGACTTGGGAGTACAGGGAATTTTCCAGCCGCTCGACGGCCGGGCCGGAAAGCACGGCGTGGGTGGCGCAGGCGATGCAATTCTTGGCGCCGTTTTCCATGAGCACGTCGGCGGCGGCCACGATGGTCCCGGCCGTGTCGATCATGTCGTCCAGGACGATGGCGGTCTTGCCTTTCACATCGCCGATGACGTTCATGGCCCTGGCCTGATTAGGCGCGTCGCGCCGTTTGTCGATGATAGCCAGGCCGGCGCCCAGGCGCTTGGCGTAGGCGCGGGCGCGTTCCACGCCGCCTGCATCCGGGGAGACGATGACCAGGTCATCGTCCGTGGTGCGCAGGTGCGCCAGCAGGACCGGGGCGGCGTAAAGGTTGTCCACGGGCAGGTTGAAGAAGCCCTGGATCTGTCCGGCATGCAGATCGACGGTGACCAGGCGGTCGATGCCCGCCACGGTCAAGAAGTCTGCCACCAGCTTGGCGGTGATGGGCGCTCGCGGTGCGACCTTGCGGTCCTGGCGCGCATAGCCGTAGTAGGGCACGATTGCAGTGACGCGCCCGACGCTGGCTCGCTTCAGGGCGTCCAGCACGATGCACATCTCCATCAGGTGGAAGTTCACCGGTGCACAGGTGGGCTGCACCAGAAAAACATCCGCGCCGCGCACATTGGAACCGATCTCCACACGGATTTCGCCGTCGGAAAACGTGTCTGTCAGACATTGCGTCAATTCGCAGCCCAGGTGGTCGCAAATTTCGCTGGCCAACTTGGGGTTGGCCGAGCCAGTCATGATCTTCAGTTCGCCGATAGCCATCGTGCAGTTTCCTTACAAAAATATGGCTGGGGTGGGAGGACTTGAACCACCGGTACACGGATCCAAAACCCGTTGCCTTACCAACTTGGCCACACCCCAGCAATTAACAACAATGCAGGTGCGTGGGGATGCCCTGCTTTTCGAATTCAACACGGGCTCTCTCGGCGAGCCCCGAATCACGAAAAAGGCCGAGGATGCTGGCCCCACTGCCGCTCAGGACCGCTGCACTTGCTCCGAGGATGAGAAGTTTTTCTTTGAATTGCAGTAGGTTGCAATGAAACGGAAAAACGACGTCCTCAAAGCTATTGTAAAGCAGGATTCGGGAGCGAGGGGAGTTTTTAAACTCAGTTTGGGCGCATGTCAAGAAACCATGCGTGTTTTCAACGCCTGGGGAGCGTTTTGTCTGGGATTCGTCCCAGGCCCGGTAAGCCCAGGCACTGGAAACATGCTCGGAGGGGCAGATCAGGACCAGGGTCAATCCTCGCAGGTCGATCTGAACGGGATGGAGTCTTTCCCCGATGCCTTCGGCCCAGGCCGGGCCATCCAGCAGGAAGAACGGCACATCCGCGCCGATGGAGGCGGCCAGTTGGTTCAATTCGTCCGCGGACAAGGCCTGCTCGCCGGCCCGGGCATTGAGCTCGCGCAGGATCACGGCGGCGTCGGCGCTGCCACCCCCAAGCCCCGCGCCCATGGGGATGCCCTTGTCCAGGGTCACGGCCAAAGCCGGGGCAAAGCCCGTACTCTGGGCGAATGCTCGCCAGGCCTTGGCGATGGTGTTGGAATCGGACTCCAGTTGCGGGTCATTGGCGGACAGGGAGAAGCCGCCACCCTCGGGGCCGAAGGCCAGGGTCAGGGTGTCGTGGGGCTCTGGCAGGGGATAGAACAGGGTGCCTAGGGTATGGTAGCCGTTGTTCAGCCTGCCTGTGATCTCCAGGTAGAGATTGACCTTGCAGCCTGTGCGCAAGGTGATGGTGTCTGTTTGATTTCGCATGGCGCACCCACCATGCCGCAAGCCCGAATCCCGCGCAAGCGGAGAACTCCTCGCCGTGCCTTGCCAAAAATAAACGGATGTCAGGGGAGTGGCCTCAGGCCCCGGCTGCGCGAGCCCGTTCCCGCTGCACGTAATCCCGCAATTCCAGGGCTCGCTCGTCCGCCAGCTGGAGTCGCCCGGGATCCAGCTCGATGCCGCAGAGCATCTGCAGGTGTAGGCAATCCCGGCCGTGCAGCCCGAGCGGCGTGGCTCCGGCGAAGAAGAAACCCAGAGCCTCACAGCGTTCGCAGATCATCGCTGTGGCTGGTTCGTCCAGGGGCAGCGAGAGGTACACGCCGTCCACTCCTTCCTTGCCCCAGCTCGCCGCGAGGCGGGCGATCTCGAGGATGGTGTCGGCGCCGTATTCCAGGACCTCAATCACGGCGCTGTTCAGACCCCCGGGCAAGACCAGACCGTGCAGGCGGCCCCGAGGGGTGGCGGGAGCCGTGGGAGCTTGGTCCGGCTGCTGGCAGGTGATCCCCTGCCAGTTGAAAATGGTCTCGACCATGCTGCGGTGCCGGGGTGGGAGATGGAGGACCCTGGGGGAGGGCCTGAACAGACGCGTCAGAGTCAGGGCGGATTCCTTTTGCCCGGCGGAGCCCAGCCCTTTGAAAATGATGCCCGCAGGCAGGATGCCCAGGTTCAGGGCCGTGGGCGCGAGTCCGATCGATCCGGCCATGGATTGCGAGGCCGTGTGGCTCGTCACGGCCTGGACGAAAAAGCCCTCGGCCCCGTGTTTCTGGGCGGTCCGGATGCAGGCGTCGTTCAGGTCGCGGAAGACGCCGGAGCGCCGATAGCGCGGATTCACGAAGGCTACGCCCATCTCAGGCAGGGGGGCGTTCGGCTCGGAATATTTCAGGGCCAGATGGCCCATGAGGTCCCCATCCGGCTCGCTGATCGCCACCTGCGAGAGGAGATGGCCGGCTGCGATGGCCGCGTTGATGCGTTCCGGGTGGTAGATGTATTCCTCGTAGCCGTAGCCGTAGGCACTCCAGGCCAGGCGGCTGATGGCCAGGGCCTCGTCCGGGCGCGGCGCGCGTACCGTGAAGGAAGGCGTTGCTCCGGTCGGGGCTGGGGTCAGGTCCTTCCCGGCCCCCCGCTCGCCCAGCGCCGCACCGGGCTGCCGATCCACGCGGCCTTGGGGCAGGCGTTTGACCATGCGGGTGCGCCGTCCTTCGCGGCCCAGAATCTCGAATTCCAACTCGTCCACGGCCCGGCGTATCAGGTGGGTGCCCAGGCCCGGAAGGTCCGGATTTTCAGGCGAATAGTCCGGGACGGTTCCCGGATCGAAGGGGATGCCCTGGTCGGTCAGGTCGATGCGCAACTGTCCGGGTTCCTCGACGATTTCCAGAAGGACCTGTTCGTCGCATTCGCCCCCGTAGCCATGAGTGATGACGTTGTTCACGGCCTCCTCGGTGGCCAGGGCCAGGAGGGCCGCATCCTTGTCCTCGAAGCCGAAGGCCTGAGCCACGGCGCGGATAAAGGCCGCTGCCGGAGCCAGGTGCGACAGGCGGCAGGGGATGGTCAGACGGCTGGCTCTGGGCGCTGGAATGCTCGGCATGGGCTGTTGTCCTGTGGGCGGGTGGCCGGTTGCGGGTTCAATTGGACCGGGTCAGACATAGCAGAGGCGAAAGTCAGGGTCGAGTGCGCAGGGCGGCGAAAAGGGGGTGCCGCGGGGGGCAGAGCCACGAAAAGGGGGCCTTGCGGCCCCCTTGGTGGTTCTTGGCGGTTTGTTTGTGGCTAGTCCTTGGGCAGGGAGATGGTCCTGAAGACGCTTTGACCCTGGCGCTGGATGAGCAGCAGCAGGACGCCCTTGTCCTTGGCGTCGGTGGCGAGGATTTTCTCCAGGTCCTTAGGAGTCAGGACAGGAGTCTGGTTGGCCTGGGTGATGACGTCGCCGGGGCGGACTTCGCCCTCCTGGGCCGGGGAGTTGGCCGCCACCTCGGTGACGAGCAGTCCCTTGGCATCGGTCAGGCCCAGGGCCGTGGCCTCTTCTTCGGTCACGGGGCGCACCGACATGCCCAGGAATGCGTTGGTCGCTTGCTCCTGCTCGGCCTGGGGCTGTTTCTGGGTGAGCAGCTTGGTGTCGCGTTCACCCAGGGTGGCCTTGAGCTTCTTTTCGCGGCTGCCGCGCCAGACCGTGAACTCGATTTTCTTGCCGGGGTCGAAGCCCGCGATGGTGCGCAACAGGTCGCTGGCGTCCTTCACTTCCTGGCCTTCGATTTTGACGATCACGTCCCCGGCCTTGATGCCGGCCTTGTCGCCGGGCTGGTCAGGAATCACGGAGGCGATGAGGGCGCCATAGGGCTTGGGCAGCCCCAGGGCCTTGGCCGTGTTCTCGTCCACGGCCTGGATGGTCACGCCCAGCCAGCCGCGCGAGACCTTCTGGTTGTCGCGAAGCTGGGCGATGACGCGCTTGGCCATGGTCGCGGGGATGGCGAAGCCGATGCCCTGCCCCGAGGCGATGATGGCGGTGTTGATGCCGATGACCTCGCCGTCCATGTTCAGCAGCGGACCGCCGGAGTTGCCGGGGTTGATGGAGGCGTCGGTCTGGATGAAGTCGTCAAAGGGGCCGGAGCCGATGATGCGGCCCTTGGCGCTGATGATGCCCGCAGTGACGGAGTGGTCGAGGCCAAAGGGGTTGCCGATGGCCATGACCCACTGGCCGACCTTGACCGAGTCGGAATCGCCGAAACTCAAGGTGGGCAGGGTGTTTTTGGGCTTGATCTTCAAGAGCGCCAGATCGGTTTCCTGGTCGCGGCCGATGAGCTCGGCGTCGTAGGACTCGTCCTCGCCCTGGAGCTTGACCTTGATTTCGTCGGCTTCGGCGATGACGTGGTTGTTGGTGACCACGTACCCGTCAGTCGAGATGATGAAGCCCGAGCCAAGGGAGCGTTCCTTGCGCGGTTTATCGTCGGGGGCGTTTTTGAAGCGTTTTTCGAACTGGTCGAAGAAATCGTCAAAGGGTGTTCCGCGTTTGCGGAACTGGAAGAATTCCTTCATCTGGTCGGATTGCTTGACCAGCTTGACGGTATTGATGTTGACGACGGCGTCTCCGGCCTTGGCGGCCAGTTCCGTGAATTCGGGCAAGCCGGTGGCGGCGTTTGCCGAGGCGCTGACGGCCAGCATGATCAGGAGAGCCAATACGGAATAGAGTCGTTTAAGCAAGTGTATGTCCTCCTTATGGATTTTTTGCATGGTGCGGGCGGCGTGCAGCTGGCAGCGAAAGCCACCCGAGATGTTAGGTATTATAAAGCATCCGAACCTTGTGTAAACCGGTTGTGCCGATATTTTCACATGTTTTTGGGGGATTGTGTTGGCACGCCTTGGCTGCGGCAGGACCGGGGGACAGGTCCGGCCAGAAAGCGGTTGCAATTTCAAGGGGGCTCGGCTACTTAATCCGGCTTCCGGGCTGGTTGCCGACGGCAAGTTGGTCTATCATTCCCGGAACCAGGGTGCGCTCGTAGCTCAGTTGGATAGAGCGATGGCCTCCTAAGCCGTAGGCCGCAGGTTCGATTCCTGCCGGGCGCACCAGAAAAAGGAATAAAGGGTCAGCATGAAAGTGCTGGCCCTTTTTTGTTATGTATCTCGCTGCAAAAAAGATACTTGCTAGCCCCACTGAAACTTGAATTTGTGCGGTGTGGCAGGCCGCCAAGGCGAACTTAGTGGTTGAAAGTTTTGTTAGAGAATATCATAGTTATAAGGTCGAGTATTGTTAATAGTTGAACGTATTCTAAAAATACTATAATAAGAAGTAAATATTAAAAGGGGCGTCACATGGGAAAAATATTTGTTGTACTTGGTGTGCTTTTGGGGCTGTCGCTTACTGCTTGTGGTGGCCCTGATTATAGAAGGCTTGATTTTATGAGGCCAGAGGAATCTAGTCAGGTTGAAAGGATGAAACATGATTATTCAAAATGTATACTTCAGCAAAGTCTTAGCATTGACGACGGTGTGATAGATCCGTTTTTGATAGCAAACGAAGGGGCGAGAAGGTGTGCTACACATTTGAATAACATTAAATTATTCTTATATAGAAGTAATTTCTATAAAAATGAAATAGATGTATTGACTGATAACACACATAGAGATTCTATTAGAAAGGCTGTAGAAAGTGTTTTAACGGTTCGCAATTAGAACGATCGCTTAATGTAATATGCATCGTCAATGTATTGCTTGTCCACCAAGTGACAGGGCTTAATCTACAGTCAGCGTTGCGCCAAGATCACCCCTTCTGTACAGAGATAGTATTTACCTGACACTGCCGCCCTTGGCGGGGTGATTTTTAGGCAGCGTTTTTGGCTGCCTTTTCCTTGGTCTTTTCATCTTTGGGCAGACCGTCCAAGAAGGCTTGGTTCGGCGTCCTGCCGTTCA
>JAHIUW010000005.1 GCA_018816865.1 Pseudomonadota bacterium
AAAAGTCGGTTCTCAGAGCTTGCGAAGCGACAATGGTCCTTCAGTTGAAAATTTTCAGGTCGAAAGTCGCCTGGATTTTCGAAAAATATGGTTGAAATTTCGAGCCAACAACGTTGGCAACACTTATTCACGGATTCAGGAATCTCGTCATGAGCCAGATGTCCAGTCGGGAGCTTCAGCTCTCGGAGATGGATACCAATATGTTCAAACTGCACAGCGAGGCGGAACTGGACCTCTTGGGCAATCAGGAAAAAGTCATCGACCTGGAGTTGGCCCTGCATAACCTTGATCGTGTGCTGAATCTGAACACCCATGTCATCAGCCCCTTTGACGGGCGGGTGGTGGAAGTGACTGTGGAGCGCGGGGCTTACATCACCGAAGGCCAGACCGTGGCCGTACTCGAGCCTCTCGATTCGCCCCTGGAGGCCGTGGTTCTGCTGCCGGTGGACAAGGGCAAGAAGGTCAAGCCGGGCATGGTGGTCTATGTGTATCCCTCCACTGCCGAGAAGGAGGAATACGGCTGCATCTATGGCAAGGTGAAGGAGGTCTCGGCTTATCCCGTGTCCGCACAGTCGCTGCTCAAGGGTATCGGTCAGCGCGAGGTGGTCAACGCCATGCTGGAATCCGGCGTGATGATCAGTGCCTCGGTCACGCTGCTTAAGGATCCCAAGAAGCCGGAGAGCTTCCTGTGGTCATCGTCCTCGGGCCCCGAGGATTTCAGCATCGAGGCCGGGACGATCTGTACCGGTGAGGTGGTGGTCAGCACCAAGCGACCCATCGACCTTGTCTTCCCTAAGTTCTCCCGGATTCTGGGGCTGGAAGGCTGAGATTGTCATGAAGGACGCGCCCGCCCCCATCTTGACCCGTGTCCGGTTTCAGGCCGGGTATCGCGAGTTCTCTGGGGGGCTGTGCACTTATCTCCAATCCCTGCTCAGGGGGGACCGCGCCCTGGCGGAAGACCTGGTGCAGGAGGCCTTCATCCGGGCCTGGAACAACCGTGGGGCCTTGCGTGACCTTACGTCCTTCAAATCCTGGCTGTATTCCATCGCCCTGAACCTGTTGCGCAGTCACTGGCGCAAACCCGTGCGCGAATTGAACCTGGAAATGGATGACACCCTTCCGGGACCGGAGGGCAGGGTGCAGGCGCGCGAGGAGATCGAACTCCTCATGATCGCGTTGCAAAAATTGAGTGACGAACAGCGCGAGGCCGTGCTCCTGGTCCGCGTGCAGCAGATGACCTTTGCCGAGGCCGCCTTGGCCCTTGGTGTGCCCGAAGGCACGGTCAAGACCCGCGTCAGGCGCGGGCTCCTCCATCTGGCCGACGCTCTCGGCCTGTAAGCAATTCCTTCGACGTTTCCACGGACCAGTGTTGCTCCGTGGCCTTGGCCATGCGCCGGCGGCACATGGTGATCAGCGCCGTGTTGTCGCGTTCCAGACCCATGGTGAAGTGGCGGGGGCCGTGATCGTGCTGTAGCCAGAAGCCGCGCACGACCATGGCGATGGATACGGCTCCGCCGTTTTTCAGATCCTCGCGCACAAAGACGTCGGTGTAGCGCACGGTGTCGGGGCTGATGCGATGGGTGCCCAGCCAGCCCACGATGTCACCTTCGCGGCGTAGGATGAGGCTGTTCACGGGTTCGATGCGTCGCGCTTCGCGCAGGGGATTGGCGCGGGGTTCGTACCAGCCGGGCTGGCCCTGGCGCGTCAGGATGAATCGGACGTCCTCGCGGGTCATGTCCCGCCAGGGGGTCAGCTCATAACCCTTGGGCAACCCGTTTCCGTTTCTGTAGCGGTCGTATTCGCTGCGCAGGACTTCCCCGATGGCGCCTTGCCAGTCGCCTTTGACCATCAGCAGTCTGGGGCGGGGCTTGGCGTACTCGGCCCGGTGCAGCAGAGCGGCCATGGCCGTTGCCCCGGGGAGCGCTTCGCTCCAGGACGTGCTGAGGGTGCGTGTCCCCGCCCGGGCGAGGATATTCTCCGCTGTCTCCAGCAGTGCCCCCCCAAGCCCCTGGAGGCGATGGGGCAGGGTGATAAGCAGGGACAGGAGTGTGGCCCTCCCGTGCCCCTGCTCGATCAGGATCAACCCGGCAGGGGTTCCATCCTCGGTCAGGGCGCCGATGGCGAGGATGCCGTCCTTCCCGGCCCTGGCCAGTAGGGGCCGATAGGCCGGAAAGGTCATGTCAGCGAAGGCTCGGGCCTGGACCTCGCTCAATTGTCTCAGACGATAGGACATGGATTTCCTCTCATTCCGCGCGCTACAGGCCAGATGACGGCATCGTCTCCAGAGCTGTATTCGATCAACATGATCGAATGGTGTTAGCCTTGGTTGATATTATTCCATACTTCTTCGGCTGTCATCTCGGTGCCTTGCAGGGTGATGGTGGCGTGGCCATAGGTGATGGTGGTGTTGCCGTCCTGGGTGCTGACGTGGATGTCGTCCTGGCCGGGGTTGCCCAGCAGCGAGAGGCGGTCCTCGGCGGGATTGAAATCGGTGACGGTGTCGTGGTTGAACTCGTTGTTGAACACGAAGACGTCGTTGCCCTCGCCACCGGTCAACTGGTCGTTGCCGGCGTCGCCGCTGAAAATGCCACCAAATAAATGGGTGAGGTTGCTCGATCCCCCGTACAGGGTGTCGTTGCCTTCACCGCCGACCAGCGTGTCGGTGCCATAGCCGCCATCCATGGAGTCGTCGCCCGTGCCACCATCCAAGGCGTCGTTGTCGCCACCCCCGGACATGTGATCGTCGCCCGCGCCACCGGACAGCTGGTCGTTGCCATGGCCACCGGACATGTGATCGTCGCCTGAATCACCGTTCATCCAGTCTCTGCCTAGGCCGCCTTCCATGGTGTCGTTGCCTGCACCGCCGTGCATGGTGTCGGCACCGTCGTGGCCGTCAAAGGAGTTGCTGCCGCCGGACATGGAGTCGTTGCCGTCACCGCCGTCCATAGAGTCGTTGCCGGAACCGCCGGACATGGAGTCGTTGCCGACACCACCGCCCAGAGTGTCGTTGCCGTCACCGCCGTCCATGGAGTCGTTGCCGACACCACCGCCCAGAGTGTCGTTGCCGTCACCGCCGTCCATGGTGTCGTCGCCCGCACCGCCATGCATGGTGTCGTCACCCCAGTTGCCATCCATGACATCGTTGCCGTCGCCGCCGGACAGTTGGTCGTTCCAGAGTTCTTCGGCGGTCAATTCGACGCCTTGCAGAGTGATGGTGGTTGTGCCGTAGGTGACAATGGTGTTGCCATCCTGGATGCTGACGCTGACGTCCCCGGGTGCGGGGTTGCCTTGCAGGATCAGTCGGTCCTCGTCGACGTTGAAATCGGTGATGGTGTCGTTGCCATCGGCATGGCCATAGCTGAAGGTGTCGCCCCCCTGACCACCGGTCAGCACGTCGTCGCCCTGGCCGCCATGAAGCGCATCGTTGCCGTCACCGCCGTCCAGAGTGTCGTTGCCGACACCGCCGTCCAGCTTGTCGTCGCCGCTGTTGCCTTGGAGGGCGTCGTTGCCAATATCGCCATGCAGGGTGTCGTTGCCTGCCCCGCCGTCCATGGTGTCGTTGCCGGAGTCACCATAAAGAAGATCGTTGTCGGCCCCGCCCGCCATCTTGTCGTGGCCTTGCTGTCCGTGCATGACGTCGTTGCCTTCACCGCCGTCCATCTGGGTGTTGCCGCTTCCGCCGGCCATGGTGTCGTTGCCTGCGCCGCCGTAAAGGGTATTGTTGCCCCCGGCGCCACCGTACATCCAGTCGTTGCCGTCACCGCCGTCCATCTTGTCGTCACCGCTGTCGCCGAACATCTTGTCGTCGCCGCCACCGCCGTACATGTCGTCGTTGCCGTCCTGTCCGTACATGGTGTCATTGCCTGCGTCGCCGCCCATGGTGTCGTTGCCTTTGCCGCCGATCAGTAGATCGTCGCCGTCACCGCCCCCCATGTAGTCGTTGCCTTCTTCGCCGACCATGTAGTCGTTGCCCTCATCTCCATAGAGGGTGTCGTTGCCATCACCGCCGAACAGCCTGTCATTGTCGTCACCGCCGGACAGGTAATCATTGCCACCGTCGCCGCGCATGGTGTCTTCGCCGCCGCCGCCAAACATGTTGTCGTTGCCTGATCCCCCGTACATGTCTTCGTTCGGCGATTCGCCCTTGCCGCCGACGACCATGCTCAGTTCGTTGTCGGAGAGTTCGTGGCCGTTCTGGCTGGTCAGAAAGCTCTTGGCCTGTTCCTCGGACACGGGCAGACCATGCTCCTGGCCAAGGGTCCTGAGCATAGTGATTTGCCCTTGATTGCTGGTGGTTGCCATCAGGCTGCGGATAAATCCAGGCTCGGTGCTGACCAGTGAATAAATGGCGTTGTCGGTGGCGTTCATGGTCGTTCCTTCAGGGGGCTGTGCGAGTTCCAGGGTGCGAGGAGAGGTTCAGCTCCCACGTATAAAGGAAGTATGTACGGAATAGACGCAACACAAGGGCCAAGGTTTCAACTCTGATTGATATTGGCCCAGACCTCCTCGGCGCTCATTTCGGTGCCCTGCAGGGTGATGGTGGTCTCGCCATAGGTGATCACGGTGTTGCCGTCCTGGGTCGTGACATTGATGTCGTCTTGACCGGGGTTGCCCTGCAGCGAAAGGCGGTCCTCGGTGGGGTCGAAGTCCGTGATGGTGTCGTTGCCGTCGTTTGCGCCGAAGACGAAGACGTCGTTGCCCGCGCCGCCGGAGAGAATGTCGTTGCCCGCGCCGCCGGTGAGGGTATCGTTGCCTGTGCCGCCGCGCAGCCTGTCGTCGCCCTCGCCGCCGTCGAGCCTGTCGTCGCCTGCTCCGCCGAACAGGGTGTCGTTGCCGAGTTCCCCATACATGGTGTCGTTGCCCACGCCGCCGTGCAGCAGGTCGTCGCCGTCTCCGGCAACCAGCCTGTCGTTGCCGGACCCGCCTCGGAGATCGTCGTTGCCCGTGTCGCCCAGAAGAAGATCGTCGCCCGCGCCGCCAACCATGGTGTCGTCGCCCGCGCCGCCGCCCATCCAGTCGCTGCCGGAACCGCCGTGCATCCAGTCGTCGCCCTCGCCGCCATCCATCATGTCGCTGTCGGCCCCGCCATACATGGTGTCGTTGCCGCTGCCGCCATCCATGTGGTCGATGCCACTGCCACCCGACATGGAGTCGTTGCCCGTGCCGCCTTTCATGGTGTCGTTGCCCGTGCCGCCAAACATGGTGTCGTCGCCCGCCGCGCCGTCCATCCAGTCGTTGCCCGCGCCGCCGTCCATGTAGTCGCCGGTCCCGTTCTCGGCATTCAGTGAGGCGTACATGTACAACTCGCCGTCTTGGTCATGGACCCGCACCTCAAGGGTGGTGTCTCCGGTCATGGAGTCGTCGCCCGCCCCGCCGTACAGGGTGTCCGAACCCACGCCGCCCGCCAGGGTGTCGTTGCCCATGCCGCCGTGCATTTCGGCGTCCACGATGCTGACCATGCTGTCGTCACCTGCGCCGCCGAACAGGGTTTCATTCTCTATAGTGAAGTAGAAGGGATTTTGGCCGTTCTCGTCGTAGCCGATCCCGCTCTTGCCACCCACAACGGCTTCGAGTTCCCTGTCGGACAGTTCGCGTCCGTTCAGGCCCGCCAAGAACGAACTCACCTGTTCCCGGGACACGGACATTCCGTGATCCTGGCCGAAGGATTTGATCAATTCGATCTGTTCGTCCACGGAAGCGGTCGCCATCAGCGCGCCCAGAAGCGTGGGGTTGGCAATGATGCGTGTATAAAGCTGTTTTTCGATGGTGTTCATTGTTTTCGTCCCTCCGTGTGCATGGTGTGCTGTTGGCTGTCATGGACCGCTTGTGGTTCTTGGCTCGATGCCCGCCCGGACACCGAGGTCGCTTCCCTGACTCGAACCCCTGCGGCGGCCTGCGTTTTTTAGTTATTGCCGGTCCTGCCTATTGGTGTCCTTGCTGGATGTTCGCCCAGACTTCGTCGGCGGTCATTTCGGTGCCTTGCAGGGTCACGATGGAATCGCCGAAGGTGATGATGGTGTTGCCGTCCTGGTTGGTCACGCTGAAGTCGCCTGGCGATTGCGCGCCCATGCGCAGTTGATCGGAGTTGGGGTCGAAGTCCGTGATGGTGTCGTGGCCCGCTGAGCCGTCGATGACGAAGATGTCGTTGCCCCAACCGCCGGTCAACAGGTCGTCGCCCGCACCGCCGTCTAGGTAGTCATCTCCGCCGCCGCCATCCAGGGTGTCGTTGCCGGTTCCGCCGTCCAGATAGTCGTCGTCCGAGCCGCCCCAGAGGTCGTCATTGCCCGTGCCGCCATACATGGTGTCGTTGCCCGTGCCGCCATCGAGCGTGTCGTTGCCGGTTCCGCCGTCAAGATAATCATTGCCCTCGCCGCCTTCGAGGTAATCGCCTCCTTCGCCGCCGGACAGGAAATCGTTGCCTGCGCCGCCGTAGAGGGCATCGCTGCCGGCCTCGCCGCTGAGAGTGTCGTTGCCTTCACCTCCGTAGAGGGTGTCGTGGCCATCGCCCCCCTGCAGATTGTCGTTGCCCGTGCCGCCATCCATAAGGTCGTTGCCCTGTTGGCCGAAGAGGGTGTCGTTGCCTGCTCCGCCAGACAGGGTGTCGTTGCCGTCGCCGCCTTGCAGCTGGTCGTTGCCGTCGCCGCCGTCCAGGTAGTCCCTGCCCGTGCCGCCAAACAGGGTGTCGTCGCCGCTGCCGCCAAACACTGTGTCGTCGCCCGAGTCGCCCTGCAGCCAGTCGTTTCCGGTTCCGCCGTCCAGCCAGTCGTTGCCCGAACCGCCATGCAGCGTGTCGTTGCCGCCGCCTCCCAAGAGCATGTCGTTGTCCAGACCGCCGAAGAAATATTCGTCGCGCCAGGTACCATCAAAGAAGTCGGATTTGCCGCCGACCACCATGCCCAGTTCGTTGTCGGACAGTTCGCGGTTATTCATGGACCCCAGCACATCGCGCACCGCGCTGCCGTCCACGGCCAGGTTCAGGCGTTGGCTCTGCTCCAGGACCGCCGTGATCCGTTCGTCCAGGGTCGGGGCGTGGAGTATCTGCTCCAGGACCAGGGGATTGGAGACGATGGACTGGAACAGCTGTTTTTCATTGGAGGTCATGGGCGGGTCTCTTTTGTCCGGGCCCTCCACAAGGGCGCGCAGGGTTTGCGACGGCTGGGGCGGCAGTGCGGAGACCTTGGTCAAAGGAGTCAGGGCCTGCCAGGCTGCCAGCAGCCGGTTTCGTTCCCGTGTCGTCAGTTCCGGGTCTGACAGTAGTTCCTGAAGCCGTGCATCGGTAATGTTGGACATAAGTCACCCTTTCAATTGAACGCGCGTTGAGAAATGGGTTTTGCCTTACAGACGCTTGAAGTCGGTAAATAGTTTCAGCGAATTGCAAATATTTTATAATGTATGAGGTACCTTTAAATTTGCTTGGATATCAGGCATGACAGGGCAGTCAGGTCATTATGGGTTGGGATTTTTCGTCGCGGGTCAAAGAATAATTCAAGCCATGGGAGAGCGAATGGGGGGGGAAGCCAGAGAACGGACGCGGGATGTCAGACGCAAGACGCCTGTGGTGTTGCAGATGGAGGCCGTGGAGTGCGGAGCCGCAGCCTTGGGCAGTGTGCTCGGTTTTCATGGTCGTCACGTTCCCCTGTCCGAGTTGCGCGAGCAGTGCGGTGTCAACCGGGACGGCTCCAGGGCCTCCAACATCGTACGCGCCGCCAGGTCTCAGGGTCTTGAGGCCGCGGGTTACCAGCGTGGGGCCGAAGAGGTCCTGCATCAGACGAATTTACCGGCCATCGTCTTCTGGCGACAAAGCCATTTCGTGGTCCTGGAGGGCCTGCAGGGCGACAAGGTCTGGATCAACGACCCCCGGGGCGGGCATCGCCGCCTGACCATTGCCGAATTTGCCAAGGATTATTCGCAGGTGGTGCTGGAGTTCAAGCCCGGGCCGGAGTTCGAGGCGCAGCCCCGTTCCTCGGACCTGATCGAGGGTTTGAAGGCCCGCGTGGTGGGGGACCAGGGCTCGGTGCTGTTGATCGTGCTGCTGAGCATGTTGCTGGCCGCGCCGTCCATGGCCGTGCCCGTGTTCACCAAGATCTTCGTGGACAATGTGCTGGTAGCCCGGTCTTTGAACTGGGCCGGACCCGTCCTGGGGGCCATGCTCCTGGCGCTGATCCTCAAATTCTCCCTGACCTGGATGCAGCAGCACTATATTCTGAAGCTGCAGACCAAGCTGACCCTGACCTCGTCGGCGACCTTCATGTGGCACGTGCTGCATCTTCCGGCCAAGTTCTTCTCGCAACGCTATGCCCCGGAAATCACCCAGCGCTGCCGCCTCAACGAAGTCCTGGCAGGGACGCTGTCGGCGCAGTTGGCCACGGGGTTGCTCAATCTGCTGTTGGCCTCGCTGTACCTGCTGGCCATGTTCTTTTTTGATGTCTGGTTGGGGTTGCTGACCCTGGTGATCATCGCCATGAACGCTGGGTTCGTGCAATGGATGGGGCCGCAGCGGCGCGAGGAATATCTGCGCATGGCACAGGATTCGGCCAAGGTGGAGGCCACGTCCATGGCCTCGTTGCAGGCCATGGAAACCATCAAGGCCCAGGCCATGGAGGAGGATGTCTTCTCGTTCTGGGCCGGAAGCCATGCCGCCGCCATGACTGGAGCTCAGCGTCTGGGGGTGATCTCCAACCGCATGAACCTGATGCCCGTGTTTCTGATGGGTTTGTCCGGCGCGGTCATCATCGGCGTCGGGGCCTCGCAGGTCATGTCCGGGGCCATGACCCTGGGCGAGTTGGTGGCCTTTCAGGTGCTGGCCGGGATGTTGCTGGGGCCGGTGATGCAGCTGGCCAGTCTGGGCGGGGCGCTTCAGGACGCGGCGGCGGGGATGCGCAGGCTGGATGACGTATTGAGCCATCCTGCGGATGTCGATGCCCGCGAGATGATGGTCGAGCAGGACGTGGTGCTGGCCGAGGCCGGACATCTGGACGGCAGCATCGAACTGAAGGACGTGACCTTCGGCTACAGTCCGTTGGACAAGCCGTTCATCAATGATTTGTCCCTGAACCTTGCGCCTGGGGCTCGGCTGGCCCTGGTGGGCGGCTCGGGCAGTGGCAAGTCCACCCTGGCCCGGATAGCGGCGGGGCTGTTTGCCCCCTGGTCGGGCGAGGTCCTGTTTGGCGGCAGACCTCGTTCTGCCTGGCCGCCCTATGTCCTGCGCAATGGGGTGCAGATGGTGGATCAGCAGATCGTGCTCTTCGAGGGCTCCGTGCGCGACAACCTGACGCTGTGGAATCCTGCCGTGTCCGACGAAGACCTGATCCGTGCCTGCAAGGACGCCTGCATCTATGATTTCGTGGTCAAACTGCCCGGAGGCCTGGACGGCACCCTGGTGGAGAATGGCCGCAACCTGTCGGGTGGTCAGCGCCAGTGCCTGGAAATCGCCAGGGCCCTGGCCGCGAACCCCTCCATCCTGATCCTGGACGAGGCCACAAACGCCCTGGATACCCTGCGGGAACAGGCCATCGACACCAACCTGCGACGCAGGGGGTGCACCTGCCTGATCGTGGCCCATCGGCTGTCCACCATCCGCGATGCGGATGAGATCGTTGTTCTGGACTGTGGTGCGGTCGCCGAGCGCGGGACCCACGATGAACTCATGTCCCGCCAGGGGCTGTATCAGCGGCTGATCCGCTCGGAGGGCAACTGATCATGGCAGCCACGGCACCAAGACGGCGCATCGAACTTGATTCCCTGGACATGGCTTGGAAGGTCACGGGTGGGGAGGCCTACATCGTGGCCGAACCGGCGGCGGACAGCGGGCTGCCCAGGATAACGGAAACCCTGGCCAGGATCGGCCACGACGGCGTGGTGGTCGGTCTGACTGCCGGAGCCTTTTGCAACACGGTGCGCATCAGTCTGGAACTCGCGCCGGGCGTGCAGCTGATTCCTCTGGACCCAAGAGCCCTGTCCGGCAGCCTCGCCAGGAACAAGGGTCAGGGCGTGGCTCCGATCATGGATCTGGTGCGCCAATTGGCGGCTTCCATCAACAATGAGATTCCCACCGCCAAGGTGGATAAGATGCTCGCACCGGGCAGCAACTTCACCCTGCCTGGCGGATTCGCCGCCTCGGCCCGGGAGGACTGCTGGTTCACCTTCGAGGAAGGGCGCTGTCGCTATGGGGGCGATCACGAGGTCGGCAGTCTCAAGCCCGGGGGGATCTATCCCCTGTGCGGCAATCTTTGGATTGAGCTGGAGGCGCGCACCCGACTGGTCGTGCTGGGCACGGCCACCCTGGTGGAGAAAGGTCGTCTGCTCAGCGCCGTGGCGGGCTTGTCGCATTTGGCCATGCAGGCATGCTGCGAACGGTTTTCCGCCTCGGACGTCAAACAGTTCGTGCAGCTGGCTCGCAGCGTCCAACACCGGCGCGAGCGGTTTACCAAGACCCTGGAGCATGGGGCGGCCATCGTGGAGCAGGATGGAGCTGTGACTCCGACCATGGATCAGCCCCTGGCCGAGGCGCTGCGCCTGGTGGTCGGAGCCCAGGGCATGGCCCTGGAGGCGCCGCCGCGGTTGGCCGAGACTCGAGAGGGCCAGCTGGAAGATATCCTGGGGCACAATGGCATCTTTTCACGCAGCGTTGCCTTGGAAGGGCTGTGGTACGAGGCCGATTGCGGCCCGCTCCTGGGTTGGCTGGGCTCGGGCAACGGGCAGTCGAATCCTGTGGCCCTGCTGCCGCGTTCCTCTGGGGGGTACATTCTGAAAGACCCGAGCGGCGGGCAATCCCTGCGGCTGACAGAGGAACTCGCCGGGCGACTGGAGGAGCAGGGCCTGCAGCTCTATGTGCCGTTGCCCGCAGGAAAGCTGTCCCCGCTGAAATTGCTGCAACACAGCTTTGGCGGTTGCCAGCGAGATCTCTTTTCGGTCGGGTTGATGGGCATCCTAGGCGGACTCCTGGGATTTGCCGTGCCCGTGGGCACGGCCCTGGTGGTCGACAGGGTCATCCCCAGCGGCCAGATGGGAATGCTCGGGCAGATCGTGGCCGGTCTGGTCATGCTCGCCGTGGGCGGGGCGGTGTTCGAACTGGTCAAGGGACTGGCCCTGCTGCGGGCCGAGAGCATGGCCCAGGTCTCGTTGCAATCCGGTGTGTTCGGCCGTCTGCTGCGTCTGCCCCCTGGCTTTTTCAACAAGTTCAGCTCCGGCGACCTGTCCAGCCGGGCCATGGCTGTGGACAGCATTCGTCAGCGTTTGTCCGGCGCGGTACTGACCACGCTCTTGTCATCCACTTTCGCCCTGACCAATATCGTGCTGCTGCTCCTGTATTCCTGGCCGTTGGCCGTGGTGGTCACGGCCATCCTGACGTGCACCGGGTTCGCGGCATGGCTGGGGATCAAGTCCCAGATGCGCATCCAGCTCAGCGTCCAGAACGTCATTGGCAAACTGGCCGGGTTTGAACTGGAGATGGTTCTGGGCATCAACAAGCTGCGCGCCGCGGGCAGCGAGTCCAACGCCTTTGCCCGCTGGATGCTCCACTTTTCCGAGTTGCGCAAGTTGTCCTATGGCATCGGCAAGGCTACAGCCGCCATGACCTGCTTCAGCGAAATCCTGCCGTTGTTCGCCACGTTGTGCGTGTTCACCGTGCTGATGCTCTCGGGATTGTTTGCCGAACTTTCCCTGGGCAGTTTCCTGGGCTTCAACGCGGCCATGGGACAACTGACCTCGGCCGTGGGGGCGCTGGCCTCGCTGGGCTTCTCGATGATGTTCATCGCGCCCATGTATCAGCGGGCCAAACCCATCCTGGAGACCGCCCCGGAGACCCACAAGGCACTGGAGTCCCCCGGGGTGCTCAAAGGCCGCGTGGAGGCCTCCAACGTGAGCTTCCGTTACGAGGGGGCGCAGGGTTGGGCGTTGCGCGGGGTGAACCTGTGCGCCGAGCCCGGCGAACTGGTGGCCGTGGTGGGCGAGTCCGGTTCCGGGAAAAGCACCCTGCTTAAGCTGCTGCTCGGATTTTACGAACCCGCGGCCGGGGCGATGCTCTTCGACGGCAAGGATCTGGCGCGACTGGACAAGACGCGGGTCCGCCGCCAGATCGGCGCGGTGATCCAGAACGGGGAGCTGATCCAGGGCAACATCTTCTTCAACATCATGGGGGCGCGCGGCAACAGCGAGGAAGACGCCTGGGAAGCCGCCCGCCTGGCCGCCGTGGACGAGGATATCAGGGCCATGCCCATGGGCATGCAGACCTTCGTGCCCCATGGGGGGGGGACGTTCTCGGGCGGACAGAAGCAACGTCTGATGATTGCCCGGGCCCTGGCCAAACATCCGGTGATCGTGTTCATGGACGAGGCCACCAGCAACCTGGACAACGTGAGCCAGGCCAAAGTGATGGAGAACCTGAAGCGCATGCATGCTACGCGCATCGTGGTGGCGCATCGCTTGAGCACGGTACAGGAGGCCGACCGTATCTACGTGATGCGGGACGGGGCTGTGGTGGAAACGGGTGATTACGCGTCGCTGATCAAGGCCGGGGGATTGTTCGCCCGTCTGGCCGCACGCCAAAGGCTTTAGGAAGGCATATGGGAAAGTATATTGTTTGGGGGCTGTACACCGTGGCTGTGGTCACCTGCCTGTTCTGGCTCGTCCACAACCTGGCGAACGGACAGCCGGACCTGGGGCTGTTGCAGCCGTCAGGCCTGCCGTTTGTATCGCCGGGGGCGTTTCTTCCGGTCTGATCCTGGTCGAAGTCCGGGGCTGGACCTTGCCTGTCGGCGGTCTGGCGGGGCACTGTTTAGCGTTACTTTCAATGGCCACGGTCATCTTCAGAATCCGTGCAGGGGCGCGGCGCTAACCCGCCTGGATCATTGGTCGTTAAATCCCGACCAACTCCTTGTTCTCCAGATATTTGCGAAGTTCGTTGGTGCTGGTCATGCCGAGTTTGCGCAGCAGATTGGCCTTGTGCTTTTCCACGGTCTTGATGCTGATGATCAACTCCTCGGCGATGTCCTTGTTGGCCAGGCCGTCGGAGACAAGTTTGAGGACTTCCTTTTCCCGGGGGGTCAAAAGGGAGATGTTGGACGTGTTGCAGTTGCCGCGCAGGTATCCCTGGATGACGTTGGAGCTGATCTTGGGGGAAAGATAGCTGTAACCGTCACGGATCACGGAGATGGCATGTTGCAACTCCTCCATGGGGCTGTCCTTGAGCGCGTAACCGTCTGCCCCGGCGAGCAGCACTCGGTAAACGTATTCCTCTTCGGCATAGGCGGTCAGGACCAGGATTTTCGTGGACTTGTTTGTCTTGCGATACAGCTCGATGAACCGGGTGCCATTCATCGTCGGCATGGAAAGGTCCACGAGCAGTAGGTCCGGGGGGAATAAATCCTCCAGAACGCGCAAGGCCTCCTTGCCGTTGGCGGCTTCACCCACGACGTTCCATGAGGCCTTGGTGAGCATGGCCCGTAGTCCGTCGCGCATGAGTTCATGGTTTTCAACCAGAAATATCGTCGGTTGAGTGGTCATCCTTACTCGGAGTGCTCCTGCAGTTTGTAAATCCCGTATCCGCAATGCGCGGCAATGATGTACAGCGGCGTGGGATCATTGCTCCTGTCCATGACGCTGCACAGTTCCTCTATGGCATCCCCGGTTCCGGTGTCTGGATTTTCCGCCTGCTGGCGGAGCCATTCGTCGATTAAGATACCGAAATCGCGTCCATATCTTTCCATATTTGCCTCCTTCGAGCAAGATAAGCACAGTATAGATTGATCATTGTCTGTTCAGGAATGGCACTTCCCCTGTATTTTAAGGGTAGGGTTCGGTGTGCTTGGTGGTAGGGTTCGAGGTAGGGATTATGCCTATTCAGGTATAATCATTAACATAATTGACAAATTATTTAGGCGGGCAGGGCTGTAAGAAAATTAGACAATGATTGATATGCCATCTGATTGCCTGTATGCGATAAGCAACTGGTGCGAGTGGGGGTTACATGGACCTAGCAGGAGGTGCTAAATGTTCAGGAGGCTAGCTTTTTTCCTTGTCGTTTGTCTGATGGCCTTGCCCTGCGCGGCGAAGACCACCACCGAGCTCAGTGTGACCGTGGGCAAAGGGGTGATGGCCGGAGCCTATTGGGTGGCCATTGACCAGGGGTATTTCGCCGATGAAGGCCTGAGTGTGAAACCCATGATCTACCCCAAGGGTTATGCGGGGGTGGAGGACTTTTTGGCCGGCAAGGCGGACCTGTCGTCAGGCAACCGTGTGGCTTTTTCCTTGCTGCCCGTGGATCCCGAGAAGGATGCCGTCATTGGCGTCTTGTCCTACGATACCAACAACGCCTCCATCACGGCCAGGCGCGATCGGGGGATCACCAACCCGTTGTCCCTGAAGGGCAAGACCATCGGGACGACCTATGGAACCACAGCGCACTACTGGGTCTATAAGTGGATGACGCATTACGGCTTGCGAGTCAGTGACGTGAAGCTGGAATTCGCCAAAAAGGCTCAACTGCCGGAGTTGATTGCTTCGGGCAAGGCGGATGCCATCGCCATCGGCATCGACCAGCAGGGGAAGATCGAGAAAGTCCTGGGTGACAACGCAGTGCTCTTCAACGATTCCAATATCGACCTGAAACAGGTGATGCTTTTCGCCTCCCGCGAGTTGATCAGGACTAAACGAGCGGAAGTCATCGCCCATTTGCGTGCCCTGATTCGTGCCGAGCAGTATATCCATGAGCATCCGTTCAAGGCTGCGGCCATCATTGCCACGGCCAAGAATCTACCTCTGGAAGATGTGGCCAAGACCATCAACTGTTCGGCCACATTCAATTTGTCCCTGCGCCAAAGCCTGGTGACGGATATGGAACTGATTGATCGCTGGGCCATCGACTATCAATTGGTAAAGCGCGTCAAGCCTCGTAATTATCTTGATTATATGGATTATTCGCTGCTGGAAGAGATTGATCCCAGCAGAGTGACCATCATCCGATAGTGAATTGAAGAACCGTACACGTCTTCTCAGCATCATCATCCTGGCCGTCTTGCAATGCATACTGGTGGCGGGTTGCCTTGTCTGGGCCCATGCCCGGCTGAGCAACTCTCTGGAGGAAATGCGAAGCGCTCAGTCGTTGTATACCAACATGGCCAATCTCTCGCTGTTGGCCAACGAGTTCATGCCGGACAATGCGCCACGGTTAAGTGCACAATGGAAGGTGGCCTTTGGTGCGCAAGCGAACCTGCTCATACAGCATCGTTCCCGTCATGGCATGGCGGGAACGGAGGGGCTTGGCAAATTGCTGGAGCGGACGGACATCCTTGCACGGCGATGCTTCGAACTCTCCGACCCCGGTCAGCAAGGGCGCGTTGATGCTCTGTATCGGGCCTTGCTGCAGCATTTCTCCACCACGGTGTACGAGGCGGGTGAGCAGATCAAGCAGCTGGTCCTGAGCCGCAGCAACCAGTTGGAGCGGGACCAGCGGATCGCCACCGCGTTGGCGCTGGTGTTGATGGGGGCTTTGGGGTTGTTTGTCGTGGCCTGGTTGTTTTCGGTGCGACGCTCCCTGGTTCGGCTGCAGGCCGTGACCGTGCATCGCGACGAGTTGGCCGCCGAGCTTCAGCTGCGCGAGATTGCCGAGGCGGCGCTGCAGAAGGCGCAGCAGGGGATGTTGACAGCCATCGAGATCGAGCGCTCACGCATTGGGCAAGAATTGCACGACGGCGTGGGACAGGCTCTCACTGCGGTACGGCTGTTGTTGGAATCCTCGCCCGGCAATGGTCAGGGGCCTGTGCAGCGCAAGAAGCTCTGTGAATACCTGTTGCAGGCTTCCGAGGACCTGCGCTGCATCGTAAACGACCTGCGTCCCGCAGCCCTGGAAGACATGGGGCTGGGGGCGGCCTTGCGATCCCTGGTCAGGCAGGTGGAAGGCACCGGACTGGAGGTCTCGTTGGATCTGCCCAGGGGTGAAGACGACATCCCCCCGGCTCTGTGCACGCAGGTCTATCGTATCGTGCAGGAGACGCTGCACAACGTGAGGCGGCACGCCCAGGCCAAGAAGGTCTATATCCAGCTGGTTCTTGGGAGTGAGCTTGTGCTGACCGTGGAGGATGACGGGGTCGGTTTTGAACCCGATTCCGAGACCTTGGGCAATGGCCTTTCCAGTATCCGCAGCCGTGCCCGAACCTGGGGCGGCGAGGCCCGCATCGAGAGCCGACCGGGGCAGGGCACGTTGCTGACCGTGGCTTTTCCGACTTAAGACTCGCGACGGCGAGCGTCTTCAATGTTCTTTTTCAATACATCCATGGCGTTGCGCAGGGGATGCGTGGTGTCGTATCCGCACCCGTTGCGCCCGTCGCCAAGCACTCGGCCGGGCGATTCTTTGTGCCTAGAACCGAGTCGAGCCAGGGTGGTTCAGCTCAGCAGCAGGTCCGCCAGTTCGACGAAGCCCGCGCCGCCTCTGTGGCTGGCAATCCAGGCGGGTTCCGCGTCCAGCTGGCCCTGAAAATCGAGGACATTGGCCACACCCACGGAGTTGGGGAAGAACCCGAACATCGGGGCGTCGTTGGGGGAGTCGCCGCTGAAGACCACGGTCTCGCGCACGGCGTCCAGGTCCGTGTCGAACTGCTCACTGAACAGCAGGCGGGTCATGGACAGCTTGTCCCAGTTTCCGAACCAGCCGTTGACGTGGATGGAGCTGACCTTGGCCTGGGCCCCTGCCTCCTGGAACAGCTCCACGATGCGTGCAATCTGTTCCTTGTTCAGGGGGGCTACGTCCTCGCAGAAATCGATGGCCAGATCGGCCTCCCGGTAGGCCTGATCCGCGGACAGGCCCGCGCCGGGCACTTCGGTCAGGATGCGGTCGCACAAAGCGGCCAGCCTCTGGCGGTCTGTGCTGCGCTGGGCGTCATCCTTCAGGAAGCGGCGGATCATGGCCCGCGAGGTCTCGTCATAGCGGAAATAGAAGGCCCCGTTTTCGCCCACCACCCCATCCACGGGCCACATGCGGGCGATGTGATCGCACCATCCGGCCGGGCGGCCCGTGATGGGCACAACCTTCAATCCGGCCTCGCGCAGACGCTCCAGGGCGGTGTACGCCCCGGCACCGAGGCGGCCTTCGTCGGTCAGGGTGTCGTCGATGTCCGTGAGCACGAAGCGGAGGGATTTGCGGACGTTTTCGGGCATGGTAGCCAGGGATTTCATGAAAGTCTCCGGGTGAAAAGGGCGCCGCTCCCATGCGGAAGCGGCGCCCGTGGTTATCGTTGGTTTGCGGGGATCAGATGATCCTTCCCCTGATCTTGGTCACCAGGACTTCGGCCACGATGACCACGGCGAAGATGCACAGCAGGATCAGGGAGACCTCGTCCCAGCGGAAGAGGTTCAGCGCCGTGTCCAGGGCCACACCGATACCGCCCGCGCCCACCAGCCCGATGACCGAGGATTCGCGGACGTTGATGTCCCAGCGGAACAGGGTGATGCCCCAGAAGGCCGGGGCGATCTGCGGCCAGTAGCCCTTGAGGAAGATGCTCGCCCAAGGGGCACCGGCGGCCTTCAGGGCTTCGATGGGACCGGGATCGCATTCTTCCAGGGCCTCGCCCATGAGCTTGCCGCAGAACCCGATGGATCGAAAGCCGATGGCCACGGTGCCGGCCAGGGCGCCAGGGCCGAAGACGGCCACGAACAGAATGGCCCAGACCAGGGAATTGACCGAGCGCGATGACACTAGGATCAGTTTCGCCAGCCAGTTGAGCACAGGGACCGGGGTGATGTTCTTGGCGGACATCAGGCCCACGGGCAGGGCCAGTAGCAGGGCCAGCATGGTGCCCAGCCCGGCGATGTTCAGGGTCTCGATCAGGGAGTCGTGGACGTTGATCTTGTAGCTGGCCGTGTCGGGCGGCCACATGCGGGCGAAGAGGTCGGCCATCTGTGCCGGGGCATCGAGCAGGAACTCGGGGATGATGCTCACGCTGCGCAGGGAGACCGCAAAGGCCATGGCCAGTCCCAAAAACACCGTGAACCGGGCCAGGCGTTGCGCCGGGGTGAAGCGCTGCCAGTCATAGTGTTGATCAGTCATTGAACACCACCTTGATTCTGACGGCCAGGTATTCGCTGATCATGATCAGTGCGATGATGGACAGCAGGATGGTGCACAGGAAGTCGTAGTCAAAGCGCTGGAACGCGGCGAACAGGGTCCCGCCGATGCCTCCGGCGCCCACGATGCCCACCATGGTCGAATTGCGCATGTTGGCGTCGAACTGGTAGGTGGCGAAGCCGATGAAGCGGTTCAACACCTGGGGCAACACCGCGTAGATCAAGACGCTCATGAAGGGCGCCCCGGCGGCTTTGCAGGCCTCCACGGGTTTCAACGAGATTTCCTCGATGGCCTCGGCAAAGAGCTTGCCGATGAACCCGATGGACGCGAAGACCAGCGTCAGGATGCCCGCCATGGGGCCGAAGCCCACGGCCTTGACGAACAGGATGGCGAAGATCACCGGATGGAACGAGCGGCAGACGCAGATCAGGGCGCGCGCCGGCCATGTGGCCCAGGCGGGCATCAGGTTGCGCGCCGACATGAGACCGATGGGCAGCGACAGGGCGATGCCGAAGGCCGAGGAGATAACGGCGATCTCCACGGTTTCGAGCAGATTTGCCAACAGCAGCTTCCAGCGCATGAAGCTGGGCGGGATCATCTCGTCCAGGAATTGGGCGCCGTTGTCCAATCCGGTCAGGAAACGCGTCCAGGTGATGTCCAGCGCGCTCAGGGCGTACAGGGTGTAGACTGCAAGCCCAACCCAGCCCAGCCTGGCGAGCCAGTTGGCCTTGAACGGCTTTCTCAGGGTCTGGGAGGGGGCGTTCATGTTAGCCAGCCCTCCCCGCCGTAAATCTGCTTCATATGCTCATCAGTCAATCCGTCGGGCGGGCCGTCGAAGATGATGCGTCCATCGGACATGCCGATGATGCGGTCGGTGAAGCGCTTGGCGAGATCCACGTCATGGATATTGATCAGCACCGGGATGTTTTGGTCCCTGGAAAAGTCGTTCAAGAGTTCCATGATCTCCACGGAGGTCTTGGGGTCCAGAGAGGATGTGGGCTCGTCCGCCATGATGATGTGCGGGTTCTGCATCACCGCGCGGGCGATGCCCACGCGTTGGCGCTGGCCGCCCGAGAGTTCGTCGGCGCGCACGGTGGCGAAGTCTTCGAGACCCACCTTGCGGATCAGCTCAAAGGCCTGATCGATGTCCTGCTGCGGGTACTTGCGCAGCCAGGCCCGCCACACGGGCGTGAAGCCCAGGCGGCCGCAGAGCACGTTTTCGATGACGCTTAAGCGTTCCACGAGGTTGAATTCCTGGAAGACCATGCCGATGAAATGGCGTGCCAAGCGCAGGTCGCGTCCGGACAGGGAGGTGATCTCCTGCCCGGAGACGACGATGGAGCCGCTGGAGGGTTCGATCAGGCGGTTGATGCACCTGAGCAGCGTACTCTTGCCCGTGCCCGAGGGACCGATGATGCCCACGGTGGTCCGGCCCGTGACCTCAAAGGAAATCCCCTTGAGCACGGGTTTGCCGGACACGTATTCCTTGACCAGATTGTTGATAGTCAGGGAACGGGGGGCCTGGCCCCCGTTCCCGTTAGATTGATTGTTCACCATGCCGTCCTATTGCTTCTTGGCCTTTTCAGCAGCCTTTGCGGCGGCCTTGGCGGCTTCCTTCTCGGCCATCTTCTTCAGGCCCTCAGTGTTGTAGCTGGTGCCTGTGGCCGCGGCGATGTCACGGATGACCTTCCAGTCAGCCATGTAGGTGATGGGGTAGAAACGGTCGGCTCCGCCGAAGGATTCCTTCATCTTGTCCGTGAAGCGGAAGGTGTGGAACGCGCCCACGATCTTCTGCGCCAGGTCCGGGCAGAGCTGGCTGGAGTAGCCGAAGGACGAGGTGGGGAAGCGGGGGCTGGTGAACACGATGCGCAGGGCATCCTTGTCCACACGGCCGGCGCGGATCATGCGCTCGTACACGTCGGAGGCCACGGGGGCGGCGTCGTAGTCGCCATGAGCCACGCCCAGGACGGACTGGTCGTGCTTGCCGGAGTAGACTACGGTGTAGTCGACGTCGGGCGTGATTCCCAAGGGCGGGAACAGGGCCCTGGGGGCCAGGTTGCCGGAGTTGGAGGATGCGGAAGTGTGTGCGACTTTCTTGCCCTTCAGGTCGGCCAGGGACATGATGGGGCTGTCTTTCTTGACCAGCACGACCAGGTTGTAGCCTTGGAAGGCGTCGGCATTGCCCTTGACGGCCAAGGGCACGTACCCGGCCAGGTTCACGGCGAAGCCGGTGGGGCCGGTGGAGAAGCCGGCGATATGCAGGCGGCCGGAGCGCATGGCCTCGACTTCGGCGGCGTTGGACTGCACGGTGTAGTACACCACGTCCTTGCCGGTGGCTTCTTTAAGATATTTCTGGAAAGCGGAGAAGGCGTCACGGTACACGGCGGGGTCTTCGACCGGAGTGTAGGTGAAGACCAGGGTGCTGGGGTCGTTGCACTTGCCGGGCTCGGCCAGGTCGGCGACGAGGTCCTTGTCGTTGTCGCAGTACATCTCGTCCAGGGTGCCCCGGTTCTGGCAGTCAGCCGCGAACGTGGGGACGGCCATGGTCAGGACCAGCGCCATGGCCAGCAAGGTCAGCAATTTTTTCATCATACTCTCCTGTTCCACAAAGGTTACTCCCAAGGCATGGGGGTCCATACCTCCCTCCTCAACAGATCTCAGGCTTGCGCAAACTGTCGTGCCTGAGACAGCCCCTCTGGGGCATTGAAAACCAAGGCTCCCACCTTTGTCGTAGGATACCTGTTTAAATTTATTTCAACGCGGCCACGGCCTCCACAGCCGCCCAGGCCGTGGCGATGGCCACGCCCGCACCGCACTTCATGCGAATCCAGTCCTGATGGGCCAGGATGGAACCGGCGGCATACAACCGTGGGTGGACCGGCGCGCCGGTTTTGCCTAGAGGCCGGAAGGCTTCGTCCGTAAGCAGTCCGGCGGTATGCACGTCGTGCCCGCGCGGGTCGAAGTAGTCGATCTTGTACCAGTCCGCCCGAGACTCGGGCTGGACCACGTCCAAGTCGAACACAGTTTCGGAGATACGGTCAAGCGACCCCCTCAGGCCGCCGCCCAGAAATCGGCCCGTGGCCAGCAGCACGCTTTTGGCTTCGACCTCGCGCTCCACGGGTTGTCCCGTAATACGCAGGCTGAAGGGCGAGGCTGCACCCGGGAGCAGCCCGGACATCTGTTGCTGGCAAAACAGTTCCACACCCATTTCGGGGAGCTTGTCCTCGAAGGCCTCCTTGAGGCGGATGCCGGGCACACCCGGGGGCATGGTGGGCACCTCGAACACCGGCACACCGAGACGCGCGGTCAAATCCTGGGCGACAGCGTCGGGCCGATACATCCCCAGCACCGCAGGCAGGCCCACGGCCTGGGCATCGCCCAGCAGCGGGGTGATGGCTCTGGCTAGGCGTTCCCTGGCGTCAGGGGTCTCCAGGGTCCGGGCCAGTTGCTCGGGATACAGCTCGCCGCCTTGGAATCCGGGGACTTCGATACACGCTGAGCGCAGACCCGGCCAGAATTCTGCCAAATTGGTCACGACTTGGCGAGCTGAAAAGCCCTTGAGACCCTTAAGCCCCAGGATCAGGGCAGGGGTCTTGTCCTCCAGGGCGAGGCTGCCGGGCAGCATGGTCTCGGGCACGCACCAGGAATGCTTGAGTGTCCCCGCAGGGGTGATCACCCGATAGTTACGCTCGCTACCGGCGCGATAGGAGATCCCGGCGTCGCGCAGGAAATTCATCAGTTCATGGAAGGCGCAACGGATGTCCTCGGAGGTGATTCGGGCATAGGGATGCCCGGGGAAGGCCTTCAGCAGATCGGGGATTGCGCCAAAGGGTTCCTGAATGATCTGGATTGAGCCGTCCTGGGTCACGGCAGGGATGGCACCCAGCACGTCGAAGACGCCGCTGGTGTAGGAGATGGCGCCGGTGCTGCCCGCCTGGACCACGGAGAGACCACGCTGGCGGGCAAACACGGCGGCGGCCATGCCGGCGATGCCGGTGCCTATGATGGCCAAGTCGCAACCCAGAGTGGTGGAACGAGTCATGCTATTCCACCTCCTGCGGGTCTTTGGGATTGACCTGTTCAAGGCCCAGCAGGCCGCAATGCAGGGCTTCGGCCAGCTCCGCCTGTACCAACTGGGCGTTCCAGAGCACCGGGCGCTGGCCCTTGAATCGTTCCTGAAAGAATTCGCGCATCTTGACCAGCCCCTTGCGGGAATCCAACTGGCCGGTCTCGTAGAGATGCGCGGCCACGCGCACCCCGCAAAACGCACCCTGGCAGGAGCCCTTGCCGATACGGCTGCGCTTGCCCAGGGCCTGGAGACCGGGTTCCGGGAATTCGTCGCGGCAGTTATGAATGATCTCGTCCACGGCGCTGGCGGGCACCATCTCGCATTCGCACAGCAGTTCATCACCGGCGTTGTGCCGTGCGGCCCAGATTTTGGGAGCCCGACCCGGCTCGGTCCACTCGCAGGCGCTGGCCTCGGGCAGGGGGGTGTTGGCGGTGAGGCCGGGGTTCGCATTGCCCAGCCGGAGGCCGACCAGGTCTGCGGTCTTCTCGGCCATCAAGCGGTAGGTGGTCAGCTTGCCACCGGCCACGGAACAGAAATTCGACAACCCGGCATCCTGGTGATCGTAGAGGGCGAAGCCCCGGCTCACGGAGCGGCCATCGTCACCGCCCGCACTGATCAGGGGACGGACCCCGCAGTAGGCGCGGACGTAGCGGGTATCCAAGAGGGCCGGAATCATGGCTGCTCCCTGGAGGACGTTGACGTCCACTTCGGCCACGCTGGGCCGGGCCAGGTCGGGATTGGGGATGGTCACGCTGGTGGTCCCCAGGATGGAGACTGTGCCGCCGGGGACCAGGATGTCCCCGTCTCCCGGGGGGCGCAGGCGGTTGATCACGCGGTCGGTCATGCGCTCGTGGGTTACCAGCAGGGTCCCCTGGGAGTAGAGCATGTTGATCTTGGCCCCGGCCAGGGCCGCCACGCGGTCTGCCCAGGCCCCGGCGGAGTTGACGACCTGCAGAGGCTCAATGCTCGATTCCTCGCCGGTCAGGGTGTTGACTAGCCGGACGCGAACAATGCGCCCGGCATTGATGTCGAAGCCCGTCACCGCCGTACGCCGCAAAAGGGTCGAGCCGTTCAGAGCCTTGGCGTGGGCCAGGTTCTCCAGGGAAAGCTTGAAGGGGTCGATGGAGGCGTCGGGTACCTCGAAGGCTGCGATGAGTCTGTCCGAGAGCGCGGGCTCCATCTCGCGGGCCTGTGCCGGGTCGATGGCCCGTACGGGGACTCCCGCCTTGGCACACCAACCCACGTAGTCGGCAACGAAGCGTTCGTCGTCGCCAGCCACGGCCACGAACAGCCCGCCGCAGTCATCGACGCATTGGGGGGCCAGGCGTTTCAGGCGCAGATTTTCTTCGTGGCATTCCCTGGCGGCTTCGCTATCATTGGAGACGTAGCGCCCGCCGCTATGCAGCAGGCCGTGGTTGCCGCCGGAAGCGCCCGCATTGATGTCGCCGCTTTCCGTGACCACGCAATGCACACCACGCAGGGCCAGGTCACGCGCAATGCCCGTGCCTGTGGCTCCGGCACCGATTATTAAAACCTCAGTCTGCATGGCTGCCTGTGGGATGGACCGCAGGCTGGGCCAGCGGATATGGGTGAACGTGCAATGGAACCGATGCCGATTGCGGCATGGAGCTCTCCTTTTCGGGCGTTTTGCCAGCGGTGGCCGGACAAGGCAAGCAGGCATGCCTCAAACAGGAACATTTTAGTTGAAGGGACTGGTGAGCGCAACCTTTCTGACATAAAATGTTAACTGTCAGTGATGCCTTGAAGGGTCTTGAAAATCATTCAGGTTGCGGATAGTTGCCCGCGCAATTGCCTTGCAAGGACGAAGTGATAGTATAGTCTCTTATCGAAAGGGTCGCCCCGCAGGGCGGGTGGCCCAAGCACCAAGGAAGAATCATGAACGAATCATATATCTCCAAGCGGCCCTCCTTCAAGGCCAAGGCCATGGAACTGTTGCCTCAGGACGGACATTACACCACCTGCCTGACCTGCGGATTGTGTTCTTCTGGATGTCCGGCCTCGGGGTTGGAGGGCATGGACCCCCGCAAGTTCCTGCGCATGGCCTCGCTGGGCCTGGACAAGGAACTGGCCAGCACCCCCTGGGTCTGGATGTGCACCATGTGCAAGCGCTGTCAGCATGTCTGCCCCATGAACATCGATATCCCCAGTCTGGTTTATTATGCGCGCACCTGCTGGCCGCGCGAGACACGGCCCAAGGGCATTGTGGCCTCCTGCGACCAGAGCCTGAAGACAGGTACGCATTCGGCCATGGGTGCGACCCCGGACGACTTCGCCTTTGTGGTGGAGGATGTGTTGGACGAGGTGCGCCAGTCCCAGCCTGGGCAGGAAAAACTTCAGGCTCCGTTGAACAAGCATGGTGCGCATTTCTTCCTGAATCAGAACTCGCGCGAACCCATGACCGAGCCCGACGAGATGGTTCCGCTGTGGAAGATCCTGGATTACGTGGGGGCTGACTGGACCTACGGCACCCTGGGCTGGGCCGCGGAGAACTACTGCATGTTCGCCGCCGACGAGAAGAACTGGGAAAAGATCGTGCGCGCCAAGGTGGCCGCAGCGGAAGAGCTGGGCTGCAAGGTCTGGCTCAACACCGAATGAGGACACGAATTCTACGCAGTCCGGGCTGGACTGCAAAAATTCAAGATCCCCGCTTCTTTTTCCCTGGAAAGCGTCATCTCCTGGTACGCCCGCTGGATTCGTGAGGGCAAGCTGCCCGTGAACAGCGACTGGAACCGGGAACTGTGTCTGAAATTCACGGTGCAGGACCCCTGCCAGCTGGTGCGCAAGTCCCAGGGCGACAGCATCGCCAACGACCTGCGCTTTGTGGTCAAGGCCGTGGTCGGCGAGGAGAACTTCGTGGACATGCACCCCAACAAGTCCAACAACTATTGCTGCGGTGGCGGTGGCGGGGCCTTGCAGTCCGGGTACAACGAGGCCCGACGCAGTTACGGCAAGCACAAGCGGGATCAGATCGTGGCCACGGGGGCGCAGTATTGCATTGCCCCTTGCCACAATTGTCATTCCCAGATCCATGACCTGGCCGACCATTTTGGCGAGACGTGGCACACCGTGCATCTCTGGACGCTGATCTGCCTGTCCCTGGGCATCCTGGGCGAGAACGAGCGCGCCTATCTGGGACCGGAATTGGAGGCCTTGGGTCTGACCGACCGTTGCCTCTAGCTCTGCTGAGCGCTCACGACGACAAACAATGACGGTCTGAGCATGACGGGCGGACTCCCTTGGGAGCCGCCCGTTTTTCGTGGTCTCAGGCCATGGGCTGTTTGTGGAGGCCGAGGGGCTGGGGAAGGACTACGCTTGAGTGCGGGGCTGGAGGCAGGCGGGGCATATGGTCCAGCGCTAGGCCCCGGTCATGGCGATATTCAGGCTCTGGATGCATGCGCCGATGTCATTGGCCGCGACGATCTCTGTGACCAGGGCCACGCACCCGGCCCCGTGTGCGGCGACCTGGGCGATATTGTGGACCTTGATGCCGCCGATGGCCACAAAGGGCAAGTCGATGTTGGCGGCCACGAAATCCAGGTATTCCAGGCCCACGGGTTCGCAGACGTCTTCCTTGGTGAAGGTCCGGAAGATGGGACCCACGCCGATGTAATCTGCTCCGGCGGTCACGGCGGCCAGGGCCTCCTCCGGGGCGTGGGTGGACAGGCCGATGGCCATGGACTCCCCCACAAGTCGGCGTACGGCAGGCACGGGCAGATCCTCCTGGCCCACATGCACGCCGTCGGCCTCGACCAGCAGGGCCAGGTCAATGTCGTCGTTGATGATCAGGGCGGCCCCGGCCTGGCGGGTCATTTCGCGCAGCACGAGGCACTGCTCGTATTTTTCACCCATCTTCTTGGTCTTCTCGCGGTACTGGATGATCTTCACGCCCGCGTCCAGCATGGCGCGCACGACCTCGATGTTGTCACGCCCGATGGAGAATTTCTCGGCGGTCAGGCCGTACAGGCCTCCGGCGCGGACGAGCGAGGTCACAAGCCCGCGTCCGGTGGGGCATGTGGATTTGTTCTCAGTCATCTTGCTCCTCCAGGTAGCGCTCCAGAAAATACGCCAGCACTGCATCGGCCTGCTTGGCCGCGGCCACTCCCACCATGGGCGACAGCGGCGGGGTGGAGTCCGAGCATTCGGTGGTCATGTCGCCCACCAGGATGAAATCGTCGCGCAGGCGGCGGGTGACGATGGCGTCGGCCCGGCCGCAGCCGCCCATACCCGAGGCTGCCACGAAGAGCTTGTCCTGCATGAGCATGGCCTCGGCGAGCATCTTCTTGGCTGCCGGGTCGTCCAGGGCCTCCACCACCACGTCGCAGTGCGCAAAGAGCTCGGGGGCGTTGTCCTTGTTCAGGCGGAGGTTGTGGGCGGTGATCTGGGCATCGGGATTGATGGCCCACAGGTTCTCGGACAGGGCATCCACCTTGGCCAGACCCACCTGCTTCAGGAAGTAGAACTGGCGGTTCAGGTTGGATGGTTCCACGGTGTCGAAATCCGCGATGACCAGCCGCACGAACCCGGAGCGCACCAGATGCATGGCACAGTTGGAGCCCAGCCCCCCGGCCCCGGCGATGCCGATGGTCACTTGCTGCAGATGTCTCAAGACGTCCTCGCCCAGGGTGGCGGCCATGCCTTGTTCAGCGATGTTCATCGAGCGGCCTCCGGGCGTGGTGAGCCGCTGATGGACTCCCAATCCTTGAAGACGGGCTGGTAGCCCCGGGCCTTCAGGGCCGCGCACATCTCGTCTGCGCTACGCGAATCGGAGATCTCGAACTGGGCTGTTTCGTTGCCCTTGGTGTGTCCGCCCACGGCTGTGGTGACGCCGGCGGACATGCGCGTCACCCCCAGCGGCACGATGTTGTCACGGAAGGCCGGGGCCTCGCGGGTGGAAATGGTGATGGACAGTCGCGGCAAGAACAGCCGCAGCGCCATCATGATCTGTACCAGATGCTGGTCCTCGACCACGTAGGCGGGCTGGAATTCTCCGGTGTGGGGCCGCATGCGCGGCAGGGACACGGCGATGTCCACCCCGGGGTAGGCGTGCAGCAGGTGCGCGGCGTGCATGCCCGTCAAGAACGACTCGCGCCGCCAATCGTCCAGGCCCAGCAGTCCGCCCAGGTTGACCACGCGCATCCCGGCGCGGCAGCCCCGATCCGGGGCCTCCAGACGGTAGGCATAGTCGCGTTTGGGACCGGCGGGGTGCAGGATCGCATACAGTTCGGGGTTGTAGGTCTCCTGAAAGATGGTCAACCCGTCCACCCCGGCGCGGATCAGCCGGGCGTAGTCTGCCTCGTCCATGGGGAAGACCTCGATGGACACCGAAGGAAAGATCGGAGCCAGCACCGCCAGGGCCTGTTCCAGATAGTCCACCCCCGCCTTGTTGGGGGCCTCTCCGGTGAGGATCAGCAGGTGCTTCATGCCGGTGGCCGCGATGGCCCGGGCCTCGATGAGCAGTTCGTCCATGGTCAGCTGGGAGCGCGGGATGTCGTTGCGCGCGTTGAATCCGCAGTACACGCAGTGGTTGCTGCAGTGGTTGGCCAGATAGAGGGGGGTGAACAGTTGGATGGTGCGCCCGAAATGCTGCACCGTGCGCTTGTGTGCCTCTTGGGCCATGGCCTCCAGGTGCGTCTCTGCCGCCGGGGACAGCAGCGCCATGAAGTCCTCGGGCCGCAGGGAGACCTTGTTTAGGGCACGCAACACGGCGTTCTCGTCCTGAGTGCCGATCAGTTCGTCCAGGGGTTGGCTGTTCAGCTCCTGACAGATGGGCAAAAAACTCATGCTTGGGCACCACTCAGGAATTCGGTCAGGGGCGAGGAGGCCGAAGCCAGGGTGCGGGTGGCTCCAGGACCGGCCAGATAGGCCTCACGTCCGGCGCGCACGGCGTTTCCGAAGGCGCGGCCCATGGCGAGGGGATCAATCGCCGTGGCGATGGCTGTGTTGACCAGCACGGCGGCGGCCCCCATTTCCATGGCCTGACAGGCCTCGCTGGGTCTGCCGATGCCCGCGTCCACGATGATTGGCAGCTCGATCTCCTCGATCAGGATGCGCAACATCTCTTCGGTCCTCAGGCCCCGGTTGGTGCCGATGGGCGCACCGAGTGGCATGACGGCCGCGGCCCCGGCGTCAACGAGGCTGCGGGCCACGTACAGGTCCGGGTTCATGTAGGGCAGCACCACGAAGCCTTCCTTGGCCAGGATCTCGGTGGCCTTGGCGGTCTCGTAGCCGTCGGGCAGCAGATACTTGGAGTCCGAGATGACTTCGATCTTGATCCAGTCGCCACAGCCCATGGCCCGGGCCAGCCGGGCGATGCGCACGGCCTCGGTCGCGTTGCGCGCGCCCGAGGTGTTGGGCAAGAGCGTCATCCGCTTGGGGATGTGCTGCATGATGTTATCGGTCGTGGCGTCCAGGTCCACGCGGCGCAGGGCCGTGGTGATGACCTGTGAGCCTGAGGCCTCGCAGACCTCGGGGATCAGGGCATCGTCGGCGAATTTGCCGGTGCCGATGAACAGGCGGCTTTGCAGGTGCTTGCCGCCGATGTCGAAGAGATCGTTCATGATGATTCCTTGGGTTCAGCCCCCGCCCACGAAGCTCAGGAGTTCCAGGCGATCGCCGTCGGCCAGTTGGGTGGTTGCGAAGGCTTCGCCCTGGATGATGACACCGTTATTTTCCGCAACGACGGTGGTCGGGTCGAGTTGTCTGTGCAACAACAGAGTCAGCACTGTGGTCAGCGGCGGACACGTAGTTTCCTGTCCGTTGATGGTGACGATCATGGGTGCTCCTGCGTTGAGCCGGGGGATGAGGAACCTGGAGCGGGCGTTCGAGGGGCCGTCATCCGGAAAAAGAAAAGCGCCTGCATTGGCTGCACGCGCGGTTCGGACGAGGATCGGTGGTGTCGAAACCGGCTTCCCTACGGCAGCGTGAACTGCATCAGGTTCAAAGGGTCGGGAACAAGTCCCTTCTCAGCCCATGGGCTCCCCCAGCATTTCGTTTGATCTATGAGGTTTCGGTGCGCTTGTAAAGTCATTGGCTGACGTCTGGCGGCTTGCCGTTTCATCTGGGGCCCCGGGTTACCGTCTGGTCCGTCCCGAGAAGGATTTTTCGGGTTTCGGCCGGGAAGAAGATGGATTAGGGAAAGGCCCGGGGCGGATGCCCCGAGCCATGCGCGTGTCGTTATTTCTGGCTGGCAAACCAGGTGGCGATGTCGGCGATGTCCTGGTCGGACAGGCCGGCGGCCTTCTTGTTCATGAACTTGTTGATGCGCTTTCCGGACTTGAAGTCCAAAAGTGTCTGGGTGATCTTTTCCTCGGGCCAGCCATCCAGCTCGCCCTTGTGGCACTTGCAGCCCTGGGCCAGTTTTTCGCCGTTTGTGGCGTTGCCCGCGGCGAACAGGTTGGCGCCGGTGAAGACCATCATTCCCAGAATAAACGTGATGACGAGCTTTTTGAGCATGCGTCCTCCATGAAGCTGCTGAGGGTGGCGGGGCACGAGCCCCTTGCAAACAGGCCCCCGATGGGGCAGATTTTTTCGCGAGTGATATTTATACCAAAGGCGGTATTGATGGGCTATCAAAACATGCAGGAATGTCTGCTCGCTCTGGAGAAACGGGGGCAGCTGATTCGCATCCGCGAGGAGCTGGACCCGGACATCGAGATCGGGGCAGTGCAGCGGCGCGTTTTCCATGCGGGTGGGCCTGCGTTGTTGTTCGAGAACGTGCGCGGGACTGGGTTCCCCATGGTGGCCAATGTCTTTGGCACCCTGGAACGGGTGCGCTTTCTGTTCCGCGACACCCTGCCGATTCTGGAGCGGTTGTTCCGGCTGAAGGTGGATCCCCTGGCCGCGCTGAAACAGCCGTGGAAGTATTTGCAGGTCCCCCAGGCACTGTATCACACCTTGCCCAAGACCCGGCAGGACGGGCCGGTCATGGCGCATACGACCACCATTTCCCGTTTGCCGCACCTGAAATCCTGGCCCATGGACGGCGGTGCCTACGTGACCCTGCCGCAGGTCTATTCCGAGAGTCCGGCCAAACCAGGGTTCGGGGCTTCCAACCTGGGCATGTACCGGGTGCAGTTGACGGGCAACGCCTACGAGCCCGACCGTGAGGTGGGCCTGCATTACCAGATCCATCGGGGGCTGGGGCATCATCACGCCGAGGCCATCGCCCGGGGCGAATCCCTGCCCGTGAACGTCTTCATCGGCGGTCCTCCGGCCATGACCATGGCCGCGGTCATGCCCCTGCCCGACGGGATGCCCGAGTTGTTCTTTGCCGGGGCTCTGGCCGGGCACCGTATGCAGATGGTCAAGCGCCCGGGGATGCTGCCCATGTTGGCCCAGGCTGATTTCTGCATCCAGGGACACATCTCGGCCCGGGGCGAGAAACCCGAGGGGCCGTTCGGTGACCATCTGGGTTATTACAGTCTGGCCCACGATTTCCCGGTGCTCAGCGTGGATGCGGTGTACCACCGCGCGGGCGCGGTCTGGCCGTTCACTACGGTGGGGCGGCCTCCGCAGGAAGACACCATGTTCGGCACCTTCATCCACGAGCTGACGGCAGAGCTGGTGCCCACGGTTTTCTCGGGAGTGCACGAGGTCCATGCCGTGGACGCGGCAGGGGTGCATCCGCTGCTGCTGGCCGTGGGCAGCGAGCGCTACGTGCCCTACGCCGAGGAGCGTAGCCCCCAGGAGCTGTTGACCAACGGTCTGTCCTTGTTGGGCAGTTCCCAGACCTCACTCTCCAAATACGTGCTCATCGCCGCCCGAGAGGACGACAGCCGCCTGAGCGCCCATCAGATCCCCGACTTCTTCCGGCACATGCTGGAGCGCGTGGACCTGTCGCGCGACCTGCACTTCATGACCCGCACCACCATGGATACCCTGGATTATTCGGGCATCAGTCTGAACCAGGGCTCCAAGCTGCTCTGGGCCTCGTGCGGATCCAGGCGGCGGACCCTGGCCACGACCCCACCCGCCGACCTGACCCTGCCCCAGGGCTTCTCGGACCCGCGGGTCTTTGCCCCGGGCATCCTGGTGTTGCGTGGGCCGGCCCATCAGGTTGGCCGCGACGAGCACGACCCGCATCTGGAGCGGCTGGCCGGTGGATTGCAGCAGTCCGGAGGCCTGGAAGGGTTCCCGCTGGTGGTCTGCGTGGACGACGCCGAATTCAGCGCCAGTAACTGGGAGAATTTCCTGTGGGTGGCCTTCACCCGCTCGGACCCGGCCACGGACATCTACGGTGCAGGCGCCTTCACCCATTGCAAGCACTGGGGCTGCACCGGACCGATGGTCATCGACGCCCGGCTGAAGACCTACCATGCCCCGGCCCTGGAAGATGATCCGCAAGTGGAACGGCGGGTGGACGCCCTGGGCGCCCCTGGCGGGCCGCTGCAGGGCATCATCTGACGTTGCCCTGCCCCCGGGAATTCGATATTGACGGGCGTTGCTTTTTGGGTGACGCATCCGATTTGCCGCGGGTCCAAGAACCGCTGACAGGAGAATGGAATGAATAGGTCTTTGATTGCCGCGGCCTTGGCCGCGCTGTTGCTGCCGGGTTGCGCCGGGCAGCTTTCGGATCAGGAGTTGGATCAGCGTATCCAAAAGACCCTGCGGGAGAATCCGCAGATCGTGCTGGAGGCCCTGGAGAACGATCCCGTGGCCATACTGGAGCTGGCCGAGGCCGGTTCCAAGGCCCGCCGCGCTCGTCAGGCCGAGAAGCAGTTCCTGGACAAGTTGGCCGATCCCCTGGACCCAACCATCGATCTCCAACGCCCCATGCTGGGCGACGCGCAGGCCCCGATCACCGTGGTGGCCTATACGGATTTTTTGTGCGGCTACTGCGCCCAAGGCGCTAAGAACATTAAGGAACTCATGCGCCGTTATCCGGGCAAGATCCGTTACGTTGCCAAGCATGTGCCCATGTCCGAGACCGGGGAATTCGGGGCCAGGGTCTTCGAGGCCCTTGGGCTGCAGGACCCCGCGCTGGCCTGGGAGTTCTATGCGTCGGCCTTTGAGCGCCAGGACGAGGTGCGCCAGGCCGAGGACCAGCAGACCAAGTTGCTGGAGCTGGCCAGTCTGACGACAGGGGTTGATGCCGCGCGTCTGGCTCAGGAGCTGGGCGACGAGCGTCTGAGTGGTTTCGTGCGTGACGATTTTCTGGAATTCAAGAGCTATGGGTTTCGGGGGGTCCCCGTGTATCTCTACAACGGTGCGCCTTTGGAAGGCTCCATGCCTCTGGAATTTTTGGAAAAGGCTGTGGACCGCATCCTGAATGGCGAGGCATCCGCCCAGGGTGGAGATCTCGCTACTGAGGCCGGGGTCTGCCTGGACTGCCTGGATAAATAGGCCAGGGATGTGAAGACCATCGAGCCCGGTCCCGCAAGGGGCCGGGCTTTTTGTATGGAACTCCTTGGGGAATATGGTGCAGCTGCTCTGCCGGGGAGTCCTGTCCTGGGGTGGGTCAGGCGCAGTCCGTCGGCGCTGTGCGGTCACGGCTCTTTCCTGGCTGCGATGAGCGCGCAGCAAGCCTGGTCCCGTGCAGGGCTGGGATGATCTCAGTTCCTGTGTTGTTCATCCAGGGCATAGGCTTCGCAGATGGGTTCGAAGGGTTCCAGGGCCTGGAGATGGCGGCTGCGCATGTAGACAGCCAGGATGATGTTGCCCCCAGGCAGCCATGTCTTGCCCTTGACGGCCCGGTAGGCACCGTCGCGTTTCAGACGGGCCAGCAGGCCTGGGCGTGGCTGGGCCTGTCCCGAAGCGGCCTTGGGCCCGGGGCCGGGCACGAAGAACCCTGCTTGGGCACCGGAGCCGCCATAGAGTTTGTCCGCGTAATCGTGCAAGGCCGTGGTACCCAGCAGGGCGTCCGCCGGACCCAGACGGTCGAGAATCAGTTCCGTGTTCCCGCGCCTTGAACCGCAGGCGAAACGAAGTCTGAAGTGGCCGGGATGAAATGAAAAAGACGAGAGCCCAAGCCCGCCGGGCACAAGAGCCCGGATGCCGTGGACGGCCCAGGGGACGGGGCCCTTGGCCTCGTGGAATCGGATTCCCGCCAGCAGCCGCGCCGCTGCGCCCCAGGACGGTGGGAAGGCGTCGGGAAAAACGATCTGCGCCAGAGCGGTGGTTTCGGCCTGTGGGCAGTGCAGGACCAACCCCGTGGCTTGCTGTCCGGCGGGCGCGTCCCAGGCGAAGGGTTTGGCCTGGATGCCGGAGCCCTCCAAGGTTTTGGCGGCAGCCAAGATCTGCGGAGGCACGTCCGTCTGGGCAGCTTCGCTGGTGATGTTCGTGCCCATCCCGTCCAGATGACCGCGCCCACCGACTCCGGGGCTGTATCGTTCCCATTTCAAATCCAGGAACAGGCCGCCCTTGCCCATCGCTCGCAGGGAGTGGGATTCCAAGCCAACGGGGTCCCAATCGGCAGGGACATCGAGGCTGATGCCGTTCCAGGCAAGGGCTTTCCAGGGAGGGGCGTTGGAGGACATGGATTATCGGGGACCGCAATTTTCGTTGTTGAATCTGTCCCCGGCCAGCTGCTGTTCGGGCCGGAACGGGAGCCACGCCTGTGGGTGATGATCCGTCTTGGACAGCGGGTTGGGGGTTCCCTTGTTGTCCCAAGGACTGGATTTGGCCCGGACGACCTCGCTGGGCGGGGGGGCTGCGGGCAGGCCGCCGAAGTGAGCAATTGTAAGCAGTCCTTCGAGCATGGGAGTGAGGATAGGCCTTGTTCGGGCCGATGTCCAGATTGTGGGCAGCGAGGGGGTCTTTCCCGCCTCGCAAGCCGAATTGTCCGGGAATGGATTCTTGGAGAGTCATGCTTGTCGGAGGTCTTGCCTTCCAGGTGGCTATGTGGGTTCACTTCATGACCCTGATGCCATTGCCGGGAGGGGGCGTGGTGTGGAAATGTTGCCGCACCAGGTTCAGGACGCTGTTTTCCTGTTCCTCAAGCCGTTGCGAGCCTGTACTGATCAACCTTTTGACTTGGTTATTCAGTCTTTTGCCGTGGGCAGCGCTTGTGAGTTGTGATATCCAGGAAACAGTTCCCGGGTGCATGAGTCCTCCCCTGGCAAAGGGGACCACGCAACACAAGGGCTGTCGTCTGCCAAGGGCCGGGAGAGTGAAGGAGGCCATGATGTTCAGGGGGAAAGAGACCGAGTATCTGCCCGTCCAGCGGGCAAGCTCTGAGGAACTGCACGCTGACTTCAGAGCCGTGGGCGAGGCCGTGTCCGCCGTGGTGATGGACCAGCTTCCAGTCGGGATCATCGTCATCAATCAATATCGTCAGATCGTGTTCGCCAACACGGCGTTCAAGGGAGTGGCGGCTGTCAGCGGCACCCGGGACCCCCTTGGGATGCGGCCTGGCGAAGCCTTGGGCTGTGTGCATGGCTGCAGTGCCGAGAGCGGTTGCGGCACCACCCGCTTCTGCCGTTATTGCGGGGCCGTGCTGGCTATTCTGGAAAGCTTGCGCGGCCACCAGAGCGTGGAGGAATGCCGGCTGGTGCGCAAGGGGGCCGTGGGGGACGAGGCGCTGGACCTGCAGGTGTTTGCCTCGCCCCTAGAGGTCGAGGGTCGCCGTTACAGTCTGTTCACCGCTCTGGACGTCAGCCATGAGAAACGCAGATATGCCATGGAGCGGGTCTTTTTCCATGACGTGCTGAACAGCGCCTCGGGCGTGCACATGCTTGCGGGGTTGATGGAGGACGGCATTGGTCCGGAGCGCGAGGAGGCCGGAGCCCTGTTGCGCCAGTCCTCGGCCAAGATGCTTGAAACGATCCTCTCCCAGAAAGATCTGCTGGCCGCTGAGCGGGGACAGTTGTCAGTGTGCTGCGAAGATGCGGATTCCAGGGATATCCTGAAGCAGGTCCGTGAGCGGATGCTCAGGCATCCCCAGGCCCAGGAGCGGGTGCTTCAGGTAGCCGAGGACGCCGCCACGGTGCTCTTGGTCACCGACGCCAAACTGCTTGGTCGGGTTCTGGGAAATCTGGTGCTCAATGCCCTGGAGGCGGCGGAACCCATCAGCCGTGTGACCATGGGTTGCCGTATGCTGGACGCTGAGGCGGAATTTTTCGTGTACAACGAGGGTCTGATCCCCGAGAATGTGCAGTTGCAGCTGTTCAAACGCTCGTTTTCCACCAAGGGCCAGGGCCGTGGACTGGGGTTGTATGCCGCCCGTCTGTTGGGTGAGGGCTATTTGGGGGGCACGGTTTCCTTCCACTCCGACAAGGACGCAGGCACGGTGTTCACCGTGCGTCTGCCCTTGGGATGTCTCGAGGGGCAGTGAAGGGCCTGTTGTCCGGGAACCGAAAATCATAGGCCGGGGCGCGAACGCTCCGGCCTTTTCCTTGGCTACGGCACCATCCGCATCGCAAGGGTTTCAGCGAGTTGAGACTCGGGGTGCAGTCGGTTGCGTCTCTGTGGATGAGAGCACTGACGCTCGCGGTGGAAGGATCGCGCCTCCGGGCAAGGGCGGAACGATTTTGACCGTCTTGATTCAGCTTGCGCGGTCATCGGCCAGCAGATGTCCGAAATGGATCAGCCGGACATCGGAACGGGCCTTCAGCGCCGCGAGCAGGGCGTCCAGGAAACGCACGGCCTCCTGGTTCATGCTTTGGTGATGGAGCATGATTCCGCAGCGTCCGCTGCCCAGGGTGCGTTCCAGGTCTTGGAGCAGCAGTTCTCTGTCCTGTTGGGCATCGGGGTTGCTCCGGGTGTGCAGGTCAACATTGACCCGGAATTCAGGCCACCCTGTCGGGGCCTCGGGCGCTTGGGCCTGGTCCCGGGACAGGGCCCTGAATCCGGCCTGGGGCAGCAGCAGCGCGGCCTGCCTGGACAGCCTGTTCCAGGGGGCGGTGAACACGGGGGTGAACTGTTCGCCCAGCAGTTGTTCCAGCCGTTGTCGTCCCCGAATCATGTCCGAGAGGAGTTCTTCGTCAGTGCGCGCGGGACCGAATTCGCATCGGGGCCCCTGGGGTTCATGGTTCTTGTGGCGCCAGCCATGCTGGTGCCAGCACCACAAGGGGGACGCTCCTCCAGCCTGTTGCTGCAAGGCCTCCCAGCGTGCCTTTGTCAACCACGCGGGCACCAGGGCCGGACACAGCGGTGCATCGTGTTTGGCGAAGGTTTCGAACAGCACACCGGACAGGGTGCCGGCCACGCCCAGGTCGTCTGCCCTGAAGAAGACTTGGCGTTTGGTGGAAGCGCAGCCTTTGAGGGCGCGATCAAGGCAGTGGTTGATGTCCTCGTCCATGGAGGGCCAGGGGGAAAGCCAGAGGGGGGAAGCGGGGTGGCGTGGACTCATTGTTGTGCTCGCGAGGTGTGGATAGGCACCGTGGGAATGGCGCCACCCGGGTCGAGGGTGTTGTTTCCGGTTATGCTCAGGGAGGGCACGATCTCCAGGCTGTGGAGGACATGGCCGATTCCCAGGGGGTGTGACTCAGGATGCTGGATGAGCATCTCAGAGTTCCAGGTTCAGATGCAGAATCCTGAACCGTCCGTTTGAAAATTCCAGCTCGTGCAAGGCTCGCTTGGCAACAGGGTTGGGTGCGTCGGGATCGAAGCCGAGCCTGAGCAGATCATACAGCAGGCATCTGACCACCCCCAGGTGACTGACCACCAGGATGCACTCTTCGGGGTATTGGCGAGCCGCGTCGCTCAGGGCTGCCGTGGCGCGGGCGAGCACTTCCTTGCGGTTTTCCCCTCTGGGTGGACGAAAGTCCCAACTGGCCGCTTCCTGGCGTTGGAGTTCACCATCGCTGTTGGTTTGCAGGTCCGGGAGGGTACGCCCCACCCATTGGCCCCAGTCCTGTTCGCGCAGGCGGGGGTCTGTGTCCAGGGGCAACTTCAGGGTGAGGTTGATCAACTGCGCGGTTTGCACTGCGCGTCCCAGGTCGCTGGCCAACAGCCGCGTATAGCCCCGGCCCGCAAGGGTCTTGCCCCAGGTCAGGGCTTGGGCTTCGCCCTCGGGGGAGAGGTCGCTTTCGCCCTGGCCCTGAATCCGCAACTCGCGGTTCCAGAGGGTCTCGGCGTGGCGCATCAGGCCCAGGCGCATGGAGGTCATGCGCGTCGCCCGTTGCGCTCTGTCACTGTCTTGCGCATCACCGACTCCATCAGGGTATAATGGGTGCGTATGTCGTGCTGTTGTGCAACGAAACGGACCGCGTAAGCGCTCATGCGTTGTCGTAATTCGTTGTCCGTAAGCAGGGTCCGGATGGCTGACGCAAAGGCCTGCTCGTCCCAGGACGGGGTGATGAGTCCGCTTTGACCGTGAACGATGACCTTGGGCGCTCCGGCATGATCCCAGGCCACGGCGGGTAGTCCACAGGCCTGGGCCTTCAGATAGACCACGCCCAGGTCTTCGCCGATGCCGGGGAAGGCGAAGACATCGCCTGCGCTGAAGACCCGGGACAATTCCTTGCGGGGCACGCGCCCCAGAAAACGTACCCGTCCGGGAAGTGCCTTTCTCGTCAGTTGTTCCAGCTCCTGCCGCCCTGGGCCGTCTCCTGCAAGGACCAGTTGCAGGCCGGGCATGTCCTTTGCCAGTGTCGAGCAGGCCTTGACCACCACTTTCAGTCCGTCCAGCTTCACGCCCGGTCGGAACATGGCCGCCGAGACCACCACCGAGCCCTGGCTGGCGTTCCATTGCCTGCGCAGTGTCTGACGGGCTTGTTCGTCGAATTGGAACTGGTCCGGCTGGATGCCGGGCCGAAAGCAGGTGGTTCGATCCTTGGAAATCACGCGCAGGATGTTGATCCAGTCATCATGCTTGTGGCTGAAGTGGTGATCCGCAGCCCTCAGCGCCCGCATGTTCAGGTAATAGCCGGGCATGGATTTCCATTGCCAGAAGCGTTTCTGGGCGGAACTCCCCGCCAGGATGAAATACGGGACGTCCGCGCGGCGAGAGACCCATGGGCCGATGACGTCCGGGGCCTTGTAATGGGACTGATAGGTTAGCCAGGCGTCGCAGCCCGTGGCCTGCCCGGTAGCCAGTCGAGCGGCACGCAGGGTGTCTGCCCAGATTGCGGGCCGCCGCCAGAGCCATTTGCTGCTTGGTGCAAGGACAGACAATATTTCGTGGCCCTGCTCCCGCAGGTGCTCCGCCAGATCACGAGCGATGGACACATCGCCGGAGGTACGGGGATGGTTCAATGGCTGGGAGGGTGTGTGCAGGGCGATTCGCATAATCGATACTTATTTTTCTTTGACAAGTTTCAGCTTTGTTTTCGGGTCATCACGCAATTTCTTTAGGGCATTTTTTAGTATTATGGAAGCGAGGAGGCTTCACTGAGGAGAGGATTATCGATGAATCCGTTGCAGCCAAAGAGTTCCTCCCCTTTGCGACCGGTTCGGGATAAAACTCTTTGGTCTGTACTGAATTTGCTCTGCCATCGAGGGCGGGACTTTTGCTGTTGGAGGTGTGCAGGGGCATTCCCAACGGGGGGGAAACTTTGTATAGGATAGGCAGAATCCAAAAATGATGGTTCCAGGGGGGATGTATGTATATCCAGTGCGTGGACTGCTGCAAGAAGATGAAAGTCAAGTCCGGATCGATTCCGCCCACAGGCGCTGTGGTCTCCTGCCCTGGCTGCGGGAGCAAACTCCGGGTGGACCTTCGTGACAACCAGGAAGGCGACCTGACCAAGATGCCGGTCACCAAGAGCAAGCATCTGAAAGAGGTCAAGTGGCACGACCGCATGAATGAATTGATCAAGGGCTTCGGCTATCAACTCAAGACCCGGGAATTCAATCTGCTGTTCACCCTGATGAAGGAGTACCGCAAGCGCTTCGGCATCACCTTTTTCGACATCACCACTTCGGCGCGGATGGCCCGTGTGGACCGTGAACTGGCGTACAACGTACTCGAATTCTCCGGGAAGTGCTGCGTTCCCTCGGCCGAGGGCTTTGAGAGTTGCGTGGCGTCCATGATTGAGGGCACGGCCGAGGTCCTGAATTCCAAGGATTCCACAGGGCGTTACACCGTGGAGCCGTTGCTGCGCGTGTATTATCCCGATTCATTCCCGGCGGTGTTCAAGTTCTCCCTGGATGCGGGGTTCGAGACCTCCTACGGCGAGACCCTCTACGGCAACGCCGTGCGCATCGACCTGTCCCTGGATAATTTGCGCAAGATGCGCGCTCCCTTCGACGGCAAGGACCTTGTGCAGTTTGCGCGCATTGAGATGGCCCGGTTCCCGGTGGACACCGGACGGCTGACCTTTGCCCAGCGGACGACCCCCGGGTTGCATGTCCATGCCGATCCCGACCCCGAGTTGCGCTGCGGCGATCCCCAGGTGCTCAGTCTGATCAAACAGTATTCATAGCGGTTCCTGTTCCAGTTTGGGCCGCTATGACGCTCTGATTTCCTGCCTTGGCAGGAGGGAATGGGCTGTGCAGTCCACCCCTGGCTGTCGTTATGGTGGGGATATCTTCTGGGTTCATTGGATATTTTGATGATGCCTGGGCGTCATCTCCTGGCGGTGAGTGCTGGTGCTCATGGTGCAAGGAACCTCCTCGAAAAATAAAAAACCCCACCGGAATTCCCCTCCCTGAGGCACGTATTTAGGACGATCACTGTGCCAGCCTTTTTCCCTTGTCGTTCATGACCAAGTCTTAGTTCCGTATTTTCAGCTGGTTGCTTCTTAAATGGGGGGCGGGCGGAATGGGCCTGTGACTGTAGTAATTCCATACTGCCAGGGGATACATTCTTCGTGCGCTTGTAAAATAAAACCATACTTGCGAGGTATATTATTGGAAGATGTTGACTCTAAAGAAATCATATTGTTAAGAGTGATGGTAATCCTAGTCATTCAAGAGGATAATCTTTACTGGGAGTTGCCTTGTCGCCGTTTCCGGACGTAGGCAAGTTGGCTAGTAGATCATGAATCGCAGTTGGTGAGGCTCAGCATCTGGCAGAATTCTGACGAGAGGCGTGCCCTTGCAACCAGCATCGTCTTTGGGCTCCTGTCGCCCGCGGTGAAGGATGACTTGGCTGAGAGTGGTGCCGGGGACCTGCTGGCGGGATGGAAGCTTCATGCCTGGAGGCGGGTTTGACCGGGTTGATTTTTCACCTGGATTTCGGTGGTGAAATGTGTGTTCAACAGCGTTTTCCTGGGACGTTGGGGACGCGAGGTGCAGGGGCTGTTGTGCTGCAAGCATTGCTGAAGGGCCCACTCGTGTAGCACATTGTTTCCCCTTGCATGGGGATTTTCTTGTGTTCAAGGGGCGGGTCAAGGTTCTTCCCAAGATTGGGGGGGGCAGGTGGCGCGAGGGCTATTCACTCCTTGGTGCGGGAGAATATTCTCAAGGATATCCCTCGCTAAGATTGATACTGATTCCGTAGGAGATTAGCCTAGGGGCTTGGTATGATTCCGTATTATTTTAGTATGTTATGGGTGTTTTACTGGACAAGAAACCCTGCTCATGATTAAGAAATTTTTTCAAAGTTGAGGCTTGGCAGGTAGGCGTTCGGGGCGTGGTCACGAACGAGATCGGAGCGATTTAGAGGCCGCAATGGAAGGAGGGTAGTCGTGGATACCTCAACATGGAAGTGGGAACCGGGCGAGAGGCTCATTGTTGACCTCAATGCCTGCAAGGACAAATACGAGTGGACCGAGGAACTGCATGCCAGTCCCGATGGAGAAAAGCTCGGTGCCGTGGTCAACGTACAGGGCGAATTTACGGCCTGCGTCAACGGCGAAGCATGGGACGAGACCTTTGAACGGGTCTGGAACCTGCATTTTAGCCCCCTTGGGCAACTTACGGGTTGCGCCTCGGACATGGGTGAATGGAAATTTGTTGTGGACGGCGAAGCCTGGGAAGCAACCTTCGGGTATGTCTGGAACACGTTGTTCAGTGCGAATGGCTCCAAGATCGGCGTGGCCATGCAGCAGGATGGCAAGTATGGCGTTGCCATCAACGGTGTCGTCTGGGAAAACCTGTTCGACAACGCTACGGGCTTTGTCCTGAGCCCCTGCGGCAAGCACAGCGCCTGCGCCGTGCAGGCCGAGCCCATGGGTCAGGCCGAGATCGACAGGTTTGCCAAGGGCATCTACACAGTGGCTGTCGATGGTCAGGTCTGGGACGCCAAGTTCACCAACGTCTTCGGCATGGCCTTCAGCCCGGACGGTGCGCGCGTGGCGGCCGAGGTTCGGATGAACCTCTACGAGTACACCATTGCGGTGGACGGCAAGCCTTGGAACCAGCGCTATCAGGGTGTCTGGAGCCCGACCTTCCATCCTGTCTCGGGAGCGGTGATCGCCCCTGTGCGTCAGGGTGGCAAATGGACGCTGGCCCAGGATGGCCTGCCCATCTGGAACTTCTTTACCAACTGTTGGCAGCCGCAGTTCAGCAAGGACGGCAGCACGCTGGCGGCCATTGTCGCCACCAAGCTGGGCACCTGGACCGTGGCTGTGGACGGCCGCCCCTGGAACACCACTTTCGATGCCATGGTCACTGACCTGGTCGTGTCCGGTAACGGCGGGCTGATCGCCGCCCTGGGCAAGGAAGGCGAGAAGTGGACGGCGGTGGTCAACGGCAAGGCCTGGTCCGGTCGTTATGACATGGCCTGGGCCCCCGTACTTTCCCCAGATGGCGAGCATGTGGCCGCCAAGGTGGAGAAAAACGGCAAGTACACGGTGGTCGTGGACGGCAAGGAATACAGCCGCGCAGGTGAGAACTGCTTCGAACCCGTCTTCAGTCCGGACTCGCGTTTTGTCCTGGTGAAGATGGTCGAGGGTGGCAAGTATTACCGCCGCGTCGTGCCGGTCTCCGAATTCAAGTAACAGGGGGTAAGCCATGCACGCGTTTTATAATCTCGTCAGCGGCCCCCTGGTTTGGGTCGCCGCCGCCATCTTCCTGGGTGGCAGTTTCTGGAAGGTCTATTCGCTTCTTTCGGGCACCAAGAAAAAGGACGGTTATGTCTTTGAGTATTGGAGCTGGGGGGACGCCATCAAATCCTACATCCACTGGCTCCTGCCGTTCATGAGTGAAAACTCGCGCCAGCAGCCCGTGATGAGCGTCATCACGTTTCTGGCGCATCTGGGCATCGTGCTGGTGCCGATCTTCACCATGGGGCATCTCGTGCTTCTGGAGGAGGGAATCCTTGGCTGGTCCTGGATGGCGTTGCCCGGTCAGGTGGCCGACATCGCAGCCTGGATCGTCATCGCCGGTTGCTGCTTCTTCGCGTATCGCCGCCTGGTCCTGCCGCAGGTCAAGTTCGTGACCTCGTGTTCGGACTTCGTCATCCTGGTAATTGTCGCCGCACCGTTCATCACGGGCGTGATGGCTTACCATGGCTGGGGCGACAACCTGCTCATGACCAGCCTGCATATGTTCTCGGGCGAGATCATGCTGGCGGCCATTCCCTTCACCAAGCTTTCGCATATGCTGACCTTCTGGTACACGCGCGGTTACACCGCCTCGGAGTTTGGTGCTGTGCGTAAGGTATGCGACTGGTAAGCGATTGATCAATTAGAACGCTTCCGCGAGGAGACGATTATGTCTGATACTGCTGAACACACCGAAGCCACTGAGGCTGCGCAGACCTTCTTGGAGAAGGTTCACGCCAAGGCCGCGCAGGACAAGGTGGACGGAAAATACGCCGAATTCGACAAGATTAAGGACGTCGGCGTTGACCAGGGCGTGGCCAGGCTGACGCCCGAAAAAATCCAGAGCACCATCAACGGTGTTCTGAAGGGCGAGTGCGGCGCACGCATGAAGGCCTATGTGGAGACCTGCGTCCACTGTGGTCTGTGCTCCGAGGCTTGCCACCATTATCTGTCCAACGACAAAGACCCCAAGTATTCCCCGGTGGGCAAAGTCAAGCGCACCATCTGGAACATGCTCGACAAGGACGGCAAGCTCACTCCCGAGGAGTGCCGCGAGGCCGTGATTGTGGCCCAGACCGAGTGCAACCTCTGCCGTCGCTGCCAGCAGTTCTGTCCCTTTGGTATCGACATCGCCTACATGATTACTACGGTCAGGCGCATCAGCTTCAAGCTGGGCATCACCCCGCAGTACATCCAGGATACGGCCAACTCCCATGCCGTGACCATGAACCAGATGTGGGTCAAGGACGATGAGTGGCCGGACACCCTGCAGTGGCAGGAGGATGAAGGCCGTGACGAAATTCCGAGGCTGCGTATCCCCGTCGACAAGGTCGGTGCGGATTTCATGTACTCGGTCATTGCGCCCGAGCCCAAGTTTAGGACCCATCTCATCAACCAGGCCGCAGTGATCTTCGATCAGGCAGGTTTGAATTGGACCATGCCGCAGCTTCCCGGTTGGGACAACTCCGACATGGCCATGTTCACTGGCGACTTCGAGACCATGGGGCGCATCAAGAAGATGCACTACGAAGTGGCGCAGTCGCTCAGGGTCAAGAAGATCGTCATGGGCGAGTGCGGGCATGCCTTCCGCAGCGTCTACGACGTGGGCAACCGCTGGCTGGGCTGGCGCATGCCTCCCATCGAGATGGTGCACTCCATCGAGTTCTTCGCCCAGTTGTTCCGCGAGGGACGCCTCAAGCTGCGTGAAAAATTCCCGGAGAAGGTGACGTTCCACGATCCCTGCAATACCGTGCGTGGCCGCGGCCTGCACGAGGATGGCCGCTATGTGGCCAACCTCTTGACACAGGGCGTGGTGGAGATGGACCCCAATAAGCTCTACAACTATTGCTGCAACGCGGGTGGCGGCGTCATCAACTGCGGCCCGCCGTGGAAGACCAAGCGGGTGCTCTCCAACAAGATCAAGGCCGAACAGCTGGCGCGCATGAAGGATCAGGGCATCAACACCATTGTCTCGCCCTGCCACAACTGCCACGGCGGTTTGGAAGACATCATCCATCATTATGGGTTGGAAATGGAACTGAAGTTCCTGGGTGACTTGATCTACGAGCTGATGGAAAAGCCTGGGGCCGTGGAAGAATAGGAACCGCAGAGGAGAATGGATATGAACGTAAGAACCATCGTCATCCTCGTCCTGGCCGGGCTCCTGACCGTGCTCTTTCTGGGCGTTGCCCAGTCCCAGGACGATATCGTGGATCTGAAGGCGGATGCCTTCATCAATCATACCCGCCCGGCGGCCTTGTTTGCGCATGATGCGCATAATGAGAAGGCCGGAGTGGAAGAGTGCAACGCCTGCCATCACGTGTACGAGGACGGCAAATTCATGGAGGACGAGGACTCCGCCGGAACTCCGTGCTCCGACTGCCATGCGCTCAAGGCCCAAGGGCAGCAGCCCGGCCTCATGGTGGCCTATCACAAGATGTGCAAGGGCTGTCACGAATCCCAGGTCAAGGGCCCCATGGCCTGCGGCCAGTGCCACGTGAAGAACTAGCCTCAGACGATTACCGTCGACCTTAACGACGGTCAATGCATAGGCCCCACTCCGCGCGATGTCCCTCGTCGCGGGGTGGGGCCTTCATTGGATGGGCTTGGGGGATTAGCCGAGCATACGCAGCCCCTCGAAGGGGTCATCGGGCATGCCGACGGTCATGAGTTTCCACATCCCGGAGCGGAAGAAGCAGGCCTCGAACAGGCCGCCGCAGTTGATCATCAGGCGCCCCTTGCCGTTCTTGCCAAGCACCCGGGAGAGCTCGTCGAAGATGGACGTCAGATCGGATGGCGAATCGCTGACACCCCTGGCGCCGCAGAGGTTGAGCACCCCCTTGTCCGCATCGAACTCAACGAGGTTGAACAGTCCTTTGAGATAGTCCTGGCGGTGGGCGAAGGCCTTTGTGTCCACACCCTGGAAGTTGCCGCAGTGCATGCTGCAGGTTTCTGAATGCATTGTATGTATCCTCCATGGTTCTCTGTCGTCGGTTCGACTAGGTGAACATGTTGATGGGGCATTCCTCGGCCAGCTTCAGATAGTCGGCTGCGTTCATGACACCCACATCTTCGATCAGGTCGTCCTTGGTCATCTTCATCATGTCCAGGGTCATGTGGCAAGCAACGACCTTGACACCCTCGATCATGGCCATTTCCAGAAGATCGGCCACATCCGGGATGTTGGCCTCTTCGATCTGCTTCTTCATCATCGAGGTCGCGAGGTTGGACATGCCGGGGATTGCGCCCATGAATCCGGGCGGATGGAACTTCAGCTTTTCCAGATAGCCCTTCTTGATGATGTTGATGCCCATGAAGGTGTAGAACAAGGTGGCCTCGTGGCCCAGGCGCACGGCGTTCAACGCCAGCACAAGGGATGGATAGGCACCGTCCAGGGTCCCTCGGGAGCAGATGAAGGTGTACTTCTTCTTCTCGGTGGGGGTTGTGGTTGCAGCAGTCATGAGTGTTCCTCCTTGGCGGCGTTCGCCGCTTGTGATTCTTGGATTGAGTCTAGAACAGCCAGCTTACGCCGATGCCGACGCTGTCCTCGTAGAGGGTGGACTTGATGGACGCTGGATTGCCCGCGGCATCCGTTCCACTCACTGAAACCGAGTTCTCGAAGGCGTGCATGTAGGACATGTCCACGGCAAAGCGGTCGCTGACATTCCAGGTGGCCCCGAGGGTCACGTGGTGTTCGACGATGGCCGGGAAGCCGACCAGCCGGAAGGTCTCGTAGTAGTAGCGGGGCAGGCCCTTGTCCTGCACATAGACGGTCTCGGCTCCATTGAAGTTGTCGTTCAGGCCCACGGGGCTGGTGGCGTAGTTGTAGCCCGCCCTGAGCACCACCGAGTCGAAGCCCCGGTACTGTGCGCCGATGTTGAAGACCCATTGGTCCTTCCAGTCAAAGTCCTTGTAGCCCGTGGCGTCGCCCCAGTTGACCCACTTGACGTCGGTCTCGACAAGCCAGGTCATGTTCGGTTCCCAGGCCACTCCTGCACCGACGATCTGTGGGGATTCGAGCTTCAGGCCGTCCATGACGCCGTCGCTGTTGAAATCCGAGACACCCTTGTGGTTGATCTCCTGGGCGGAGATATAGGTCATGCCCAGCGAGATTTCATCGGTGGGCTTGAAGATGATGCCCGGCTGGAAGCCCAGTGTCATACCGTCCTTGGGGCCGTTGCCCAGGTCCAGCGAGGCGTAGTGGATGTGCATGGCTAGGCCGACGGAAAGCTTGTCGTTGACGCGGTAGCTGACGGCCGGTGCGACCTTCATGCGTTGCAGGTCGGTGAAAGTGCCCGTGGCCTGGGGAAAACCACCGGTCTTGGAATCCAGTGCCGTGTCCCGGTAGTCCACGCCCATGCCGGAGGCTCCGTAGGCCGCCAGCCCGATGCGCCAGTCATTATTTAATGAATAGGACAGGGCGGCGGTGGGAATGGGGTAGACCTTCTCTTCGCTCTTGGCGGAGAAGGTGCCGTTGCCGTTGGTGACTTCAGACTTTACCGTTGGCTTGAAGAGCGTCACCGAGGCCGAGACATGGCTGCTGGGGCAGTATGGGCCGAAGCACATGGCTGCCGGATTGGCGAAGACCGCGCTGGCCGAATCCTGTGGGGAGGCAATGCCTACACCACCCATGGCCCGTGAAACCGGGCCAACGCTGATCAGGTTATCGCCGTTGGTGGCCTGGGCCGGTGATGGAGCCATCAGCAGGCCGAGCAGCATGGCCAAAACAATGATCAATCTCGATGTCCTCATTCCCATACCCTCCTATGAAAGTGAAGCGGCGGAGCTTGTGGCTTGCCTGGATCTCCTTGGAACGATGATTGTTGACTCCGTTAACATTTGACGGTGTGAACATTATCGGTAAAGTAAACCATACATCATTACTAGTAGTCTATGCAATCAGATCAAGGAATCTTTGACTGCTTCCATGGACAGTTTCAATGACCCCAGGGCGTTGATCAGGGTGTGCCGCTGTTCCTGGCTGAACTGTTCGAGCACGCTGCGATGGTTTTCGGTCATGAACGCGGTGATTTCCTCCAGTTGCTGCTTTCCCTCGGGGGTCAGGCTCAAGAGGGAGATGCGCGAGTCTTCCGGGTCCGAGGTGCGCTTGACTAGGCCCCTTTTGCGCAGGCCGTCGACGATGCGTGTGACTCGGCTCTTGGCCACGTTCATGCGCAGGGCGATGCCCTTTGGGGTCAGGTAGCGCTCGTCCGTGAACAGCAATAGGCAGCGCAGCTCCGCGTCGGGCAGTGCGAACCTCTCGCACTGGTATTGGGTGCGTTCCTGGCAGCAGCGCATCAGCGAGATCATCAGGTCTCTGAATTGATCGAGTTGGTCCGTGCCGATATCGCTGGAAGACTGACTATCTTTGTTCATGGTATTAACCATAGCTGTTTTCAGATAGAAGTCAACCCTTCAAGCACGACAATCCTGAGCATGATATCAGTCTCCATAAACCTCGGGGGTTTTAGACTTGAAACCGGCGGGGGACGTCCTGATGAGTGGCTTGTTTAGCGGCGTGATTCCAGTCGGTTAATGATTTGCTGGTCCGGCTCAAGAAATGCGTTGACAAGTTGAAGGCAGATAGCTAAACACTGTTCTCCCGAATGAGGGGCGTCGGGCGGGTAGCTCAGCTGGGAGAGCATCGGCCTTACAAGCCGAGGGTCACAGGTTCGAGCCCTGTTCCGCCTACCACATCATTCCGGGAAAAGAGCGGAGCCGTAGTTAAGTTGGTTATAACGCCGGCCTGTCACGCCGGAGGCCGAGGGTTCGAGTCCCTTCGGCTCCGCCAAACTGACAAACTTGGGCCTGGGAAACCAGGCCCATTTTCGCCCCAAGCTTTGTGCGGGGGTTTGGGGTCCCATATAAGTGACCCGTCAACGGGGTGTGGACTTCCAGGGGGAGTCCATGGTCATCGGACCATAGCCCTGCAGAACCGCTCATGCGACTTGTCGCGTGCATGTTCGTCCCGCCAAATTGATATATAGCGGAGCCGTAGTTAAGTTGGTTATAACGCCGGCCTGTCACGCCGGAGGCCGAGGGTTCGAGTCCCTTCGGCTCCGCCACGTTAATCCCCGCCTATGACAAGGCGATACCATTATAAGGCCCGAGGAAGTAATTCCTCGGGCCTTTATGCGTTGTGCGGGGTGGATAGAACTGCATGGGGCATGTGGCTTTTGGTTTGCTGGTCCAGACTGCTGCACCATGCGGTTCTTTAGGCCGTCGTAACTTCATGGAACCCTTGATTCTGAGTGAGAAGCCAAGCAATTCTGGTTGGCTGGGGTTATTTATTTGTGTATAGAGGGTTTCAAAATGAAGGGGGAGGAGGAATGAACAAATCATTCTGGTTGGTGCTGTTTCTGTGCGTCGTCTGTGCCCTTGGCGGGTATTATCTTGGGACAGAGTCCGGGACGGAGATGTTCCAACATGCTTTTCCGCAGTCTATGACGGAATTCTTCCAACAAGCCTCCCCACAGTCCGAATCTGAAAAGTCCCAGCAAGATTTGTTACAGGCCAATCAGCAGAGAGGGTCCTCCCAGGTAGAGATCTCCCAAGAGGGGGACATGGTGACGATGACGATGACTCCACACCAGATGGGAAATTTTCAAAGCGAGGCAACGGCATCTGCTTCCCGTAAGACTGATGCCCTCGTTTCCGAGGATTCAGCCGTCATCGTCAAGGCAATATCCTCTCCTGCCAGGGCTGCAGCAGTCATTGTTGCCGATGAAGGGGACTTCAGGGTCCCTGTGGTCTTGTCCGCTGGGCAGTCCATAAAACCCGGATCCGAGGTCCATGTTGTTTCAGGATATCGCAAGGAAGGGAGCGTCGAGATTATTGTCGATCGCCCCGGCAAAGACGTTTTGCTCGTACTCGCGGCCTACGAACCGGTTCATTGGATGGTGCGCAAGGAAAACGCGTTGTCCGTGGCTGTTCTGACAGGCGGATATAATCAGCAGGCCGTCAGTGCCGAGGACGATATCAGCGTCTATGTGCTCGGGAACGGGCGTGCCCTTGGCTGGATTAAATCCATTGAGGATGTCAGCTTCGTTCGGATGCTGAACGTGCTTCAGCAACAGATCGGGGTCGGAAGCGTGCACTCGTTTACCCCGTTTCCTAGACAGAGGGGGCGGACCGAGGTCACGATCACGGGTATTTCGACTGATGCTCGTTTGGCGAGGGATTGGCCGCAGGTTGAGAAAGGGCCTACGTTGACGTTCATGATGCCCGGGGGAGGTGGCGACGTGAAGTGGACCCCCGCAGGGCCTGTGGAGGATGCGTCCCCTCTTGTTCTTGCGGGTGAACAGAAAACGCTGGCCTTGGGTGATGGCCTCGTTGTGACCAAGGACAATTACGAAATTCAATTGACCGACAAGCAAGGGACTTCCACTCCGTATCCGCTTCCAGCCAATTTTCCCCGTTTCAGTTGGGCCAAGGCCATGGCGTATTCCTCCCCAAAGGGAATCTTGGCCATTGCCTCCTTTGGTGGGGAGGGATTCTTCTATCGTTTCGATGTGCACGCGCGAAAATGGATCGATGTCAGAAGTTTGAACAACCTGGATATCGACAGTTTGGTGTATGATCCTTTGACTCAAGGGTTTGTTGGAACGGGTAGCATGACCCCCACTCTTGTTGAATTTTCCTGCGAGGGGCAGCCCATTCAACAGCATCAGCTCAACAACGATATGCTGCCAGGTCTCTCCCGCATGTCCAATCTTGAAAGTGGGCAAGGTGCAGGAGTGATCGTCCTCCCTTTGAAGACTCATCTGATCATCGCCAAGTCGGAACACGGTTCGAGGTCCATGCCTTCTTTTGGGACAAGCCGGACTGGATTTCGTGTTAAGGCGCTTTGGGTGGTGGATAGAAAGACGGGGCGAGGGACTCTGACCTACAGAAACGACTGATGCTCTGATCTGCATTCCGGCCATGGTCTGGCAAACCTTTTCAGGGCCCGAGGAAGTAATTCCTCGGGCCTTTATGCGTTTGCGGCGAGAGGTGCTGGACCGTTCCCCTTGGCCTTGATCCCCGGTTCCAGTATGCTGGCAATACTTTTTCATCTGCATTGCCCACCAAGGAGGAGGTGATGATCATTGCCTGGATCAATTTCGCGGTGCTGCTCGGCTGTGCCTTGGCTATGCTCTACCTCTACGAGCACAGCGCCGCCCCGGCGGTTAGGGAGCGGTTGACTGGCGACCCGGAAGCTTACGTCCAATGCGGGCGGCTGCGGCGGTTGGTCATGATCCCCATGAGTTTGAGCGTTGTCTGCTTCGCGGTCTATCGTTTTTTCCCGTTGCCTGTGCCTTTGCCCGAATATTTTCCCTGGTCCTGGTGGGTCTCCCTGGTCTTGGCCCTGCTGCTGATGGTTCCAGCGGGGGCGGTGATGTTGGCCGGGATTCGTGCCGCCGGGAAGGAGGCCATGAGCCCCCAGAAGGGCCAGGGCTTGTTCGGCGGCATCTACAGCCGGATACGCCACCCGCAGTTCTACGAGGTCTTCGGCTGGTGGGCATTGGCCCTGGTGCTGCATTCGCCGTTTCTGTTCCTGTTCTCCTTTTTCTACTTGCCCATCTGGTTGATGATGGTCCAGGCCGAGGAACGTGACCTCGTGCTGCGCCACGGTGACGTCTACGTTGACTACTACCGTCGCACGGGGGCGTTTGTGCCGCGTCGCGACAGGCGCGAACCCTAGGGGCAGCTCCGCGCGTTCGGCAAGAGCTTGAGACAAGACTGAACGGCAAGGGGCGGTTCCACGGGAAGGCCTCGCGCGCCGGGATACGACCAACAGCCGCCGGGAAACGAGCAATCGTCGCCGGGTAACGACCAACAGCAGGGGAGGGGGATTGCAGGACGACTACACCATCCGAATCATGGGCGCGGAGGAGGTCTCTCTGGCCGTCGAGTGGGCGGCCGGCGAGGGCTGGAATCCCGGACTGCATGATGCCGGCCTGTTTTTCTCGGCAGATCCGCAGGGATTTCTCGTGGGGCTCTTGGACGGCGAGCCCATCGCCACGATTTCGGCGGTGAAATATGGCGGGTGCTTCGGGTTTGTCGGCTTCTACATCGTCAGGCCGGACCAGCGGGGCAAGGGCTACGGCATCCGGATTTGGGACGCCGCCATGCAGTCCCTTGCCGGGCGGACCGTTGGGCTGGATGGGGTCATGGCCCAGCAGGACAACTACAGAAAATCCGGATTCGAATTGGCCTACAGCAATGTCCGCTACGCAGGCAGATGCACAGGCCAGGCCCCCGCGCATCCCGGAATTGTCGATCTTTCCAGCCTGCCGGTGTACCGCGTGCAAGCCTATGATCGACCGTTTTTTCCGGATGACAGGTCGCTCTTCATCCATTCGTGGATCAACCAGCCCGAGGGCAAAGCCCTGGGCATGATGGTCGATGACGAACTGGCGGGCTACGGCGTGATCAGGAAATGCCGACAGGGATACAAGATCGGGCCGCTTTTTGCCGATGATGAGAACAGCGCACACGCCCTGTTCCTGGCGCTTCAGTCGGAATACTCCCCTGACGAACCGCTCTATCTGGATGTGCCCCAGGTCCACCCGCAGGCCGTCTCCCTGGCGCAAGACCACGGTATGACATCGGATTTCGAGACGGCCAGGATGTACGCGGGAGAGATTCCACACTTGTCCGTGGAGCGCACCTTCGGGGTTACGACCTTTGAGCTGGGTTGATGGGGGCTGGTCTGCTGCATCATTCTCTTGGAGCGAGAACATCGCAAGGTCCGGACTGCAATCCCCGGGCCTCGCTGCGTGTTGAGACCCCGAGAGGGATCATGAGCACAGCGGCGATCAGCAGGCCCGAGGTCCTGCGGGACAGGGTCTTGGCAAGCGCCAGCGGCAGCACGCCTGAAGAGCTAAAGTTCGCGCCGCTGGGAAAGCGCCACTGGTTTGGAAAAGGCACGCTGAATCCAGGCCGCAAGGCAAGGAGAGGGCTTTTCGTTGGCAGGGAGTCTCCTTGTATCGGGTTCGACTATACAATTGCTGACAGATGATTTAAAGCCGCAGGGATGCGGAGACGCCGCCGTGCTGGGGTTGCGGTGGGACAAGGGGTAACGTCTTCCGCCAGTTATTCAGCCGCTACACCGTCGGAGTCGGATCGAATCCGCTTCCGGCGACAACGATTTTCTTCACGAGGAAGGCATGACCGACATCGCCAGGCCATGGTTGGAGCATTACGACAAGCAGGCGTCGTTCAATATCAATTATGAGCACATCCCGGTGTTCGAGTATCTCGACAGGGCTGCAAAAAACTATCCCAGGCGCACGGCCATCGTCTTCCGTAACTGGAAGATGAACTACAAAAAGCTCCACGAAACCACCGAGATCATGGCGGCCAATCTGCGTCGCCTCGGTGTTCAGCCCGGAGACCGGGTTTCGGTGATGCTGCCCAACCTGCCGCAGACCATCATCGCCTACTGGGCGGTGCTCAAGTCCGGCGCCGTCTGCGTCATGACCAACCCCCTGTACATGGAGACGGAACTGATCCACCAGCTGGGCGATGCCAACTGCAGGACCATGATCGTGCTGGATCATCTCTGGCCCAAGATCAAGTCCGTCAGGGACCGAATTCCCGTGGAGAAGTTCGTCGTGACCTCCATCAGCGATGGTCTCAGCTTCCCCTTGAACAAACTTTACAAATTCAAGGCCAAGAAAAACAGCCTGTTTACGGATGTGCCCTTCGATGGGCGACGCATCCTGCCCTGGAAGGCCATGCTGGAGGGCAGGGAGCGCATCAGTCGGCCCCCGGCGGATCCGCGTACGGACACCGCGCTGCTGCAATACACCGGTGGCACCACGGGCATCGCCAAGGGCGTGGTCATCACCCACAGCAATATGACCGCCAATGTCCAGCAGGCACACCAGATGCTGCACAGCCTGGGTGATCGCCAGGAGTCCTTCGTCAACGTCCTGCCGTTCTTCCATATCTATGGTCTCACAGTGGGACTGAATCTGCCCACCAGCATCGGCGCGACCATGTTGCCCGTGCCGCGCTTTGTGCCCCAGGACCTGTTGAAGGTCATCAAGAAGAACAAGCCTACCATCTTTCCTGGCGCCCCGGCAGTCTATGCCGCTCTGCTGCACCAGAAGAACCTCTCTCCCAAGGATTTCAAGTCCCTGGACCTGTGCGTCTCCGGGTCCGCGCCCATCCCCGTGGAGATCATGAGGCAATTCAAGAAGGTGGCGGACTGCGAGATCGTCGAGGGCTATGGACTGACCGAGGCCTCTCCGGCCACGCACTTCAACCCCCTGAGCGGGGTCAAGAAATACGGGTCCATCGGTCTGCCCATGCCGGACACTGACTGTCAGATCGTGGACATGGACGTGGGCCAGGTGCCCTTGCCCCCGGGCAAGAAGGGTGAGCTGATCATCCGCGGTCCGCAGGTCATGAAGGGCTATTGGAACCGTCCTGACGAGACGGCCAACGTCTTGCGCAACGGCTGGCTCTATACCGGCGACATCGCCACCATGGACGAAGAGGGCTATTTCTTCATCGTGGACCGCAAGAAGGACCTGATCATTTCCAGCGGGTACAACATCTACCCGCGTGAGATCGACGAGGTCCTGCACGAGCACGAGAAGATCAAGGATGCCGTGGCCGTGGGTATCCCCCATGCCTCCCGAGGTGAGATCGTCAAGGTCTACGTCGTGCTGCACGAGGGGCAGACGATGACCAAGAGCGAGGTGCTGGCCTACTGCCGCCAAATGCTGGCCAAATACAAACTGCCGCGTCAGGTGGAGTTCCGCGACGAACTTCCCAAGACCATGGTCGGCAAGGTCCTGCGTCGCGCCCTGCGTGCCGAGGAAGAGGAAAAAGCGAAAAGCAAGGCCTCCCGGCAGGATACCCGGCAGGAGACCGAAGGAACCGAAGAGCTGGAACTGAACAATGTGCCCGAAGCTCCCGAGGGGCTTGGGAAAGACATCCCACGGGAAACGGCCTTGGAGACGGAACCCAGGGACGAGTAACGTCGGCTAAAAGACCAATTTATGGCCGCCGGGCGCAAGCCCGGCGGCCATTTTTTGTTTATCTCACGAGCCTCAGAAGGTCTTGGCGATTTCACGGGCCTCATTGAGGGCCTGCTTCTTGTTGGCCTCGCGCGAATCCATCAGGGTTCCCCGGGTGCCGATCTCGGTCACGTCCGTGATGCCCATGAACCCCAGAACCGACTTCAGATAGGTGGATTGGAAATTGTAGGTCTCCAGAGGATTGCCTGCAGGATACTCGCCGCCGCTGGCATAGACGGTCAGCGCCTTGGCGTCCTTCATCATGCCGAAATAGCCCTTCTCGTTCATGCCGAACGTGTAGCCGGGCTGGACAATGAGATCGATGTACTGCTTGAGCGGATACGGGATGGAAAAGTTCCACATGGGAACAGCGAACACGAAACGGTTGAAGGACTTGAATTCCTCGATCAGGTTCTCCACCTCGTTCCAGGCCTGCTTTTGTTCGGCGGAATGGTCCTTGCCGTGCAGCAGGTTGTACTTGGCCTGAACTTTGGCGCCGTCAAAGGGTGGCAGATTGGCCTCGAAGAGATTCTTGACCTTCACCTCGGCGGCGGGGTTGGCCTGTTTCCAGGCGTCCACAAAGGCATCAGCCACGGCGATGGAGTGGGAACGCCCCTCCCTGGGAGAGGCCTTGATATACAATACCCTGTTCATGATCGGCTCCTTGGTTCGGGCGTGTGTTTTCCATGCCTGCACCATACTTTTCCACTGAGTAACAAAGTTACGCGGACAAGCAATGGGCGTCAACCGCTGTGCACCTCCCTCGGGAACGTCCCCGCAACAGGTTGAGCTTTCAGGCCCTCTGCTCCCAAAAAGCGATTGCCCTTGCTGGTCAAAAATGGAAATATCCGCGGATCGCAAGCCCTGTGAATGACACTCAAACGCTTGAGCCAAGGGACCCAACGTGAACGCCATCAGACCTGACACCTACCACGGGTTCTCCACAAGCCATATCATCGCCGACACGCGGGCCGGTTTTGTGATCTATCTCAAGCAGGACGACCAGTATGTGCTCTACACCAAGCAGGGCGAAAGCTTGAGCAGCGATCATCGCACGCGGCTGGAGAGCCAGGGTGTGGAAAAGGTCTATATTCCAGTTGCCCAGAAAAGGGCTTATGATGAGTATATCCGCCAACATTTGGGGCAATTGCTCAATGATGAGAGCATCGCGATTGAGGAAAGGGCCAAGACCTGGAGCAGCACGACCCAGGACATGGCCCGTGGTTTTTTTGAGCAGAACCTGCCCAAGGCAACCCTGCGCATCCGTTACAAACGTTTCGAGGACATCGTCGGGCAAAGCACCAGGTTCTTCATGGAACCCAGGGCCTTGAAGGAGCTCTCCCGGTTCATCACCAAGAGTGGCAAGGGCTATGGACACGGCATCGGAACCATGGTCTACACCGCCTGCCTGCTGCAGACCTTTCAGCCCGACGACCTGCTGCTGACGTCCTGCTGCCTCGGGGCCATCCTGCATGACATCGGCAAAACCAGACTGCCGGCGGACGTCCTGAGCAAGGACCCCGACATCCTGAGCCCTGGGGAGCGGGCAATGCTCGACGCACACCCGGCCATTGGGGTTCAGCTCTCGGCATCCATCCCGCTGGTCCCCGAGGCTATTCATTGCGTGCTCTTTCACCACGAGCGCGAAGATGGCCGGGGCTTTCCCTCCGGGGCCATGGCCGACGATATCCCCTTTTACGCCAAGGTCGTCTCCCTGGCCAACAGCTATGACAATCTGACCAGGGGGAAATCCTTCCGGCCAGCGCTACAGCCTTTTGAGGCCCTGAAGGTCATCCGCAGTGACAAGGGCGCCCACGACCCGGAGTTGTTCAAACGATTGGTTCAACTCCTGTCCGAAGCCGATCTCGCCTGAACGATAAAAAGCCTCGCATCCCAGTGTTTACAGGGGTGTTTCCCTTTTTTATTAATCTTGTGTAGAAAAAGTCTCGAAATGCTGGAACCAGCCTGGAGACAATCGACATGAGTGATTCTGCAACACTGAGCCACACGGCACAGCTCGCCGTAGACGCCACTGGTGCCACTATGGTGGTGGCCAAGCCCTATGTTGACAGTGTCCTGTTGGTCCTGAGCCAAGGCTACGGCATCATCCAGGACCTGATGCCACTGTTTGTGTTGCTGCTTTTTCTGATGATGTTGCGCTGGAACAGACAGTTCAGGGACCTCGTCCGCCGTCAGGAACAGCAGACGCGGGTCCTTGTGAAGCTCCTGAATCTGCACCCAGACGGTGACTACCAGAAATTCTTGCGCACCGTAGAGCAACGCGCCGAAGAGCGTGAAGAACGTCGCTCGCGTCATCCCCATCTGCTCAGCTAGGGTCTTTCCTCGCACGATGCGTCGCGGCATAGGCCATGGTCGGGCACACGTTGCTTCGTGAAGCCCCGTTCAACGTATTTCTGGCCACACCAGCAGCAAGAGTGACGGCACGGCTAGCCGCGCAAGTAGTCCGGCATCGGGTTTTTGTGCCAGCTATGTTGAGAGCTTGGTTTTTTTTGGCAGCCTTCGTGCGGCATCCTCTCCTGTTGTGGCCGAAGGGTCGTGGTCATACGAGACACCAAGGGATGAGCCACTGCAATCAGATCGGAAGGATTGTCTGTGGCCAATGCTCAAAGCTTGTCCCTTCAGGTTGCAGCGGAGAAGGCCGTTCCTTCCGAAGGTGCTGGGCCGGTTGCAAGGGCCGCCGTGGCAAACCCCTTGTCTGGAGCAACTGGGCATTCCAGGTGCGGGGCAAGGCTAGCCCATCCCTGCCTTGCTGTGCTAACGGTAAGAGAATCCTCTCAATCCTTTGCACTGTGGGAGCCGCATGGACAGCATCCGGGTTGATCATGAACGAATTCTGGACCTGCTCCTGGAGAATGAACTCCTGGGTATCGCCCTGATCAAAGGCGATGAGGTCAAGTGTCTGAGCCCAACGGTCAGCCGATTGTTGGGGTGCGATACGACACCTCCCTGTCGAACGGAACTCCTGGACAGTTTGCAGCGGATCATTCGGGAATTCCGGGGCCAATCCTCCGGCTCCGAGGGGGCGCCCTGTTGCATCAGCGATGTCATTGAACTGGAGAATCCAGACGGAGGGATCTCCTATTTCAGGTTCCACGCTCTGGGTTTCAAGGGAGCGAAATCCACGGACGAAATGCATGGGGTGGAACTCTTCGTGTTTCAGGACATCACTTTTGCCCATGAAAAGGTCTTGGAGATCGAAAAGATGCTCGTTGACATGGAAGAGGCAAAGATGGCCCAGGAGGACAACTCCAACCTCCTGAACGACATGCTGGTCCAGTTGAAGATCGCCGAGCAGGAGCGGGCCGAAAAGGAAAAGATGCAGGGTGTGCTGGAACTGGCTGCTGCGGCCTGTCACGAACTCAGCCAGCCCCTGCAATACGCCATGGGAGACGTGGAATACATCGCGGGCAAGAGCGAGTTGGATGAGGACTTTGCCAAGGCCGTGGGTTCCCTGAAACAGAGTGTTGACGAGATGGCCGATATCATCCGCAAGATCCGGGGGATCACCTCTTATAAAACCATGGAATACACGACCGGGGTGCAGATGATAGACCTCGACGAATCATCGCGCAGGGACGAGGAGCCTCTGGAGGTCACTGACACAGCGCTGGACGCTCCCGGCCCGGATGACGACTCCGGACCGTCCATCTGAGACCCTTCGGGTTAATTCTCACCCAAGGCCCGAGGTCAGTTCGACCTCGGGCCTTTCAGTTCGTAGCGGCTGATTCCCTTCTTGGCGGGAACGTCTTGCGCGTCCATTGCCTCTGGGACGGATGAGGAGTAGAAAAGGTGTGACCATGGCAACTCCCGATCCGCATTGCTGGTTGAGGTTCCATGGCCGCTAAGGTAAGACAGCGCTTCGTTGCGGCCGCCGCCTGACCGGGGCGGCGCCGAGAGTCCAAAAGGAGCAACCGTGGCCAAGCACAGACGTGACATTGCAAAGGATTCCATCATCAAGTCCATGCTCCCCGCCAGTGAGGGCCTGGATATCTTCGAGAGCAGCGCCGGGCGTGGCGAATTGGCCATTGAGCTGCAACAGGCCGGGCACCGGGTCCGGGTTTCCAACTACAAGTCCGGCTCACTTCAGTTCGATATCCTCGAGGACATCGTCGATCTTGAGGTTGGGCTGCCCTACGAGGATGCCAGCTTCGACGTCATTATCTGCCGCGAGGTCATCGAGCATATCGCCAGCAATCTGCCCCTGCTCAAGGAGTTTGCGCGCTGCCTGCGTCCTGGTGGAACCCTGATCCTGACCTTCCCCAACAAGCTGTCCCTGCCGTCGCGCCTGTATCACCTGTTCACGGGGTTTTACAACGGCCTCAAGTCGCCCATCAATCCCGGTGTGTTCTTTGGGGAGGCCCACGTCAACCTCATCGCCTATCACGAGATGGACTATTTGCTGCGCGCCAGCGGCCTGTCCCAGGTCCGCGGACGCTCCAGCGACATCCGCCCCGGGGCCTGGCTGACGGCGCCTTTGATCCCCGTGGTGCGGCTGTTGACGTGGTATTTCCTGTTCCAGTACAAGAAAAAGGCCCAGGAACACCGCAAGGACAAGCCAGAATTCGTGGCTTATAACCGGGAAATATACGAGGCCATCACTTCCACCGAGCTGTTGCTGGGCAAGGATGTGATCCTGTCCGCCCGCAAGGATTGAGCTTTTTTCTGCACAAAGACGTGAACACGAAGCCGGCGAACAGAAACAAGCCCGGAGGGACTCGATCCTTCCGGGCTTGTTTCTGTTCGCTGGTTGCCCTGGTCAGGACAAAAAGTTCACCAACTGGCCGGTGATGGGCGTCTTCTTGATCTGCTCAAGGAATTCGTCTTCGCTCATGTCGCCGGACTGGAACTGCTGATACAGCTGCCAGAGTGCACCCCGCGGGGTCCCATTACGGTTTTCCCGGGCCTGCACTTGGCTCGTGTCGTCCTTGCGGGGACCCTTGAACCCGGCCTCCTGCATCATTTGCATCAGCCCACGGGAGCGTGAAATCCCGGCGTCCTGAAATTCCTCACGCATGGCCAGCATGTCTTCCCGGGTCATATTTTCCGGGTCGTACTTGGCAAGAATTTCCTGCGCAGCAGCTTTCTGCTCTTCGGTCATGGGGATGTCCATGGACGGATCCATCCCGTAAGCACCTGTAATTCTCATTGATTACCTCCTCTGTCCCCTCCCGACATGAAAAGGATAATGCGCCGTTGAGTAGCAGCGGATGCACAGGCTGTGCCGCTTGGCATGTCTTTTTGCTTCGCTGGGATGAAAGGGGTCAATAGATGGGAACTCAGCGTTTTTTGATGAGCAGCAGGCGGGTCTTGGAGGCGGGGTGGTTGTACATGGTGCAACGCATCACCCGGGCCTTGTCCGGCGGCAGGGCGCTGCAGTGTTGGTCAATGGCTTCGGCTTCCTCGGGGCCGCCAGGGTGTCCGGTGTAGATGACCAGCGAGATCACGCCTTCGCGTTTCAGGAGGCAGAGGGCGGCGTCGATGGCGGCACAAATGGTGTCGGGGCGGGTGATGATTCGCCCGTCGCCTCCTGGCAGGTAGCCGAGGTTGAACATCACCGCCGAGACCTGGCCGTGGATCTCCGCGGGCAGCCGTTGGGCCATGCACTCGTGCCCGCCATGGATCAGGGTCACGTTGTCCGGGGCTTCTTTGTTTTGGAGCCGCTTGCGGGCCTTGTTCAGGGCTGGGGCTTGCACGTCGAACCCGAACACACGGCCCTGCGGTCCCACGTGTTGCGACAGGAAGACGGTGTCGATGCCGTTGCCCACGGTGGCGTCCACGACCATGTCTCCTGGTTGGACGACATGGGCCATGAAGATCTTGACGTAGGTGATGGTGTGGCTGATCAGCATGGCGGGGTTGTCGCCCGCATCGGGAGGAGAGAGCAAGGCCCGAAGGCCCTCCGGTAGCGCCTTGCGGGTAAGGGAAGACTATTGGACGGGGGCCAAAGGGCGCACGGCCAGGGCCCGGTAGCCATGGCTCTTGGCCTTGCGGTCCATGTAGGTCTGTCCTGCGCGGAAATCATAGAGCCTGGCCGTGACGTGAGCTTCCTCCAAGGCCCAGACCCAGGCGCAGGAGAGGCTGAAGTCCCTGACGATCTTTACGTCGACCCCGCAGTCGGCTTCGTAACCATCATAATACCTGTTCGTGCTGTAGAGGCTTGCCAGTTCCTCGGTGCTGGGCAGCCGCCAATCGTCCGAAGGAGAGGGCAGAGAGGTCGGGAAGGTGAATCTGGCCCAGCGCTGTGCGTCCTGCCAGGTCATGTCTCCCTGGTTGTCCGTCTGGGACCACATCAGTCCGAGTTCGTGATCGGTGATCGTGCCGTCGCCATTGTCCGTGAAGCGATCTCCTGCCAGGAGGGGGGCGCAACTGATGAGCAGGATCGCCAGGGCGGTCGTGAGGATGCGGGGGATTGCATGGGCCATCGCGCGTCTCCCTGTCTGAGGTGCACGGACGTCCTGGTTCTGTGGTCCATCCCGGGAGGTGGCATGTCGGATGACGGGATGGCGAGGCAGAGCAGTGGTTGGTCGAGGAACCGGGACCCTGTTTGAAAGATTTCTTGTCCGATGGAGTGAAGGCCCGCCGCCTCCGCGGGCGGCGGGCCGGTCATAATATACGTTGCCGGGCGGCTTAGCCGCCTTGGCTGGAATGGTCGTCCATCATGGCCCGCACGCGACGCTGTACGCGGATGATGCGTTTGAGCATCTCGCCCAAGGCAAACAGGGTGATGGCCGAGACCACCGAGAATCCGAGGATACCGAATCCGGCCACGACCATCCACCAATTGCGGGTGGCGTCATCGGTGTTGGTGTTCCACAGGAACCCGAAGCAGACTGCGGTGCCCATCAACCACATCACATGACCCACGAATCGCAGCATGGATTCCATGGGCAGCCGCGAGATGGGGTTGACCACGGTATAGCCCTCGAAGCGTCTGCTTCCGCATTTGGGGCATTGTTCAAAGGAGTCGGAGAACGACTCTCCGCACTTTTCGCACCGCAGGACGGTCTTGACGATGACGTCTGACTTTACTGCCACAGCGTATCTCCTTGTCCTTGCAGGCTAGGTCTTGGACGGGACACCAGTTTGTCTTTGGCCGCCCTGGGGCGCTGCCCCAGCCAGATCAGGCCCCATAGGGCAAGGCCGATGAGGTAGCTCAGATAGCGCAGATCATGCGGCAAGCCGATGTACTCGGCCACGTATTGCGGTTGCATCATGATATAGGTCACGCAGAGCAGCAGCGGGATCTCCCAGAACTTGTTGCGGGTGATGAACCAGCCTTGCGTGGCCGAGGCAAAGGCGAAGTTGCCCACACAGGCCATGGCGAAGATCAGCAGGCCCTGGGTCCAGCTGGTGACGCCAAACAGGATCAACTCCGTATTGAAGACGAACATGAACGGCAGGATGGCTGTGCGGATGTCGTACATGAAACCCTGCAGACCCGTTTTTATTGGGTCTGCCTCGGCGATGGCTGCCGCGGCATAGGCCGCCAAGCCCACTGGAGGGGTGTCGTCCGCCAGGATGCCGAAGTAGAAGCAGAACAGGTGTGCGGACATGAGCGGCACGATGAAGTTGTGCAGCCCGCCGATGTGCACGATGGCCGGGGCCGTGAGCGATGCCATGACGATGTAGGTCGCCGTGGTGGGCAGGCCCATGCCGATCAACAGGCTGGCAAACGCCGTGATGACCAGCATCAGGAAGATGTTGCCGCCGGACAGCACGTCGATGACCTGGGTGATCAGGCCGCCGAGGCCCAGGGCCACGATGCCGACGATGATGCCGGCCGCAGCCGTGGCCATGGCCACGCCAGCCATGTTGCGCGCACCGTCGGCCAGGGAGACGATCAGTTCCTTGCAGCCTAGGACGAACGGTTCCTTGAGGGCTTTCAGGGCAATGCCGGATTCGCCCTGTCTGATGCACTTGCTGATGGTCAGGATCGGATGCTGTACCAGCATGATCACCGAGAGCACCATGATGGCGCGGAAGGCGGCCAGTTCAGGGCTGTGGCGGGTTACGATGAGTTCCCACAGCAGCATGGCCAGGGGCAGCAGGAAGTGCAGGCCGGAGAGAAGGGTGGGGAAGAACTTGGGCAGTTCCTTGCGGGGGATGCCCTCCAGGCCCAGTTTGCAGGCCTCGATGTGCGAGATGTAGATCAGCGCCGCGTAGGAGACAAAGGCCGGAATCGCGGCGGCCTTGACCACCTCGATGTAGGGCACGTTGACGTATTCGGCGATGATGAACGCGGCCGCCCCCATGATGGGCGGTGCCAACTGGCCGTCGGTGGACGCGGCCACTTCGATGGCACCCGCCTTGGTGGCGGGGTAGCCGACCTTTTTCATCAGCGGGATGGTGAAGGTTCCGGTGGTCACGATGTTGGCGATGGACGAACCGGAGACCATGCCGGTCAGGCCCGAGCCCAGGATGGCGGCCTTGGCCGGGCCGCCTTTGAAGCTGCCCAGCAGACACAGGGCGATGCGGATGAAGAAGTTGCCCGCTCCGGCCTTCTCCAGCATCGTGCCGAAGAGCACGAAGAGGAAGACGATGGTTGCCGACACGTCCAGCGGGATGCCGTAGATGCCCTCGGTGGACATGGTTATCTGGCCCACGAAGCGGTTCAGGGAGACGGCCTTCTGCATCAGGACATCGGGCATGAAGTCCATTTCGGAGCAGAAGCTGTAGACCACGAACATCAGGGCGATGAGGGGCAGCGCGGGACCAATGACCCGGCGCGTGGCCTCCAGCAGCAGCAGCACGAGCATCAACCCCATCACCAGATCCCGGGTGGTTGGATTGCCGTAGCGCATGGAGATGCCGTAGTAGTCGAGGAAGATGTAGAGTGACGTGAGGGCGCCAAGGATTCCCAGGATATAATCTAGGATGGTCACCCGGTGCATGGCCAGGAAAAACCTCAGGTCAGGTCTCCAGGTCGGGGTGAATTTGAACATCGGGATGTTCAGGAAGATGAGGACCATGCCGAAAGCCAGGTGGATGGCGCGGATGAAGACGGTGTCGAGCAGCAGCCAGCTTGCGATGGAGAGCTGGAACAGGGACCAGGTGATGGCCACCACCATGGTCAGGCTGGCAGTGATGCCTGTCGCCTCACCCTGAAGTCCGTGCTCGGCTTCGGCCAACTCCTTGGCATACTCGACGCCCTTGATGTTGTTGTCTTCGTATGGGGCTTTCGGGTCCTTGGAGGATTTCTTAACCTTTTCCATGGGATCTGGACGCTCCGGATAATAGTGTCGCCTGTGATATCAAACTTGCTGTGTCGCTTCGCATGATTCCAAAATTGCCGTGGCGCTTGGCATCTGGGCATGCGTCGCTTCTTGAGAGATGCGCGGCCTAGGGGCGCGCGAAATTTTTGGATGCGGCCGGACCCGTAGGCCCGGCCGCAAAGCAAGCTACATCAGGCCAGCTTCCTTGAAGTACTTCATGGCGCCGGGGTGGATGGGCGCGGACAAACCTTCGAGCATGTGTTCCTTGGTCAGCACCGCGTAGGCGGGGTGCAGCTTCTTGAATGCCTCGAGGTTCTCGAACACTTCCTTGGTGATGGCGTAAACGATTTCGTCGGGAACGTCGGCAGAGGTCACCAGGGTGGCCTTCACGCCGAAGGTCATGACGTCTTCCTTGTTCACGGCGGAGGGGTAATTGCTCATGGGGACAGCCGCTTTGGCGTAGTAGGGCTTTGCCTTGACGAGCTTGTCCACGCCAGGCCCGGTAACGGCGACGAAGCGCACCTTGCGCACACCAGCGGTGGCTTCCTTCATGGAACCGTTGGGATGGCCGACGGTGTAGAAGAACGCGTCGATGCGGCCGTCCTGCAGGAGTCCGGGAGCTTCGGCGGCCTTGATACCTTCGGCCGTGATGTCGGTCTCGAAGTTGATGCCGGCGGCCTCAAGGGCGTCGATGGAGTTCTGGCGCTGGCCGGAACCGGGGTTGCCGATATTGATGACCTTGCCCTTCACGTCGGCGATGTTAACGATGCCGGCATCTTCAGCGGCGACCAGGGTCACGGTCTCGGGATGAAGGGAGAACACGGCGCGCAGTTTTTTCTGCGGCTGGCCTTCCCACTCGGCCTGGCCGTTGATGGCCTGGTACTGACGATCGGACTGGACAACGCCGAATTCGAGGTCGCCCGCCATGACGGCGTTGACGTTGAACACGGAGCCGCCGGTGGACTCGACGGTGCAGCGGATGCCGTACTCATCTTTCTTGTTGTTGACCATACGGGCAATGGCGCCGCCGGTGGGGTAGTAGACCCCGGTGATGCCGCCGGTTCCGATGGTCACGAAAGTGGCCTTGGCCTGGGCGGGCGCCGGAGCGAAACCGCACAGGGCCAGACCGAGGATCATTACCGCTACGAGAGAAAGAGTTCTCCGCATTCTAGCCTCCTGTCCTTTGTTAATTGCGAGGGCCATCCCCCCATGGGTTGGCCTGAAACAGATACCCGGTTCGTTCTCCCGGGAGTATTCCCTTTGTGAAATCCTTCGCTTACGCAAGGATGCTATGGGCGGAAATCGTCCTATTGAATCAAAATGGTTAGCAAAACTCTTGCCAAATTGCAATCTTGATCTGTGATTTCCAGGCTTGTGGGCAGCGGTTGGGCCTGTGAGCAGGCCTTGTTTTGGCGGGACATCTGGATGCTCCTTGGAGAGAGGGCAATGGAATGGGTATGGTTTGCGGGTTGGTTTGGTGCAGCAACTTGGCGGGGAGGTGGTCTTTTTTCGAGCATGAAAATGAGAATCCGCACGCAATTATCAATCCGACTGCACGTCTTTTTGGGGTGGCAGGGGTGAACAAATAGGTGAAAAAATGATGTGCGAAATACGAAAAATGTCATCGCTCTGGCCTGGTTTGAATGAATAATCTCTGCCATGTTGGGGGCATTTTGTGGGCCTCAAACATGGATTGGGGGTGGTTTTTAGTGCTGTAAGACGTGCTTGGAGGCTCCGTCGCCGGAGCGCCCCGAGCGCGGAGTGAGGTGCTGTGTCCTTATGTTGCAGCAATGATTTCGCCCAAAGGGCTTGTTGCGTGAAGGCGGGACAGAGGGCAAGGATGGCCAGTTGTGACGCACGGCTGGTGATTTTGCAGATAATCGCCGAAATAATCTGAAATACCAATGCAATGGCCGTGGCTGTTCGGCTTTTGTCCCAAATCGGACCGGGGAGGGGGCTTGTCCCTCTTGCCGGGGTTGCGTTCTGGCTGGGCAATCCATATCAGGGATGGAACAAAGCCAGAGGGGCGCTATGGAACACGTTTGCTTCGAGAACATCCGGCTGGAGTCGGGTGTCGATTATTTCCTGTATATTGGCGAAATCAAGGCCTTCGGACTGAGCGATTTCGTGCGCCAGGGCCTTGAGCGACGTTGTGGGCGGCCGTTCAAGGCCATCGGCATCTGCCCGGACATCCTGCACCAATATCCTTATGATAACGTGGTGGTCATCAACCCCTGGGCCAAACCGCCACGCGCCAACGCCCGCAGCGACGAGGCCGGGCGGGTCAGCGCGGGGCCCTTTGTGGCGCACGTCTGTGCCAGCCGCTACGTGCAGTCGCTGTTGCGCCTGCTGCGCGAGCGACAGGACGGGGTCTATGTCTGGATGTTCGAGTCCCGCCGGGAATTCCAGCTCCAGGAGATGGACGGCGTGACGCTCTTGGGCCCCGACCCCGAGCTGGTCCATCAGTTGAATGACAAGACCTGGCAGTATGAGACGTTCAAGGAGCTCGCCCCGGTGGTGGAGTTCAGGATCTGCCAAGGCAGGGACGATATGCTCACCTGCTGCGGGGAGTTCGCCAAGCGTTGTTCCCATGGGGTGTTCGTGTCCTGCGATTATAGCGCGGGCGGCGTCTCGTCCAAGGTGGTGCAGAGGATCGAGGACGCCGAATGCAAGTTCACGGACCCCGAGGGCCGGTATCTGGTCAGCGCCTACAAGCCTCATGTCTGGGACCCCACGGTGCTCGGTGTGGTGGGCAACGAGCGCGACGTTTTCGTGGCGGGCGTGGCTGACATGACCATCGTGGACGGCAACAAGTTCCGAGGATCCACCTACCCCTCCCGCCTGCCGGGGCCGATCCAGCAGCGGCTCAAGGACTACACCGCCGCCGTGGGCCGCAAACTCGGTTCCCTTGGGTTCCGGGGCATCTTTGGTTGCGACTACATCGTGGATGCCGAGGACAATATCTTTTTCATTGAGGTCAACCCCCGCAAGCAGGGCACCACCATGGAGTATTGCTGCACCCTGGAGCATCTGCTGCCTCAGGGGGCGGCGAATCTGCCCGCCCTGGAGATCGGGGCGGTGTTGGACAATCGTTTTCCGGAAAACACGGTCTACCCCGATCCGCAGCGGGTCGCAGCTCTGGACATCCACTGGGGGACGTTCAATTATAAGGTCGAAGGGCAATGCGCCCGGACCAGGACGGCTCTTGCGCAACGCCTGAAGGAGCGCGAACTGTTCAAGCGGGTTGCCGGGAATGGGGCTGGAGGGCATGTTATTCTGGAGCATGTCGGAGCGGATGTGGATGTTCTGCCAGGAACGTTCATGGGGCGGGTTGCGGCGGTGGGTTCGTCGCGCCGGGCCATGCTGTTGGCCCTGAATCGGGGCAAGAAGAAGCTCGCATCCTGCATCAGGGATGCATAATACTGGAGGGAGTCACGTGACGTTGGACAATGAGGCGGGCCTGGACGGTTTTACCAGGGACCTGCTGGACGAGATAGCCGGTGGAGGGACGGCCCCGGCCGGAACGGCTGCGGAACTTGCGGAACTGCACAAGGCGGCTGAACAGGGTGAGGGCACTGCCCCCATCGTGCGTTTCTTCGGCGCGCTCAGGGCTGCCAAGCGCGAGCAGGGCTCGGGCTACGAGGCCTTTGGTTTTTCGCGCGAACAACTGCTGGCCCTGTGCGCCAAGCACGTCCAGATCGATGAGCATTGCGTCACCGTGGGCGGCCGTGTTGGTCGCGCCCTGGAAGTGATGGCCCAGGCCAATCCCCGGGTGGAGGAATACCTGGCGCTCAAGGACGTGGAGGCCCCCAGCGGCATCGAACTCTGGGATCAAATCCTGGAGAATCAGGCCCGCATTAAAAAGGTCCTCAAGCTCGACGACGCCACCTGGAACTCCTTTTCCGGGCAGTTGGGCAACGCCATCAACGATGTCGAGACCCTGGCCAAGTGCATCGACCTCCCGGCCGACGCCATTCGCGACGTGACCCGCGTCACCGCAAAATACCGTATGCGCCTGACTCCCTACTACGCCAGCCTGATCCAGCGGGGCGTGGCCAACGACCCAGTGCTGCTGCAGGCCGTGCCCACCGCCGAGATGGTGGACAACGTGGGCCTGGAACTGCCGCCCGTGGCCAGCGACCATTCCCCGGCGCGGCTCATCGACCAGTTTTATCCGCGCGTGGTGGCGGTCAAGGTGACCAACATCTGCGCCATGTACTGCACCCATTGTCTGCGCATCGCGCATATCGGCAACGCGGATCGCACCTTTTCCAAGAAGGCCTATGGCGAGGCCCTGGACTACATCGCCGCCAACGAACGCATCCGCGACGTGCTCATCACCGGCGGTGACGCCTTCATGTTGAATAACGAGAATCTGCGCTGGCTGCTGGGCCGTCTGGACGAGATTGATCACGTCAGGATGAAGCGCCTGGGCACGCGGGTGCCCGTGACCACCCCCCAACGAGTGGACAGCGAGCTGTTGGACATCCTGGAGGAATCCAACGACAAGGGGCCGGTGCGTGTGGTCACGCAGATCAACACCGCCCAGGAGATCACGCCCGTCTCCAAGCAGGCTTTCAAGGACATCAGCCGGCGGGTCATGGCCGTGCTCAACCAGGCCGTGCTGATGCGTGGCATCAACGACTCCAAACCCAAGATGTGGAAGCTGGTGGAGACCATCCAGGAGGCCTATGTGCGGCCTTACTATGTCTTCAATTGTTCCTACCGCAACCCTCAGTATACGCACATGCGCGTGCCCGTGGAAAAGGGACGGGATATCATCGAGGGCATGTACGGCAATATCTCGGGAGATGCCATCCCACGCTACATCGCGGCCGCGGGTGGCAAGGTTCCCCTGCATCGCGACAACCTGGTACGCCACGAGGACGGCAAGGTCATTCTGCGCAAGCCCTGGAGCGGCGAGGAAACCGCCTACCCGGACGCCGTGCCGGAACTGTATAATGATGATACGGACTTCGCGTTCAATAAATATGGCAAGGACGAGTAGGTCATGACCGCAAGCGTCGCGTCCGGGATCATGGATCGGCTGCGGCAGCTGGAGCCCCAGATGCTTTCGCTGCTGGAGCGCATCGTGCGCATCAACTCCCACACCCCCAATAAGGCGGGTGTGGATGCGGTGGGCGTGGTGCTGGCCGAGGTGATGCGCGACATGGGCTTTGTCGTGGAGGTCCACCCCCAAAAGGAGTTGGGTGACAATCTCGTGGCCCGCAACGCGGCGGCCTTGGCCTTGGCCGAAGGTGAACAACAGGTCCTGTTCTGCGGGCACATGGACACGGTTTTCCCCGCGGACGGCGGTTTCGACTGCTTTGAGCGCAGCGTCGAGCACGGCGCCCTGCGCGTTGTGGGCCCCGGCGTGGTGGACATGAAGGGCGGATTGGTGGTGGGCATCCATGCCCTGGGAGCCCTGGCCGAGGCCGGGCTGCTGGAGCGGATGCCCGTGACCTTCATCTTCAATTCCGACGAGGAGACCGGCTCGTACCAGTCGCGTGAGCTGGTCATGGCCGAGGCCCGCAAGAGCGCCTTCGCCATGGTCTTCGAATGCGCGGGCCTGAACGGCGAGACCACCACGGGCCGCAAGGGCAAGACCACGTTTCGGTTGAAGGCCACAGGCCAGGCCGGTCATGCCGGGAACTTGAGCGGCCCCAAGGCCAGCGCCATTCTTGAGTTGGCCCACAAGACCGTGGCCCTGGAGGCTTTGAACGATTCGGCGCGTGGGGTCTCCGTGAACGTGGGCCTGGTCTGCGGGGGCCTTGGTCCCAACATCATTGCCTCCAGCGCCGAGGCCGTGGTGGAATGCCGCTATCGGCAGGCCGCTGATGCCCAGGGCCTGACCGACGCCGTGACTGCCATGGCCGCCATGCCCGATGTGCCGGGCACGACCCTGGAGCTGGAGATCATCCCCGGTCGGCCAGCCATGGAACAGACCCCCGCCAATCGCAGGCTGCTGGCTGTTGTGCGCGAGGCGGGTGCGGAACTGGGCGTTCCCGTGCAGGAGGATTTTCGGGGTGGAGTCTCCGACGCCAACTACATCGCTCACGTGGGCTGCCCGGTCATCGACGGCATGGGACCCATGGGCGCGGGAGACCATTCTCCCCGGGAGTTCATGCTTGTGGCGTCCCTGGCGCAGCGCGCCGCATTGACGGCCGTGGCCCTGGATCGGCTGTGGGATGAACACCACAGGGGAGACCTGTTCGGGTGATCCGCTCTTGAAAAGCAGGGCTTCATGGCCCCTGAGCGACCACTGGTGGTTGCGGCGGGGCCTTTTGTATGCATTGCCAAATGGTCGCAGGAGAGAGGGATATGGCAGCGATTCGCTCTGGCGGGCTTGGTGATCTGGGGCTTTTGTCCTCGTTGCGGGCCAGGATGTTCGCCACGTTTTACGAGACTGATGCCCTGGTTCTGGCCGAGGCTGATCGGGAGTTCTTCCTGTCCGCTCTTTCACGGGGTGAGGCCGCGTTCTGGCTGGCCGAAATCGGTGAGGGGCTGACCGTGGCTTGTGGCGCAGTGAGCCTGTACCGGCTGCCGCCCAAACCCTTCGCCCTGGGCACTGTGCAGGCCTACTTGTCCAGCATGTGGACCGAGCCCGAGTACCGTAGGCAGGGCCTGGGCCGCCAGATCCTGGAGCGGGCCGTGGCCTTTGCCAGGCAGCAGGGAGCATCGCACCTGACGTTGCATTCCACGGATGCGGGGCGGTCCCTGTACACGGGGTTCGGTTTCGGGCCGACCCCAGAGCTGCGCCTGAAGTTGTCCCCGTTGTCCGACTAACGCCACGCCCCTCGTCCCCCTGTGGTCCGCGCTGTTTTCACAATCCGCTGATTCCCATGAGGAATCCTTTCTGGGAGAGGTTGCTTCCCAAATGGGGGCCGTGTAGTCTGCCCCATGCTTTGTGCCACGGGGCATGGGCCGGGGGAGTAATGAAGACACCGCTTCAGGTCTTGTTTGTTTACGCATCGCTGGACCGGGCCGAGATTCTGGTCGCCGAACTGCGCAAGGGCGGCTTCCGGCCGGAATACGTTTGCGCCGGTGACCGTAACGACTTGGGCTCTGTCATTGGCTGGGCCTGGGACGTGATCATCTCGGACACGGTCATGTCGGGCATTACCCTGCGTGACGTGCAGAGCAGCCTGACCATGCGCAAATCGCCGCCTCCGCTCATCGTCGTGACCGAGGACACCGATCTGAATCGGGCCGTGGAGGCCATGCGCCGAGGGGTGTTCGATTACCTGGAGTGGCAGGGCAGGTCCCGCCTCGTGGAGGTGGTGGATCGCGCCCTGGAGTACATGAACCGTATCCAGGATCAGGCCCGCGAACACAAGTTTTTGCGCTTCACCCAGTTTTCCATCGAGCAGGCTGCCGAGGCCGTGTTCTGGATCGATTCCCTGGGGCGATTCTTCTATGTGAACGACGCCGCGGGCCGGATGCTGGGTTATGCCCCGCGCGAGCTCAGGATCATGAGCCTGTTCGACATCGACCAGACGCTGAAGCGCAGCGACTGGCCTGTGGTTTGGGAACGGCTGCGGCGCGAGCGGTCCTTTGTGGCCGAGTCCAGCCTGCTGGCCAGCGGGGGGAGGCAGATCCCCGTTGAAGTGATTTTCAACATGCTGGTGCTCGATGGCGAGGAATACACCACTGCCTACGTGCGTGACGTCACCGAACGCATCCGTGTCCAAAACGCCCTGGCCAGTGAGGAAGACCGCTACCGCAGCCTGTTTCACAACAGCCCCATCTCCTTGTGGGAAGAGGACCTGTCCGAGGTTAAGTTCTTTTTTGACGAACTCCGTGAGCGCGGGGTGGTGGATTTTTATGGGCATTTCGGCAGCAACAAAAAGGATCTGTTGGAATGTGTGCGCCGGGTCAAGATCATCGACGTCAACCAGGCCACTGTGGACATGTTGGAGGCCCAGAGTAAGGATGAATTGCTCAGTGGCCTGGAGCGGGTCTTCACCGAGGACTCCTTGCGGGTCGCACGGGACGAGTTCACCCTGCTGGCCAACGGTGGACACAGGTATGCTGGCGAGCTGGACCATCGGACTTTCAAGGGACGCACGATCCGAGTGGCCGTGCATTTCAATGTGGCCCCCGAGGATCGCACGACCCTGAGCCGGGTAGTGGTCTCGCTGCTCGATGTCACCGAGCGCAGGCGCATGGAGCGCGAGTTGGAGCGGGCCAGGGATGGCCTGGAACTGCGCGTCGAAGAGCGGACCAGGGAGCTTGGCGAGTCCAACCGTCAGTTGAAAAAGGAGATCGCCGAGCGCGGACAGGTGGAACGCCAGTTGAGGGATAGCGAACGCCGTCACAGGATGATCATCGACACCATGCCCGTGCTGATCCATGCCCATGACAAGGCAGGGGATTTCATGTTCTGGAACAAGGAGAGCGAACGGGTGCTGGGCTATCCGGCCCAGGTGGCCGTCAATACCCCAGATTTTCGCAAGAGGTTGTATCCGGACCCGGAGTACAGGGCGCAGATCGTCCGAATGCACGGGACTTCCTTCACCGACATGGAGACGGACGTGGTCACGGCCTCGGGCGAAGTGCGTACCATCAAGTGGTCCACGGTCAAGCACGCCTCCCCGCAGCCGGGCTGGGAATCCTGGGAAACAGGCATTGATGTCACCGAGGCCAATAGGGCCGAGACGCGAATCCATACCTTGACGCATGAGCTGATGCGCGCCCAGGAGAACGAGCGTCGGCGCATCGCCCTGGACCTGCATGACAACGTGGCCCAGAACCTGTCCTCCCTGAAGATTTCCTTCGAGACGCTGTTCGACGGGGAAAAGGGGGTCTCCCCCCCCTTGCAACAACGCGCCGGGGAGTTGTCCGGGAATTTGCAAAGCTGCATTGCCTCCGTGCGCAACCTGTCGTACGACCTGCGCCCGTCGGGATTGGACCAGCTCGGGCTGGTGAAATCCCTGGATCAGTTCTGTCGTGAGCTGCCCCATGGCAACGCCGTACAGATTGTTCTCAGCTCTGCGGGGATGGATAATCTTGAGCCGGACTCGGATATCGAGATCAACCTGTATCGTCTGGCTCAGGAGGCGCTGCGCAATGCAGTCCGGCATTCCAGGGCCCAGACCGTTCTCGTGAAGCTTGTGGCCTCCTCCCCGCACATCCTGATGCGGGTGGAGGATGACGGCTGCGGGTTCGATATTCCCCTGCGCAGGGCCGAGGCCGTGAATGATCGGCGCATGGGCTTGCAGAGCATGGAGGAAAGAGCGAAACTCCTTGATGGGGAGTTCTCCATTTCCTCTGTCCCGGGCAAGGGAACCAGGATTTTCGTCAAAGTGCCCTACAAGGAGAAGCTGCGTGACTAAGGATACCATCAGCATTCTGATCATCGATGATCATCCCATGTTCCGCGAGGGACTCAAGGCGATCCTGAAGCGGGATCCCAGGTACGAAGTCATTGCCGAGGCCGGCAATGGGCGCGATGGGCTGGCCGCCGCCAGGGAACACTGCCCGGATATGGCCCTGGTGGACATCTCTCTCCCGGATCTGAACGGTATTCGCCTGACCCGCGAACTCAAGCAGTTCCTGCCCGAACTGCGCGTGATCATCGTCAGTATGCATTCCAAGATCGAGCACATCGCCGAGGCCTTCAAGGCAGGAGCGTCGGGCTATCTGGTCAAGGAATCCGCGTCCGAGGGCCTGCTCAAGGGACTGAACAACGTGGTCCGAGGCGAGTACTTCCTGGACAGTTCAGTCTCGCCCACGGTGGTGGAGAGCCTGATGAACGCCCCGTTGCAGAAGGGGGCATCCCGTGATGCTGACTACGGCACTCTGACCCCCCGTGAGCAGGAGGTCATGCGCCTCTTGGCCGAGGGCTTGTCTTCGCGCGACATCGCCGAGAAGCTGTTCATCAGCCCCAAAACCGCCGAGAACCACCGCGCCAACCTGATGAAGAAGCTCAACCTTCACAGCAATATAGAATTGATCCGCTACGCGGCCCGTCTTGGGCTCATCGACCTTGACCTGTGGATTGATTCCGGAGAGCCTCTTTAATCCCATCAATAGCCTGGGATACAAGTCGTTCCCTCGTTGGGTTGTTGCCCCTTCCTGTCTGGGGTAAATCCCTAGTCGTTTTTGACTGATAAGCCCGTAGGCCTGCGCTCTGCGGGTTTTTGTCTGCGCCGCGGCCTGGAGGAGATGGCGGTTTTCCTGATTGCTGAGGGGAAGCCCCAGAGATTTGGTTTATCCCCCTATGTACACCGGGTTCGTATATTTCGTAGACCCCTTACAGGGAAGCCATAATCAGTTTCAAACAAGGAGAAGGGGAGATGACTAAAGCGGGACTTGTCGAACAGATCAAAGACAAAGCTGGTCTGAATACCAAGGTTCAGGCCGAGAAGGTTCTGGATACGATCGTCGAGTCCGCCCGTGCTGCTCTGCTCGAAGGTGAGGGCGCCATCTTGACCGGCTTTGGCTCGTTCAAGGTTGTTCAGCGTGCTGCCCGTACCGGCCGCAATCCAGGGACAGGCGAGATGATCCGCATCCCTGCCTGCAAGGTGGTCAAGTACATCATGGGCAAGCGGATCAAGAGCGCCATCTGATCGCGCTGTTGAAGCACAGGGGGGCTGTCTTGCCCACGGATCGGAGCACCGCTCCGTCGCAGCAGGACGGATTGATTCAGCAAGGGGGACCCGTTCCAACGGACCGGGGATGATTCGAATTCCAGCGCCTCGGACGGGATGACCGTTCGGGGCGCTTGACTGTTTGATGGGGGTCAATCAACTCCAGGCGTTCCTGAGTGGGCCTTCAATGAATCGGCCACGGGGGTGCGTGGATGCCTACACCACTCCATCCATGGCCTTGTTGATCGTTGCGGCGAGGTCCTTCTTGAGTACCGGTTTGAGCAGAAAGCCCTTGAGGCCCATTTCCTTGGCTCGGTCCGGGGTCATTTCGTCAGAGAATCCCGTGCACATGATCACGGGGATGTCGGGCCTTAAGGCCAGAATCTGTTTCGTCAGGTCTGCTCCGGTGATGCCGGGCATGGTTTGATCCGTGATGACCAAGTCGAAATCCTGGGGTGCCGCCCTGAACCGTTCCCAGGCAGCCTTTGGGTCGGTCTCCACGTCCACGGTGAAACCCATGGTTTCCAGCATTTCGCCGCCGATGACCGCCAGCGGGACCTCGTCGTCCACGAACAGGGCGCGGCCGCCCCTGTGGGGCGCAATGAGGCTTTGGACGCGCAACAGGGCTTGATCCAGGGCTTCGGCCACGGGCAAGAGAATGTCGAAACGCGTTCCCTTGTCGACCTCGCTGTCCACCGTAACGATGCCGCCGTGCCCGGTCACGATGCCGTGGACCATGGCCAGCCCCATGCCCGTGCCTTCATCGGGGCCCTTGGTGGTGAAGAAGGGGTCAAAGACCTTGTCCAGGATCTCCGGCGGGATGCCGTGGCCCTGGTCGGCCACGGACAGGCGGACGTGGGCCACGGGAGACACGCTGCCGTCTTGTCCGGGCAGGGAGCTTCCGGCCGGGACGGCGGCGAGACTGATGGCCAGGGTGCCGCCGTTGTCGCGCATGGCATGGGCGGCATTGGTGCAGAGGTTCATCAGCACCTGATGAACCTGGGACAGGTTGGCGCGAACGATGCCCGCGTTGTCGTCCAGGTCCAGGCGAATGGCGATGCTCGCCGGCAGGGACGCCCGCAGCAGTTTGATCACCTCCTTGACTACGCTGCCCAGGTTCAGGGGCTGGAGGTCCAGTTCTTCCTGGCGGCTGAAGGTCAGAATCTGGTGGATCAGGTCCCTGGCGCGCAGGCCGGCGGACAGTACCTCGGTCAGGCGGCGATGGACAGGGCCGTCTTGATCGGATTCTTCCAGGCTCATCTCGGTGTAGCCCATCATTACTCCGAGGATATTGTTGAAATCATGGGCGATGCCCCCTGCAAGGGTGCCGATGGCTTCCATTTTCTGCGATTGGCGGAGCTTGAGTTCAAGGTCCTTGCGGCTGTTCACGTCATGGGCGACGACCACCGAACCTGCGGGTTGCTCGGTCTCGCCGTCCACGAAAAAGGGCGAGACGGTGACCAGGAACCAGCCGCCCAGGGTCGGGATGCGCATTTCCTCGGCCTGGGATCCGCCCTGGGACAAGACCCTGATTCGGGCGCAGATGTCGTTTTCCTTTTCCTGCGGGGCAAACAGTTCCGAGCAGGACTTGCCCACCAAGTCCTTGGGATGCACGCCGAGGCGTTCGGCCAGGGTCATATTCATGCGCCGTACACGGAAGTCCTGATCCAGGATGAGGATCACGTCGGGCACGCTGTCGAAGGTCTTTTCCCACTCCTGCTTGGCGCGGATGATCATGGACTCAACGGTCTTGCGTTTCTGGATGTCCTCGAAAGTGCCCTCAATGGCCGTGATTTCGTCTTCCTCGCCGCGAATGGCGCGGGCGCTGATGGAAACCCAGACGCGCGAACCATCGAGCCGGGTGATCATGGTCTCGAAGTCGGAGACCCGATCATGGGACCGCGCCATGAACAGCAGGGCTTCCAGTGCCTGGTGATCCAGGTGGGGCATGACCCTGCTGACCTGAAGGGCCTTGTCCAGGGCTTCGGCGGATTCATAGCCCAGGATGCGGGCAAAGGACGGGTTGAAGGCGATCAGGTCGCCCCAGGGGGCGCACTGGAAGATGCCCAGCACAGAATTGTCGATCATGCCCCGGTAGGTGCCTTCGTCGCTGCGCAGCCTGTTCCAGCGGTCGGCCAGGTTGCGGTGTTCCCGCGCTTGGCGCAGAAGCCGGAGGACGACCCCGGTAGTTCGCCAGTCACGGGGGACGAGCACGTCGTCGGCTCCGTCTTCCATGGCCGCGCAGGCAGCCTCGGCACTGGCCTCGTTCGCCAGCAGCAGAAACGGCATGTCATGGCGTTCGGCGCGGGCCAGGGCCATGACCTCGGTCCAGCTCATGCCCTCCATCTGTTCGTCGGAGACCACCATGTCCCACGGTTCGTCGACCAGGGCGCGTGAGAAGTCGAGCAGGTTCGTGGCGACGGTGTAGGCCGGCCCCAATCCCGCTTCCCCCAGAACCTGGGCAAACTCCGCCGCACGGTCCTCGGAGGAGGTGGCGATGAGCAGGCTGAAACGCGCATCCATGGAGGGTTCCCCTGAAAGGTGCTCGGTGACCGGAACAAGGGCAAAAGGCCCTGTGTTTCTAATGAATTGATTCTGCTGCATGCTATCAGATGGCTGGTTGAAGGACAATCCGCACCGCAGGGCTGCCGCAAGGGTCTGTGGGCTTTCCTTTTGCCCATCCGCAGGCTATGGAGGGGCCTCGCCCCTCGCCCGGGGCACCCAGCCGCGCACAAGGAGTTGCACAAGTCATGGAAGCCCCCTCTATCGATCCGTTGGTGGCCAAGTTCATCATTGATTCACAGGCCTCGGACATGTTCGCCATGATCACGGATTACAAGCGCCGTGGCGAAAAAACCAGCTACGTTGCCGTGGCCGTGAATACGCCCGAGTTCAAGGCTGCGTATCTGTTCCGTCCCGCCAAGGAAGTCCTGGCCAAGGGCGGCCTGCCCCAGTCATTCCGCGATCAGGTCAAGAATTTCAATATCCTGGGTTTCATTCAGGAAGGCGAAGGCCAGGCCAGCATCGATCTGTTGGCCGGGCTGAACAAGCCCTTTGGCGCCGTGCGCAGTGTGGCGGAAGTCCGCAGGGGCCTGCATCCGGGCTCCGTGCTGACCTTCACCAACCATTTCCTTCGCCTGCGTGGCCTGGAAAAGGACATCTCCGGGTACACCTACGAGGAATTCACCCAGGCGGTGCAAAGCCGCACTGAAGTCCTGAAAACATTGAAGAACAGCCTGGGCTAGCCCGGATTCCGGCGCTGGGTCCGCCCAGGGCGTGATTCACTTGCAGGGCAACCAGGGCTCGTTGATCATGCGCTCGCGGCCCGTGAGTACCATGTCGTCTGGTATCAACTTGCCCACGATGGGGGTCAGGGCGTCATAGTGATAGCGCACCTCCACCTCCACCAGTTCGCAGGGGGCCCCGGCGTCGCCCTCGCTGCCCGAGCCGCTGGCCGCCGTGTAGGTCTCCCAACTGCTGACCTTGACCGTGACGGAACCGGGCAGCACATCGGCCACCCGCTGGGCTTCCGCGATGATTGTGGTCAGACGGGTACCGTCTTCGTTTCCACCCCCGGTCACCGCATAGCGCACCGCTACCTGGGCGGCCTTGGTCACGGTGGCATTGGCGAAGTAGATGCACCCGAGTTCCACGATGCCGAAAATCATGGCCAGCAGCACGGGCAGGACCAAAGCGAACTCCAGCACGCTGGTCCCCTGTTCGCCACGGCGAGCCCTGCAATGTGCCGCCAAGCTGGTCTCTGCCCGATGCTGCATGGCAATTTCTCCTGACCGCTTCTAGTTGAGCAGTCGCCAACCGAGCTGACGCCCGATCTTCTTGAATATGTCGTCAATGTCATAGGGCGACGGCGCGTCATAGTAATGATCGTCCGTGCCTGCCTTGCTCGATGCCACTAGCTTCATCAGCTCCACGTCCGTGGAATCCGAACTGCCGTAGCGTACGGTGAAGATCTCGATGCCGGCGTCCTTGGCGGCCTGGGCCTCGGTCAGCATGTCCTGGTTGAGGACACCGCCGTTGTCGCAGTGCGACTCCATGTCCAGCATGCCGTAATAGGCGTTGGTCCAATAGGCGTTGGGCGTGTAGCTGACATCGTAGTTGCCGCCGCACATGCCGTCCTCGGTGTCGCCGTCGGTCAAGAGGATGATGATCTTACGCATGTCGTTCTTGTCCGAACCTTCGCTGAAGGGGGCCTCCGGGGTCAGCACGTGGCGTCCCCACTTCAGGCCTTCGGAAATCACCGTACCCGAGGCCGAGCCCAGGGCGTCCTGCTCCTCGATGGCTGTGACGATGGCGTCGCGGTCATGGGTCAGGGCGTGGGTCTCGGGGATGCCCGAGCAGGTCCCGCTGCTCACGCGCAGGCGGTCTCCCACGGGTGTGCGGTATTCAAGCTTGTAGTATTCCTCGTCCAGGTCCCAGTTGAAGGTGCCGTCGGCATTGCGGCAGCCGGCGGGCAACCCGTCCACATCCGCGGGTAGGCGCACCTTGCCGCGGAAGGGCACCAGTCCGACCTGGACCGAGGATTCCATACCCTTGGGCATGATCAGATTCACCAGGTTCACCGAGGCCTCGTTGGTCGCGGCGATGGGTGCGCCCTTCATGCTGCCGGAGTTGTCGATGACGAACACGATCTCCAGGTTGTTGAACCCGGCGGTGGCCTTGGCCGTGATCACCGTGTCCGAGAGGCCCACGGCGTCCAGGAGCAGCAGGTCCACCACGGCTTCGCCTTCCACGGTCACACTACGGGCCTCGGTCCCGGAGCCGAGGCTCTTGAGCGTGGCCTCGGGGTAGTTCTTTTGCAGGTATTCCTCCGCCGCGGCACGCACGATGCCCTTGGTCATGTCCGGATCGTAGGGCAGCTCCAGGCTACCGGCCAGGGCCGCGGAGTCCACGGCGGATTGCAGGCGTCCGTGGGCCTGATAGAGCAGGGCCGAGTCCAGTCCCAGGCCCGTAATGCCGACCAGGGCGGGGATGGCCGCCGCAACGAAGACCGCCGTTGCGCCGCGGGTTTCGGTGAGCAGTTGTCTAGGGAACCGGCATGCTCGTGCTTGCAACGAGCGTAAGCAGGTTCGAACTCGTGTCGCTAAGTGGGTTGCCGTCGAGCAGCGTTCGATATTCATAAGTCACCTCCACAGTCACTGTGCTTCCAGCGTCTTCAAACGTTACGGTCGTGACGATGTCCGAGGGGTCCAGGGCGGGCAGCAGGGCGTTGACCAGATCGGGGATATGGGAACTTTCCCCGGTCATCAGCACCTGGCGGGCGGCCACGCTGCTTGCTTCGGACAGCGATGAATGGGTGATCAGGGCTCCAGCCCCCACCACCAGCAAGTAAAAGAGTCCTGCCAGTACCGGCAGCAGCAGTGCCGCTTCCAGGGCGGCGACGCCGCGGTTGGATCGAATCAGTCTGCCAAACATGGCGATTCCTCCTGTCTCAAGGGTGCGGTCCTAGCCTTCGGGCAGCAGGTGCCGTTGGCTGCGGACAATGCGCAAGCCCTTGAACCCGTTGTCCTGTCGCTGGGTTTCAAGGTTCTCCCGCGCCAGGGCCAGCGAGTCGTACATGCCGATGGTCACTCGGAACCACTCGCCCTTTTCAGGCAGAGTCACATGCAGGATGTAGGGCGTCAGGCCCTTGGCCCTCAGGCCGTCCGCATCTCGTTTGGCATGTTCGGGGGTGCGCCAGGAACTGACGTGCAGGGTGTACACGGGATGCGTGGGCAGCGTCCCGGGGATGTATTGCGACAGGTCCACGCCGACAGCGGAGTCCTGGGCGCTGGTCTCCCTTGGGCTGACGGTCTGGGCCTGGAACGTCATGGGCGGACGATTCCTGGTCGGGGTCAAGGCCGGGGTGAAGGCCACGGGCCGGGCCAGGGGCAGCAGGTCGCCTGCCGCCGAGGCGTGACTGACCTGTGCGCTGGGCAGCAATCCGCCGACATTGGGCAGGGTGCCCGGCGCAGGTTCGGACATGGCCTCGGGCAGGTCCTCGGACAGTATCCCGGACATGGCCTCGGGCGTGGCTTCGGACGTTGTCCTGCCGGGGGTGGTGCTCACGGGCAGTAGCGGACTGAGGTTCTGGAGTTGCGGGGCCGCGGGCCGCAGGGCAGCCTTGGCCGGGGCCCCGGGGATGGGGTAGGCCGCCTCCAGCACAGGGCCGGGAGCGCCGCCCGCCTGGGTCAGGGGGCCGGAGGACACCGGGCCGGGCTCAAACAGCCGGGGAATGGCGGCCACGCCGCGCACGGGGGCTGTCCCCGGGGAGACATGCTCGGCAAAGCTCTGGGCCAGTCTTGCGCGCTTCAGGTTTTCGCTGGCGCGGACGTAGAACTGGGGCTCCAGCTCGATGGCCCGCTCAAAGGACGCGATGGCCTGGGGGTAGAGCCCGTCCAGGAAGTAGAGGTAACCGATGTTGTTGTAGGCTGCGGCCTCGTCGCTGGCGCAACGGAAGGCCTCCAGGGCCTCGTCCCAGCGCTGTATCCTGGCCAGGGCAAGTCCCATGTTGTTGTAGGTCTTGGCCGATGGCGCGCCCATGCGCAGGGCCATGTTGAAGGCCTGTACGGCCTCTTCGTCGTTGGCCATCATGGAATGGGTCATGCCGATGTTGTTGTAGATGCTGCCGTCATTGGGGGCGATCCGCAGCGCGGCGTGGAAGGCCCCCAGCGCGCCGTCATAGTCCTTGGCGTAATTGCGGATCACGCCGACATGCACCTGGGCCCGCACCAGGGTGGGGTCCAGACTCAGGGCGCGGTGGAGATGCTGCTCGGCCTCAACGTACAGGGCGCTCTTGAAGTAGACCAGACCAGCGGCTTCATGGGCCGGAGCGAAGTCGGGCACCTGCTCGGTCACGGCGGCGAACTCGGCCAGGGCTTGGCTGGGCATGCCGTTCTCCATGAGGATCAGGCCGCGGCGGTAACGGGCTTCGGTCAACTGTGGGTCGAGGACCGTGGCCCGGGTGTACTGCTCGAAGGCCAGCTCGAAACGCTCCTGACCGGCGTAGGTCATGCCCTTGGACAGATGGGCCCGGGCCTGTTCCTGTTCATTGCTCAGATTGTCGGCGTTGCCGCCGATCAGGGGCATGCCGCTGTGGTAGCGCTCCATGAGCGACATTTCGGGCGCACCCTGGGTCTTGGCGGAGCATCCGGCCAGTGCCGGGACCGTCAGGGCGGCGATGAGCACGAGAGATGTTATGGTTCTGGACATGATGATCTGCCTCCTATTTCATCGTTGAAAACAATTTCACCATCTTCAGTCCCGCCGGGCCCATGATGGCCACGAGCAGCGACGGCAGGATGAAGAAGATCAGCGGGAACAGAATCTTGACGGGCATCTTGGCCGCAATCTCCTCGGCCCGCTGGTAGCGGGTCGTGCGCAGGGCGTCCGAGTAGACGCGCAGGGTCTGGGCCACGCTGGTGCCGAAGGTGTCGGCCTGGACGATCAGGGTCACCAGACTGTTCACGTCGTCCACGCCCACGCGCTTGGACAGGTTGCGCAGGGCGTCGGCGCGGCTCTTGCCCGCGCGCAGCTCCAGGATCACGGTGTGCAGTTCCCCGGCCAGGATCGGGCTGGTCAGGCGCATCTCGTTGCTGACGCGCGCCAGGGCCTGGTCCAGGCCCATGCCTGCTTCCACGCAGACCACCAGCAGGTCCAGGGCGTCGGGCATGGCGTTGATGATCTCGCGGCGCCGGGTGTTGACCTTGATGCGCAGCCAGATGTTGGGCAGGTACAGCCCCAGGAACATGGGCACCACGAACAGCAGCGCCAGGAGTCCGGTCGGGATCTGCATCGGGGTGAGCATCTTGGCGGCCAGCGCGGCCAACAGGCCCATCACGGTCAGACTGACCTTCACTCCCCAGAAGATCTTGGGGGCCGAGGCGTTGCGGAACCCGGCCTGAACGAGCATCTCGCCGCTCTCGGAGAGTTCGCTCTCGTCCTTGGGGCCCAGACGCTCGCCCAGTTGGCGTGCGCCAGAAGCCAGGGTGGCTGCCAGCCCCGGCTTTTTCGAGGTGCGCTTACCGTCCAGTCGTTCGCGCAGGCGGGAGACGCGGCTCTTGTTGCCCAGCATGCCAGCGACCCCCAGGATCAGCAGCATCATGGAGACAAAGGCCAGGCCGGCGGCGGCAAGAGGCAGAAGCATGGTGTCGTTCATGGCCGTCCCTCCCTATACCCGGATGGTGATGAGCTTCTTGAGCACTGCCGCGCCCATGCTCATCAGGATCAGCGCGCCCGTTATCAGATTGCGCCCGTTCTCGGTGGTGTGCATCTCGCTCATGTACTCGGGGTTGATGGCGCTGATGGCCAGACCGATGGCGAACGGCAGGGAGAGCAGGATGTAGGCCGTGAGCTTGCCTTCGGCGGCCAGGACCTGGACCTTGCCCGCGAACTTGAAGCGTTCGCGCACCAGGCGGGCGATGTTGCTGACGATCTCGGAGAGATTGCCACCCGTCTCGCGCTGGATGTTGACCGAGACCACGAAAAACTTGAGGTCCGGACAGTCCACGCGCTGGGTCAGGCTGAGCAGGGCCTGGCCCACGGAGATGCCGAAATTGATCTCGTCCAGGGTCTTGGCGAATTCGGGACCGATGGGGTCCTCGAACTCGTCGGCCACCATGCGCATGCCCTGGGAGAAGGCATGACCGGCCTTGAGCGCCCGGGCGATGAGGTCCAGGGCGTCGGCCAGCTGGGCGTTGAACTTGTTCATGCGCTTGGCCTTGCGGCGCCTGAGCCAGAAGAACGGGGCGTAGAAGAAGATCACCGGCGGAATGAAGGTGATCAGGAAGTTGTCCGTCACGGCCTGGGTGATGAACAGCGACGTGGCCGCGCCCACCAGGGAGGTCAGCACCAGGGTCGAGACGTTGACCCGCACCTGGGCCTGTTCCAGAACGTTGTCCAGACGCTGGCTCCAGGATTGCTGCTTCAAGGCCTTGTTCAACCAGTCCAGGTCGGACAGGCTGCGCTTGCGCTCGATGTCCACCTGGTCACCCGTGCTCACGTTCTGCGTCAGGGCGGTCAGGCGCTGGCCCACGCGCGCCCGGTCGGCGCGCTTCTTGGAGAAGAACAGATCCAGGACGCCCATGCTCATGGCGAACATGGCGATGACGATCACGAAGGCGATCAGGGCGATCATGACGACCAACCTCCTTCATCCTCCAGCCTGGGGTCGAAGATCGACCCTGCGAAATGCACTCCCGCAGCCTCAAGGCGCGTGGTGAACTTGGGCCGGATGCCCATGGCCTTGAATTCCCCGATGACCTTGCCGTTGGGTCCGATGCCTTCCTGCTTGTAGGAGAAGATCTCCTGCATGGTGATGGCCTCGCCTTCCATGCCCGTGATCTCGGACAGGCTGAGCATCTTGCGCGAGCCGTCGGACATGCGGCTGACCTGAATGATGACGTCCACGGCCGAGGCGATGTAGCGCTTCAACGACGCGCCGGAGATGTTCAGGCCCGCCATGGCGACCATGGTCTCGATGCGCATCAGGGCATCGCGCGGGGTGTTGGCGTGGACCGTGGTCAGGGAGCCGTCGTGCCCGGTGTTCATGGCCTGCAGCATGTCCAGGACCTCGCCGCCGCGGACCTCGCCCACGATGATCCGGTCGGGCCGCATGCGCAGGCAGTTCTTGACCAGGTCGCGGGCCGTGACCTCGCCCTGGCCCTCGATGTTGGCGGGGCGGGTCTCCAGCCGGACCACGTGGTCCTGCTTGAGTTGCAGCTCGGCCGCGTCCTCGATGGTCACCACGCGTTCGTCGTGGGGCACGAACCGCGACAGGCAGTTGAGCATGGTGGTCTTGCCCGAGCCCGTGCCGCCGGAGACGATGATGTTCAGCCTGGCGTTGACGATGCCTCTGAGCACTTCGCCCATCTGCGGGGTCAGGGCCCCGAAGCCGATCAGGTCGTTGAGCTCCAGCGGGTCGCGGGAGAAGCGGCGGATGGACAGGCTCGGGCCGTCCAGGGCCAGGGGGGGGATGATGGCGTTGACGCGCGATCCGTCTTCCAGACGGGCGTCCACCATGGGCGAGGACTCATCCACCCTGCGGCCGATGCGCGACACGATGCGGTCGATGATCTTCTTCAGATGGGCGTTGTCGCGGAAGCGGGTGTGCACCCGATGCAGCTTGCCCCGGCGTTCAACGTAGATTCGGTTGTAACTGTTGACCAGGATGTCCGAGACCGAGGGGTCCTGGAGCAGCGGTTCCAGGGGGCCCAGTCCCAGGACCTCGTCCTGGATCTCCGCGATGGCCTGGCGGCGCTCGGCCGCGTTGAGGGGGGCGTTGCGGAATTCGTCGCGCAGGATGCGGGCCACCAGCCGGGCGATCTCGTCGCGCAGACGGTCAAGGGGCAGTTCGTCCACGGCCGAGAGATCCAGGCTGTCGATGAGTCGCTCATGCAGCTTGGCCTTGATATCGTAGTAGTTTTCACTGTGCGTGATGCCGGGATCGCCGTCGCCGGCCTCGATGAATTCCGGGGGTGCGGGGGCCGGGGGCTGGACGGCTTCCACCCTGGGGGTGGGAACGGGTACGGGGGCGCTCGCGGGTGTCGGCGCCAGGGGGGAGCGAAGCTCCAGGGAGGCGTCGGATTCCACGGGGGGCTGGTGCTCCACTTCGGGGCCTGCAAACTGGAACTCCGGCTCGAGAGCCGAGTCCGTCTCAATGGCCTCGGGCGCGGCGGGTTCCGGGCGGGGCGCTACCGGGGTGGCCCTCGGTGCCTGGGCAATGCCGCCCATGCGGGCGCTGCGGTTCAATCTGCTGGCAAGACTCATGGCTTAGCCCTCCGCCTGGAGGTTGATGCCCGTGGGAATGGCTGGGGCGTCGTCCTTCTTCTTGCTGAGGAAGCGTCCCAGCAGTCCGGCCTTGCCGCCGGGCCGCGGGGCCTGGGGGGCCGTATATCTGGCCGCCAGTCTGACGATGGATTTGGCTGCCAAGGACTTGGGGGCTGTTTCGTAGAGCGGACGGCCCAGATTGATGGCTTCCAGGGTGCCCGAATAGTCGTTGTCGATGAGCCAGTGGACCTTGATGCCCAGCAGTTCCTCGGCCTCGCTCGGGGTGATGCCGCCCTTGGTCTGATGGCGGGTGACCACCAGCCGGGTCTTGCTCTCCAGGTTGCTGTCCAGGTTGGAGAAGGATTCCAGCAGGCGGCGCACCAGGGACAGACAGGGCAGGGACAGTTCGGTGGTCAGCAGGATCTCGTCGGCTGCCTCCATGGCGGCCAGGGACGGGGGATCAAGATAGGGACTGCCGTCCACGATCACGGTGCCGTACATGGTGCGCATCAGTTCCAGCATGGCCTTCATGCCTTCGGCGGACAGGGAACTCGTGTCCTCCAAACGATCAGGAGCGGCCAGGATGTCCACGCCACTGCCGTGGCGGGTCATGAGGCTTTCCAGAAAGGTGGAATCCAGGCGCTTCACATCGCGCACTGCTTCGGCCCAGGTGTAGGTGTAGTCGAAGTCCAGAAACAGCGGGATCTCTCCGGCGGGCAGAGCCGCGTCCACCAGGGCCACCGGGCGCGAGGGATCGAGTCGTGCGGTCTCCACGGCCAGGTTCACGGCCAGGGTGGTTGCACCCACTCCGCCCTTGACGCCCAGGACATGGATGATGCGACCCTTGGGGCCGACGGCGACGGGAGCAGGCTGGCGTGCCGAAGAGGATTCCCGGCGCTCCACAAAACGGTTCAGGGCCGCTGTCAGGTCTGCGGGCTCCATGGGCCAGGGCAGGAACTCGGTGACCCCGACGCGCATGGCGGCGATGATCAGGTCCGGGTCCTTGACCGTGGCCGTGACGAAGACCTCGGCGGCGCGACCGCTGGAGACCAGGCGCTGGATGCGTTCCAGATCGCTGGCCGTATCGCGGCCCAGCTCGTAGATGACCAGCCCGGCGGGGCTGCCCTTGGGCTGGCCCACGCCAAAGCGCGGATGCTCTTCCACCAGGCGGCCGAAATGATCGGCGGCCCGGGGGCTCTGCATGACGAGAATGGTGGGGTAGGTGGTACTCATGGTCTGTTCCCCTACTTTCCCTTGTCCATCAGGCTTTCGATGACGGTCGCAAAGCTCGGGCCCTTGTCCTGGGGCTCGGGGTCGCGGTAGTTCTTCATGGCATCGGCGGCCACGCGGCCGTTCAAGCCCTGCACCGGAGTGTCCGGGGCGACCCTGGGCTCGGGGTTCACCTGCTGGGCGCTGAGTTGCATGCGGTAGGCATCGCCGAAGGTCCGGGGCTCTTCGTCCCAACTCCAGCCGGAAAGCGCCAGCAGGGCCAGGATGGTCAGGGATATCTGGATGAGATGTCTCATGGTCGTCTCCTTGTCGCTAAGGCTTCAGGATGTGGCCGAAGTCGCCTTCCATGCCCGATTCAGGGCCGGAGGGGGCCATGCCGCCCGCTGCGGGAACCGCAGACGCCGGGCGGACACTGGTCTTGGCCGGGGCGGGCAGCTCGGGGTCGCGTTCGCCTTCCATCTTGCCGTAGATGAAGAATTCCAGTTCGCTGGGCTCCACGAAATGGTCGGTGGGCAGGGAGCCGTCCACCACTTCCAGGGGCTTGGCCAGATGCGGGGTGACGATGATCACCAGCTCGGTCTCTGACTTCTGGAACTTGCTGGATCGGAACAGGGTTCCGAGGATCGGGATGTCACCCAATCCGGGATACTTCTTGATGTCCTCGCGGATTTCGTTCTGCAGCAGCCCTGCGATGGCGAAGCTCTGCCCGTCGGCCAGTTCCACAGTGGTGGAGGCGCGGCGGCTGGTGATGGCCGGGATGGTAAAGCCCGAGAGCACCAGGGCGTTGGTGTAGTCCAGTTCCGAGACTTCGGGGAAGACCTTCAGGCTGATGCGGCCTTCAGAGACCACGGAAGGGGTGAAGGCCAGGGCCACGCCGTAGGGCTTGTATTCGATGGTCACGGTGCCCAGACCCTGGGGAATGGGCACGGGGATCTCCCCGCCCGCCAGGAACTGCGCTTCCTCGCCGCTGCGGCAGATCAGGGTGGGTTCGGCCAGGACCTTGACCAGTCCGTTCTGCTTGAGCACGTCCAGAAAGCCGGTGATATTGGTGCTGCCGACGGAGGTGTGGGCAATGGCACTGGTCAGCGAGCTGTTGTAGAGCATCCCCGGGGTGCCGTTGCCGCCACCGATCACGGGGTTTTCCTGGTCCAGGCTGATCAGGCCGTTGAGCAGGGTGTAAGCTAGGTTGCCATTGGAGGCGAAGGCCAGGTCGATGCCCAGGCGTTCGAGGACCGTGCGGTGCATCTCGGCCACCTTGACCTCGAGCATGACCTGGTGCACGCCGCCCACGGTCATCAGATTGGTGACCTTTTCCGGGGCGTAGAGTTCGGCCAGGTCCAGGGCCGTGGCCAGGCTGGCGGAACTGCTGACGATGCCGGACAGGGTGATGGACTCGGCCGCGGCCATGACCTTCAGGTTGCGTTCGGTGGGCAGCACACGGTGCAGCATCTGCTTCAGCTGCGCCACATCCGGGGTGACGGAGATGTCATAGATGCACGAGACGCGCCCGTCGTGGCTCCACAGGGTCAGGTTGGTGGCCCCGAAGGCCTTGCCCGTCAGGTAGATCTGGGTGGGGGAGATCAGCAGGATCTCGGCCACTTCCGGATCGGCCACCGACAGCCGCTTGATGGGCACCTGGCTGTTCAGGACCATGGACTTGCTCTTGGTCAGCTCAATGGATTCGCTGGCAAAGGGCGTGGCCGCAAAGGCGGCGAAGCAGGACAGGGCCATGAAGGCGGTGGCCAGCACGACCGCCTTGCGGATGATGCGGCTACTTGTCATGGCGGGTGAACCTCACTGTCTTGCGGCTGGTGCCTGTGATGAGTTCGACACCCACGGTGCGGGGCTTGACGGTCCCGCTCTTGCCCTTGGCCTGCTTGAGCGAAGCCATGAGCTTGGTGACGTCGATGCCTTCGGTCTGTACGTCCTTGCTGTCCGCAGGGTTGCGCAGGGCGAAATGCAGGGTGCCCTTGGTGGCGGCCAGGGCGAGCTTTTCGCTCTCCTCGCTGGTCAGTTCCAGGGTGTAGACGTCCACCGGTGAGGTCTCGCCCTCTTCGCCCGTGGGTTCCAGTTCGGTGCCCGTGGCGATGATCTTGATGTCCTCAAGCACGGTCTTGGAAAAGGAGTATTCATCCTGGCTCTTGGTGGTGGGGTCCTTGGTCTGGACGTCCATGGTCACCAACACGTCCACGCGGTTACCGGGACGGATGAAGCCCGAAAGGCCCATGACCATGTTGCCCTTGACCGCCACGGCGCGCTTACCGGGGGTGATCAGGGTGCTTACGCCTGCGAAGGTGTCCTCGCCCAAGAGGCGCGAGGCGGTGATGATATCGCCCGAGCCGATGGGGGTGGCCGCGATGCGACCGACCAGGGATTCGAGGTCGGCATAGGCCCCGGCGGGGGCGCTTTCTTTCAGAAACTTGGCTCGCTTGAGCAATTCCTCAGTCAGCTTTTCGCCCTTGGCGATGTCCTTGGCGGCGACGATGACGGCCACCTGTGTGGCGGCCTCTTCCTGCAGATTTGCGCCCAGGCGGACGGTCATCCACTTGAAGATCAGCAGACCGGCGAACAGCGACAGGACCAGGGCGATACCGATTTGGATGAGTGCGGTCTTGCGCATGGCGTCCTCCTAGACCCACCAAGCCGGAACAAAGGCGCGCATTCCATGATCGAGGACCACGGAAAGGATGGTTCCGGCCGCGATGGCGGCTCCGTATGCAAGTTGAGGAGCACCCTGCGATCTGCCCTGAAGGGTCTGGACCCAGGTCCCGGCGGTGGCCAGCAACCCGGATGAGTCCTTCATGGTCGAGGCCAGCCAGGTGGTCAGGGATGAACGCCAGGCCAGGACGGCCACGGCATAAATTCCGCCCACCATACTGGTGAACAGGAAGGCCTTGAGTGCGCCGGCGGGCCCCAGGAAGGCACCGGCGGCGGCCATGAGCTTTACGTCTCCGGCACCCATGTGCCCCAACAGGAAGGGGATGAGCATGACGCCTAGCCCAGCGGCCAGACCGATGGAAGCAAAGAGGAGTCCGTCAGCGCCAGTCATCATGTAATGCCAGCTCAGGGCTAGCAACATGGCCGGATAGGTCAGCTTGTTGGGGATCCTCCGTTCACGCAGGTCGGTGACCGTTGCGATGGTGAGGATGATGCTGAGAAAGATGAAATGCAGGGCGTCCATGAGATTCTCCATTGGGAGGCGGGACACCCGGGGGTGGGGTTTGCCCGGGATGCAGGCGGAGCCGGGGGGATGGGGGAAAATCCGGCTCCGCCTGCTCTGCGCTGGGGGAAAAGCGCATAATTTGTGTCCCGCGCAAAGTGTGGATGAGTGTACGTAGCCGCCGAAGGCGGGCGGTACACCTAGCCGCCGATGGCGGTCAGTACGGTCTGGAAGGCGGTGTTGATGCCGGTGCCGAGCAGACCCACGGTGGCGGCGATGACAGCAGCGATCAGGGCGGCGATCATGCCGTATTCAAGAGCGGTGACGCCTTCTTCGTTGCGGATAAGGTTCATCAAGGTCTTCATGGTTCTTCTCCTGTGGTTAGAAAGTGTTCGGTGTTCTCGTTATGGATTTGGGATGGATCCGTTGCCGATGTTGAACAGCATAAGGCAAGGTGTGTGCCACGAAAGGCTTTGCTGGGGATCAAACAAGGCTCATGATTTTGCAGTAGCCTGATTTCATTGGTTAAAAAAATGATTAAAACAGCGTCACCTTGATTGGCGGGGCCAAACTCCGGTCCCTGGATTTGTTCAAAAATCTAATTATTTGAGAGTTTGATTTGGCTTGTGGTGGCGGTCTGATTTGTCAAACATACCGTGATCATTGTATTATTTCAGTGCTGGCTCAGCAGTCTAATAATTGTAGATTAAAGATCAAGGGGGCTCGTCCCGAGGGGCAGGCGAGTTTGACCAGTCCTGAGAGTGGGGTGGGGCCGGGTCTTCCGTGCAATTCCGTGGGAGTATCCGGAGATGTAAAGTCTATGAAATGTAGATTTCATCACAGGGCCAGGGCCTAAGCCAAAGGGCTCGAAGCGACGGGCGCGAGACTTCGTGCGCGCAAATGTGAGGGAAGAACAGCGGGCAATGGTAAGGAGACAAAAGAGGGGGCGAAGTCGGACGATAGTCCGGGAGATGATTCAGCGCTGGGTCTTGGGGTCGATGTCGTGTTTCCTGATCTTGGCCCAGAGATTTTTGGGTGTCAGGCCCAGCAGGACCGCGGCTTCGGTTTGCCGGCCTGCGGCGCGGTTCAGTGCTCCCACGATCAGCTTGCGTTCCATTTCGTGCAAGGTGGCGCGCAGGTCGATGGCCTTTGCGCCGGATTCGCTGCCCGTGAGGGACGGTTTGGGGCCGCCCAGAGCGGTGGCGATGTCCCCCGCGGTGAGGGTGTCCGAGGCGGCGTGGATGGCGGCGCGTTCCAGGGTGTTGGCCAACTGGCGGACGTTACCCGGCCAGTGGTGCTGTTCCAGGGCGGCCAGGGCGTCCGTTGCGATGGATTTCACGGGCAGGCCGAGGGTGGCGTTGATCCTCTTGATGAAATGCTCGGCCAGCATCGGGATGTCGCCCTTGCGCTGGCGCAGCGGAGGCAGTTCGATCACCGCCACGCTCAGCCGGTAATAGAGGTCTTCGCGGAAGGCCTTGTCGCGGACCCGCTGCTGCAACTGCTGGTTGGTGGCGGCGATGATGCGTACGTCCACGTCCACGGGGCGGCGGGCGCCCAGGCGTTCCACCTGCTTCTGCTCCACCACACGCAGTAGCTTGGGCTGGATCAGCAGCGGCATGTCGCCGATTTCATCCAGCATGATGGTCCCGCGGTGGGCCAGTTCGAATTTGCCGGGCTGCGGGGTGGATGCGCCGGTGAAGGCACCTTTCTCGTGGCCGAAGAGTTCGTTCTCGAAGAGATGCTCGGGGATGGCCGCGCAGTTGATTTTCACGAAGGGGCCGGATGAACGCCTGGATAAGGAGCGCAGGGTGTCCGCGATCAATTCCTTGCCCGTGCCGGACTCGCCCGTCACCAGAACGGTGGTGTCCAGGGGCGCGATGCGCTCTACCAGGGCCTTGACCTCCTGCATGGGGCGGGAATTCCCGATGATGCGCATGGTGGGGCCTTCGCTGCGCAGGGTCTCGCGCAGGGCCAGTACCTCGCGCTGCAGGCGTCGCTTTTCCAGGGCGCGGCGGATGACCACGTCCAGTTCCGACAGGCTGAAGGGCTTGGAGAAGAAGTCGTAGGCCCCCAGGCGCACGGCCTCCACGGCGGTTTCCTTGGCGGAATAGGCGGTCATGACGATGATGTCCGCGTCAGGGGCCGCTTCCTTGAGTTTTGGGATGGCTTCGACGCCGGACATTCCAGGGAGTTTGACGTCGGTCAGGATCAGGTCAAAGGACCCGCTGCGGGCGATGTCGATCCCGTCCTCGGCGCGACCGGTGGGAGAGACCTCGTAGTCCCTGGCCCGCAGCGCCTCCACGATCATGCCGCGGAAGGCCGCGTCGTCTTCGATGAGTAGGATATTGGCCAGCATGGTGGGACCGTATGCTATCTAAAGATTTTAGACAATGCCGGGATTGGCCTATCCTGGGACGCTGCTCTCGCGGGGACCGGATGTGTCTGTGACCAACGCTCCACGGTCCTGAGCGTGTGAGCAGGGCCGTGGAGCGTTCATGCAGCGTTGTTACCTGTCGAGCAGTTTGACCAGTGCCTGCCCGAAATCCTGGGCGGCCTGGGGGCCGTTGGCGGTGACGAGGTTGCCGTCCACAACCACTTTTTCATTGGTGTAGAGGCAGCCATGATCCTTCATGGGAAAGTTCGCGCCGCTTTTGGGGTGTGCCGTGGCTGTCTTGCCTTCCAGGACACCGGCGTAGGCCAGCATGCCCGGTGCGGCGCAGATGGCACCGATAATCTTGTCCTGTTGCTGGGCCTCGCGCAGGATTCGGTGCGCGTCCTCGTTCTTCCAGACCTTCTTGATGCCATTGCCGCCGATGACGACCACGCCGTCGAAGTCGGCGGTCCGCACCTGGGGTAATTCCAGCTCGGACTCGATGCGCAGCCCCTTGTTGCCCTTGAGCATGCCGGTCTTGGTGCTGGCGATGGTGCAGGCCACCCCCGCGGCTTCGAGGGCCCCGCGGGTGTTGGAATACTCGCTCTGTTCAAAGTCTTCCTTGGCGAGGATCAGCAGCACCTTTTTGCCCTGGGCCGAGGCCTGGGCCGAAATGGTAGGAACAAGCAGGACCAGGGCAAGCAGCAGAATCACGAATTTGACCGCATCGATGCGGGGCATGTGGATCATGTGTAACTCCTGATGGATGAGAATGATTGACAAGGGTGATTGTCTTTCTACTTGCAAGCTCACTTGTTTTGCAACGGAAAAATGTTGTTCCGTGACGCACTGTGGTGCGGGGGGGGCGATGGGAGGAACTGTTATCGTGCTCCAGGCATCTGCAATGGCGGTGTTTGCAGGTGTTTCAGATACTGTTTGAAGCAGTAAAAACATGTTAAAAAAGACAATTCCTTTTGTGTCGCCATGCGTTTCGTGGTCTATGGTGACGATGTTCGCATTTAGAAAGGAGGCATTCGCATGAAAGGGTATTTGATGTGTGCAGCACTGGTGCTGCTGTTTGCAACGGCGGCTTTTGCCGCTCAGGACGAGGAGTCCAAGCTCTCGGTTTCAGCCGAGGCGGGGGGTGTCGGGCAGGCCGATTTCGACGAGCGCGAGGGAGGCTTCTCCGTGGTCGAGACCGACCTGTCCGTGACTTATGATATCCTTCGCCTAGCCTACGGGGTGCGCAGCTACGATTGGCATGACAAGCCCGCTCTGCCGTTTGGCAACGGTTCCGACAATCCATGGGACGAACTGCATGAGCTGGAGTTGTCAGCGCAGGATATGGGGCGCATCAATAAGCAATGGAGCTGGTTCTACCATGCCGCCGTTAGCGTAGCCTATGAGGAGGAGATGGACGATTCGCTGGGCCTGTTCGTGGCCGGTGGCGCCAGCTATGCCTTGAACGAGGCCTGGGCCGTGCAGTTGGGGCTCGGTGTCACCGGGCACAAGACAGGCTGGTCCGTGCTGCCGATGCTCGGCGTGTTGTGGAATCAAGGGGCAGAGCAGGGATTTTCTGCGCGTATCGGGTTGCCGGAGACCGAGCTGGCCTATCGTTTCGGGCCCGAGTGGGCGCTGCGCCTTGTGGGCGAGATGGAAGAAGATACATGGCGACTGGCCGACGACAGCACGCTGCTGAGCAAGGGATATGTCCAGGAATCCGGCCTGAGCGTCGGGCTGTTCGCTGACTGGAGCCCCGCGCAAAACCTGTGCTTGACCTTCGGCCCGGAGGTCTTTTTCGAACGCAAGACCACCATCTTCAACAGCGATGGCGACAAGCGCAATTCCTACGACAGTGACGTCGCAGCGGGCGCTTCGCTCAAGATCGGTTACAGTTTCTAAATCCATCTTCACCGATGATTCAGACTGCCGGGGCATCAAGGCTTGCCAAGCCTGGATGCACCGCGTATTTTTGTTGTGAAAACGAGCTGTTGATTCTGCGTGCTGTGGGTTTTTCCTTGATGCACGGTGCAGCCCGAGTCCGTTCACCACATCAAAAGGAAAACGTATGACCGTGGTCGCCAACAAAGTCCTGGTGGTTGAAAACAGCGCTGTCCAGGCGCGTATCATCAGCGAACATATCGAAGACATGGCCCGGTTTGGCACGATCCTGGCCTCGTCCATGGATGATCTGCAACGCTTGCTTGCCGAGCGGGGTGACGAGATATTTCTTGCGGTCTGCAATCTGAGCCTCAAAGGAGCCCCCGGCGGTGAAGCCGTGGACTTGCTGTTGTCGCAGAATCTCCCGGTGATCGTTTTGACTTCCACCTTCGATGAGCAGCTCCGCAACCGCTATCTTGAAAAGCGAGTTCTGGATTATTTCATCAAGGGAGCACCGGGGGAGCTGGAATGCCTGGTGGATCTCGTGCGCAGGGTCTGGCGCAATAGCGAGACTTCCGTGTTGGTGGTCGACGATGCACTCACCATCCGCAATATGATGGTCCGTCTGCTCCAGAACCAGAACTACAAGGTCTATGCCGCGTCGGACGGTGAGCAGGCCCTGGAGATTCTTGAGACGGTGTCCGACATCGGTATGCTGATCACCGATTACGAGATGCCCGGCATGAATGGCCTGGAATTGATCCGCAAGGTTCGCGAGCTCTATTCCCGTGAGGAATTGTCCATCCTGGGCGTCTCCGCCCACAACGCTGGCGCCTTGACCGCGAAGTTCCTGAAAAGCGGGGCCAATGATTTCTTGAAGAAGCCGTTTGAGGCCGAGGAGTTCTCTTGGCGGGTCAACAAGAACATGACGGAGCTGGAGCGGATTCAGCAGATCCGCGACGCCTTCCGTCGTGACGCCCTGACGGGTTTCCTGACCCTGAAGCATTTCGTGCAGCAGGCCGGGCCGGAGTTCGAGTTTTCCAAGGCTGGAGGCGAACATTGCTCCATCGTGGGCATCTTCCTGGAAGGGTTGCCCTCCATTCATGCCACGCAGGGCTTCGAGGCGGGTGACGACGCAGTGGAGCGCATGGCCTCAGCCGTACGAATGCACTTTCCCCATGCCGAGACGATCGGTCGCTTGGGGTCCATGATTTACGTCATGGCTCATGCTCCTCGTGAACAGGTGGGACAGTCCTTGACTGCCTTGCTGGCCTCGTTGAACGGCGGGATGAGCGTCGGGGCCGCCGTGGCGGGTGCTGGTTGCGGGACCGTGTCTGATTCCGTGCGGCAACTGATGAATTCCCTGACCGCGCCGGGGCGTGCGGGTGGCAGCCTGACCTTGCTTTGATCGTGGGCTGTTCCTGTCTCTGACGAAAAAGCCGCTCAAGGGAGCGGCTTTTTGATTGCTGGCTGTGGGGGGTCATCCCATAAGGCGTCGGATTGCATCCATGATGATGTTCATGTCCGCCAGAGGCTTGATGAAAACGTCATCCAGGGCGACCCCGCAGTCCCGGATTTCTCTGGGGAGTTTGTAGTTGGTCGAGCCCGTATGGACGATGAAGCGTGTCTCGGGGCTGACCTGGTGCCCCTTGACGATGAACTCGCTGCCCGCCATTCCAGGCAATCTCATGTCGATGATGCCGATGTGGACCTTGTTTTTGGCAAGAATCGTCAGGGCCTCTTCACCGTTGGTCGCAGTCAGGGGCGTGAGCCCCTCATCTTCAAGAAAGGCTTCCAGGTTTTCGCGGACCATCTGTTCGTCATCAAGAACCAGGACGATGATTTCGCTCAAGTCAGCCATGGAGGTTCCCTTTGTCGTTCACGTGCCTTTTCAGGCCCACGTTTTTCATCTTCTTCTGGGCTTATGGCTTCTTCGGCGCAGCGTCGATGAGGCTCATCTTATGCGACGTTAACAAAAAAAAGCTTCATCGGGAATAGTTGTTTGCAGGATTCCTGGGGGCTCCTTCTCGTCTAGCTGCCGGAGAGGACGCCCTCCGGGGAGCAATGGTCTTCGGAGAATATCTGGCGGGCAGCAACGAGAGGTCTGAATAGCGCCGGTCTGTTTTGTATCCAGGACGCGGGGTGTGATGGCTTTCGCGTGACGGTTGGGTCCGGGACGTGCAGATGTTGTGCCGAAGCAAAAACGTCATGCAATTGTCATCCGATCGACGGTTGTTCTCACGAAGAATTGGGATAGTTCGATTCCAGACTCGTTCGGAGGTTCCGAATATGAGCAGACGTCAGTTTTTAAACGATCCGTTGTCCACTGGAGTCAATATGCTGGAAGCAGTCCGAGGTTTCGGCTCGGGTTTATTTTCCAAGGATTCATCCCCGGAACATACGTTTGTACGACAGATGGAATCATCACTTGTGTTCATGCGTCCGGGGGGGCGGGAACGCATGGAGGCCTTTCTGGATTCAGGCTGCGTGGTGGCCTTGTTCTACATCGAGGTGGAAAACTTTCAAGTCTTTATGGACATCTATGGAGGCATGCTCGCAGGGCGCATTCAGTCCGTCCTTGAGGAAGAGGTTCGCCTCTTGGCCGATGAACTGCTCGGGACGTGCAAGTTGCGCTACATCGACAGGCTGGAGCCGGGCAAATTCCTGATCCTGTGCGGCGATGACCAGTGGCAGGAAGAGCAGCTAGGAGACCTGGTGCTGACCTTTCGCCTGAAGCTCAAGAGTCGCGTCAAGCAGGAATCCCTGAACGTGACCGGGCAGGGCCTGAACGTCCTCACGGGGTATGGGCTGATCCAAAAAGACGGGGCCAGGCTCGAGGATTCGGTCTACCGCGCCCTGTCGGATGCCCGCCGGGTGGCCGCCGGGACCCTGGATGTGGCCAAGCTGTCCTTGTTGCGCGAGTTCCGCGAGATCGTCATCAATCGTCAGCTGAGAAGTGTGTTCCAACCCATTGTCGAGTTGGATACGGGCAACATCAGTGCCTGGGAGGCTCTGACCAGGGGGCCGGAGGGTTCGCATTTCAGTTCTCCGGCCGTGCTGTTCGACTTCGCCGAGGAAGTCGAACAGGTCTTTCCTCTGGAAAAGACCTGCCGCGAGGGAGCCATCCATCGTCTGGGCACCCTGGGCCAGGAGCAGAAACTATTCTTGAACATCAATCCCCGGACGCTTGTGGATCCGGATTTTTCGCCGGGACAGACCCTGCAATTGCTGGAGAAGGTGGGGCTCAAGGCCTCGGATGTAGTCCTGGAGATCACCGAGCGTCATAGCATTCGCGATTTCGATCTGTTTCACAGGACCCTCGAGCACTACCGCAATCAGGGCTTTGGCGTTGCCATTGACGACGTGGGCACCGGCTATTCCGGGCTGTGGTCCATCGCCCAGATTCGTCCCGAGTTCCTGAAGGTGGACATGTCCCTGGTGCGCGATATCGACACCGATCCGGTCAAACGAGCGCTCATGGAAACCATGGTGACCTTTTCGGAAAACATCGGCTGCCGCCTGATTGCCGAAGGCATTGAGACCGAGGGCGAACTGTCCGCGCTGATGCGTATGGGTGTCCATTACGGCCAGGGGTTCTTCCTGGCCCGGCCCGCCTACCCCAAGCCCGGGTTGTCGCAGGAGGTGCAGAATCAGTTCTCCAAATCCGGCCGGGGCATGGTGGGTGAGCGGCGCATCGCTTCCCCCCTGCGCGAACTGGTGGAGACCGTGCCTTTGGTGACGCCCGAGACCACGGTGTCCGAGGTTAAGGACCTGCTCAAGGGCAGCGGGCTCATGGGGGCCGCTGTGGTGGTCAATGGGCGGCGTCCCGTGGGGCTGGTCATGCGCCATCACCTGGACAGCGCCCTGTCCTCCCAATACGGCCTGTCTCTGTATCTGAACCGGCCCGTGAGCCTGATCATGGACCCCTCGCCGCTGTACGCCGAAAATGGAACCCCCGTGGAAAACGTGGCCCGAGAGGCCATGAAGCGCAAGAAAGCCACGATCTTCGACCATGTGGTCGTGACCGAGCGGGGAACCCTGCAGGGCGTGGTCTCGGTGCAGCGCATGATGGACACCATCGCCACGGCCCAGGTGGAGATGGCCAAGGGCGCCAACCCCCTGACCGGTCTGCCGGGCAATGTGGTCATCGAACTGGAATTGGAGCGCCGCTGCAACTCGGGCGAGGCCTTTGCCATCATCTACGCCGACCTGGACAACTTCAAGGTCTACAACGACACCTACGGCTTCAAGAACGGCGACAAGGTCATCCAACTCATCTCCACCGTCACCCAGTGGGCCACCCGTCGCCACGGCGACTCTTCCCGTGACTTCGTGGGGCATATCGGGGGCGACGACCTGGTGGCCATGTGCGGCTCGCACCGTGCGGAACGCATCTCCAAGGCCATCACCCGCTGCTTCGGGCGGTTGGTCAAGGGCTGCTACATGCCCGCCGATCGCGAGCGTGGTTGGATCGAGACCAAGGGCCGCGACGGCGTCATGCAGAAGTTTCCGCTGGTTTCAGTGTCGCTGGCCATCGTGGACTGTCAGGGCTTGTGCGACTTGAACGTCTTGGGGCATCGCGCGGCCCAGATGAAGAAATACGCCAAATCCATCACTGGGAATTCCTATGCCCGGGATCGCAGGGGACCCATGAGCGGCATGGATTCCGAAACCGACCCGGAATACTGCACCATTGCCATCGGCGCTTCGGGTCATGCCGGGGCCGTGGTGCGCGAGAGCCCTCACACCCGGGTGGTTGAAGCACCGGGCGATGCCTTGCTGACAGGCTGATCTCGTCAGCGAATGCCAATGATTCTAGATGGTTGGCTGCCAGGGGCCCTGGCATGTGCCGCGGGCCGTTTTTTTGTATGGTTTGAGCATTGGACAAATTCAGCTCTTTATCCTATCCGTTGCGGTCAATTTGCTGAACAATCGATTAGGGGAGTTGGGATGAATAAGACCGTCTATTTTATTGAAGGTGATGGCATCGGGGCTGAAGTATGGGCTGCCGGACGCCCTGTGTTGGACGCCGCCGTGGCCAAGGCTTACGGGGCTGAGTGTTCGCTGAAGTGGGTGGAGTTGCTTGCGGGTGAAAAGGCCTTCCGGGAGACCGGCGAGTATCTGCCCCAGGTCACGCTGGACACCTTGGCCGGTGCTGAGCTGGCCATGAAGGGGCCGCTGACCACCCCCGTGGGCAAGGGCTTTCGCAGCCTGAACGTGACCATGCGTCAGACCTTGGACCTGTATGCCTGCATCCGTCCCATCCGTTATTACGAGGGTGTGGAGTCGCCGGTGAAGCGCCCCCAGGATGTGGACATGATCGTGTTCCGCGAGAACACCGAAGATGTCTATGCGGGGATTGAGTACGCCGCCGGGACCGACGAGGCCAAGCGGCTGATCGCCTTCTTGCGCGACGAGCTGGGGGCCAATGTGGACCCGGCCGCAGGGGTGGGCATCAAACCCATGACCGCCAAGGGTTCCAAGCGCTTGGTCCGCAAGGCCCTGCAGCACGCCGTGGACCACGGCAAGCCCAGTGTGACCCTGTCTCACAAGGGCAACATCATGAAGTTCACGGAAGGCGCATTCCGTGCCTGGGGCTACGAGGTGGCCGCCGAGGAGTTTGCGGACAGCGTGATGACCGAGGACGAGGCATTCGCTGGGGGTTCCAAGTCCGTGATTATCAAGGATCGCATCGCCGACGCCATGTTTCAGAACGTGCTGATGTACCCCAGGGATTACAGCGTCATCGCCACCACCAACCTGAACGGGGATTACATCTCCGACGCCCTGGCGGCGCAGGTGGGCGGGCTGGGGCTGGCCCCTGGGGTGAACATGTCCGACACCCTGGCCTTTTTCGAACCGACCCACGGCACCGCCCCGACCATCGCCGGTCAGGACAAGGCCAATCCCGGCAGCCTGATCCTGTCCGGGGCCATGCTCCTGGAGCATGTGGGCTATGGTGAGGCCGCTGCGCTGATCCACCGGGCCGTGGACAAGGCCATCGCCGCCAAAAGAGTCACTGTGGATCTGGCTTCCCAAATCCAAGGCTCCGAGGTTGTGGGCTGCAAGGCCTTTGGCGAGTTGCTGGGCGAGTATTTGTAGTTCGCGGTTGTCCGTCAGCCGTAGCTTGAGGCCGCCGCCCATCCGGGGGGCGGCCTTTTATTGATGCGCGAATCCATAGCCTTGCCCTGGAGGTGAATCCATGCCCGAGAATTATCTGCAGGCCGTTGTTCTGGCAGGACAGACGGTCAATCCGTTGTTTTCAACCCTGGGCATCGAGGTCCAGAGCCTCGGGGATGGGTGCGCGGTGCTGCGTCTGCCGTGCGGCCAGGGTCTGGTACAGGGCGCGGGCATGGTCGCCGGGGGAGTTCTGGCGACCCTGGCCGACGAAGCCATGGCTCACGCCGTGCTCTCGACCTTGACCAATGGTCAGGTGACGGCCACGCTGGACATGTCGGTGCGGTTTCTGTCTCCAGCCAGGAAGGGCGAGGAGTTGCGGGCCGAGGCCGTGGTTATCCGTCGAGGTCAGCGGGTGGTGTTTGCCCGGGTCGAGGTCTTGGGGACAAAGGGGCAGGCCGTGGCTTCGGCCGATGCTTCGTTCCTGGTGGGCCCTGTCAAAAAAACAAGGCTGAAACTGACCTAGTATGGATTTTTCTTGACTCGTGGCTCGGGTTTGCTTACCAATTTTCGTTCGTTGCCGGGGTGGCGGAATTGGTAGACGCACTGGACTCAAAATCCAGCGTTGGTGACAACGTGGGGGTTCGACTCCCCCCCCCGGCACCAAGAGAATGATGATGGGGCCTGCCGATTCGGCAGGCCCCATTTTCGTTGGCATCCACTCGCCCCCCGCACTCAATCTGGAGGCTTTTCCTTTTGGAAATCCAGGTTGGCGAAACCGGGGCTCACGGTGTATGCATGGCCTGAAGCGGATTGAACCGGAGGGAATGAATGCGCAATACAGTTTTTTTTAGTCTCGTCGTCGTGTTGGCTTTGAGCCTGGCAGGGGGATTGACGTCCTGTAAGACTGCGGGGTCAAAATCTGCCTCGTCGTCGGAGATGCAGGCCGCGCCCACACCCGCCCAAGTCGCTCCCACAAAATCCTCGGACACCATGCAGAATCTGGCAAACCGGATGTTCGTCTTGAAAGACGGCCGTGACATGCGCCTGATCGTCATCCGTATGTCCAAGCAAGGGGAGTCAAAAGAGCAGCTTCAGGCGAATGCCCGCGACATGACCATGGCGGATTTTGAGAGCTATGTGGAAAAGAACAGCGCTGCCAAGCGCCTTGTCTACGTCGGTAGCGGGGCGTTTCGCCTGGATGCCCTGGACTTTGTTCTGGATTCGGAGCAATTCTCCCAGGGGCAGCTGTTCCTGAAGCTGAAGACCTTCGAGGTCGCAGGCCACAGCATCGACAGCGTCATCCTTGAAAAGGTCATCCTGGATGGTCGCGATTTCAGCAGCTTGGCATCCATGAAGATCTATCGGGGGGTCTTGGAGATGATGGCCCGGCAATAGGGCTTTGCAGAAATGAAGACAATGACAGGGTGCTCCCGAATGGGGGCACCCTGTTTTTGTTGTGGGCAACGGGAAGGCTAGGCTTTGGTTTCAGTCTGGCGAATAGCCGTTCCGTAACAGGAAATGTACTTGCTGCCGTCGGGATGAAAGGCCACGTTCTCGCAATAGCCGATGATGGCGTTGGCACCGTTGGACAGGGCGCGGTTGATCATGCCGTAGAAGGCCTGCTCCATGTCGTAGCCGCGGAAGGCGGCCAAGCCGATGATGCGCTTGACGGTCTTCCCTGGCATGTCCTTGGTGGTCACGACGGGGAACTGGCCGCTGGTGAACAGGTCCTTGGCGCTCTGGATCTGATTCGCCATCTTGGTGTCTTGCTCGGGTTTCTTGAGCAGGGAAAGCATGATGCATCCTCCTTGTATCTCGGCTGGAGATGATGTGTTCCTTCGGGAGCCGTGGGTTTCCCCTTGGCGTTGTCTTGGTTCAAAGCAAACACCTTGCCAACATCGATAACACCCTGAATTATTGATATTTACTTGTTTTTGGTTGAGATTTGGACTCGCTTGATGCGGGCAGAACGCCAAAATATCGGCGCTGGGGCAGATTATGCTCGACAACCCTGGGTGAAGTTTTTAGAAATTGAACTCAGACCAAAACCCCGGTGCGCCGGGCTTCAGACAGGGTTGAGCTATGCGTAAAGGTGTCAGGATTTTCGGCGAGTTCCACGGCGTATCCCCCGAGGCTTTCAGTAAGCTTGAGGAAAAACTCGATTTTGATGAGGTCGGTTACGCTGACAACGTGGTCGTCATCGAGCATGACGGCCCCTATGAAGCCATCGAGGATATCGTTCTGCTGGTGATGAGCGCCATGGATGATGGCTTTGAAAGCAGTCTGGATGTGATCGACCATGACGAGAATGTCCTGACGAGGTTTGTCATCGAGGCCGATGGATTCAGATCCAAGCAGATGAATATCGACGACGTGGTGCAGGCCTATCCCAACTCCTAGGACGGGCAGCTTCTCCTTTGATAGGAAAAAAACACAGGGCCTGGAGCGATACGCTTCGGGCCCTGTGTTTTTTTTGACAAGCGATGTGAAGTTGCTTTTATTGTCTAAATGTCTTGATTATAAAGAGGTAATGACGGCGTTCAGCAGCCTTTTTAGCTTGCCAGCCGCGGCGCCTGCCGTGGCAATGACCTCTTCCAGGGAGGTCTCGGCCATGCAGTCCGGGAGGTTCTTGTTGGTCAGGCAGGAGATGCCCAGCACCTTGACCCTCATGTGACGCGCGGCGATGACTTCCAGCACCGTGGACATGCCCACGGCATCCGCGCCGAGCATCCTGAAGGCTCTGGTTTCGGCGGGGGTCTCAAGATTCGGGCCGGTTACGCCGATATAGATACCACGTTCCAGTCTGATGCCCAGTTCGAGGGCCTTGGCGTGCGCCAGTTCGAGCAGGTCCTTGTCATAGGCGCGGCTCATGTCCGGGAAGCGGTCGCCCCAGGCATCAACATTGGGGCCGCTGAGTGGGGACCGTCCCGTGAAATTGATGTGGTCGCTGATGGTCATCAACCCTCCGGCTTCGAACTGAGGGTTCAGCGCACCGGCGGCGTTGGTGATGATCAGGTTTTCCACGCCGAGCCCTGCCAGGGTGCGGACGCCCATGCAGACCTCCTCGGGGGAGCGGCCCTCATAGAGGTGAAAGCGTCCGCGTTGCAGCCAGACGGGGTGTCCGCCCACCATGGCGGCTGTCAATTTCCCGGCATGGCTCTGCACCGTGGAGGGGACGAAACCGGGGATGCTTGCGTAGTCGAAGGACTGGACCTCGGTGAGGCCATCGGCCCAGTCGCCCAGGCCGGTTCCCAGGATCACAGCGGTCTTGGCTTCATGGGTTTGGTCAAGCCTGGAGCGGACAAATTCTGCCGCACTTTGAACATCTTGGGGGTTTTGCATAAATCTCTGATAGTGTTTATAAAGGGAAGGCCGTTACGGGGCGGCCCGAAGCGATGGGTTAGTTTCGGCATATTTGCATAGCTTGTCAATGAAGCCCACGGGGCATCGGAGCTCAGTTCATGGATATTGCAACTCTTTTCGGGTCCATCATTGGTTTCGTACTCGTGATCAGTGCCATCATCATGGGTGGCGAGCTATCCCTGTTCTGGAATGGCCCCGGAGTGCTCATCGTCCTGGGTGGAACCTTTGCCGCCATCTGCGTGACCTTCCCCCTGGGGGATGTGATCGAATCACATATGGGTGCGTTGTCCATGTTCATGAAAAAGAAGGGCAAGGTTGAGGACGTGGTGAATATCATGGTCCGCATCGCGGAGATCAGTCGTCGCGAGGGCCTGGTCGCCCTGGAGAACATCCAGACCGAGAACCCGATCCTCAAAAAGGCCTGTCAGCTCATCGCCGACAACGCCGATCCGCAGATCATCCGCGACACCCTGGCCATTGAAATCTCCACCATGAAGCGCCGGCACAATATTTCCGTCGAAGTCTTCCAAAAGCTGGCGGGCTATGCCCCGGCTTTCGGCATGATCGGTACCCTGATCGGTCTGGTGCAGATGCTGGCAAAGCTGGATGACCCGCAGAGCCTTGGCCCGGCCATGGCCGTGGCCATTCTGACCACTTTCTATGGGACCATCATGGCCAACCTCGTGTTCCTGCCTTTCGCGGGCAAGATGCGCGCACGCACCAGCCTGGAGGAGCTGCACCTGCAGATCATCTTCGAGGGTGCCAAGTCGATCCTGGAGAACAACAACCCCAGGCTCGTGTACGAAAAGCTGTCTTCGTTCGAACCACCGAAGGAGCGCAAGTCCAGTGGTCGATAATCATCATGAATTAGACACGGAAGAACCGATTGTCGAATCCAATGAGTGGATAACCACGTTTGCGGACATGTCGCTGCTGTTGCTTGTGTTCTTTATCCTGCTTTATTCCATGTCCACCCTCGACGAAACCAAATTTACGGATTCCTTTCTGGCGGTGAAGGTCGCGCTCGGTCAGAAGGAAGACAAGTTGATGACCGCGCGCGTCAAGACCGAGGAAGCAGCCATCCTTGATACCGTGCGCCTGCAGAAGCAGTTGATCGAGGCCCAGCGCAAGGTCTTTTCCGACGTGCGCACCTTCATCACCCGCAAGGGCGTGGAGGGCGTGGTGGGTGCCGTGCTGGAGGAGGGCAAGATCACCTTGCGCGTGCCGGGCGACGTGCTCTTCGCTCCCGGGCAGGTTGAGCTTGGGCCCCAGGGCAAGGCTGTCATCAAGACGCTCAAGGATTTTCTGGTGAAATCCGTGGATCAGCAGATCAGCATCAAGGGTTTCACCGACGACGTGCCGCCCAGCCCGCAGAGCCGGTTCAAGGACAACTGGGAGATTTCCTCCTTGCGGGCCGTGTATGTTTTGCGGTATCTAATGGAACTCGGGCTTGACCAGAAAAGATTGACAGCCACGGGGTTGGCTGATCTAGAGCCGCTGTACCCCAACACGACAGCGGAGAACCAAGCCAGGAACCGACGGGTTGAAATCGTGCTTGAAAAGCAAGTGAGTAAGTAGCCGTGTCTTCGTCAGAACTTGATTTTTCTATTGGCGGAACCGATGCCGATGGCAGCCAGAGGCGGGCATTCCGAGCCAAGATCCCAGGAGTGATGGTCTTTGTCCCTTCACGGGGTATGTCCTTTGACGTGGTGGATCTGTCCGCCATGGGCTTGGCGTTCACGGACGCCGCCAAGGGTTTTACCGAGGGCCAGTCCATCGAATTCGATCTGCTCATCAACAAGAAGGTCTTTCTGAACAAGTTGACGGCCAAGGTGATGCGTGTCCTTGACAAGGGCATCATCGGTTGCAATTTCGAGGGCGTTGACCACCGCAAGGAAGTCAAACTGGACAAGCTGGTGCTCGAGGTCCAGAAGCGACTGATTGCAATCAAGAAAAAATCTCGAGAATAAGCATAGGACTCACAGGAAGTGTCAAACAACCAGAAAGTATTAGTGGCAAATAGAGGCGAAATCGCCATGAGGATAGTCCAGGCCTGTATCAAACTAGGTCTGGACTTTGTTTGTGTGTATACCGAAACCGACCGCTTTTCCGGTCACGTCCGTCTGGCACGGGAAAAGGGCGGGGATCATTCCCTGTACCGCATTTCGTCCTATCAGGATGACAATGAGATTCTGGCTGTTGCGGATGCCTCGGGAGCCACGGCCGTTCACCCCGGCTACGGGTTCTTTGCCGAGGACTTCAGGTTTGCCCGTCGGGTCACCCAGCGCAAGCATGGCTTGATCTGGATCGGTCCTTCGTGGCGCGTGATCCGCGAACTGGGCGACAAGATCAACACCAAGCGTCTGGCTCGTGGGCTGGGTGTGCCCACCGTCCCTGGTTCCGACCGGCCCATCTATGAGGAGTCGGAAGCCGAGGAAGTCGCGCGCAATCTGTTTGCCTTCCAGGAGGAGCAGGGCGTCAGACGCCCCGTGGTCCTGGTCAAGGCCTCGGCGGGCGGCGGTGGAATGGGCATCGATGAGATTCACGACATCGAGGCCTTTCGGAGCGTGTATCGCCGCATCCGCAACTACTCCAAGCGTCAGTTTGGCGATGAGGGCGTCCTGGTTGAACAGCGGATCTTCGATTTCAATCACCTTGAAGTCCAACTCCTGTGTGACCGCAACGGCTCTGAACCTCTGCACTTTGGGACCCGCAACTGCACGGTGCAGTCCACGGGTCGCCAAAAGCGCGTGGAGGTGGCTCCGGGATTTGCCCCCGGTGAGATCGCCTACGGGTTCGACGCTGCCAAGGTGCTTGAGCAGATCAAGGATCACAGCCTGGCCATTGCCCGTGAGGCTGGTTATGATAGTGTGGGCACCTGGGAATGGATCGTGACCCCCAAGGGCGAGCCGTTCCTGATGGAGGTCAACACCCGTATCCAGGTGGAAAATGGCGTGTCCGCCGTGATTACGCGCATCGGGGGCCAGGACAAAACCGACTTGATTGCTGAGCAGATCCGTCTCGCCTTGGGCGAAAAAATTGGCTACTCTCAGAAGGATATCGAGTTCGAAGGGGTTGGTATCGAGTATCGCCTCATTGCCGAAGACCCGGATAACCGCTTCACTCCCTGGTCCGGAGTTATCGAATCCTTCACTTGGAAGGATGAGCCTTGGCTGTCCGTGCATACCCAGGTTCCCACAGATGAAGCGTATCGGATTCCAACGGATTTCGACCCGAACCTTGCGCTCGCAATCATTTGGGGCAGGGACCTTGCCGAGGCCAAGAGCCGTGGCCTGGAGTTCCTTGACAGGCTCGTGCTCGAAGGGAAAAACTCCTCTGGTGAAGGGCTGAAGTCCAATGTGGAGTTTCTGCGCAAAAAGACTGCAGATCTGCTCGTTTTTTCCTGATTATGAAACGATAACGCCTCGCCCTGGTACGAAACCTTTTTAGGCTTCGCGGGGCGGTGGAGCGTATGAGACGATATGGATATTGAAAAAAGAATACAGGGCCTTGGCGAAAGGCTGCAATACATCAAGGACATCTTCGGCGAGAAGGAGAACGTCAATATCGAGCTGTTGGAATCCAAATTGGTGGATTTTAACCAGCGCGAAAACGGCCTTTCCGAGCAGGATCAGGCCCGACAGCTTTCCGCCCTTGAAGATCTGTATGTGTTTCTGGAAAAGAAGCTCGAACGTGAGCTGACTGCCATGGACAGGGTGCGCATCGTACGGCATCCGCAGCGCATCTGTCTGAAGGATATTCTGGAGAACGTTTACGACAACTATACCGAGCTGGGTGGCGAGGGCGAGTACAATATCGACCCGAGCATGCTCATCGCCCGGGCTTATATCTCGCGCCGGGTGGGCGGCAAGGTCCACAACCAGCCTGTGATGGTCATCGGCCAGGAAAAGGGCCACGGCGAGGAGTTCCGCAACGGCGGCTCCGTCAAGCCCTGGGGCAACGCCAAGGCCTTGCACTACATGAAGGTCGCCGAAACCGAGAACATCCCCATCCACACCTATGTCTCCACCCCCGGGTCGTACCCCATTGAGGATTACCCCGGCGCAGCGCAGCAGATTGCCAGAAATCTTTATGAAATGGCTGGGTTGACAGTTCCAATGATTGCCGTGTTCTCCGAGGGCGGTTCCGGCGGAGCCGAGGCCGTGGGCCTGACCGATATGCGCCTGATGTTTTCCCATGGGTACTACTCGGTCATCAGCCCCGAAGGCGCTGCCGCCATCGAGGGCCGGCTTCGGAACGGCGACCGGGCTTCGGTCGAACTCATCGAGACCTGCGCCCAGCGGCTGAAGATGACGGCTGAAGACAACCTGTCCATGGGCTATATCGACCGCATCATTCCCGAGCCTCCCCTGGGTGCTCGACCTGAGCATTTCGACTTCTTCAGGCTGCTGCGCAATGAGGTCATCCGGGCCACGGACGAAGTGGTCCTCAACGTCAAGGGCTGGCGATTCTTCCGGGCCATGACCCTGCATACCCGCAAGAACAACAAGGGTGCCGGAGCCGAGGATATCTACGTCCGCTGGAGCCTTTCCGCCGGTGCGCGTGCGCGATTGGCTTGGCGGCGCTATCAGCGTTTCCGCAAGATGAGCCTGGGCGCGTTCATCGACAGCACCCCTTTCAATCGCAAGATGGAACGACTGCTGCGCGAGACGGGTTGGAGCCTTTACTCTTTCTTCAAGTATGACTTCCTGCGCAAGCATCAGAAGAAGATTTTCCAGGTCATGGAGGAGATTGGCAGCGAGATCCAGGTGGTCAAGGACAAGGTCGCCGTGCCCGTGAGATGGGTGCGCGAAACCCTGATCCCCGCCTCTGGGCAGGAGTGCAGTGAGGAGACGGAAAAGAGCCTGACCGAGTTGTCCTGTTGGGATGTGGATGCCTGCGACCCCGGATCCGGAGCCTCTTATGTGAGTCCTCAGGCCCGTGAGGACTACGCCTTGACCTGTCCCAATTCGGCCACCCACGGCTGCAAGGACCTCTGGGCGCCGGACCTGTTCCGTGATTTCGCCGGGGTCTGCTCCAACTGCGGGCATCATTTCCGCATGGAATACCAGTGGTACCTGCACAACCTGTTTGATTACAACTCCATCTTCGAGTTCTCGCGCAACGTGGAGGCGGGCAATCCCCTGTCCTACGACGGCCTGGACGCCAAGCTGGAGAAGGCCAAGTCTCAGACCGGCTTGAAGAGCGCTTGCATCACCTTCGAGGCACGCATCAAGCACATCAATGTGGTCTGTGTGACCCTGGTGGGTTCCTTCAGGGGCGGCACGGTGGGTGCGGCCGAGGGCGAGAAGTTCGTGCGCGCCTGCGAGCGCGCCAGGCGCAAGCACTACCCCCTCATCGCCTACGTGCATGGCACGGCAGGCATCCGCATCCAGGAAGGCGTCAACGGGGTTATTCAGATGCCGCGTTGCACCATGGCTGTACGCAGGTATATCGAAGCTGGTGGTCTGTACCTCGTTGTCTATGACACCAACTCCTATGCGGGACCTCTGGCCAGTTTCCTGGGCTGTTCGCCCTATCAGTTCGCCATCCGTTCGGCCAACATCGGCTTTGCGGGCCCTGGCGTGATCAAGGAAACCACGGGCATGGATATTCCACCCAACTACCATGACGCGCATCTGGCGTTGTCCCGGGGCCATATCCATGGCATTTGGGATCGCCGCGAGCTGCGTATGAATCTGCATCAGGCCCTGCTGACCATGGGCGGTCGCAACCTGTATTACAGGTAGCAGCGTGAGCCGGGCAGAGGCGTTCGTCCACCTTGCTGGAGTGGAAAAAGAGATCGCCGGTGCCGTGCCCCCTCGCTTGGCCCGGTTCCGAGCCGGTATGAGCCTTGAGTGTTCTGGCCTGAACAGCGAAACCAAGCCTCCCCTGGGCGGCTGAAAGAAATGGTTGGATATAAATAGTGATAGACGTCAAAAGCTTACTAGATGAAATGAAGGCTTCTCCCTTCAAGATGGTCGAGGTCGTGGCTCCGCATACCGGGGTTGTGAAATACGTGACCACCGAGCTTGGCACCTGCGTTTTCGGCCCCCAGGGCACTTGGCGTGAAAAGCCGGGGACCCTGCTGGCCCATCTGGAACGCGAGCGCAACAAGAAGCCCGTCCATGCCCCGCTCAAGGGCGAGATCGAGCAGGTCTTCAAGGAGTTGGACGGCACCTTTGTCGAGGCCGGGACCGTGCTGGCGACCATCCGCCACTATCTGACCAAGGACGAGGTGATCGGGGCCATTCTCAAAAAGACTCTGTACCTGTTTCATGCACCCGAGCAGGCCAAGTATTATTTCTTTCCCGAGGTGGATACCAAGATCAAGGCCGCAGGGCCGCAATCCGTGAAGGTCCACGACGGGATGGAGTTGTTCATCGTCTCGCGCATGAAGCGGGAGGCCCCGCTGGTCTACACGGGGCCGACGGGCATGATCTACGCGGTGTACTTGACGCATAATGAGAGCATCGAGGCTGGTGCGCCGCTGATCGGCGTCTGCCCCGTGGACCAGTTGGCCCTGATCCAGGACGTGGTGAGTCGCGTCCAGAGCGAGTGGGAGGATCGAGATTAACATGACAAGATTATTACAAATTCGTGTCATGGCTCAGACCTTTGATCCTGCGGAAGTGGAGCGGGCCTTGCCGAAGCTTTGCGCCCTGGCCTGGCCGCATCGTTCCGAGGTGGCTGGCCCTGCCCTGGAGAAGAGGGGGGTGCTGGAGCTGGTGTCCACGTTGTACGACCGCGTGCGCTTCGTCATCAAGGATGCGGACGTCACGCAGAGCCTGGAACCCGGACTGGAGCAACTGGCCGGGCTCAAGACGGACCTGGACAGCGCCCTGGGCGACTGGAAACCATCCGAGGCCGAGCGTATTGCGCAGCAGCTTGAGGGCAAACTCGCCGAGCTTGAAAAGCTTGCCCCCGAGCAACCTTTTATCGTATCTCCAGCTGAATAAATTTTGAATAGGAGAGTTCCATGGCTTCTTTGAATAAAGTGATGCTCATTGGCCGTCTCGGGATCGATCCCGAACTTCGTTATACCCAGAATGGTCAGCCCGTTGCCAATTTCCGTATGGCTACGGACGAGTCCTACCGCGGTACGGATGGCAACATGGTGGAACGTACGGAGTGGCATCGCGTGGTGGTCTTTGGAAAACAGGCCGAGCCTGTGGGCAACTACCTGCACAAGGGCAGCATGTGCTATGTCGAGGGCAGCCTGCAGACCAGAAGCTGGGAGGACCAGGGCGGCGTCACCAAGTACACCACCGAGATCAAGGCCCAGCGTGTGCAGTTCCTGGATCCCAAGGGTGCTTCGCAGGGCGGCGGCTACGATGCCCCGCGCCAGCAGAGTGCCGCACCTCAGGGTGGCGGCGGCGGGCGTCCGCAGCAGGCTCCTCGGCCTCAGCAGCAGGACGACGACGATCTGGGTCCCGCTTTTCCGTCCGAAGCCTCGGGCATGGACGATGTGCCGTTCTGACGTTTACCTAGATTACTTTTGTCAAAAAAGCTTCATAACCTATTGGTTTATGAAGCTTTTTCTTATGCAAATGGATTTGATGATAAAAGGCACGGATTGGATAACAGTTCACTTTAGAAAAGTGTAAAAATACAGGTG
>JAHIUW010000006.1 GCA_018816865.1 Pseudomonadota bacterium
CTTCTTCCTCGTGGTCATGACGTTCTCCTGTGTTGAGGTTCCGGTGAAGTTTTGCAACTCCAACCGTACCCCAGCCAAGGACGGCATGACCACTTTCACTTTTGTGGCCAACTGTCAGGTGATAACCATCTCACTACACCCCACGACACATTCGTCCACGGCGACTTCCCTTCCAACTTATAATCCTATAATTTTCTTGGTCGAAAGGGAATAGTCAAATCCGTGGATAGATCGTCAGCCGTTCCATTATTCTATTCTGAGCAATCTGCTAAATCATGCCCACCACCAGTTCACCCATCTTGACGCAGCCCACCAGCTTGCAGCCTTGTTCCGCGATATCGCCGGTGCGCCAGCCCTGGTCCAGGACCTTGGACACGGCGGCCTCGATGGCCTCGGCCTCGGCGGTGAGGTTGAAGGAATACCTGAGCATCATGGCCACGGAAAGGATGGTGGCCAAGGGATTGGCCTTGTCCTTCCCGGCGATGTCCGGGGCCGAGCCGTGGATGGGTTCAAACAGGCCAGGGCCGTCCGCGCCGAGCGAGGCCGAGGGCAGCATGCCGATGGAGCCGGTGATGCAGCCTGCCTCGTCGGACAGGATGTCGCCGAACAAGTTACCGGTGACGATGACGTCGAACTGCGAGGGGTTGCGCACCAGCTGCATGGCCGCGTTGTCCACGTACATGTGGGAGAGCTCCACGTCCGGATAGTCGGCGTGCACGCGGATCACCACCTCGCGCCACAGGCGCGAGACATCCAGCACATTGGCCTTGTCCACGGAGCACAGGCGCTTGCCGCGCTTACGTGCGGCCTCGAAGGCAACCCGGGCGATGCGCTCCACCTCATGTTCGTAGTAGACCATGGTATTGAAACCCATCTTCTCACCGTCCTGCTCCACGATCCCCTTGGGCTCGCCAAAGTAGATGCCGCCGGTCAACTCGCGGATGACCATCACATCCAGGCCGTCCTGCACCAGATCCGGGCGCAGGAAACAGGCGTTCTTGAGCTGCGGGAACAGCTTGGCCGGGCGCAGGTTGGCGAACAGGCCCAGCTCCTTGCGGATAGCCAAGAGCCCACGCTCGGGGCGGATGGCGGGGTCGATGGTGTCCCATTTGGGCCCACCCACAGCGCCCAGCAACACCGCGTCAGCGGCCTTGCAGGCGTCGATGGTCTCCTGGGGCAGGGGCACGCCGTCGGCGTCGATGGCCACGCCGCCGATGCGCGCACTGCTCGCGATCAGGGTATGGCCGAATTTCTCGGCCACGACCTCAAGCACGTTGCCTGCCTGTTCCATGATCTCGGGGCCGATGCCATCGCCGGGTAGAAAACAGATCTTGAGTTCCATAAGTATGTCTCCCTTACGCCGACTGAGCCAGACGGTTTTTGACGTAGCCCACAAGACCGCCTGCGTTCAGGATCTCGTTCATGAAGGCGGGTACAGGCTGGCAGGTCACTTCCACGCCCGTGGTCAGATTGCGCACCAAACCGGTTCCAGGATCGGCCTCGACCTGATCCCCGTCGGAGAACTTGGCGTAGTCGTCGCCCACTTCCAGAAGGATGAGGCCCATGTTGAAACCGTTGCGGTAGAAGATGCGCGCAAAGCTATGGGCCACCACCACGGGCATACCCGCGCCCTTGATGGCGATGGGGGCGTGCTCACGCGAGGAGCCGCAGCCGAAGTTGGGCCCGGCGACCATGATGTCGCCCTGGGAGACGCGCTTGACCCAGCCTTCCTCCTGGCCCGCCATGCAGTTGGCGCCCAGTTCCGCTTCATCGGTGGTGACCAGGAACCGGGCCGGGATGATGGCGTCGGTATCGATGTTGGTGCCCACCACGTGGGCCTTGCCTGAATATTTCATAATCATATTCTCCGTACTTTCTGAACTTGAGGAAGTCTTCTTCCCACAGGCCGGTCAAAAATTTTGAAGACCGGGCATGAGGGCTGTGCGAGGCCGAAGTCCTGATGTCGTTGGCGAGTCTTCGAGCCTTACACCCGCAGGGAGCATTGCTGTATTCCAAATACATGAGGGTTTGCATTCACCGCAACAACGCCGCCATGGGAAGATTTTCATAGGCCGCCTAAAGGTCCTTGGGATGAGTGATGATCCCGGTGACGGCAGAAGCCGCTGCCACCGCGGGGTTGGCCAAATAGACCTCGGCATCCAGGCTGCCCATGCGGCCCTTGAAGTTGCGGTTGGTGGTGGCCAGAGCTCGCTCACCGCCCGCCAGGATGCCCATATGGCCGCCCAGGCAGGGTCCGCAGGTCGGGGGTCCAATCACGGCCCCGGCGTCCATGAAGATCGCGAACAGGCCCTCGTCCATGCTTTGGCGCCAGATTCTGGGGGTCGCGGGCAGCACGATGCAGCGCACACCCGAGGACACCTTGCGGCCCTTCAGGATGGCTGCGGCCTCGCGCATGTCCTCGATGCGACCATTGGTGCAGGAACCGATCACGACCTGATGGATCTCGACATCGCGCACCTCGGACACGGGGTGCACGTTGTCGGGCAGGTGCGGGCAGGCGATCTGCGGCTCCATGCCCGTGACGTCGATCTGCACCACGCGCTCATAGCTCGCGCCCGGATCGGCGGACAACAGCTCGTCGCCCGTGCGCCCGGCCGCCCGGGTGTATTCCAGGGTCTTGGCGTCCGCGGCGAACAGGCCGACCTTGCCACCGGCCTCAATGGCCATGTTGGCCATGGTCATGCGCCCCTCGATGGTCAGCGCGTCCACCGCGCTGCCGCCGAATTCCAGGGCCTTGTACAAGGCTCCGGCCACGCCGATCTTGCCGATGAGGTTCAGGATGTAATCCTTGCCCCCGACATGCGCGTCCGGGGTGCCGTTGATCTCCACGCGGATGGTGGGCGGCACCTTGAACCAGGTCTCACCAAGGGCCATAGCCCCGGCAATGTCCGTGGAGCCCATGCCCGTGGCAAACGCGCCCAGGCCACCGTAGGTACAGGTGTGGCTGTCCGCACCGACCACGATGTCGCCAGGGCCCACAAGCCCCAGTTCAGGCAGCAGGGCATGCTCCACGCCCACGTTTCCGCCCTCGTAGTAGTGGGTAATGCCCTTTTCATGGGCAAACTCGCGCACCCCCTTGACCTGCTCTGCGGAGTCGATGTCCTTGTTGGGCGTGAAATGGTCACAGACCAGGGCGACCTTGTCCTTGTCAAAGACATCGGCTGCGCCCATGGCCCTGAAGGACTTGATGGCCAGAGGGGCCGTGATGTCGTTGGCCAGCACCAGGGACACACGACAGCGGACGATCTGGCCCGCCTCGCGGACCGTGTCATCGCTGTGCCGCTGCAAGAGTTTCTGGGCTACAGTGCGGGGCATTTTGCTTCCTCCATGGATTTAGCGAGTCGATTCATTGCGTTCAAAAAGGCCTTGGCGCTGGCGAAGATGATGTCCGGGTCGGAGCCACGGCCCACGGCCGTGCGATCATGGGCACGGATCTTCACCGTCACTTCGCCCTGGGCATCGGTACCGCCAGTGATGGCGTTGACCAGATACTGTTCCAGCACGGGCCGTTGGCCGATGATTTCCGAGATGGTATTAAACACGGCATCCACAGGTCCCACGCCAAAGGTGGTCATCTTGCGTTCCTCACCATCCACCTCCATCACAACGGCCGCGGTGGGTGGGATGTCCATATTACCGGACTGGATGTGCAGATACTTCAAACGGTACTTGTCCGGGATGCGAAAGACCTCTTCCAGGACAATGGCTTCAAGGTCCTCGTCGTAGATATTTTTCTTGATGTCCGCCAGCCTTTTCACTGCGGTAGCAACCAGATCGATATCCTCGTTGGAGAGCCGATAGCCCATGTCGGCCACCTTCTGGCCGATGGCGTGACGACCCGAATGCTTGCCGAGCACCATGTCGTTGCCGGCACGGCCCACGCTTTCCGGGGTCATGATTTCGTAAGTCTGGCGATGCTTGAGCACCCCGTCCTGATGGATGCCGGACTCATGGGCAAAGGCGTTGTCCCCGGTGATGGCCTTGGTCGGCGGAATGGGCCTGCCAATAATTCGCGACAACAGACGATTGGCCGGATAGAGCTGCTCGGTCAGGATATTCGTCTCAAAGGGATAATGCACGGGCCGGGTACGGATGTTCATCACCACCTCTTCCAGGGCCGCGTTGCCCGCGCGCTCACCGATGCCGGACAAGGTGACCTCGGCCTGGCGTGCCCCGGCGCGCAGGGCGGCCATGGTGCTGGCCACGGCCATGCCCAGATCATTGTGGCAATGGACGGAGAAGATGGCCTTGTCCTGGTTGGAGACATTCTTGATGAGGTAGGCGATCAGTTCCGCATATTCGTCGGGCTGGGCGTAGCCTACGGTGTCCGGAATGTTGACCACCCTGGCCCCGCAGTCGATGACCAGTTCGCAGACCTTGACCAGGAAATCCCAGTCCGAGCGCGAGGCGTCCTCGGCGGAAAACTCGACATTCTCCGTGTACTGCGCGGCATGGCGCACGGCGGCCTCGGCCATCTTCAGCACCTGGTCCGGCTCCTTGCCGAGCTTGTACTTCATGTGCAGCGGGCTGGTGGCGAGGAAGGTATGGATGCGCGGGTGCTTGGCATCCTTGACGGCGTTCCAGGCCCGGTCGATGTCCGAGGTCATGGCCCGGCACAGACCGGCGACCTGGGCATTTTCCACGGCCTCGGCAATGGCCCGCACGGCCTCGAAATCACCATCGCTGGCAGCCGGGAACCCGGCCTCGATGATGTCCACACCCAGGGCGTCGAGCTGCCGCGCCAGACGCACCTTCTCGCGCAGGTTCATGGTGCAGCCGGGGGACTGTTCGCCGTCACGAAGGGTTGTATCAAAAATATACACGCGATCTGACATGGGACTTCTCCTTGTCTGAATAGTGTCATCCGCACAAATAATCCTGCGGGGTGACAATGGGAAATGCTGTTCTGAGGGTGTTTCGCCACATCGCTGAACGATGCGGGAAAGGTTGCCACGTGCCGGGGATGATCCCCATCCGCACGGGACGGGGGAGCTCTACGTAATCTTCGGGGAAGCGTTACGCAGCGCGCCGGGGCGACGTAGCAATAGATAGTAGGTATAAATGGGACCAGAGAGCATGTAGCCAAAAAGAATCACGAATCCGAGGACCTTGGGCTGGGAAGCCACCATCACGAAGAGCAGAATCACGGTGACCATGCTGGAGAAGGGATGCGCCTTGACGAATCCATACTCCTTGAAAGAGGCGTAGCGTACACGGCTGACCATGAGGAAGGAACAGAGATAGGCCAAGGCCAGCAAGCCCATGGGCTCATAGGGCACCAGGGCCTGGGGCAGGAACGGTGCAAAGAGGACAAAAGCAGCCAGGATACAAGCCTGCGCCGGAATAGGCAGGCCAATGAAGAACTTCTTGGAGCTGGTGGAGGAAACCACGTTGAAGCGCGCCAGCCGGAGCGCCCCGCAGACCACGATCAGGAAAGAGGCCATCAGCCCCAGCCGCCCGAAGGCCTGCAGCTTCCAGAGATAGATCATGATCGCCGGCGTCACGCCGAAGGCCACCAGATCGGCCAGGGAGTCGAACTGCACGCCAAACTCGCTGGCGGTGCCTGTCAGGCGGGCAACCTTGCCGTCCAGTCCATCGAACACCGCACTGACCAGAATCGCCATGGCGCAAGCTTCAAAGCTCCCTTCAATAGCCCACATGATACCCAGGAAGCCTGAGAGCAGGCTTGCCGTGGTCAGCAGGTTAGGGAGGATGTAGACTCCCTTATGTATGGGCCTTGGCTTTTCTTCAGTCATGATCGTGTCGTGTTGATGTTAGGCTCTGCGGGCCAGGACGGTTTGTCCTGCAAAGACTTGTTCGCCTACGTGGACAGATACTTCATAGGCATCCGGAACGTAAAGGTCAACCCTGGAGCCAAACTTGATGAGCCCGAACCGCTGGCCGCGCGCCAGCTGGTCGCCCTCTTCGGCCCAACACACGATGCGCCGGGCGATGAGTCCCGCAATCTGGACCACGGTCCAGTCGCCGCCCTCGATCCCGCGGATGGACATGGCCAGACGCTCATTGTCCTCGGAGGCCTTATCCAGCGAGGCATTGAGGAACTTGCCCGGGAAGTATTTGATGACCTCCACCTCGCCGTCCACGGGGCTGCGGTTCACATGCACGCTGAAGACGTTCATGAACACGCAGACCACCTTGCGGTTCTTGCCGGTAATGGGGTCCACGGCCATGCCAACCTTACAGACCTTGCCGTCCGCCGGACTGATGGCCATGCCCGGGCCCCTGGGGGCGACCCGCTCGGGATCGCGAAAGAAATGCACCACGAAAAACGTGAGCACGAACATCACCGCCGTGCCCGTGGCACAGCCCAAAAAGGCCAGGCTCAAGGTCAACAGGGCGCACAAGGCGGCAAAAGGGGTCCCTTCGCGGGAGAATCCAAAGGACGGGCTTTTCATGATCGTACTCCAACCCCGCTACAGCGGGCAGATATCGTTGATGCGGCGCGTAAAGTCCTCGCGGTCGATGTAGTGGATGGCCTTCATTCCCTGAGCCTCGGCCCGCCGGACATGCCCGCCGTGGTCGTCCACGAACAGAACCCGTTCGGGTGAAACACCCAGGGCCGCGGCGAAATCATCGAACAAGGCGGGTTCCTTCTTGGTCCTGCCCGTGCGGTGGCTGTTCCAGACCAGATCGAAGCGTCTGAAGATACCGTGCTCGGCATCCAGTTCTTCCAACCAGTTGGTCTGATCGCTCAGGATGGCCACCTTGTACCCGGCGGCCTTGAGCTTGTCCACACACTCGAACATCCAGGGCCGCAGAATGAACCTGGATAACAGCTCCTGACGCAGTTCGGCGTCGCTGCCCGTGAGTTCGGTTTGCGCCTTGAGCCGGGTCCAGAATTCCTGTTCGCTGATACGCCCCTCGGCATAACCACCGGCCCGTGCCAGATCCACGGCCGTCTCGGATAACAGGGTGTAGTCGATGCCCTGGGCCTCGGCCAGGACGCGGAAGCCATCGAAAAACCCCTCTTCCGCCAGGACTCCGCCAAAATCGAAGATCACGGCATCCACTTGGCGCATGCCGGAATCATTGCGTTTCTTTTCCATGCCCCACCCTACCCCGGCCCCGGCCCCACGTCCAGAGTCCAGGCATCTCACCCCTCGACCGAGGCGGTTCCGTCCCCGCGCCCAGCCCCCGGACTGACATCCACGTCCAAAGCCAACACCCGGTTGCCGTAGCCAAGCCACTGGGGTACAATAACAACTATGGACCCCGTCACCCACATCGTCTCAGGCGCGCTGGCGGGCCGCCTGCTGCACACGCGCTTTGGCACGCGTCTGGCCTACGCCCTGTGCATCCTGGCGGCGTGGCTGCCGGACATCGACAATTTCGTGGGCCTGAATCCCGAACAATACCTGCTGCACCACCGGGGCATCACCCACTCCCTGCTGGGCATCGCTGTCCAGGCCCTGGCGCTGACCGGACTGTTCTGGATGTTGCACAAGGCCTTCACACCCGTGAAGACCTTTGTCGTCGCCCTCTCGCTGCTGGCCCTGCACCTCTGGCTGGACGTGGTCACCACCTACGGCACCCAACTCATGGCCCCGTTTTCGAAGGTTCGCTACGATTGGGGGGCCCTGTTCATTATCGACCCCATCCTGACCCTCACGGCCCTGGGGCTTCTCGTCTGGTCCCTGCGCTCCAAGGAATACGGCAGGCGCATCGCCACCCTGGGGCTGGCCCTGATGCTGGTCTACCCAGTGGCCGCCCACAGCATTCGCACAGTGGTTTGGGAATCCCTGCCCAAGATTCTGGCCGAACAAGGCATCCGGAGTGAATCCATCACGGTGAGCACGGACTTCTTGTCCCCCATTTTCTGGAAGATAATTCTTGAAGACGGGACACGCCTGCGCATCGGCTCCATCAGCGCCATCCCAACCCTGCACACCAACCTCGACCTTGCCGAGTTCACCCGGGCCGACCCGGAACTGCTGGCCAGGCTGGGACGAGAGATCTCGTTCTTCCAGACCTGGGCATGGTTCGCCAAATGGCCCACCATGAAGGAAACCCCCAGGCAAGACGGCGGGCGCGACATCGAGTTTCTGGATACCCGCTTCTACAGCCACAGCCCCCTTGCCCGACGCTTTCTGAGCCGCGACCAGGTGCCCTTCACCCTGACGGCGCGGCTGGAGCCCGACGGCACCCTCGACGGATTCCTGTACAATCACCACGGCCAGATCATCGCCTACGCCGTGACCAACTAGGCCGCCATGCTTTGGTTCAGTCTCTCGTTTCTAACAGCAGCCCTCTCGGCCACCGAAGCGGCCTATCTCAAACGTACATTTCGCGGCCTGAACCCGTTCGAGGCGGCACTCTTGCCTTCGGTGTTCTCCATCCCGCTCTTCGCGGTGCTGCTGCTATTCCTAGACTCCCCGGTTCTGGATCCGAACTACTGGCCGACCTTCGCCCTACTGCTGCCCATCAACATCACAGGATCATTGTTTTATTTCCGAGGCATCAACCTCTCGCCCCTGTCTCTGACCCTGCCCTACCTGGCCTTCACCCCGGCCTTTGCCCTGGGCACCGGGTATCTGATCCTCGGCGAGGTCCCCAACCTCTGGGGCTCATCCGGGGTGCTGCTCATCGTCCTGGGCAGCTACATCCTGAACCTGGAGTCCAAGCACTCCGGCGGTTGGCTGGCCCCCTTCAAGGTCATCACCGCCGAGCCGGGGACCAGGGCCATGCTTGGCGCGGCTTTTGTCTTCGCCTTCAGCGCCGTGCTCGGCAAAAAAGGCATCATCGAATCCGACCCCCTGTTCTTCGCCTGCACCTTCTTCATCGCCCAAGGCCTGACCATGCTCATCGTCCTGCCGCTCATGGGCAAGGCCCGATTGTCCGCCCTCAAGGTCGCCCCCGGCAGGGGCCTGACCATGGGACTCTTGGTCTTCGTCCACATCCTCTGCCACTGCCTCGCCATGTCCCTGGTCAAGGCGGCATACATGATCGCCGTCAAACGCCTGAACGCCGTATTCGGGGTCCTGCTGGGAGGCCTGTGGCTGGGAGAGTCGGGTATGAACGCCAAACTGGCCGGGGCCTCACTGATGTTCGCCGGGGCCGCGGTGATCGGTCTTCTGGGGCAGTGAGCCCTCCTCCCGAAGAATAATTCAAACACCGTTTTATTCCCTTGACAGTCCCTCATTCAAGGCATAACTACTCCAAACAAAAGATAGCGGGCTAATAGATAGCCCTACATATTTGTTTAAAACAAGAGGTTTCAAACAATGCACATCCATCAGAAATTACTTCTCTTTTCTCTTCTTTTTCCACTCCTCGCCGCCGGATGCATGGACAAAGAGGCCAACGGCCATGCCAAAGCGACCACCCCGCCGCCGCTGGTCAAGGCCATCGTCGTGCCCCGGGCCGACGTGCCCCTCGACAACGAATACGCCGCCCAGGTGGAGGGCTCGCGCGAGGTCGAGGTCCGGGCCCAGGTGAGCGGTATCCTGCTTGAGCGCACCTACCGCGAAGGGTCCTTTGTGCAGGAAGGCGACGTCCTGTTCCGCATCGACCCCAATACCTATCACGCGGCCCAGGAACAGGCGCGCGGTGCATTGCAGCAGCAGGAAGCCAACCTGGAGCTGGCGCGCTTGTACCGTGACCGCACCTTGTCCATCTACGAGCAGGGCGCGGTCAGCACCCACGAACGCGATGACGCCACCGCCAAGTACGACTCTGCCCTGGCTGTGGTACGCACCGCGCGTGGCACTGTGGAGACCGCACAGTTGAACCTGGGCTACACCGAGGTTCGGGCACCCATCTCCGGCATCACCAGCAGAGAGACCCGTTCCGAGGGCAGCCTTATCACTCAGGACGCCCAAGGCAGCCTGTTGACCACCATCACCCGGCTCGATCCCGTGTACGTCAACTTTTCCGTGCCCGGCACCGAGGTCCTGAAACGCAAGCGCCAGGCCGAGGAAGGCCTGATCAGCCAACCCGATGACGGATTGATCGTCCTGCTGCGCCTGTCCGACGGCAGCATCTACAAGCACGCCGGACGCATCAACTTCATGGACCGCCACGAGGACCCGCAGACCGGGGCCGTGCGTGCACGCGCCGAAGTGCCCAACCCCGATGGCATGATCCTTCCCGGCAGCTTCGCCCGCGCCGTGGTCCAGGGCATGGTCCTCAAGGACGCCATCGTGATCCCGCAGCGCGCCGTACTGTTCACCAAGGATGTGTCCCTGGTCTACGTGCTGGACGAGAACAACGCGGCCCAACCCCGCCCCATTGAGATCGGCGAGACCGTGGGCAACGGCTTCCAGATCGTCCAGGGCCTGTCCGGCGGCGAGCGCATCATTTCCGACGGCGTCATCAAAGTACGCCCCGGCGTCACAGTGACCGTATCCAAAGCCGAAGTCGCTGAAGCTGGTAAGGGGAGCGCTCAGTAATGTTCTCAAAATTCTTCATTTACAGGCCCATCTTCGCCACGGTCATCTCGCTGCTGATCTTATTGGCGGGAATCATGGCGATGAACACGTTGCCCATTGCCGAATTCCCGGAAATCGTTCCGCCCGAGGTCGAAGTCAAAGCGTATTATCCCGGAGCCAGCGCCGAGGTTATTTCCCAGAACGTCGCCGCACCTCTGGAACAGGAGATCAACGGCGTCGACAACATGCTGTACATGCGCTCCACAAGCGCCAGTGACGGCACCCTGAAGGTCACCGTCACCTTTGCCGTGGGCACGAACCCGGACCAAAACACCATCAACGTCAATAACCGGGTTCAAGCCGCCACCAGTTCCCTGCCCACCGAGGTCACTCGCCAAGGCGTCACAGTCACCAAAAAATCATCAAGTATGCTTCAGGTTGTGGGCCTTCGTAGCGACGACGAACGCTACGACACCATTTACATGAGCAACTATGCTTCCGTAAACGTGGTGGATGAGATCAAACGTCTGCCCGGTGTTGGCGACGCCGAAGTACTAGGCGCCAAGGATTATTCCATGCGTGTCTGGCTCAAGCCCGACAAGCTGGCCCAGCTCAAGATGACCCCTGCAGACATCGCCTCTGCCATCAACGAGCAAAACGCCCAGTTCGCAGCAGGTGCCATTGGCAACCTGCCCCAGGCCAATCCTGTGGAAACATCCTATACGGTCACCACCAAGGGTCGCCTGGTCACCCCCGAAGAATTCGGGAAGATCATCCTGCGCGCCAATGAAGACGGTTCATACCTGCGCCTGAAAGATGTGGCGCGCCTGGAGTTGGGTTCCCAAAACTACAACATGGTCACCCTGCGCAAGGGTAAACCATCGGTAAATATTGCCATCTATCTCTCGCCGGGTGCCAATGCACTCCAGACAGCCGATTCGGTCATCGCTGCCATGGACAGACTCGCCCCTTCGTTCCCTGATGGCCTGACATGGTCCATGGACTACGACATCACCGATTTCGTGCGCATCTCCGTGGAAGAGGTCCGGACAACCCTGTTCGAGGCCTTCGCCCTGGTGGCGATCATCATCTTCCTGTTCCTGCAGAATTGGCGGCCCACCATCATCCCGCTGCTGGCCGTGCCCGTGTCCATCATCGGCACCTTCGCGGGCATGTACGCCCTGGGATTCTCCATCAACACCCTGACCCTGTTCGGACTGGTGTTGGCCATCGGCATCGTGGTGGACGACGCCATCGTGGTCATCGAAAACGTGGAGCGCGTCATGCGCACCGAAGGCCTGGGTCCCAAAGAGGCCACCATCAAAGCCATGGAAGAAGTGGCAGGTGCGGTCGTCGCCATTGTGCTCGTGCTCTGCTCCGTATTCGTGCCCGTGGCCTTCATGGGCGGACTGGCCGGTGAGATGTACAAGCAGTTCGCGGTGACCATCGCCGTGTCCGTGGTCATCTCGGGCATCGTGGCCCTGACGTTGACCCCGGCCCTGTGCGCCATCTTGCTCAAGCCCGGACATCAGGAACCTATCGCTCCATTGCGCTGGTTCAACCGTTTCTTCGAGCGCATCACCAACGGCTACACCACAGGAGTCCGCCTGCTGCTGAAACGCGGCGTACTGGCAGTCGTCCTACTGTTGGGCCTGTGCGGTGTGACCTGGCATCTGTTCCAGATCGTACCTAGCGCCCTGGTTCCCGAAGAGGACAAGGGCTACGCCATTGCAGTGGCCATCCTGCCGCCTGGCGCGTCCATTTCGCGTACCGAGCAGTTGATGCGCGAGCTGGAAACCCAAATCGGACAGCTCCCGGAAGTAGACACCAGCATCAACCTGATCGGATTCAACCTGCTGTCTGTCACAGCCAACAGCAACTTCGGCACCATGTTCATCAAGCTCAAGCCATGGGACGAACGAGGTCCAGGCCAATCCTCCCATGATGTGGTCAAAAAGATCTTCGGCATGGGAGCCGGAATGGAGGAAGGTATCGTCCTGGCCTTCATGCCCCCGCCCATCAACGGCATGAGTAACACTGGCGGATTCGAAGGCTACATCCAGTCCCGTACGGGTGCCAGCGCGTTTGAACTTGCCGACACACTGGCAAAGCTTCAGCAAGCAGCAGCCAAACGCCCTGAGCTGGCTTATGTGCAAAGCACTTTCAACGTAAACTCGCCGCAATTACACGTGGAATTGGACCGTGAAAAGGCCCGTGCCATGGGTGTGCCGGTCAATGACGTTTTCAGTGTGATGCAAGCCACCTTCGGTAGTTATTACGTCAACGACTTCAACAAGCTGGGCCGAACCTTCCAGGTCAACCTGCAATCCGAGGGCGACTACCGCCGCAGCCCTGAAGATCTGGGCCGAGTCTATGTACGATCCAACTCCGGAGACATGGTGCCCCTGACGGCTTTAGTCAGGGTCGAACGAACCACAGGGCCCGAAGTCATGGAACGTTACAATGTATTCCCGGCGGCAAAGATCATGGGTGCCCCGGCCCCTGGCTACAGCTCTGGGCAGGCCCTGGCAGCTCTGGAAGAAGTTGCTGCCGAGACCCTGAGCGATGGCTACACCCTGGCCTGGACCGGATCGGCCTATCAGGAACGACTTTCGGGCGGCAGTTCCTATTCCGTCTTCCTGCTCGGCCTGCTGATGGTCTTCCTGATCCTGGCGGCACAGTATGAAAAATGGAACCTACCTCTTGCCGTCATCATGGTGGTTCCGTTCGCCCTGTTCGGCGCCATCGCGGCCAACTGGATGCGCGGACTGTCCAACGATGTCTACTTCCAAATCGCACTGATCACCCTGATCGGCCTGTCTGCCAAGAACGCCATCCTTATCGTGGAATTCGCAGTGCAGAAACGCGCCGAAGGTATGTCCGTGCATGATGCCGCGCTTGAGGCGGCCCGGCTGCGCTTCAGACCCATTGTCATGACCTCGCTGGCTTTTGTCCTGGGTTGTGTGCCGCTGGCCATCTCCAGTGGTGCCGGTGCTGCCAGCCGCCATTCCATCGGAACCGGCGTCATCGGCGGGATGCTGGCGGCGACGTTCATCGCCACCTTCTTCATTCCGGCTTTTTACAAAGGGATCACCCGTTTCACGGACCGTTTTCATAATCCGAAGAAACGCACCCCCATAGAGTGACCCCGACCCGGCGCCCCCGCCCTGCCCCCCCGGGGCGGGGGCGCCACCTATGACAACCCTCCATGAAAAGGTTATCGAGACCCTCAAGGAGTGAGGCATGAAAAAAATGAGAACCCACTGGCAAAGCCTGAGTCACGACTTCATCGTCAGTCTTGACATTACGGCTCGCGACGTGCGCAATCTGGCGGATGAACTGGCCCGCCCTTTCGGCCTCTCCAACTCGCGCTGGCTTGTGTTGCGTATCTTGGAAGAACACGGCTGTGCACTCTCCCAAAAGGAACTAGCGGCTGAAATCGGTATCGAAGGGCCGACGATGGTGCGTATTCTGGATGGCATGGAGCGTGACGGCTGGGTTCGGCGCCGTATTTCGGACAAGGACCGGCGAGTCAAACTCATCGATGTCGAGAATCAGTCCTGGGAGGTCATGGAGCAACTGGGCGAAAAGCTGGAAGCCGTGAAGGTCAAGATGCTCAAGGGCATCACCGATGAGGAAATAATGGAGGGAACGGCCCTGCTCAGCCGGGTCCGCGAGCGAATCCTTCAGATCTCCGGACGCAAGGACCCCAGCCCCACGTGTGTGGACAGCAAGAAATAGTCCGCGACTGCCGCAGCCGCCCTCGGGCCTCCCCCCAAATAAACAATCAACGACCCACAGCATCCGGGGATTCTCACTCCCGGCTTTCTCAAAACATCCCGTGGCGGGCCATGAGCCTGTCCACAAGCCCGCGGTCCGGCTCGTGGCGAACGGGCAGGGCCGGACGTTCGTCCTGCCGGTTTCCCTGGGCAAAGGGCGTCTCATCCAGCAACTTATTGTAGGCGTGGACCAGCAGGGACTCCAGATTGACCACATCTGCCGCATTGTAGGCCAACAGCGTCTCCAGGGCGGCGGCGTTGCCCGTATTCTGGTACTCGTGCCACAGGATGACCGCAAAATAGCCGTCCACCCCGTCCAGGTCGTCGCGACCGATGCCCATCTGCTTTTCGATGCTCTTCAACCCGCCAGAAAAACCGATCTTCTTGAGCACGTAGCGCAGATCGATGTGCCCCATGTCCAGGCGGATGCCAAAGGTTCGTTCGATGAACGGCACGTCAAAACACTTGCCGTTGAAAGTGGCGATGACGTCGAAGGCCCGGATGTCGTCCTGGAAATCTGCCAGATTGTCGCCATGCACGTAGGTCCTGACCTCACCCGCCCCGGACAGGGCGATGGTCGTGATGTGATCCTCACCGTGGGTCAGGCCCGTGGTCTCGATGTCCACGTAGGCCACCCGCTCGCGGAACTCGCCGAACAGCCGCCAGCTCTCGGCGTTGGGGAGACCGGCATCGAACCACCGTGCGTCCCCCGCCTCCAGGCGTTCCAGGGATTCGTCCAGGTGCTGGCGCACCCAGGTGGCATTGTTCCCCAAGGCGGCCTCTCCGGCTTGACTGGCGGCGTCGGCCCAGTGCTTGAGGCCCTTGCCCCAGTATCGCTGTTCCGTGGTCGTGCCGATGCGTGGGATATGGCAAAAGGTGTGCTTGAGCATGAACGTCCTTGCAGCTGCGGACACCCGGGCGGGCAGGATCGCAGCGGGTGATCCGGGTTGGCGGTATTTGCCGCAGGACGCTACGCGGAGGGCCGTGACTGCGTCAAGGGCGCTTGACGAGCCTGTCCCAAGCCGCCATGCTCCAGGGATGTGCGGACGATTCGGCCTCGACACCCCACCCAAACGCATGGCGAAGCATTTCAGCCTGGACAAGGAACCCGAAGAGCTCCTGCGCTTCAACATCGCCCCCTCCCAGATGATCAGGGCCGTGTTGGCACTTCCCCACTCCGGGACCCCTGTCTTGCGCTTGCTGAAGTGGGGACTTGTGCCCTCCTGGGCCAGGGACGCCGGAATCGGCAACCGGCTGATCAATGCCCGCGCCGAGACCATGGCCCACAAACCTGCTTTCCGCTCGGCCTTCCAACAGAGGCGCTGCATCATCCCTGCCTCGCACTTCTTCGAATGGCAACGGCTGCCAGGGGGGAACAGACAAGCCCATTGCATCCGCCTGAAGGACGGCTCCCCCATGGGCTTCGCCGGACTCTGGGAGCATTGGCCAACGCCGGGAGCAGACGATTCGCCGCCCGGCAGCCTGTTCAGCTGCACCATCCTGACCACTGCGGCCAATGAACTGCTGGCCCCGCTGCACCAGCGGATGCCCGTGATCCTGCCCCTCGAGTCCTACGACGCATGGCTCAACGCCCCGTCTGCCCAGGTGGCGTCCCTGCCCGCACCCTGGCCGGCCGACACCATGGAGTCCTGGCCCGTCTCAACCAGGGTCAACTCCCCGCTGAACGATGACCCCACCATCATGGAAAAACAGAAGAACTCCCTCAGGCGCAACACTATTTCAGACCTCAAGGAAGGCAAGGCCTCAGTATGATCCGTCGGCCTTGCCTTCCTTGCCTATTTTGATATATTACGCGGTTTCACCTAGTTCTATAGTATAGTACCCGCAACCATCGGACCGGACAGCGAACAGAACCATGCAGCAACTTCAAGAGATTATTGCCGCCAATGAAGAATGGCTGATGGAACGCATCCTGTACTACGCCAAGAAGCAGGGCTTCGCGCGGTACAGTTCCACCAAGGTCGCGGACTGGCAGGCCTCCATCGCCGGAATCTCGACCTCACTGTTCATGGCCCTTGAGCAGTTCGACAACACCGCTCCGGAATTCGGTCCTGACGATGACTACACGTCTCATCCCGTGGCGGCCTTCGGCATTGAGCAGGCACGCACGCACCGCAACCGGGGCATCTCCCTGTCCATGTTCTTGGGCCTGCTCAAATACTACCGCCAATGCTACATCGACCTGATCAACGAGCACATCGCCACCGGCAAGGACCGGCGTCGCTTCCGCAAATTCATCGCCCGCTGCTTCGACCTGTTCGAGATCGCCTTATGCTCGCATTGGACCACTCTGGAAAAGGACCACCGCATCGCAGAGATGCAGGACGCCAACCGCCTCCAGACCAACGAAAAGAACAAGTACCTGACCCTGTTCGAAAGCATCTCGGACCCGGTCTTCCTGGTGGATCATGCCGGGATCGTAGAGAACTTGAACGTCTCCGCAGCCATGTTCATGGGCATCGGGGTCAACCCAAAAGAACTCTCCCCGCTGACGGACCCAAAAAACGGTTGCGAGATCACCGTTCCCGGGATCAAGAGCCGTCAATCCGTGGTGGGCCGCAGGCTTTCGGAATCTCTGCCCTGGCTGAGCGGCGAGATACGCGCCTTCCTGGCCCAGGACCGCCGCGTGCTGCGCCTGGAAAAAAAGGCCCGCTGCCACGGCGAGGACCGCTACTTCAAGGTCACCCTGTCCAGCATGTTGGACATCTCCGGAAAGTTCTCGGGCGCGGTGGTGGTGCTCTCGGACATCAGCAAACAGACACTCACGGAGATGGAACTGGTCCGCAGCCGGGACCTGATGCAAACTCTCATGGACGGCACCCCCGCACTCATCGCCTACGTGGGCCGTGACCTGCGCTACCACTTCGTCAACCACTACTACGAAACCATCTACGGCATCCCCGTGGAGGACATCGTGGGCCGGCACGTCTCCGAGGTCATCGGCGACGATGTCTTCGCCGATGTCGCCGAGCGCTATGAACGGACCCTCGCAGGGGAGCCACAGCATTTCGAACTGACCTTCAAGACCAAGGCCATGGGCACACGCTACTTCGACGTGTCTTACCTGCCGCACCGTTTCGGCGAGTCGGTGGTGGGGGTCATCCTGCTCATCCTGGACATGACGGACCGGACCCTGGCGGAAATCGAACGCGAAAAATTTTTCCATGTCTCACCGGACATGATGTGTGTCGCCGGGTTCGACGGCTACTTCAAACAGTTAAACCCCGCCTGGACCAAGACACTGGGTTGGTCCGAAGAGGAACTGCTCAGCAGGCCCAACATCAGTTTCGTGCTGCCCGAGGACATCAACGCCTCCGTGAACGCCGTGGAACAGCTGACCAAAGGTCATGAAAGCATCGGGTTCGAAAACCGCGTCCGCTGCAAGGACGGCAGCTACCGCTGGATCACCTGGAACGCCATCCCTTCTCTTGATGACAAATTTATCTACGCCGTGGCCCACGACACCACCAAGCGCCGCGAGATGGAGGAGGCCCTGCGCAAGCTGGCCGCCAAGGACTCGCTCACCGGCACCAACAACCGCCGCCACTTCTTTGAGCTGGGCGAACAGGGATTCGCGGGGGCCAAGCGCTATGGCCGCGCCCTGTCCGTGTTCATGCTGGACCTCGACCATTTCAAGCGCATCAACGATGCCCATGGGCACGCCGTGGGCGACGCCGTGCTCAAGGCCCTGGTTCAGACATGTGGGGAAGCCCTGCGCGATGCCGACATCCTGGGCCGGCTGGGGGGCGAGGAATTTGCCGCCGTGCTCCCGGAGACCAACGCCATCCGCGCCTTCGCCACGGCTGAACGCCTGCGCGAGCAGCTTGCCGGGACCATTGTCGATGCAGGGGGACAGGAGATTCGCTTCACGGTGAGCATCGGCGTGGCGACCCTCGACGAGCAGGACCACTGCCTGGACGAACTCTTGAAACGTGCCGACGACGCCCTCTACGACGCCAAGCGACGCGGGCGAAACCGGGTCTTCAGCGCCTAACTCCGCAGCAGGGTTGCCTTGCCCTTGGCCTCCCCTCTCAGCTCAGCCTGGGGAGTGCGGCTCATGCGTCCGGGAAGAATGGCGGCCTGGGCCGCATGGCGTGGAGGACCTCGGAATACGTCAAATCGGACAATCGAAAATCCGGGGCCTTGCGATCCACACTCGCGTAATAGCGCATCAATTCAAGATACTTGCCCACCGTATGCGGCAACAACAATTCTCGGCGCACATGCTCGTGCGCGGCCTCGCCCATCCCGGAACAGACGTTGTCATCCTGAAGCAGGCGCGCCATGGCTTTGGCAATGGCTTCAGGATCCTCCGGTTCCACCAGAAAACCCGTCCGGCCATCGATGACCTGGCTCCTGATGCCGCCGCGGTTGGCCCCGATGACCGGCGTGCGCTGCCACAGGGCCTCGGTCACCGTCAATCCGAACCCCGCGCGCGTGGCCGTATGGACCACCCCGCGCGCCACGCTCATCAGCGAGCCCACCACCGCGTCGTTGTTCTGCACGTTCACCAGGAAATGGATATCCGGATCACCGTCGGCCAGTTCCCGCAATTGCGCCAGGACCTGTTCACCTTCGAGGTCGTCGGGAAAGGTATTGCCCAGAAAAAGCAGCTGCGGCGCGGGGTCCAGGCGCACCTCGTCGCGCATCCGGCAAAAGGCTCTGAGCACCGAGGCCTGATTCTTGTGCGGGTCAAAGCGTGCGATGGCCGCCAGGATCGGCCGCTCGGGGTCGATGCCATGCTCCCCCAGCAACGGAGCCAGGGCATCCAGGGCCTCGGCACGGGTCCGCAGACGGTTCTTCTCGCACAGGGGATCGATACCCGGCATGATCTGGTACACGGGAATCTGCACCCCCGGCCTCACGAACTCGGGCCTTGCGAAGATCGCACCGGCGCAGTGATTGATGTAGGGCAAGAGGAAGCGCCAAAGGGTCATGTCCGGCTCGGATGTGTCCAGAGGGCAGTGCCAGAGCACGTTGCCATAAATCACCCCGTTCATGACCATGGCTGCGGGCTGCGGGTCGTGCACCACCACCAGATCCGAAGTGATGAAGGTCTCCCGGGTCTGCTTGTCGATGCTGCCCACATAGGCCCGGAAGATCTCTTCCATGGAGATGTCCTGTTCCATGCCCTGGAGCAGGTTGCGAATCTTTTGAGTGACCGAGGAGGACTCAGCCCCGCTTTGCAACACGTGCCAGTGGGCGTCGATGCCCAGACCACGGGCCAGGGGCAGGATACCCTTGAGCATCTCGGCCACGCCACCGCCCATGGGACTGGAATTGACGTTGGCCCAGCCCTTGCCCTCCAGGGGCAAGGCCAGGGTATTCAACCGCTCGACACCTTGCGGACCAATGAATTCCAGGTACTCATCAGGGCGGGTGGAAGACTGGAGGACGTACTCGCTGATGAGGTCTTTCTTGCTGCCGGGCATGTCTGATCCTTCTCACGGGTTGGGCTGGTGGATGCGGACAACCGCTCCGCAAAAATCTAGCACATTCCCCAGTGACGCAAAAGCTCCGAGATGCGGAATCAGGAATTGAACGTGTCGCGCAGCTGCTTGAAAAAACCCAACAGAAAATTGTCCGGAACCTCGTTGCCGTCGACGATCAGGTACGTCAGCCGGGCCACGAGATTGCCATTGGGGGTCCTTGTTTCATGGAGCATGAACACCAACGCCTGTTCGCGGCCCGTGCCGGGGTCAGTGGTCAACACCTTGAGGATCCAGTGATCCTGGTCGCGATCCCAGCCCATGTCCACGCTGCGAGCCGCGCTGGCGCTTTTCTGGATCAGGCTGACCAGACCCTTGGGAGTGAAAGCCCCCCTGGAGGGAGCGGCTACGCCCAGGTATTCCCCGCGTTCGGAGCGGATGACCAGGGGCAGATCCAGGAAGGCTTCAGAAGGCTTGGAATGCAGGGGATTGTCCTGGCGGATATGTTTCTCGATGTAGAGTGAGAGGCGAGAGTTTTCTTCGCGCAGGGACGACAACTCGGCTTCCATGCCCTGCAGCACTTGCTCATGAGCGGCCTCGCTGCGGACAAGCTCCTTTTTGAGTCCGGCGAGTCCCTCGCGCAGGGACCCGATCTCGCGCCGATAGAGAATCTGGTCATCCAGCAACCCGGAGACACACCCCATCAGCTTGGTCACCGAGTCCGGCGGCTCCACCACCCTGGGTCCCGGGACCAAGGCTCGGCCAAAGCGCAGTTCAAGATCGCGCTCAATCTCGGATGCAGAGCTGCTCATATCATACATCTCCCTGATTCTCATAAATATTGCGAGAACCGATGGACAATAACGCTGCCGACGCCCCACCCCCGAGGACGAGGGGATGTACCGCCGGTAGCGATCCTTGTAATAGGCGACGGTGGACGAAGGCAGCCCCAACCGCCGGGAAATCTCCCGCAGGCTGATGAGTTCCGGGACCTCTGCGCTCCCCGTCTTGCCGCTGGTCGCCATTTTCTGGTTATCCCCTGCTCGACGCTATGTCTAGACTTTTTCAAGACTTCGTTGCTGCCTTCGCTTGTCTTTCCATCTTGTACAACTGTCCAAGGTGCAGCAACCAAAAACCGGGCCGCGCTCTTCGCGCTGCAAAATCTTGGGACAAGGACTGACGAGAACCGCCTGGACGTGCTACGATCCTGGCATGAACCATACCAGGAAGGAGACTACAATGACCAAACAGCTGATAGGTACAACGCTCGTGCTGCTGACCCTGCTCAGCGCGTCCCCCCCTGCCTGTGCTGTGGACGTGAACATGATCGAGCCCGCCGAACTGCTCCTGAGGATCGGGTCCCCGGATCTCTTTGTGGTGGACGTGCGCACCCCCTCCAGTTGGAACAGGAGCGACCACAAGATCCCCGGGGCCATCCGGGCGAACCCCAAGGACGTCACCGAGCTCGAACAGCAGATCCCCCCGGGCAGTGAAGTCGTGCTGTATTGCGCCTGACCCAATGAATACACCAGCGCCCGTGTGGCGCGTCAGTTGCTGGAATGGGGCCACGAAAGGGTCACTGTCCTACGGGGTGGCTGGCAGGCCTGGGAGGAAGCGGGATACCCCGTGGAGCCCAAGTAGGGCGGCGTCTTCCGCGCACACCCAATGCAGGAACCCGGAACCGACCCCGAACGGAATACGGCCCGAGTCTTGCCGGACAGGACACTCTTGCCCTGCGCTGCCTGGAATTGAATCCCCTTTCATGGAGCAAGGTTAGCAAAAATTCACTTCTGTCTTGCGTTGCAAGATTAATCTTGCAACGCAAGACGCTTTTCATGGCTTTTCCCCCGTTCACCTGGCCCATCCAGGGAATCAACACTACTTCATCCCCCTGCAACTGCACATCAATCTCACCTGTGGCATCCTTTATGTTTGTTGATGCAGCAGACTACGTCCGGCCCATGCGGGGCCATGGCCGCTGGCACGACCAACGAACCAGACGCTGGAGGGAGTATGGAGGCTGCACTGGTACCGAGGGAGCTACCCTCAGAAATCAAGGCGCACCTGGGCAAGTTCGATTTCAACGCCTGCATGGCCTGCGGCACCTGCTCCAACGGTTGCCCGGCCACGGGTTCCGAGAGCGGGCAGGGCCTGACCACCCGCCGGGTGCTGCGCATGATCGCCTTGGGCATGATCGATGAGGTCGTGGATTCCAACTTCCCGTGGATTTGCACGGGCTGCGGCCGCTGCTCCTACGCCTGCCCCATGGGTCTCGACATCCCGGCCATCATGGCCCACATGAAACACCTGCGTGACCGCGACAAGGTGCCCGGCACCCTGCACAAGGGCATGCAGAACAACGTGGATACGGGCAACAATCTGGCCATTGCCATGGAAGACTACCTGCAAGGCATGGCCGAACTCGGCCAGGAGATGTCCGACGACGACTGCCCGGGATTCTACGTGCCGGTGGACAAGGACAAGGCCAAGATTCTGTTCTTCCCCAACTCCAAGGAGGTTTTCGGCGACTTCGAGGATCAATTCTGGTGGTGGCGTATCTTCTACGCCGCACGCGAGAACTGGACCGTGCCCAGCGAAGGCTGGGAGGCCGTGGACTGGGCGTTGTTCACCGCCAACTACGAAGCCAACAAGTTCCTGGCACAGCGCAAGATCGACTACATGCACAAGCATGAAATCGACCGCATGATCATGCCGGATTGCGGTGGAGGCTCCTATGGCTGCCGCACAGGCATGGAGAAATGCAGGCTGGAGGATCCCACCAACACAGCGGGCTACACCTATCTCTATGACTATCTGGTCGAGATCATCCGTCAGGGGCGCATCAAGCTCGACCCTAGCCGCAACGCGGGCAAAATCTTCACCTGGCACGACTCCTGTAAGCATGGCCGCGAACTGCAACGCCACTTCGGGCGCGGGTTCTTCGAGGAGCCGCGCTGGGTCATCCGGCGCTGTGTGGACAACTTCGTGGAGATGACCCCCAACCGCGAGCTGAACTATTGCTGCGGAGCGGGCGGAGGCAACTGGCCCATGCCCTTCGAAAAGGATTCGGCCTTCCATGGCCACCACAAGTACCGCCAGATCCAGCGCAGTGGCGCAAATGTTGTGGTGGTGGGCTGTTCCAACTGCCGCGACCAGATCATGAAGCGCCTGCCCAAGTTTTACAAGGACGCGGACTACGAGGTGAAATACATCTGGCAGCTGGTGGCCGAGACCTTGGTCCTGGAGCCCTGGCAGGAGGAGCACATCAATCAGGCCCAGGCCGAGGCCAAGGCCCAGTGGGAAAAGTTCGGAATCGAGCTGGACGATACGGAATACTGACGATCCAACAGACCAAAAACGGCATCACCAGGCGGGACCCCTTTTTCCCGCCGAGCCCATGGGGGCCGCACCACAAGGCGCGGCCCCTTTTCATTGCCCCGCGTCCGTGCCAGACTGACCTGCAAAACCACACAAACAGGAGGACACCTCATGCTGGTCACCATCGCTGGCTGCGGGGCCCTGGGCTGTTCACTGGGCGCGCGGCTGATCGATTCGGGACTGGACGTGCAGGCCTTCGGACGGCCCGGTCCCCATCTGGATGCCCTGCACCACAAGGGCATCGTCCTGGCCCCGGACTGGAACGGCCAGGAGCGATCCTTTCCCCTGGTTGCGGCCTCCCACGACCCCGGCGAACTGAAGCCCTCGGAACTGATCATCGTGCTGGTCAAGGCTCACCAGACCGCAGCCGTGGGCCCGGTGCGCCGGGTCCTGAAGCCCGGCGGGGTCTGCCTGACCCTGCAAAACGGCCTGGGCAACGCAGAGCTCCTGGCCCCCCTGTTCGGGGAAGAGAATCTCGCGGCGGGCATCGCCACCTATGGTTCGACGCGCAAGGCAGCGGGAGTGGTGGACGGCTCCAGCCAAGGCTTTATCCTTGCCGGGCCCTGGCTCCCCGGCAGCTCCCTGGACTGGGTGGGGACTTTGCTGGCCAATTCGGTCCTGGACGCCACCTGGGTGCAGGACCCACGCCCGGCCATCTGGAACAAGCTCTGCCTGAACGCCATGATGAATCCCGTCGCCGCACTGACCGGGCAGCCCAACGGCGAGCTGCTGAAGAACACGTACACCCTGGGACTGATGCGCGCCCTGTTTGACGAGGCCGCCACCGCCGCCGGTCGAGCCGGAGTGGACATCGACAGGCAGACGGCCTGGGACAAGGCAATCGACACCATCGGAAAAACAGCCCGGGTCAGGCCGTCCATGCTTCAGGACCTGGACCATGCGGCACGCACCGAGGCCGACGCCATCTGTGGCGGCGTGCTTTCCCAGGCCCTGTCCGAGGCCGACTTCCCACAGACCCGCACGGTGCATGCTCTGCTGAAAGCCATCGACGCCCGCAATGGGCACTCGGACTGAACAGCGTGAGGGGAGGGACACGGGCGTAAGAGGCGTGAGGGGGAGTGAGAGCCTGGAGGTCCTGGACACCAGCGACACCTGGACACCTGGACACGAAAAAGCCGCCTCCTTGCGGAGGCGGCTAAATCAGCGTGGTGGGCCACCAGGGACTCGAACCCCGAACCAATTGATTAAGAGTCAACTGCTCTACCAATTGAGCCAGTGGCCCACGTTTCCCGTTTGGGAGGGGTTTAACTATTATTCTTCACGCCAACTGTCAACACCCTGCCACCATTTTTTTCTAAATCAAAAAAATAAAGAAAGCCGCCTCCTTGCGGAGGCGGCTGAATCTACGTGGTGGGCCACCAGGGACTCGAACCCCGAACCAATTGATTAAGAGTCAACTGCTCTACCAATTGAGCCAGTGGCCCACGTTTCCCGTTTGGGAGGGCCACTTCTATTCCCAGTCCCGGCTTTCTGTCAACAGCAAACTTTCGGCTTTATGAAAAATTATCTCCATGGCATGGTGAGCACCTATGAAAATCAACTCCATACGCCTTGCGGCCCTGCTGCTGCTGATTCTGCTAATGCCCGCCTCCGCGCTGGCCGTGCCCGCAGCCCCGCCAGATTTCTACTCCCTCAAATGGGAGTTGTTCCGCGTGGGCGAGGCCGAACCGGCCCCCGAACTGCTGGCTGTGCTCTGGCTGGAGCTGGACGAGGGCTACCACGCCTATGCCAACCCGCCCGGCGAAACGGGAATGCCCACGCACCTCTCCGTCTCCGTGGACCAAGGCCCGGCACTCAAGGTCATCTATCCCGAAGGCGAGGAAGGACCCGACGTGTTCGACCCCTCCCTCAGGGTGCATTCCTATTATGGCGCCACGCCGCTGTTCGTGCGCCTGGGGCGACTGCCAGCCAAGGCCGAAGCCCTGTCCGGGACCCTGTCCTTTGCCGCCTGCTCCGACACCAACTGCTGGCCGCTGCGCGAAAATGTCTCCCTGCCACTGGCAGGCCTGGACCTCGCAGCCCTGCCCGATGCCCGGAGCTTCTTCTGGTACGAATTCTATCTCAGCAACGAATTCACCAATGATGGCGCCTCGGCCAAGGGCGGTCTCCCGTCCGCGGCGGGCTCCACCGGCCAACCCACCGTCAACGACGCCCAGGCAGGATTTCGGCCCGAGGCGATCCCCGTGACGACCCCCGAGGCGGTCCCCACGCCAAGCACACAGTGGAGCTTCAGCCCCAGCTATTTCCATCCGGGCCTGGAGGTCTCCAGCATTGGTCTGGCTCTGGCCTTCGCCTTTGTGGCGGGTCTGCTGTTGAATTTCATGCCCTGCGTCCTGCCGGTCCTGAGCCTGAAGCTCTCGGGGCTGATGGCCGGGTCCGAGGGAAAAGGCGAGGCCGCGCGCAAGCGCACCTTCCGCGATCACAACCTGTTCTTTTCCGCCGGGGTCCTGCTCTATTTCCTGTTTCTGGGTGCGCTGCTGTCCAGCCTGGGACTGGCCTGGGGGCAGTTGTTTCAGACCCCAAAGATCGTCCTGGCACTAGCCGCCGTGGTCTTCGCCCTGGGTCTGTCCCTGTTCGGGCTGTGGGACCTGCCCGTGGTGGACTTGAAGTCCGGCCTTCCTTCCAAGAACCCCAGGGTCTGCGCCATGTTCACGGGCGTCCTGGCGACCCTGTTGGCCACCCCGTGCAGTGGGCCGTTCCTGGGCGGGGTCCTGGGCTGGGTGCTGCTGCAACCGCCCGAGGTCATCATGGCTGTCTTCCTGTCCATCGGCCTGGGCATGGCCTCGCCGTTTCTGCTCATGGTCGCCCAACCCGGCCTGGTCCGTTTCTTCCCCCGTCCAGGGGCCTGGATGAGCTACCTCGAGACCGGGGTGGGCTTCTTCCTGATGGGCACCGTGCTCTACCTGCTGGCCATCCTGCCCCAGGCCATGCTGCTGCCGTCCCTGATGCTGCTCCTGGCCGTGGCCTTCGCCGCCTGGATGTGGGGCCGCTGGACCAACCTCTCGCAGCCCGCAATCAAGCGCGGGACCATCCGTCTTGCGGCCACGGCATTGGTCGCCCTGGCCGCGCTGATGCTCTTTGCGCCCCAGGCAGCCCCCGTGAAATGGCAATCCTTCGAGCCCCAGGCCTTTCGCTCCTTGCTGGGTCAACAACCTCTTGTGGTGGATTTCACAGCAGACTGGTGCCCCAACTGCAAGGTCCTGGAGCACACCACCCTGAAGCCCGACAACCTCATCGCATGGCAAGAGCGCTTCGGGCTGACCTACGTGCAGGTGGACATGACCCAGGACAACCCCGAGGGCCTGGCCCTGCTGCGCGCCCTGGGCAGCCAGTCCATCCCCGTGGTGGCCATCTTCCCCCCCGGCGCGGGCTCTGCGACCCCGCTGGTGCTGCGCGACCTGTTCAGCGCCGCGCAGATGGACGAGGCCCTGCGAACAGCCCTGGGCCAATAGCCCGAAGCCCTCCATGAGGATCCCATGAGCACTTCTTCCCTCTCCGGCCTCGTCTATCGTCACGTAGACGTCTTCTCGCGCAGCCCCCTGCGCGGCAACGGGCTGACGGTCTTTCCCGACGCCGCCCGACTGGACACCGCCACCATGCAGGCCCTGACCCAGGAGATGCGCCAATTCGAGTCCATCTTCCTCTGCCCCACGGACGATGCCGGGGTCTATGTGGCCCGCATCTTCACCATGGAGGAGGAACTGGATTTCGCCGGGCACCCCATCCTTGGGGCCGCCGCCGTGCTGCATGAACGACTCGGGCAGGAAGACTCCGCCCGCTTCGAACTGCGCCTGAAGGCCAAGACAGTGCGCGTGGACAGCCGCCGCAAGGACGGCTGGTACGAGACATCCATGGATCAGGGCAAGCCCGTGCTGGGCGAACCCATTGAAGGCGCAATAGCCGCACGGCTCCTGGCCGCCTTGAACCTTGGCCCAGAGCACTTGGCCCCAGGACTGCCCTTGCAGATGGTCAGCACCGGATTGCCCTATCTGATCCTGCCCCTGGCTTCGGGCTTGGAGCAGGTGCGCGTGACCACCCCGAGCTTGGAGGAACTGCTGGCATCCGTGGGTGCCAAGTTCTCCTACCCCCTGGACGTGCAGACCCGCGAAGGCCGCAGCTGGGACAATCTGGGAATGGTGGAGGACATCGCCACGGGCAGCGCTGCCGGGCCTGCGGGGGCGTATCTGGTGCGCCACGGGCTGGCCGGGGCGGGTGAAGAGATCGTCATCCGCCAGGGCCGCTTCTGCGGCCGCGACAGCGAAATCAGCGTGAGGATCGAAGGCAATGCCAACACCCCGATCCGCGCCATTGTCGGCGGGGATGTGGTGCTCGTCGCCAGGGGAAGCTTCGACTAGATTTTTGGTTCAGGGCCCCTGCGCTCAATGTCACCGCTATGGGAGTCCTCGCGCGAGGGGTCCTTGCCCAGGCCCTTCATCAGATACTCATAGAACCCGGGGCGGCCTTCGCTGGCCTTGCAGCGCTTAGAGAAGATATTGATGGCCCCCTCCCAGGTCCGCTTGGGCAGCCCCTTTCTGGTCTGCCACAAAAACAGCCCCACAAAGAACGCCAGCACCAGATACAAAAAGCCCCCCGCGCTGGGGGACAACGTCCATTCCTCGGGGTCCCGGGCCAGGGCCGGGGCAACGGTCATCAGAGTGGTCAGAACCGCGGACGCGGCAATCGGAAGCCTTCGCACAAGCTACCCGCCTTGTTGAGGTCTCAGGGGGACAGTGGTCAGCCGTGTCACCTGCGTAGCACAGCCTCGGCACAAGGGGAAGAATTCCACCCAATTCCGAGCACCCAGGCAGGATTCAGCCCTCCTCGGGCAGAACAGGCCTACTCCCCTCCCAACCAGGAGCGAATCACGGAGAACCGCTCGCGCGAGGTACAATCCAGGCTCAGCGGGGTCACGGACACGACCTTGTCCACGGCCAGGGCATGGACGTCGGTATCCGTGGGCTCGCCCTGGGCCACGGCCTTGGTGATGCGATAGTCACCGAGCAGGCTTTGCAGCGACGCACCGGGCAATTCGATGCCGTAGTAGGAATCCAAGGACAGGCGGGTCAGCCGCCAAGGGGTCTCCCGGGTGGCGCCACAGGGCACGTCGATCTTCAGCACATCCACGTCCCTGGGACGTCTGCCCCCCAGCATGATCCCAGCGAACAGACGCAGAAAATGGGCGGCCACATCCCAGTCCTGTTCCGTGTATTCGTGGATTGTGTCGATGCTGGTCTCCAACGAGATGGCGATGGCCGGGATGCCCTCTCCGGCGCCTTGCAGGGCCGCGCCCACGGTGCCCGAGCCGGTGATGCTCGACCCCAGATTCTCCCCATAATTGATGCCCGAGACAACGAGGTCCGGGCGAAGCGACTGCATACACCTCAGCCCATGGCGCACCGCAAAGGCCGGGGAGGCGTCGCAAGCGTAGGCCTGATACTCCCGGCCCCCGATGCACAAGGGCACGGCCTGCATGGCGCTCTGCTTGTTGCCGGTCAGGGAACGACCCATGGCCGTCTGCTGATGCAGCGGGGCCACGATCTGAACCTCTGCCAAGCCGTGCAGCCCGTGCACGGCGGCGTGCAGCCCAGGGGAATGCACCCCGTCATCATTGGTCACCAGAATCTTCGGCATAGCTTGCTGTTTCCCCAATTATTCGATGCACAGGATGTTATACTCATGCCCGCTGATGCACTTGGCACCGGCCGCGGTGACCTCGAAGGTGTTCTCCACGCCCACCATGCCCAGTCCGGGCACCCCGAACTTGGGCTCCAGGGCGAAGACCATGCCCTCTTCCAGGGGGGTCTTGATCCTGTCGGCGATGGCCGGGAACTCGTCGATGACCAGCCCGATGCAGCAGCAGGAATCCAGAGACAGACAAGGCACTTGCCAGGAGGGAATGGAATCATCCCACCCAAGGCTCACCTTTGACAAAAAAAGTATGCCGCGTCGCCTCCGCCTCTACCTGCATCATCTGCAGCGCCCCAGTCAAGGGCCGCCCCGCGGTCCAATTCTTCCAGACGTTTCAGCCCATATACGGAGCACGAGGCAAGCGGCATCCCAGTCCGGCCTGCCTGCCGCTTAGCACTCAAATAATCCGCATACGCTTGAGTGCATACGAATTTTGATAATATATACTTTCAAATTGACATATATCATTTTCGTATGCTTTAAAGAGTTCGACCCACGGATTGATACCCATATCATCACACAAACCATTGGAGGTGGTTCGATGCACATGGCGGACGCGCTTATTTCTCCGGCTGTAGGGGGTGTTTTCTGGGCGGCTACGGCTGGCCTGATGACCTATTGTTCCAAAAAAATGCGCAACAGCTTTGAAAGCTTGCAAGTACCGCTCATGGGCGTTCTGGGTGCCTTCATCTTCGCGTCCCAAATGATCAATTTCACCATACCGGGCACGGGCTCCAGCGGACATTTGGGCGGCGGCCTTCTGTTGGCGATCCTGCTCGGACCCTGCCCCGCATTCATGACCATCGCCTCGGTGCTCACCGTGCAGGCCTTGTTTTTTGCGGACGGCGGACTGCTGGCCCTTGGTTGCAACATCTTCAACCTCGGGTTTTTCCCCTGCTTTTTGGCCTACCCCTTTATCTACAAGCTGATCGCTGGTGAAAAACCAACCCAATCACGCATCGTTGCAGGATCAATCCTGGCGGCGGTGGTGGGGCTGCAACTCGGTGCCTTCGGCGTGGTGCTCGAAACCCTCTTCTCCGGCATTTCGGAATTGCCTTTCAGCACGTTTGTGTTGCTCATGCAACCCATCCATTTGGCCATCGGAGTGGTGGAAGGCCTTGTGACCGCCTCGGTTGTGGCCTTTGTCTGGGCAGCCCGGCCTGAGATTCTGGAGATGGCCGCCGGTCACGCACCTGCCAAATCTTTTTCAATACAAAAGGTGCTTGCAACCTTGATGATTTTGGCCCTGGTAACGGGTACCGGCCTGTCGTGGTTCGCCTCGGCCCACCCCGACGGCTTGGAGTGGTCCATGGCCAAGACCTCGGGCAAGGAAGAGCTTGAAGCCCCAGAGCAAGGCATCCACAGCATGTTGGGACACCTTCAGGAGGCAACCTCCTTCTTGCCGGACTACGGCTTTAAAAGCGCGGAAGTGACGGAAGCCGCTGAGGGCGAAGCACAGCATGAAACAGCGGTTGTTGAAGAAGCAGAGGCCTGGCCCGCAGTAGACATCGGCACCAGCGTCGCCGGTGTTGTCGGAGGCAGCCTGACACTGCTCATGGCCTGGAGCATCGCCTTGTTCTTGAGACGCGAACAAAAGACGTCTTAGAGTACGACTCACATCCAAGACTGCAAGAGGGCGGGGAAAATACCCTGCCCTCTTGCTTGTGAACAAGACATGCCAAAAATCGAAAGCTCGCTTTTCGAAATCGGCGTTCTGGACCAACTGGCCTTCCAGGATACGCCCTTGCACCGCATTGATCCCAGGATCAAGCTGATCACGACCCTGTGCTTCATTGTCACCGTTGTGTCCTATAATCATTACGAATTCAGCGCTCTGTTGCCTCTCATTCTCTATCCCATCGCTCTGAGCGCTTCGGGGCAGCTTCCGGGCGCATACCTCTGGCGCAAGCTCCTGATCGCTTCGCCGTTCGCCCTGCTGATTGGCATGTTCAACCCACTGTTTGACCACAGCACCCTGCTCCAGATCGGTGGTCTTTCCATCTCGGGCGGGTGGGTCTCCTTTGCCTCCATCATGCTGCGCTTTACCCTGACCGTCAGCGCAGCCCTGATCCTGGTAGCCTCCACGGGTTTTGCCACCGTATGCATGGCCCTGGGACGCATGGGCATATCCAAGGTCTTTACAACGCAGTTGCTGTTTCTCTACCGCTACATCTTCATCCTCACCGACGAGGGCCTGCGCATGATGCGGGCGCGGAACCTGCGAAGCTTCGACAAGCGCGGGACAGGACTGAAGATTTACGGCTCCATGCTTGGGCAATTGCTGCTGCGCACCATGGACAGGGCCCAGCGTATTCATCAGGCCATGCTCTGCCGGGGCTTCACGGGTGACATTCGCCTGAACCGGCAATTCAGGCTCCGTTCCACTGACATCACCTTTGCCGCAGGATGGCTGACCTTTTTCATCCTGGCCCGAACCTGCAACCTCCCCCTGGCCGTGGGGCAGTTCGTGATGGGAATAGCCGCATGAGTCATCATATCGTGGAAGTGTGCGACCTTCGCTACTGCTATCCGGACGGGACCGAGGCCCTGCTGGGCGTTGATTTTCGCATCCACCACGGCGAGTCCGTGGCCATCGTGGGTGCCAACGGAGCGGGCAAGTCCACCCTGTTGCTGCATCTGAACGGTTGCCTGGTGCCCAAGGTCGGGCAGGTACGCATCGGAGACTGCCCGCTGACCCCGTCAACGCTGCAACAAATCCGGCGCACCGTGGGCATGGTGTTTCAAGACCCCGATGACCAGCTGTTTCTGCCCACGGTCTATGACGATGTGGCCTTCGGCCCCCTCAACCTGGGCCTGCCCCCTGACGAGGTGGAAGCACGTGTCCGGCACGCCCTGGACACCGTGAACTGCGAGCACCTCAGCAAACGGCCCCCCTACAAACTATCCGGCGGCGAGAAACGGTCCGTGGCCATTGCCACGGTTCTGGCCATGAGCCCCGACATCCTGGTGCTCGACGAACCCTCTTCGAATCTCGATCCCCGGACGCGCCGCAAACTCATCACCCTGCTCCAAGGGTTCGAGCACACCAAAATCATCGCCACACACGATCTGGATATGGTCATGGATGTCTGCGAACGGACGATTGTATTCCACAAGGGCAAGGTGCTGGCCGACGGGGCCACTCGCGACATCTTCTCAAACGACGCATTACTAGAACAAGCGCACCTGGAACGACCGCTTTCCATGAATGGGCGCGGCTAGGCCCATTTCAAAGCGAGGTGGGCAAACGGGTTCAGACGGTTATTCGATACACAGGATGTCGTATGCCGAGCCTGTGATGCACTTGGCACCGGCCGCGGTGACCTCGAAGGTGTTCTCCACGCCCACCATGCCCAGTCCGGGCACCCCGAACTTGGGCTCCAGGGCGAAGACCATGCCCTCTTCCAGGGGGGTCTTGATCCTGTCGGCAATGGCCGGGAACTCGTCGATGACCAGCCCGATGCCGTGGCCCAGGAACACGACCTTGTTCTTGCCCAGCGACATGAAGCCCTCACCCATGCCCCGGCGCGCCGCTTCCTCCATGACCTGGTTGTACAGATCCTGGGGCAGCACGCCCGGCAGCATGCGCTCGGCCAGCCAGGCCTGCATCTCCACGCAGAAATCATGCCCGCGCCGCACATCATCCGGGATGCTGGTCTTTGGACCCGCCCAGTAGCTCTGGGTCTTATCCGTGACGTAGCCTTCCAGGCAGAAACCAATATCGCAGGCCAGAGGCTCGCCCATCTTCCAGAGCTGACCCGCGTAGCCCATGAAGGGCACGGCGGGATGCTCGCCCCGGATACCCACGGGACCGTTGAAGACGCTGGGATAGTTACCGGAATCACCGGCCGAGACATGCCCCAGAAAACATTCCTCGCCGAAGTTGCCCATGCGCAGGGGTCCGCCGTGGCCCAGGGAGAAGAACGCCTCCCAGGCCTTATGGCTGATCTCGCGCTCGCTCATACCCGGGTGGATCATGCCGGGCAGCAGCTCGTACAGGGCCTTGTGGTGCCGTGCGCCGCACAGGCGCATCTTGACCAATTCCCACTCGGTTTTCTTGACGCGGGCCATGGTCAGCGCGAAATCGGCAGGCACAAGTCTGGTCTCGCCGTTCAGGGTCTCTTGCAGCTTCAAGCCGAAGCTCCAGGGCAGGCCGTCCATCTGCACGCCCACGGTCTTGCCCAGAGGCGAACCGGCCTCAGCCAGCAACCCCTTCACATCCTTGTAAGAGCGGTATTCAGCAATGTGGGTCACGCTGGATTCCAGGCGCGCGCGCTCGATGCCCTTGCGGCAGAGCAGCACGGGTTCGCCGTTTTTGGGCAGCCAGAACAGGCCGTTGGCTAGGTGGCCGGTCAGGTAATAGAGGTTCACCCGCGAGAACGCCAACAGACCATCGGCCTCGGGGGCGTGGGTCTCAAGCATGGCCCGGCAGCGCGCCCAGCGCAGTTCCAGTTCCTCGCGGGGGATGGTTTCAATGGCGGTAAACATCAGCGGCTCCTTGAAAGAAAATGCCCCGACGGGTCATCCCGCCGAGGCATGGTCATACGAAATATATTAGAGAGAAGGCAACCTCAAAGGCAGAGCTGTTCGACCCGCCCCAACACCTCTCCAGCAACCCTTGCAACGTAAACCCCCGGATCGTACTCAGGCCACGGGTCGTGCCGAAAGGGATGAGATGTAAGGCCTCAGGGCATCGTCAATCGTAGCGTATTCAAGATACGTGAAACTTAACGTACCCTGTAACAACCAAGCAAATCGTCCTTTTAGGACGACCTGAACTGGCGCGGGGCCATCATGTTCTCGGGTTTGAGGATATCCTCCAGCTCCTCGGAAGTCAGGATGCCTTTTTCCAGGACGATCTCGGCCACAGTGCGGCCCGAGGCCATGGCCTCCTTGGCGACCTCGGAGGCGCGCTCGTAACCGATGTAGGGGTTCAGCGCCGTGGCCAGGCCGATGCTGTTCTCCACCATGCGCCGGCAATGCTCGCGATTGGCGGTGATGCCCGTGACGCAACGCTCGCGCAGGGTCCGACAGGCCCGGCGCAAGATGGTCAGAGTGCTGAACAGGGTGTGCGCGATGACCGGTTCCATGACGTTCAGCTCCAGCTGTCCGGCCTCGGCGGCCATGGTCACGGTGATGTCGCCACCAATCACGCTGAAGGCCACCTGGTTGACCATCTCAGGGATCACGGGGTTGACCTTGCCGGGCATGATGGTCGAACCCGGGGCCATGGGCGGCAGATTGATCTCGTTCAGACCGCAGCGCGGACCCGAGGACAACAGGCGCAGATCGTTGCAGATCTTGGAGAGCTTCACGGCCACGCGCTTGCACACGCCAGACAACTGCACATAGGCCCCGGTGTCCTGGGTGGCCTCCACCAGGTCCGTGGCCGTGACCAGCGGCAGCGCGGACATGGCGATCAGAAACTCGGTCACCGAGCGGCGGTAATCCGGATGCGCGTTCAGGCCCGTGCCGATGGCCGTGCCACCCAGATTGATCTCATGCACCAGGGACTGGGCCTCGGCCAGACGCTGCATGTCTTCGCGCATGGTCACACCCCAGGCCCCGAACTCCTGGCCCAGGGTCATGGGCACGGCGTCCTGCAACTGGGTGCGCCCCATCTTCAGGACATCCGAAAACTCGTCACGCTTGGCCTCAAAGGCCCGGGCCAGCTTCTCCACTTCCTCGATCAGCACCCGGATCTTGGAGATCAGGGTCATGCGCAGGGCCGTGGGATAGACGTCGTTGGTGGACTGGGACATGTTGACGTGGGTATTGGGCGAGATGATGTCGTAGCGCCCCTTTTCGTGGCCCAGCAACTCCAGGGCGCGGTTGGCGATGACCTCGTTGGCGTTCATGTTGGACGAGGTACCGGCCCCGCCCTGGATGACGTCCACCACGAACTGATCGTGCAACTTGTCATCCAGGATATCGTCGCAGGCCCGACCGATGGCCATGGCCATCTCCGGTTCCAGCATCCCCAGCGAGGCGTTGGCCGCCGCCGCCGCCTTCTTGATGAAGGCCAGGGAATACAGGAAACGGGGGTAGTGGGAGATGGGAATCCGAGTGATGCTGAAGTTCTGGACCGCGCGCAGGGTCTGAATGCCGTAATAGCAGTCCGCCGGGACCTCCATGGTCCCCAAGCTGTCCTTCTCAATACGTGTCCCGACCATGACCGCCTCGCTTTGGCTCTGCCCGCCGGTCAGGCGGGTCGTTGTTCGCAACTTGGTCATGTTACTCGACGAACACACCCCAGGCAACGGGTTGCCAAGCCCCCAAGGGATGACATAAAGAGCGGGCTGTGATCCCACCCCCCCCATCGCCCCCCCAAAAAAACGGGCAGGGACCATCAATGACCAGGAGACCGAGAGCATGGATTTCCAATGGCTGTTCAAGGCCCGCGACTATCTGAAAGTGAAAAATCACACCCCCGGCCTCCTGAAGCTCGGCGTCAGTCCGGCCATCATGAGCGTGCCGGGGCTGTCCAGCATCCCCAAAACCAACGCCCTGCCCAAGGGCATCACAAAGGTGGACGTCTCCATCTTCACCATGTCGGCCACCATCGAATACGACACTGCGGTGCTTGACCATTCCCTGGTGGAGGAGCTGTTCAGCACCAGCGACCTTGACCGCGGCGCACAAATTGTGGCCGACCTGAACGAACGCCTGGGCCTGGGGCTGACCTAGCAACCGCCCCAACGAGCCGCCCTACGGAGGACGCCATGTTCCGCTTCGATATCCCCGGACGCCCACCCCTGGAGATCATCCATCTGGTGCTGGACCTGAACGGCACCCTGTGCGTGGACGGCGACCTGCTGCCCGGCGTGGCCGAGCGCATCCGGGACCTGGCCCAGGAGCTCTACGTTCACGTGGTCACGGCAGACACGCACGGCACGGCTGCGCGATTGTTCAGCGACCTGCCCGTGCAGTTGGTGGTGCTGCCCGAGGGCGACCAGGACAAGGCCAAGCGGGACTTCGTACGAGACTTGGGGGCCAGTAACGTGGCGGCCATGGGCAACGGCTGCAACGACCGGCTGATGCTGGCCGAGGCCGCCCTGGGCGTAGCCCTGCTTCAGACCGAAGGCGCCTTTGCGACCACCCTGCTGACAGCGGACGTGGTCTGCCGGGAGATCACCGACGCCCTGGACCTGCTGCTCCTCCCCCGGCGGCTGCTGGCCACGCTGCGCCGCTGAAGCCCCAGCCCCACAGCAAGGAACAATAGCAAGTAGCCCCTGCGACGGGCCATGTTTTCTCGGTGCCGCCAGGCAGGCCCACGGCCAGCCCATGGCCACTCCACCGGGCTTGGCGCAGGCGGGAGGCTGAAGTTGGGTGCCTGCCTCGACGGGCAGCCCTGTCCACAGCCTGGCTCCCTGACTCCCCAGCCTCACCCGCGCCCCTTCTTTTGACCCCGGACCCAAGCTGGGGCACAATGCCCCGGTCACCGAATCCCAAGACCGGAGCCATCCATGCCCAACCGTCCCCTGGCCCTGCCCCTCGCGTCCCTGGCCCTCTGTCTGCTGCTTGCCGCGTGCAGCGCCAGCGACGCCGTGCGCACCGTACGCATCATCGCCACGGGCGACGCTGCCGGGGCGGGTGTCATGGCCGCTGAAAAGGCCACACGCTACGCCCTGAATCCCGAAGCCCTCAGCTGGGACCTGAAGAAATTCAAACAACAGCTGGACGCCTTCCGCAAGGCCATCGGCGGTGTCTGGGGCGAGAAGGAACGCCAGGAGCCCACGCCCAAGCGCTACGTCAAATACACCCGCAACTATCTTGCGCGCGCCAGCGTGGACTTCGACACCGGGCTGGTCACGGTGGAAACCCTGGACCCCAAGGACCCGCGGGGCAGCCTGAAAAACGCCATCGTGACCACGGTCCTGGCCCCGGCGGACCCGCGCTCCCTGGATCTCTATTCCGACAAGGAAATCAAGCTGGGCGACACCCCGTTCCTGCTGGGCGAGGTCAAGGACTTCGACGGCCAGGACATCCGCTGGGCCTGGCGGGCCGAGAACTTCGCCAACGCGCTCCTGGCCCGTGGCGTGGCCACGCGCACCGTGGAAGGCCCGGGCGGCCCGACCACGGCCCACGGGGTGCAGTTCCAGCTGATCAAGGACCATCTGCACGTACGCGCCAGCAAGTACGCCGGGTTGGTCAGCCAGCACGCCGCCAAGTTCAACATCAGCCAGAACCTGATCTACGCGGTGATCAAGACCGAGAGCGACTTCAACCCCTTTGCCGTGTCCAGCGCCCCGGCCTTCGGATTGATGCAGATCGTGCCGCGCTCGGCCGGTGCCGAGGTCTCCAAATACCTGACCGGCAAGGCGGGCCAGCCCGACAAGCAGTTCCTGTTCAAGGCCGATAACAACATCCTCTACGGCGCAGCCTACCTGCATCTGCTGGACACCCGGCACCTGAACAAGGTGACCGACCCCGTGTCGCGCGAGTACTGCACGATCGCGGCCTACAACGGCGGCTCAGGCGCGGTGCTGCGCAGTTTCCACAAGGACCGCGCCAAGGCCGTGGCGCAAATCAACACCCTGACGCCCAACCAGGTTTACGAGCACCTGCGCGCCCACCTGCCTTATGAAGAAACACGGAATTATCTGGGCAAGGTGGTCAACAGCAAGAAGCTGTTCGTGGGCACGGCCAAGGGCTAGGATACGGACGCAGAACTGCCCGGGCAGAGCACCACCCGGGCAGGATTCAGAAATAACCAAAAGAAGACAGCGCACCCCGGGCACAGAGTCCAGGCACGCGCGAGACTATCCAGGGCTACAGCAGGAAGGTCCTGGCTCCCCCTAGGCGAGGGCTTCAGCGCACCGGGTCAGAAAAGCGTCCACATCATTGGCGAAGAAGCCGTCCGCGCCCATCTCCAGGATCTGAGCCATGGCCAGGGCCTCGTCGTCATACGACTCCGTCCAGCAGAAGACCCGCACCCCATCCTCATGCAACAGGTCCACTACATCGGGGATCAGCTCCGCCGCGCGGATATGGAAGGAGAAAGCGTCGATGGCCTGGACCAGGGCACGGAAATCGATGTTCTCCTCCTCGCCCGTGACCAGCAGACCCAGGCGCAGGTCCTCGTCCAACCCGCGCAGGCGGATCAAGATCATGTAGTCGAAGCTGGAGACCAACACCGAGTCCAGCAGACCGCGCTCGCGGATCAGATCCAGCACTTGGCGCTCCACCGGCACTTCGGCGGGCACGTGCGCTGCCTCGGGCTTGATCTCGATATTCACGAGCATCTTCCCACCCACCATATCGAGCACCTCGGTGAGCAACGGCAGGCGCTGGCCAGCGAACTCGGGACCGAACCAGATCCCGGCGTCCAGGGTCCGCAGCTCGGCCAGGTCCAGGGCGCTGACCGACCCCGTTCCGCTGGTGGTGCGCTCCAAGGTCTCGTCGTGGATGACCACCAGCTGCCCGTCGCGGGTCAGGGTCACGTCCAGCTCGATGCCCTCGGCCCCGGCATCCAGGGCGGCCTGGAAAGCGGCCAACGTGTTCTCGGGGTACTTGGCGCTGAAACCACGGTGGGCCCAGCACAGGGGCTGGTCGAATTCAAATGTCGGCATATGCATTTCTCTTGAAGGATGCGGATGCACCCCGGTTGAAGGCTATCTCACCAGATGGGCAGTCATTTCGGCACTCACGACACAGGGCGGCAAAGGGTTGAGGCTTTCAAAAACAGGCCTCGGTCTGCCCCCAAGGGCGATCAAAAACCACGCTGGCGCGACGCAAGGCTCGTCCAAGCTCGACGCGTATTTTGACATACGCGAGAGTTTGGACGGGCCGCAGCAACAAAGCCAGCGGGGGAATTTCATCGCCCAACTCCACTACTGCTCCAGCAGCGTGTAATCCATGGTACGGCGGCAGGGTGTGAAACCCGCAGACTCCACCAGACGGCGCAACTTGTTCTCGGGCAGGCGGAAGTGCACGCCCGCGGCGGCCACCACGTTTTCCTCAATCATGGTGGAGCCAAAGTCGTTGGCCCCCCAGAACAGCGCCAATTGCCCCACCAGAGGTCCCTGGGTGACCCACGAGGCCTGCACGTTGGGGATGTTGTCCAGGTACAGGCGCGACACGGCCAGGGTCTTCAGATAGGCGTCGCTGGAGGCCTCGGGCATGGGGTTGCGCGTGTTCTCGGGCTGGAAGGTCCAGGGAATGAAGGCCGTGAACCCGCCTGTCTCGTCCTGCAGGGTGCGCAGCCTGTCCAGGTGCTCGATGCGCTCCTCCAGGGTCTCGCCCTGGCCGAACATCATGGTGGCCGTGGTTTTCAGGCCCTGGTGATGGGCCTCGCGCATCACGTCCAGCCAGGCGTCGGCGCTGCACTTGCGCGGCGAGACCTTCTGGCGCATGCGGTCGGTCAGGATCTCCGCCCCACCACCGGGGATGGAGTCCAACCCCGCTGCCACCAGCCTGCGGATGACCTCGGCCACGCCCAGGCCCGTCGCCTCGCCCAGGTAGGCGATTTCCGTAGGCGAAAAGCCATGCACGGCCACGGACGGGAACTCTTTCTTCAGGAAGGACAGCATGTCCTCGTAGAAATCCAGGCCCAGGTCCGGATGCATCCCACCCTGGAGCAGGATCTGGTAGCCTCCCAGCTCCACGGTCTCGCGCATCTTGTGCGCCAGTTCGTCCTTGCTGAGCACGTAGCCCTCGGGATCGCCAGGCGCACGGAAGAACGCACAAAACTTGCACCCGGAGACGCAGACATTGGTGTAGTTGATATTGCGGTCCACGATGTAGGTCACCCGGCCATGCGGGTGCATCTCAAGACGTCGTTCATGGGCCATACGACCCAGACTGAAAACGTTTTCCGATGCAAGAAGCCTGATCGCATCATCCTGGCTCAGGCGCTGGGGCATAGTCCCTCCGGGTGTAGTTCTTGACGAGGCCATGAAATTCGCAGAGAACAAAAGGCCCGGCGGGGATCGCCCCATTCCGGTCCATCTCCGATCCTTTCACTATCCATATTCCGGCCTCGGAGTTTTCATGCTGTTTGACGATGAGCTAAAGGCGCTGCTCGAAAAGGTCAAGACCATTGCCATTCTCGGAGCCAAAGATAGACCCGGTCAGGCCGTGAACACGGTGGGCCGGTATCTGCTTGACGCGGGATTCGATGTGATCCCTGTCCATCCCGTACGCACCGGAGTCTGGGGCCTGCCGACTTACAAGTCCCTGGCCGACGTGCCGCGCCCGGTGGACCTGGTGGACGTGTTCCGCGCCCCCCTGCACTGCCTGGATCACGCCCGGGAGACCGCGGCTCTGAACCCCAGCCCGCTGTGCTTCTGGATGCAGTCCGGCATCACCAGTCCCGAGGCCACGCAGTTTTTGCGGGCCGCAGGCATCGCCGTGGTCCAGGATGCCTGCGCCATGGTTGAACACCGGAGGCTTCTGGGATGAGCGAGCAGGTAGCCTTTGAATGCCGGATGTGCGGGCAATGCTGCGAAGGTGCGGGCGGCATCGTCATGGCCCGCAAGGACCGCGCCCGTCTGGCCGAGCACCTGGGTCTGCCCGAGGAAGAAATGCTCAGCCAATACGCCGAACAGGTGGCCGGAAAAATCCGCCTCGTGACCGGGGAGGACGATTTTTGCATCTTCTTCCGGGAGGGTAAAGGATGCAGTGTGCACCCCGCCCGCCCGGACATCTGCCGGGCCTGGCCGTTCTTCAGGGGAAATCTTGTGGACGAGGTCAGTTGGGAGATGGTCCAGACCGACTGCAAGGGCATCTGCCACGAGGCCGGCCACGCCGCATTCCGCCGGCAAGGGGTGGCCTACGTGCTGGCCCTGGATGTGGACGAATCCGACCCCGAGGCCCCCACGGCCCTGCGCGTGGCGGATTTGTCAGGGTAGGCAACGAGGGACAGGTTTCAACGTTTTTTCTGGGGGGGGCAATGGATATCAAACAATGCTACAAGGTGCTCGGAGTTCGTTCCGGAGCGGGCATGGAGGAGGTCAAATCCGCCTTCCGGGCCCGTGCCTTTGAACTGCACCCCGACCTGAACCCCAATAACCCCGATGCCCACGCCAAATTTCAGGAAGTCAACGAGGCCTACGTCCTGCTCAAGGAGGCCCTGGTCAACGAGCCCGCCCCCCGCCGGGCAAAGCAACGCCCCGCACCCAAGCCTGGCCCGCCCACAGCCGACAAGACCGAAGGTGCCCGCCGCTACGACCAGCAAGCCAAGACCGAGGCTCCCGGACGCCCGGGGGCTGCAAGCCCGAGACCGGGACCCAAACGCGAAGCGACCCCCGGAGCACGCTTCACCTACAAGAAGGAAGACGTTCTCAAGAACATCCTGAACGACCCCTTCGCCCGCAAGGTCTTCGAAGACATCTACAGCCAGATCCGTAAAGGCGGTGCCGCGGCCAGAAACGCCCCGCAGGTGGTCAAACGCCGCAGCCTGTCCATGCACTGGGGCAGCAAGGAACTGAAGCTGGACCTGTCCAGGGGGGTTCTCGGCGGCATCAAGCACTGGCTCTCCAGGCAGATGGACGATGAGCAGACAGTGACGTTGCAGGCCGGACAGCTGATGCCCGGCAACATCATCCGCCTGACCATCCGTAGGGCCTGGTCCGGCAACCCGGTGACCGTGGAGGTCCCCATCCCCACGGACTACGTAATCGGGCGGCCGCTCAGGCTCCGGGGCCTGGGCCGTAAGCTGGGGCCGCTGACGGGCGACCTGTATCTGCGGCTAATGGCAAAATAGCCAAGATAGCAGGATGTTCGATACCTGAAACCAAATTTTTCCCAGGCGACAATCCCTGAACCGCTGCAGGACGCCACCTCCCGGCTTGCAATCCTCGCGCATCCATGCGAGGGAAGCGTGCGCGCGGGCGTCTCAACCCTGTCGCGCACCATCCACGAATACGACGAAAAGGAGCACAACCGCATGGCCGAGACCATCGACGACATCACGATCAATTGGGAAGACGAGGAAGGCCGTCTCCTGGTGAAGGAACTCAAGAAGGAAGTGCTGACCAAGGGATCCTGGTCGACCATCATCTTCCTGTATCAGGAGATGGACAAGCGGACCAATGAGTACAAGCCCCCCAAGATTCGAGTGGGCCGCTACCAGAAACGTGGTGGACGCTACTCCCTGCAATCCAAGTTCAATATCTCCTCGGCCAAGCAGGCCAAGCAGCTGGTGGACGTGCTCGAAGTCTGGCTGCCGGACATGGATCAGGTCTAACTCGCAAGCTGCCAAGCCCTTTTCGCCGGGCCGCCTCGCCATCTGTGGTTGGGCGGCCGGCCGAAAGGCCCGGTCAAATGTCTGGCTGATTCCGTGCCCGGCAGGACGCCAAGCACTGTCTTGTCAGTAGTCTTCAGGGGGTGTGACAGGATCGGGATGCGGTTCATAGAACTCGCAGCACCCGCAGGCCTCGGTCAGGCACTGAACCTTGTGCTCCCCGTCGTCCCCGGGGGGGCGATACAGACACAGGCCTTCCACCTCACAGAGGATGACCTTGCCCTCGGGCGGGCACCAGTATTTGCAGCGGGCGCACAACTTTCGCATCTGCCCCCTCTATCTGCCACCCGAACGGGCGTCAAGGCCCCACCCTCCTCGTTCTTTTTTTCCCGTGTCATTCCGAGCCGCAAGGCCCGTCGCAGGATCAAAGCAAGGCATCCAGCACCAGGTGCGACAGGTACCCTAGCACCGCCGCCCCATAGAACAGGGCCAGGGCCAGGGGGTGCACCCCCCAGAAAATGACCGGCAAAACCAGAATGGGCAGGGGCATCACGAACATGGCCCACCAGGAATGCGTCCAGCCCCGATGATGCCCCAGGGCGGGCAGCATGGCTGCGAAACCGATGACCGCCGCCCACTTGAACTGCCCGCGGATGAGCAGCCCCAGGTCCACCGCCGCCAGGATGGCGTAGAACAGGCTCTGGCCCTTGGAGTCCGTATCCACGTCTGGAAACAAGGCCGCCAACACGGTAATGGCCGTGAGCACGATCCCCAGGAGGGGCCCCGGCTCCTGCTCGGGCAGCCAGAGGGCCACGGCGGCCCAGGCCACCCCGGCGAACAGCCCGCCGCCCATCAGATGCCCCCTGTATCCGGGCACGTCCCACTCCTTCTCCCGCCAACGGGACCCAATTGAAAAACCTTGCACCACACGTCTTGCGGCTGCCGGCAGCAGCTTGTTCCCTGGCCGAATGAAGGGGTCCTACCAGCGACCGGAGTCGAGCGCAATGTCACTGTACAAGTGCCCCTGTGCGATTCCCCTTGGGTCCGGCACCGGCCTGTGATACACAGCGATGCCCCGCCCATGAAGCCCTCGGACGCGAAGCTCAACCCCAACGGACACCGGAGCCACTGTTGCAGGACACCACCAAGGCCGCACTTCTGCTGGCCGCCACAGCGCTCATCTGGAGTTCGGGCGGCCTGGCCATCAAACTCATCGAGCTGCACCCCATGGCCATCACCGGGCTGCGCAGCGCCCTTGCCGCAGCGACGCTGGCCGCACTGCTGCGCGATCGTCTGAGCTTCAGCCTGTCGCGCGCGCAACTGGGCGCGGCCCTGGGCTATGCGGGCCTCTTGATCTCCAACGTGGCGGCCACAAAGTTGACCACCTCGGCCAACGCCATCCTCCTGGCCTACACGGCCCCGATCTATGTGGCCCTGCTCGCCCCCCTGTTCCTGGGGGAACGGACGCGGCGCTCCGACTGGCTGTTCATCGCGCTGACCATGGGCGGCATGATCCTGTTTTTCATGGACAAGCTGTCAACAGCGGGCCTGTGGGGCAACATCATCGCCATCGGCACCGGCATGTCGTATGCCGCCTTCACCCTATGTATGCGCGCCCAGAAATCGGCCTCGCCCGTGGAATCCGTGGTGCTCGGCCACGCCCTCACGGCCGTCCTGGGCCTGCCGTTTCTGCTCCAGGGGCTGCCCAGTGCCGAGGGTTGGTTCGGGCTACTCTATCTGGGGATCTTCCAGCAGGGGATGTCCCTGCTGCTCTATGTGTGGTGCATCAAACGCCTGGGAGCGCTCCCGGCCATCCTGATCCTGACCCTGGAACCGATCTTCAACCCCGTCCTGGTGGCCCTGGGTTACGGCGAACTGCCCGGCCCCTGGGCCATGGTGGGCGGCACGGTGGTCATCCTGGCCATCACCTTGCGCGGGATTCCAGGTGCGCTGCGCGCCAAGGCTGCGCGCCCTGCCCCTCTCCCCAGCGAATGAAAAGCCCTCGGCAATGAAAAAGCTCCCGACATGGTGATCGCCATGTCGGGAGCTCAGGATCATCTCTTGCCAGCGCCACACAGTGGGCCGACCACAATCAGTTAATAGGACTCTTCCGTCCACATGCCGGGTTCGAAACGCACGACCTTGTTGCGGCCGCCGTCCTTGGCGCTGTACAGGGCAACGTCCGCAAACTTGATGGCCTTGTACATGCCGTCGGCATCGTTGGGGAACTCGGCTACGCCGACGCTGATGGTCTTGTGTAACCGCGTCCCTGAAGGCAGCTCAAAGCTTGTGCTCTCCACCGCGTTGCGGATCTTCTCGGCCACCGCCTCGGAGGAACCCTTCTCCACATTCTGCAACAGCGCAAGAAACTCCTCGCCTCCGTAGCGGATCAACACGTCGCTGCGCCGGATATTGGCCTCGATGATGCCCACCACCTGTTGCAGCACCGCGTCTCCGGCCTCGTGGCCGTGCTCGTCGTTGACCTGCTTGAAATAGTCCATATCGCACATCAGCAGCCCCATGGCCCGCTCCTCGCGGTCGATGAGTGGCTCGTACTTGGTGATGAACTCGTCCAGGAAGCGCCTGTTGTGGCAATGGGTCAACGGGTCGCGCAGGGCCTGCTCCTTGGAGAGCTTCAACAGCTTCAGGGAACTCAAGACCGGGCCCGCCTCATCCAGGTACTTGCGCAGGATGGGGATTTGGGCGCGCAGGGATTCCCAGTCGCGCCGAGCGGACATGAACGAGACCACGGCCCCCACCTTACCGCTCATGACCACCGGCATGCAGACGCGCACGTCCTCTTTCAGGTCGCAGTTGAAATGCGGGCACAGTTTGGGATTGTAGAACGAGACCACGTCCTCGGCCACACGGCTGGCCCGGCAGACCTCGCAGGAAAGCAGGACCTCATGCTTGCACAGCATGTCGTCGGGCATACCGTCCAACGCAACCGCCAAACGGTTCGTCTCGGGGTCCACCTCGAACAGCACATGCCTGGGCAACCCGAAGGCCGACGTGAACACATGCCCCAACTGGTCGTAGACCTCGCCTTTGTCCCAGGCCCCCTGCACGTCACGGCCGAAGAACGTCAACTTGGCCATCTGCTCCAGGCGTTCGGAAATCTCATCCAGCGAGGGCATGGCTCCCGAGCCCCCCTGGCTGCGCAGCACATAGACCAGCAAATGTCCCACCCGTTCCAGGAACTCGCTCCACAGACGCATCATGGTGTTCATCACGTTGCGCATCTCGGTCAGTTCATCGCCCTTGCGCAGGGTGTACACGGGGCATTTATGGCAGGAGTCATATTTGTTCAGGAAGATGCAGGTATCCCGCCATTTGGGCGAAATGGCCTCGGACCCGGTCTCCAGATAACAGGTCAGGGACGGGTTCTGGTACACCGGGCATTCCTCGTTGTGACAATGCAGCACATCCAGGCAGTGCACGTTGTCGCTTTCGAAACGCTCGGCGAAATAGTTGGAGTGCGAGGAGATGATGATCTTCTTCATCCTGGAGAAGAAGCGCTCGATGCGGATGACGTTCAGGTAGAGCACCGTCATCATGAACAGCGCACCGCCCAAGAAGAACCAGATGAAGATGTTGATCTTGTTCCAGCGCGACTCGTTCAAGCCCGAAGCATCAAAGGAGAGTACCGTCCACAGCCCCGAGCCCAGAGGCATCACAAGCCCGAATCCGTGCCCCTCGCCTTCCGCCAGGCCCGTGGAGGCCTCCTTGTAGTCCAGACCCTGAGACAGGATTCCGCGCTGATCCAGGATCTGCAACGCACTCTCGGCCTGCCCCGAAGCCAAAGCCAGTCCCAGGCCCTGGGGTAAATCGATCTTGGAGAGGCCTTCCCAGACATTGCAGCGGGTGATCACGCAGCCCACCCGGGTATCGCCCCGCTGAACCGGCCAACGTGCAAAGAGTACGGTCTCTCCCCCCACGTTCCTCATCCAGGTCGCGGCCTCGGTCTCCTGGGCCTCGCTTCCGCACAGCTCAAAATCCAGGGTCATCAGGCCCAGGGCCTTGCGCACGTTGTTGCCATAGGCCATCAGAAAATCGGACATACCCTCGGACGCGCCCGCAGCCAGGGACGCCTTGACCCCGGGGACCTCTGCCAGGGCAGCGGCCTGGGAACGGACCGTCCCCTCCAGGGACTGGACCTGACTGCTCACCGTGGTCCGCACCAGATTCAATTGGGCCTGGGCCGAGCGCTCGAGCACGTCACCGAAAATCAAATACAAATAGCCGATCAGAAAGAGGTTGCCCATGATGAGCAAGGCCCCGGTCAGATACAGGAAGCGCCCCTTGATGCTCCAGCGGTTGGGGTCGAAGCGATGCACGAGGGTTCGCCACCAGGGAGCCTTGTTTCTGCGGTGGTCGGACTTGACTTCAGCGTTGTCTTTTTCTTTTCCGGCCATGAATATCCCCCGCCCTGGTGCGGTTAAACCGGGGAGAGGACCTGCCCCGGCGAGTTGATTCTCCCCCTATAGACCACAAATGCAAACATTGACAACCGGTTAAGTGCTCCTACCAAAAAAATGGGGATTTAACCCATGCTCCAGGGCTGACAAGCTTCCCAAGATAAAGAGAATCGCGCAACAGCAGGGCACGATCACGCAAGGAACAATGGGGGCTGTGCCAAACGCTTCATTTTCATGCCTAACAATGAACACCAGCAAATAAAAAAGGCCCGGTCGTTTCCGACCAGGCCTTGAACATTTTTGGAACCCAAACGCCCCGTCAAGGGGAAAGTCATGGGAACGCGGCTCTTCCCGACAAAGGAAATAACCATGGTTACCCTGTGTTCACGCCCAAAGGGGGCTACATCGCGTCGCTGGAATCCAGATGATTGATCTGCTCGTCGATGGCCTTCTTGAGGGCCTCGGGCAGGCCTTCCATCTCCACGTTCAAAAAGCCACGCACAATGGTGGAGGTGGCCTCGTCCTCGTCCAGGCCACGGGCCTGGAGATACTCGATTTCCTCCTGGGCGATCTTGCCCACTGCAGCCTCGTGGGACAGCTCCACGCCCTCGCGTGAGGCGTCCAGCTCCGGAATGGCATGGATGCGCCCACTGCCCAGGATCAAGCCCTTGCACTCCAGATGGCCGCGCGCAGGCGCCGCAGAGGCCGTGATGCGCCCGGGGGCGATGATGGTCCCGCCCGTGGTCAGGGTGCGCGAAATGATCTCGCCGCGCGTATTGGGGGCCATCAGATTGATGGCCGAGCCGGAGTTCACGTGACTGCCCTCGGGGGCCACGATCACGGAGTTGAAGCGGGCGCGAGCGCCCTCGCCCACCAGATCGATGGTGGGATAGGACTGCAAAGTGCCCACGGCCTTCATCAGCACGTAGTTGCTCTGAAACACGCCGCCAGCCTCCACAATGCCCCGGGTGCGCGGACGGACGACCACGTTCTTGCCCCAGTTGTGGATCATGGTGAAGGTCAGCTTGCCGCCCTTCTTCACGAAAAACTCGGAGATACCCAGATGCGCAGCGGACTCGGTCTCGCCGGACACGGCGCAACCGGTGATGATGTGCAGCTCGCTGTCCTCTTCGACAATGACGATGTTATGCACGTTCTGGCCCACATTCTGCCCCTTCAGGAACAGACAGGACTGCACGGGCTCCTCGATCTTTGCGCCCTTCTCGGTGCGCACGAAATAGCCGCCGTGCAGATTGTCGAAGGCCTGGCGGGTGAACTCGTCCTTGTCGGGCTCAATGAGCTTCCAGAAATAATCGGGCAGGCCGTCGTACTTGGCCAAGGCCTTCTTGATGTCCAGGATCTCCACGCCCTTGTGATGGGACTTGCAGTGCACCCCGGAGTGATTCAGGTGCAGGAAGGAACCGGCGCGCTTGTCCTGCTCCACGTCCACACCTGCCATGAGCAGCTGATGCTTGTCGTCGGCGGACAGATTACGCAGGTCCTCGATGGCGCCATCCTCGACGCCTGAAAAGGTAAAATCCGACAGCTTGACGTCGTTCACGTTCATATCCGTCTCCGAAAATCGATTGTCGTTACTTGGTCAGGCAGCGGACGCATTCCTGATAGCCGTACTTGCCCACGTGCTCCAGGATATCCCGGGGCCGGGCCTCACAGCACAGGTGGCCGTTGTACATCACCTGGCCGCGGTCGGCGTTGATGTAGTCCAGGATGTATCCGGTATGGGTAATGATCAGCCCCGAGGTCTTATGGCTGGAGCGGATCTCTTTCATGGTCCGCAAGGGGTCAGGGACCACGAAACCGTCCAGCAGTTGGCGGGCGGTCTTGCCAATGAGCTGCATATTCTCCAGGTCCACGCCGGATTCGGGCTCGTCGAAGAGCACCAGGTCCGGGCACTGGGCCATGAGCTGCAACAGCTCGGAACGCTTGATCTCGCCGCCGGAGAATCCGGCATTGATGTCGCGCTCCAGAAAATCGGTGAAATTGACCATGCCCGAGAGCCGGTCCACGTTGGGCTGACCATTGCGGCTGTACTTGCCGCACATCTCCACCAGATGGCGGGTCTTCAGGCCGTGGATGGTCGGGGGGCGCTGAAAGCTCATGCCGATGCCCAGGCGGGCGCGCTCGTGGATGGGCGCATGGGTGATGTCCACGCCCTTGAAGGTGATGGCGCCGCCGGTCACGGTGTAGTTGCCGAAACCCATCAGGCTCATCAGCAGGGTTGTCTTGCCCGAACCGTTGGGTCCGAAGAGGATGAAAGTCTCGCCTTCCTCGATGGTCAGATCGATGCCGCGCAGGACTTCCTTGTCGCCTATGTTGACGTGCAGATTCTCTATTTTCAGCATGTATTCTTCCTTACTTGGTCTGGGCGGATGCCACCTCGCGCCCGCGTGCCAACACACATAATCTTCTCAGCGAAAATGTCCAGCCAGCGCCGCGGATAAGTCTCCTACCAGATTGATCGGGATTCGCAAAGCCCTGGATCGGGGCTCAGGAACGCGGGGGCTTCTTGCCGCGGCCCAGAATGCGGATGCCGCGGTCGTGGTGCACCAACCCCAGGCGGGACCTGAGTGACGCGTCCGTCCGTTGCGGCTCGCTCACCGCTGAGACTCCCAGTCCATCCTCATGGCGGACCATGCCGTCACGCGCGCGCATGGGAATATCTCCGGCTTCTCGCCTTAGCAGGATGGCGAGTCCGCTCTGATGCTCGACCAGCACCCCTGGGGGCGTCTTCTCGCAGGCAAAACGATCACTGTAGCAGCAGATCCTAGCCATCAGCATACCCGCCGCAAAGCCGCCGACATGGGCCCACCAGGCCACACCGTCGGTTTCGTCGGAGAGCAGACCGCTCACGACCTGCTCGATGAACCACAAACCCACAAAGACCCAAGCCGGAAAACGAATGATCTGATAGACGAACACTATCGACATTCTGTTGTTCGGGAACATATACAGATAGGCGCCCATCATTCCAGCGATGGCCCCGCTGGCGCCGATGACCGGCACCGGAGAGTGCAAATTTGCCAAGACATGCGCAGCCAAAGCCGCCAGCCCCGATATCAAATACACCGCCAGGAACAGGGGGGTGTCCAGGGCCTCCTCGACATTGTCGGCAAAGACCCAGAGCATCCACATATTGCCGATCAGATGGCCCTCGTTCGCATGCAGAAACATATGTGTCAGCACTGAGAACACGCTGGAGGTCTGGAGCCCCTGGGAAGCCATCAGCGCCGGATCGATGAAACTGGCCGGAGAAACTCCGAAACGCATGAAGAAATGGGCCAGTTGCTGGTCGCGCAGAAACAGGATCGGGCCGAGCCCGATCAACCCGTTGAGCGCGATCAGACCAATCGTGGCAAACGGCACGAAATAGATGTTCGAGCGATCGTCCCAGACCATGGTTTCCCCCCAGAATGAACCGTTCTAGAAATCCCTTCCCGGCGGCCAGCCCCCGCCCCCGTCCCTGCGTCGACGGAGAAAATCCTGTCCGTCGGGCTTGGCGCAGAAATAGCAGCGCCCCTTCTTGCGGAACAGGGGCAAGAGCAGCATCCCGGCCACGAACCCGCCCGCATGGGCCCACCAGGCGATGCCCGCGCCAGAGCCCGAAGACGCGAGGTCCGAGACGCCCGAGAAGAACTGCGCCGCGAACCAGATGCCCAGATACAGCACAGCCGGGATGTTCAGGATCAGCGGAAAGATGAAGATCGGGATCAGCGTGACCACCTTGGCGTGGGGATAGAGCAGGAAATAGGCCCCCATGACCCCGGCGATGGCTCCGCTGGCTCCCACCACCGGCGCAATGGACTCGGGATTAAAGAGGTAATGCACACCCAGGGCCGCCAGACCACAGCTGAGGTAGAAGCCCACAAACCTCAGCGGCCCCATGACGTCCTCGATGTTGTCCGCGAAGATCCACAGGGTCCACATATTGACGATGACATGCAGCCAGCCGCCATGCAGGAACATGTAGGTCACGAAGGTCTGCAACCCGAAGGCCGGGTAGCCCACCGCCTGAGCCGCCAAGGGGTGGCTGAACCGCGCCGGAACCACTCCGTAGAGATGGAACAGCTGGGCCACCTCGGGCCGGGTCAGGGTCAGGGTATAGGCAAAAGCCAAGGCGTTAAGCGCGATGAGGGCATACACCGCGTAGGGCACATGCACACGGGGGATGGAATCCCGCAGCGGGAACACTCAGCGATCTCCGGCCCACAACTCGTTCAAATGGCGATGCAGTTCGTCGCGGGCGACCTGTCGCATGGCGGCGAGCTTGTCCAGCAGCCCGGCAGCGCCCTGCTTCAACTCCTCCAGGGTCCCCGCGTTGTCCACCACGAAGTTGCAGCCGGCCAGCTTGTCCGCCTCGGGCCATTGCCAGGACTCAAGGATCGCCACGGTCTCCGGGTCCCAGTCCCGCGCCGACAGACGGGCGCGGCGTATCTCCTCGGGGCAGGAAACACCCACGACGACATCCACCAAGCCCTGCTCGACCCAGCCGCCCTCTTGCAGGAGCGGCACCTCGGCCACGGCCAAGTCCGCCTGGCAATGGGTCCGCCAGAACTCGAGCATGCGATGCTGCACCAACGGATGCACCACATCCAGGGCCTCGCGGCGCTTGGCGGCAGAGCTGCGCATGACCTCAAACAGCCGGGCCTTGTCCACCCCGGAGCCGGTGGGGGCGAACTCCTCCCCGAAGCGTCTGCGCAGCATGGTCCAACCGTCCGCGCCTTCCTCATACAGCTCGGCCACGCAGGCGTCCGCCGAAAACACAGACACACCGGCCTCGGCCAACAGGCCCGTCAACGCGGACTTGCCGCATCCGGGCATGCCCACCACGCCCACGCGCTGCACGGTGTGGCCCAAGGCCTGGGCCAGACGCTGGAAGTCGGCAAGCGGGGGCGAAATAAAATCCAACCGTTCCCCGGAGTGGGGATGGGTGAAGCCCAGTTGCCAGGCATGCAGCATCTGGCGCGAGGCCAGGGCCGGGTCCAACCCGGATTCCCGGCTCCACTCCGCATGCTGGCGCGATCCGTAGACCAGATCCCCCACCAGGGGATGACCGATATGCTCCATGTGCACGCGAATCTGATGGGTCCGGCCGGTGTGAATGGTCACCGCCACCAGGCTGACCGAGGCGTCCGGGGAAACCCACAGGATCTCCCAGTCGGTCAGGGCTTCAAGCCCACCCTTCTCCACGACGGCCATCTTGGTCTTGCTGCGCGGATGACGGCCAATGGGCGCCTCGATGGTGCCCCGCTTCTTGACCGTGCCTTGGGGAACGCCATGCACCAGGGCCAGGTAACGCTTGTCCACACTGCGCTCGGCAAAATCAGCCGACAGGATCAAGCGCGTGGGTTCGTCCAGGGCAACCAGCAGCAGGCCCGAGGTGTCCTTGTCGATGCGATGCACGATACCCGGGCGCTCACCCTCCATGTCCAAGACCTGGGGGAACCGATGGGCCAGCCGATGCACCAGGGTGCCGTGGGGCCGTCCGGGGGCGGGATGGACGGTCAACCCGGCGGGTTTATTGAGAACAGCCAGTCGCCCGTCCTCAAACAGCACGTCCAGTTCCAGGTCCTCGGGAACAATGCCCGAGCTGGGCATATCCAGAGTCACCTCAACGACCTCGCCGGGCATGAGCCTAAAATTGGGCTTGGTGCGCGGCTTACCGTCCACCAAAGTCTTGCCCGCCTTGATCAGATCCTGGATCTTACCACGCGACACGCCCTCATCGGCCAGCAACCCGGCCATGAACGCGTCCAGGCGCTCACCCGCCGAGGCAGAGGGGACTTCAAAACGCCGCATGATCCCGGCAGCAGAGGATTCGTTGGAAGAATTCATGGGAGATAGGCCTTTTGTTGGCTTTACAGTTCTGCCCAGAGGCCTCGGCGGCAACAACCGGGAGGTCCTCAGGGCACGACAAACGAAGCAGGCACTTCTACGCGCAAGCGATGCCCCCGGCAAGGCCGGACAAACGCCCGGATTCCGGCGCGTCCCCGGCAAGGAGCCTGAGGCTCAAAGCATGTAGGCCCGGGCGACCTTGAACATGTCATCGTAACTCATCTTGGCGCGCAGAGCCAAGGCCATGTCCAGAGCCAGATTCATCTTCAACGTCGCGGCGCCCAATCGCTCGGCTTCGGCAATTTCGAGACAACTCAGGATAACGCTACGCTCGAACCCGTCCATGACCATGCCCAACCCCTGGTTGAAGAACCGGCAACGGCCGTTTTCAGCCATGGGTTCCAGCCCCGCCTTGCCCTCGCGCCGAGCCCAGAGCACATAGAACATCAACTTCAGAACCAACTGCTCGGCGGGCAGAGAGGCGTCCACGGTGACCACGTAGTTGTCCTTACTCTTTTCGGCCAGACGCACCATGTCCAGGGCCATCTTGGTGATCTGTTCCTCGCTCAGCGACGGCTCCGGCAGATAGGCCCCCATACGCAGCAACGCCTTGCGGGGGTTGCCCGCGGCAGCGATGGACAACAGGGCTTCGCGCATCAGCGCCATCTTGAGACGCAGGTCATTCAGAGTGCTCTCGCGGCGGATCCACCCCAAACGGCGCACCTCGGACTCGGGGATGGAGGTGAAGCACGTATCGAGCAGATACCTGATGTAGGGTTCCTCGGTCTTCTCCGCCTCGTCCTGAAGGACCTTGGGCACCACCTTGGTGCCCATGATCTTCTTTAGGGACAACCAATAGGCGGCGATGCCCTCCATGGGCATTTCCAACAAATTGATATCCTTAACGCTCTCTTCACTCACGATTCATCCCCCGCCGAAGGTTTGGCACGACTACGCATTATCCATTGAAATCGTAATGGAATCAAGGGCGCACGGGAAACACCCCGCAGCCCCAACCACATGGGGGTTTCCCTTATATTTGTCTGGGGCAATTGATCAAACAAACAATGAACGGAAAAGATGATAGGAGGACTGCTTATAAAACAGGGAGGAATGGGGACCATGGCCCCGGAAGGCAATCAATTGCTGCCCAGCAGCATTTACAACATCACGCCAGGGACGCAATTACTGGTCACCTTGGCCGGACTCGGCGAACGACTAAAAACGTCGTTCATCGGTCTGGAACGCGGGCGCTATTTCCTGTTCAAGACACCCCAACGCCAGATACACAACGGCATCTACGACTACCTCTACTCCGGCAACGAGGCCACGATCAGCTTTCTATACGAAGGGAATATCTGGAGCTTCGTCTCACGCATCCAGAGCTACATCGCCACCCCTTACCCGCTGGTTTTCGTGGATTTCCCAAGCGCCATCGAATCCCACAACCTACGCAAGGAACACCGCATCGAATGCTATTTTCCGGTGCAGGTCTTCTGTGGCGACACCGAGTATCAAGCCATGATCCAGGACCTGAGCCGCAACGGCTGCGGCCTGTCCTACCCGGTCAACGATGCGGGCCAGACCCCGGCCCTGGGCGACACGGTCATCATCGAAAGTCCCTTGTTCGGTGCCGTGGGAGAAAGACGCATCAGCGGCGTGGTGCGCCGGGCGGCCTGCGAATCCAAAAGCATCATCAACCTGGGCCTGACCTTCAACCAACTCGACCCCAAGGTCGACCAGTGGATCAAGAACTACCTGGCCCAGGTCATCGGGCTGTTCTCGTCCTGATCGCGATGCAGATCACCCTGCAGCTGAGCGGCCAGGGCCCTGAACTCCGGCCGGTCGGGCAGCAACTCTAGCAGCTCATCCAGCAGCCCCCTGTCGCGCAGCAGCGCACGGCTGGAAGCACAATTCAGATCATAAACCCATGACGCCAGAAGCAGCTTGAAGTCGTTGACAAAGCGCATGTCCATGTAATTTGCCTGGCGACGTCCCCGGACCTGTTCCAGCACTACGGGGGTATAGGCCTCGGCGTCTTCCTCCAGCTCCAGCATCACGGTCCTGTCCCGCGTGGCCCCGGGGCAGACGTGATCCAGCATCACCCGCAGGATATCCAGCTTGTCGGCATCTCGCACCACGCGAGCGCCCAGGTCAACCTCGTAGGGCAACTCCCTGGGCAGATCACGGCGGTTATGCAAGATCACCGTTGAAAGCACCACCTTGCGCCGGGCCAAGGCCAGATCGTCCAGCAATCCTTCCTCGCGCAAGGAGCGCACACCCATGCGCCCGTGATTGTCCGACTTGCTGTCCTTGAAGGTCCCGTAACGCAAGAGCTGCGGAAAGCGCCCGGTGTCGTGGTACAAGGCCCCCAGGAGCACGGTTTCAGCTATTATCTCGTCCAGCCCGGCCTGCGAGATAATCAGCCGGGCGTTGTCCAGAACCCGTAGCGAATGGTCCCGCTTGAGGTCGAAATTTGCCAGCTGACTGGTGGCCCTGGAACGTTGCTCGGCCACATAATCCAAAAAACGACGGCGATGCCGTTCCACAAGCTCAGACATCGTCTTTCCAGAGGGCTTTCAGGGCGGCATCGTAGTCATCGTCGGACAACTCCCCATCCTTCCAACGCTGCCGCAGCACCTTGGCCTCGGTTTTCTTGAGTTTGCGCTCATCGATATGGCCGGTGCCAAACTCATCGGGTCGCAGCCTGCCGCCCGGGCCAAAAAGCAGCCTCAACACCCAGGCGATCCCCACGAAGACCAGGAGTACAAACAGCAATCGGGCCGCTCCGGCCACCCACGGGCTGCCGACGCCGCTAAAAGGCCAACCTTCCCAGCCACTGCGCTGGGCGACACCCTGGGCCTGAACTGCCACTGAAATCAGACTGAACACATTGTACTCCTTAAATAATTGACGGCACGGCACGGCAATCCCCGGACACGGCAGAGCACGGTAACCGTTTCACCCGTCATCCTCAACTGCCGTGATTGCCAAACCTGCCTATTTTATTTATGCAGTCCAAAGCAACCTTTGTCATTACCGGGGGTTCTCTACCATGCGATTCCTGATCGTTGACGACGACTTCGACAGCCGCCGCCTGATGCAGAAAATCTTGTACAATTACGGCTACTGCGATGTGGCCGTGGATGGAGAAGAAGCTGTGGAGGCGTTTCGGAGCTCACTTAAAAACAGAGAACCCTATGACCTGATATGCTTGGACATCATCATGCCCAACATGGACGGTCAGCAGGCCCTGCGCGAGATTCGCGAGATCGAGAACGAGCAGGACACCCCCTCGGACAAACGCGTCAAGGCCGTGATGATCTCGGCCCTGGACGACACCAAGGAACTGCACGATGCGTTCTTCCTCGGCGAGGCCACATCGTACCTGGTCAAACCCATCCGCAAAAAAACACTGCTGAACGAGATCAGGAACCTGGGGTTGCCCCTGGAGGAGAAGAGTCCGGCCTAAGGCGGGTCCGGCATCCGCCCCAGCCCACCGGCCTTTGCAAACGCAGACCAACCCCTCGCCGTCCCTGGCGATCCGCTTGCCCTTGCCCCCAAAGCCGGAAAGGTATACTTCCGGCTTTTTACAATGGTTACGGACAGATTTCCCACCCGCGGAACCCTTCCGCAGCGATCGAGGAGCCACCGCACGCGGTGCGTTCCACACCCAAGGAGGACCATCGTGATTCCCGCAGAACTGAAATACGCCAAGACCCACGAGTGGGCCAAGATCGAAGGCGACACCGCCACCGTCGGCATCTCCCATTTCGCCCAGGAGCAACTGGGAGACATGACCTACATCGAACTGCCGGATGTGGGCGATACCTTCGAGGCTGGCGAGGAAATGGGCTCCGTGGAGTCCGTCAAGGCCGCCAGCGAGATTTACGCCCCCGTGTCCGGTGAGGTCATCGCCGTGAACGAGGCCCTGGAAGACGCTCCCGAGACCGTCAATCAGGACCCCTATGGCCAAGGCTGGCTAGTCAAGTTCAAGCTCAGCGGTGGCGCGGACGACCTGCTCGACGCCGCCGCCTACGAAAAGATCGTCGCCGCCGAGGCCCACTAGACCGGGCTTCCCCCTTTGCCCTTTGTTGAGTTTCTCATCAAGAGGCAAAGAGCCCGTCGACATGAGCTACGATTAATTACAGTTAAGCGAAGGACCGCTTTGCTGAAACCAACCAGTCGATTGTCAAAAAGGGCCGGATGCCAATAACGACAATCAACGATCAGTTTCATTGAAAATGATCGAATGCAACGCCGCAGACGGTCGATTTTCAGAAGCGCAAACCAGATTGTCAAAAAGGATTGGATGCCAAGCGCAAGGATAATTCAGGATTGAGCTGTATTCCGACATACGCGAAAATCTGAATTGTCCGATGCAACGCCGCAGACGGTCATTTTTCACAATCTGAAAAGGAGCCGGTTGCCATGCCGTATGTTCCCCATACCGAGGAAGAGACCAGACAGATGCTTGAGACCGTGGGCGTGACGTCCATGGAAGAGCTGTTTGCCGATATTCCCCGCCATCTCCGCCCCAAAAGCTTCGATATCCCCCACGGCCTGTCCGAGATGGAGGTCATGGCGCGCATGGAGCGCCTGGCCGCCAGGAACAAGGTCGACCTCGTCAGCTTTCTGGGCGCGGGTTTCTACGACCACCACATCCCTGCCGCCGTTGACGCCCTGGTCAGTCGCGGGGAATTCTACACCGCCTACACACCCTATCAGCCCGAGGCTTCCCAGGGGACGCTGCAGGCCATCTTCGAGTTCCAGACGGCCATCTGCCGCCTGATGGACATGGATTGCACCAACGCCAGCGTCTACGACGGCGGCTCGGCCATCTTCGAGGCCATGATGATGGGTGTGCGCGCCTCCAAGAAACGCAACAAGCTGGTCATCAGCGAAGCCCTGTCGCCCATCTACCGCATCATGCTCAGTTCCTACACGTTCAACCTGAACCTGGAACTGGTGACCGTGCCGCACAAGCAAGGCCAAACCGACATCCGGGCCCTGATGGACGCCGTGGACACCGACACCGCCGCCGTGGTGGTCCAGAACCCCAACTTCTTCGGTCAGGTCAACGACTTCAGCGAGCTGTGCCAGCACGCCCGCGCAGTCAAAGCCACCAGCGTGATCAGCGTCTACCCGCTGATGCAGTCGGTTCTGAAGACCCCCGGCGAGATGGGGGCCGACGTGGCCGTGGCCGACGCCCAGAGCCTGGGGCAACCCCTGTCCTTCGGCGGGCCGTACCTGGGGATCATGGCCTGCACCAAGCAAATGGTGCGTCAGTTGCCAGGCCGCATCGTGGGCCGCACCGTGGACGGTCAGGACCGCACCGGTTATGTGCTGACCTTGCAGGCCCGCGAGCAGCATATCCGTCGCCAGAAGGCCACCTCCAACATCTGCTCCAACCAGGCCCTGTGCGCCCTGCGCACCCTGATCCACATGAGCCTGCTCGGACCCGGCGGCCTGGAACAGACCGCTACCCGCTGCATGGAGCTGGCCCACTACGCGGCTAAGCGTCTGACGGACATCCCCGGCGTGGAGCTGCTCACCGACGGCCCATTCTGCAACGAATTCGCGCTCAAGCTTCCGGTCTCGGCCTACGAGGTGGTGGACGCGCTCACCGAGCGCGGCTACGTGCCCGGTTTCCCCCTGGGCCGCTACTACGAAGGACTGGAAAACTGCCTGCTGGTGGCCTGCACCGAAAAGCACACTCGCGAAGACATCGGCATCATGGCCGAGATGCTGGGAGGTCTGCTCAAATGAAAACCATGTTCGAAAAATCCACACCCTGCCGCCAGGGTGTCTGCCAGAATCTGACCACTTCCAAAGCTGCGGACTTCCTGCCCAGGGGGTTGCTGCGCTCGGCCCGCGTGCGCCTGCCCGAACTGGGCGAGCTGGACGTGGTGCGCCACTTCACACGCCTTTCGCGCCGCAACTTCGGTGTGGACGGCAATTTCTATCCGCTGGGCTCCTGCACCATGAAGTACAACCCCAAGTTCACCGAGGTCGTGGCCGCCCTGCCCGGGTTCACCCGACTGCATCCGCTCACGGCGCAGCTCAAGGGCGCAGGCCACTTCACTCAGGGTGCGCTGGAGGTCATGTATGACATGGAGCACCTGCTGTGCGAAATCACCGGCATGGCGGGCTACACCCTGCATCCCATGGCCGGAGCGCATGGCGAGCTGACCGGGGCCATGATCATCGCGGCCTACCACAAGGCCAAGGGCAACAAGAAGACCAAGATCATCTGCCCCGACTCGGCCCACGGCACCAACCCGGCCTCGGCCGCACTGGCGGGCTTCGAGGTGGTGAACATCGAGTCCAAGGACGGCATCGTGGACCCCGAGGCCCTGCGCGCCGCGCTGACCGACGACGTGGCGGGCGTGATGCTGACCTGCCCCAACACCCTGGGGCTGTTCGAACGACACCTGCCCGAGATCGTCAGGATGATCCACGACGTGGACGCCCTGCTCTACTACGACGGCGCAAACATGAACGCCATCATGGGCAAGATGCGCGTGGGTGACGCGGGCTTCGACGTGGTGCACCTGAACCTGCACAAGACCTTCGCCACCCCGCACGGCGGCGGCGGCCCCGGGTCCGGCCCGGTGGGCGTTTGCGAAAAGCTGGTGCCGTTTCTGCCCATCTCCAGGGTCAAGAAGCTTGAGGACGGACGCTACATCCTGGACTACGACCACCCGCAGTCCATCGGCTACATGGCCCCGTTCTACGGCAACTTTGGCGTGATGCTCAAGGCCTACGCCTATATCCTGCGCCTGGGCCGCGAGGGCCTAACCCGCGCCACGGAATACGCGGTGCTCTCCGCCAACTACCTGCGCAAGCGTTTGGAAGACGTGCTGGAGATCCCCTACAACCGGATCTGCATGCACGAGTTCGTGGCCTCGGCCGTGGGGGACGCACTGAACGGCGTCCGCGCTCTGGACATCGCCAAGGCGCTGCTGGACAAGGGGCACCACGCGCCCACCATCTACTTCCCGCTGATCGTCAAGGAATGCATCATGGTGGAACCCACGGAGACCGAATGCAAGGACACCCTGGACGGCTTCGTGGACGACCTGATCGAGATCGTGCAGCGCGCCGGGACCGATCCTGATTCCGTCAAGGCCTCTCCGGTAACCTTGCCCGTGAGCCGACTGGACGAAACCAAGGCTGCCAGGGACATGGTGCTGACCGATGACTGCGGCTGCGAATAACCCCGGCGTGCGTTTCTCGCTGGTGGTGCTGGGAGCCGGCCCCGGCGGGCTGGACTGCGCCGTGGAGGCCGCGCGCCTGGGCCTGGACGTGGCCTTGGTGGAACGTTCCGAACTGGGCGGCACCTGCCTGAACCGGGGCTGCATCCCCACCAAGCTCTTCCTGGGGGCCACCGAGTGTGTGCATGAACTCCATGCCCAGGCCAAGCTCAAGGTGGTCAGCGGTGAGATCTCGGTGGACCTGCCCGCCCTGCAGAAACGCAAGGAGCAGTTGCTCTCGGGCAACCGCAAGGCCCTGGAAAAACGCCTGGCAGACTCGGGCATAGCCCTGTTCAAGGGCCTGGGGGTTGTGACCTCCTCCGATACCGTCACGGTGAAAACAGAGAACGGCCCCATGGCCATCGGTTTCGACCGCATGGTCATCGCCACGGGCTCACGGCCCACGGCCTTCCCGGGCATGACACCCGACGGCGACCGGGTACTGGATTCCGACGGCATCCTGGAACTGACCGAGGCGCCAGGCTCGCTGCTCATCGTAGGCGGCGGAGTCATCGGCCTGGAACTGGGGCGCTTCTTCTCGCGCCTGGGTGCGGCCATCACCGTGGTCGAAGCCCTGGAGCGCATCGCCCCGTGGGAGGACCCCGAGGTCTCCAAGACCCTCGCCTCACTCGCCAAACGCGACAAGTGGACCCTCTTGACCGGCCAGCGCGTGGCCAGTCTCGTCTCCAAGGACGGACAGGCCCAGCTGACGCTGGAATCCGGAGAGCTGCTGACTGCGGACCTGGCCCTGGTGGCCACCGGGCGCGGCCCCAATACCAGCGGGCTGGGTCTGGAGGACAGGGGTGTGGTCCTGGGCAGGGGCGGCTTTGTCCAGGTGGACGAATACCTGGAAGCCGCACCCGGCATCTCCTGCATCGGTGACGCCAACGGCCAGGCCATGCTGGCGCATGCGGCCTCGCACCAGGGTGTCTACGTGGCACGCCTGGCGGCGGGCAGGGTCGAAGGCCCATACGCCCCCGGCCCCATGCCGTGGTGCATCTACGGCGCACCGGAATCGATACGCGTCGGACGCATGTTCGAGGAACTCACAGCACAGGGGCTGACTCCCAAGGTCAGCCGCTCCCAACTTGCCGCCAATCCCATTGCCCAGAGCCACGCCATGGCCCAGGGCTTTGTGAAGGTGATCTGGCTGGACGGCAGGGTAGCGGGTGTAACCGCTGTGGGACACGGGATTTCACACCTTGTTACCCAGGCCACCCTCATGGTACGCGATAGTTGGACGAACGAGGATGCTGAGAATCTCATCTGGGCTCACCCGACCCTGGACGAGGCCCTGCTGCATGCCCTGACCGCCGAACCCACTGACAGCTGACACACGTCGCAGTGACTTCAAGGGCCGGTCGGGACAGTTGTTCCGTCCGGCCTTTTTTATTACGCTGGAGTGGCAATGAAGCGGATTATCTTTCTGGTAGGGGCCTTTGGCCTGGGGATCGCCACCGGAGCCCTGCTGTTCCAACAGCTAGCATTCTCCGAGGTATTCTCGTATCTGTTCGACCTGGAATCAGTCCGAGCAGGAATCGACACGGGGCATGTGCTGCTGACGATCTCCGTTCTTTTGCTGGGCCTGCTGCTGGTCAGATGCGTCTACCTTGGCTGCCGCAAAAATCCCCAAGCCTGTGCGAATCGATCCGACAGCAAGCGCCTCTGATCCGCCCCAAGTCTCTGCCCCCCCCCCCGACACACCCGGGACTCATGGGGCCTTGACCAGCCATGAACCGTGCCGCAGGAGTCCACCATGACCGACATCCAAGCCATCCTTTCCGGACTGCGTTCCGCCCCTGCAATCCTGGGTGGATTCATCCGCGAAATCCCGCCGCATACCCTGACGCGCAGGCGCGGAGAAGGCGTCTGAACCATTGCTGAACATCTGAACCATCTGGCCTCCGTTCAACCGATGCTCTGCGAACGATTCCGGCGGATCATCGAGGAGGACACCCCCGAGTTCGTGCCCTTCATCCCCGATGCGAATCCCTGCGACGCCCCTGCTGACCCGATCCAGGCCATGACGACCGAACAAGCCCTGGAGTTCTTCCAGATCCATCGCGACAGGCAATTGGCCCTACTGGAGGCCCAGCCCGACACGGCCTGGAAACGACTGGCCACGCATCCCGAATACGAGCGCTACGGGCTGCACATCCTGGCCCGACACGCGATGCTGCATGACCACTGGCACTTGTATCGCATGGAAGAACTCAGGCTGACCCGGGAGGCCTACCTGTCGGTCCTGCCCGGCTGAACCGGGAGCACCGCACTTCCCCAGAGCCAGGAATCCGGTTTGAGGGCAAGCTTGTGCTTTTCGCCCAGCCTGTTTTCGTCTACAAGTGGCCCATGCATATCGACATCCTTCCCGGCCCCCTTGAGGCCGTCCAACCCATCATCCTCGCGTCCGGTTCGCCTCGACGCAGGGATATGCTCGAGTCCCTAGGCATCGACTTCGAAATCCAGATCTTTCCGGGAGAAGAACCCGAGCCCATGCTGGGCGAGGACCCGGATGGTTATGCCCGACGCGCGTCCCTGGCCAAGGCCGAAGCCGTGGCCAAGCAGCACCCCGAGGCCATCGTCATCGGCTCGGACACCATCGTGGTCCTAGGCAATGAGATCATGGGCAAGCCCAGCGGCCCCAACGAAGCCATGCTGATGCTCTCCAAGCTGGTGGGCAACACCCACCGCGTGATCTCGGGCTGCGCCGTGTTCCTTCCCGGTGGCGAGCCCAAGGTCTTCTCCGTGTCCACGGAGGTGACCATGGGGCCCCAACCCCTGGAGATGCTGTTCGCCTATGTGGCCACGAACGAGCCCATGGACAAGGCCGGGGCCTACGCCATCCAGGGACGGGGCGGGTTCCTGGTGGAGTCCATCCGCGGATCATACAACAACGTGGTCGGGTTACCTTTGGCAGAATTAGTTGAAATATTAGTATATTGTGGTGTTGTCGTTCCAAGGCAAGGCTGAACAATTGTACATTCGCTGTTTTTACCAACCGAAGTCTCCGCTCAATACCCCTTGATGTCCAGAATCGAGGAAACGCTTATGTCCATTCTTCTTTACTCAGGGCAAGAAGCATACACTTCACTGGAACACAGAAGACACGGCAAAGCTCTTGCAGAGAGCTTCCATAGTGAGCTAAGAATATCATTTTCACCTTGATGATGCGATATTTAACGACCGACGACAGAGGTATTTAAATAATGGCGATCAAGTACATTTATGGAAAAAACAACGAAGTAATTGCCGTCGAGATAACCATGGAGCAGTGGAAATCGATTGAAAAGTTTATTGGAGAAGATGCTGATCACATTATTTCTTCATCATTAACTACAGATGGACAGAAAGATTCGATACAAGATATAAAGCCAATCTCTTTGACTATTGAAAAGTGCCAAGCTGGTTGGATTCCGATTATTTTTTCATCACCCACTTCATGGGTTAAAATTTTTGCTTCTGATTGCTTTGATCCATTTCAAGATATAATTAACTGGCTATGCAAAATTATAAATCTCGATCTTCCTGCTATAATTACCATCGCCGAAGAAGGAACTTCAAAGACTCTCCGCGCAGAAAAAGCAAATAATATATACGTTAAATTTTTGATAGTTGACTTCGATTATGACGAAGGAATGACACCAGATCCCATCGAAGACGACCTAGAATACCCACGAACATACATTAAAACTTTCATCGACCCAGACATGCTCATAAATGAAATGCTTTTTGCATTAAAATCATTCTTCTCTGAGCCTGAAAACTATTCACAATGGAGAACTTTTGGCAGTAAACAATTCCATCTTAACTTCAAAACACTTGAAGACCTTCTTTCGAATCGCAAAGGAGTACTTCACTGATTACAGTCATTCACGAGGATTAAATCTTTAACTGGCTCCAGAGCCATGCTGGACAGTCCCACACAAGCCCCACCAAAGATGTACCAAGGTTAATGACTACATAAGATTACAGCTTAAAATTGCTGACCAACATGGTGGACCTGCCCCAGCATCGACTGGTCAAGGTCCTGTTCAAACTGCGCGCCGTGCGCCCCCGGACCTGAACCGACCGCGCCCCAGCACCCACAACCTCCTGGATATCCACCATGAAGCACACCAACGTCAGCGATCGTCTCGCCACAGCCTTTGCCACCTTGGGGCCCGTGGGGCACCTGCCCAAGGGCCCGGGCACCTGGGGCTCCGCCGCCGCAGTGATCGCAGCCCCGTTCCTGTTCATGCCCTTCTCGCTCATGACCCGCTCGCTGATCCTGGCGGCGTTGTTCGTTGTGGGATCGTTGGCGGCCACTCGAGCCGAGACCGTGCTCGGCAAAAAGGACCCCGGCTGCGTGGTCATCGACGAAGTGCTGGGCCAATGGCTGACGTTTCTGCCCTTCTCCATCCTGCCCACCTGGCAGGTCCTGGCGGGCTTTTTCTTCTTCCGGCTGTTCGACATCACCAAGCCCTTCCCCATCCGCCGCTCCGAGAACTGGCTACCCGCCGGCTGGGGCGTGATGCTCGACGATGTGCTGGCGGGCCTTTACGCCGCTGCCGCGCTGTTCGCTGCACGCTGGATGTTCGTGACCTGGGTCGCCAAGCACGCTGGCGGCATGTAGAATCAGGCCCGCATACCCATCCTCTCCCCAACGTCGAACCTCGCCTCTGCGTCCAATACGAAACGCCCGGACCGCTGACGCGATCCGGACGTAATCTAAGAGCCCCCCAGCACTTCCACTGTGGAGGTTACTGGCTCATGAATCCTGGCATCAGGGAATAAACACCCGCACCAGATAGTAGCTTCTAGCACCTTTATCCAATAAGGCAAACAAATATCGACTTACTGAAATACTGACACCTAACACCGGGGGGCCAGGCGAGTCGATGGCCAGCGACCTGCGAGCCTAGAACCTGATCTCTGCGCTTGCCAGCACTGCGGCGAAGCGCTTGCCCAGAGACCAGTTGTGATAGGCCACCAACTGTTCAGCCGTGAGCAGTTCGCAATCAAAAGTGCTATGCGCGTCGGCTGCCAGGATCACCTCGTAGCCCTCGCTGGATGCTCGACGACAGGTGGTGTCCACACAGCAGTCGGTCTGCAGACCACAGAGAACAAGCCGCGACACACCCAAACCGTCCAACACCGACTTGAATTCCGTCCCGGCGAAGGCGTCCGGTTTGCGCTTCTCCACCACGATTTCGCCCTCTTGCGGAGCAATGGCCGGATGAATCTGCCACAGTTCACTGCCCCGGGGCATGGAGCTGTCTTCGCCAGCATCATGCTGCACATAGATCACAGGGACGCCAGAGTTGCGGGCACGGGCAATGAGGCCAGCAATGGTTTCAAGCACGGCCTCACCGTTGAACGCGAACTCCCCGGGGGTCTCGAACATCACCCGCTGTACGTCGATGACGATCAAGGCACTCTTGTTAGGCATGAATCCTCCTCCATCAATTTCTTTCTCAAGGTTCCCAGAACCGAGTTTTTCCTGATCGACGAGGGCTGCAGAATCACTCACGAACCTGGAACGATGCACCCCTCCTGCCACGCCGATGCATTCGGCCCCGAACTCCAGACTGCGGACCCCTGGATAGTCCCTAGGGGGTAACTGCCGAAGCACATCAAAAAGCGCCGCACGGCAAACCGTGCGGCGCTTGGGAAGCACATCGAACTGAAACTACTTGGAGACCTTGAACTCGCAACGGCGATTCTTGGACCAAATGGTCTCGTTGGAACCGGCCTCGGCGGGGCGCTCCTCGCCGAAGGACACGATCTTCAAACGGGAAGAAGGGACGCCAAGAACAATCAGGAACTCATAGGCGGCACGTGCGCGGCGCTCACCCAAGGCCAGGTTGTACTCTTCGGTTCCACGCTCGTCGCAATGGCCCTCGACGAGCATCTTCCAGGAACCGTACTTCTTCAGCAAGGCGGCCTTGGCCTTGAGCACGTCCTTGGAGACGGGCTTGAGGTCATATTTGTCAAAGTCAAAATAAATCTTGTTAACAGTCAATTCCTGCTCAGCCATCTGCATGGCCTGCATCTCAGCCTCGGTCGCTCCAGACATGCTTTTGGGCTCAGGCGTCGTAATTGACAGGCCCTGACCTTCGGAGGCACTCGTCGTCTTCTTGGCACAACCAGTGGCCAGCATCATCGACATGGCCATGATTACGACCATTCCCAGCAAAACCTTGCTCTTCATCACGTCCTCCTCAAAAACATTAGAAAATATCCCCACACCATGTGCTGTCGGGAAGTATCCGAAAAACGCACCGACGATTACACTAACGATGAATCTTATCTTGGTGGTGCATGAAAATCAATAGGATAAGAACACAATTTTTCAGTCCTGACAATTAATCTATCCCCAACCACCGAAAAAATCAGAGGCGAGCACCAAAAGCGGGATGCGTCACAGCCCCCTTGCCGGTGTTCATCAGTCGAGGCTCATCCCCATGGCGGGTGGTCAGATACAATTGGTAAACGCCCGTTCTGTTGGAAGAGAAAACCACAAAGTATCCATCCGGGGAAAAGGCTGGTTCCTCGTCGTTTCCGGGTCCAAAAGTAATCTGGCGCTCACGCCCGGTGTCCACATCCAGCACGAAGATACGGTGCCCCGATGAGGTCCGATGCGAGAAAACCACAAGTTTGCCGTCCGGCGATATGGTCGGACTGGTGTTGTACTTGCCTTCGACAGTCACACGGCTTTCCTTACCCGTGGCCAGATCCTTGATGAAAACCTGCGGATTGCCTTGCCGGTCCGAGACAAAAGCCATTCGCTTGCCAACCGCATCGAACGACGGCGAAACATCAATGGCCCAGGACTGGACCAGAGTCTCCTTGATGCTCGTTAGATCAGGTGTCAGGCGAAAGATCTCCATGTTCCCCCGCGAGAGGGCCACAACTACATTGCCTTGCGAATCAAAGGCCATGCCGCCAATGGTGGTGCCGGGCAGTTTGGTGCGAAAGATGCGGTTGTTCGACTTGTCCCAGACGCCCAGGGTGTGGCTGCTGGAATCATGATGGGCAAAGGCCAGATAGCGACCGTCCGGGGACCAGGCAGGGCTGATGCTCGCTCCACCGAAAAACGTCACCTGGCGTAGCTCCCTGCCCTGGGGGGTCATGGTCCAAATCTCCCGGCTTGTGCCCTTGCCCGCCTTGGTGAAGGCCAGCACCGAGCGGAAGAACTCACCGTGCCCCGTGAGTGCGGCCATGAAGTGCGAGCAAAACATGTCCGCCGCCTGGGCCAGACTGTCCCGCGTGACACGATAGGCCTTGCCCACCACCAGCCGCCCGGAGAACGTCTCGTAGACGCGCACCTCGACCCGACCAGGACGCCCTTCGCCGGGCTGCCAGCCCATGGTCAGCAGCAGGTCCACCTTGGACACGGAGAACCTGCGCATGTCGATCCCCTCGGCGGTGACCCCCTGCACGTCCACGCCGCCCAGCACTTCCGAGGCAGGGGCCATGCGCAAAAACGGCAGCATGTTCAGATTCTCGACAACGTATTTTTCAAAGATCGCGGCCTCGGGCGGAACCTGCCCCCCTTTGTCCAGGGGCAGGGCCGTGGTCAGGGTCATGTTCACCCGACTCTGTCCCGGGCCGAAGATATCGATGGTCAGAGTCTCGGAAGCCAAAGCGACCTGCGAGGCAAAGACCAAAACCACAAAAACCATGAGTGTGGCGAAAAGGCGTCTGAACATAAGGCTATCGCATATCCTGCAGGTTGAAGTTGATCCGTATCTCACGAATGTCGCCCGGAGGGGGAGGCAGAAGCTGGGTCTCGCCCACCGCCTTGAGCACCGATTCGTCAAAATCGGGGCGCCCGGAGCGCGCCAACAGGGAATACTCAGTGATATGGCCCGCCGGACCCACCCGAATGAACACACCCGCGACCAGGGACTGATTCACGGGGATGCTCGGATAGCGCCAGTTGGCCCTGATGATCGCCTTGACCTGTTGGGCATAGATGTCCTTCAAGCCCATCATGGCCCCGTCCTCGGCCTCGCCGCCCATGCCCTTCTGGCCGCCGGCATCTTTCTGATCGCTTTCCTCGGCTGCCACCTGCTTGCGCATGTCTTCCATGGCCTGCTTATACGCCGCTTCCTGCTCCTTCTGCTCCAGCCTCTCCTTCCACTTCACGTCCTTCTGGGCCTGGACCAGGGCCTCATTCAGGAGTTGCTCCCTGGTCTTTTCGGGCACCTTGGGCTTGGGCGGAGGCTTGACCTCCTTGGCCTCGGGCTTCTTGGCCTTCTCCGTCGGCTTATCGGCGATGGGCTTGGCCTCGGGCTTGGGCTCTGGCTTCGGCTCGGGCTTGGGTGCGGGTTTGACCTCGGGCACGGGAGGCAAGGGCTTGGCCACCGGCTTTGCTTCGGACTTGGCCGCCCGGGGCTTTTGCTTTTCAGCAAAGTCCGGCGTGCCCTTCTTGGGCTGCAGAGTCACCAGCTCAACCGTGTACACGGGCACGTCCAAACTGACGTGCATCGTGGGCGTTGCCAGATACATGCCGTACAAAACCACGCACGCGTGGAGCAGAATGGAGAGAAGCCAAGACAGTGTGCGCATCATAGGGATCACACGCGCCGGAGAGGACGCGGGCGGAATCAGTCCGTTTATTGCTTTTTAACCTTGGGTCGCCCGTTGTCCGGCTCGGCCACCACGCCCAGTTTGTCGATACCTGCCGCCTTGATCTCGCCCATTACGGCCACCACCGTGCCGTAGGTCACATCCTTGTCGGCCCGCAGGTACAGAAACTTGCGGTCATCCTGAACCAACCTTTTCAGGTGTCCTTCCAGCTCACCGGGCTTCACAGCGTATTCATCCAGGAACAAGGAGCCGTCCTTCTTAATGGTCAACACCATGTGGTCCTTGTCTTTGGGCAAGGTACGGACGGTCTTGGTCTCGGGCAGTTCCACTTCCAACCCCTGGGTCATAAGCGGGGCTGTGACCATGAAGATGATCAGCAGCACCAGCATCACGTCCACGAAGGGGGTGACGTTGATCTCGGAGATAAAACCGTTGCGGGTAGGGATATGGGCCATATTGATCTCCCGGATCAGTCCTTGTGGCCTTTGCCGTTGCAGGACATCTCGCGTTGCACGGCGTTCAGGAACGACCCGGCGAATCCGTTCAACTCTGTCTCGATGGCCGACAGCGACCCCAAGAAGAAGTTGTAGGCAATGGTGGCCGGAAGGGCCACGGCCAGTCCCACTGCGGTGGCGATCAGCGCCTCGGAGATGCCCGGCGCCACGGCAGCCAGGGCGGCGGTTTTCATCTGCCCGATAGAGTGGAAGGCATGCATGATGCCCCAGACCGTACCGAAAAGGCCGATGAACGGGGCGGAGTTACCGCAGGTGGCCAAAAACGCCATGGACTTGGACAACTCCTTGAGCTGTGCCCCCACCCCGAGCTTCAGGGCGCGATCCAGATTCTCGATGACCACGCCCATGCCGCTTTCGCAGACGATGCCGGAGGCATCCAACCGCCTGAGTTCGTTCGTGGCCGGAATGCCACTCAGATACACGGGCGAGGACCGTTGCTGCGACAGGAGTCGCATGCCCTCCTCCAGAGTGGCTGCGCTCTGGAACTGCCTCAAGTCCTCTGCGGACCGCTTGCGGGCGGAACTGAGGATAAAGAACTTGAGCAGGATCACACTCCAACTGGTCAGCGACATGCAAATAAGCAGGCCAAGCACGAATTTCACCGTCAGCGTGGCGTTGGCCAGCATGGCGAAGATACCGATCTGCGGCATAACGTCCATATCACGGATCCTTTTCTGAATATGCCCGAAGCCAAGGCCCGGGCTGTTATACAAGGCCGTCGCGCAGTCCATGGCGGACCCGCCCAACGGAACAATCTCACTCTACAAGGGGGGACATATCAGGAAATAATGAGATCATAAAGCACAGGAATAATCCTTTCGGCGGGACCGTCCATACGGATGTCGGACAAGCCATCAAAGGCCGTGGGGCCGAGGTTGATCTCGATCACCATGCCACCCGCCCTCTTGACCCGTTGCGGCAGGGTGTTGGCCGGGGCGACCTCGCCGGAGGTGCCCACGATGAGTATCAGATTTGCGCCGCGAAGCAAGTCTTCACTTTCCTGCAGGGCGCGCGCGGGGATACCCTCCCCGAAAAAAACTATCTGGGGACGGATCAGCCCACCGCAAGGGCAACGCACGGGCAGTTTATCCCGGGTCAACTCATGGGCGAGGCTGTGGTCCCAGCCCTTGCCACAGCGGCGGCAAGACCAGCTGTCCCAGCCGCCGTGATACTCCACCACGGTCTTGGAACCCGCCCGCTGGTGCAATCCGTCGATATTCTGGGTGATGATCCCTGCCAACACCCCCTGGCCTTCCAGATCGGCCAGGGCAGTATGCGCCGGGTTGGGTTGGGCCGGATGAAAGATTCTGGCCGTGTCCACCAGAAATTCCCAGACCCCGGCGGGGTTGCTCTCCAGGCTCTGGGCACTGGCCACGGCCACGGGGTCGTAACGCGACCACAGCCCCCCTGGGCTACGGAAATCAGGGATGCCGCTGGGCACGGAGATACCGGCGCCGGTAAAGGCAACGGCCCGGTGGGCTTCGCGCAGCAGCTTGGCGGCCTGTCGGCACGCCGGGAGCCAGGGTTCACTCATGGCCGCGTCCCCTTGGTGGAGCGCCCGCCCCCTAGCAGGTGCCGATGAGCTTCTGGAGCAGCTCGCGGGAGTTGGCCTCGACCACGTAATACTCTTCCGCGGTCAGGCCCGCGCCAAGCCCCGCGCGCTTTCGCAGCTCGGAGGACACCAGATCGCCGGGGGCATGGGCGTCGTTGTTGATGATCAGCTTGGCACCGAAACGTTTGGCCATGTTCGCCACATGGCCGTTGGCCATGCTGTGCCCCCTACGGGTGGTGATTTCCAGGGCCACGCCCTTTTCAACGGCCAGCAGAGTTTCCTCCTCGGTGATGAAACCGGGATGGGCCAGGATGTCCGCCCCGCCCACGATGGCGGCCAGGTTGGTGCCCCGGGCCACGGGTTCCACCGGAGTCTCGCCATGCACCACCACGATCTGCGCGCCCAGACCACGGGCCTGGGTCACCAGCTCCGGAATCAGCCCCGGGGGCACGTGAGTGATCTCCACGCCACAGAACAGGTCCACCCCCATGTAGGGTGAATAACGGCAGGTCACCTTGCGGATGCTCGTGATGATGTGCTCGATATTGCTGTGGTCCACGTGATCGGTCATGGCCAGGGCCTCGTATCCGGCGACCTTGGCGCGACGGGCGAGTTCGGCGGGAATCAGTTCCCCGTCGCTGAAGAGGGTGTGGGTGTGCAGATCGATCATAGAGGTACCACCAGCGCGGGAACCCCCGCCCTTTAAAAATTGCACCATTGCCCCGGCCCATCGCTCATGACCGGCAAGGACAGTGTCTTCAGATCACATCTTGTATTTGCTGTCATCCTCGGAAAAATGCTCCAGCAGGTCGTTCCACTTGCTGGCTTCCCTGGTCTTGAGTACGGGCTTGGACTCCGCGGACTCGCGCGCCGCTTCGGCCAGCACCTCGTCGGCCACGAAGATAGGGCACTTGGCCCGCAGGGCCAGGGCCACGGCATCCGAAGGCCGCGAATCGATGCGCCGCTTGTCCCCACTCAGATCCACTTCGACCTCGGCATAGTACGTGCCCCCCTCCAGGCGCACGATCTCCACCAGGGAGACCTTGCCGCCCACGCCCTCGGCCATGTTCAGCAGCAGGTCGTGGGTCATGGGCCGGGGCAGGGAGACGTCGTTGAGCACCAGGGAGATGGCCATGGCCTCCATGGCGCCGATCCAGATGGGCAAGGTCTGTTCCTCGCTCAAGTCCTTGAGGACCAGCACCGGAACCTGGGATTTCTCGTCCAGGGCCAGTCCGTGCACCTTCATTTCTACCATGGCTTTCCAACCGCCTCTCCCACGAGGGAATGTTTCTTCGCGGTCTGGATGCGCACCGCGAGCAGTTGGCCCGCGAGATCACCGCCGTCCGCGGGCAGGGGGATGTTCACCACACGGCCGCAGGCATCGCGCCCTCGCCAAAACATAACATCCCCGCCGTCCTGCTTCTTGCTTGGGGACTCAAGAAGCACCTCGGACTCGGTCCCGACCTGGGTCTGAAGCGCCGCGGCGGTCAGTTCGTCCTGCAAGGCCTGAAGCCGGAGCAGGCGCTCCTGGGCCACGTCCCGATCGACCTTGGGCGTCATGCGCACCGAGCGGGTTCCAGGACGGTCCGAGTAGATGAACGAAAAGCTTGATTCAAAACCCACGTGGCGGACGGCCTCCAGCGTCTCAAGAAAATCGTCTTCGGTCTCGCCGGGGAAGCCCACGATCAGATCCGTGGTCAGGGTCATCCCGGGTCGCACCCCACGCAGGGCGTCCACCAACCCCAGGTAACGGGTCATGTCGTACCCGCGCCCCATGGCACTCAGTATCCTATCCGAACCAGCCTGCATGGGCAAATGCAGGGTCGGACAAAGATTGGACAGTTCGCCGAAGGCATTGATGACTTCCGGGGCCAGATCCTTGGGATGCGAGGTGGTGAACCTCAAGCGTCGGATCCCCGGCACCTCGGCCACCCTGAACAGCAGCTGGGCGAAGCTCGTGCCGTCCCCCTGTTTGTCCAGGCCGAAGCTATTCACGTTCTGCCCCAGCAGGGTCAACTCGCGCACGCCATGCCCGGCCAGAGCCCGAACCTCGGACAGGACGTCCTCGCTGGAGCGGGACTTCTGCCGCCCGCGCACGTAGGGCACGATGCAATAGGCGCAAAAGTTGTCGCAGCCCTGCATGATATTCACGAAGGCCTGCCCAGGCAGATGTGACACGGGACCGTCCTCGGGCAGGTGGAATTTGCGCAGCTTAAAGCCTTCCTCGAAGTCCAGCATGGCCAGCCGCTGGGTCTCGCCGCGGTACAGCCTGTCCAGGCTCTCGGGCACCTGCCCGGTCTGGTCCGTGCCGAACACCAGGCGCACGTGGTCCGAACGCTCGAAAAAGCCCTGGCCCACCTGCTGGGCCACGCAGCCGCCCACGGCCACGAACTTAGAGCTGTCCTTGCGGCAATAGTGCTCCAGCCTGCCCACCAGGCTGTAGACCTTCTGCTCTGGCTTGTCGCGCACGCTGCAGGTGTTGATGATCAGGGCCGTGGCCTCGTCCTCCGGGGCCGCGCGCCAGCCGCGCGCCATGAGCGCCCGGGCCAGCCAATCGGAGTCATGGACATTCATCTGGCAGCCGAAGGTCGTGATGTGGAACGTCTTGTTGTCTTGGGTCATCTATTGTCCATCGGGCACGGCACCCCGGCTCAACCACTGCGTGAGGAAGTCGAGGGTGCGCCTGCGCGTCTCCTGTTTGGGGATCTCGTCGTTGCAAATGGCGAATTCGGCGGCGGGGTTCTCCTCGAAGGGCACATCCACCCCGATGACCTCGCCGAGTCCTGGAAATTGTTTGCCGCTGCGCTTGCGCTCCAGGGCCTTGGCATACAGCCCGGCCATGACCAGTCCCTCGGGACGCTTGCCCTCGCGCTGCATGGCGTTCTCCAGGGTGCAGATCACATGCACCTCGGCAAAGCGTGGGATCAGGCTGCGGGCGTACTCCCGAAAGGCCACCTTGTAGGCGGCCCCGTCCATGACCACATTGACCCCGGAACGGGTCAGCCCGGCGGCCTCCTGTGCGAACAGGCGGTAGGCCTCTTCGCGCTCATCGCTACTGTAGGTGGGCGTAGGGAAATAGACCTTACGCCGTGCGTCCATCTGCAACCAGACCACCTCTTCACCCCGGGAGCCAAACTCCTCGGCCACGGCCCGGGCCAGATTGGACTTGCCCGAGCCAGGCAGGCCCACCACCCAGATGGCCCAACCCTGCCGCGTGGAATCAGCCATGGCTCACCTCAGGTAGCGGTTGATGTTGGCGTAATCAAAGCGCTCGTCAGCAAGAACCTTTTCCACCAGCGAAAACAGGGCCGTACGCACCTCTGGCGTCAGGCGGGGGTACCACTCGGGCGAGGCGACCACAAGCCCCCGAAAGACATAGAACGGGGCGATGACTTCGAGCATTTCCCGGTCGCCGGTGGCCTCAAGATAGGTCTCCCAGAACGTCATGTAGAGTTCGAGAAACGGTCCTTCCAAGCGCGTATTGCCGTCCAGCAGTCCGTAGAGCAGGTAGTTCATGCTCATGGTGGCCACGTCGTCCGCGGGTTCGCCCCACACGCCCCGGCTGCGGTCCAGTACGCTGAAATCAAAGGCCCCGGTCCCTTCCCGGCGCACCAGGACGTTCCAGGGATGGAAATCACCATGCACCTCGGCCAGACGGCGATCATAGCCCTTGAGTTTCCAGCGCCAGTCCACCAACCGCTTTTCCAGGGCCTGGAAGCGCTCGGGGCTGAACATGGCATAGGGCCTGGGGTAGCCGTCGATGATGCCGTAGATACATTCGCAATCGCCGATCAAATTGCGGATGCGGCGCTCGTAACGGTCCGGCTCGTCATGCTTCACGGCATGGATCTCGGCCAGCCAGCGGGCGAATCCCCGGGCCAGCTCCAGGTCCTGCGGGCAGAGGCCGTCCTTGCGGATGCGCTCCAACTCCAGGAAGTAGTCGCTGCCTTCAAGCTTCTCGTTGACGATGAAGAACTCGCCGATCTCGCCTAGGGGGATCATCCGGCCCTCGGTATCCACGTAGCCCGCGCCCAGCGGGCGCACATGCTTGGGCAGGCGGGCCGAAGTCTCGTACTGGAAGAGCAAAATCCGGGCCCGGTCCCAGTAATCCTGGTGGCCGTATTTGTCTCCGCGCATGGCGGAGATCACGGCCTCGCCGGGCTCGCCGTTGCGTTCCCAGCGCACCAAGAGCGGCTTGCCGTAGCCAAAGTCCTTGATGCCCTGCTCATCCAGGGAGCCGATGTCCCCGGCAGCAACGAGCCGAACATCCCCACCCAGCGCCTCTTGCAGATAGCGCTCGATCTGTTCACGCGTCATCTCGATCATGGGCAACCTCCAGGGCGCTCCGGCGATCGACCGAACACCTTGCCGCAGGCGCTGTCGAACAGCCTTTCTCACCAAGCCGTTCGCCCCTCCTGTCCGCAAACCGTTCAAAAGTGTGCGGGGGCAAGGCGCGGAAATCAATTGAGGCCGAAGCGTACACCCCGTACGTGAGGGTTCAATCGATTTCCGCAACGCTGCAACCGTGCGCTTTTCAACGGTTTGCTACGGGCGAAGGCCGAAATTGTCCTCATAGGCCTTCCAAAACTCGTCCTGACTGAAATGATGCTCCTGGGTGCCAAGCCGCTCCACGCTCCACTTGGCGCAGGCCGAACCCACGAAGGCGGCCTTGGCCAAGGGCAGCCCCAGGGACAAGCCCTTGAGCAGACCCGCGCGGTATGCATCTCCCGCACCCGTGGGATCGACCACGGCGTCCAGCTTGGCCGTGGGCACCTCGGTCACCGTTCCGTCCTCAGCATACACCATGGAGCCCTTTTCGCCGAGGGTGGTGATCAGGTTCTTGGTCTTGGCCTGAATCTGTTCACGGGACAGGCCGGTGGCCTTCATGATCATCTCCAACTCGTAGTCGTTGGAAATCAGGGCCCAGGAACCGTCAATGCTCTCGGCCATGTCCTTACCCGCCAGGGCGGTGATGTTCTGCCCGGGGTCGAAGATGTATTTCAGGCCCATCTGCTTGTACTTGCGGGGCAGTTCGATCATGTCGACCAGGTTGCCGGGGGAGACGATGGCCAAGTCCTCGGCCACGTTCACGCCGTTGAACTCGTAGCGGCACTGCTCGTTCATGGCCCCGGGGTTGAAGCAGGTGATCTGGTTATCGGACATGTCGGTGGTGATGTGGCAGTTGGCGGTCAGTTCGCCACTGACCATGTGCACCCCTTCCATGGGCAGCCCCAGATCCATCAGCCGTTTGTGGTAATGATCGAAATCCCAGCCCGCGGAAGACAGGATCACCGGCTTTTCGCCGAGCAACGCCAGGCTATAGGCGATGTTGCCCGCAGTGCCGCCGAAACGCTCGGTCAGGCCGTTGCCCACGAAACAGACGTTCAGGATGTGAATCTTGTCGGCCAGGATATGGTCCGCAAACTTGCCGGGAAAGCTCATAATCCGGTCAAAGGCCAGGGAGCCGGAAACGTAGATCTTCATCAAATCTCCTTTGAATACTCAGGCAAGGTCATCGGGGCGGGTCTCGCCCCGTATCCAGTCGATAAATGTCTGGCTGCCGCCCGCCACGGGCAGGGCCAACACACAGGGTTCGTCATAGGAATGCAGTTCCCGGACCACGAGGATCAACTCGTCCAGGCGGTCGGCCCAGGTCTTGGCGATGAAGGCCGTCTCGCCGTCCTCGGCGATCCTGCCCTCCCACCAATACAGACTGTGGATGGGGCCCAGGATGTTCACGCAGGCCGCCAGACGGCGGCGGACGAGTTCACGCCCAATGCGCCCGGCTTCATCCGCATCCGCTGCGGTCATGTAGACGATAACAGGCGACATGTTCAAGCCCTCCTACCGGCCTATTTTTCTTTGGGGCACACCGGGGGGCTGCCTGCGGGCAGATTCCACAGCCAGTCCACAATGACCTGCTTCTGCTCGTGATCCACGGGCGCGCCCTTGAAGATCATCTTGGTCACGGTGATGTCCCAGCCATCCTTGCCCTTGTTGCCCAGGGCCTTGCACACGCGTTGCGTGTCGTGGCACAGGGTGCAGCTGTTCATGACCAGAGCCGCCCCGTCATTGGCCACGGCCTCGGCTCCGTCGGCTATGGGGGCCGAGAACAAGGCCAGCCCTGAGACGCACAGAACGCACAGAATCACCAGGACCAGTCCATTCCTTGTTTTTCCCATCTCTCCCTCCAGGCGTGTCGCGGGGCAAAGACCGCGCGGCGGCGGATCGAGCCTTTCCCGAAAAAAAAAGTCACAAAAAATTCTTCAATGACACCGAGTGGTCAGCCTAACAAAGGGCATTTCCCGGCGGGCCGGGGGACTTGACCCGACGCAGGAGTTCCGGGTATCCGCAAGGGGATTTGAATACATATCAATCCCCTGAATTATATAAGGAGTTAACATGCCCATCCATGTTGTAGACCATCCCCTGGTCAGGCACAAGCTTGGCCTGCTGCGTCAGGACGGTCTGTCCACCAAGGACTTCCGCCAGCTCTCCAACGAGATCGCCCGCCTGCTGACCTACGAGGCCACCAAGGATCTCGGCACCGAGAGGATCACCATCCGGGGCTGGGCCGGCGACGTGGAGGTGGACAACATCCGGGGCAAGACCCTGACCGTAGTGCCCATCCTGCGGGCCGGTCTGGGCATGATCGACGGTGTGCTGGACATGATCCCCGGGGCCAAGACCAGCGTGGTCGGATTCTACCGCAACGAGGAGACCCTGCAGCCCGTTGAGTACTACGTGAAGCTGGCCAAGAACATCGAGAACCGCATGGCGCTGATCCTCGATCCCATGCTGGCCACCGGCGGAACACTGATGGCCACCATCCAGCTCCTGAAGGACGCGGGCTGCAAAAAAATCCGCGGGCTGTTCCTGGTGGCCGCCCCCGAGGGCCTCGAACGCCTGGAAAGGGAACACCCCGACGTGGATGTCTACGTGGCCAGCGTGGACGAACGCCTGAACGAGGTGGGATACATCCTGCCCGGCCTGGGCGATGCGGGCGACAAGATCTTCGGAACCAAGTAGCTACCCGGCGGGGCTTTGCCCCGCTTTTTTTTGAAGTCCGAACGAGACAGACAAGGAGATGACGATGGCAGCAACCGACTATTCCTTTCGCTTGAAAGACAGTTTGCTCGGCGCACAGATGCTGTTCGTGGCCTTTGGCGCGCTGGTCCTGGTCCCGCTTCTGACGGGGCTGGACCCCAACGTGGCCCTGTTTACTGCGGGAGCGGGCACCCTGCTCTTCCAGGCGGTGACCAAGCGCCAGGTCCCAGTGTTCCTGGCCTCGTCGTTCGCCTTCATCGCCCCCATCATCTATGGCGTGCAGCAGTGGGGCATCCCCGCCACCATGAGCGGACTGGCCGCCGCGGGTCTGTTCTACATGCTGCTGGCCGCGCTGATCAAGATCAAGGGTTCGGCCGTGCTGCACAAGATCCTGCCGCCCATCGTCACCGGACCGGTGATCATGGTCATCGGCCTGATCCTGGCCAAGGTGGCCGTGTTCATGGCCGTGGGCAAGTCCGGTGACGGTTCGCTGATTCTGGTCGCCCCCAAGGCGGCCCTGTGGATCTCCATGGTCGCCCTAAGCGTGACCGTGACCGTGTCGCTTCTGGGCAGCCGCTTCTTGCGCCTGATCCCCATCCTGTGCGGCATCATTGCGGGCTACATCCTCTGCCTGATCTTCGACATGAGCGGCTACACGGCCTCGGCCCTGGCCGAGTTCAATGCCGAGCGCGCAGCCCAGGAGGCCTCGGGCATCGCCCTGATGACCAGCTACGCGGGCGAGCATCTCGTCAATTTCAGCAAGGTCACCGCCGCCGCATGGCTGGCCATGCCCAGCTTCGTGTTCCCCGAGTGGAACTGGAGGGCCGTGGCCTTCATCGTGCCCGTGGCCATCGCCCCGGCCATCGAGCACTTCGGCGACGTGCTGGCCATCGGCTCCGTCACCGGCAAGGACTACCTGAAGTCCCCCGGCATCCACCGCACCCTGCTGGGTGACGGTCTGGCCACCACCCTGGCCTCGTGCCTTGGTGGCCCCCCGAACACCACCTATTCCGAGGTCACCGGCGCCGTGGCGCTGACCAAGGTCTTCAACCCCGGCATCATGACCTGGGCCGCCATCACCGCCATTCTGCTGGCCTTTGTGGGCAAGCTGGGCGCCGTGCTGTCCAGCGTACCGACACCCGTCATGGGCGGCATCATGGTCCTGCTGTTCGGCGCCATCACCGTGGTGGGCCTGAACTCCCTGGTCAGGGCGGGCAAGGATCTGATGGAACCCCGCAACCTGTCCATCGTGGCCATCATCCTGGTCTTCGGCATCGGCGGCATGAGCTTCGGCACTGCGGAATTCAGCCTGGGCGGCATCGGTCTGGCGGGCGTCACCGGCGTGCTGCTGAATCTGCTCCTGCCCGGAAAGGATTAACCCGGAGGCGAACATGAGCTTCTACCAGGGTAAAAAGGTTCTGATCACCGGCGGCTGCGGCTTCATCGGCTCCAACCTCGCCATCCGGCTGGTGGCCGAGGGGGCCGATGTCACCGTTGTCGATTCCATGATCGACGAGTACGGCGGCAACATGCACAACATCGCCCCCGTGATCGACGACATCCGGCTGAACATCTCGGACGTGCGCGACCAGGTGGCCACGCGCTATCTGGTGCGCGGCAAGGAGGTGATCTTCAACCTCGCCGGGCAGGTCAGCCACATCGACTCCATGCGCGACCCATTCACGGACCTGGAGATCAACGCCAAGGCCCAACTGGGCGTGCTGGAGGCCTGCCGCCATAACAACCGCGAGGCGCGCATCGTGCTGTCCAGCACGCGCCAGATCTACGGCAAGCCGCAGTACATGCCCGTGGACGAGAAGCACCCCCTGGACCCGGTGGACATCAACGGCATCAACTGCATCGCGGGCGAGTGGTACCATCTGCTGTATCACAAGGTGTACGGCATCCCGGCCACGGTGCTGCGCCTGACCAACACCTACGGCCCGCGCCAGCTGTTGAAGCACAACCGCCAGGGGTTCATCGGCTGGTTCATCAGGCTGGTGATGCAGAACAAAGAGATCCAGCTCTATGGTGACGGCTCCCAGCGCCGCGACCTGAACTACGTGGACGACGTGGTCCAGGCGCTGCTGCTGGCGGGCGAGAAGGACGAGGCCGTGGGCGAGGTCTATAACCTCGCAGGCGACACGCCCATCTCCCTGAAGGACCTGGTGCACAAGATGGTCTCCATCTCCGGGCGCGGCTCCTATAAGCTGGTGCCCTGGCCCGAGGAGAAAAAAAAGATCGACATCGGCGACTTCTATGGGGACGGCACCAAGATCAGAAACGCCCTGGGCTGGACCCCGGCCATCAGCACGGACGAGGGCCTGCGCCGCACCTTCGAGTTCTACGAGAATTGCCTGGATGAATATCTGGACGACTCGGACGGGCCTGACCCGAAGCCCTGAGCACGGGGCACTGAACAATCAAAAGGCCACCCCCTCCGAGGTGGCCTTTTTTTATGGGCAAGGCTCCGAGGTCTTTGCTCCCGGGCGCGAAAAAGGTACACAACCCGGATGCGAAACGACCTGATGCATGAACTCACCCGACGCGTGGTCCTGGCCGACGGAGCCATGGGCTCGCGGCTCTTTGACAAGGGCGCGGACCCCGCGTCCTGCTTCGATCTGTTGAACCTGGACAACCCCGCCCTGGTCAGCGAGGTCCACGCCGAATACCTGACCGCCGGGGCCGAAGTCCTGGAGACCAACACCTTCGGAGCCAACGCCGTCAAATTGGAAGGCTTTGGTCTGGCGCACAGGGTGCGCGAACTGAATCTGCGGGGTGCGGAACTGGCCCGCAGGGCAGCGCAAACCGCAGGCAGCCTGGCTTGGGTGGCGGGGTCCATGGGACCCCTGGGCCGCCTGGAGGAGCCCCTGCCCGAGGAGCGCGTGGCCCAAGTCTACGCCGAGCAGGCCCAAGCCCTGGCCGAGGGCGGGGCCGACGTCCTGATCCTAGAGACCTTCCCCCGGCTGGAGACGCTGCTGCTGGCCCTGGCCGCCGCCAAAGAGGCCACGAAGCTGCCCGTCATCACCCAACTGGTCTTCACCGGCCAGGGCGGTTCTCTGTCCGGCCAGAGCCCGCAGGAAAGCTTTGCGGCCATGATCCGGGCCGGGGCCGACGTGGTGGGCATCAACTGCGGTCTGGGGCCGCAGGGCGCGCTGGGTGTCCTGCGCCGCGCCGGGACGCAGCACAGGCCGCTGTCCGTGATGCCCAACGCGGGCTTTCCCGAACAGAGCGGCGACCGCCTGCTGTACAACAGCTCGCCGGAATACTTCGCCACCGCGGTCATGCGCTGCGTGGGCCTGGGCGCGCGGCTGGTGGGCGGCTGCTGCGGCACCGGCCCCGCGCACATCGCGGCCCTGCGCAAGCTGCTGAACGAGCGCAACGCCTCCGCGCCCTTGCAGGCTGTCCAAACCGCCGCCCCCGATGCGCAAGCCGAACCTGCGCCCGAGCTGCCGCCCAGCGAATTCTCGCGCAAGCTGGGCGTGAAGAAGATGGTCCTCGTGGAGCTGGATCCGCCCAAGCATCTGGACATCGCGCCCACCCTCAAGGGGGCCGAGGCCTTGGCCAATGCGGGTGTGGACGCCATCACCGTGGCCGAGAATCCCCTGGCCGTGCCGCGCCTGTCCAACGTCGCCCTGGCGGGCATGATCCGCCGCCGCACCGGGGCCGAGGTGCTGGTGCACCTGACCGGGCGCGACCGCAACCTGGTGGGCATGCAGTCCACAATCATGGGCCTGGCCGCCCAGGGGCTGCAAAACGTACTGGCCGTGACCGGCGACCCGCCCCCCGCTGGGGCCGCCGACGTCATCAAAGGCGTGTTCGATCTGCGTTCCTTCGAGCTGATCGAACTGCTCGCGCGCTTCAATCAGGGCCAGAACAGCCACGGCGACCCCATGGGCATGCGCTCGAACTTCGCCATCGGCGCGGCCTTCAACCCCAACACCCGCAACCCGGCGCTACAAGTGCGGCGCATAGAGCGCAAGATCCAGTGCGGGGCACGCTATTTCCTGACCCAGCCCGTGTACACCCGCGAAAAGGTGGACGAGGTCCTGGGCCTGACCGCACACATCGACGTGCCCATTTACCTGGGCGTGATGCCCCTGGCCAGCGCGCGCAACGCCGAGTTCCTGCACAACGAATTCCCGGGCATCTCCATCCCCGACGACATCCGGGCCAGGATGCACGCCGCCGGGGACAATGGCGCGACAATGGGTGCGGACATTGCCTGGGAACTGATCGAATACGCCTGGGACAACTTCGCAGGCATCTACCTGATGCCGCCCTTCAACCGCACCGCGGTGGCCCTGGACCTTGTGGCCCGGCTCAGGGACAGGGGATTATGGACACCCTGACGATCCTTCGGCAACAGACTAGATGAATGGCGATTCCCCTAGGGAGTCGCCATTTTTTTCGTACGCTGCGTTGCCCGGCACGGATTTTTCATGTATATTATCATAAAGGAAAATTATGACAGCCGGAGGCCAATCATGATCTCCAAGGAAACCTTCATCGCCTGGCTCTACGAGCACGACAAGATCACTGCGGACCTTGAGTTCGATATCCACGACTGCTTTGACGCCGCCCTTGGGGTGTCGGGGGAAGCCCTGGACGCCATGCCCGGCATCGGCATCCTGTCCCCCCGGCGGCGGCTGGAGTCGTTCTTTGCGGTCTGCCGCTTTTTGGACGCCAAGATCAACAACGGCTCCCTGGACCCCAGCGCGGGATTGGTGGCCCTGAACATCCTGCGATTCATGTCCCCGGCCTTCCGCAAGGCCATCTCGGAATTTGACCATCAGGGTCCCGACATCCCGCCTGAAAAGCGAGCCACCCTGCCGCAGATCGCCTGGGACTACCTGGAAGCCAACAGAGATCTCTCCGCACCGCTGGTTGCAGGCTAAAAGAGAAGTAGAGGGCCAAACCCGCCCCGCCTTTGGCAGGGCGGGCTTTTTTGTGCCAATCCTCGCTCAAGCCTAGACAGAATCATGTCCATCACCACATTTCTGCCTCTGTGAGGTAGCCAGCACACCAAAAGTTCAATGATTTCGTGCTAAATGCGACCATTCCTATTCGCCTCCAACGAGACCAAAGGGACCGAGGGTGGCAGTGAAATCCAGCCTTCGGCTTGGGCTTTCCAATGCCCCCCAGAGCTCCCTTTGGAATCCCATCACCCCCAAATACGAGGAGATGCAATTACGTGAGGTACCGAGCTTGCTCTATTCCAGTTTTGATTGTTCATGCCGTAACGCTTTGTCTTTGCCTATTCCCCGCCCGTCTCGGACAAACAGTTTGTGATCTAGACGTTATGACCATGGCACGGCTTAAATTCTCGGGGGGTGAGGGGGTTCCAAAGGGGCCACAGGGGGGCATGGAAATGAGAACCGTAGGTCGAAATTTCCCGCCCCCCTCGGTCCCCTTGGCCCCGCCGGAGGCGAACAATCGTCGCTCACACCCAAAGCGGACAGCCTGTGGCTAGTGACCAAAAAAAACCGCCCCCGAAAAGGGGCGGTATAAAATCAGAATGACAAAGAGGATGATCCTCTTTGTCAGGGTTCGAGGCAGCGCCCCGCTGCTCGACCTAGTCTTCGGTGAGCGCCCCGACCTCGAAGCCAATGGCCGTGACGGCGGCCTTCAGCTGCTCCTCGGTCACGGAGTCATCGGCCTTGAAAGTCACACACTTTTCTTCCAGGCTGACGCCGATATTTCTCACTCCCTCGATCTTGTCCAGGGCCGCAAAGACCGATGCGCAGCAGTTCCCGCAGCTCATGCCGTTGATTTCAAGCTTCTTCATGATCATCTCCTTATCATTGGAATGAAGATTCCCTGAAAAACGCTCAAAAATAGTCAGGTGCGAGGATCAAGGAAAACTCAAAATCGCAGCGTATTCCAGATACGTAAGATTTTGAGTTTTCCGAAGAGACAATGCAGATGGCTGTTTTTCAGCGTTTTACAATTAGCCCTGCTCCACCAACCAGTCATTAGCCTCGGTCAGGCTCAGGGTCCCGGTGTAGATGGCGCGGCCGGTGATGGCCCCTTCCAGGCCCTTGGCCGCCAGGGGATACAGGGCCCTGATGTCACCCATGTTGGTCACGCCGCCCGCGGCGATGACCGGAATGGAGGTGGCCTCGCACAGCTTCTCCAGAGCGGCGACATTCACGCCGGTCTCCATGCCGTCGCGGCTGATGTCCGTGTAGATGATGAACGCCGCGCCTTGTTCTTCCAGACGAGGCAGCACATCAAACACGGTCTGGCCGGAGTCTTCAACCCAACCCTTGGTCATCAGTTTGCCGTCCACGGCATCCAGAGACACGCCGATCCTGCCAGGAAATTCCTTGCACAACAGGCCGAACTGCTCGGGATCATCCAGGGCCATGGTGCCAATGATCAGCCTGGTCACACCGGCCTCGATATAGGCTTGGGCGGTGTGCAGATCGCGGATGCCCCCGCCCAATTGGACGGGGATCCCGATCTCAAAGCAGATTTGGCGAATCAGGTCGAAATTGGCCGGACGGCCTGAAAACGCGCCATCCAGATCAACCACATGCAGGTATTGCGCGCCCAGCCCGGCCCAGTGCAAAGCCATTTCCGCCGGGTCATCGGCGAAGACGGTCACCTGGTCGGCAAGTCCCTGTTTCAGGCGCACACACTGGCCGTCCTTGATATCAACGGCGGGAAAAACAATCACAGGCCAAACTCCTTCACCCCACGCTTCAGACCCTCACGGGCCAGCTCCAGGGCCGTTATCCACTTTCCACCCCGGCGTACGAACTTACCGGCGTCGAGAATATTCTCAGTCAGGGAGAGTTGCGTCTCCTCAAAATGAAAGCGCCGCACGATGGACTCGTCCGCCACGCTGATCAGGAACAGATCCATGGTCACGGAAGCGGCATCGCGCACCGAGATATCGGAACCATCGCGCTCACGCCAGTAGGTCACCTGCGGCACCAGCAACCAGTCCACTTCCACGCATTTGGCCACTTCCAGCCAATGCTTGAACGCGGCGCCAGGCTTGCCTTCCGAGCGTTCCAGAAGCTGCGCCCGGCAGTGATCCACCCTGGGAGGCCTGATCCAGGTCTGCGCGTCGCCACTGGCCAGGGCTGCAGACAAGGCCGCATCCAGCTCGCCCAAAATTTTATTCGGGACAGGCAAGGGGTCCTCAGGCAGATAGCCCGCCATCAGTTCCCGGGACGACTGTGGCTGGAAGAACCCGGCCACGGCCAAGCTCCCTTGGGGGCCCTCCACCACGGTGGTTGGCCGCTGGCACGAGGCCAGCACGAACAAGGCACACACCGCCACAAGGGCGACCACGGCAAAGCGGCGAAATTCGGTCATCAGTCCAGGCTCCCCTTTGTGCTCAGCACGCCTTCGCGACCCAGGGCCATGGCCTGCCTCAGCGCAAGGCCAAAGCCCTTGAATGCGCTTTCCAGCAGGTGATGGCCATTGCGTCCGTAAAGGAAATTCACGTGCAGATTCATCCCGGCGCGTTGCGCCACGGACTTGAAGAACTCACGCCAGACGTCCTTCTCCTCGCCCGCGATCAACGCCGGAACCGGCCCATCCTCATACACGAGGTAGGGCCTGCCGGAGATATCGATGCAGACCTCGGTCAGGGCTTCGTCCATGGGCACCTTGGCATGGCCCACACGGCCAATCCCGGCCTTGTCGCCCAGGGCCTCGGCCATGGCCTGGCCCAAGGTTAGACCGATGTCCTCCAGGCTGTGGTGGGCGTCGATCTCAAGATCACCCGCACAGGCCAGCGTGAGGTCCATGCCAGCCCAGAAGGCCATCAAGGTCAGCATGTGGTCGGCAAAGCCCATGCCCGTAACGATCTCGGTCTTGCCCGAGCCGTCCAGGTTCAGCTCCACCGCGATATCGGTCTCTTTGGTAGCCCGCTTGATGCGGGCGGTTCGGGTGCTCATGTCGACACTCCCGTCGGGTCAATGGATTTAAATTTTATCACGAACGAGGAAAGATGCACGTTTTTTTCAGCCTCGTCAAAAACAACGGCCGCGCAAGGCGCGGCCGTTGTGAATCATTTCATCTGCCTAGGCGTCTTCCTCTGTGGATTCAGCCTCCGGGACAGGCTTCTTCTTGCCGAAGAAATGCGCGCCCAAGATGCCAACCTCGTAGAGGATGAGCAGCGGTACGGCCATCATGAGCTGGGAGAACGGGTCCGGCGGAGTCAGCATGGCGGAAACGATAAAGGCCACAAGGATGGCGTATTTGCGTTTACCACGCAGCCCCTTGGCGTCAACGATCCCCAATCGCGCCAGGAAAAAGATCACCAACGGCAGTTCAAAGGACAGTCCAAAGGCGAACAGCAGCTTGATGGCCAGGGCCAGATACTCCTTCACCGAGGGCAAGAGCCTGATATGCTCGTTCTCGAATCCGGCGAAGAACTTAAAGGCGATGGGAAAGACCTGGAAATAGCCAAAGCACGCGCCACCCACGAAAAAGAACGCCGAACAGAGCGCAAGGGGGACCACCCAGCGCCGCTCCTCCTTGTACAGTCCCGGGGCCACGAAGGCCCAGAACTGGTAGAAGATGTACGGGCTCATGATGAAGATACCGGCAATGGACGCCAGCTTGATGTAGGTGATGAACCCTTCTGCCAAACCGGTGTAGATCAACTGCTCGGTCTCGCCCAGCACACTCTTCAGGGGGATGACCAGATAGCCGAAGATCTGCTCTGCAAAGGCGTAGCAGGCAACGGTGCCGAGGATGAAGGCAATGGCCGCCCGGGAGACGCGAATGCGCAACTCGTCCAGATGATCGAGGAGACCCATCTCACGCTGCTCGCCATCTTCCTCGTCCTCGGAGTCGGCAGAGGCATCGGCGGCGTCTTCAGCAGCGGTATCCGCGGCAGCTTTCTGCTCGGCGATCTCCTGCTCGTCCATCTCAGCAAAGGCGTTGTCTTCGGGCTCTTCCAATTCCGGATTCAATTTGTCGTCGGTCATGTGCGTCCGCGTGGTGAGAGGGGATGAGAGGGGTTAGACGCCCGAGGAAGCCTTGGCGTCGACAGTCTTGGCCGGGTCAGCGGCTTCGACGGTCTTGGCGGCGTCAACGGTCGTGGCCGCGTCAGCGTCAGCGACGGCGGACTCGGGGTTGGCGGCCATGAAGGCTGCGGTATCCTCAGCCAACAGTTCGCTCTTGGCCTTGACCGTCCGTTCCTGACGCTCGACCCGATCCACCTCGGTGTCGATCGTGCGTTTTACGTCGGCAGTGACGCGCTTGAACTCGCCGAAGGCCTTGCCCAAAGAACGGGCCATCTGCGGCAATTTCCTGGGACCTATGACGAGCAACGCCACCACGAAGATGACGAGCAATTCCATCGTGCCGATTCCAAACATGATTCACCTTCGGTTAGCGGAATTTCCAGGGCGGACCATGTGGCCCGTCGCCAAGCTGTTGCAATCACGCGGAGAGGACCGGCGGCGGCGTTTCCCGACATGGCGCTGAACCCGTCCAGGTTCAAATCGCCATCCGCCCGCCAAGCCAGGGACCTGAACCGTCACGGCCGCCAAGCGGGGACCGTGACGGATCGTGCCTTACTCCCACTCAATCGTTCCCGGAGGTTTCGAGGAGATATCGAACACCACGCGGTTGACGCCCTTGACCTCGTTGATGATGCGGTTGGACATCCTGGCCAGCACCTCGGAAGGCAGGCGCGTCCAGTCCGCAGTCATGGCATCGAGACTATCCACGACACGCAGGGCCACGACGTTCTCGTACGTCCGGGCATCACCCATAACCCCGACGGTCTTCAAGGGCAAGAGCACAGCGAAACCTTGCCAGACCTTGCGGTACCAATCTGCGGCATGCAGCTCGGTCTGCACAATCTTGTCGGCGCGCCGCAGGATGTCCAGCCGTTCCTCGGTGATCTCGCCGATGATGCGGATGGCCAGGCCTGGACCGGGGAAGGGGTGCCGCCAGATGATGGCATCGGGCAGGCCCAGCTCCACGGCCACTCGCCGCACCTCGTCCTTGAACAGTTCGCGCAGCGGTTCCACCAACTTCAGGTTCATGATGTCGGGCAGGCCACCCACGTTGTGATGACTCTTGATGACCGCGCTGGGGCCGCCCTTGAAGCTGATGGACTCGATAACGTCCGGGTACAGAGTGCCCTGGGCCAGATATCTCACATTCTCGATCTTGGCGGCCTCGCGGTCGAAGATCTCGATGAACTTGTAGCCGATGATCTTGCGCTTCTTCTCGGGGTCCTCGACACCGGCCAGCTCGCCAAGGAACTCCTCCTGGGCCTGGACCCAGATCAGGTTCAGGTCGAAGTGCTGACGCAGATACCCGATGACTTCCTCACCCTCGTTCATGCGCATCAGGCCGTTGTCCACGAAGATGCAGGTCAGGCGCTTGCCGATGGCCTTGTGCAGCAGCAGGGCAACCACAGTGGAGTCGATACCGCCGGACAGGCCGCAGACCACGTGCTCGTCCTCGCCGATATTCTCGCGCAACTGGGCCACGTTGGTGTCCACGAACGAACTCATGGTCCAGTCCGGAGACAGGCCCGCCACCTTGAACAGGAAGTTGGACAGGATCAGGCTTCCATCGTCGGTGTGAGCCACCTCGGGATGGAACTGAAGACAGTAAATCTTCCTGGACATGTCAGCCATGGCCGCAATGGCCACGCTAGGGGTCCGGGCAATGACACTGAACCCCGCAGGCAACTCATCCACATGGTCGCCGTGGGACATCCAGACATTGTGCATGTCCTGTTCCTTGAGGCCCGCCCACAGAGGGCAGGTGCCGTAGGACTCGATCTCCAACTCGGCTCGGCCGTATTCACGATCCTCGCTGGCGGTGATCCTGCCGCCCAGGTTATGCGCCAGAAGCTGCATGCCGTAGCAGATGCCCAGCACGGGCAGACCCAATTCGAGGACGCCCTGCTGCAGTTCCGGGGACTCCTCGCCCAGCACGCTGGCCGGTCCGCCGGAGAGGATGATGGCCTGGGGGTCGCGGGCCTTGATCTCTTCCAGGGACGCCTCGCAGGTCAGAATCTCAGAATAGACACCGGCCTCGCGCACGCGGCGCGCGATCAGCTGGGTGTACTGGGACCCGTAGTCCAGGATTACAACGCTATCGGTATTGCTCATGATTCCAAATCCGTCTGTTAGTAGGAATCCACACGATAGTTCGGTGCTTCCTTGGTGATGATCACGTCATGCACATGGCTCTCGCGCAGCCCGGCCATGGAGATCTGGGTGAACTGCACCTTGTCCTTCATCTCGGCGATGGTCTGACAGCCGGTGTAGCCCATGCCGGAGCGCAGGCCGCCCACCAGCTGGTAAATGCTGTCAGCCACGGAGCCCTTGTAGGGCACGCGGCCCACGATGCCCTCGGGCACCAGCTTCTTGGAGCTGTCGGACAGCTGCTTGTCGGTCTGGCGGGCCATGTCTTCCTTGTCTTCGCTGGCCTGCTTTTCCTGGAAATAACGATCCGAGCTGCCCTCGCGCATGGCGTCGATGGAGCCCATGCCGCGGTAAATCTTATAGGTCCGGCCCTGGTAGAGAATAGTCTCACCCGGGCTTTCCTCGGTACCGGCGAACATCGAACCCATCATGGCCGAATCCGCACCGGCAGCCAAGGCCTTGACGACATCTCCCGAGAATTTGATGCCGCCGTCGGCGATCAGGCAGCGATCCGCCTCGCGACAAGCCCTGGAGGCCTCCATGATGGCGGTGATCTGGGGCACGCCCACACCGGCCACCACGCGGGTGGTGCAGATGGAACCGGGGCCGATGCCCACTTTCACGGTGTCGGCGCCGGCCTCGATCAGGGCCTTGGCCCCCTCGTAGGTCGCCACGTTGCCCGCCACCAGCGAGATGTGGGGGAAGGCGCTCTTCACGGCCGCAACGGAACGCAGGATATTGGCGGAGTGGCCATGGGCCGAATCCAGCACCAAAAAGTCAACACCGGCCTGAATCAGGGCCTCGGCACGCTCGTCGCGGTCCCCGCCCACACCGATGGCCGCGCCCACGCGCAGGCGACCGTGGTCGTCCTTGCAGGCCATGGGGTACTTCTTGATCTTTTCAATATCCTTGATGGTCAACAGGCCCTTCAACCGGCCCTCTTCCACCACCAGAAGCTTCTCGATGCGATTTTCATGGAGATAGGCCTTGGCCTGCTCCAGGGTGGTGCCCACGGGCACGGTCACCAGCTTGTTGGCTGTCATCACGTCGCGCACCAGGATATCCGGGTCAGTGACGAAACGCACATCGCGGTTGGTGAGGATACCGACCAGATGGTCGCCCTTGACCACGGGCAGTCCGGAGATCTTATACTGGGACATGACGCCCAGCGCCTGGCCCACGGTCATGTCGGGCTCAATGGTCACGGGGTCCAGGATCATGCCGGATTCGGATTTCTTGACCTTTTCCACTTCCAGACGTTGCTGGGCGATGGTCAGGTTCTTGTGGATCACACCGGCTCCGCCCTGGCGCGCCAATGCCACGGCCATGTCGGACTCGGTGACCGTGTCCATGGCCGCACTGATCAGCGGGATGTTGAGTTTCAGGCCGGGGGCAAGCCAAGTGCTCACGTCCACGGCATCGGGCAACACTTCCGAATAGGCAGGAAGCATCAGCACGTCGTCGAAGGTCAGGCCTCGATGGGCGATCTTCTCCATGAATCTCTCCATTGGCGCATGCGCCGATTACAATATTCCCGAAGGGGTGCTCTACTCTTCGCCCAGATACGCTGCGCGCACCTTAGGGTCGTTCAGGAGCTCCTGGGAGGTCCCCTCCATAATCACCTCGCCGGTGGCGAGTACGTAAGCCCTGTCGGCAGCGGCCAGAGCCATCTGTGCGTTCTGCTCCACGAGCAGCACGGTGGTTCCGGTCGAGTTGATCTTCTTGATGACCTGAAAAATGTTCTCCACAACAATGGGCGCCAGCCCCAGCGACGGCTCATCCAGCAGCAACAGTTTGGGCCGTGCCATGAGCGCCCTGCCGATGGCCAGCATCTGCTGCTCTCCGCCGGAAAGCGTGCCCCCGTGCTGCTTGCGGCGCTCGGAGAGCACGGGAAACAGCTCGTAGACCATGCGCTTGTCCTTGATCACCACGTCCTTGTCCTTGCGCAGGTAACTGCCCATGAGCAGGTTCTCCTCCACGGTCAGTACCGGGAAGATCATACGCCCTTCGGGGACCTGGGTCACGCCCATGGCCACGATTTTATCGGTGGAGACCTTGGTGATGTCCCGGCCCATGAAGGTCACGCTGCCCTGCTTGGCCCGGGTCACCCCCGAGATGCTCATCAGCGTCGTGGACTTGCCGGCACCATTGGCACCGATCAAGGTCACGATCTCTCCTTCGTTGATCTGAAGGGACACCCCTTTCAAGGCATGAATGCTGCCGTAGTAGGTATGGATATTCTCAACTTTCAGCATCAGGCGGCACCCCGTCCCAGATAGGCCTCAATGACCATCGGATTTTCGCGAATGGATTTGGGGCTGCCCTCGGCGATGAGGATGCCATGATCCAGCACCACCAGCCGTTCGCAGATGGTCATCACCAGCTTCATGTCGTGCTCGATGAGCACCACGGTGATGCCCTCGGCCACGATGGCCCGAATGAGTTTGATGAGCATCTGGGTTTCCTGGGGATTCATGCCCGCGGCGGGCTCGTCCAGCATGATCAGCTTGGGTTCGGTGGCCAGTGCCCTGGCGATTTCCAGGCGACGCTGGTTGCCGTAGGACAGGCTGGAGGCGTCACTGAGCGCATTCTTGCCCAGACCCACGAATTCCAGCCAGTGCATGGAGGAGTCGATGATCTTCTGCTCCTCGCGCTGCTGGGCGGCGAAACGCAGCACCGCACCAAAAAAGTTGGAACTGGTGCGGCAGTGGCAGCCCAGGCGCACGTTGTCCAACACCGTCAAGTCGTTGAACAGCCGGATGTTCTGGAAGGTGCGGGCAATGCCCAGCTTGGTGACCTTCTCGGACTTGAAACCGTTGGTCACGATGTTCTTGCCCGGTTCAGGGCTGAAGACCACCTGTCCACTCGTGGGTTCGTAGATCCCGGCGATGCAGTTGAACATGGTTGTCTTGCCGGCGCCATTGGGACCGATGAGGCCCAGAATCTCGCCGCGACGAACCTCGTATTCCACTTCGGCCAGGGCCATCAGGCCGCCGAAGCGTTTGGTGACGCAGTCAATTTTAAGAATCGGATCCACTTGCGCCTCCGTGAGTCTCACAAATTCGCTTTTCCAGGGCCACAAGCATCGGGTTGGTCTTGCCGCTCGAGGCAATGGCCGGGAAGAAGCCCGCAGGCTTGAAGCGCATGATCAGGACCATGAGCAGTCCGTACACCAGGAAGCGGACTTCTGGAGGCAACCCAAGGGCAGGCAGGATCTCACGCAGCACCTCACCCATCGAGACCATGATCACAGCACCGAAGAGCGCGCCACGCAGGTTGCCCAGGCCACCGAGGACCACCATGCACAGCACCAGGAACGACTCCCAGAACTTGAACATGTCCGGCGACAGGAACAGGTACCAACGGGCATAGAACGAGCCGCCCACGGCACCGATGGCCGCGGAGATGGCAAAGGCGATGACCTTGTAGTTCAGGATGTTCACGCCACAGCTGGCGGCAGCCATCGGATCCTCGCGGATGGCGAACCAGGCCCGCCCCAACCGCGAGTCCTCCACCCGTTTCAGGAGGAAGTACACGGCCGCCACCAGGAAGATGGCCAGATAGAAGTACGGGGGCTCCCCGTCGAAATACCAAAACCAGTCAGGGTTCAGGAAGCTCAGGTCCAGGCTCACTGGCTCGATGCCGGGCAGCCCCAGCGGGCCGCGGGTCAACCAGATTTCGTTGGTCAAAAAGAGCACCACCAGCTCCGAAAAACCGAAGGTGACGATGGCGAAATAGTCGCCGGTGAGCCGGAGTGTGGGCGCACCGAGCAACACGCCCCACATTGCGCCGTTGGCTGCGGCCAGGGGCACGATGAGCCAGAAGCTCATGCCGTAGTGCACGGTCAACAGGCCCGAGGTATAGGCCCCGATGCCGAAGAAGCCCACGTAGCCCAAGTCCAGCAGACCGCAGAAGCCAGGCACGATATTCAAGCCCATGGCCAACACCATGTAGACCATGATCAGGGTCATGACGTGCAGGACGTAGTCGCTGGACAACGGCATCAGAGGATAGGCCAGGGCCGCAATGAGGAACACGAAGAAGAGTTTGCGCTGCATGTCGTCCTCCTAGGCCTTGTCCACCACGGACTTGCCGAGCAGGCCCGAGGGTTTGAAGAGGATGACCGCGATCATCACCGCGTAGGCCACACCATCGCGGTACAGGGACGAGACGTAGCCCGCACCCAGGGCCTCGGCCACGCCTAGGACCAGGCCGCCCAGCATGGCACCGGGCACCGAGCCGATTCCGCCCAGGACAGCGGCGGCAAAGGCCTTGACCCCCGCCATGTAGCCCATGGTGGGGTACAACGTGTTGTAATAAACGCTGACCAGGATGCCCGCCATGGCCCCGAAGGCCGAGCCCAGGGCAAAGGTGAACGAAATCACGAAATTGACGTTGATGCCCATCAGCGCGGCGGCGGTCTTGTTCTGCGCCAGGGCGCGCATGGCCGTGCCGATCTTGGTGTAGGTGATGATGAAGAACAGCCCGAACATCATGGCGATGGTCACAGCAAAGATGAAGACCTGCAGCCAGGTCAGGTAGACCTCACCCATGCTGAAGGCGGTCTCGTTGAGGTAGGCGGGCACGGCATCCTGCACGAACGGCAGAGGACGGCTGCCCCAGATGACCATGGCCAGGTTCTGCAAAAAGATGGACATGCCGATGGCCGTGATCAGCGCGGCCAGGCGCGGGGCATTGCGCAGCGGCCTGTAGGCGACGATGTCCAGCAAAATGCCCATGATGGCGCAGCAGCTCATGGAGAGCACAATGGCCAGATAGAAGGGCACTCCGAAAACGGAGATGAACATCACGCAAAAAAATGCGCCAAACATGTAGATCTCGCCATGGGCGAAGTTGATCAATTCGATGACGCCGTAGACCATGGTATAGCCGACGGCGATCATTGCGTAGATCACTCCCAGGGTGAGACCGTTCACGAGTTGTGGCAGGAGTTGGTCTAACAAGAGGATACTCCGGGATAATCGAGGCTGGGCGGGCGAGGGGTCACACGCCGATTTCGGGACTCATACGCTACTTGAGCCGATTAATAAATAAAGAACAGGCTGGGTCGAAGCCCAGCCTGTTCCGCTAGTCAACGATGTGACAGCTGCTTAGAGCTGCTTGTCGGCAGTGACAAATTTGCCACCCTTGACCATCTTCACGAAGGCAGACTTCTGGGCGTCGCCATGCTCATTGAAATAGGTCAGCCCGGAGGCACCAACGTAGCCCTTTTCAGGGGTAGTCATGCCCGCCATGTAATCGCGGACCTTGGTGCGGTCGGTACCGGCCTTTTCAATGGCCTGGAGCAGGATGCCTGCGGCGTCATAAGCGTTGACGCTCATGTAGTCAACATCGCGCTGATAGCGCTTGGTGAAATCGACGATGAACTTTTTGCCGATGTCGTTGGCGGCGTCAGCCAGGAACGGAGTGGTCAGGTAGGTATTCTCGGAGGCATCGCCGGAGAGATTGATATAGTCGGCGTTGTCCAGACCGTCAGCGCCGAACTTGATCACGTCCAGACCGATCTTCTTGGCCTGGCTGGCGATGAGCGCGCCCTCGTTGTAGTAACCGGAGATGAAGAGGCCCTCGGGGGCGGCGCCCTTCAGCTTGGTCAGCTGGGGGGTAAAGTCGGTGGTGCCCTTGACGTAGGCCTCGACGCCCACGACTTCCATGCCCAGAGCCTTGGCCTCGCCCACGAAGGCGTCCTTCAGGCCAATGCCGTAGTCGTTGTTCTCGTAAAACACGGCGACCTTTTTCAGGCCCAGGCCCTTGCTGGCGTACTTGGCCAGGAACTGGCCCTGGTAGTCGTCACGGTAGACGTCACGGAAGGACCAGACGCGCTTCTCGCGGTCCTTGTTCAGGTCCGAGATGGTGACGTTGGTGGCGGTGGGGGAAATGGCGACGATACCCTTGCGCACGTATGTGGGCAGGGCGGCCAGGTGCGCGGAGGAGCAGAGGTGGCCGACAATGCCGACAATCTCATCGTCACGGACGATCTTGGTGGCCACGGTGGCGGCTTCCTTGGGATCGCAAAGCTCGTCCATCCAGACAACTTCGATCTGGGCGCCGTTGATGCCACCGGCGGCGTTGATTTCGTCAACCTTCATCTCCACGCCGGCCTTGACGTTGTCGCCGTAGGAGGCGGCAGGCCCGGTGAAGGGGGACGCACAGGCGATTTTAATGGTTTTCGCAAATGCGGGGGCGCTGATAAGCGCGATCATGCAGGCCAACAACAGGGCTTTCCACCATCCATTCCTCATTCGAAACCTCCACGAAAAGTTGATCTGACAGGGGGCGGTCCCCCGTGAGTATCGGTTCTGCCCAAAACGGGCCGATGAGGCCACCCGCCCCACCGTACCGACATCTGCTATCTCAAGTGAAAATAATTGCCACGAGGCTCACTCCCATGTCAAATCTTTAATCTATCCGGCGGGCAAGCCTGTTTATTTTCACTCAGCACCCTCTGGCACCCACAAAACGAAACGGCCCCGGAGGGAATCCCTCCGGGGCCTTTTTGGGCCATCGGCCAGTGGAAGACTAGTGATCGAGTTCCTTCAGGGCTTCCTCAGCCTGCTCACGAGTGTCGTCATCCACCCCAGGGGTGTCGAGAATCGACTGCAGATACTCGGCGGCCTTGACCTTGTCGTCCAGGAAATGCCCATAGATGATGCCCAGATTGTAGCTGGCCATCACGTTGCCGGGTTCCAGTTCAAGGATCATCTCGAACTTTCCGGCGGCGTCCTCAAAACGTTTCAGATTGAACTCGGTGATGCCCAGCAGATTGAGAACCTGGAGATTGCCGGGTTCGACCACCAGAGCGCGCGACAGAAGGGCCTCGGCGCGATCCCAGGCCTGCATGCGCATGAACTGCTCGCCCAGGGTGTGCAGGGTATGCACGTCCTTGGGGTTGTCCTCCAGTTTCTTCATCAGCTCGGTGATCATGCCCATGTTGGCCATGGGATTCTCGTCACCGTGGTCATCGGCCTGTGTCGCCCGCGGCTTCACGGTCATGGACGGATGTTCCGCCCGGTAGCCCACGGACCAGATCAGCGTGGCCGCCAAGCCGGCCACGGCGATGAGCAGCACCAGCTTCGCCCCGCCGGACAAGGCGGGCATGCGGGTCTTCTTGACGCCATCGGTCTGTTGCTGAGCCTTGCGCTCGGCCTTCAATTTCTGCTTTCTACCCATTGGAGAGCTGCTCCATTTGACGGATACGGGTGTTCAGCCTGCGCTGACGCGCGGCCAGAAAGGCCAGATAACCGCCCACGCCCAGCCAGACGGCCACGTTGGCGACGAGCAAATAGGTCTGGTAGTCCATCGTCTTCTCCTTTGCGTCAGCCGGATTATCTGGCCGGACGTCGTTGCTCCGGGCGGTTCGCTGCGTGTGGCACGTAGCGGCGCGCCGATTGCGCTCATACCCCACCCCACCCCAGAGCGGAGGCGGAACGGGCACTGAATTCATTTACTTTAGCAGGCCTGCGCCCTCAGGCATCCGATGCAGCGCGGGCCACCGCATCCAGACGCTCGGCCTGGCCGAGCTGCCGGGCACGGAAGGCAGTCACCGCCAGCCACAGCAGACCAAAGGCCGCCAGACAGACGAACATGGTGGTCAACATCTCGGGCTCCAGCCCGCCGCCCTCTCTCTTGAAGATCGAGGGGTGGATGCTGCGCCACATGCGCGCGGACAGAAACACCAGGGGCACGTCCAGAAAGGCCACAATGCCCACCACGGCGGTGACCGTGGCCCGGCGCTCGCCGCCCATGCCGCTGGACCTGAGGACCAGATAACCGCAGTACACGAACCACATCACCAGGGTGGTTGTCAGCCGCGGGTCCCAGGTCCACCACACCCCCCAGGAGGCCTTGCCCCAGAGCATGCCCAACACCAGCGCCAACCCGGCGAACAACACACCCACCTCGGCGGCAGCGCCCCCCAGATGATCCCAGAACGGGGTCCGCCGCACGAGAAACCCGATGCCCGCCACGCAGACCACCAGGAAGCTGAACAGCGACCACCAAGCCAATCCGATGTGCGGATAGAAAATCTTCTGCACCGGGCCCATGGTCATCTCCACGGGAGCATAGATCCAGATGAAATACTGGGCCACGCAGAGCATAATCCCCGCCAGGATGGACACAGGGGTCAACCAGTTGATTGTTGTTTTCACCACGTCCTCGCTTTTTCGGAATCGAGAGATCATTCCTCGCCACTATAGACGAAGGGAAACAAAATCAATGCCGCGCCGGAAAAGGCCGCGTCAAAGGCCCCGGACAGCCCCAGCCAGCCTGAGACGTCAACATCCTCACCTGCGAAGGCCACACCGAAGACCCGCACCCCGGCCATGAGCAGCGGCACCAGCAGCGGGAACAGGATCACTGTCAGCAGGCTTTCCTTGGCCGCCTGCCCCTGGGCCAGTGCGCCCAGGAGTGCACCCAGGACCACCACGCCCCAGTCCACCAAGGCCAGGGCGGCCAGCGCCTCAGGCACGGAGCCTTGAACCGACTGCCCCAGAAAGACCATGGCCGCAGGAAAGAACACCAGTTGGGCCGTGATCAGCAGCAACCACCCGGCCAGGGCCTTGCCCAGCCAAACCGCATGCACCGGCACCGGGGACAAGAGCAACGCCAGGCGCGTTCCGTTGTGCTCCTCCAGGCCATAGAGCGTATTAAAAATCAAGACCTGCGAGAAGAGACTGGCCAGCCAGAACACGCCCGCCGCGGCCTGCGGGGGCACCAGCTCGCCCGTGGGCCGCGCCAGGCTGAAGACGAAGATCAACAGCAGCCCCAGCAGCACGGGCTGAGCCAAGCCCACCCCGCCAGACAGGATCAGGCGCAGGTCCTTTCTGGCAATGGACAGTGCGGCGCCGATCATGCGCCCTCCCCGGCCACGGCCCCGACGGGCACGTAGTCCGCAGCCGGACCAAAGTAGCCGCAGCTCCTGTCCTGGATGGCGAACACCAAGTCCGCGCGCTGCAAATCACCAGACACATCGTGACTGATCCAGACCACCGAGGCCCCGCGCTCCCGCGCACTGGCGATCTCGCGCTGCAGCACGGCGGTGGAACGCTTGTCCAGGCCGGTTCCTGGTTCGTCCAGGAACAGCAGCTCGGGCCGGGTCATGAACGCTCGCGCCAGGGACAGACGCTGGGCCATCCCGCGCGAGAAGCTCCCGGCCTCTTCAAAGGCCGACATTTTCAGACCCACTCGGTCCAGGGCCGCCAGCAGAGTCTGCTCAGCGGCGTCCAGCCCGTAGAGCCTGGCCCAGAAACGCAGGTTTTCCAAGGCCGTGAGCTTGGCGTAGATGAAGGTCTGGTGACCGACATAGCCGATCTTCTCGAGCGGGACCTCCAGGCTGACCGCCCCGGTGGAGGGCCGGGACAATCCGGCCATGATCCGCAGCAACGTGGACTTGCCCGCACCATTGGCCCCCACCAGCAACAGCACGTTGCCGGGGGGCAGCTCCAGGGCAAGCTTCTTGAACACGAGCTTGGACCCGTAGAACTTGGAGATGTCCGCCAGCCGAATGAGCATCGTTACCCTTGTTTCCTGCGCCCAAGGGCCAAGAGCGGGAACAGGGACATCAACGTGCCTCCGATCCAGACCCAGTTCACCAGGGGATTGATGCTGATCTTGAACGAGGCCTTGCCTTCCTTATCGTGCCCCAGCACCGTGGAATAGACTTCATTGCCCAGGGAAGGAATCACAGAGACCTCGGCAAAGGCCTGCTGCCAGTTGCGGTACTGGTGCCGTTCGGGCCTGAGCTGACCCACGGGCTTGCCGTCCCTAGTCACGTCCAGGATGGCCTCGAATCGGGCCATGCCCGCATCGGCGTGTTCCTGGCTGTCCGTATAGGTGAATTCATAGGCTCCCAGGGTCGCACTCTCGCCCTTGGCCAGCACGGTCTCAAGCTCCTGCTTGTACGGGCCAGAGAAGGCCACGCCCAGCACCATCAGCGCCAGCCCCAGATGGACGCCATACGCGCCCCACATCATGCGCGAACGGCGCATGAACGGTTCGCTGACGAACAGGATCACGATGCCGCCCATGGCCGAGATGGCCGAGGACGCGGCAATGAGCGGCAGCACGTCGCGCACGCCAAAGGCCCAAAGCGTCCCGGCGACGGGGATCAGACTCGTGGCCGCGATCAGCAACAACTTCTTGTTGCGCAGCCCGCCCTTCCAGCCCAACCAGGGGCAGAAGACCAGGAACAAGGCCACCATCGTAAACAGCGGCAGACAGACCCGGTTGTAGAACCCGGCATCCAGCCCCTTGGGATTCGGACTCCAGAGATTGGAGATCACCGGCCACATGGTGCCCAGCAGGATCACCACGCCCAGGGCCAGGAACAGCCACGCGGCGGACAGGAGCAGTCCCTGGCGGGACAGGAACTCGTCCAGCTGGCGGGCCTTCTTTTCCTTGCCCAGCAGGGCACCGATGGCACCGATGGCCAGCATGGTCAGCATGAACACCATCAGCGGGCCGCCCACGCCTCCGTCACCAAAGGCGTGCAAAGAGTCGATGACCCCACTGCGCACCACGTAGGTGGCGAAAAAGCAGAGCAAGAGCGTCAGCACAATGAAAAAGACGTTGGTCTTGTGCAGGGCGTTGCGGCGGTTCTGGATGACGGCAGTATGCAGAAACGCCGTGGCCGCCAGCCAGGGGATGAGGGAGGCATTCTCTACCGGGTCCCAGGCCCAGTAGCCGCCCCAGCCCAGTTCCATATAAGACCACCAGGCACCGAGCACGATGCCTGCTGTCAAAAACAGCCAGGATACGAGACTCCAGTTGCGCCCGGCCGAGAGCCAGCCCTTGGGGTCGCCGGTGATCCAGACCGCCAGCGCCAGACAGGCGGGCACGGTGAAACCGGCGTAGCCCAGGAACAACAGCGGCGGGTGAAAGATCATCCCCGGGTTGCGGAGCAACGGGTTCAGACCAGTGCCCTCTGCGGGAGTCGGAGCGTAGGTCAAAAACGGGTTAGTGGGGCCGACGAGCACCAGCAGGAAAAAGGCCTGTACGCCTGCGTGCAGCAACCAGAACCAAGCCTTGGTCTGGGGCGTCAGTTCGCGATAGCTGGCCGTGCTGGTGAAGATGCCCGCCATGACCGCCACACACACGGCCCAGAACAGGAACGAACCGGCCTGCCCGGCCCAGAAGGCGGTGATTGTGTAGAACATGGGCAGGAAGGTGTCGGTGTACGAAGCCACATACTGAAAGGAGAAATCACGAGCCAGCAAGGCCCGCAGCAGGATGGCGCAAGCCATGCCGAACAGCAGCATGGCGACGCTCTGGCCATACTCGGCCACGCGCACGGAGCCCTCGCGCCGGGTCCACAGCCCCCAGGCACAGGCCAAGCCGGATCCGATCGTCACGATGAGCGCTACAACAAGACAAAAGAAGCCAATCAATTGCATATGATACCTCTGTCGGGGGGGGGTCGCCCGGCATTCTCGGCCGGCTAGGGACGGACGCGGGCTGCTAGCCCTTGACCGCCTTTTCCTCATCGCGAATCTTCTGGTACTTGGAAGGACACTTGGTCATCAGGGTCTTGGCCATGAACACGCCGCTGGCGGGATTCAGGCCACCTTCGACGATGACTTCCGCTCCGGCCTTGAAGGTATCGGGCACAGCGCCCTTGTAAGTCACCCTCATGGACTGGGTGGGGTTGTCCTTGTCCTCCAGGCGGAAAGACACGCCCATGGTGCCCGGTCCGCCTTGGATGTCCTCTGCGGCCACCGAGCCAAAGAGGCGGGCGTTGCCAAGCTTGGACGGTTCAATGGTCAACGCCTCCGAGACATTGACAAAATAGACACTGTTCTCGGTCAGCCCGGAGAACAACAGCCAGCCCAGCCCGCCCAACAGCAGACACAGAGCGGCGATGTAAATGCCTTTACTATTCCTATTCTTCGTCATCCATGATTCCTTGCGGTTTTTTGGTGCCGCGTACCAATTGTTCGCGTTGGGTCCGCGCCTGGGCGCGGGTATCCACAAATTCGTCGGTCTCGTCCACGATCTCCTTGTCCAGGATCTCTTCGAGCACATCCTCCAGCGAGACCACTCCGGCCAGCCCGCCCCACTCGTCCAGCACCACGGCCAGATGCATCCTCGACTCCAGAAAGCTGATCAGCAGCTTGTCCAAGGGCAGGGAGTCCAGGACGAATTTCACGGGTTTCATCAACTCGGCGATGCGCAAGTCATCCTTGTCCTCGGCCAGGGCCTGGAGCACCTGACGGCGGTAGACCACACCCACGATGTCCTCGGGATTGCCATCCTCGTAGACCGGCACCCGGCTGTAAGGCCAGACGCTTTTCTCGGCCCGGGTGTTGCCCACGGTCACCTCTGCGGGCAACGAAAAAACAACGGTGCGCGGGGTCATGATCTCGCTGACGACCTTCTCATCCAGGGCCAGGATGCCCTTGATGCAGGCCTCCTCGAAAGGCTTCAAGACCCCGGCGCGGCGCGTCAGGGTAGCCAGGGTGGAGATATCCGCCTCAGTGTGACGGGGGCCCTTGGCCCGGCGCGGCACCAGGCCGGACATCAGCCCCAGCAGCCAGATGATGGGCGACAGGATCCAAACCAGTCCCTCGAGAGGCCGGGCCAGCGCGGGTGCCAGGCTGCGGGCGTACATCACGCCCACGGTCTTGGGCAAAATTTCAGAGAACACGAGGATCAGCATGGTGAAGGCGGCGGCGAAGACCCCCATGTAGGCCTGCCCGAACACGCGCACCGCAGCAGCACCGGCAATGGCCGCACCAGCAGTATTGGCGATGGTGTTCAGGGAGAGAATGGCCGCAATGGGCTTCTCGACGTTCGTCCTCAGGGCGAAGAGGATATTGCCCGATGTCCGGCCCGATTCGCGCAGCTGTTCGATGCGGCTCCAGGTCACGGAATACAGGACGGCCTCTGCCACGGAGCAGAAGGCCGAAATACCGACCGCCAACCCCACAGCCAAGATCAGGTCAAACATGTTGGGGCCTTCCCGTGGCCTTGAACTGCCACAACACCGAAACGCCCACAGGAAGAGGCGGCCAGCGGCGCAGGTCGTGAATCATCTGATAAGCATTTTTCCATAATTTTACTTCTATGCGATGTACCAGAGGCCAACACCCCGTGCAAGAGACAATATTTGCACAAGTGACCGCCCAGCGGGGCTTCCCGCCGTCCCGGACCCGAAATGGACGGTGCCGGTTCCTCCCTTGACTTCCGACCGCCTCATGGCCCAAAAGGGACCCGTTAGCGCCACGCCCCACACCCGGCAACAGGAATCCTTCATGAAAGACATTCAAAACATCATCCTGGACCGCGATGGCACGGTCATCCTGGACAAGCACTACCTGTGCGAGCCCGACGGCGTGGAGTTCATCCCCGGAGCCGCCCGGGCCCTGGACCGGATGGCGCGGGCCGGATTGAAGCTGTTCGTAGCCACCAACCAGTCCGGCATCGGGCGTGGCTACTTCAGTGAAGGGGACTATCTGGCCGTGGAGCAACGCCTGGGAGAGATGCTCGCAGCATGCGGCGTGTGCCTTGCCGGCTCCGTCTTTTGCCCACACGCACCCGAGGAACACTGCCCCTGCCGCAAGCCCGCCACGGGGCTGTGGGAGGCCCTGGTCCGCGACCACGGCTTGGACCCGGCAACAACCGTGATCATCGGCGACAAGCCGGCGGACATCTCCCTGGGACTGAATGCGGGACTGGCGGCTTCGGTGCTGGTGCTGACCGGCAAGGGCCAAGCCTCCTCCCAACGACTGGGGCTGCCCGAACTGACCGAGGACTGGATGGAACTCAAAGAACGGCGCGAGGGCTGGCCGCACGTGGTGGCCCGAGACCTGGAGGCGGCCTGCGCTTGGCTGCTGTCCCAGGGGGGCGAGCGATGAAGATCGGCATCTGGAATCCAGCCTTTCTGGGCGATGCAATCCTGACCCTGCCGCTGATCCACACCCTGGCCCGGGGCTACCCGGATGCCGAACTGCATTTCTATGTGCGCGGGGGGTTTGAGCCCCTGTTTGCCGCCCAACCCGAACTGACCGAGGTGCGCGGCTTTGCCAAGCGCGGCAAACAAAAGGGATTGCTAAGCGCCTACGCCTTGGGCCGCAAGCTGTCACACCAGGGCTTCGACCTCTGGATCAGCGCCCACACCAGTCTGCGCAGCGGCCTCATCGCCCGCTGGACCAGCATCCCCCAGCGCATCGGCTACGACCGCCCGCGTTTCAACCCCTTTTTCTACACCCACACCGTGGACCGGGCCTTCGACCGCTTTGATGAGATCGAACGCCTGCTCCGCCTGGCCGAACCCCTGGGCCTGACCCCGGTCCACGAGCCGACCCTGGTGCTGTCCAACAAGGTCCTGGCCAACGCCGCCGCCTACTTTGACGGGCTGAGCAACGCCTCCCCGGTGCTGGGCATCCACCCCGGTTCCACCTGGCCCACCAAACAGTGGCCGGAGGAATACTTCAGCCGGATCATCGATATGGCCGTTCAGGCCGGAGCGCGAGTGCTGGTCTTCGGCGGTCCGGGAGAGGAAGACGTGGCCGCCCGGGTGATCGCCGGGGCCGAGACCCCATACAAATTTGAGCGCGTGGCCGATCTCTCGGGCCAACTCAGCCTGCCGGAGCTAGCTGCCTGGCTGAAGCGGCTCGACTGTTACCTGACCGGAGATTCGGGGCCCATGCACCTGGCCTGGGTCCAGGGCATCCCCGTGACCGCCATCTTCGGGCCCACGGTCAGGGACCTGGGCTTCTTCCCGCGTGGCGCTGGCTCCACGGTCATCGAGACCGACCTGGACTGCCGCCCCTGTTCTCTGCACGGCCCCAAACAATGCCCCCAAGGACACCACCGCTGCATGCGCGATCTCTCCCCCGAACACGTCTTCGCCGACGTGGCCGCCAAGCTGGATGTGACCCATGGCCGATAAACTGCCCAGGAACTGGTTGGTGATGCGGCTGTCCGCCCTGGGCGACGTAACCCTGACCACGGGAGTACTGGACCATCTGCACCGCACCCGGGGCTGGAAATTCCACTTTCTGACCAAGCGCTCTTTCGCCCCGGCCCTTGCAGGGCACCCGGCCATCGACAAGCTGGTGCTGCCCGAGGCCAAGAGCCTGAATGGCACGGCCTGGCTCTCGGCCCGCAAGGAACTGGCCCGGACCTATAAGGGCTGGGGACTGCTGGACCTGCACGGAACCTTGCGCTCCCGGCTGCTGGGGGTGGTCTGGGACGGTCCGGTACGCCGCTATCCCAAATTCAGTTTCTCGCGCCGCCTGTATGGGTTGACCGGATCGGCCTGGGCCAGGGAACGGCTGGAGGCCCTGAACGTGCCCCAGCGTTATGCCCTGGCAGTGGAGACCGAGCCCCCGGCCAGGGAACTGCTCCGGCCACGCATCTGGCTGTCCGACGAGGAACTAGAAGGAGGCCTGCGAATTCTGGAGGGCATGGGCTCGTCCGGACCTGTCTGCGCCCTGCATCCCTACGCCACCCACGCGGGCAAGCGTTGGCCCGCCGGGCACTGGAAAGAGTTGATTTCCTTACTGAACGGCCAGGGCTGGCAGTGCGTGATCATCGGCAGCAGCCAGGAGCCGCTCTTCACGGACGACACGCCCAGGGGCGTGTCCGACCTGACCAACTCCACGGACATTCGCCAGACCTGTGCGCTGCTCTCGCATTGTGGCGCGCTGGTCAGCAACGATTCCGGCCCGATGCATCTGGGCACGGCCGTGGGCACCAGGGTCGTGGCCCTGTTCGGGCCGACCACCAAGACCTGGGGGTTCTTCCCCTTCGGAGAGCGGGATACGGTGCTGGAGGTTGATCTACCCTGCCGCCCGTGCTCCCTGCACGGCGGGCGCGGCTGCCGCCGCGGCGAGCGCTGCATGAGGGAGATCAATCCGCAAGATGTGCTCAGGGCCGTCCAGAAGAACTGACCCGACGAGGCCTCAGTCCCCGGTCCTGACCAGGTTCGCCCGCCCGCCCTCGGGGGGAGCCAGGTAGCATTGCTCCACCACATACATCAGGGGAACCAGATCCTCGGAGTCATCGCCACTCCCGGTCACTGCGTCCCAGTAGCGGCCATAGCGGGCGACGGTTTCCTTGGTCACGATCTCGTCCCCGCGCCTGGTGGGTTCGGGCAGGCCCTTGGCCTTGGCCTCGTGCTTGTAGGCCTGGAATTCCTGGTCCGCGTCCACCGACTCGAAGACAAAGACCACCGGGGCGACGATGGGCACCAGCGGGGCACCCAGCACCGTCAGGGCCAGTTCACCGGCCGTCCCGGCCACGAAACGGATAGCGTCCCGGTTCTCGTTGGAGGCAATCTCCTCCGGGGTCGCGGGGCGGAAGACCAGCACCACGCGGTAGCCGTACAACCGCTCGAAATGTTTTTCGACGTGATAGAATCTCAAGGCGCGGACAATGAAGTCTGCCACATGCCCCAGGTAGACCCCCCTGGGCAGGCGCATTGTGCCTTGGCCCTTGTCGCGGGCGTGCATCAGGCAGCCGAACAGGGTATCCATCTCACCACGCTCGCGGCTCATGCCCTCGTAACAGAGCACGTCCACATAGCCCCAGCCTTCGGGGAGACTGGCGGGATCGATGTGGGGAGTCTGTTGCTCGGTCAGCGCGGGTTCGACCGGCTGCCCACCGAATCCGGGCAGAACCGTCTTCCCGCAGCCCGAAAGACACAGCACAACGACCACCAGCACCACAAGGAGCGCCGGAGTCAAGCAAGGTGCAAAGAAGGGACGGTTCAGAGTCATCGGCTCCCCGTGTCGCTATTCGTGATTCGGAGCATTGACCGCATCCTCCTATATCAGGGCCGGGCACCCGCCACAACACATGCATGCAACCCCCGGTTTTAGCGGCCAAAAAAAGATTCATGTCCACGACATTTCATCGTAGTGTAGCGCCACGACCAAAATCAAGAGTCCCGGAGACCACCCATGTCCCTATCCCCAGAGTTCACCAGCGTTCAGAACCTGCACTACGGCCGTTCGCCAGCCCTGGACGCATGGCTGCTGCACTTTCTCACCGAGAACAACCTGGAGCATTCCATCGACCCGGGCAAGAACGCCTCGCCCGAGCAGATCCGCTTCATGGTAGCCCTGAAGGACGAATCCCACATCTACGGACCGTTCTCAGACCGCCGCCTGCCGCGGCTGCTGAACTCGAGCCAAGACACGTATATGCGCAAGGAATACAACGCGGAATGGCTGGCCCTGGCCAGGCTGGTCCACGAATTCGTTGCCGACCCCTCCGACCGCAAGCGGATCCTCATGCTCTGCGCCCACAAATTCCGCCAGATCCTGGTCTCACCGATCATGATCCCCTCGCGGGTCATGAAACGCTTCATCACCATTTTCCTGACCCAGAGCGGCCTGACCGACCCCTACCGGGAGCGCAAGGCCAAGTTCAACCGTCAGGCCCAAGAGGCCCTGGACTCGCCCGAACTGGATCGACTGCTCAACATCTGTCCGGACGCATCCCAACGCTGTGAGCGACTGGCCGATTTCCGCTTTGGTCTGGACATGATCGAACTGACGCGCATGATCATCCTCTCCACCCTGGGCGACATCTGGACCGGGCCCTACTACCAGGCCGCCTGCGACCGCCTGAGCGCCCCCGACCTGTGCGACGACCACGCCCTGAGCACCCTGAAGACCGTTTTCGAGAAGGGCCGCAGGCACAGCCTGCGCATTCTCTACCTGCCCGACACCAGCGGCGGCCTGATGTTCGACCTGTTGATCATCCGCACGCTCATACGCCAGGGGCATCGCGTGGTGCTGGCCCTGAAGGAGGGCTTCTATTTCGATTCCCCGTCATTCTGGGACTGGGAACAAGACCCGGTTCTGGGGGACGTCCTGGAAGGGGCGCACCTGTTCGCCAACCCCAGGGCCAGCAAGAATGAACTGCTCCAGGCCCAGCGCGAGCATCCGCTGCTGGTCATCTCCGACGGCACCCGCGAGGAACTGAATCTCTACCGCTGCAGCGTGACCTTTGCCCGGGCCTGGAAGGAATCGGATCTGATCATCGCCAAGGGCGAACCGAACCACCGCCGGCTGATCCAGACCAGCCAGGAATTCACCCGCGACATCGTGTGCTTCCACCGCGACGCCGCGAACTCGTTCCAGCTGCATCACAAGCCCTGCGCCGAGCACGTGGTCAGGTTCAACGAGCATCAGCTTCTGGACAAGGCCGACGAGATCATCGCCACCATGCGCACGGCCAAGGCCTCGGGACGCAGCGTGATGTTCTACAGCGCGGTCATCGGTTCCATCCCCGGGCAGACCGGGACAGCCATCAAGGTCGTGGACACCTTTGTCAGATACCTGCGCGAGAAACAGGAAGCCACTTACATCATCAACCCCGCCGAGCATTTCGAGGAAGGCATGGACGCCGACGACCTGATGTTCATGTGGGAGCGGGTGCAACGCAGCGGGCGAATCAACGTCTGGCGTTTCCAGACCGTAACCGACATCGAACGCAGCTTCGAGCTCATGGGCAGGAAAATCCCCCCGGTCTGGGCCGGCAAGGACTCGACCTTCTCCACGGGCTGCACCAAGGAGATGCGTATCGCCCTGGACATGCAGCAAAAGCACCCGGAGATGCAGATCATCGGCCCCAGCCCGGACAAATTCTTCCGGCGCAGCGAATACGGCGTGGGCAAATTCAGCGATGAAACCCTGAGCTAAGCTTGCCGCCGCATCCCGCCCGGTAACAACCTTGGGCCGCCGCCCAATGAAAAAGGCCTGTACAATCCTGTACAGGCCTTTTTGCCACCTCGAAGGTAGCTCAATGCTGCCGCGAGCCGGGTCCGGGTTTCCCGTATCGCGGTCGGCAGACAACCCGTTGCCGCCTGCCTAACCCCAAATCATCGGGCGCATCTCGACCGGACCAAGAGGTCCGGGAGGTGGCGCACACGCCGGGCGGATCCGGGTTTCCCGCCCGGCGTGTGACTGGACAAACGGCCCATGCCATCCGTCAGAACCCCAAAGATGTTCCGGCCCGGGGGATCCGGGTATTCTCCCGGGCCGGACAGCGGTCGACACAACGCCTTCCGCTTTCCCCAATTTAGTTATTGATCAGCCCCTGAAGATAAGAGGCGCCCACCGTCAATGGAGACCCAAAATCAACGTAGATATCATCATCGCTGGTCCAGGTTACATGTCCGGTCAGATTCTCGGTTTCGATTCCACCCAGGTTCAGATTCAGAGTGACGGGATGTCCGAGGTTCAGTTCGTAGTTCACGCCAGGCTGCTTTCTCAGGCGGGCGCCCTGATGATGAACGTTTACCAAAGAGATGGGGCGATGCATGCTGCCGGAAACGATTTCGCTGCCATGGTTAAAGGCAAATGCCGTCAGCCTCATCCTGTGATTGAAATTCTGTTGTTCGTACAATTCGCTATTTCCCATCTCTTTAGTCCTCCCTATTAGGGCGGCTTACGCTCGCCTCACCTTCCTCAGTACAAGGTCTGTACCAATGCCGTCATTGCGTACGCACTTATCTCTCAATGCACCGCAATCAATCGTACTATTCATCTTGTTTTGCCATGCCAGAAGGGCATGGCACCCCCAAGACAGAACCAAACTGTTTACCTGAGCTAGACAAATCCAACAGGAATAGACAGCAACACATCCACTTTTCCTGGACATCCTGCGTCTGGCGCAAGGAGATCAAATCACGTAGGCTGCGGCCATCCCTTCTTGCACTTGGAAACAAAGCTCCGTATAGCTCCCCCGCGTCACAGCACGAAGGCAACAACGACTGGACTGAGCCATGAACCGACAAGCCCGTGCCCTGGAACTTCTCGCCCGACTGAAGAGACGCTATCCCAACCCGCAGTCCGAACTGGATTGGAGCACCCCCTGGGAGCTGTTGGCAGCGACCATGCTCTCGGCACAGTGCACGGACGTGCGGGTGAACAAGGTCACCCCGGAACTGTTCCGGCGCTGGCCCGGCCCGCCATCCATGGCCCAGGCCGACCCGGCCGAGGTGCAAGCGGTCATTCACTCCGCCGGTTTTTTCCGCCAAAAAACGAAGAATCTGATTGGCGAAGCGACCCTCATCATGGAGGAGTATGCAGGCGAGGTGCCCCGCACCATGAAGGACCTGACCCGACTGCCCGGCGTGGCCCGCAAGACGGCCAATATCGTGCTCGCGTGCGCCTTCGGCATCCAGGAGGGCGTGGCCGTGGACACCCACGTCAAGCGGCTGGCCTACCGTCTGGGCCTGACCGACGAGACGGACGTAAAGAAGATCGAACAAGATTTGATGAAGCTGTTCCCCAGACCCGACTGGGGCAACGCCAACCACATGCTCGTGCTGTTCGGCCGACAGGTCTGCCCGGCACGCAGCCCCCGCTGCAACGAGTGCGAACTGACAGACATCTGCCCCAAATGCGGAGTGAAGACCAAGTGATGACAGAGCAACTGATCCCCGCCGAGGAAACGGCCCAGCAGGAACTGAACACCCCCGGCGATTTCCGGGTCTGCGCCACCGAGGGCGGGGCGCGTCTGGGCATGCTGATGACCGCTCACGGTTTGGTGCGGACCCCCGTGTTCATGCCCGTGGGCACCGTGGGCAGCGTGAAAAGCGTGGACCCCCGCGACCTGGTCGAAGTCGGCGCGCAGATCATCCTGGGCAACACCTATCATCTCTACCTGCGCCCCGGCGACGAAGTGGTGGCGCGGCGCGGCGGCCTGCACAAATTCAACGGCTGGAACGGCCCCATCCTCACGGATTCAGGCGGCTTTCAGGTCTTCAGCCTGGCGGGGCTGCGCAACATCACCGACGACGGGGTGGAATTCCGCTCGCACTTGAATGGCTCCAAGCATTTCTTCTCGCCCGAGAAATCCATCGAGATCCAGCAGAACCTGGGCTCGGACATCATGATGGTCTTCGACGAATGCGCCGCAGCCGGGTCGGGCCGCGAGTACACCATCCAAGCCCTGGAACGGACCACGGCCTGGGCCAAACGCTGCCGCGAGTTCCATCCCGCCGGGAAAAACGGGCAACTGATGTTCGGCATCTGCCAGGGGGGATTCTTCGAGGACCTGCGCGAACGCAGCATCGAGGAGATCACTGCCATCCCCTTCGAGGGCTACGCCCTGGGCGGCCTGTCTGTGGGCGAGACCAAGCCAGAGATGCTGCGCATCCTGCGGCACTCGGCGCCACTGCTGCCCCCGGACAAACCCCGCTACCTGATGGGCGTGGGCACCCCCCTGGACATCCTGGACGGCATCGAGGCGGGCATCGACATGTTCGACTGCGTGCTGCCCACGCGCAATGCGCGCAACGGCACCCTGTATACCTCCCAGGGCAAGGTGAACATCAAGCGCGCCGAGTTCATGGAGGACGACAGCCCGCTGGACCCCAACTGCGACTGCTACACCTGCCGCACCTTTTCCAAGGCCTACCTGCGCCACCTGTATATCGCCAAGGAACTGCTCTCGTTCCGGCTGAACACCATCCACAACCTGGCCTACTTCCTGCGACTGACCCAGGACGCCCGAGGGGCCCTGCGCCGAGGCGGATTCACCGAGTTCAAGCAGGGCGTGGAAGCCGTCTACGGGATCAACGGGGAGTAAACGATGCGCGCACTGGGGACCTTCTTCAAGATCATCGGCGTCGTGGCGACCCTGCTTGCACTACTGGGATTAGGGGCCGTGCTCATGGCGGGCAACATCATCCACATCCAGGACCAGCCCCAGAAGGCCGACGCCATCCTGGTGCTGGGCGGCAGCGTCCACCGTGCCGGGCACGCCGCCAAACTCTATCGCGACGGCTACGCCCCGCTGGTCTACGTCTCCAGGATCGTTACCGACCCGGATGCAAAAATCCTCAACAGCATCGACATCCCCATACCCCCCGAACATGAAATCACCCGGCGGCTATTAAACAAGGGAGGGGTACCGGATGAGGCCATCCGCTACTATGGTGAGGAACTCGTCAGCACCGCCGCTGAAGCCGAGACCTTTGCCCAGGTCTTTCCGGATGCGCGAAGGATCATCCTCGTCACCTCGCCCTACCACGTCTTCCGGTCCCGGCTGATCTTCCGCCAAGCCATGCCCGACAAAGAAATCCTGGCCATCGCCGCCCCCAACGACCCCTTCCCCGAACAATGGTGGACCGACAAGAATGCAGCCCAAAAGGTGGTCATGGAGACCATCAAGCTCGCCTGGTACGCAGTGGGCGGTCGGTTCTAGAGGCCACTTAGAAGAAGATTTCCGCTCCGCAAATGACCTTCAGCACATCCCCCCCGCAAGCAGCTCAAAAATGTACGCGTCAGCCTTGATCTTCCCGAAACAACACAGCAATCGTGCGTTTTTCAATTGCTTGCGCTTCTTGTCAAGTAAGGTTGCCCCAACCCACTGGCCGCGCTATTGCACCGGGTTGGAGGACCGCCCATGCCCTGCGAACAACGCACTGACACCCAAAACGAAAACACGAACTGCACCGCCCTGCCCCAGAAGGCGGCATCGCCCGGAGGCCCGGCCACCCCCCGGCATCCGGCACCGCTCCCATCTCCGGAACCACTCCGGGCTCCGGCACCGCCCCAGGTTCCGGGCCTGACACGGACTCCGGCCCAGTCTCCGAGCCTGACGCGGGCCAGGGAGCCACGGGGATTCTCTGCGCGCACGCCCCTGGAACTGCCGCTGTACCTGTCGTCCGTGGCCGCCGGATTCCCCTCGCCCGCGGACGACTACATCGACCAGACCCTGGACCTGAACGAGCATCTCGTGGCGCATCCCACGGCCACGTTTTTCGTGCGCGCCAGCGGCGACTCCATGCTCGGGGCGGGTATCCACAACAAGGACATCCTGGTGGTGGACCGCGCCCTGGACCCCAAAAACGGAGACGTGGTCATCGCCGCGCTGGACGGCGAACTCACGGTCAAGCGCATCAGCAACAAGGGGGGCCGCGTCTGGCTGCTGCCCGAAAACCCGGAATACAAGCCCCTGGAGGTTGGACCGGAAACCTGCTTCGAAATTTGGGGTGTTGTGACCTACGTCATCCACAAACTCTCTTGACCGTCCCTCAACAGCCGTCTGTTTTGTTAAGTAATTTGTTAGCGAGTCGCGAGCTTACAAATTACCTACGCCTGTGGTGTGCTGCGAGGAATCCAAACTCTTGCGTATGCCAGGATACGCGGCGAGCTTGGATTCCTCTTGCGCCGCACATCCGACTATTGATGAACGGCCAAAGGAAGATGGAGAGGAAGATGTTTGCTTTAGTGGACTGCAACAACTTCTATGCCTCCTGCGAACGGGTCTTCGACCCGTCCCTCAACGGCGTACCCGTGGTGGTCCTGTCCAACAACGACGGCTGCGTCATCGCCCGTTCGCCCGAGGCCAAGGCCATCGGCGTGGACATGGGCGAACCGGCCTTCAAGCGCATGGGGTTCTTCGCCCGGCACGGGGTGCGCGTGTTCTCGTCCAACTACGCGCTGTACGGCGACATGTCGCGCCGCGTGATGGACACTCTGGCCCGCTATTCCCCGCGCATGGAGATCTATTCCATCGACGAGGCCTTTTTGCATCTGAAGCCCACCCCGGACCAGTCATTGAAGATGCAAGCCCACGCAATGCGCGACATTGTACGCCGCTGGACGGGCATCACCGTGTCCGTGGGCCTCGGCCCCACCAAGACCCTGGCCAAGGTCGCCAATCGCATCGCCAAGAAGGACCCGGCGCTGCGCGGGGTCTGCGATCTCTCGATCCTGCCGGACCTGGATGCGGTACTGAACGGGGTTCATGTGGCGGAGGTCTGGGGCATCGGGAGGCGCAGCACCCAAAAACTGGCAGCCCACGGCGTGTCCAACGCGCGCCAACTGCGCGACCTGCCCGACGCCTGGGTCAAGAAACGCCTGACCGCCACGGGCCTGATGACGGTCTGGGAGTTGCGGGGCCGCTCCTGCATCCCTCTGGAGGCCGCCCCCTCGTCCAAGAAATCCATCGTCACCTCGCGCAGCTTCGGCCAGGCCGTGACCACCTGGACCCAGATGCGTGAGGCCGTGGCCAGCTACACCGCCCGGGGGGCGGAAAAACTGCGCGCCCAGAACAGCGTGGCGGGCCAGCTGATGGTCTTTCTGCTGACCAACCCGCACCGACCCGACCTGTCCCAGTATTCCAACAGCCGCACCGTGCGCCTGCCCGTGCCCACCGACCACACCCCGACCCTGCTCGCCGCTGCCGGAGCGGCCATCGAAGCCATCTACAAGGCCGGATACTCCTACAAGAAGGCCGGGATCATGCTCACGGAACTGCACAGCGCGGATGCCCGCCAGCTCTCGCTGCTGGATATAATGCCCGGGCCGACTGCGGGAGGCGGATTCTGGACAGAGAGCTCTCCGGGGCAAGGGCAACCGTCATTGCAGCAGGAGCCGCGCGAACAAGCATCAAGCCAAGAGACGCCATGGCCGGAAGCGTCGCGCCAAGAGGCCCTGATGCAGGCCCTGGACGCCACCAACGCCAAATGGGGCCGCGACACCATCACCTACGCGGCCACGGGCCTGGGCCAAGCCTGGAAGATGCGCCAGAACCACAAATCCCCGCGCTATACGACCTCGTGGGACGAACTGCCCCTGGTCGACTGAGACAACCATTGATCATTCCTGGACATGCAGACCCAAGCTGGCGATACTCTCACTTTCCAGAAACCACTCATGGGAGAGCCACATGCCCCTGGTCACCATCTCCATCCGCAAAGGCAAGGACGGCCACTACAAGAAGGCCCTGCTGGACGCCGTGCACGAAGCCCTGGTCCTCTCGCTCAAAGTGCCCCAGGACGATCGCTTCCAACGTCTGGTGGAATTCGACTCCGAGCATTTCGAATTCCCGTCCCACTACACCGAGGACCACGTCACTGTTGAGGTCAAACTCTTTGAGGGGCGTAGCCTGGATGCCAAGCGGGCATTCTATGCAATCCTGGTGGACACGCTGCACCAGCGCCTGGGCCTTGCCAAGACAGACATCTTTATCGTCGTGCAGGACATCCCCCTGGACAACTGGGGCATTCGCGGCGGCATTCCGGCCTCGGAAGTGGACCTCGGCTTCAAGATAGACGTCTAGCCCATGCCCAGCCGCCCCATCCCCGTGGCCCTGACCCGCTGCCCGAACTACGACACCGATCTTCTGGCCCCGGCCGTGGAGCGTGTGCTCGCGGCCATCGGTTTTGCGCCCACGCCGGGCACGCGCGTACTGCTCAAGCCGAACCTCGTGTCCGCACGCAAGGAAGCCCTGGCCTGCTCCGAGCCCGCCATGGTCCGCGCAATCTGCATCTGGCTCATGGACCACGACTGCCAGGTAACTGTGGGGGATTCCCCGGCCTTCGGCTCGGCCCAGGGCGTGGCGGACAAGGTGGGCATCACGGACGCCCTGAAGGGCCTGGACGTGCCCCTCGTCACCCTGGACAGGCCGCAACCGCTGACTCTGTCCTTCGGGGGAAGCATCGGGCTATCGGCCACGGCCTGCGAAGCCGACCTGATCCTCAACCAGCCGCGCCTGAAAGCCCACTGCCAGATGACCGTGACCGCCGGGGTCAAGAACCTGTTTGGCTGCGTCACGGGAATGCGCAAGGCTTTCGCCCACACCCGCTTTGGCGAGCAGGACAACCGTTTCGAGGCCATGATCCTGGACGTGACCGCCGCCCTGCCCCCGGTGCTGACCCTGCTGGACGCCGTGCGCTGCATGCACGTCACTGGCCCCACGGGGGGCGAGCCCTTTGAGCTGGGACTGGTGGCCGCAGCGAACTGCCCGGTATCGCTGGACACTGCCGCGTATTCCATCCTACATCTTTCACCCGGCGAGATCGCCCTGTGGCGCGAGGCCCAGGCACGCGGCATCCCCGGAGCACAACCCGAGGAACTGGCCTATCCCCTGGAACGGCCCGAGGCCTTTGACGCCAGGGGGTTCCAGATTCCCGGACGGCTGACCCCGGTCAGCTTCCACCCGCTGCGGCTGGCCAAGGGCGCATTCAAGCGGACGCTCATCCGGCTGAGGGAAAGGTCAGAACAACGGTAAAAGCCATGGCAACACATCCCACGGCCAAACGGCCAGGAATTCGGTACCCCGAGTGACGCCGTTCGCGGCACCGAGCGCGAGCGGCCTGTTCCCTGGCCAGGAAGCCGAAGCAGGCATGGCGGCGCCATGGCGATGCAAGCTGACGAAGCCAGGAAACTGGTGAGCCGCGCGAATGCCGATAAGGCTTTGCGAGTGGCACCAAAAAGAGAAGACATGACGCGAAAACGCTTCACCATCACAGGGGCCGTGCAGGGCGTGGGCTTTCGGCCCTTCGTCTACCGCATTGCCCTGGAGCACGCCCTCACCGGCTCCGTCAAAAACACCCCCGAGGGGGTGATCATCGAGGTCCAAGGCACGGCCAACGCCGTGGACGCCTTCGGCACGGACCTGCGCCACAAACTGCCGCCCCTGGCGTCCATCGTCAGTTGCGACGAACAGGACCACGAGCCCGTCCTCGGCGAGAAAGCCTTCGAGATCATCGCCAGCACCGGCGGCGCGGGGCACAGTGTGCTTATCAGCCCCGACGTGGCCACCTGCGCCGACTGCCTGGACGACATGAACGACCCGGCCAACCCGCGCCATCTTTACCCGTTCACCAACTGCACCAACTGCGGTCCGCGCTACACCATCACCCGCTCCATCCCCTACGACCGCGACAAGACCTCCATGGCCTGTTTTCCGCTGTGCGAGACCTGCGCCAAGGAATACCAGGACCCCCTGGATCGGCGCTTCCACGCCCAGCCCAACGCCTGCCCGGTCTGTGGGCCCGAGGTCTGGCTGAGCACCCCGGACGGGACCGAACTGGCGCGCGGCGAGGATGCCCTGCGCCAGTTGGCGCGGGAACTGGCCGCCGGACGCGTGGCCGCCATCAAGGGTCTGGGCGGCTTCCACCTGGCCTGCGACGCTACCAATGAGGCCGCCGTGACCACCTTGCGCGAGCGCAAAAACCGCTACGGCAAGCCCCTGGCGGTCATGGTCCCCGGTCTGGCCGAGGCCCGGCAGCTGGCGGAGCTGAGCCAGGCCGAAGCCGACTGGCTGACGGGCATCAAGCGACCCATTGTGCTGGCCCAGGGCCTCAATCCTTCGCCCCTGGCCCCCGGGGTGGCCCCGGACACGCCGTTCGTAGGCCTGATGCTGCCCTACACCCCGCTGCACCATGTGCTGTTCAAATTTTATGCTGAGGAGCTGAACGGGGCCCGCCTGCCTGCCCGCCTGCCTGCACTGGTCATGACCTCGGGCAACATGTCCGCCGAGCCCATCAGCCTGGGCAACCGCGAGGCCCTGGCACGGCTGTCGGCCATCGCCGACGTCTTTCTGCTGCACAATCGCGACATCCTGATCCGCTGCGACGACTCGGTGCTGCGTGTGCTGGACGACGGAGAGAACCCCACGGCCACGCAGTTCCTGCGCCGGGCGCGTGGCTTCACCCCGGCACCCGTCTTCCTCTCCCACAGCGGCCCCTGTGTGCTGGGCACCGGCCCGGAGCTCAAGACCACCCTCTGCCTGACCAAGAACGATCAAGCCTTCGTCAGCCAGCACATCGGCACCATGGAGAACCTTGAAACCTACGGATTCTACAAGGAGATCGCCGCGCACCTGCAAGGCATCCTGCAAGTCCGGCCCCAAGCCGTGATCTGCGACCTGCACCCCGACTACATGACCACCGAGTTCGCCCGCGAAACCGGACTGCCCATGCACCGTGTCCAGCACCACGTGGCGCACATCCATGCGGTCATGGCCGAGAACAAATTCGACGGGGCCTGCATCGGTCTGGCCCTGGACGGCACGGGCTATGGTGAGGACGGCACCCTGTGGGGCGGCGAGATGCTGCTGGTGGACAACGAGGAACTCTGCCACGAACGCCTGGCCCATTTCTCGCGCCTGCGTCTGCCCGGCGGCGAGGCGGCCATCCGGGAACCCTGGCGCATCGCCCAGGCCATGCTCTGGGAACTGGGACAGTTCGAACCCTTCGGGCGACCCTGGGGCTGGCTCACGGAGCACGCCCGGGCCTCGGCCGTGGTGGGCCAGATGCTGGACAAGGACCTGAATTGCCCCGTCAGCACCAGTTGCGGCAGGCTGTTCGACGCGGTGTCCGCCCTCTTGGGCCTGAAACCCGTCATCTCCTACGAGGCCGAGGCAGCCATCGCCTTGGAATCCGTGCAGGACATGGCCGAGGACGCGGCCTATCCCTGCGCCTTGCGCAACGGCACCCAGCCCGCCGTGCTGGACACCCTGGCCCTGTTCGCCTGCGTGGCCCAGGATTGGGAAACGGGCACGGACGCCGGAATCATCAGCCGTCGCTTCCATCTGGGGCTCATCCAAGGGCTGGCCGACGCCGCGCGTGCCTTTGCGCAGGTCACGGGCATTGCCCATGTGGGCCTGTCCGGCGGGGTGATGCTCAACAAGACCTTGGCCGAGGGCCTGCCCCACGCCCTGCGGGCACGCGGGCTCACGCCACTCATGCACCGCCAGCTGCCTCCGGGCGATGCCTGCATCTCCCTGGGGCAAGCGGCCTTTGGGTTGCGGCTGCTGGAAAAGGGCGACGAATTCCGGGCCGGGGGCCTATGCCGTTCCGTCACTGCGGAGTAATCCTTTTTCTGCTTTGAATTCAAAACAAAACAGTGGCATGCTGAGGACAAGTCCGGTCCTCCAACCACTGGAATGCCATGTTCCGCTTTCTTGCCGCCACCGTGCTGCTGCTATTCACCCTGGCTCCCAGCGCCCAGGCCGAGACCATCCGGCTTGCGACCCTGGAATGGCCCCCCTACATCAGCCAACGGATGCAGGGACAGGGCTATGTGGCCGAGGTGGTGCGTACGGCCTTCGCCCGCGCGGGCATCGACGTGGAACTGACCTTCATGCCCTGGAAACGCACTCTGGAAGAGACCCGCAGCGGCCATTTCCAGGCTTACGTTCCGGAATACTTCAGCCAGGACCTGCGCAAGGACTTCGTGTTCTCGGCCCCCTTCCCAGGCGGACCGCTGGTCCTGCTCGCCCGCCGCGGCAGCGGCATCCGCTACTCCACAGTCAGGGACCTGGCCCCCTACCGCATTGGAGTGGTGCGGGGCTACGTGAACACCCCGGAGATCGATAACGCCACTTTCATGAACAAATACGCGGTAATGGATGACCTAACCAGCCTGCGCATGCTTGTACGAGAACGGCTTGACCTCTCGATCATGGACCTCAACGTGGCGCTCTACCTGGCCCGAACACACCTGGGTGGCACCAGAGACATCGAAGTGCTCCAACCGCCCCTGGACAACAAACTACTCTACATCTGCTTTCCCCTGGTGCGGGACGACCACCTGCGGCTGCTGACGGCCTTCAATGCGGGGCTCATGGACATTGAGGGCGACGGCACCCTGGAGGCCATCCGCAACCGCCACGGCTTCACCCAGACCAGTTGGTAGCCCCGGCCCAGGCGCACAAGGCGCTTCGCGTCTGCGCAGTGCGTTCGCGTTCCTAGAAGCCGAAGAAGATGTAGTTAACCACAAAATGGGCCACGATCAGCGGCAGCACGCTTCTGGTGCGCCACATGCAGACCATGAACACCGCACCGATCAGACCGGTGCTGGCCACTGCGGCCAGGCCCAGGGACCAGTGGATGGCCCCGAACACCAGAGACGACAGCCCGAACACCGCCCAGGTCGGTAGCCCGGCCCGGGTCAGCGCCGTGAAAGCCAGCCCCCGAAAGATCAATTCCTCGACCACGCCGGTCAGAAACAATCCGAAATACAGATCGAACCAGCCCAGGAAACTGCCCTCGGGGGCGGCGGGGATTCCCCCCAGTGCACTGGACGGCAAGAGGATAGTGAACAACGGCAGGGCGTACTGGTCCAGCAACGTGCCCAGCACGCTCATGGCCAGCCCATAATAGACCAGCAGGATGGCGGGCAGACGGGCAATGCCGAAATCGGCCCAGGACAAACGCCCGGACAGACAGACCACGAGGATCACCAACAGGGGCAACGCCTTGGCGAACCCGTAGTCAACGGCCACCCAGGTGGCGAAGTCCTTGATGTTGATATTAGCGAAATCATTGAGCAAAAATGGAATTGTCAGCAGCGCGTACAGCCCCAGATTCCATTTGGCGTCCCTGGTCATGCCCCCCTCCTTGTGCTCGTCCGTTGGAGAATACCGCAGCCAGCATACCGTGTTTTCCCTGCGCCAGTCCATGCGCAGCCGGCCCACCCCCACCCCTGGGACAGCGCGGACTTGCCATCCATTGCCAGCCAACTTATATTAGGCGGCTCAGCAACAAATTAGCCTCAGGTTGGTTTCACATATGCCCTACAAAGGTCCCCATATCTCCATCTCCGCCGAGCCCCTGGTCGAGCGGGTTCTCGGCGTTTCCATTGATGAGTTCAAGGCCTGGCCCGAACACGTTCGCGAGGCCGCCCTGGATTTGACCGCCGAACTATTTTTGATCCGCTACAACCCGTTCATCGATCCCGACATGGTCTGGAAGAGCGTGCAGAGCTCCTTTGCCCAGACCAAACTCGCCCTGGCCGAGGAATACTCGTCGGCCATCGCCACGGGCATGTTCCGCTTCTGGAACCGCTTCCGAGATGACCAGAAGTTCAAGGACGAGGTCCTCAAGCGCCTGCATCAGATCCTGCCCCCGGAGTCCATCGACACCCGGCCCAATTCGCGAGTGGAATGTGCCACCGACGCCACGGACCTGCGCATGGAGCTGCCGCTGTTGGTGCTCTTGCCCGAGACCACAGCCCACATCCGCGACATCGTGCGCCTGGCGGGCGAGATGAACTTCTCGCTGGTGCCCCGGGGCGGCGGCTCGGGCCTGACCGGCGGGGCCATCCCCGGCGACCGGCGCTCGGTGGTCCTGTCAATGGACAAGCTGAACGCCATCCTGTCCGTGGACGCCGAGCAACAGGTGCTCTGCTCCCAGGGCGGCGTCATCACCCTGGACGCCATCAACGCCGCCGCTGAAAAGGGCCTGCTGTTCACCGTGGACCCGGCCTCCAAGGCCGCCTCCAGCATCGGCGGCAATATCTCCGAAAACTCCGGTGGCCCCTTTGCCTTTGAATACGGCACCACCATCGACAACCTCTTGTCCTACAAGATGGTCACCCCGGACGGCGACCTGATCGAGGTCCGCCGCGTGGACCACCCGCGCCACAAGATCCTGCCAGACGAAACCGCGATCTTCGAGATCCTGGACGAGGACGGCGAGATCAAGGACGTGATCAAACTGGGTGGCAACGAACTGCGGGCCAAGGGCCTGGGAAAGGACGTCACCGACAAGTATCTGGGCGGGTTGCCCGGCGTGCAGAAGGAAGGCGTGGACGGCATCATCACCGAAGGCTGCTTCACCCTGCACCCCATGCAGGCCCATTCGCGCGTGCTGTGCCTGGAATTCTTCGGCCGCACCATGCGCCCGGCCATGCAGGTCATCAAGGACATCGTGGCCCTGCGCGACACCATCCGCGAACAGGGCGACCTGGTGAAGATCTCCGCGCTGGAAGAATTCGGCATCAAATACGTCCAGGCCATCGAGTATACCAAGAAGTCCAGCCGCTACGAGGGCGAACCCATCAGCGTGCTCATCCTGCAGATGGACTCCCAGGACCTGGACGCCCTGGACTTGGCCGTCCAGACCATCCAGGACATCGCCGAGCCTTACGAGAACGTGGATGTCTTCGCGGCCAGCAACCCGGCGGAGGCCGAGTATTTCTGGGAGGACAGGCACAAACTGTCGGCCATCTCCAAACGCACCTCGGGTTTCAAACTCAACGAGGACGTGGTCATCCCCATCGGGGTCATCCCCGAGTTCGCAGACTTTCTGGAGGCCCAGAACCTGTACTACATGGCCATGGCCTACCGCTCCGCCCTGCAGGATGTGGGACGCCTCCAGGGCTTCGGCGTACAGGACAAGTTCATCAACATGGAGTTCACCTTCGCCTCGAAGATCATCAACGGCGAGGTAACCACCGCCGAGATCAGCGACGAGGAACTGGAGGTCCAGTCCTACTATTTCTTCCGCGACTTGAAGTCGCGCTATGCGGATCTGGCCGATAAGCTGGACGTCCTGTACAAGAACATGCGCGCCACACGCATCATCATCGCCAACCACATGCACGCCGGCGACGGCAACTGCCACGTCAACCTGCCTGTGAACTCCAACGATCCCGAGATGATGCGCCTGGCCGAGCAAGCCGTACACACCATCTCGGCCAAGGTGGGCGAACTGGGCGGGGTGGTCTCGGGCGAACACGGCATCGGCATCACCAAGATCGGCTTTCTGCCCGAGGCCAAGATCAAGGCCCTTGCGACTTACAAGCTCCTGGTGGACCCCGCCAACATCCTGAACCCCGGCAAACTGGTCAAGCGCGAGCTGCCGGTGACGCCCTACACCTTCTCCTTCAACAAACTCATCGGCGACCTGGCGAAAACCGGCCTGCCCGACCGCCAGCGGCTGATGAGCCTCTTGTCCAACGTGCAGACCTGCACCCGCTGCGGCAAGTGCAAATACGTCTGCCCCATGTTCTCGCCCTCGCGCTCGCTGATCCACCACCCGCGCAACAAAAACATCAGCCTGGGCGCCATCATCGAGGCCATCTACTACTCCCTGGTGGTCAGCGGCGAGCCCGACGCCGAACTGATGCAACAGCTGCGCGACCTGATGGACCACTGCACGGCCTGCGGCAAGTGCATGAGCGTCTGCCCGGTGAAGATCAACACACCGGAGGTGACGCTGCACATGCGCACCTTCCTGGAGGATAAGGGCGCGGGCGGACATCCCGTGAAATCCCACATCCTGCATTATCTGGCGGGCGATCCCGGCAAACGCCTGCCGCGCGCCGCCAAGGCCGCGGCCATGGGCCAGTCCCTGGGCAACCGCGCCGTGGGCCTCATCCCGGCCCCTTGGCGCAAGCGCGCCCAGAGCCCCGTTTTTCAGGGCAAAGGCCCGGCCCTGGGCTTCAAGAACCTCTCCGAGACCCTGCACCTGGACAAGGGCAGCCTGTTTGCCCCCACGGCTCAGCAAGGCAGCACGGTCTTCTATTTTCCCGGTTGCGGGGCCAGCCTGTTCACCCGTTCCATCGGCTTGGCCGGTCTGTACCTGCTGCTCAAGGCGGGCACCCGCGTACTCCTGCCACCCGAGCACATGTGCTGCGGTTATCCGCTGCTGGCCAGCGGCTGCGAAGAAGCCTTCCATACCAACCGCTCGCGCAACATGGACCGCCTGGCGGACCTGGTGCGCACCGCGACCCAGTCCGGCTTCACCCCGGAGCATGTGCTGACCTCCTGCGGCACCTGCCGCGAGGCCCTGTCCGAATATCACCTGGACACCTTCACCACGCCCATGGCCCATATGGACGTGACCCAGTACATCCTGGAGCGCACCCCGGGCCTGAACCTCAAAGGCCAAGGGCCGCTGCTGTACCATGCGGCCTGCCACGCGGAATGGTCCGGCGTACCCGCTTCCAAGGCCGGAGCCGTCTATGCCAAGGCCCTGACCCGGCTGACCGGGCAGGACGTGACTCTGAGCCCCGGCTGCTGCGGTGAATCCGGCCTGGGAGCGTTGACCACCCCGGCCATCTACAACCGCCTGCGCGCCCAGAAGCAGATGGTGCTCAAGGAAGAACTGCCGCGCTACAACGCACAGAGCCCCGTCCTGGTGGGCTGCCCTTCTTGCCGGGTGGGTATCTCCCGTAGCCTGATCGCCATGAATGAACACCGCACGGTGCTGCACACCCTGGAGTACCTGGCAGGGCTTGTGGGTGGCCGCAAATGGAAAAAGGAACTGCTGAGCGCCCTGAAAAGTGGCGAATCAACCTCGGACGTCCGCACGGTCTCCCTGGCAAAGGGCTAGACAGGCATGCGGATCCTTGGCATCGACTTCGGCCTAAAACGGGTGGGACTGGCCCTGACAGACCCCATGGAGACCATGGCCTTTCCGCACAGGACTCTCGTGCGCTCCACCCGCGATGCGCTGTTCTCCGAACTGCTGACGATCATTGAAGCCGAAGCCGTGGAGGAGATCGTGGTGGGCCTGCCGCTCAACCTGGACGGCAGCGATTCCATGACCACCCGTCAGGCCCGCAACTTCGCCCAGAGCCTGGGCAGGCGGACCCCCCTGCCGCTGCATCTGGTGGACGAGCGGCTGTCCTCGGTTGCCGCCGAAGAGGAACTCATCGCGGCCGGAATGAAAAAATACAACAAACGCAAGGCAGTCCTGGACCAGCAGTCTGCGGTTCGCATCCTGGAGACCTGGCTCACCCAGCGCAATCGCCCCGGACAGCGGGAACCCCAAGCATGAAGCCCGCAGTGAAGACCGGTCTGAGGGCCCTGTACTACGGCATGGCCGCGGCGATTCTGCTTTTCGTGGTCGGCAGTTCATGGCTGACTTGGCAGGCCAACGAGTTCCTGAACACCTCACCCGAATCACCAGGCCGCGAGGTGGTCATCGATATCCCTCCGGGGAGCAGCTTTGACTCCGTTGCCCGAACCCTGTTGAGCAAGGGCCTGATCACCGACTTCAAGAAGTTCCGGATGCTCGGGCGCTGGAAAGAGAAACTCGGCGCGGTCAAGGCCGGCGAATTCCTTCTGAACACCAACTGGAAACCACAGCAGATCCTGGACGTCATCACCTCGGGCCAGGCCATGCTGCACAAACTGTTCATCCCCGAAGGCCTGACTTGGTGGCAGATCGGCCATCTGGTGGAAGATTCCGGACTGGCGAGCTTCGAAAGCTTCGAGAAGGCCGTGCATAACAAGGCCCTGCTCACGAAATTCAACATCCCCTTCGACAACGCCGAAGGCTTTCTGTTTCCCAATACCTACCTTTTGCCCCGCCCGCGCGCAAAGGACGCCGAGCCCATCGTGCGCTCCATGCTTTCGGCCTTCTGGAGGCATGTCGGCGACAAGCTCTGGCCCACAGGGCCCCCCTCTCCAGACCAATTGGCCCGTGTAGTCATCCTGGCCTCCATGGTCGAAAAAGAAACCGGAGCCGATGTCGAGCGTGAACGCATCGCCGGGGTCTTCGCCAACCGGATCAGAAAGCGCATGCTCCTGCAATGCGATCCCACGGTCATCTATGGCCTGGGAACCGCTTTTGACGGCAACCTCACGCGCTCACACCTGAAGGACAAGTCCAACCCCTACAACAGCTACGCCCTCGGCGGCCTGCCGCCTGGTCCCATCTGTTCCCCTGGTTTGCGCTCCCTGGAGTCCGCTGCCACGCCCGAGCAACACAGCCTCCTGTATTTCGTGGCCAAAGGGGACGGCACACACCAGTTCAGCAGCTCGCTCAAAGAACACAACCTCGCCGTCAAGAAATTCCAGCTGCACCGTTAACCCGCTGCAGCATCCCCACCGCCCGCCACTTACTTTCGCCCACCTACCGAAAGATCCTGTACTCCGTCGAACACCATTCCCATTGTCCCAGTCTACATGCCTAGGCTCGTTGCTTTCTTATCTTTTTTTAGGGCACCAATTGCGCACGCAGTTTATATTGGTTATATATTGAAAGAGCCCCCCCTTTCCACCTGTAGCCAGGAGACGTCATGAGAAACTCCATTGTCGTCAAAATGATAGCCGCCGTCGCGCTGGCTCTTGTCCTCGAAGGCATCTTTTTCTGGTTCTTCGTCGTTTGATGTGGAATTGACCGACCTCACCCAGTTTGGGTAGCCCTTCCTTCAGGAGGGCTACCATGCTTGCTGAACAAATTTTTGCCTTGGGTCTTGGTCTCACGCCACCCTGGAAAGTTATGAGCCAAC
>JAHIUW010000007.1 GCA_018816865.1 Pseudomonadota bacterium
CCTTCTTCCTCGTGGTCATGACGTTCTCCTGTGTTGAGGTTCCGGTGAAGTTTTGCAACTCCAACCGTACCCCAGCCAAGGACGGCATGACCACTTTCACTTTTGTGGCCAACTGTCAGGTGATAACCATCTCACTACATAAAGGATTTAGTCGTACTTGACCGAAGAGAAGAGCATCAACTTGTCGAAGGAGTGGTGGGCCTCCACGAAGCGGATGCAGCCTGTCTTGCCGCGCATCACCAGGGAATGGGTGACGGCGCCGTTGCCAGTGTAGCGCACGCCGTTCAGGAACGTGCCGCCTGAGATGCCGGTGGCCGCGAAGTAGACGTCGTCGGTCTTGACCAGAGTCTTCACGGTCAGGATGTCGCGGATGTCCATACCGGCATCCATGAGCGCCCCTTCTTCGGCCTTGGAGCGCGGGTCCAGACGGGCCAGCATCTCGCCGCCCATGGCGCGGATGGCGCAGGCCGAGAGCACGCCCTCGGGGGTGCCGCCGGTGCCCATCATCACGTCCACGTTGGAGCGCGGGTCAATGGCCATCAGCGAACCGGCAACATCGCCGTCGGTGTGCAGCTCGATGCGGGCTCCGGCTCTGCGGATCTCCTCGATCAGTTTCTTGTGCCGTGGCTTGTCCAGCACGAAGACCACCAGATCGTCCACATCCTTGTCCAGGGCCTTGGCGATGCGCATCAGGTTTTCCTTGACCGGGGCATCGAGATGCACGACGTCCTTGGCCGCGGCAGGCACGACCAGCTTCTGCATGTAGAAGCTCGGGCCGGGATCGTACATCATCCCCGCTGGGGCCACGCCGATCACCGAAATGGCGTTGGGTCGGCCGAAGGCCAAGAGGTTGGTGCCTTCCACGGGGTCCACGGCCACGTCCACCTTGGGGCCGCGGCCGGTCCCCAACTCTTCTCCGTTGAAGAGCATGGGGGCCTGATCCTTTTCGCCTTCGCCGATGATGACCTTGCCCTGGATGTCCAAGGCGTTGAAGGACAGGCGCATGGCGTCGACAGCGGCGCGGTCGCCTTCTTCCTTGTTGCCCTTGCCAAGCCAGCGTGCGGAGTTCAAAGCCGCCGCTTCGGTAACGCGGACCAAGTCCAAAGCCAGATTTCTTTCCGGTGCTTCCACAGGAATCTCCTAGGGTCTGCCGAGTGCGGCTGTTAAGCGAGCTGTTCGTTGATCAGCGCGGCCAGCTTCTCGGGGGTGAATCCATATTGTTCTTCGAGCACCTTGCCGGGCGCGGATGCGCCGAAATGGGTCAGACCATGGATCAGACCGTCGGTGCCGGTGTACTTGTACCACAGATCAGGGCGTCCCGCTTCCACAGCGACCTTGAAGGCCTTGGCCGGGATGACGGAGGCGCGATATTCCTTGGACTGTTCGTCGAACAGTTCCATGGAGGGAATGCTTACCACGCGGACCCGCTTATGCTCAAGCAGCTTGGCCGTCTTCAGGGACAGGGAGACCTCGGAGCCGGAGGCCATGATCACGATTTCGGGCACGCCCTCGCAGTCTGCCAGCACGTAGCCGCCCTTTTGGGGGCCGTCGCCAACCAGGGCGGGATCCAGCACGGGCAAACCCTGGCGGGTCAGCATCAGGCAGGTGGGCCGCTCGGGCTGGGTCAGCGCGATTTGCAGGCAGGCGGTGGTCTCGTAGGCGTCGGCCGGGCGCATCACCAGCATCTCCGGGATGAGTCGCAAGGAACTGACGTGTTCGATGGGCTGGTGGGTGGGGCCGTCCTCGCCCACGTAGAAGGAGTCATGGGTGAAGACGTGCAGCACGGGCAGCTTCTGCAACGCACTCATGCGCAGGGCGTTGCGTTCGTAGTCCGAGAAGACCAGGAACGTTGCGCCGAAGGGAATGACGCCGCCGTGCAGGGCCATGCCGTTCAGGATGGCGCCCATGGGGAACTCGCGCACGCCGAAGGACAGATTGCGGCCCAGGGGGTTGTCCGAGCCGAAAATGCCCACGGTTTCGCGGAATTTGACGGTTTGGTTGGACGGGTCGAGGTCCGCGGAGCCGCCGACCAACAGCGGCAGTTGGTGCATGAGTTCGTTCAGGGCAGAGCCCCAGGCCTTGCGGGTGGCCACCATTTCGCCGGGTGTGAACTCGGGCATTTTCAGGACGAGGTCTTTGCGTTCCTGGGTCACGGTGCGCCACAGGGCTTCGAAGTCGCCACCCTCATCCAGCTTGGTGACCAGGTTGCGCCGCCACTTGCCGCATTCGGCATTCAGATGCCCGAAGCGGGAGCGGAAATGGGTCAACACGTCTTCGGGAACGTCGAAGAATTTCTCGGGGTCCAGGCCCATCTTCAGTTTGGAGGCGGCGATTTCCTCGGGCGACAGGGGCGCTCCATGGGTGTTGTAGTCGCCTTCCAAATTGGCGGTACCCTTGGCCATGATGGTCTTGCCGATGATCAGGGTCGGGCGTCCGGTCTCCAGCTGGGCGCTGATGACGGCTTTGCGAATCTGCTCGTGGTCGTGTCCATCGATGGTGATGACCTGCCAGCACATGGCCTCAAAGGCCTTGGCGTAGTCCATGCAATCGCAGCGGGACACGGGGCCGGCCAGCTGGATGTCGTTGGAGTCGTAAAACACGATGAGCTTGCCCAGGCCCCACAGGCCTGCCAGGGCGGCGGAACCGAGGGTGATGGGCTCCTGGATGTCGCCGTCCGAGGCCAGTGCGTAGGTGTAGTGGCTGCAAATCTCATCGCCCAGGCGGGCGCGCAGCACCGTCTCGGCCACAGCCATGCCCACGGACATGGCGAAGCCCTGGCCCAGGGGGCCGGTGGTTGCTTCCACGCCGGGGGCCATGTCGCATTCGGGATGACCGGGGGTGCGGCTGCCCCACTGGCGGAAGGCCTTGAGGTCGTCGATGTCCAGGAATCCGCTCAGATGCAACAGGGAATAGAGCAGGGAGGACTCGTGCCCTGCGGAGAGAACGAACCGGTCGCGGTTGAACCAGCTGGCGTTGTCAGGGTCAAAGTTCAGAAAGTCCTTGTACAGGATGTAGGCCATGTCCGCGGAAGACATGGGGCCGCCCGGATGCCCGGAATTGGCTTTGCGGACGGAGTCCATGACAAGGCCCTTAATGGTATTGACTGCCTTGGTGTCCATTTCAGGCTTGACCGCAGTTTGCATGGTGTCGTTCCTCGAAGTCTTTGAGATTGGTATGCGGAAGGGACGGTTGCGTCCGTATCTAGTCCAGCTCGATCAGGTCCACACGACGTTGATGGCGTCCGCCTTCGAACTCCGTATCCAGAAAAATGTCAAGGATGGAAAGCGCCGCTCCCACGCCGGTGACGCGTTCGCCGAGACAGAGAACGTTGCAATCGTTGTGTTTGCGGGTCATCTCGCATTGAAAGGCATTGGCGCAGACCGCGGCGCGGATGCCCCGCACGCGGTTGGCGGCCATGGACATGCCGACTCCTGTGCCGCAGACCAGCACACCCAGGATTTTTTCGTCCAGGACGGTCTTGCACAGTCGCTTGGCGATGGCCGGATAGTCGCAGCTGTCAGTGTTCATGGTGCCCACATCCACGGGTTCGAAGCCGCGCAGCGTCAGATGCTGCTTGAGGGTCTCTTTGAGGGCGTACCCCGCATGGTCGGAGCCGAGGGCAACCTTGATCTTGGACATGCTTGAATCCTCTCGTGGTCGTGGACCGTTAGTCTTCGTCGTTCAGGCCGAGTTCGCTCTTGCGGCGCTGTAGGGTTTCTTCGCGGGAGGTATCGATCTCCCGGTGCAGAAACTTGATCTCCTGTTCCAGAAATTCGATCTGGGACAGGATGATTCCGGCCTCGCCGTCCCTGGGCATGGCGGCCTGCTTGTTTCCCGAATCCATGCGCTGCCTGGCGAGCTTGCCAAGCAGTGCGTATTCCTCTTCCAGGCGACGGTCCATCTGCTTGATTTCATAGCCGCGCACCATCTTGCTCACGGTCCATTTGAGTTCGGTGAACAGGACCTTCAGGCCGACCTTGAGGTTGCCCAGGACTCCGCCACTGGAGGCGGGGGTGGATTTGGCGTCTGTGTTGTCGGACATGTTTTCCTCGCTTGGCCCAAACAGGCTGCTCAATTGATCAGAGATCAAGAATGGAGACCACGGTTCCCGGCGGCAGCTTCAGCGCAAGCGACTCGTCGGGCCAGGGCGTGGACATCCGCTCCAGGCGTTTGATCCGCAGGACTGCGGAGATTACCTTGCCCAGGCGGATAGTGATGGTTTCCGGTGCACTTGCTGCGTCCTGCCCATGTTGCGACAGGGTCATGGTCCAGTCCCTGCCCTTCAGACGACCAGCGAATACCACCGGCTTGCCCTCTCCGTCCAGTGTCAAGCTTGTCACGGGCGAACCGGATTTGAACGTGTAGCTCCAGCCCCCGTTCGGTGCGGGTCGTGCCTTGATGAATTCGACGGGAGCCAGGCCCGTATAGGTCCCTGCCGCCACCCCGGCAAGTTCCCTGAGCGTGAACGGCAGCTCAATGCCCAAGACGTTTTGCCCGAGTTGGGCGTCCCGGCTCTGATAGACAATGTTCTTTTCCGGGAGGTAGCCGGACCAGCCGGTCTCGGTTTCGCTGACCATGGCGAAGGTGGTGCCGAATCCCGCCGAAAGGTCGAGGCGCAGGGGCAGGGTCGGGCTTCCCCACAGCAGGAGCATGATCCGGTTCTGTTTCTGTTTATCTTCATAGTGCAGACTGGCCGAGGCCTTGAGCCCCATCAGGGCTTGGCCAGCCGCGTCGCGCCGAAGTTCGAAGGACTGCCAGAGGCTGCTTGCGGGCAGCGGGGGCGGGGCGAGCCCTCTGGTGGCGCAACCCGGCGTCAGGGACAGCAGAAGCAGCACCAGCAGGCAGGGCGCCAAGGTCTGCGGCGCCGCGGTCATGCGTGACGGAAATGAACTCATAGTGTTTCCAGCTTGGTCCGGACGGACTCGTTGTCCGGATTCAATTCAAGGCTGTTGCGGTAGCCTTCCTTGGCCTTGGCCGTCTTGCCCAGCGCGGTGGCGATATCTCCGTAATGCTCCCAGACGATGGGGTCGTCGGGCACATGTTCCACAGCCCGTCTGATCTCTTCCCAGGCGCGGTCGATTTCGCCCCGGCGGAAATAGAGCCAGGCCAGGGAGTCGATGATGTAGCCGCTGTCCGGTTCTAGTTCCAGGGCGCGGGAGATGAGCACCATGGCCCGATCAAGGTCCTTGCCGTCGTCGGCCAGGACATAGCCCACGAAGTTGAGGGCGTCGGCGTGCTCCGGGTTCAGGGTGATGATGCGCTCCATGGTTTCCAGAGCTTCGGCGCGCAGGTCCATTTTGTCCAGAACGATGCCCAGGGAATAAAGCAGGCCCGTTTCCTTGGGCCAGCGGGCAAGGGCCCGTTCCAGCACTGCACGGGCTCCGGGGAGGTCATTCTGGCGCTGGGCCAGGGATGATTCCAATAGCCAGTATTCGCTCAGGTCTGGATGGGCCTTCTGCTGATGCAGGATGAGTTCGCCGGCTTCGGCGTAGCGCTCGTTGTCCATGAGCAGGTGGATGCGGAACCGCATGGCCTGGCGGTAGTGCTGATCGTTGGCCGGTATCTTGGAGAGGTATTCCAGGGCCTTTTCCGAGTCATGGTCGCCTTCGTAAGCCAGGAGCGCCAGATAGAACCAGATCTTGGGTGGAACGTCCCCATCGGTGGGCAGCGGGGCCAGGATGATCCGCGCCTGATCGTAGAAATTCTCATCCAGGAACAGGGTGGCCGCTTCCAGAGCGAATTCGATGTCCTGGGGGCCCTGGCGGTACAAGGACAAAGCCTTGTCGGGGTTGTTCAGCTTGATGCTCAGGTTGACCAGCCGCAGCCAGATTTCGCTGGCGTTTTCGCCCATCTCGACCAGGCGGGTATAAATGCCCTCGGCCGCCAGATAGTCTTTGTCCACCTCGTAGAGGTAGGCCAGCTCGGCCCAGGCCTCGATGAACTCCGGGTCCATTTCCACGGCCTGCTTGAGCTTGGCGATGGCCTGTCGGTTCAGCCCCAGGCCGGAACTGGCCTTGGCCCAGTAATAGAGCACCGCTGAATCGCGCTTGGCCTCGGGGATCTGCTCCAGGGCATCCAGGGCCTCGGCGTGTTGCTTGTTATCCAGGAAGATCAGTGCCAGATCGATAAAGGCGGTGGTGTCTTCGGGTACACGTTGCAGGTAGGCCCTGATGGTGGTCACGGCGTCGCTGTGGCGTTTCTCGGCATAGTAGGTGTTGGCCAGGGTCACGGCCATGTCCCGGGATTCGGGGTACAATTCCTCGCCGCGTTTCAAGGTCGCGCGGGCCTTGTCCATGTGACCCAGACGCCAGTAGTTGTTGGCCGTCTCCAGATAAATGAGCGGCGAGGGGGCCAGTTCCAGAAGCTCTTCCAGGGCTTTTAAGGCCTCTTCATCCCGTCCGGCACGCCGGGCGTCCTCATAGGCAAGGTAGTAGTAGCTTGACGCGGCGCTGGGCGCCATCTGCCAGACGGTGTCTTCAACACTTGGTGCCGGAGCGGATTGTGCCGCACAACCGGCCATGAAGGCGGCTAGGGCGAGTGCGCCGAGTGCGGCGAAGAGCGGTCTGAGCATCTTGATCCTCGGCTTGTATGCTGCGCTCCGATGCTGATCGGGGCGGTTTGGGCGTTTGGGCAGCGAACTGCGGCGTTAACCCTGATCCTCTGCGGTGACCTGGACGAGACGTTTAAAGATGTCCTGGCCGAGGGACAGCCCCAGTTCGATGAACTGTGGGCCGAAGGTCTGGCCCACGGATGTTCGGAACGTGGTTGCGATTTTCTTGATCATTTCCAGCCCGTCCGGGAAGCGGACCAGGAGCTCGCGTACTGAAATATCATTGTAGTCGCACATTTCCCAGAGTGTAGTGGAAAAGTTGTCCGGACCCCAGCGGAACTTATCCGCATCGTAGAGTGCCTTGGAGAGCAGGGCGGCCTCGGGGTCGTCGGTCTGCTTGCGGTCGATGAAGGCCTCGTGGTCGGCGACAGCGAAGGCGATGCGTTGCTTGTCTTTCTCGTCCAGAGGATAGTCCAGCAGGATGGACTCGCACAGCTCGGCCCCTTTGGCTGCATGGTCTTCCTCCAGGCGGCAGATGTCATGCAGCAGGCCCGCCATTTGCGACAGCAGAACCAGGTGGCGGGCCCGGGTCAGATCATTGCCCCGCATCTCCACCAGGACGATGGCTCCACCCTCGATGGCCACTTTCTTGGAGTGGTCAATGCCGTGCCCGTAATCGTCATACAAAAAAGGGATGACATCCTCGCGCAGCCGATGGATCAGCGGATGGTCGAAGAACAGGGTCCGGGAAAAGCTCAGTTCTGGGGCGCAGGCCAGATAGAAACCGGGCAGATCCTGCCCGGCAACCAGCTTCTTGGCTTCCTGTTTCATGCGCAGCAAGGTCTTATTCATCGGGATTGATCCAGTCCTGTGAAAAGTCTTCGATTTGATCCGACAGGTGTTTTTTAAGCTTCTGCAACAGCCGGGCCTCGATCTGGCGAACCCGCTCACGGGTCACGCCATATTTTTCGCCGATTTCGCGCAGGGTTACGGGAGAATCGGACAGCAGCCGCAGTTCCAGGATGTCTCGTTCCTTGTCGTTGAGCGTGGAGGCGATGGACTTCAGATGCCCATGCAGGGTCTCGACGATCTCGTTCTGGGCCAGGGTATCCTCTATCCCGGGTTGCAGGGCGGGCAGGAAATCCATGCGCGTCGCGCCGCCTTCCTCGCCCAGCGGCAGATTCAGGGACATGTCCTGGCGCGAGAGCCGCTGGTCCATCTCAATGACCACATCTTCGGAGACACCGAGGTTCTGGGCCAGAGTGGCGCTGTTGGGGTCGAATCCCAGGTTTTGCAGGCGCTGGCGTTCCTTGTTCAGGTTGTAGAACAACTTTCGCTGGGCCTGGGTGGTCCCGATCTTGACCAGCCGCCAGTTGTCCATGATGAACTTCAGGATGTAGGCCTTGATCCAGAACGCGGCGTAATAGGAAAATTTGATGCCCTTGTCCGGGTCGAATTTCTGTACGGCACGCATCAGCCCCACGTTGCCTTCCTGGATCAGGTCCAGCACGTTTTGCATCCAGCGGCGCTGGAAATCCATGGCGATCTTGACCACAAGGCGCAGATGAGAGGATACGAGATGGAAGGCCGCATCCGAGTCGCCCTCGTCGCGTACGCGACGGGCCAGTTCGAATTCCTCCTCGGGTTTCAACATGCTGAACTTGCCGATCTCGCGCAGGTACATATGCAGCGGGTCCTTGGGGACCACATCCGAACCTGTGCGCGGTGCAAGGACAAACAATTCGTCGGGCTCGGGCAGGTCGTCGAAGTCTTCTTCGTCCAAGCTCTCAAGCAACAGATCGTCCTCGGGTGGGAGGACTTCCGGGTTGTCGTGATTGTCCTGCGACGGCTGGTCAGGCTCTGTATTTGTTGATGATTGTGTATTCATAAAAGAGTCGGGTGTCTGTTTGGACGCGGTTGGATTAGGATGCACCGCGGGCGGATTCTGAAGGGAACGTTTTCGTTCAGGCCGTGTATGAGTAAGCTTTGAGCTTATAGTTTTTGTTTGTCCTTTTCAATGTTTTTAAGTAATGAACACGGTCCCGGGTACAGGGGGAAAGCCTAAGCAGGGCAAGGCTCTGCAGCGTTCCCCCTGATGGAAAGACAATCAAGAATGGAGTGCATAGCGTGCCGGATTTCCTGCGAATGCTGCGAGATGGTCAAGTCAGGCTCTTTGATGGCGGCATGGGGACCATGCTCCAGGCCAGGGGGCTTCGCTCCGGCCAATCCCCCGAGGAGTTCGGCCTGGCCAATGCGGACGTGGTGGAGGACATCCATCGCGAATATCTCCAGGCCGGGTCCAGCGTGGTGACCACCAATACCTTTGGAGGCACGGGCCTCAAGCTGTGGGCCGGTGTCGATGTCTCGGGGGTGAACCGCGAGCTGGCAGCCGCTGCGCGCCGCGCGGCCGGCGATACGGCCTTTGTGGCCGGTAGTGTGGGGCCCACCGGGCATTTCATTCAGCCCATGGGCAAGATGTCTTTCCGCGAGCTGGTGGACTTTTTCAAGGCCCAGATCAAGGGCCTGGCCGCAGGCGGGGCTGACCTGATTTTCGTGGAGACCCAGTTCGACCTAGCCGAGGCCAGGGCCGCCGTCATCGCCGCGCGGGAGGTCTGCGACCTGCCCGTTGGCGTGTCCATGACGTTTGAACAGGGCTCCTGTCTGACGGGCACGGGACCGCTGACCTTCATCGACACCATGCAGAACCTTGGGGTGGATCTGCTGGGCACCAACTGCGGGGCGGGCCCGGAGCAGATGTTGGAGACGGTCAGGGCCATGCTGCCCCGACTGTCAACGCCGCTGGTGGTGCAGCCCAATGCGGGGTTGCCCGAGCTGGATGGCGACGGCAATACGGTCTTTCGTCTTGATCCTGAGAATTTTGCCACGCAGATCCTGCCGCTGGTCGAGCTGGGCGTGAAGTTCATCGGCGGTTGCTGCGGCACCACGCCGGAACATATCCGCCAGGCCAAAGCGGCCATCGGTCAGCGGTCCTGGAGCCAGCCGACTTCGCCCGAGGCCCCCTGCCTGGTGGTGACCTCACGCTCGATGTCCGTGCCCGTGTCCCCCTTCAGGCGCAGCAAGATCATCGGCGAGCGCATCAACCCCACCGGCAAGAAGCTGCTGACCGAGGAGCTCCAGGCCGGGCAGTTCGGCGAGGCCATCCGTCTGGCCCAGGAACAGGAGTCTCTGGGGGCGCATATCCTGGACGTCAACGTGGGTGCGCCCATGGTGGAGGAGCAGGTGCTCCTGCCGGAGCTGACCAGACAGCTGATTTCCAGGATCAAGGTCCCGCTGTGCCTGGATTCCACCAATCCGGAGGCCATCCGCGCGGCTCTGGATGCTTATCCGGGTTCGGCCCTGGTGAATTCCATCAGCGGCGAACCCGGGCGCATGCAGTCCCTGGGGCCGCTGTGCAGGCATTACGGCGCACCGTTCATCCTGCTGCCCCTGGAGGGACGCAAGCTGCCCGTGACCGCTGCCGAACGCCTCGCGGTCATCGAGGGCATGCTGCGCCAGGCCGATGACCTGGGCATTCCCAGGCGGCTGATCCTGGTGGACGCCTTGGTGCTGACCGTCTCCTCCAAACCCGAGGCGGCCAAGGCCTGCCTGGAGGTGATTCGCCATTGCCGCGATGAATGGGGCTTGGCCACCACCTGCGGCCTGTCCAACATCTCTTTCGGCCTGCCCGCGCGTGAGTTGCTCAACAGCTCCTTTTTGGTGATGGGCATGGCCTCGGGGCTGTCCTCGTTCATCGCCAACCCCGGTTCGGGGCGGTTGATGGAATCGTTGGCCTCGTCCGAGGTGCTCCTGAACCGCGACCCGCAGGCCGAGAGCTTTGTGGCGGGGTATGCCGGCTGGAAGCCGGGCGAAGGTGGCTCGGCAGTCGGCGGTTCCGGTGGTTCGGGCGGCAAAAAGCCGGTGACTGACCTGGGCGAGGCCGTGATCAAGGGCGCCAAGGACTCCATCGTGGCCATGCTCGACGCGGAGTTGGACAAGGGAGCCGATCCCTTTGTCCTGGTCAACGACAAGCTCATTCCTGCCATCACCGAGGTGGGCGAAAAATACGAGCGCAAGGAATACTTCCTACCGCAGCTTCTGCTGTCCGCCGAGACCATGCAGGTGGCCTTCGAGCGTCTGCAACCATTGCTGGAGGCCGCCGACGGCGCCAAGGTGCGCACCAGGATCGTCATGGCCACTGTGGAGGGCGACATCCACGATATCGGCAAGAACATCGTGATTCTGATGCTGCGCAACAACGGCTTTGAGGTCATCGACCTGGGCAAGGACGTGTCCGCCGACGTGATCGTGGAGACCGCCGAGCGCGAAGGCGCCTCCATCATCGGTCTGTCCGCCCTGATGACCACCACCATGATCCACATGGCGGACACCGTGAAGCTCGTGCGCGAAAAAGGCCTGGATGTGAAGGTCATGATCGGCGGGGCGGTGGTGTCCGAGGCCTATGCCGAGTCCATTGGCGCGGATGGCTATTCCGAGGATGCCGTGAGCTGTGTCAAGCTGGCCAAGAGCCTGCTGCAATGATTTCCATCCCGGGAGGGACGACCTCCAGTGTGCTTATGAAAAAACTGATCCTGACCCTGACCGTGCTGCTTGTTTTGGGAACGGGCGCGTTTGCGGCATCTCCCGACCCCTTGGAATCCATCGGCACCATGGGCAGCCTGCGGACCATTGACGTGATGCGTGTCATGAAGCAGGGCCAGGGCAAGGTCGTCATCCTGAATTTCTGGGCCTCCTGGTGCGCGCCGTGCCGGGCCGAGGTGCCGGAGCTCAAAGCCCTGCGCAAGGCCTTTGGCGAAGAGGAACTGTTCATTCTGGGTCTGAATGTGGACGATGATCCGGGCGCGTACGCCAAGTTCGTGACCAAGACGGGGTTCACCTATCCGGTACGCAGGGTCGACGACGGCGTGCTGCGGTTGTTCAAGGTGGGCTCGATCCCCCGACTGCTTATCTACAATACCAGGGGCGAACTGGTGGTGGACCATGAGGGCGCGGCCCCCGCGGCCGAACTGGCAGGTCTGATCCGTTCGCTGCTGGCGGAGAAATAGATGGAATTGTATATCCGCAAGCCCAGGATGCAGGACGTCCGGGCCATCCACGCCTTGCTTATGGAGAGCGCCAACAAGCAGGAACTCCTGCCGCGGTCATTGCACGACCTGTATGGCAAGCTGCGCGATTTCGTGGTCCTGGTCTCGCGCGAGGAAGAGCGGGTCTTGGGCTGTTGCGCCTTCGCCATCTGCTGGGAGGACATCGCCGAGATCCGTTCCCTGGCCGTGACGGCGGAGCTGAAGGGCCAGGGCTGGGGACGGCGGCTGGTGGAGACCTGTCTGTCCGAGGCGGTGATGTTCGGGGTCTATCGGGTCTTCACACTGACCTATGTCCCCGGGTTTTTCGCCAAGCTCGGCTTCAATGAAGTGGCCAAGGAAGTGCTGCCCCAGAAGGTCTGGGCAGACTGCCTGAACTGCCCGAAATTCCCCGAGTGCGACGAAGTTTCGATGATGCTGGAACTGTAAGCTTATCCATCGGCCTTGATGTCGGCAGGATATCCTGTAATAATTACAAAAGATAAAGGGTTGTCAGTTCATGTCCGATACGATGGTGGAAGTCATTTCGGCCGAGGAAATCCAGAGGCGTGTGCAGCAGCTCGGCAAGGACATTACCGAACTGTATCAGGGCGAGCCCCTGACCGTAGTCTGTGTGCTCAAGGGTGCATTCCTGTTTTTCGCCGATCTGGTGCGCAGCATTGATCTGCCTCTGGAGCTGGAGTTTGTCCGCCTGGCAAGCTACGGAAACGGAACGGATAGCGGACAGCTGGTTTTTTCCAAGGATCTGGAGACTTCCATCCAAGGCAAGAACGTGCTGATCGTCGAGGATATTGTGGACAGCGGCAGATCCATGGATTTCCTGATCCGCACCTTTGCCGAGCGCAGGCCCAAGAGTCTGCGCCTGGTGGCCCTGGTGGACAAATCCGAGCGTCGGGAAGTTGAACTGACGGTTGACTTTCCTGGGTTTCCGCTCAAGAAAGGGTTCATTGTCGGATATGGCATGGACTACGCGGAACGCTACCGCGAGTTGAGCGGTATTTTTGAAATCGTCGATTAAATCCGGCGCATGACCGGCCCCTCCGGGCCGGGAAGACAACGCGAGACGTCTATGATCGTCGAATGTTCCAATTGCCACAGTACGTTCAAGCTGGCTGATGATCTGGTTCCCCCCGAGGGGCGCAAGGTCAAGTGCTCGGTCTGCGACAATGTCTTCAGCGTACGCCCCGAAGGCGATGACGAGCCGGAGGAGGCCTTTGCGGCCGCTTCCGGTGATGCCAAGGGGGATCTGTCGGACGACGATCTGGACAGTGCCCTGGACGCCGCCTTCAGCGATGACGATGAGGACGATGCTGCCGACGACGATGGCCCCTCTCGGGGTGCTGGCGACAGATTCGGGTTTGATCTGGACAGTATCCCCAAGAAGATGAAGATCGGAGGCAAGGGCAAGAAGATCGGCATCATCGTCGCCGTTGTGCTGCTGGTGTTCGCGCTGGCTGGCTTGGGGCTGTATTTCCTGGCACCCGGTCTGATCGGCATGGCCCCCGAAGAGCAGCAGGTCCAGGGCGAGGACCCCCTGGCCATGGCCGAGCAGGTCAAGAACATCTATCTCGATGGCATCCGCCAGTACTACGTGGACAACGACAAGACGGGCCGCATCTTCGTGGTCGAGGGCAAGGCCGTCAATCAGTTCGACAAGGCCAAGGAACTCATCGAGGTTGAGGCCAATCTCTATGATACCGCGAATACGGTGCTGGACACCGTGCGCCTGAAGTGCGGCAACACCCTGTCTCTGTTCCAGCTGCAGGTCTTGTCCCGCGAGGAGATCGAGGCCGCCCTGGCCGACGAGGCGGGGATTGGCGCCAACAATGTGAACCTCGCGACCGGGCAGCAGGTGCCGTTCATGATTGTCTTCTTCGATCCGGCGGACACGGTGGCGGAGTTCAACGTCAGCGTGGTGACCGCCCAGGACGTGAATCTCTAGTCCGTTTTGATCTAGCCATTGATCTTTCTGGGGCCGCCTGAGACAATCGGGCGGTCCTTTTTTTGTCAGCCATCTTAAGGGAGTGTTCGTGAAAGCCAAGACCCTCCATGCCTGTTCGGCCTGCGGCGGCACCACCCACCAGTGGCAGGGCCAGTGCCCGCGCTGCGGAGAATGGAACACCCTGTCGGAGCAGGCCCCAAGCCGGCTCTCCGGGATACGCAAGTCCAAACCCGGCGTACCCGCCACCGCCGCTGCCTTGAACCGTCCGGAACCCCTGCAGGACGTGACCTTCGAGGGCGGGGCGTCTTATTCCTGCGGCCTGGGAGCCCTAGATGAGGTCCTGGGCAAGGGGCTGGTGCCTGGGGCCGTGATGCTCCTGGCGGGCGAGCCGGGCATCGGCAAGTCCACGCTGCTGTTGCAGATGGTGGGCAATCTGGCGCGCACCGGGCGCAGGGCGGTCTTCGTCTCTGCCGAGGAATCCCTGGTCCAGATCAGGGGTCGCGCCGAGCGCCTGGGGCTCTTGTCCCCGGACCTCTTGGCCATGGCCACCACCCGCGTCGAGGACGCCCTGGCAGCCCTGGAGACGGACACCCCGGACCTGATGATCGTGGACTCGGTGCAGACCATCGCCTCGGACGAGGTGGATGGCCTGCCGGGCAGCGTCTCGCAGGTGCGCGCCGTGTCCACGGCGCTGGTGGAGCTGGCCAAGCGCCGGGGCACGACCCTGGTGCTGGTGGGCCACGTCACCAAGGACGGGCAGATCGCAGGACCGAAACTGTTGGAACACATGGTGGACACGGTGTTGTCCCTGGAGGGCGACCGCAAGCATCTGTTCCGCGTGCTGCGGGTCATGAAGAACCGCTTTGGCCCGGCGCACGAGCTGCTGTTGTTCCAGATGACCGGGGATGGCATGGAGGTGGTCACGGATCCGTCCACGTTCTTTTTGGGGGATCGCAACCCGGAGCTGTCGGGCACGGCCCTGTGCATGGCAGTCTCCGGGCATCGGGCCTACGCCGTGGAGGTCCAGGCCCTGGTCAGCCAGTCCGTGCTGGCCATCCCGCGGCGCACAGCCCTGGGCTATGACTCCAACCGTCTGCATCTGCTGTTGGCCGTGGTGGAGAAGAAGCTGCGCCTCAACCTCTCGGCCGTGGACATCTATACCAAGATCGGTGGTGGCATGAAGCTGGGCGATCCCGGGCTGGACGCGGGCATCATCGCCGCGGTGCTGTCGTCGTTCTATGACCGGCCGCTGCCGGAGAAGGCTGTTGTCTGGGGCGAGGTGGATCTGAATGGTCAGATACGCCCCGTGACCAGCCATGAGGTCAGGCTCAAGCAGGCCAAGCAACTGGGCTACAAACCCATTCTGCATCCGGGCGATGTGAAGACCATTACCGACCTTCAGTCCAGGCTGTTCGGCTCCAAAAAGTGAGCTCACTTGTCCCCGGGCTGTGCAGCTGAGACCAAAGGGGGTCGGCCCGGTGCCTTTGTGCTGCGAAGTGGAGCACTCGTCGGGAAAGCTGGGCGCTGGGTACCTGGTTGGGAGCCGGGTGCCGGGGCAGGACGGGCACAACGTCGTGGAGGACTCCATGCTGCGAGGCAAGGGCCGTTATCTGGGCACGGAGATGGACGGCAAATGGTACAGACGTTACCGCGCCGAGGGTTTTTTTGTGCGCGGGTCCGGGGAGTGGTGGCTTACCCCAGGATCATTCTGCTTCAAGCGCAGGCTCCTGACCACGCCCATGGAGATCCCCTTTGAGGCCCTTCTGGCAGTTCGCACGGGGGCCTGGCATGCGGGCCAGTGGGTGATCCGTCCGCTGGTGGTCAAGCTGGACTGGGAGCTGGACGGCCGCTGCCTGAGTTCCGGGTACGTGTTCTCGAAAACCCACGAAGGCACTCGTCAGATGGCGGCGCATCTGGATTCGTTGGCGAGCCGAGCCCGTCAAGGGTCATTGGAGACTCTTTAGCCAGCCCCGGTCAGGCTCCTCCCTTGGCCATCCGCATTTTCCTGATTCGCAGGTTCAGCGCCTCCACGAACAGCGAGAAGCCCATGGCGAAGTAGATGTAGCCCCGGTCGATGTGCTTGCCCAGGCCCTCGGCCACCAGGAAGACACCCACCAGCAGCAGGAACGAGAAGGCCAGCATCTGGATGGTGGGGTGCTCCGAGACGAAGCGGCCTACCGGCTTGGCAAACAACAGCATCACACCCACCGCCGTCACGATGGCCGCCACCATGACCTCGATATTCTGGGCCATGCCCACTGCGGTGATCACCGAATCGATGGAAAAAACCGTGTCCAGAATCAGGATCTGGACCAGGGCCGAGCCCAGGCCCTTGACGATCTTGCCCTCGGCTGCGAGATGGCCTTCGCCTTCCAGTTTGTCATGAATCTCGCTCGTTGCCTTGCCCAGCAGGAACAGCCCACCCACCAACAGCACCAGATCGCGGCCCGAGAACGCATGGTCCATGATGGCGAACAGCGGGGCCGAGAGGCGCATGATCCAGCTGATGGCGAACAGCAGGACGATGCGGCTGACCATGGCCACGCCGAGACCCAGGTTGCGGGCCTTGGCGCGCACGGCCTCGGGCAGTTTGTTGGTGATGACCACGATGAACACGATATTGTCGATGCCCAAGACGATCTCCAGGGCGGAGAGGGTCAGAAAGGCGATCAGGTTCTCAATGCTGAACAGGGCGTCCATAGGCTCTCCGCGATACGTGGGCAGTGGAGGTGGCAGTAAAAAGGCCGGACCCAACGGGTCCAGCCTTGGATGCTACAATGTCTCGGCTGGAGGCGCTACATCTTGTAGAGTTCGTCGCCGGGGACGATCTTGAAGTTCGCCTCGGTCAAGAGCTTGATGGCCTGGTCGGTGCGGTCGAAACGGAAGATCATGATGGCGTTCTTGCCGCTTTGCTGCACGAAGGCGTACATGTACTCCACGTTTACGCTGTTGCCCGAGAGCATGCCCAGGATGGAGTGCAGCCCGCCCGGCTTGTCCGGGACTTCCACGGCCACGACGGTGGTCCGGCCCACGGTGAAGCCGTTTTCCTTGAGCACGGTCTTGGCCTGGTCGAAGTCGGATACGATGAGCCGCAGGATGCCGAAATCCGAGGTGTCGGCCAGGGACAGGGCACGAATATTCACGCCGGATTCGGCCAGCACGCGGGTGACCTCGGCCAGGCGTCCGGCGCGGTTCTCCAGAAAGATGGAAATTTGATCGACCTTCATTTTGTTGATCTCCTCTCTGTATGTAAACTTTGGCTGCGGATGTACGTATCTATTTGATACCTGAGTCACGCCCGTGGTGCAACCCTTCGGGATAACCGATTATTTGATGTTGCGATTGTCGATGATCCGCTGGGCCTTGCCCACGCTGCGCTCGATGCTCATGGGTTCCACCAGGGTGACCTTGGTGGTCACGCCCAGGAATTCCTTGATGTTCTGCTGAATCTTCTTTTCCATGGCCTGCATGGCCTTGATCTCGTCGGAGAAGAAGCGTTCGCTCACTTCCACGCGGACTTCCATGGTGTCCATGTTCCCATGACGCTCGATGATCAACTGGTAGTGCGGGGCGGTCCCTTCGGTCTCCAGCAGGATGGACTCGATCTGCGAGGGGAAGACGTTCACGCCGCGGATGATGAGCATGTCGTCGCTGCGACCGGTAACGCGCTCCATGCGCACATGGGTGCGTCCGCACTTGCAGGGCACGTAGTTCAGGCGCGTGATGTCGCGGGTCCGGTAGCGGAGCAGGGGCTGGGCCTCTTTGGTCAGGGTGGTGATGACCAGCTCGCCCTTTTCACCCATGGGCAGCACCTCGCCGCTGACAGGATCGATGATCTCGGGCAGGAAATGGTCCTCGAACAGGTGCAGGCCGTCCTGGGCCTCGTGGCAGCCGATGGCCACCCCCGGCCCCATGATCTCGGACAGGCCGTAGATGTCGATGGCGGTGATGCCGGCGCGTTTTTCGATGTCGCGCTTCATCTCTTCGGTCCAGGGCTCGGCCCCGAAGATGCCGATGCGCAGGGGCAGGGACTTGAATTCAATGCCCGCGGCTTCGGCGGCCTCGATGAGCACCAGCATGTACGACGGGGTGCAGCAGATGACCGTGGGGGCAAAGTCGCGCAGCAGCACCACCTGGCGGCGCGTGCCGCCGCCGGAGATGGGCACGATGGTGGCGCCCAGTTCCTCGGCGCCATAGTGGGCGCCCAGGCCGCCCGTGAACAGGCCGTAACCGTAGGCGTTGTGCACGGTGTCCAGGCTGGAGGCCCCGGCGGACGTGAACGAGCGGGCCATGAGTCCGGCCCAGTTCTTGATGTCGCGCTTGGTGTAGCCCACCACGGTGGATTTGCCGGTGGTGCCGGATGAGGCGTGGATGCGGACCACGTTGTCCTTGGGCACGGCGAACAGGCCGAAGGGATAATTATCGCGCAGGTCCTGTTTCTCGGTAAAGGGCAGATTCTTCAGATCGTCGAGGCTCTTGATATCACTGGGGCGCATACCCACTTCGTCGAGCCTCTTCTTATAGAAGGGGACGTTGTGGTAGACCCGCTCGACAAGGGATTTCAGCCGGGTGAGCTGGAGTTTCTCAAGGTCCTCGCGGGGGAGGGTTTCGTGTTCGACGTCGTAAATCATGCCACTCTCCTGTATTCCTTTGGGCTCGTTGATGGCGAACGGGCGGCGTCCCCTGATGAAGTCGTCGCGGCCGACTTTCGCACGGCTAGCCGGATAACTTGCACACCGTGGGCGCGTGCGTCAAGTCCGTGCCCCAGGATGACTCTTCAGTCGCCCGGAATTAGGCACAATCATTCAACTCGGACCTTGCTTTTCGCGCTGGCGAAGGTACATTCATCAGGCGTGGACGTTGGCCGCGCATTAACAAGAAGAGGAGTCCTCCCCGATGCAGATACTCGAATTCGACGACATGGAAACCTTGAGCGCCCATGCGGCCAACATGGCCCGGGAGATCACCCAGGCCGCAGTGGCCGAACGCGGCGTGTTTACCCTGGCCCTGGCCGGGGGCGAGACCCCCCGACGGACTTATGAGTTGCTGGCCGAAGCCGTGGGCTTTCCCTGGGAGAATGGGCATATCTTCTTCACCGACGAGCGTTGCGTGAAACCCGAGCACGAGCAGAGCAACTTTCGCATGGCCCATGAGGCGCTGCTCTCCAAGATCGACATCCCCGCTGCGCGCGTGCATCGCATCAAGGCCGCCGGGTTCACCCCCGGGTTGGACGCGGGGGGCTATGAATTCGAGGTGGTCAACACCTTCAAGTACAACAAGCTCAACCAGGATGGGGACTATCCCTTCGATTTGATTTTTTTGGGCATGGGCAAGGACGGGCACACGGCCTCCCTGTTCCCGGGCGGGGATTCCATGCTCGCCAAGCGGCAGCTGATCATGGCCATCGATCCTGAGGGTGACCCCCTGGTCGGGCGCATCACCATGACGTTGCCGTTGATCAACATGGCGCGTAATGTGGTCATCATGATTTCCGGTGCCGAGAAACGCGCCCTGCTGGCTGAGATCGAGCAGGACCTCGAAGCCGCCCAGGGTGACTATCCCGTGGCCTTGGTGGAGCCTCGCGGCACCCTGACGTGGTTGGCAGCAAAATAGGTGGCAACAGGTTCCATTGCGTGTCCAGGTAAAATACACTAAGGAAGAATGCGCCCAGCAAGGGTGGGGAGGTCAGGTCCATGAATTTGACAGAAATTGCGTTCAACAACCGCTCTTTCCGCCGATTCGACCAGTCCGTGCCTATTGGCATGAAAAACCTGGAAGAACTGCTCGAGCTGTCGCGGTACACGGCTTCGGCCATGAACAAACAACCGCTCAGGCACTTCCTGGTCGCCGATCCGGACAAGTGTGACGAGGTCTTCAAGGGTCTGGCCTGGGCCGGATACCTGAAGGACTGGCCCGGTCCGGCACAAGGGCAGCGCCCCACAGGCTATGTGATTATCTGCCACGAGGGCGAACCCGGCCCCTGGAGCAAGGTTGATCTGGGCATCGTGGCCCAAACGATCATGCTGGGGGCCGTGGAGAAGGGCTTTGGCGGTTGCATGCTGGGCGCCCTGAAGAAAGACATTATTGGCAAGGCTCTGGATTTGCCTGAAGAATTGGAAATTATGCTGGTACTGGCCCTGGGCTTGCCTGCCGAGACCGTTGTGGTCGAGGATCTGGACCCGGGAGGCGACTTCAAGTACTGGCGCGAGGACGATGATACTCATCACGTGCCCAAGCGCACCCTAGACGAATTAATCGTCGCCAAATATCCGGCGGCGGATGAATAGAGAGGATTCACCTTGGACAATAAGAATAAATTAGAAAGCATCGAGCCCGGTACCGAGGAAAAGATGCGGATCGTGGCCGGTTGGCTGCAGGAAAAGCAGGGCAAGGGCATTGTCGCCCTGAACGTCGAGGGCATTTGCTCCATCACCGAGGGCGTGGTTCTGGCCACTTCCGGGAGTGTCCGCCACGGCCAGGCCCTGGCCGACCATGTGCTGGACATGTGCAAGCAGACCGGACTCCGTTTCAGCGGCATGGAAGGTTACAAGACCGGTTCATGGCTTCTGGTGGATCTGAACGACGTGCTGGTGCACATCTTCCAGGAAGAGTCCCGGCAGTTCTACAATCTGGAAGGGTTGTGGTCCGAGGCCCCGGAACTGGAACTGGATCTGCCCGCGGATGAGGAAGACGACAACGATTTCGGCGAGTAATCGGGCCCCGGCTCATCCTCTCCTGCAATCCTGAAGGACACCATGACCGCCTTGACGCCAACGCTTCTGCTGATCCTTGACGGCTGGGGAATCGCCCCCCCGTCGGAAGGAAACGCTGTGACCATGGCTCATACGCCGAACCTGGACCGCCTCAGCACCCAGTTCCCGCACACCGAGTTGCTGTGTTCGGGACGTGCCGTGGGACTGCCTGAGGGCTTCATGGGCAACTCGGAAGTGGGGCACATGAACATCGGGGCCGGGCGTGTGGTCTATCAGGACATGACGCGTATCGACCTGGCCATTGAGCAGGGCGAATTGGCCTCCAACCCCGTGCTGGCGAAGCTGATGGCTGAGGCCAAGGCCGATGGCGGGCGGCTGCACCTGCTGGGGCTCGTCTCCGACGGCGGGGTGCACAGCCACATCCTGCATCTGTTCGCCCTGCTGGAGGCCGCCAAGGCCGCCGGGATCGAGACCTTCATCCATGTCTTCCTGGACGGGCGCGACACGGCGCCGACCTCGGGGGCGGGCTATGTGCGTCAGCTCCAGGCCAAGCTGGACGAGCTTGGATTCGGGCGCATCGCAACGGTCATGGGCCGCTACTGGGCCATGGATCGCGACAAGCACTGGGAACGCAACCAGAAAGCCTACGACGCCCTGACTCTGGGGCGTGGCGTTGCTGTGGGCGACGCTTATGCGACCCACACTGCCCAGGCAGCCGTGCAGGCCGCCTATGAGGCCGGGGAGAATGATGAGTTCGTCAAACCCCTGGTGCTGATGGACGGTGGGGCTCCCGTGGGCACCTTGCGGGACGGGGACGCTGTCTTTTTCTTCAATTTTCGGGCGGACCGGGCTCGCCAGATCGTGCGCAGCCTGTTCGATGCTGATTTTTCGGAGTTCGAGCGCAAGGCCACTCCCAGACTGCACCTGGGGACCATGACCTGCTATGAGGCCGCCTTCCCCTTGCCTGTGGCTTTTCCGCCGCAAGAGCTTACCGAGACCCTGGGCGAGATCGTTTCCGGGCTGGGAGCCCGGCAATTGCGCATCGCTGAAACGGAAAAATACGCCCATGTGACCTATTTCATGAACTGCGGCCACGAAGAGCCCTTCGACAACGAAGAACGGGTGCTCATCCAGTCCCCGCGCGATGTGGCGACCTATGACGAAAAACCGGAAATGAGTGTTTTCGAGGTCACGCAGAAGCTGCTGGCTGCCCTGGGTTCGGGCCAGTATTCGTTCATTGCCTGCAATCTGGCCAATCTGGATATGGTGGGGCATACCGGCATCATCCCAGCGGTGCTCAAAGCGGCCCAGGCCGTGGATGCGTGCGTGGGGCAGGTGGTGGATCTGGCCCTGGCCTCGGGCTTTCGGGTGATGATCACCGCTGACCACGGCAATGCCGAACAGATGATCGATGCCAACGGTGGCCCCCAGACCGCCCACAGTACGAACAACGTCCCCTTTGTGCTGGTGGACAAGGAGCATGCGGACGTGCGCCTGCGTTCCGGTGGCATCCTTGGAGATATCGCGCCCACCGTGCTTCAGTTGTGGGGCGTGGACAAGCCCGCCGCCATGACCGGAAAAACCCTTGTGGAGGAATGATGGCCGACCATAAAAAACCGATCACCCCGGTCAAACCCTCGGGCATGGAGATCATCTGTTTCTATACCTGTCCGCACTGCGAGCGTGATGTGCCGATGATGGCGCCCACCCAGCCCGCCATGGCCCGCTGCGATTCCTGCAACCAGAATTTCCCCGTGGTGCCCGTGGATGAGCGGGGACTCCGGTTCTTCAAGATGATGACCGCCAACGGCCGCGCGGCGGTTGACTCCGACTTCCTCTAGCCGGAAAGGTCGTTCCCATGCCCCGCCTGTTGTTTCTGACCCAGTCCGGCGAGACCCTGCCCAGTGTCCGTTTCCGTGTGCTGCCCTTCGTGCGTTCGGCGCGCGAGGCGGGGTTCGCTGCGGACTGGATGCGCTATCCCAAGACAGCCTTGGCCCGTGTGGCTTTTTTCGCCAGGCTGCCGAAAACGGAGATCATCGTCCTGCAGAAAAAACTGGTCTCCAGGGCCGAGCTGGCACTGCTGCGGACCAGGGCCGGGACTCTGTTCTTTGATTTTGACGACGCCCTGTGGGCCCGCCACCCCAATCAGGGGGCGTGCGGCGGTGAACCAGACGCCAAGGAACTGGCGCGCCTGCTGCGTGTCTGCGCCGGGGTGGACGGGGTGATCGCCGGGAACTCGTTTTTGGCTTCCAAGGTGCGCGAGGCCTCGCGCCGGGTGGAACTGCTGCCCACCCCGCTGGATACACAAACCTATGTTCCCACTGTGACCAAAAAGTCCGGCCTGCCCGTGGTTGGGTGGATGGGCACGTCCTGCAATCTGTTCTTTCTCCCGGAAATCTTCGAGGCCTTGGCCCCGTTGGGCCATAGCTGTTCCCTGTCCGTGGTCTCGGACGGGGTGTGCCCCATTCCCCAGTCCCTGAACGGGACCTGCGAGCGTTGGAGCCCCGCGGCAGAAGTCAGTCAGTTGCAGGCCATGGACATCGGCCTGATGCCCTTGACCGATGACGAATACACCCGCGGCAAATGCGGATTCAAGCTGTTGCAGTACATGGCCTGCGGGGTCGTGCCCGTGGCCTCGGATGTGGGCTTCAACCGCGAGATCGTGACCCATGGGGTGGACGGTTTTTTGGCCGCGTCACCCGCCGATTTTGCGGAATATGTAGGTCGGCTGGTGAACGACAAGGACCTGCGCCGGGACATGGCCGCCCGCGCCCGCGAAACCGTTGTCTCCAGATTCAGCCTTTCGGCCGCTGCTGAGCGTTTGTGGGTCATCCTCGGCCTGTCTTCCCCTGCCTGATTTTTTCCGCCTCAGATCACATCGTTTCCAGGTACTCAATTCAATCAAGTGTTTTGATTGAGGATTACTGTTGATGCCTTGGGGTTCAACGATGCTTGATTTTTTTTAGATTTTTGCTAAAAGATTTATTAAGGGTCAACTTCTTACCACGTGCCCGATGCGCCGCCCGCTCGCCACGGTGGCGCATCGGGTGCATGCCGGGAAACGCCATGAACACCTGTCCGAAATGCGGTTTGAGGCACTACAGCGAAGACTGCCCCAGCAATGGGGGCGCGATTATGCAGACGGAGCTCTGTCCCTATTGCGGGGGCAAGGGCTGCGTCCATTCGCCCCTGCCCTATGAAGACGATCCCGTCCCCTGCCAGGCCTGTGGAGGGACGGGGAAAAACAGCCTGTCTTAGCCCCTTGGGGCATTCTCTTCTTTTGTTTGTTACAGCCGGGCCAGGACCTGTTCGTCCAGCACCTGCGGGAGCGGAGTGCTGCTGAACAGTTCACTCCAGTCTTTGTGAATCTCCGCCTTCTGGGGCCGTGGCAGCGACTCCAGGTCCTCGTAGCGGACCTTCTCGGCCCAGCCGTCCTCCACCAGATCATCCAGCAGCGTGAATTCCGTGTCCAGGACCCAGGTGTGCTTGCCGTAGGGCAGCAGGTCGTAGAGCAGGGTGGTCATGCCGCCCGCCACGATGTTGATTTCGGCCATGAGTTCGTCCGTGATTTCGAGGACCTCGACCACGCGACTGCGGTAGGCCTCGGGCAATTCGTAGCAGTCCAGTTGGCGCCTGGGGCGTTCGTCGGGCTTGAACTTGAAGTACACGGTGTAGCCTAGGTCCATGAGCTTGACCATGTACTGCCCGATGCGCCGCGTATTGCCCCAGAATTCATAGGGCACCAGGATGTTGCGGGTGTCGAAGCTGGGCGAGTCCAGCCGCTTGTAACCGTAACTGTGCTTGTTGGCCCCGGGCAGGTAGTAGCCTGGAGGGTAGACTTGGCTCCATTTGCGGATCACTTTTTCCCAGTAGGGACCCCAGGTGATGACCTTGTCGAAACCGTCGTATTCGCCGGGGTTCCAGCCTTCGAAGGTATAGGCCGCCTGCCGGCGGGCGTACATGCTGAACTGGTAGCCGATGCTGGGTACGCCCAGGGTGCGGCAGGCATAGAGCAGTGGATAGATCTCCTGGTGGTCCTCCAGCCCGAACAGCAGCTTGGGCGGATTGGGAGCCAGGTCCTGAAGATGGCGGCGGTACTCCCAGACGGCAAAGGACATCTGTTCTTCGGCGCGCTCAATGACCCGCGCCAGGGCGCTCTGCATCCAGGGTTCGAAGCCGGAGAGGTCGTATTCGTTGTGGAATAGCCGCTTCACAGGTCGCTTGCGGTGCAGGAAATAGCAGGGGTGGGGCTGCTTGGCCCGCTCCTTCAGCAGTCGTTGCGAGGGCGAGTATACGAAGTCGAACTCCACCCCGCGCTCTTCGAAATGGGTCAGCATCTCGCGGGTGCGGAAATCTTTGGGGCCGTAGCGATAGAAGAGCAGCTTGCCCCCCATGGTGCGGGCGATTTCCCGGTTGTGGCGACCCAGGATGTGCTCGTATTGCCAGTTGGCCCAGAGCCGCTTGAGCAGTCCTTTGGGCTCGGGATGCAGGACCTCCCAGATGCGGGCCAGGTTCAGCTTGTTGCGAAAGCGGGGACACAGGTTTTCCTGCTCGAAGCGTTGCAGCAGGGGACCGTACTGCACCAGTCTGAACAGCCAGCGCCAATAGAGGTTGCCCACCTGGGTGGACAGCCAGTTGAAGCCCTCCAGGCGGTAGTTGTCTCGCAGACGGCTGCCTTGGGCGTTCTTGACCTCGTACAGCGCGAACAGCAGCTCCAGGGCCCGGTCCAGATCGTTGTCCGGGGCGTAGGTCTCAGACAGGCCGGAGCCCTTGAGTTCGATGATGCCGGAGGTGCCTTCGCCGGTCAGGACGCGGGGCATGTGGACTCCTAGACCTCGGCGTTCAGGCCGCGGCGCTTCAGTAGCGCGTTGTAGACGTCGCTGGTGCGCTGCACCTTGGCCGCCATGGTGAATTCGACGGATTTTCCCTGGCTGACGCGGCCCCAGATCTTGCGCAGGTCCGGGTCATGGCAGACCTTGAGCATGGCTGCGGCGATGGCGTCCGAATCCTTGGGGGGGATGAGCAGGCCGTTGTCGTGCACCAGTTCGGGCAAGCCTCCCACGTTGGAGGCCACCACGGGCAGTCCGAAGAAGAAGGCCTCCAGCACCACGTTGGGCAGGCTTTCCTTGAGGGACGGCAGGAAAAAGGCGTCCATGACCTGGAGATGGTCGGCCACGTTCTCGACCCGGCCCCGGAGCATGGTCTTGTCGGCGATGCCCAATTCCCTGACCAGCGGCCCCCAGGATTCGGGGCGTGCCCCCACGAGCACCAATTGTGCCTTCAGACCCTTCTGCAGGGCCTCGGCAAAGCCCCGCAGCAGGTACTCGACGCCCTTGACGGGTTTGTCCCCGGCCACTGTCCCCAGCACGGGGATTCCTTTTTCCAGCCCCAGTTCGGTGCGCATGGTGTGGCGGTCCTTGCCGGGGGTGATCCTTTCCACGGGGATGCCGTTGTAGATCACTTCCAGCCGCCCGGGCGCCAGCCCCGTGCGGCGCAACACCCGGGCGCAGGCCTGGGAGTTGGCGACAAAGCAGTCGATCCCCGGAGACCAGTAAGGCAGCGGATTGGACGGGCGGTAGATGACGCCTCGGTAGCCCAGGCAGACGCAAGCGCGCCTGCGCCATGCGAGACCCCACCATGCCAGTTTCTTGTTGGCCTTGTTGTGGAAGGCGTGGACGATGCAGGGTTGGCCCTTGTCCGGCAGGGCGCGTTCGGCCTCGGCGCGCCAGGCCGATGGGTTCTCGGGCAGGCGACGCCAGTCGATGCGCTCGTCCAGACCCGTGATTTCCGCGTTGTGCGGCACCAGGAAGGTCACTTCGTGTCCGCGGTCCATCAGCCCTCTGGCCGAATACATGGCCTGGCGGGTACCGCCGGACAACGAAGACGAGGAGGTCATGTAGATGATGCGCATCAGTTGCCCTCCTTGTTGCTCAGTCCGGCGCAGCGCAGCAATTCGGGCAGGACTTCAGCGGGCATCAGATCGGTCAGACAGCGCCGGCTGCCGCTGGGGCAGGAGTTCTCGTTGCAGGGTTGGCAGTCCAGACCCTTGGCCAGGGCCGCGTGCTTGCTGTTCGGGAAGGTCCAGGCGTTGCTGGTGGAGCCCAGGACCGTGAGGGTTGGCGTGCCCACGGCCACGGCCATGTGCCGGGGCGCTGAGCAGTTGCCGAAATGCAGGGTCGCGCGCTGGATGCAGGCGGCCATCTCGCGCAGGGTCAGCATGGATTTGGTGACGATGCAGGCCGGGACGCCGGCGGCGTCCTGCACTGCGCGGGCCACATATTCTTCTCCAGGGCCATAGAACACCAGGAACTTCAGGCGTGGTTCGGCCTGCGAGGCCAGACGGATCAATTCCCCGAAATGCCCTTCGGGCCATTGGCGCGTGGCGCGGCGGTGCGACGGGTCCACGGTGATCAGCACGTCTTCCTGTCCGATGCCGTGTTCGCTCAGAATGCCCTTGGCCCGTTCCTGCTCGGCGGCGGTCAGATACAGCCTGGGTGGCTCTTCGTTCCAGTCGATGTCCAGAGGGAGCAACACACTGGCCTTGGTCATGGCGGCGTAGCCACCCACGGGCTTGCTCCAGTGGGTGTACAGCCAGCGGTTGTACCAGGGCGGATCGTAGGTCAGACGAATCTGGCGGCCGGATTTTGGGGGAAATAGGCGCGCCAGGGCAAGCACCCAGCGGATGCGCGGCAACTGCTGGAAGTCGATCACCAGGTCATAGCGTTGGCTGGCCACCTGCCAGTAGAAGGACAGCTGGGCGGCGATGTTGCGGTGGGCCTTGCGGTCGATGGCCCAGACCTGCGCCAGGTCGGGGTTGTTGTCCACCATGGGCAGGGCCTTCTGTTCCGTGAGCAGGTCGATGTCGGCGTCGGGAAAGCGTTTTTTGAGCAGGCGGATGCTCGGGGTGGCGAGCAGTACGTCGCCGATCTGCCTGAGCTGGCAGACCAGGATGCGGCGGACCCTCTTGGGGTCGATGTCGATGGTCATGTGGTGGTCGGTCATCGTTGTGTCGTCAGCTCGCTCAGGTAGTTCGCAAATTGGGTGGCGCGCACGTCCAGGGAGTGGTGTTCGGAAAACCACTGCCAGACGCCCAAACGCAGGGCCGTCAACTCTTCGTCACCCAGGGTGAGCAGTTTGTCCAGGGCCAGGGCCAGTCCCAGGATGCCGCTGTCCAGGGGCACCAGGGTCTCGCCCAGGGGGGCCAGGTCGCCGGGCCAGGCCTCGCCGATGCCGCCCACATCCCGGGCCACCGGGGCCAGGCCCCGGGCCATGGCCTCCAGCAGGGTGTTGGGCAGGCCTTCGGACAGGGACGGCAGGCAGAAAATATCGGCTTGGTCGAGGACTGCGTCCACGTTGGTCACAAATCCGTGCCAGGTAATGGCGTCGCTGAGCCCCTGTTGTTCGGCCAGTTGCTTCAGGTTGGGCTCAATGCTGCCCGTGCCCGCCACGTGCAGCCGGAAGCTGCGACCGCGACGCCTGAGTTCGGCCAAGGCCAGGATCAGGTCCGCGTGGCCCTTGTCCGGGTTCAGCTGGCTGGTTACGGCAATGGAGCGTGGTGTGCGCGCGGGCTCTGGAGGCTTGATTGTCGGGACCTTGCCCGTGGGAATCACGCGGATATCCTCGGGGGACAGGAACGAGATCTCTTCCAGCATCTCTCGCTTGATGTACTCGCAGGGCGAAAGCAGGGTGGCCCGGGTGAAGCGATGGGTGTTGCGGACCTTCAGGGTGTCGCGCATGTCGCGTGGCAGGCCCACCCGATGCACCACCGGTACGCCGGTCAGACGTGCGGCCACGCCTGCGATGCGCAGGTCCTTGCCCACGTTGGCCACCAGGGCGTCCACGGCATTGGCCTTGAAGAATTGCATGAATCGCCACACGGACAGGGGGCGGTAGTCGAACCCGAACCAACCCTCGCGGGCGTCCAGGCCCATGGCCAGGGCCTTGTTCAGGAACGGGCCGGGCCGGGCGAAGATCCAGGTCTTGTGGCCCATGGAGTCCAGGGCGCGGCACAGGTCCAGGGTCCAGGCCTTGACCCCTCCGAAGCGTTGCGTGGCGTTGACGAAAGCGATGTTCATGCGGCGCTTGCCTACAGGCTTTGGACGTGCTCGTAAAGGCCTGTCAGGTCCGGCATCCAGGCGATGGGTGCCGGGAATTCGCCCACGCCCAGAAAGCGGGTGCCCACGGCCCGGGCCGCTTCGAGGTCCGTGCCCGAGTCGCCGATCATCAGCACCCGCCGCGGGTCGGCCTGTTCCGCGGCCACGATGGCAGCCAGCAGCTGCGTCTTGGGGGTGGGAGAGCCGAAGACGCCCTTGAAATACTTGTCCAGGCCCATCTTGTTCAGGATGACCTTCAACTCGTAGTCGGGCGCACCCGAGGCCACGTACAGCGGCCAGGTGTCTTTGTGTGCGGTCAGAAACTCCCGCACACCGGGCAGCATCGGGGTGACGAGCAACTGCTCCAGGGCCAGCCGGTTGAATTCCCGATCCAGGGCGCGGGATTCATCATCGCTGATGGCCCGACCGTGGAATTTCTCGAAATAATGCTCGAACTTGGCGTAGCGGCTCACGCCGCCGTGCTTCAAGTGGTAGCTCTTGACGTAGTCAACGGCTTCGGACCCAAGGTCCTTAAAGAGCCTGCCGAAGGTCTCGGTCTTGATGGCGACCGAATCCAGCAGCACTCCGTCGCAGTCGAATACGATGATCTCGATGGCGGACATGCCTTCCCCCTATTTGAGCGCGTTGATCAGGTTCTGTACGGCGTCGATTTCCATCTGGATGCGGCCCTCGCGGGCGTAGGAGCCGATGTGCGGGGTCAGGATCACGTTGTTCAGCTCCTTGAGCGGTCCTGCATAGGGCTCGTCATTGAAGCAGTCCACGGCCGCCCCCGAGAGGTGGCCGGACTTGAGCGCGTCGTACAGCGCCGCCTCGTCGACCAGACCGCCGCGGCCGCAGTTCACGATCCAGGAACCAGGGCGCATGGCCTGGATCTGCTCGCGGCCCACGAGGATGCAGGCCCCGGCGGGCTTGGCGCAGTGCAGGGTCACGATGTTGGCCCAGGCCATGAGTTCATCCAGCGGCAGACACAGGGTTTCCTTGCAGGCCGGAAAGGGGTCGGCATAGGCGACTTCGCAGCCCATGGGCCGCAGGACGTCGGCCACGGCCTGGCCGATGCGCCCGAAGCCGACGATGCCTACCTTCTTGCCTCTGAGCTGCCAGCCCATGCGCTTTTTCCAGGTTCCGGCGCGCAGTTCGCGGTCCATGTGGGTCACGTTGCGCATCAGGTCCAGGATCAGGCCCAGGGTCAGCTCGGCCACGGCCAGGGTCGGCCCGAAGGGGGTGTTGAGCACGCTGATGCCGTGGGCCTCGCAGTAGGCGCCGTCCACGCTGTCCATGCCCACGCCGCAGCGCGACAGAACCTTCAGCTCCGGAAGTTGCGACAGCACGGCGGCGGACAGCTCTTCGGTGCCTGCCACCACGCCCACGCAACCCTGGAGCAACTCCACGGTCTCCTTGGGGGCGAGTTTTCGGCCATGTGGGTTCATGAGGTATTCAATGCCCGCCCTGTTGAGCAGTTCCAAAGGCTCGTCGCTGTAGGTGGCGAACGACGAGGTCGTGAGGGCTATTTTCATGGGAAATCTCTTGGGTTGTCGGTTTGTTTGCAACCGGGTCTGGATACCAGAAAGCGGCAGGGGGGACAATGCCGCGCTCAAGGGTGCAAAGACATCCCGGGCCGTTGCCCATGGGCCATGCTCTTCAGGAAATCCGGGCCTGTCAGGCCTTGCCCTTGATCTGTTGCAGGGCGATGCCCGCGATGATGAACACCAGACCATAGATCGTGGAGGGCAGGATTTGTTCGCCCACCAGAAAGTGGATCAGCACGAGCGAGACAAAGGGCGAGATGAAGATCAGGTTGCCCACCTTGGCCGTGGTCTCGGAAAGTTTCAGGGCCTTGAGCCAAAGCACGAAGGTCAGGCCCATCTCGAACACGCCCACGTAGGCCGCGCCCGCGAGTCCCTGCCAGTCCGCGAGCACCACGTCAGAGGCCAGGGCCGTGGCGATCAGCACGTAGACCGTGCCGCAGGCGAAGTTGGCGGTCAGCCCTGCCACCGGGTCGCGCGTGTCGCGGGTGCTGTAGATCCAGTACAAGGCCCAGATCACGGTGCTGCCCAGCGCCAGGGCCACGCCCAGAGGATTCGAGAATTTGAACCCCAGGGGGTCGCCGTGTGTGGAGATGAGCACCACGCCCGTATAGCTGATGAGCAGTGCCAGCAGATCCTTGGCGCTGAGCCTTTGGCCCAGCAGCGGGATGGACAGCAGAGCCAGGGTCACGGCCCAGGTGTAGTTCAGGGGTTGGGCCTCCTGCGCGGGCAAGAGGTCATAGGCTTTGAAGAGCACGATGTAGTACAAAAACGGGTTTACCAGCCCGAAGGCCGCCGAGACGAGCCACTGCCTGCGGTTCATGGACAGCAGCAGCGACAGCTTGCCCTGGGCCGCCAGGATGAGCGTCAGTGTGATCAGCGAGGCCAGGGACGAATACAGCAACAGCTGCAGGTGGTCCATGTGCCTGAGCGACAGTTTGAAGGCCGAGGCCACGGTGGACCAGAGCAGGACCGTGGCCAGGCCGTAGCAATAGGCTTGAGTTTGCCGTTTCATAAAGAGTGGACCGGGCCGCTGGCGCGGCCCGGTGTGTTGTTGCTGAAAGGTGTCACGCAGTTACACGATGACATGCTTTTTGATGTATTTGACCACCTCGTCCGGGGTGTCGAGAATGGTCAGGAGCTCCAGGTCCTGCTCGCTGGCGTAGCCGTCCACGATCAGGCGGTTCTTGATCCAGTCCAGCAGACCGCCCCAGTATTCGCTGCCAAAGAGGATGATGGGAAAACGCTTGATGCGCTGGGTCTGGATGAGTACCAGGGCCTCGAACAGTTCGTCCATGGTGCCGAAGCCACCGGGCATGGCCACGTAAGCCAGGGCGTATTTCACGAACATCAGTTTGCGGACGAAGAAATAATTGAAATTGACCCGGGTCGTGAGATAGGGGTTGGAGGCCTGTTCGAAGGGCAGGTTGATATGCAGGCCGACGGATTCGCCGCCCGCTTCCTTGGCACCCTTGTTGGCGGCTTCCATCAGGCCCGGGCCCCCGCCCGAGATGACACTGTACCCAGCCTGGCTCAGTTTGGCCGCGATCTCCTCGGTCTGCTTGTAGACCGGCTGGTCGGGCGTCACGCGGGCTGAACCGAAGATGGACACTCCGCTCTTGATTTCGCTCATGGTATCGAAGCCTTCGACGATCTCGGACATGATCTTGAAAAGGCGCCAGGATTCCCCGACAGAAAGCTCGTCGATGAGGAACTGCTTCTTGACTCCCACAATGTTCTCCTTGTTTGGATTGCCGGACTGTCTTTACATTTCAGGCTCAGGTTAGGTAAGGGATGAAGTCCGTCAGGCCCTCGTATACTTTTTAATGCCGTTTTGGAACCACCACGCTCCGGTCATCCCGGGGAAAGACAAGGATCGCGCACTATGAAAATCCAATTTCTTGGGGCTGCCAGGACCGTGACCGGTTCCTGCCACATGATGGAAACCGGGGGGCATCGTTTTGCCGTGGATTGCGGTATGCATCAGGGCAATACGGAGATCGAGAAGCGCAATCACGACACCTGGAAATACAAGCCTGCCGAGGTGGATTTTTTCCTGATCACTCACGCGCACATCGACCATTCCGGCCTGTTGCCGCGCATGGTGCACGACGGGTTCAAGGGCCCGATCTACTGCACTCCGCCCACCCGGGACCTCCTGGAGATCATGTTGCGCGATAGTGCGCACATCCAGGTGATGGAAGCCGAGTGGCGCAACAAGAAGAGCCAGCGTTTCGGTAAAGAATTGACCCAGCCCCTGTACACCATGGCCGACGCCGAAAAGACCCTGTCCCTCATCGAGGCCGTGGAATACAACAAGCCCTTCAATCCGTTCCCGGAGCTTACGGTCAATTACATGGACGCCGGACACATCCTGGGCTCGGCCTTCATCGAACTCCGGGTGCAGGAAGAGGGCGGCGAGTTCAAGGCCGTATTCTCGGGTGACCTGGGCCGTCCTGACCAGCTGATGATCAAGGACCCGAGCATCATCAAGAATGCCAACTATCTGTTCATGGAGTCCACCTACGGCGACCGTGACCACAAGAACAAGACCCATAGTCGCGAGGAACTGGCCCAGGCCATTGCCTACAGCTACGCCAAGGGCGAAAAGGTCATCATCCCGGCCTTTGCGGTGGAGCGGACCCAGGAAATCCTGTATTCGCTGTATCTGTTGGAGAAGGAAGGCAAGTTGCCCAAGGACATGCCCGTGTACGTGGACAGCCCCATGGCCATCAGGGCCACGGAGGTCTTCCGCAAGTTCCCGAAGTATTTCGACGAAGAGACCAAGGCCATTTTGGATGCCGGTGAGGACCCGTTGGACCTCTCCAATCTGCAGTTCACCCCCACCACGGCCCAGTCCCAGGCCATCAACCTGACTGGCGGCCCGGCGGTGGTCATTTCCGCCAGCGGGATGTGCAACGCAGGGCGCATCAAGCACCATCTGCGCCACAACCTCTGGCGGCCCGGGGCCAGTGTGGTCTTTGTGGGCTACCAGGGCAAAGGCACCCCCGGCCGGCGCATCGTGGACGGGGCAGAGAAGATCCGCATCTTCGGCGAGGACATCGCGGTCAAGGCCAAGATCTTCACCATTGGCGGGTTCTCGGCCCACGCCGGGCAATCCGAGATCATGCAGTGGCTTGAGCATTTCACCACCCCGGAGATGAAGGTCTTCCTGGTGCATGGCGAGAACAAGAAGCAGCGCACCCTGGCCAAGCTCATCGAGGACAAGTTCAAGCTCGAGGTGCATATCCCGGACTACCTGGAAGTCTGCACCATGGTGCCCGGTCAGCCCCTGTCCACCGTGGTGGACGAGGAAGCGGCCCATCCGCACATTGATTGGGAATTCCTCCTCGGGCAGACAGAAGCTCAGCTGCTCACCCTGCGCTCGCGCCTGGACAGATTCGAGAAGGAGCACTGGATTGAACAGACGGACCTGCGCGACAGGCTGCTTGAGATCAACAAGGAGCTGTTGGAACTGGCCTCTGAAGTCTAGCCAATCGTTCAGAATTCTCGCGAGGGCTGTGTTGCTGCGGAGGATGTGGACTCTCATGTATGAGTGATACACATTGATCCCACATCCTCCTTGCGCCTTGTCCTCACGATTTTCTGAACGATTGGAAAGGTCGCTGTTTTCTGAGCGATTGGAAAGATCGCTGCTTTCTGAGCGATTGGAAGGTCGCTGCTTTCTGAACGATGGGGTGAGAGGGTAGAAATCTCGCGAGGGCGGTGTTATTGCGGAAGATGTGGACTCTCATGGATGAGTGATACACATCGATCCCATATCCTCCTTGCGCCTTGGCCTCACGATTTTCTGAGCGATTGGAAGGACTGAATTTGTTAGTATCATTGTCTGAACGGAACGGTGCATGAGAATCATCAGCGGTGACTTCGGGGGGCGGACCATCCGCTCCGTATCCGGCCCGGGCTATCGTCCGGCGACGGCCAAGGTGCGCGGGGCCGTCTTCTCCATGCTCGAGGCCCGAGGCCTGGACTGGCAGGGCCTGAGTGTCCTGGACCTGTTCGCGGGCAGCGGCAGCTTGGCCCTGGAGGCCCTGTCTCGGGGTGCGGCGTTCGCTGCCTTTGTGGAGCTGAACAGGAAGGCCGCGAGTTGCATCGAGGGCAATCTGAAAGATCTGGGGCTGGGCAGATCCAGGGCGCGTGTGCATCCTGTGGACCTGTTCAAGCTGTTGGCAGGCCCTGCGGACCGGGGCTACGGGCTGGTATTCATCGATCCTCCCTATGGCAAGGACTTGCTGGCTCCGGCCTTGCAACAGGCGCTCTCCGGCGGCTGGATGGCTCCCGGGGCCTTTGTGCTGGCCGAGATCGAGGCCAGGCTTGCGCTCGACCCCGAGGCCGTGCATCCTGAATTGGAATTGGTGGCGGACCGCTCCTACGGACAAACAAGGATAGTGCTATGGAAGACAGCCTCAAAGTAACGGCCATTTACCCCGGGACGTTCGACCCTCTGACCAACGGTCACGTGTCCATCGTGCGCCGGGGCCTGAAGCTGTTCCACACGGTGGTGGTGGCCGTGGCCAAGGAATCCAGCAAAATCCCGTTGTTCAGCATGGAAGAGCGGGTTTCTCTGGCCCAGGAGGTCTTCAGGGACGACAAGAACGTCGTCGTGGAGGGTTTTTCCGGCCTGCTGGTGGATTATGTGAATCGTCGCGGGGCGAGTGCCATCCTGCGCGGCCTGCGCGCGGTGTCCGATTTCGAGTACGAATTCCAGATGGCGCTCATGAACCGCCGTTTAGCCCGTAACGTCCAGACCGTGTTTTTGATGACCGACTACAAGTGGATGTACATCAGCTCCTCCATCATCAAGGAGGCCGCCTGTCACGGCGGCAACATCCAGGGGCTGGTGCCCAACCTGATCGTGCCTGAGCTCTACAAGAAATGCGTGCAGCGTCAGCGTGAGCGCGACGGGAACGGCGAACCGGACGCATGAGCTATCCCCTGTTGTCCATTCCCGGGCCCACGGCCGCAGGCAAGACCGGGGCGGCCATTGCCCTGGCGTGCGAACTGGACGGTGAGGTCATCAATTTTGATTCACGCCAGGTCTACGAAGATTTTCCGATCATCACCGCCCAGCCCTCGTCCGAGGAGCGGGCCCAATGTCCGCACCGTCTCTACGGCTTCATGCAGACCCATCAGTCCCTGGGTGCTGCGGCTTACGCCGACCTGCTCTTGGAGACCATCGCCGAGGTCCGCTCCCGAGGTAAGCTGCCCATCCTGGTGGGGGGCACCGGGCTGTATCTGAAGGCCCTGCTGCAACCCCTGGCACCCATTCCGCCCATTCCCGAGGCCGTGCGCAAGAAGATCCAGGAGGCCTGCGAAAAGCTGGGGCCGGGCCGTTTGCACAGCGATCTGGCCAAGGTGGACCCGCCCTTGGCCGAGCGCCTGCACCCCAATGACCGCCAGCGCATCATGCGCGGGTTGGAGGTCTACGAGGCCACGAAGAAGCCCTTGTCCTGTTGGCATGCCGAGACTGTGGAGACGCGCGACTTTCATGCCGTGAAACTGGGCGTGGGCCTGACCCTGGATGAGCTGACGCCTTACCTCTACAAGCGTATTGAGGTGATGCTGGACCTGGGGGCTATGGACGAGGCCCGCGCGGCCATGGAGAAAAACAACGACCGCAACGCCCCGGGCTGGAGCGGCATCGGCTGCGCCGAGCTGTTCGCCTATCTGAAAGAGGAGATTGATCTCGCGGAGTGCAAGGCCATGTGGGGCAAGAACACTCGGGCCTATGCCAAACGCCAGTTGACCTGGTTCAATGCCGACAAGGAGATCCAGTGGTTCCGCCCTGGCGAGCATTGGAAGATGCTGGCGGCTGCGCGGGCTGCGCTTGCGGTATAGTCTCAGACGGATTCCAGCGAGACGATCTCAAGCGGGCCTGTGGCCCGTTTTTTTGTGGATCAGCTCGGTTCATCCGAGCTTGTGGGAGTGGTGTCAGGCCAGACAGGAACGGATCAATGCCAGCATCTCGGCCCAGGCGTCGGCATGAGTGGCCTTGCAGGGGAAGGAGCCCGAGGCCGAATTGGGTTGGGCGCTGAGGTTGGAGAAGGCATGCCCGGCGTGGGGATAGACCACGGTCTTGAAGTCCGCGCCCGCCAGGACCATCTCGCCCTCGAACTGGGCCAGATGGTCCATTGTGACAACCTTGTCCTGGGCCCCGTGCAGGGCCAGCACCTTGGCGCGGATGTCACCAGGGTTGGCGGGGTGGGGGGTGTCCAGATAGCCGTAGAAGCTGATGGCGGCCTGGATGTTGGCCCCGCGGCGGGCCAGTTCCAGCACGGACCCGCCGCCAAAGGAAAAGCCCACGGCGAACAGCCGTGTAGGGTCCACTCTGGGCAGGGCGATCAGGGCATCAAGCCCGGCCTTGGCGCGCGAGCGCATCAGCAGGCGATCCTCGCGGAACGGGCGGGATAGGAGGGAGGCCTCGGCGCGATCCTTGGGGCGCACGTCGCGTCCGTACATGTCGTGGCACAGCACCAGGAAGTCCTCGTGGGCCAGGGCCTCGGCATGGGGCAGCAGATAGTCGCCCAGGCCCATGTATTCGTGGATCAGCAGCACACTCGGCTTCAGTTCACCGTTTTTTTCGGTGCGTCCCTCGGAGCGGACCACCAGCCCCTCCAGTTCGACGGAGCCGTGGCGATAGCGGTGCGGGGTGATGGTGATGTCTTGGGTCATGGTGGACCTCTTGTGCCTCAAGCCCGCTTCCGGTTCAAGTCTCTTCCAAGGTGGGCAACGAAAAAGCCGCCCAAAGGCGGCTTTGAATTTTGTCATCTGCTGAAAGCGGCTGAAGTTTTGATTGGGAGGGTGATGTCCCGATTGTTTCTACTGCCTGGTCTAGGGCGTTCGGGATCGTCAGATGCCAGGCGAAACTCTGAATTCAGTCTAGGCCGTTGGGGGCGTCGGATACTAGGCGCAAGGAGCCATCACGATCGAAGTGGACTCTGCTGTCCATGAGAGTGTGATGGCTCCACAGCAACGCCGTAGACGATGTTCACGAACGGCCTAGACTAGACGACGTCCCAGACCTGGCCGGAAGGGAGGTCCTTGACCTCGACATCCATGGCCGCCAGCTGGTCGCGGATGGCGTCCGAGGCGGCGAAATCCTTCTCCTGGCGGGCGGCCAAGCGCTTGTTCAGCAGTTCCAGGACCTTGGCCTCATCCACACCCTTGCGCCGGGCCTTGATGTTGCGCAGTTCAAGCAGGAAAGGCTCGGCCTCGGCCGTCAGCACTCCCAGCACCTGTCCCCAGCGTTCCAGGTCGGCCAGGATGCGCGTCCACGCCTTTTGGGCGCCCTTGGACTTGCGCCAGGCCTTGTCCTCGGCGATGCGGCCCGCCAGACGCACGGCCCCGAACAGGTGCCCCAGGGCGGCGGCGGAATTGACGTCGTCGGCCATGGCGTTGTCCCAGGCGGTTTCCAGCTCGTCCAGCTCGCGGGTCAGCTCCTCGGGCAGCTCGGCCCCCGACCACTTCTCCTTGTCCAGGGCTTGGATCAGGTCGCGCTTCACGGTGTAGATGCGCTTTAGGTTCTTTTCGGCCTCATCCATGTTCTCCAGAGTGAAGTCGATGGGGCTGCGGTAGTGCTTGGTCAGCAGGAAGTAGCGTAGCGTCTCGGGCAGATAGGCCTCCATGATCTCACGGATGGTCTTGAAGTTGCCGAGACTCTTGGACATCTTTTCGGAGTCCACCTGTACGAAGCCGTTGTGCACCCAGTAGTTGGCCATGGGCTTGCCCGTGGCCGCCTCGGACTGGGCGATCTCGTTCTCGTGGTGCGGAAAGATCAGGTCCTGGCCGCCGCCGTGGATGTCCAGGGGCAGCTCAAGGTGCTTGTCGCTCATGGCCGAGCATTCCAGGTGCCATCCAGGGCGTCCGGGGCCCCAGGGGCTGTCCCAGGTGGGTTCGCCGGGCTTGGCGGACTTCCACAGGGCGAAGTCCAGCGGGTCTTCCTTCTCCTCGCCGGGGGCGACCCGTGCGCCGGAGCGCATATCGTCGATGTCGCGTCCCGAGAGCTTGGCGTAGTCCTTGAACGAGCGCACGCGGAAGTACACGTCGCCCGAGGGGGTGGCGTAGGCGTGGCCCTTGGCGATGAGGTCCTCGGTCAGGGCGAGCATCTCGGGGGTGTGTTCGGTGCACTTGGGTTCGATGTCGGCGCGCAGGATATTCAGGCGGTCCATGTCCTCGTAGAAGGCCTGGATGAAGCGCTCGGCCAGGGCCATGGGGTCCTCGCCGTTTTCGTTGGCGCGGACGATGATTTTGTCGTCCACGTCCGTGAAGTTGCGGGCAAAGGTCACATCGAGCCCGATATGGCGCAGGTAGCGGACCATCACGTCGAAGACCACGGCGGAACGGGCATGACCGATATGGCAGTAGTCGTAGGCCGTGATGCCGCAGACGTACATCCGGACCTTGCCTTCCTCGACGGGGATGAACTGCTCTTTCTTTCGGGTCATGGTGTTGTAGATCTGCATCGTCCGGTCTCCAGAATATTCAAAATTTTCAGTTTATTCAGCTTGGGTCGCAGGGGGTGGAACAGGGCTTACGCACACCCGTTCCATGCCGGGGGGCATCTTGCACCAAATGCTTCAGAGCGTCAAAGCTCTGGTTGTTCAGGCTAGTCCGGATGCAAGGCGCAAAAAGAATTCAAGATCGACGGCCTGTAGCCGAATCGGCGAGAGTTTGAATTCATTGCGGCAACGAAGCAGACGGGCCGTCATGGGCAAGAGGTGGCTAGGCGGAGCGCGTGGCCGTGACGCAGGCCACGGCCTTGATCCCCTTTTTCTGCCCGGTGAAGCCCAGGCCCTCTTCCGTGGTCGCCTTGACGTTGACCTGGCGGTCTTCCAGTTGCAGCAGGCGAGCCACCGTGGACTTGATCTGCGCCTTGTGGGGAGCCAGCTTGGGCGTTTGGCAGATCAGCGTCAGGTCGACATGGGTGATGACCAGACCGTCCTGGTCGGCCAGGAGCAGGACCTCGTTGACCAGGATGGACGATTCGATGCCCGCATAGGCCGCGTCCGTATCTGGGAAGTGCTCGCCGATGTCACCCCGGCCAAGACAGCCCAGCAGGGCGTCGACCAGGGCGTGCAGCAGCACGTCGCCGTCGGAGTGGGCCACGATTTCGGGCCCGCCCGCGATGGGCACGCCGCCCAGGACCATGGGGTGCCCAGGGCCGTATTTATGGACATCATACCCCCAGCCTGTGACCGCAACGCTCGGGGCTTGCTTTGGGGTGAGCATCTTCAGGTCCTCCGGGGTGGTGATTTTTACATTATCTTCTTCGCCCGGGACGATGGCGACCTCGCCGCCCATGGTCTCGACCATGGAGGCGTCGTCGGTCACGGAGACGTGGCCCTCCTGGCAGAAGGCGTGGGCTGTGCGCAGGGTGGCCAAATCAAAGGCCTGCGGGGTCTGCACCGCGCACAGTTCGGCGCGAGGCAGGGTCTGCGCCACGGTCGTGCCGAGGACGCGCTTGATGGTGTCCTTGACGGGCAAGGCAGGGATGACGGCCTTGGCCCCGCCCTTCAGGGCGTCGATGAGCGCATTGCATAACTGTGGCGAAGCGAACGGCCGGGCCGAATCGTGCACCAGGACATGATCGCAGTCGCCGGGCAACAGCGCGAGGCCGTTGAAGACCGAGTCCTGGCGGCGCGCACCACCCGCGGCGAAGCGGCAGGGCAGGTTCAGGGGCCGTCCGTCCAGCAGGTCTGCGGTTCTGGCCTTGGCCTCTTGCAATTCATCGGGCGGGAAGACGAACACCAGCCCGGAGATCCGGGCCACACGGGCCAGGGTCTGGGCTCCGTGCCAGAACAGGGGCAAGCCCTCCAGTTCCAGGAACTGCTTTTTGGTCTTCAGCCCGGCTTGTGCCAGGCGTGAGCCGCTGCCCGCGGCCAGGATGATCGCCCAACAGGTCATTGCGTTGCCTTTGGATAAAACGGGTTGCTGATGGTTCTGGGAATACTCCGCAGCGGTGCGTTCCGGGGTTTTTCATCGTCTCTGCCGCTCAGGGGGGCGGCTCATAACTGATCGGGCGCGCCGGGGTGATTCCCGCGGCGCGCCCGTCACTGATACAAGGGAGCTGGACGATAAGCCGGGTTCTGTTCCCCGCAAGCGGGGCAGCTATCATTCCTCTAGGGCTACGGTTACCCGCAGCCTCAAGCAGCCTACCCGAAGGCCTCGGCCGGGCCAGCCTCAAGCGCCTTCCTATTTGGCCTTGCTCCGAACGGGGTTTACCTAGCTGGCTGCGTCACCGCAACCACTGGTGGGCTCTTACCCCACCGTTTCACCCTTACCTGCAAGCAGGCGGTCTATTTTCTGTGGCACTTTTCCGAGGGTCGCCCCTCCTGGACGTTATCCAGCGTTCCGCCCTGTGGAGCCCGGACTTTCCTCCCCGACCGCAAGCGGTCGCGGCGATAGCCTATCCTGCTCCCAAATCCATTTAAGCCCTGTGCGGGCGTTGTCTACTTGTCACCGGAATCGTCAATTGCGACATCTTCGATATCTTCAGCGGCCTCGGCCGCCTCGGCGGATTTCAGCTCGGCAGCTTCCCTGGCCTTGCCCTCGCTGGTGAAGGCTTTTTCCTCACCGCTGAAGTGTTCGCACCAGTAGCTCAGGCGCTGGCAGTTGGGGCAGCTGATGATCTGTTCGCCTTTTTGCAGATCGTTGAAGATCTGGGGCGGAATCAGGATATGGCAGCCGGAACACACGCCATCGATCACGGACACGATCACGGGATTGGAGATGCGCGCACGGATGAACTCGTAGCGGCCAAGCACGGGCTTGGGCACAACGGAACAGGCCTTGTCGCGTTGCTTACCCAGAATGGTCAGACGCTTTTTGGCTGCGGCCGTGCGCTTCTTGATGCTCGTCTTGTATGTCTCAAGGGTCTCCTTGAGTTCCTTGGCCTGGGCTTCAACCTCGGCGCTCAGATCCTTCTGGCGCTCCAGCTCCTCGGTCAGGGCGATGCGCTCTTCTTCCCGGGTGCGGTTGAGCTTTTCCATGTTGTCCATCTCGCGCATCATGGCATGATACTCGCGAGTGTTCTCGGCCATCATCAGCTTGCTTTTGCTCTTCTTGATCTTGGACGCATTGTCCTCGACCTCGTCGTTGAGACGCTTTTGCTGAGTCTTGAGGATATCAAGCTTGTCGGCCAGAAGCTCGAGACGGTGGTCGAAATCATCGTTCTGGCTCTCCAGATCGGCCAGTTCCTTGGGCAGGTTTTCAAGTTCCTGTTCCAGGACGATGATCTCGTCATCGACCTTTTGCAGGACCACAAGCTGCTCGATCTGTTCAAGGTACATGCTCAACGGGTTATCCTCCATGGTCTGCCCTGTCATGCGGCCCGGTGAGGGGCCGTGCGGGGCGGTTCTTCTAGATACGAATAGGCAGGTGGGCCTTGAAAGGCTCCCTGCCGGGTAAAAACCGTACTTTAACGCCCTCGGGGCCGAGTTTATCCGCCAAGAGGTCCGCTAACTCACTGGACATGCGGTCTTCCAGAGAGAAATGACCCACGTCCACCGTGAATTGGGGGGACTCGAGGGCCTGATGATATTTCAGGTCGCCAGTGATGTACACGTCCGTTTCAGCGGCGTGGGCCGCATCCATCAGGGAACCGCCTGAACCGGTGCAATAGGCGACGGTGGACACGGTCGTCGGCGGTGTGCCTGAAAGGGTCCAAAAATCTCTGTTCACATGTTGGCCCAAACGCAGGGCGAAATCCTTCCAGGGCAAGGGCGCGGGCAAGCGTCCCCAAAATCCGTAACCCACTCCCGGTTCGGACGCGGTATTGGGTTCGAGCACGGTGAGCTCGCTGAGCTTCATGGCGCGGAACAACCAGCCCGCAGGACCTTCGGGGCGGACGTCCAGGCTGGTGTGCGCACTGTAGAGCCACGTGCCGGTCGCCATGATCGCCCGTGTACTGTCCAGGAAATAGCTGGGCTTGTTGAGCGGCTTGGGCTCCAAATACAACGGATGGTGGGTCACGATCATCTCCGCACCCCATTCCAGGGCCGCGACCACCTCTTCCGGCGATGGATCAATGGTCACCACAAGCCGGGTGACCTCATCCTCCAATCCGGCGATCTGAACGCCGCAGTTGTCCCACTGTGCCGCTCCGGACAAGGGCGCGATCCGTTCGATGCAGGAGATGATTTTTGCGACGTGCATACGATCTCCAAATAAAAGAAGGTGCTTCCCGGGTTTTTAGCCGGGGAAAACACCTGAGTCCCTAGGGGCGATCCCCAACCTGCCGGTTGCCGTGAGGCTTGGTTTCTGCTGAAAGCATTCCCAATCCTTGTGGTAGGCCGGGTAGGATTTGAACCTACACCAGTTCGGTTATGAGCCGAAGGCTCTGCCAATTGAGCTACCGGCCCGACCGTGGTTTGCTAAGCCGTTCTCCATAGCTTAAAAATACTTGTATTGTCAAGATTCCAGGCCCGGAGGGCGGAGGGCTCATCGCCCGTGGCCCCTCGGGTTCCGGTCCTGGTGACAACTCTAGAATGGCCTGCGCGAGCCGTGAATCTGGTATGAGGTCCCAGAAAGGCTAGGCCTTGTCTTTGGGGCACTTGTCCTTGACATACTTGATGGCTTGACGGGCGGCGATGGAACCTTCCCCGACGGCAACGCCGATCTGCAGGAAGCGGCCCACGCAGTCCCCTGCGGCGTAGATGCCAGGCAGGTTGGTTTCCTGCTTCTCGTTGGCCACGAGGTAGTGCCCGTTGCGCTCCAGGCCCAGGGTATAGGCGAAGTCCGTGGATCCGGCCTCGCCCAGGGCGATGAACAGGCCCTCGGTGTCGAAGGTCTCGCCGTCCTCGAACCTGACGCGATCCAGACCGTTCGCACCTTCCAGGGTTTCGATCTTCTTTTCGATGACGGGGATACCCGCCGCGTCCAGCTTGGCCCGCATCTCGTCGCCGAACTCGGGCTTTTTGCCCTGGGTGCACAGGGCGACCTTGTCGGTGTAGGAGGTCAGTTCCAGGGCCTGGTTGGCGGCGTAGACGCCTTCGCCCAGGGCCACGACCTGGCGGCCGCGGTAGAAGAACCCGTCGCAGGACACGCAGTGGGACACGCCCTTGCCGTCGTAATCATCCTCGTTCTTGATGCCGGAGCGGGTCTTGGACACGCCGGCGGCGATGATGATGGCGCAGGCCTTGATGTGTCCGGACTCGGTCTTGACCTTGTAGGTCATGTCTTCTTCCATGTGGATGGTCAGCACCCGTTCGGTCTCGATGCGGGTCCCGAAGCGCAGGGCCTGCTTGCGCCCAGCCTCCATCAAGTCGGAGGCCTGGATGGTGTTCTCGAAGCCGAAGTAGTTGTCGATGGCGTAGTCACCGTCGATTTTCGGCTTCAGGCCGACGACCACGGTGTCGATCCCTGCGCGGGAGGCGTAGATGGCGGCGGACAGGCCCGCGGGACCTTGACCAATGATCATGAGCTGGACTTCTTGCATCGCGTTCTCCTCGATAGGTGCTGACCGTTTGCAGTCTCTTGTGGGCCCTTAGACCGCTGCCCTTTCCCGGGACACCACTCGCTTGGCGAGATAGATGAACGGGGTATCCAGGGCAGCGACGATGGCCTTGAAGAGGTATGTCGTAATCAATATTTCAATAAAGACTGGTGTCTCGAACACTCCCCAGAAAGCAATAAGGCAGAAGATCACCGAGTCAAGCAATTGGCTGACCAGGGTGCTCAGGTTGTTGCGCAGCCAGAGCTTGCCCTCGCCGGTGCGTTTTTTCCAAAAATGGTAGGCCCAGACGTCGTGCATCTGGGAGATCAGATACGCCGCCAGGCTCGCCAGGGCCAGTCGCGGCAACATCCCGAAGATGGCCTCCAGATGCGGCTGGACAAAGTCGTCGGCACTGGGGGTGAACAGCAGAGCGATCTGCATGTACACCGTGGCCATGACCAGCACCGCGAACCCCAGCAGAACCCCCTTTTTCGCGGCATCCTTGCCGTAAAACTCCCCGAGCAGGTCCGTGGCCAGAAAGACGCTGGCGTAGAGCACGTTGCCCAGGGTTGTGGTCAGCCCGAACAGCTCGATGGTCTTCAGGACTTGGATGTTGCACAGCAGCAGGTTGAAGACGATGAGCCCGTACAGGGCCGGTTTGCCAAAGAGCCGGAACAGCACCACGACCAGGGACAGGTCGAGCACAGCAAATGCAAGCCAAAGCAATTCGTTCGTCATGTCGTATACTCCGGAGTTAGATTTAGAAGGAGGGCGGCCTCCTTCCCGGCCCAGGCCGGAACCGGCTATATTTGCCCGATATTGAGTGAGGGGTCAAGAAATCAGCAAGGGCATGGCAATCCGCCGTGTTCAATGAAAAAAGCCGCGCGAGCGCGGCTTGAGTCTTTTGCGATGCAGGGCGTTGGGCCTAGGTTCCGGCCTGTTGCTCCTGAAGGAGAGCCGAATAGTCGTCGCAGCCGTCGGAGGTGCAGACCATGTTTCGACCCGAGGCCTTGGCCAGATACAGGGCACGGTCGGCAGCCTTGATCAGGTCCGGGTTGCGGCTGAAGCTTGTGGCCGAAAGGGAGGCCACACCGATGGAGGTGGTCACGCTAAGGACCTTGCCGTCGTGCTTGAGATTCAGTTTCTCCACCTTGCGGCGCAGGCGCTCGGCCAGCAGCCAGGCCTGTTCCTCACCGGTATGCGGCAGGATGACGGCAAACTCCTCACCACCGTAGCGGGCGGCAAAGTCCGTGGTGCGCAGGCTTTCCATCAGCAGCGAGCCGATCTCCTTGAGCACCAGATCCCCGGCCTGGTGGCCGTGGGTATCGTTGATGTTCTTGAAATGGTCCAGATCCAGCATCATCAGCGAGATGTCCTGACCATAGCGCGTTGAACGTCGCATTTCCTCCATGAACCGGTTGTCGAAAAATTGGCGGTTGAAGATGCGGGTCAGGCCGTCATGATCTGCCTTGAGCTTGACCTCGCGGAAGAGCAGGGCGTTTTTCAGGGCCAGGCCCAGGTGGTTGACCGCCGAATGCAACACGTCACGTTGCTGTTTGGTCAGCCGGACCGGGGTCGGGGTCAGCAGGGCCAGTGTGCCGAAATCCTTGCCTCCCGCCTTGAGCGGAAGCATGATCGCACGGTCCGTGCCGGGTTCCAGGGGAGGGGCCACCTTGGCCTCGGCATCCATCAGGTAGGTCAACTGGTAGCTGTTGACCTTGATGTTCGAAAGCCGGGCGGCGTTTTCCATCAGCTTTTCGATCCATTGTTCCTGGATGTCCGCATCCTCCTGGAACGTCAGGAATATTTCTGATTCCACAAACTCCTCATCGCTGTCCGCCCAGAAAATGCCTTGCACGGCAGAGACCGCAAAGAGCGAGCACAGGTCGCGTCTGGCCTGGGTGAGGATGGTGGCCGGATTCAGGCTTTCCGAGGCTCTGGCCATGAATTTGTTCAAGAACAGCAGGTAGTCTGTCTTGCGCGAGAGAATTTCCCGTTCCAGGGCGATCTCGCGGGTCATGCGCACGATGTCTTCATACAGGGCATGGACTTCCCGAGCCCGGTACAGGGTTTCCTGCACCTTGCTGGCGGCAAGGGGGGTGCGCAGGATGGACAGGAATCCCAGGTCCAGCAATCGTTCGACATCCAGATCATCCCTGGCGTCGGCCAATAGCACTTTCTGCGCCGGGTCCCATTCAAGGATGGCAGACTTGAAACCATCGTCCAGGGTGACCCAGACTCGGCCCGGAATCCAGATCAGGAAAGGGGTTTCCCCTTCCATCTCGTTGTCCGTGGGCAGGGCGCTGGCGTTGAAATTGCGCACTCTGTACCCGGGAGCCGAACTCTCGATCTTCTTGCATTCGATGTCCGACAGCCCGAAGCCCCAGAACAAGGTGTTGTTGTCCGTCTTGGTCATATGTCTGTCCTGTTGAAGGATGATTTGCCATTTTCATAAGCAAGAACAGGGCCAAACTCTTGGTGGCTGGGCGTGGCAGGGATAAAAGCCCAAATCCCAGGCGGTTTGAGGAGATTATTAAGATTGTTCCGGGCGGCCCCAGGCGACGGAAAAATGTTAAAAGCCCGCCACCGCGGGTAAACTCTGCCGCTCGGTGTCGGGTTTCCGACTCCGGCCGGGGTAAACCTTCCCGTTGCTTCAGCCGACAAGAGTATGAGGGTGTTCTTGAAAGTCATTCTTTGAGGAAGGGTTTGATGAAGCCATTGGTCTCAATCGTTATTTCCAACTACGAATACGAACGGTTCCTGCCCGGACTGTTCAGGTCCCTGGCGTCGCAGACCCTGGGGCTGAATCAAGTCGAGGTCATCCTCGTTGATGATGGCAGCTCGGACGGCTCTGTGGAAACGGCCCGGGAACAGGGTGTGGCCTATGGCTTTGCGCGCTTCAAGGTGCTTTCCCTCAAACACAGGGGCAAGCCTGGTCCTGTCCGCAACGCGGGTCTGTCCGTTGCCCAGGGGCGGTATCTGCTCTGTCTGGACCCTGACGACAGCATTGAGCCGGGCTTCCTGTCGCGGACGGTGGCGGCTCTGGATAATTGCCCCGAGGCCTCCCTGGCCTACAGCGACTACCTGGAATACAGCCCCGAGGGCGATCGTGTGGTGAGCCTTCCGGCCTTTGACGCCCACTTGTTGCGGACACAGAACACGCTGACCCTGGCGACTCTGATGCGGCGCGAGGTCTTTGAGCGCAGTCGGGGTTTTTCGGCCCAGACGGCTTACGAGGATTGGGATTTCTGGGTACAGGCGGCGAATAATGGCTTTTGGGGACTCAGGGTGCCGTTGCCACTGTTCAGATACAATCATCACGGCAGTAATTTTTCATGGAAGGCTCGTCTGGTGGATGGTCGGGCCAAGGCGCAGATCGTTCTGGACAACAAGCATTTCTTTGAGCCCGCAGTCGTTGGCTGGGCCCGTTCCCTGATCAGGGGGGAGGCCTGGGCCGTGCCCTTCAGGCGTGGTTTGATCCCGCGGCCCGCGGATGTAATGGCTCTGCGCGAGATGGCCTGCCAGGTTCTGGACAGGGCCTGCGCCCGGAGCAAGGCTGCAAATGCTTGACGAACAACCGCTCTCACAGGCATTTCAACTTCATGCAATCACCGAATATTTGGGGGACGCTTGATCCTTTCATCGAGGGCGGGGACGTCATGGGCCGCAATGTGGCCAACGAGGCGTTTTTGCGCGCACTGCTGCGTCGGGATCCTTTCAAGGCCTATCATTTCTTTTTAAGCACCGGCCAGCAGGTGGACCGGGTCGCCGGGCAGCTGCATCTGGAATTTCAGGATATCCAGAACAGGGGCGGGATTTTGGTCAGGCTGCGCAACCAATTGCCTGCGGCCCTTGCCCGGGGTGGCTACCACTGCTTCCATCTCTCGGACTGCATCAACTATCCGGCCTATCTGGCGGCCCTGCGCAATAAGGTCAGCCCGGACATCTTCCCCATCACCGGGGTAACCCATTCGCTCTCCTACCAGCGTTACAGCCGGGATTTCCTGGCCCATCTCTGGCCGGGCTGCACCCCGCGCGACTGCGTGGTCGCCACCTCCGACACCGCGAAGGCGGTCGTGGGCAGGTACTTCGACCTGCTCTGCGAGAGCTACGGCGACCTGCCCCGGCCCACCGTGGCCACCATTCCCCTTGGTGTGGATACGGACCAGTACCGTCCCCCCAGTCCGGCCGAGCGCGATGCGGCGCGCGCCAAACTGCAGCTCGACCCCGGCCAGACCATGATCCTGGTCTTTGCCAGACTGTCGCACTTCTCCAAGATGGACCTGGTGCCCCTGCTGCGGGCCATGCAGCGTCTGCCGCGCCTTGGCGTGCCGCTGGATACGGTGCGCGTGGTGCTGGCGGGTTGGATGGGCAAGGGCGACGAGACCTATGTCGAGACCATCTCCAACCTGGCGGGGAACCTTGGCCTGCCCCTGATGGTCGTCCCCAAACCCGACGACCAGACCAAGCGCGAGTTGTTTTGGGGTGCGGACGTGTTCCTGTCCCCCGTGGACAATCCCCAGGAGACCTTCGGGCTGACCGTGCTGGAGGCGGGGGCCATGGGTCTGCCCGCGGTGGTTTCGGAATACGACGGCTATCGGGATCTGGTGGTGCATGGCGAGACCGGTTACCTGATTCCCACCCTGGGACCTGAATCCACCAGGGCCATCGACATCATGGCCCCGCTGCTGTTCGACAATGAATACCATCTGCAGGTGGCCCAGCAGACCGTGGTTGATGTGGCGGCCATGGCCCGAGCCTTGGCCGAGCTTGTTCTGGACCCGGCCCTGCGCCGCAGATTGGGGGAGGCCGGACGGCAGCGCATGCTGGAGTCCTTCAGCTGGGAGCGCGTGGTGGACCAGTATGTCGCCCTGTGGCACCGCCTGCGTTCCCAGGCCGTGGATGCCCAGGCCCTCAAGCTCATGCGTCACCCCCATTCCCTGCCCTTCAGTGAGTTGTTCGGGGGCTATGCCTCCAACCGCCTTGACGAGTTCGTGGTCCAGTGGTCGGCATCGGGCCAGGCCGTTTACCGGGGACATGATTTCGTGTCCATCTACCGGGCCATCGCGCATCGGGTGAACTTGGAGGATGTGAAGAAGGTGGCCTTCATGGCCCGCAAGCCGCTCAGTGGCCCGAAACTGGCGCTCAAGGTCATGGAGATTCTGGGGAAGTCCGAGGAGGACGCTCAGTTTCTGGTGCTCTGGTGCCTGAAAAACGATCTCCTGGAGCGGGTGGATGACGCCACCTGAAGCACCCCGAATCCTGGTCCACTCCCTGCTGCGCTGCATGGGGGGGACCTCCGCCATTGCCCGTGCCCTGCATATCGCCATCCCCGAGACCCTCTATAGCTACGAGTGCGACGACGGCCTCTGCCAGGAGGGGGCTGAGGCCGTGCGGCCCGAAGACCTGGGGCGCTATGCCCTGGATGCCGGCGTGGAGCTGGTGCATCTTCATGCCACCCTGGATTGGGGGGGCTGCCTGCGCGGTCTCGCGCAGGCCGGACTGCGCGTCGTGGTCACCCTGCACGACTGCCGGGCCCTGACCGGCGGATGCCCGTATCCATTACAATGCACGGCCTGGGAAGAGGGCTGTCTGTCAACCTGTCCGCGCCTGTACGAGGCCTCGGATCAGGTTGCCCAAGAGCGTCGAACCCTACTGCGGGAGTTGTCGGCGGTGCTCGTGGCACCGTCGCGCTGGATGGCGTCCATGGCCCGTGCCGTTCTGCCGGAACTGAACGTGCACGTCATCCCCAACGGTGTGCCCTGGCCCCAGACCCTGCCTCCCCGCCAGGAACTGCGCCGAGCCGTGGGGGTGGCCCCCGGGGCGCGGATGGTGTTGTTCGTGGCCCATGGCGGGGTTGAGGCCGCATTCAAGCAGGGCAAGCATTTCCTGAAGGTCTTCGAGCAGATCAAGGCCCGTGTTCCCGAGGCCATCTGTTATGTGGTCGGCGGCAAGCGCATGGAACGCCGCGGGGACGTGGCCCTCTGGCCCTATGCCGACACCCAGACCATGGCCCGTTTGATGCGCGCGGCGGACGTGCTGGCCTATCCGACCCTGGCGGACAATCATCCCTTGGTGGTGCTGGAGGCCATGAGCATGGCCCTGCCCGTGGTGGCTTTCGCCACGGGCGGAGTGCCCGAGCAGATCGCCGCCCCCAGTGCCGGGGTGCTGGTGCCCGCGGGCCAGTGGACGGCTCTGAGCGCGGAGATCATCCGTCTGCTGGAACATCCTGTCCAGGCCCGGCGTTTGGGCGAGTCCGCCCGCATCTGGGGCACTGACCGCTTCCGGCAGGAGCGGATGGTTGCGGATTACCAGAAGCTCTACGGTCGCCTGTGCGGGACCTGATTGCCCTTGGTTTGTGAGACTGCCTGGGCGATGAAGGAGAGGGCCGCCTTGGCCGTGGGTTGATGGTAGAGCAACCCTACGTGGCAGATCGGGGCGGTGCAGAATTCCTGCCAGCCTTCCTTGTTGATCCTCAGCCCCTCCAGGGGCATCACCATGTTATCCACCAGTGAGTAGATGGCCAGGCTTGGGACCCCCGAGGGGATGTCCGAGGCTTCGATCTCCTTGATCAGCTGCCCGCGATATTCCAGCTTGTGCGCCAGATCGTTCATGCCGATGCTCGCCAGGGTCGTGCCCTGGTGCGGGGTGCCCAGCGTCACCACGGCCAGCACCCGTTGACGCAGCTCGGAGGTGTTCAGCAGGGTGCGCGCGGCCAGTCCCCCCAGGCTGTGGCAGACCAGCACAATCTTTTGTCCGGGCCGTTCGCGCAGGATGGCCTCGGTCTCTCGCTCCAGCTGTTTGACGATGCCCCAGAAATCCAGCTTCCAACTATTGTAGGTGATGGCGTGCAGGTCGCTGTAACCGGCCCGGCGGAACCAGGCGGCGTAAAAAACCCAGGCCGCGGCCGTGTGGGCGTAGCCGTGTACGAACAGCACGGTCGGTTTGTCGTTGGAAGTCGATGACTGGTTGGGGGGGGCGATGTCCGACCCGAGCCAGAGGGGTTTGACCAGGAACAGGGGGTAGAGCAGGACCGCTCCGGCCTGACTGGCGAGGCTGGACAGGAAACCGGCGCCCACCCAGAGCCAGGGACGGCCATGGCTGGCCTCCCTGAGCATCTCCAGATGCGCGGTGCCCGAGGTCTGGCGCCAGAACAGCCCGTAGGTGACGACGCTCACGCTCAGGATGGCGAGGCAAAACAGGATCAGCAGGGTCATCAGCATGGTTCGCTCCCGTCCGTTTGTTTGGGCAGTGACAACGATAACTATTTGGCGTGGTTTTGGAAAGTCTCAGCGATGGGCACTAGGTGCTGTTCGCATTGCTCCAGGCGGTGTTCCCAGGTGAAGTGCTGGGTGTGCTTGCAGCAATCTTGAGGGTCCAGTTGCAGGGCGATCGGCACGGCCAGACCTTGGTCGTTGTTCAGACCGTCCTGCGCAGAGGGCCAAGAGCCCAAGGGAGTGATCTTCAGTGCCCGCGAGACGCTTCGGAGGGCTTGCAGGAAAGGGAAAAGGCCGCTTCCCGGGTGGGAGGCGGCCTTGATGATTCGGTCTCTGAGAGGCGATCAGCCGTCGGCGTTGATCTGGGCGAGGATTTCCTTGAGAGCGGGTTCGGCGCGTTCGTTCTCGACCTGGCAGGTGCCAACGGCCTCGTGGCCGCCGCCGCCGTATTTGAGCATCAGCTTGCCCACATCGGTCTTGGAACTGCGGTTGATGATGCTCTTGCCCACGGTGTAAACGGTATTCTGCTTGTTCAGGCCCCAGAGGATGTGCACGGAGACGGCGGCTTCCGGGTACAGGGCGTAGATCATGAAGCGGTTGCCGGCGTAGATGGTCTCCTGGTTGCGCAGGTCGATGATCACGACATTGCCCTGGACCGTGGAATTCTCCTTGAGCATGGCGGAGAACAGTTCCTGTTGTTCAAGATAGCGGTCGATGCGCTCCTTGACGTCGGGCAGTTCGAGGATCTTCTCCACGGGCATGGCACGGCAGTATTCAATGAGGTCTTCCATGAGGCGGTAGTTGGAGATGCGGTAGTCGCGGAAACGACCCAGGCCGGTGCGTGGGTCCATGATGTAGCCCAACAGAATCCAGCCGTAGGGCTTGAGGATCTCTTCCTGGGTCAGCTGGGCGCTGTCGACCTTGTCCACGGCCTCCATCATCTCGTCAAAGTCCTTGGGGAACTTGTCGTGACCGCCGTAGTACTCCCAGATTACGCGCGCAGCGCTGGGGGAATGCTTGTAGGAACCCTTGAATTCGAAGTCGGAACCCAGGCGGGCGGCTTCGGACGCATGGTGGTCGAACCACATTCCGCAACCTTTGACGTAAGGCACGTTGGCCAGGATGTCGTTCTCCGTGACCTCAATGGTGCCGTCCTGCAAATCCTTGGGATGGGCGAATTTCCATTCGTCTATCAGCCCAAGCTCATTGAGCAGAACGGCGCAAATCAGGCCGTCAAAATCCGATCTGGTAAGCAACCTCATGAGATACCTCCTTCAAGCAGAGACCATGCGGACGGAGACCGACCGCTTGTACGTTTGTTGTTATTCGTAGACCATATAGCCATAACGTAAAAATTCTGTCAAAGATTTTGCGACGCAAGGTGTGAAAGAGCCGTGTACTCCAGCACGTCGGAAAGGTCGATGAACCATGCGGGTACCCATGCAATACGCCATTTATTTGGGGATTATTCTGGCCTGTATCGCGGGCTGGGTCTGGCTGTTCCAGGAGCGGATGGTTTATTTTCCGTCCAGGGAACTGGCGCTTGGTCCTGGGGACGTTGGGTTGCGCCATGACGATCTGTTCCTGGACACTCCTGACGGATGCAGGTTGCACGGTTGGTATCTTCCCGCCAGTGAAGCCCGGGGGACGGTCCTGTTTTGCCACGGCAACGCGGGAAACATCTCCCATCGCCTGGAGACGCTGACCCTGCTGCACGGGCTGGGGTTCAACGTCCTGATCTTTGATTATCGGGGCTATGGCCGTTCCACGGGCAGCCCCTCGGAGCAGGGCAGCTATGCGGACGTGCTGGCGGCCTGGACGCACCTGCTCAGCGAGCGGGGCGAATCGCCCTCGCGCATCGTGCTCATGGGGCGCTCTCTTGGCGCAGGGGTGGCCGTATGGCTGGCCCGGCGGGTCAACCCCGCCGCTCTGGTCATCGAGTCGGGATTCACCTCGGTCCCTGATCTGGGCAAACGCATCTACCCCTTCCTGCCCCGGTTCCTGGCGCGGCTTCGCTATGACTCCCTGTCGTGCATGGCGGAACTGTCCTGCCCGGTGCTGGTGGCGCACAGTCCGGACGACGAGATCGTCCCTTATGACATGGGGCTCATCCTGTTCGGCGCAGCGCGTGAGCCGAAACGCTTCCTGATGATGCGCGGGGATCATAACGATGGGTTCATGGCCACGGGCACTGCGTACGTCAAAGGTCTGGACTCGTTTCTGCGGGATGAGGCGGGGCTTTAATCCTTCTCCACCAGGGTCAGGGCCTGACAGCGCAGTTCCCTGAGTCTCTCTCCTGATTCCTGTCCCCTGTTTTGCCACTCCGGGGGCAGATGCACCTCCAGCATGACCGCGAGGTCGCGCTGGACCTGCTGACTGAAATCATCTCCCGTATCCGCCCGGACCAGTCTGAACAGTTCGTTGGTCAGGCGTTGGGCATGCAGGGTGGTCAGCAGATCGACCCGTGTGCCAGGGCGCAGTTCCAGATAATGCGCGGCGGTCGTGTGCCAGCGGGCAGCTAACTCTCCGGCGCGGATGAAGCGGACCGGCAGGGCCAGGCGCTCGCCCAGGCGTCGGGCCAGTGGTGCGCCCAGGCAGTCGTGCCCGTGATGGCTGGGATGCTGCTCGGGCGGGGTCGCCCCTTTGCCCAGATCGTGGGTCAGGGCCATCCAGCAGCACAGCTCGTCTGGGGCCAGTTGGTCCATCAGTTGGGCCGTGTGTTCCAGTACCGACTCACCTTCAGCATGATGCGGCTGTGGCCCGGCAGGGATCGTAGCCGTCCCGTCGAGTTCGGCGAACCAGGGGGCCAGGGTGTCGGTCTGGGCCAGCAGGCGCAGGAAGTGTCCCGGCTTGGGGGCACCCAGGACTTTGCGCAATTCAGCTCCCACACGCTCCGGGGACAGGCTTGCGGTCAGACCTTGGGAGACAACCGCGCCCATGGCCCGTTTCAGATCATCGTGGACCGTGAAGTCGGGAAACTGTGCACAAAACCGTGCGGCGCGGAAGACGCGCAACGGGTCCTCGGCAAGGGATGTCGCACCAACGGGACGCAGGATGCGTCCCCGCAGGTCGTCCATGGAGCGGGGGGTGCCCACGGCCAGGTCCCAGGCCTCTGCCCTGGAGGGCAGGGCAGGGTGGTTGGGCAGGGGCAGGGCCAGGGCGTTGATGGTCAGATCCCTGGATTGCAGGTCGGCGGCCAGGTCGTTCAGCAGGTCCTTGTCCCCGAAGGCGCAACAGCAGCTTGGGCAGGTCCCGACCCTTGGAAAGGCGTATTCGTCGCCGTCCACCAGATACACTGGGAAGGCCTTGCCTACCTGCTGGGCTGTGGGAAACCGCTCCAGGAACTGCCCGGGAGTGGCCCCGAGCACCAGATAGTCGAAGTCCTGGGCGTCGCGGCCCAGAAGGATGTCGCGGACTGCGCCGCCAACCAGACAGATGAGCATGATAGTCCCTATCAGATTCCCCCGGCTGCCGCCAACCTGAGATTGACCCCCGCGCCCGGCGATGCGTACAGTCCCGTCATGCAAAACATGGATGGCTTGATGCTTTGGAGTTCCGGCCGCGAGGGTCTGGCCGACCCCCTGACCGTGGGTGAACTTTCGTCCGTACATCCGGTCTGGGCGCAGTTGGCCGACGGGTGTGCCGGCTGGGATGCGCGGGGCGATTTTTTGGCCTGCAGCGCAGGCGTCGAGCTTCCCGCCCCGGTCTGCGTCTGCGGTATGTGCGATTCCAGCCTGGATGTGGCCTGGGAGTTCATCAGGCAGGGGCTGTTGCCCGAGTGGGGGGCGGTGCTTGCCGTCTCGCAGCGCTCGGGCCGGGGGCAATTGCGGCGCGAATGGATTTCACCGCCCGGTAACCTCTACGCCGCCTGGCATTGGCCTGAACAGCCTCCTGACTTTGCCCCCCTTGTTTCGCTGGTTGCCGGGGCCGTGGTGGCCGAGACACTCACTGTCCTGGGCCTGGATGTGCAGATCAAGTGGCCCAATGACCTGCTCCTGAAAGATGGCAGGAAAGTGGGAGGAATCCTTGTGGAAGAGCGCTTTGGAAAAACCCTTGTCGGGGTTGGGTTGAATCTGTTTTCAGCCCCGCAGGACAAGGATATCCGCGAGCTGTGGAGTCCGAAGGCCGGGTCTATGTCTCCGGTTGGTGACAAAATAAATGTCATTTCGCTGTGGTCCGGGCTTGTGAATTGCGCCCGCTATTGCTATGAAGCCTTTGCTTCCGGAGTGAATCCCCGTCAATACCTTGATGAGCTGGAGCCTCGCATCGCCTGGCTCGGACGCAATGTCCGAGTGTGGAGTTCCGGCGGAGAGTACCTTGCTGTCCCTGTTGGGCTTGCCGCTGACGGCGGGCTTGTTCTGCGTCGCGGCAGCGATACTCACATTTTGTATTCCGGCAGCATCGCTCTTGAATGATCCCCGTCATGCGTGACGGGGAGATCCGCGGAGGCCGGGTCATCCTACGCTAATGAGGAGAAAGGTCTTGTCCCAGAATACGATTCGCCCAAAGTCCTTCAAGGATGTTCTCGCCTATATCAAAGGCAAAAAAGTACTGGTCGCCAACCGGGGTATTCCCGCTCGCCGCATCGCGCGCACAATCCGCGAGATGTCCGGTGCCATTCCGATCATGACCGCCACCGACGTCGACAAGACGTCCCCGGCGACCACCGGCGTTCAGGAACTGATGCTGTTGGGTGAAAACCCGCGCGCCTATCTGGATATCGACCGCATCATCCGCAAGGCCAAGGCCCGTGGCATCGTGGCCATCCATCCCGGTTGGGGCTTCTCGGCGGAGGACGATTCCTTCCCTGAAAAGTGCCGCAACGCGGGGATCGAATTTCTCGGGCCCGAGGCTGGCCCGATGCGTATCCTGGGCAACAAGGTCGAGGTGCGTCACCTGGCCAAGAAGCTTGGCGTCCCGGTGGTTCCCGGTTCCGAAGGGGCCGTGAGCATCCCTGAGGCCCGCCTCATTGCCGAGGAGATCGGCTATCCCGTGATGCTCAAGGCTGAGGGCGGCGGCGGTGGCCGCGGCATCTATGAGGTCTTCAAGCCCGAGCAGCTGGAGGATGCCTTCTCCAAGGCTTCGGCCATGGCCCAGGCCTCCTTCGGCAACCCGCGGCTCTACGTGGAGCGGCTGCTGCGCAGCGTGCGCCACATCGAAATCCAGGTCATTGCCGACAAGTTCGGCAACGCCTTCGCCTTTGACGAGCGCGATTGCACCGTCCAGCGCAACCACCAGAAACTGGTGGAGATCACACCTTCGCCCTGGCCGGGCATGACCGTGAAACTACGCGAACAGCTGAAAGAGTATGCCATCCAGTTGGTGAACGCAGTCGGCTATTATTCCCTGGCCACGGTGGAGTTTCTGGTGGAGTCCGACGGCACTCCCTATCTGATCGAGGTCAATACCCGTCTGCAGGTGGAACACGGCATCACCGAGATCCGCTATGGTGTGGACCTGGTTGAAGAGCAGATTTCCGTGGCCTTTGGAGCCAAGCTGCGTTTCAACAAACGCGACACCCGGCCCCAGAACCACGCCATCCAGGTGCGCATCAACTGCGAGGACCCGCAGAAGAACTTCGAGCCCAACAACGGGCGCATCACGCGCTACGTTTCCCCTGGTGGCCCTGGCATCCGTCTGGATTCCTGCGTCACCGCGGGCTATGAATTCCCCTCGCAATACGATTCCGCCGCCGCCTTGCTGGTGGCCTACGGGCGCAGCTGGCGCAAGGCCTTGCGGGTCCTGGAGCGCGCTCTGAGGGAATACCATGTGGGCGGGGTCAAGACCACGATCCCCTTCCATCGCCAGATCGTGCGGCATCCCAGTTTCCGTGAGGGTGATTTCGACACCAATTTTGTGGCCAGCCATCCGGAGCTGATGATCTACGTCGACGAGGATCCCGAGGCCCATCGCCTGTCCCGGCTCATCGCCGACATTTCGGCCAAGGGCTACAACGAATATGTTGCGCTGGACGAATACCGCGGTCGCCAGGACAAGCGCGTGGGTGCCTTCGAGCCCGTGCTGCCGCGCATCTACCCCAACGCCTACACCTATCCGTATCCCCGCTATGACCGTCAGGCCACGCTGGAGTACATTCGCGACTCCGACCATGTCCATTTCATGGACACCACGACCCGCGACATTACGCAGTCCAACAGCGGCAACCGTTTTCGCTGGGCCGAGGACAAGCTTATTGCCCAGTATCTGGACAATTGCGGGTTCTTCTCCTTGGAGAACGGCGGCGGGGCGCATTTCCATGTGGCCATGCTGGCCAACATGACCTACCCGTTCACCGAGGCCGCCCTGTGGAACGAGTTTGCGCCCAAGACCTTGAAGCAGATCCTGATCAGGTCCACCAACGTGCTGGGCTACAAGCCCCAGCCCAAGAACCTGATGCAGAAGACCGGCGAGATGATCAATGAACACTACGATGTCATCCGCTGCTTCGATTTCCTGAACCATATCGAGAACATGCGTCCCTTCGCAGAAGTGGCTTTGAATTCCACGCGCAATATCTTCGAACCTGCCATTTCCATGTCCTGGGCGCAGGGCTTCACGGTTCAGCACTACCTTGGAGTGACCGAGGAAATCCTGAAGCTGGTGCGCGATGTGGCCGGTGTCAGCACTGCCAAGGCCCAGAAAATGATCATCCTGGGCCTGAAGGACATGGCCGGGGTTTGCCCGCCGCATTTCATCCGCGAGCTGGTTTCCGCCCTGCGCAAGAAGTACCCCGAGCTGGTGTTGCATTATCACCGCCACTACACCGATGGCCTGTTCGTGCCCGCCTGCGGCGAAGCCGCCAAGGCCGGGGCGCATATCGTGGACACCGCCATTGGCGCCAGCGTGCGCTGGTACGGCCAGGGCGAGGTGCTTTCCACGGCCGCCTACATTGAGCAGGAGATGGGTCTCAAGACCAATCTGAACAAGGAAATGATTCGCACCTGCAACTTCGTCCTGAAGCAGGTCATGCCCTACTATGATCGCTACACGGCCCCGTATTTCCAGGGCATCGACTACGATGTCGTGGAACACGGCATGCCCGGCGGAGCGACGTCCTCTTCCCAGGAAGGGGCCATGAAGCAAGGCCATATCCAGATCTTGCCGTACATGCTGAAATTCCTGGCCGGGACCCGCAAGGTCGTGCGCTATCACGATGTGACCCCGGGCTCGCAGATTACCTGGAATACCGCCTTCCTGGCCGTGACCGGCGCCCACAAGCGCGGCGGCGAGCGGGCGGTGGTGGATCTGCTGGAGGTGCTGGACTACGTGGTCAAGACCCCGGAAAGTGATTTGTCCGAGAACATGAAGCGGTCGCGGCTGGACATTTACCGGGATGCCAACGATGCCTTCCGCAAGTTGCTGCTCGGCGAATTCGGCCGGTTGCCCTTGGGCTTTCCCAATGACTGGGTCTACGAGAGCGCCTTTGGTTCCGAGTACAAGAAGGCCATTGCCAAGCGGACCAGCGCGTCTCCCTTGGAATCCCTGGTGGACACCGACATGGCCGCGGAACGCGCCGCCCTGGTTGCACATTTGAAGCGTGAGCCTTCGGAAGAAGAGTTCGTGATGTATCTGAACCACCCGGGCGATGCCTTGAAGACCGTGAACTTCGTGCAGCAGTTCGGCGATCCGAACAACGTGCCCCTGGACGTCTGGTTCGAGGGGCTGGAGCCGGGCCGCGAGCTGATGTTCCTGGACAGCCGCCGCAAGCCGCATTCCATGAACATCCTGCATATCTCCGATCCGGATGAGGCGGGCATGAGCATTATCCGCTACGTGCTGGATTCCGAGATTCTGACCTGCCAGATCAAGGTCTCCGATGCGCTGGCAGGGGTTGTTTCCTCGGTGGAACTGGCCGATGCTTCCAACAAGTACCATGTGGGGGCGCCCTCCAACGGCGACCTGTGGATCATGTACGTGGAACTTGGTGACGTCGTGAAGGCCGGTGAGGAACTGTTCAACATTTCCATCATGAAGCAGGAAAAGGCCGTGCTGGCTCCTGCGGACGGCATCGTCACGCGGATCTTGAAATCCGCCAACTTCAAGGATGACAAGAAGATGGTCCCGGTGCTGAATGGCGAGCTGTTGGTGGAGCTTGGGCCCGTGCCCCACAAGTGTCCCACATGCAAGCTGCATATCACTGATACCAAACACGCCTTCTGTCCGGGTTGTGGTCAGAAGCTATAGAATCGAACCGCTGCCGCACCCGCGGCAGCGGTTTTTCATATGGGTGGAATGTCCGCCCTTGACGAGATACTGCGCGCCTCTTCGTGCGGTAGACCGAAAAGCATGTTAGAATCGCTTGTATCTTGCCGGATGACGAGGCCCCCTGGGTGATTTCGGCAGACAGCACACTTTGTCCCTCCAAGGAGGAGTCCACGATGGCCAAAGCCAAAAGTGCCATGACCGAGAAGAAACCCGCAGCCAAGGCGAAAACCGCGACCAAGACCGAGCTGACCAAGCAGGTCGTCCTCAACGGCGCCGACATCGTCGCTATCGGCGAGGAGTCGGAAATTCTGGTGGGCGGCAAGAACTACAACACGGCCATCATCAATCAGGTCGGGGGAATCCGGACGCCTCAGTTCCGGGCGATCTCGTCCATTGCCTTCCATAAGCTCCTAGATGAAACAAAGGTCAACGCCGCGCTGATCCGCTCCACCGTCGATGCCGAATACAGTCGCATTGACTGGACCGATGAGGACGTCAACAAGGATACTGAATTTCTTCAGAAATTCGTAAAGGGCATCGCCAAGAAGGCCCGCGAGACCAAGGTGGACGGAACCCTGGTCAGGTTGCGGACCTTCATCAACAACGTGGTTGAAGGCTTTGCCACCAGCCCCGAGGGCATCGACCAGCTACGCAAGCGTTCCGTGCTGGTGCAGTCGGCCATCCTCTCCGTGCAGTTGCCCGAAGTGGTCGACGCCGAGGTGCGTCGCGGCTATCTGGACATCTGCAAGGAGGCGGGGCTGGAAGACGTGCCCGTGGCCGTTCGCTCCTCCGCTGCGGGCGAGGACAGCCGCAAGAAGGCCTTTGCCGGGCTGCAGGACACTTATCTGAACATCGTGGGCGAGAACATGTGCGTCGAGGCCTACCATTGGGACTGCGCCTCCGCCTACAACCTGCGCTCCATGACGTATCGCCGCGAGGCTATCCTGGATGCCATCGCCGAGGCCGAGCGTACCGGCGATGACGAAATCGCCGTGACTGCCAAGCAGGAATGGGCCATCGAGAACACCTCTTTGTCCGTGTGCATCATGCGCATGATCAACCCGGTCATCTCGGGCACGGCCTTTTCTGCCGACACCGCCACCGGCTGCCGGGGCACGGACCGTAGGGAACTGGTTTCCGTGGACGCCAGCTATGGCCTGGGCGAGGCCGTGGTGGGCGGCATGGTCACTCCCGACAAGTTCTATGTCTTCCAGCGCGAGGACGGGGCCGAGGTGGTCATTCGCTTCATGGGCTTCAAGGACAAGAAAATCGTCTATCAGGCCGAGGGCGGCACCAAGCTGGTCAAGGTGGAAGATCTGGAAGCCTACCAGTGGTCCATGTCTCTGGCCCAGGCCGAGGAAGTGGCCCGTGGTGTGCGCTCCATCTCCAAGGCCTATGACGGGATGATCATGGACACCGAGTTCTGCATCGACCAGTCCGACAGGCTGTGGTTTGTGCAAGCCCGTCCCGAGACCCGCTGGAACGAGGAATTCGAGGATCACCCGGACACCATCTTCATGCGCCGCATGGAAGTGGACGCCGCCGCACGCGCCGCCGCCGAGGTCATCATCGAGGGCAACGGCGCCTCCCGAGGGGCTGGGCAGGGCACCGTGAAGTTCCTGCGTTCCGCCCTGGAACTCAACAAGATCAACAAGGGCGATATCCTGGCCGCCGCACGCACCGATCCGGACATGGTCCCGGGCATGCGCATCGCCTCGGGCATCCTGGCCGATGTGGGTGGCGACACCTCCCACGCCGCCATCACGTCCCGCGAGTTGGGCATCCCGGCCATCATCGGCATCCAGCGCGCCGAGGTGCTGCGCAATCTGGATGGCCAGGAAGTGACCGTTGACGGCTCCACGGGCAAGGTCTATCGCGGCCTGCTGCCCCTGGTGGAAGTCGGCGGCGAGATCAACGTCGCCGAGTTGCCCGTGACCAAGACCAAGGTCGGCCTGATCCTGGCCGACGTGGGCCAGTCCCTGTTCCTGTCGCGCCTGCGCCAGAGCCCGGACTTCGAGGTCGGCCTGCTGCGCGCCGAATTCATGCTGGGCAACATCGCCGTGCATCCCATGGCCCTTGAGGCCTTCGACAACGGCCATCTGGAGGTCCTGGTCAATACTCAGGTCCGTGAACTCGATTCCCAGCTGACCAAGGTCCTCAAGGAACAGCTGGCCGCCGGTGTGCAGCCTCTGGACTTGAACCTGCGGGAGTATGTGGCCGTTATCACCGGCTTGGGTAAGGAGATCGAGGATCTCACCACCCGTTCCTCGGCCTCGCGCGGCACCACCGACGAGGTCCTGGCCATCCATCGCCGTCTGCGCGAGATGGACAAGCAGCTGGACTATCATCTGGATCTGGCCACCCGCCGCCTGGACGTGCTCAAGACCTCCGAGGACCTTGAGGCCCACGTTGCAGTGGTCATGGGTTATACCGAAATCTTTGAGACCCCTGGCAACGATCGTGCCGCCGACAAGCGCCGTCAGGAGGTGATGGACAAGGTTTCGATCCATTGTGCCAAGATCCAGGATGAGCCCATGGTGCAGGATGTGCTGGCCCGCATCAGCGCCCTGCGCGAAGAGGTGGCCTTGCAGGTCGGCCTGAAGAAGGAGATCGATGAGATCCGCACCCTGCATGAACGCATTGCGGGCATCATCCGTTCCCGTGGCTTCAGAAACGGCAAGGAGCATTACGTCCAGACCCTGGCTCAGAACCTGGCCCTGTTCGCCATGGCCTTCTATGGTCGGGACATCATCTATCGCACCACCGACTACAAATCCAACGAGTACCGCAACCTGATGGGCGGAAGCCTGTTCGAGGCCTACGAAGACAACCCGATGATCGGCTATCGCGGCGTGTCCCGCAATCTCCATGACTGGGAGGTCGAGGCCTTCAAGATGGCGCGTGGCGTGTTCGGCGGCAAGAACCTGCAGATGATGCTGCCGTTCGTGCGCACCCTGGAGGAAGCCCGCTCCATGAAGCGCTATCTGGAGCAGGTACACAAGTTGAAGAGCGGCGATGACGGCCTGAAGCTGATCCTGATGAGCGAGATTCCGGCCAACGCCATCCTGGCCAAACAGTTCATTCAGGAGTTCGACGGCTTCTCCATCGGCTCCAACGACATGACCCAGATGGTCCTGGCAACCGACCGCGACAACGCCCGTTTGCAACACATCTACGACGAAGAGGACCCGGCCGTGGTCTGGGCCATCCTGGTGACTCTGTTCACGGGCCAGAAGTACGGCAAGAAGGTTGGTTTCTGTGGCCAGGGCGTGTCCAACAGCCTGATTTTGCGGGGGCTGGTTGCCATTGCGGGCATCACCTCCGCCTCGGTTGTGCCCGACACCTACCACCAGACCAAGCTGGATATGGCCGCCATCGAGGCCGAGGCCATTCCTTCCGACCAGCTGGGCAAATGGGTCCAGAAGCAGCATCTGAACAGACTGGTGGAGCTGCTCAAGGGCAGGAACTACGGTCACATCCTCAAAAAGTACAAGACTGCTGCCGACCTCATGGATTGGTACGAAGGCGAATTGGCCCGCTTTGCCGAGCAGCTCCGGGACAATCTGGATGCCGACAAGGAGGAGTTCTACCGCCAGGAGATGGAAGGCTTCCGCGCCTCTTTCCACAAGCCGGTGATCTATGCCAGCTGGGATTGGGAAGGCACGGTGCTGGACTCCCTGCGCCAGGCGGGTTTCGCCTCCTACGAGGAGCAGCAGAAGGCCCTGGAGACCGTGCGCAAGAAGAACCTCTAGGCATCGTACTCCACCCCTGCGCTTCGCCGCGCGGGTGTGCTGCCCAGACACAATCATGCCCCCCGGCCATCCGGGGGGCTTTTGTTGAATGAGTCTGAAAAAGGATGTACTCAGGGGCTGCTATGAAAAGCTGGATCGAGAATGTACCGCTGCTGCGCCAAGGGCTGCACAAGGAACTGTTGACCAAGGTGCAGGGGCTGCGCCGCGACAGGTCCGTTCATCCGTCTGCGGGCCTGGAGTTTCGGGCGTTGGACCTGCTGCCCTTTGCGGACGTGAAGGTCGTGATCCTGGGACAGGACCCGTATCACGGTCCAGGGCAGGCGCATGGACTGGCCTTTTCCGTGCCCCAGGGAACCAAAACTCCGCCTTCCCTGAGGAATATATTCAAGGAAGTGGGGGCGTCCGTGTACGACGATGAAACCCGGACATTCCCCACGGATCTGACCCGTTGGGCCTCCCAGGGGGTGCTGCTCCTGAACACCGTACTCACGGTGGAGGAGGGCAGGGCGGGAGCCCACCGCGGGCTGGGGTGGCAGATCCTGACCGACGGCATCCTCACCGCCCTGGCCCAAGGCCGGGAGGGGCTGGTGTTTATGCTCTGGGGCAATGATGCCCGCTCCAGGTCGGCGTTGATCGACGATCGGCGGCATCTGGTGCTGGAGGCGGCCCATCCGTCCCCCTTGTCGGCCTATCGGGGTTTTCTGGGCTGTGGGCATTTTGTGCGGGCCAACGATTATTTGCAGGAGTTGGGTGCAGCCCCCGTGTGCTGGTGACGGCTCATGTAGGCGAAATCGTCCTGGATGAGTCGTGGATCAAGCAGCCGGCTCGTGCCTTTGACCAACGGACAAGCCCCGCTCCCGAATTGAATCGGGAGCGGGGCTTGTCTTATGAATATGGACCGGGACTAGTGTCCGATGCGCCCGGAGATGTTGTTCTTGATCCAGGAAGCGTCCCACCATTCCACGGGGTTCACGGCCACGCCCGAGACATAGACGCCGAAGTGCAGGTGATCGCCTCCGGCAAGGCCCGTGTCCCCGGTGCGACCGATGATCTGGCCCCTGGTCACGCCGTCGCCGACCTCGACGTTGATCTGGGAGAGGTGGGCATAGAGGGTCATCAGGCCCAGGCCGTGGTCCAGGACCACGTTCTCGCCGTAGATGCCGTTGAACCCGGTGCGCACCACACGGCCCGCATTGGAGGCCGGAACAGGCGCGTTTTTCAGGGAGGCCAGGTCGATGCCCAGATGGGTCTGGGTGTCCACATCCCTGTTATTGTAGCGGTAGGTGCGGTTGTCGGCAAAACGGGCACGGTTGGCGGCGTTGGGCAGCCGCAGGAAATCCCCCTGCCACTGCGGCTCCGAGGCCGAGGTCTGACCCAGGGCCAGGATGTCTGCCCGGTCCCGGATGCGCATCTCGTTGTTGACCTTGAGGTACACGGATAACAGGTCCGGTTCGTTGGGGTAGTCATCCTCGTACTGCGACATCTTGGACTGCAGGAAGCTATCGGGCAGGTTGATGGTGTCGTGCCGGAACTGGCGGTCGTTGATGTGGAAGGCGAAGGTCCGGCTGTTCGTGTTGCCTGCCAGGTCCGTGGCCTCAAGTTTGGGCTGGAAGTCGGCAGGTTCGACATCATGCGCAAAGACGAAGAGGCAGGCATAGGTTCCGGACGGGAGCTTGTAGCCCTTGAAGAATTGCTCACCCACGCGCACCCCGGAGGTGGCGACCGTTTCGTTGACGGTGTAGGCGATGGCCCCGCAACCTCCACGGTTCAGGTTGTGCTGCATGCTTTCCACGTCGATCAGGGGTTTTTTGCTGTCCAGCATCAGGGTGGCGCTCAAACTGGCAGCGCAGCCCTTGCCGAAATTATAGAACGAGCCGTCAACGGCCGTAACCTCCAAATCGAAAGCGCCGTTTTTGAACCCTGCCTGGGTCAGGTCGAAGCTGAGTTCAGCGCTTGGAGTCTTGCCCGCAGGGGTGCTGACCAGGGGGCTGCGTTTCCCCTCATGGATCAGCGTCACCGTCATGGACCGGATGCCGGAAGGGTCTTCGGCTCGGGCCGTGAAGGCCGTGCTCTGGCCCACCGGGCCGGAATCGGGGCTCAGGACGATCTGCGGCGGGATGGTGTCCTTGAAATAGAGGTACAAACCGGCCGCCAGTGTCAGGCAGGCCAGGGTGCTCAGGATGATGACGATGAATTTCTTGGCTTTCAATGAATATTCTCCAGTGTTGTCAGGCTGTGTGGTGTTGGCTCATGTTGAGTTGCGAGCACAATAGCCTGTTCGAGCGGGGGCCTCAAGCACAGGATAGTCGCCTGTCGGGGCGAGCAAATTCCCTTTGCGCGGTGCTCCATTACTTTGAACGAAAAAGGGAGGGGGCTGATAGAAATCGATGCAATGGTCTCCGAGAAGAGACGTCTTGGTCTGCTGACTGCGCAAAACCACCTATTCTTCGGCGTCATGTTTCTAGCATTGCAGTGTGTTAAATGTATGACAAATTATAATTAGTGTTACTATAGCGCATAACATTGAACCAAATCTGTAACTGGCTGAGAATATGATTGATTTAGCCATGAAAAAAGCTGTTTTCGGTTGACCTCCCCTGAAAAGTATGGTGAAAATTCTCGCAAAATTCGGGTCACGCAGTACCTTCATAACCCTCAACCCCGTTAGGTTTCAGTTGGAGTTTGCCAGGATATGACGGGCCTCACTCGTCGATTGTTTGGTAACGTTGGAGGTGTCTTATGAAATGTTCTATTGGTAGCGGTAAGAATGATGTGTTGAAATCTTTGGAAGAGAAAGGAATTTCTCGCCGTGATTTCATGAAGTTCTGTGCCGCCGTATCCGCCGCCATGGCCGCGGATGCAACGTTCACCCCTGCTAAGGTCGCTGAGGCGCTTACTTCCGGTAAGCGTCCGCCTGTTGTCTGGCTTCATTTCGCGGAGTGCACCGGGTGCTCCGAGTCCGTGCTTCGTAGCACTGAGCCCGACATTGCGACTGTCCTGTTTGATGTGATTTCCCTGGATTATCACGAGACCTTGATGCAGTGCGCTGGCGAAGCCATCGAAGAAGCTCTGCACGAGACCGTGACCAAGAACGAGGGCGAATTCGTTCTGGTGCTTGAAGGTGGAATTCCCACCGCTGAGGGCGGAATCCATGGCAAGGTTGGCGGCAAGACCATGCTGTCCATCCTTGAGGAGATCTACCCCAAGGCCAAGGCCACCATCTGTCTCGGCACCTGTGCCGCGTACGGTGGTGTTCAGAAGGCTGCCCCGAACCCGACCAAGGCCAAGGGCTGCTCCGAAGCGCTCGGTGGCGCTCTGATGGTTCAGGTCCCGGGCTGTCCGCCGAATCCCATCAGCTTCATTGGCACCGTGGTCTACTTCCTGACCAAGGGCTTGCCTGAGCTGGACGATGCTGGCCGTCCGACCCTGTTCTACGGCGAGACCGTTCACGACAATTGCCCGCGCCTCAAGTACTTTGAAGCGGGTAAATTCGCTCCCTCCTTCGATTCCGAAGAGGCCAGGAAAGGTTACTGCCTGTACGAGCTGGGCTGCAAGGGTCCGGACACCTACAACAATTGCCCGAAGGTCCTGTTCAACCAGGTCAGCTTCCCCATTCAGGCAGGTCATCCGTGCATCGGTTGTTCCGAGCCTGATTTCTGGGATGAGATGAGCCCGTTCTACCAGTCCTAAGTGACCGTGTGAACAATCTGGAAAACAGTAAAAGACGTTCGAGTAATTTATAGGAGGAAACCATGGCAGGTTGTAAGCCGAAATCAGCACCGGTCACCCCGGTTGGGGATTACTCCGGCAGAGTCGTTATAGACCCCATAAACCGAATCGAAGGCCATCTCCGCATCGAAGTCGAAGTGGAAAACGGCCGTGTCAAGAATGCTTGGTCCAGCTCCCAGCTGTTCCGCGGCCTGGAGATCATTCTCCAGGGTCGTGATCCTCGTGATGCCAAGCACTTCACCCAGCGTTCCTGCGGCGTGTGCACGCACACCCACGCTCTAGCCTCTACCCGTTGCGTGGAAAACGCTGTTGGCGTTCAGGCTCAGATTCCCGAGACCGGTTTGGTCCTGCGGAACCTGTTGCTCGGCGCTCAGTTCCTGCATGACCACATCGTGCATTTCTATCATCTGCACGCTCTTGACTGGGTAGACGTTGTCAACGCTCTGTCTGCCAGCCCCAAGAAAGCCGCCGAGATCACCAATACGGCCGGTTTGGGTCATCGCAAGCACACCGTGGCTGAGTTCGAGGCCACCCAGGCTCGTCTGAAGAAGTTTGTCGCTGGCGGTCAGCTTGGTATCTTTACCAATGCTTACTTCCTCGAGCCCCATGCGGCGTACAAACTTCCGCCCGAGATCAACCTGATCGCCACCCATCACTATCTGCTCGCCCTGAAGGTGCAGCTGCTTCCTTCCCGCATGATGGCCATCATCGGCGGCAAGAATCCGCACACCCAGAGCCTGTACGAAGGTGGCATCACCTGTTACGACGCGCTGAAACCCGAAAACATCGCGCAGTTCAAGGCTCTGTTCCTGGAGACCATGGACTTCGTGAATCAGTTCTACATCCCCGACGTCCTTGCGGTGGCTCCGTACTACCTGGACTGGGGCGGGATCGGTCATACCACCCACTTCCATACCTGCGGCGAGTTCGCTACGGACGAGTCCGATCTGAACAGCCGCTTCCTGCCTCAGGGCGTCATCTTAAACAATGACTTGTCCAAGGTCGCCGACTTCGACCTGAAGAAGGTTGAAGAGCACGTTGCCCACAGCTGGTATAAGGATGATTCTCCGAAGCATCCCTGGAAGGGCGTCACTGACCCCCTGTACACCAGCCTGGATGAGATGGAGACCGGCAAGACCGGCCGCTACAGCTGGATGAAGGCCCCCCGTTATGACGGCCTGTCCACCGAGGTTGGCCCTCTGGCTCAGTGCCTGGTGTCCTACGCTCGTGGCCACAAGCAGACCACTGCTTTGGTCAACCTGGTGCTCAAGCACCTGGGTGTCGGCGCTGGAGCCCTGTTCTCGACCCTGGGCCGCACCGCTGCCCGTTGCATTGAGACTAAGGTCATCGGCGACGAGATGGTCGAGTGGATCGCGAAGCTGGAAGCCAATGTGGCTGCCGGCAAGACCGACATCGTGGCTCCGTTCAAGATGCCCGAATCCGCCTTTGGCGTCGGCTTCGTCAACGCCCCTCGCGGTGCTCTGTCCCATTGGATCGAGATCGCCGGTGGCAAGATCAAGAACTTCCAGCTGGTCGTTCCGTCCACCTGGAACCTGGGACCCCGCTGCGACAAGGGCATTCTGAGCCCCGTCGAGGAAGCTTTGATCGGTACCCCCGTGTTCGATCCCAAGCGTCCTGTGGAGATCCTGCGTACCATCCACTCCTATGACCCCTGCATCGCCTGCGGCGTGCATGTCATCGACCCCAAGACCAACGAGACTTACAAGTTCAAGGTCTGCTAGCAAGGGTGGACATCAGTACCACAACGGTTATAGAAGGGACCTGGCCTCTGGGCCAGGTCCCGTTTTTTGGTGACTGTTCCTAAAGGAGTGAGCGTGACCGCTGAAGCCGAGAAGAAGATTCTGGTGCTGGGATTGGGCAACATTTTGCTGCGCGACGAGGGTATCGGCGTGCGGGTTGTGGAAAGGCTCATTGAACAATATGAGTTTCTCGACAATATCACACTCATGGACGGCGGCGTTCGGGGCATGATCCTGATGGACCCGATCATTCAAGCCGATCATATCATCGTGATCGATGCGGTGCTCAACGACCAGCCTCCGGGGACGGTCTATCGCCTGGAAGGCGATGATGTGAAACTCTCGATGGCCTTCAAGAATTCCGTGCATGACATGGATTTCCTGGAAACCCTGTGTTGCTGTGAGTTGGTCTCCGGCAAACGCCCCTCGGCCGTGATCATCGGGATTGAGCCCAAGGAGTATCAGACCGATCCAAGCCTGGATATTAGTCAGGAACTCCTTGACCGCATCCCTGAAATGATCGTAAAAATTCTGCAAGAAATTGAAGCTGCGGGCGGTTCTTATACCCCCAAGGCCGCCTGAATTACCGACTCGGAGGATGATGAGACATGTGCCTTGCCACTCCCTGCAAAATTGTTGAATTCGAGGATGACGACGTTGCCCGCGTCCAGGTTGGCGACAGCGAAACCTTTATTAAGTGTGCCATGATGCTTCTACCGGAGAAGCCTCCCCTTGGTACCTATGTCCTGGTCCATGCTGGTTTCGCTATCAATGTGGTGGAAGAAGAAGAGGCCCGCAAGACCATCGATCTGCTTGAAGAGATGGTCGAGTTGACGGGCGTACGCCCTGTGGGCAACACTGCCTTCGACCTTTCCTGATTCCTCCCCATCGTTCTTTCCGCGGCCTGTCTCGGAACCCCCTCTTTGACGAACCGTACCTTGCAAAAGGTGCGGTTCTTGTTTTTTACGCGTCCGCCCGACGAGGGGATGCACCTCGATAGCAATGCCAAATATCTATGCGTCCTTGGTTGCGATACTGGGATCTGCAGGTTTTCCTGGAATTGGCGTTGGATAGATCACTTTGATCCCTCGAAGTTTGAATTTCTGGTGCACCAGTGGGATCGGATCATGGGGAGTCCCAATGACTCTATCCTGGACGAGGTTCGCTATGACAGGCAGTTCGCGGACAGGTATGACTGGTGTGAGGCCAAGGGCTTCTCCCTGGTGGAGCCCAAGATCATTGATCTGGATGAGATCCGCAGGGAGTGGGCCGAGAAGGGTTGGGACGCTGAACAGGCCGCCAGGCTTCGTTTTGGCTCAAAGCCTCTCTTCAAGCATGCGTGACACGTTGTGTCTTTGAGCGATGCGGTTGACTGCCTCGTGTCGGAGTCGGCCGAAGCAGCCCCCGCCGTCTTCAACGCACGTCGGCCCCGCCTTCCATCAGGGGAGGGCGGGGCCTTGTGATGTGCGGTGTGCACTGTGCAGCGAATCAGCCAGGCAGATCGCCTTCCAGGGCCTCCATGAGGCGAATGGTCAGCTTCAGGAAGTCTGCCTCGGTGATGATGCCTTCCAGCTGGCCATCCTTGACCACGGGCAGACAGCCGTACTTGTGGTTCAGCAGGATGTGTGCGGCTTCCTGCAAGGGCAAGTCCGGGGAGATGGTGGTCACGTCGGTGCGCATGATCTCCACAATGGGGATGCCCGCGTCGATCTCGTCGCGGGTGGGGCGGTCCACCTCGGCGAACTGTGACAGGGTCGCTGTCAGAATGTCGCGATGGGTGAGCAGTCCTTCGAACTCGTAACGCTCCCCGACAATGGGGATGTGGCGGATGCGCGCCAGTGACATCATGGACCGTGCTGTCTTCAGGGTGTCGGTCTTGCGGAGGGTGAAAACCTCCTGCGTCATCAAATCGGAGACCTTGAGCATGGGCACGACTCCTTTTTTTTTGGATAATTAAAGAATCGGGTATCCCGTCGTCCCTGTCAAGTGTGCCCCGACTGATGGTTGATTGACTTGCATGCGGAAATCTGATGGAACCCCCTGACGATACGGCTTGGTGCCCTGTCGTGCCATCGTAATGCCAGGGGAGGAAGGAGTGAGAGTCGACCCGCGTCGCAGCAGAGAGCGGATGGTTCGCGATCAGATTCAAGGTCGTGGAATCCATGATTCGGCGGTGCTTGCTGCCATGCTCAAGATCCCCCGCCATGAATATGTGGACGAAGCCCTGCATGCCCAGGCTTATGCCGACAATCCCGTGCCCATCGGGCACGGTCAGACCATCTCCCAGCCCTACATCGTGGCCCTCATGAGCCAGGCTCTTGAAGTCCTGCCCGGGATGCGGGTCCTGGAGATCGGCACCGGATCGGGCTACCAGGCCGCAGTCCTGGCCGAGATGGGCGCCAAGATCTATACCGTGGAGCGAATCCGCGAACTGCACCTTCAGGCCTGTAAACGGATGCAGCACTTCAAGTATCACAATGTGTATTGCAAGCTCGACGACGGGACCCTAGGCTGGCCAGAGCAGGCCCCGTTCGACAGGATCATCGTTACTGCCGGAGGCCCCATCGTGCCGGAGACGCTGGTGGACCAACTGGGTGATCCCGGAATGCTGCTGATTCCCGTCGGTCCTTCCCGCCAAGCCCAGGAGCTAATCCTGGTGCGTAAGGAGGACGGCAGGATCAAGCAGGAGAATAAGGGCGCGGTTGTGTTCGTGGATCTGGTAGGGCGTCACGGGTATTAGATGAAGATGAGCTATCGTCAGGCCTGGATGAATGGTCCCGGCCCCAGGACATGGCCTCAGGCCCTGCTGTTGATGGTCAAGGGGCTGTGCATGGGCGGGGCGGACATCATCCCCGGCGTCTCGGGGGGCACCGTCGCTTTCATTACCGGCATCTACGAGGACCTGCTCAATGCCGTGCGTTCCGTGAACCTGCGGGCGATGCGGGCCTTGCTGCGTCTGGATTTGGCATCGGCCCTCCATGAGATTCATCTGCGTTTTCTGCTGCCCTTGGTGCTGGGCATCGGCACGGCCCTGGTGGGGCTTGCCGGAGTGATGCACTGGCTGCTGACCGAACATCCCGTGCCCACCTGGTCCCTGTTTCTGGGGCTCATCGGTGCGTCCATCCTGGTGGTGGGGCGCAAGGTGGACCACTGGACAGCCGGAGCCTGGGGCACCTTTGCCGCCGGTGCCGGGGCGGCCTGGCTCATCGTCGGTCTGATCCCCGTGAGTACGCCCGAGTCCCTGTGGTTCATCTTTCTGTGTGGAATGATCGCCATCTGTGCCATGATCCTGCCCGGCATCAGCGGCTCCTTCTTGTTGCTCATCCTGGGGAAATACGCCTATGTCACCGGGGCGCTCAGGAATCCATTCGACGCCTCGAACCTGACGGTGCTGGCGATCTTCGCCTGCGGCTGTCTGGTCGGGCTGGCAGGGTTCTCCAGGTTGTTGTCCTGGCTGCTCGCCAGGCATCATGGGCTGACCGTGGCCATGCTCACCGGCTTCATGCTCGGGGCCATGCGCAAGGTCTGGCCCTGGAAGGAGACCCTGGAGTCCGTTGTGATTCGGGGCAAGATGCATGTGCTGGCCGAACACAACGTGCTGCCACAGACGTTGGACACGCAGGTCCTTGTGGCCTTGGGCTTGATGCTCGTCGGCGCCGGGGTGGTGCTCGGGCTGGAGTGGTTGACCCGGGGGCCGGGGCGAAGCTAAACTCGTCGCCTGACAAACATTCCTCCCGGGTCTGGTCATCCGCCCAGATGGCCTTACTCTACATCGACTGCCTGGTTGTAGCGAAACCGGGCTGGCAGCGCACGGTTCGCAATATGTTTTTCATGATTGCAGCTTATGAATAGAATCTGTTCAACGAGGTAAATGATATGAGTTCCTGCGGTTCCTGTTCCACAACGTCCTGTTCCTCCGCTGGCGGCGAGGCCAAACAAGGCAAGAGCGCCAAGACCCTCATTCAGGACGAATTGATTTCCAGCACGTTGGGGAAAATCAAATACAAGCTGTTCATCATGAGCGGCAAGGGCGGCGTGGGCAAAAGCTCCGTCACCGTGAACACCGCGGCGGCCCTGGCCATGCTGGGGTTCAAGGTCGGCATCATGGATGTGGACATCCATGGCCCCAGCGTTCCCCGTCTGCTGAATCTCGCCGGGGGTGGCCTGGATTCCGATAGGGGCAATTTCCTGAAGCCCCGCGTCTACAGCGAAAACCTCTCCGTGGTCTCCATGGACTCTTTGCTCAAGGACACGGATCAGGCCGTGCTCTGGCGCGGTCCCATGAAAACTTCCGCCATCCGACAGTTCGTCTCCGACGTGAATTGGGGGGAACTGGACTTTCTGGTGATTGACTCTCCCCCCGGAACGGGCGATGAACATATGACGGTACTCAAGACCATTCCCGACGCGCTGTGCGTCGTGGTCACCACGCCCCAGGAAATCTCCCTGGCGGATGTGCGCAAGGCCATCAACTTTCTGCAATACGCCAAGGCCAATATCCTAGGTGTTGTGGAGAATATGAGCGGCTTGATCTGTCCGCACTGCCACGAGGAGATTCAGCTGTTCAAGAAGGGTGGCGGCCGTGCCCTGGCCGAGAAGTATGGTCTGCCGTTTCTGGGCGAGATTCCGCTGGACCCGGCCACCGTGGTCGCGGCAGACATCGGCAAGCCCATTGTGGAGCTTGAGGAAGACACCCCGGCCAAGACGGCGATGCTCAAGTTGGCCGATGCCATCGTCAAAGCCGTCCAGAACAGCCTGGAGACAGTGTCGTCCGCTCACGTCTAGACCAGACCGGGTAACCCGGTCTGGGCGGAGCGTCATCATGCGATTGCGAACGGGAATCCTCGCCATGGTTGTCATCTGGATGATCGTGGCGTTCGCCTTGCCCGGGCTCTGCCGTGCGGAGATGTTCTTCTATGAGGACGACCAGGGGCAGATGCATTATACGAATCAGCCCCGGCTGACCACGTATCGCGTGTTCGCCATCTTCAAGAATTTCCCCAAGGCCGATCATGGCGAAATCCTGCGTGTGGTGCGCCAAAAAGCCCAAAAATACGGTCTGGACGATCACCTGATCCAGGCGCTCATCCAGGTGGAGTCGAATTTCAAGCCGGGTGCGGTTTCTGTCAAGGGTGCCCAGGGGTTGATGCAGATCATGCCCGGCACCGGAAAGGAGTTGGGCCTGGACCAGCCTCATGACATCGCCGCCAATATCGAGGCTGGCGTCCGCTACTACAGGATGCAGCTTGACCGGTTCGGCAGCCACGATCTCGCCCTGGCCGCGTACAATGCCGGGCCCGCGCAGGTGGAGCGCTTCGGCGGGATTCCACCCTTCAAGGAGACACAGGACTATGTCAGAAAGGTCCTCTCCATCTATCATAAACTCCAAGGCGGCGCCTAGACCATGCTCAAGCAGTTGCTCACTCTCAATCTGGCCAACAAGCTGACCTTCGCCAGAATTCTGGCCGTCCCGGTGGTTGTGGTGTTGCTGGAGTTCCCCGGCAGGGCGACCTGTCTGGCCGCGATGTTGCTGCTCATCGCCGCTTCGCTGACCGATATGGTGGATGGCATGGTCGCCCGGTATTATGACCAGGTGACCACCTTCGGCAAATTTCTCGATCCGCTGGCGGACAAAATCCTCGTGGGGTCGGCCTTGATCATGATTACGGCCAATGGCTGGATTCCGGCCTGGATCGTGGTGATTATCCTGGCGCGCGAAATCACGGTGACGGGGTTGCGCGCCGTGGCCAGTGAGCAGGGCGTGGTCATTGCCGCAGACAAATACGGAAAGATGAAGACCGTGCTGCAGATTCTGGCAATCTGCCCGCTGGCTCTGCATTTTTCCTGGTGGGGGTTCGATCCGAACAGCGTGGGCATGGTGTTTTTGTATTTAGCCTTGCTGCTGACCGTCTTCTCCGGGGGGAATTACCTGTACACATTCTATAAAAATTGGTTATACGAAAAGTAGATGGAGTCGTTGCGACCCGTGATGAATCAGGGGCGCTTTCCGTAACATTTGTCCATTTGGGGGGATAGAATGGCTCAGATAGATGCATTCTTTAAGATGATGAACGAGATGGGCGCCTCTGACTTGCACCTCTCCGCCGGAAACCAGCCCATTGTCCGCCTGCATGGCGATCTTGAACGGGTCAAGTACAAGCTTCTGGAGCATGATGAACTCAAGAAGCTGCTCTACGAGATCACGCCTGAAATGAAGATCAAGGATTTTGAGGAAAAAGGTGACGTGGACTTCGCCTACGAGGTTCCCGGCATGGCCCGTTACAGGGTCAACTTTTTCAACCAGGCCCGTGGCTGCGCGGCCGTGTTTCGCGAAATTCCTTCCGAGATTCTGACGGTGGAGCAGCTCGACCTGCCACCGCTCTTGAAGAACCTTGCCCTGTTGCCCAAGGGGCTGGTGCTGGTCACGGGTCCCACCGGCTCGGGTAAATCCACCACCCTCGCCGCGATCATCGATTTCGCCAACAAGATGCGCAAGCAGCATGTCTTGACCATCGAGGACCCCATCGAGTTCGTGCACAAGCCCCAACAGTGCTTGATCAACCAGCGCGAACTGGGGCGGGACACCAAGAGTTTCTCCGCCGCCATCCGTGGAGCGCTTCGCGAGGACCCGGACATCATCCTGGTCGGCGAAATGCGTGACCTGGAAACCATCCAGTTGGCCATCGAGGCCGCCGAAACCGGCCACCTCGTGTTCTCGACCCTGCACACCATCTCCGCAGCCAAGACCGTTGACCGTATCATCGAGGTCTTCCCCGGCGACTTGCAGGGGCAGATTCGCTCCGGACTGTCCGAATCGCTGCGCGCCGTCGTTTCTCAGACCCTATTCAAGCGTGTGGACAAAAAGGGCCGTTGCGCCGCCCTGGAGATCCTGATCGGCGTGCCTGCGGTACGGAACCTGATCCGTGAAAACAAGACCTTCCAGATCAACTCCGTCATGGAGACAGGGAAGAAGTTCGGCATGCAGACCTTGGATGACGAGATATCCCGCCTGCTGAGCAAGGGCTGGATCAGTCCCAACGAGGCCTATGAGAAGTGTCTGGATAAGGCAAAATTCAAGCAGTTCCTGACCAAGGCCCCGAATGACTTTACGGACGCCTAGAGGGGAAGCAATAGGGGGAGACGATGCAACGAGCGCAACTTGATCACCTGATTGGCCAAGTGCTGGATTTTGCGCCCGATACTTCCGACATCTTTCTGGTGGCGGGCAAACCGCTGCAGGCGGAAGTTCACGGCGTGCTCCAGGATATTCCCGTCGAGCCCGCATTGGGCAAGCTCAAACCGTTCCAGACCGAGGCCATGGCCCTGGCCATGATGGGTTCAAGCGCCCGGCTGTTCCAGGACCTGGTGAAGCACGGTTCGTGCGACCTGTCCTATGAACTCCTGGGACGGACCCGATTCAGGGTCAACGTCTTCAGCCAGCGGGGTTCCATTTCCGTGGTGCTGCGCCAGTTGTCCATGGAGGTCCCCAACCCGAAGAAGCTCGGGCTGCCGAGGATCTTCGACGAGATGGCCCACGAAAAGTTTGGGCTGATCCTGGTCACGGGTGCAACGGGTTCTGGCAAATCCACCTCCCTGGCGGCCCTGATCGACACCATCAATACCAACTACCCGGTTCATATCCTGACTCTTGAGGACCCGGTTGAGTATGTGCATCCCCACAAGAAGGGCACGGTGAACCAGCGCGAGATGGGCCAGGACTTCGACTCCTTTGCCTCCGGCTTGCGTGCCGCCCTGCGCCAGGCCCCCAAGGTCATCCTGGTGGGTGAAATCCGCGACCACGAGACCATCGAGATCGCCCTGCAGGCCGCCGCAACGGGCCATCTTGTGTTGGGGACCCTGCATACCGCCGATACCGGTCAGACCGTGAACCGGATCATCGGCATGTTCGACCCCTCCGAGGAATACCTCATTCGCCAGCGGCTGGCGGAAAGCCTGAAATTCGTTGTTTCCCAGCGCCTGCCCCAAAAGGTGGGCGGTGGACGGATCGCGGCCTTCGAGATCATGCGCAACAATCTGCGCGTCAAGGAGGTCATCCAGACCGGTGAAACCGGCGAGAAGAAGTTCTACAACATTGTGGAGGAGGGCGATGCCTACGGCATGATGACTTTCGACCAATGCCTGGCGGACCTCTTTGCTCAAGGCAAGGTCTCCGAGGAAACGGCCATGCTCTATTCCTCCGACAAGTCTAACCTCATGAAACGCATCGACCGGATCAAGACCGAGCGCGGCGAACAGGTGACGGACATCGGCGGATTGGAAATCGACTCCAGCTATGGCAACAGCTGATCGGGGGAAGAGAGATGCAGTTTACAAGCCCTTACAGCAACAAGGAATTCACGCTTCCTGACGAGAAACTGCCCTCTGCGGACCGTTTCTCCATGAAGTGTCCGTTCACCGGCAAGAAGATCCTGTTCATGCGGGTGGGTGACAAGATCAGGGTCACGGCCGGCGAACAGGCACACGAGGCGGCTCCCGAGGCACCTGTCAAGCCAGCTTTGATTCTTCCGCAGGTGGAACCCGATGTCTATCCCCCGGGGTCCAAGGTCGCCTTTCTGTACCTGCAGGACTCGACATGGGCCACCGCAGCCCAGACCCTTTTCAAGGGCCACGACTATTACATCAGCAACGCTGCCGACGAACTGGAAGCCATCGCCAAGCTGCGTCTGAATGAATATGATGTCCTGGTCGCCGAGGACGGTGAAGCCGGTGTCCGTCTTCAGGAAGAGGTGGCCTCCTGGCCTGGTGGCAAACGTCGCCGGACCAATGTCGTGCTTGTGGGATCCGGGGGCACCAGCAATGATCCCAAGGCCGCATTCGTCAAGGGGGCCAATGCATATTTCGCCCTGTCTGACGGGGCCAAAGCATCGGACTTGCTGGATGGGGCACTTACGGGTTATGGGCTCTATTACCAACTGTTGGATATGGCGCGCAAGCAGATGGAAGAATAACCCAAAAGGGGCCTATGGAGTCCAAGACGACAATCCTTCAATTGCGTCTCATGAATTGCTTGGAGACGATTATTGAGCTGGAAAGGGATTTGGAACGCCTTGACCTGGGGTATGTGCTTCTGTCCGAGTTCAGCCAGTTGAAGGATTTCATGGAACGAATCGACCAGGTGTCGGTCGATGAAGAGGACGTGCGGCGTATTGAAGCTGCCACGTCCAATTTTTTGGACGAGCTCAAGGTGCCCTTGGGCATCGCCAATGACGAGCTCGAAGACGGAAAACTCGTGCAATAGTCGTGGTCATGAAACGTATATTTCTTGTCTTTCTGGTTGTTTTGAACGTGTTTCTCGGTTATCGCCTGTTGGCAGGCAACCAGGGACTGTTTGCGTATTTGGACCTCAAGCGCGATCATGACCAGCTTCAGTCCCGCTTGGAGGTCGCAGCGCGCCGAAGTCATGAGTTGTCCGGTGAAATACGCCAGCTCAAGTCGGATTCTGCCTATTTGGAAAATGTCATCCGGCTGCGGATGAACTACGTGGGCGAGAGCGAGACACTCTATATCTTCCCCGATAGGGAGGGGGAGCAGGCTGCAACCCAGCGCGCGGGAGCCGAAGGGTATGAAGACAAAAATTAAGTGGTTTAAGGAAGTCCTGGAACTGGAGCCTGGTTCAAAGGTTTTTTTTCCGTTGGCCCGGCTCTATTATGAAGATGGCGATCTGAGCGAGGCCCGGCAGACCTTGATGCAGGGCCTGGACCGCAATCCAGATCATCTTGAAGCCCGGTTCCTGCTTGTGGAAATTCTTGCGGGGCAGAGCCGGCAGGATAAGGCCGCCGAGGAAGTGGGCACCATCACTGGGATGTTGTCCCGGTATCCTTCGTTCTGGAAGGTCTGGGCCGAAAGCGCCGCTCCCGCGTCCAAGGACGCGGCCATGGCCTTGACGTTTCTTGCCGCCAACTTCCAGGGTGCGCCCATTTCCTGGTCTCAGGTGATCGAGCAGGGCCTGGATGCCCTGTTCCATAGCAACGGGAGTACCCAAACAGTCCAGACAGCCGCGGGCGACAAATCTGCATCCAAGGCCGGGCCGCCTTCGGTGGCCGTGACCAGTGACGCTGATACGAATCTGCGGACCCGGACCATGGCCGATCTGCTGGCCGACCAGGGAGACTACCACGGGGCGCTGGACATCTACGAAGAACTTGCCGACAAGTGCGGCCCGGGCGACGATGGTGACCTTGGGGACCTGATTGACAGGATGCGCGTCAAGCTCAAGAAGGGCCCCGGCGATCAGCAGGAGGCTCCCACATCGGACACTCTGGGTGAGACCGTCGCGGATTTCATCAGCGGGTTGACTGCTGACCAGAATGACGGCGATGAGCTTGATTGGGATGCCGACGAAGCCGAACCCCGTGAACCGGCCACCGTCGAGGAAGCCGTGGCCGCGAACATGCCCGGCAAGGACCAGTTGCTTGCAACTTTGGAAGCCCTGGCGGAACGCCTGGAGGCCAGATCGGCCCTGTAGTCCGATTTCCGGAGCCAGTGGGGCGCATTGCCCTGACCTGGAAGTTTGCCCTTGAACAAAAACGTATATTCTGTCACATGTCCGGAGACGGTGTTTCACGCCGTGTTTCCCGGAAATGATCATAGCATGAGAGGGAGCATTTTGACACGGATCGCTGTAGCGCTGTGCGCAATACTTGCTTTGGCCGCCCTGACTGGTTGTGAATCCATGCAAAAAACATGGAATACCACCTGGATGTCCAGCAAGGGCTATTACAAAGATTATATCAATCCCGATCCGAAGATCGACCTGGCTCAGTTGGGGTATACCTCCACGGAAGAAAAGCTCGCCAAGTTGTTCACCCCGGTGGACAAGCCCGTGGCTGATCTGGCCGTGTACCTGAATCGGGTGGACACCTTCCCCGGCGAAAAGTGGGTCGTTGGCTTGAAGCAGCGTTTCCCCTGGATCAACGGTCTGGTCATTGCGACCCTGGACGGCACTATCGTCGCCAAGATGCCCGAAGAGAGCATGAAGCCGCTCAATATCCAGCCCATCCTCGACTACGGGGATGCCCTGCGTGATCGACGGCTGCGTTCCTTCACCGATCAGACGCCCCTTGGCAACGAGATGTATCTCGGTACCGCCATGTTCAAGGGCAATGAGCTGGTGGGTGCGATCATCGTGCATTTTGATCCCCGCAGTGTCATTGAATTTTGCCCCGTACCCCAGGAACTGCTGGTACTGACCCCCGAGTTCGTGATCTGGAATGGCGGCAACTCCACGTTGGCCGATGACTTGCTGGCCCGCCCCTGGGGAGAGCTTCTGACCAATGATGTCCGTGGGCGGGTTGATGCAAATGGCACCGAGTACGCATGGCTGAGCCGTTACGTCGGCGACAACCAGATGGTGTATTTGACCGAGGTGGCTCCCCCTCGCGAGGGTGGAGACGACGACTCGTTCTTGTGGTTTTTCTAGATCACCATCGTGTGCGAGAGACATCGGCCGGATGCGGTTTGCCGCATCCGGCCATTCATTTGATTGGCACATGGTTTGATTTGGTTGGAAAGGTGTTTTAAGATAGAGGAATTGCAGGCAGGACGGCACAATGTCATCCCGCCCCACGGCAACGGAGGACTTTCCATGCAACAGGTAACAGTCACTGAGCACCTGCTGCTGAATCAGAAGCAGTCGCCCATGGCCACGGGCCGGTTCACCAGCTTGATTGCCGAGTTGATTCTTTCTGCCAAAATCATCTCGCGCGAGGTCACCAAGGCAGGACTTCTGGATGTGCTCGGGTTCACCGGAGACACCAATGTCCAGGGTGAAAAAGTCAGAAAGCTCGATGAGTTTGCAAATAATGTGATCATCCACCGCATGCGTCGCTCCGGGGTGCTGTGCGCCATGGCAAGCGAGGAGAACGGCGAATTGATCCAGATTACGGAGGGTCTTCCCCAGGGAGATTACATCCTGATCTTCGATCCTCTGGACGGGTCCTCCAATATCGACGTCAACGTGTCCATTGGCACGATCTTTTCCATCTATCGCCGGCCCCTGAAAAAATCAGGAGTCACTCCGACACTGGAAGAGGTTTTGCAATGCTGCGACAAACAGGTGGCCGCTGGTTACTTCATCTATGGCTCGTCCACGATGATGGTTTTCACCACCGGGGCCGGGGTGCACGGTTTCACTCTGGATCCCAGCGTGGGGGAATTCCTGCTGTCCCACCCGGACATGATGATCCCCGAGCAGGGCAGGATCTATTCGGTCAACGAGTCCTACTGGAACTACTGGGACAACCCGACCAAGGATGTCATCACCTATTTCAAGAGCACTGAGAATGCCTTGGGCAAACCGTATTCCTCGCGTTATATCGGGTCATTGGTGGCGGATTTTCATCGCAACCTGCTCTATGGCGGCATCTTCATGTATCCGGCCAAGAGAAACCGTGACACAGGGAAGTATCAGGGCAAGCTGCGGCTGACCTGCGAGGCCGCGCCCATGGCCATGATCATCGAGCAGGCGGGTGGGTTGGCCACCGATGGCGTGAATCGGATTCTGGACTACACTCCCTCCGAACTGCACCAGCGTGTGCCGTTGTTCGTGGGCTCGCGCAACGATGTGCTTGCGGTCAAGGAGATCATGGAGAAGGCGAAGGACTGTGACTCTCTGTCTGGGAATTGAGACATCCTGTGACGAGACCGCCTTGGCCCTTGTCGAGGACGGTCGTCTGATCGCAGAGCGCATCGCCACCCAGGTGGATGCCCATTCCCTGTTTGGCGGAGTCGTTCCTGAACTGGCAAGCCGTGAGCATCTGCGGGTGCTGGCGCCACTCATGGATGCTCTGCTCGCGGACAGTGGACGTTCGCTGGGTGAGATCGATGTGGTCGCCGTGGCTCGTGGCCCCGGGTTGCTGAGCAGCCTGCTGGTGGGCATGAGCTTTGCCAAGGGCCTGGCCCTTGGGGCCGGAGCCGATCTCGTGGGGGTCAACCATCTCTGGGCTCATCTGCTGGCCCCTGCCCTGGAACGCGAGATCGTCTTTCCCGCTCTGGGGCTGCTCGTTTCGGGGGGCCATACCCAAATCTATCGCATCCAGTCTCCTCTGGCCTTCGAGGTCCTGGGGAGGACTCTGGACGACGCGGCGGGGGAGGCCTTTGACAAGGCCGCCAAGGTATTGAATCTTCCGTACCCCGGGGGGCGACTTATCGATGAACTGTCGCAATTCGGCGTCCCGGACAAGACACTTTTTCCCCGGCCTTACGTCAACAATACCAACCTGGATTTTAGCTTCAGCGGGGTGAAGACCGCCATAGCCACATACGTGGCCGGTAATCTCCACCTGCGCGCGGGGTCTATGGACTCCGGCCTGGACGGTCTGTTGGCCGAACTGAAGGGCCGGGGTGTGCTGGAGGAGTTGGCCGTGGTCTGCGCGTCCTTCAATTGGTGCATTGCCGAGGCCTTGCGCATCAAGGTCGAGCGCGCTCTGGATCAGTCCGGTGGTGGCGTTCGTTCGCTGGTTGTTGCAGGTGGTGTGGCCGCCAACTCCATGATCCGTTCAGTCATGACCGAGCTTGCTGCACACAGAGGGCTCGAGGTGGTGCTGCCTTCACCGGGAATGTGCACCGACAACGGCGCCATGATCGCCCTGGCTGGCTGGTATTTGTATTCGGCGGGATACAAGCACGGCATGGATCTGGAGGCCATCCCCAGGGGACAGAAAATTCCTTGGGATTACTGTCAAATGGAGTCTTAGCGCCGAGCCTTGTTGCTCATTTGCCGCTTGACAGGTCGTTGTTGCAAATTTAGTGTTAGACACTGGTTTTAGCGTTCTGCTCGCATGTGGTCCCTAATGCGGATGACTCAGGCCGGATGCTCTTGACAGGGTACCGAAACATCAAGGAGATACATATGGGTTTGCAGGTGACGGACAGCAATTTCGAGGCGGAAGTTCTTCAGAGCGACATCCCGGTGCTGGTTGATTTCTGGGCCCCCTGGTGCGGTCCCTGCCGGGCCATGGGACCGGTCGTGGACGAACTGGCCAACGAGTTCTCCGGCCAGATCAAAGTCGCCAAGATGAACGTCGATGAAAGCCAAGCCACTCCGAGCAAGTACGGCATCCGCGCCATCCCCACCCTGATCCTGTTCAAGGGTGGCGAGGTTCTGGAGCAAGTGACCGGTGCGGTCTCCAAAAGCAGCATCAAGGAAATGATTAGCTCCAAGATTTAGTTGGCGGCTGCTTGATTGAGTATGCCAAAGGCGGCCCGGCTGGCCCGAGGCCGTCTTTTTTGTGTGCTTGATCGCCTTGAAGTGTTTTCAAGCTTGACCCGAATCCGTCGGGTTGGGTACATCCACCTCAGCCTTGGATTCAGCATGCAGCTGAAAGGACGCTGAGGCATCTGGCCCGGGACATTTGGATCGGAAGGGAACATGCGTAAACTGCTTCAATTTGCGACTCTTATGGGTTTGCTCCTGGTGCTGCCAGGGTGTGGTGTCATCGACTATTATCTTTTGCCCCCTCCTGAAGACACCGCTCAGGAGCTCTACGAAGCCGGCTTGGACGCCATGAAGGTCAAGGACTATGAGGAAGCCGCCGGGCATTTTCAGGCCTTGAAGGATCGTTTCCCCTTCAGCCCCTATACGCCCAAGGCAGAGCTTTCTCTGGGGGATGCATGGTTTCTGGCCGAGGAATACCAGCTGTCCACGGATGTCTATGAAGAGTTCGAGGCACTCCATCCCCGGCACGAGATGATCGAGTACGTCTTGTTCCAGATCGGTGTCAGCAACTTCAAGTTGTTCGAGTCCATCGACAAGCCCAACAACACCGTGGGCAGGGCCATCGAGTATTTCACACGCTTGAAGGAAGCCTATCCCGAAAGCAAGTACGTTGCCGAGGCAGAACGCTACATCAGTGAATGCCGCAGGCTGATGGCCGAGCATGAGGTGTTTGTGGCGGATTTCTATTGGCGCAGCGAACGCTATGGTTCGGCCTGGGAACGCTATACCTACATCTCGGAGAATTTCCAGGATCAGCCCGAGATTGCGGCCTACGCCGCCAAACGGGCCGAGGTGGCCTGGCTCAAGTTCCGGGAGAACGCTTCGGAAGAAGAGCTTGAGCGAATCCAGGGAAGCTGGAAGCAATGGTTTGACTGGCTGTAGGCCAAGCTACTGAAAACGGCCCGCAGGGGCCGTTTTTGTTTGCTGCGCAAGGAGAAGGGCTATGAGTGATTCGTTTTATGCCGACTGGATGATTGAGCGTCTTGTGCCGGATGATGCGTTTTCCCTAGCCTACAACTCCATGCCCGGGGAGCGCCGCGCCTGGGTTAAGAAGACCGCCGCTCAGGTCCACGCCTTGGTGGGGCCCATGCGAGACTCTCGTGAGGAGCGGGGGAGGGTGCACCGTCAGGGGTTTTCTTCCCGTGCCTTGTCCGTGCCCTTGGAATGCGCTGTGATCTTTCTGGATTCCACCTGTGTCTCGCCGGTGCAGGTGGCTGCTGCTGCGGTGCCGCTGGTCCTGTCCGGGGCGAGGCGGATGTGTGCCGTGCGCATTGAGGACGGCACCCCTGTTTCCGACAATGTGCTGGCAGCCTTGGAATTGGTGGGCTTGGAAACCGTTTTCCAGCTGGATGAGCCCGGAGCCCGTCGGTTCATGGAGATGCTGACCGAAACACACTCTGCCGCGGTGCTGTTTTTCGGGCGGGGCACGGCCCTGATGTCCCTGTCCGTGGCAGCCGGATACGCCGCGCCACAACTCAGGCTGTTCAAACCATTCCTGACAGAGCGTCTCGGGATCTGGGCCGGCGCCGGAGACGAGTGGGACTTTGAGACCCTGGCCTGGGCTCACCCCTGTACACAGTTTGATGTTTGGGGCGCGCGGACGGCCATCCCCGACCTGCCTCCTGGTTTCAGCCACCGTAAAGGCAGCTTTGAGTCCTTTTTGGGCGAGGGCTACCAGGGAGTTTACGTACCCGAGGAGCAGCTGGCAGAATCCGTCGGGCAGGTTGCCTTGGCCCTGGCTCCGGGGCAGGAGGGCTGCTGGGTTTGGCCGGAGTTGTCTACGGACTTTTTCCGTGCGGAAACACTGGCAATCGGTGGCTGGAACGGGTAAAGAAGTTTCTGTCAAATACACCGCCTGATCCATTGGAGACCAAGGACTATTTCATGGGCAAAAAGCCAGTCGCTCCCAAGAATTATCTTCAGGCCTTGAGAAATATCGGGATCATTGCCCACATTGATGCGGGCAAGACCACCCTCACTGAACGTATCCTGTATTATTCCGGTAAGATCCACCGGTTGGGTGAGGTGCATGACGGCACTGCCACCATGGATTTCATGCCCGAGGAGCAGGAGCGCGGCATCACCATCGGTTCGGCCTGCACCACCTGTCTCTGGAACGATTCCACCATCAATCTCATCGATACCCCCGGCCATGTGGATTTCACCATCGAGGTGGAACGTTGTCTGCGCGTCCTCGACGGCGCCGTGGGCGTCTTCTGCGCGGTGGGAGGGGTTGAACCCCAGTCCGAAACCGTTTGGCGGCAATCCAACAAGTATCATGTGCCCAAGCTGGCGTTCATCAACAAGATGGATCGCCTGGGAGCCGATTTCGAGGCCGTGTTCACGGCCATCCGCGACAAGCTCAAGGTGATCCCCTTGCCCATGGTGATCCCCGTGGGCGAAGGGCAGGATTTTTCGGCGGTCATCGACTTGGTGGCCATGAAGAAGCTTGTCTTCGATCCGGCGTCCAAGGGCGAACAGTATGTGGCCCTGGACCTGTCCGAGGACGAGCAAGCCTACGCCGAACTCTGGCGCGAGCGGATGTTGGAGACCCTGGCCGATGCCGACGAGGAATTCATGGATTCCTATCTCGGAGGCGGGGTCACGGAAGAGGACGTGCACCGGGCCGTGCGTAAGGCCACACTGTCCCTGGCGCTTGTCCCTGTCTATTCCGGTTCGGCACTGAAGAATACCGGTATTCAACTCTTGTTGGATGCCGTGTGCCGCTATCTGCCCAATCCCGAAGAGGTCCCGCCCCAGCAGGGTGTGCACCCGCAGGACAAGGCCAAGGTTGAGGTCGCACCCGGTCCGGGTGGGGATCTGGCGGCCCTGGCCTTCAAGGTCAGCATGGACTCAGGACATACGCTGGTGCTGATGCGGGTCTATTCAGGGGTCTTGCAAGCCGGGGAAACCGTCTACAACGTGACCCGGGACAAGGACGAGCGCATCGCCCGTCTGTTCCGCCTGCATGCCGGACGCAGGGAGAAGGTGGAACAGGCCTTTGGCGGTGAGATCGTGGCGGCGTCGGGCATGAAGTTTTCGCGGACCGGAGACACCATCGCCACACGCGAGGCCCCGGTTGTGCTCGAGAATATTGAGGCCTACAAGCCGGTGATTTCCCTGGCCCTGGAGCCCCACAATGCCGCCGAGTCCGACAAGCTTGTGGATGTCCTGGACAAGGTGCTTCTGGAGGATCCGACCCTGACCGTCGAGCGCAACGAGGAGACCGACCAACTGGTGATCTCCGGCATGGGCGAGTTGCATCTTGAAGTCGTGCTGGAGCGCATTCGCCGCGAGTACGGCGTGGAACCCCGCGTGGGCAAGCCCCAGGTCGTCTATCAGGAGACCGTGAGAGGCCAGGCTTCGGCCGATGGTGAATTCCATCGCGAATTGGGGGACGAGGAGCATTACGGGCACGTCAGTGTCGCTGTGTCTCCGTTGCCCCGGAGCAGCGGCTGTCAGGTGCTCTTTGAAATGGACATTACGGATTGGCCCGCGAACTGGATACAAGCCGTGACCGATGGCTTGGAGGACAGTCTCCAGTCTGGTGTGCTCAAGGGCTATCCTTTGCAGGATGTGCGCATCGCGGTGACAGGCATGCGTCGCGAAAACGCCAGTTCAAGCGCCGTGGGGTATCACATGGCTGCCGTAGCCGCCATGAAGGAGGCCCTGGCAGCTGCCAAGCCGACGCTTATGGAGCCTCTCATGGCCGTGGAGATCGGTGTGCCCGATGAATTCGTGGGCGAGGTCATCAGCCTGCTCGGGGCCAAGGGAGCTAAAATCGACAACATGTTCGATCGTGCCGGACAGAAGGTTGTCCAGGCCCTGGCTCCGCTACGCAGGCTGTTCGGTTTTTCCACGGAATTGAGGTCTGCGACTCAGGGACGGGCCGGGGTGATGATGAAGTTTTCCCGGTTCGATGTCCTGGAATAGTCTGGCAACGCACGAACCATTCTAGTATCCCGAAATGAAACAGAATAAGCACTCCCGCTGGTCCCAGATCAAGCGCTGGGCCCGCTACCGATACCTGCGCGTGATGCGCATGAACGCCACTCCGCATTCCATTGCCATGGGCATGGCCATTGGTGTTTTTGTTGGTTTTTTGCCCATCGTTCCCTTGCAGTCCTCCCTGACCGTGGTTCTGTGCCTCCCGCTCAGGGGCAACCTGGTGGTTGGCTTCATGGGTACCTGGATTTCCAATCCGTTCAACTGGGTCCCTTTCTATTACTTTCTGTATTTTGTTGGAAAGGCCATGGTGCCTTGGGATGTGCCTGAGGTGGAGATCGAGCAGTTCAAGCTCATGCTACAGACCCTGGATGTCCGCCAGTTCACCAGTTTCGGCAAGGACCTGCTGGAATGCTTCAAGGTCATGCTCATTGCCGGAGTGGCAATGGGGGGTCCCGTCTCGATCCCAACCTATATCCTGACCCGCAAGCTTGTGGTGCGCTACCGCAAGCGGCGCGCCCTCAGACTGCTCAAGAAGCGCACCCGCCTGCCATAGCCTCTGTCCGTTGCTCGGTGTTGTTCATCTTGCCATAACCAGCCGTGCCTGTTGTTACCGCGGAGCACCCGTCGCCTGTTTCTGGCGGCGGACTTTTTTTTGCCGCGTCAGCGAAGGTGGTGTAGTATTGTTATCCAAACGTTCGGGTGGCGAGCAATGACGAGCAAACCTCAATGGCCATGGGAGCTTTGATGATTACTTGGGAACAGGCCTCTGCAATGAACGGCCTCTGGGCGGGACTGCATGGCTGTTCCCTGACGTTGATCATGGACTATGACGGCACGCTTTCTCCTTTTGTGCCGAATCCTGAAGACGCACGACCGTATTCTGGAATCCCCGAACTCCTGGACCGTTTGGCCGCTGCCGGATGCCGTCTGGTATTCGTCACGGGGCGCGACTGTCGTCAATTGCCCGTATTCCTGGACCTGAAGAGTCCGCCCGAGGTCTGGGGCAGCCACGGGGCTGAACGGCTCCGTGCCGATGGACGCATCGAGTCATTCACCCTTGGACAGCTTCGTGGACAGGGTCTGACCCGGGCCAGGGCCTGGGCCGAGTCGGCAGGATATGGTTTGGCCGTGGAATCCAAGCCGGGCTGTCTGTCCTTTCATGTCCGGGCGATGGCTGAAGCCCTGCGAGGGAGGATTCTGAACCGCGCCCGAGAGGCCTGGACGCACATTGCCGGGGAACACGACCTGGAGCTGAGGGCCTTTGACGGTGGGGTGGAGCTGCGTTGCGCCGGTGTGCACAAGGGCTTGGCCGTGGCGACCGTGCTGACGGAATCCGAGCCGGACTCACGCATCTTCTACCTGGGGGATGACCAGACGGATGAGGATGGTTTTGTGGCCTTGAAGGGCCGAGGGGTCGGCATCCTGGTCCGCTCCGTGCCTCGCGAGACACAGGCGGACTGGTGGCTGCGGCCTCCTGATGAATTGTTTGGATTCTTGGAACGGATTCTGGATGCTTTGTCCCGGAGTTGAGCTCTGTCCCCACTTCCGGCCTTTCTTGCTTTCATGATGCGACTGGGATATATTCCCGATATGATTGTGAAACCCCATCATGGCTGGAGGCAGAGTCTCGGTCCGGGTGTTGATACCCCATGAACAAATCGTCGATGCGGCTTGTCGTCGTCTCAAATCGCCTGCCGATCGCCTTGAAGAAGAAGGGCGAGTCTTATGAAGTGCATCCAGGCAAGGGAGGGCTGATTACCGCCCTGGCTCCGGTGTTGCGTGATCGCGGCGGCGATTGGATCGGCTGGTCAGGGGTCCATGGCGAGGACGATGTGCAGACGCATCTGGACGACTATTCGCGCAAGGCCGGCTACAATCTGCACGCCGTCCCCCTGTCCCGGGAGCAGGTCCAGGACTACTATCAGGGGTTTTCCAACGAGGTCATCTGGCCTCTGTTTCACGATCTGCAGACCATCTGTAATTTTAAACCCGCGTTTTTCGCCTCCTACATGGAGGTTAATCACAAATTTGCCTCCGCCATCGCCGAACACAGCGACAGCGAGGCCTATGTTTGGGTCCAGGACTATCATCTGATGCATGCGGCTTGGTGTCTGAAACAGCAGGGTCATGATCGACGCTGCGGGTTTTTCCTGCACATCCCGTTTCCTCCCCCCGATATCTTTTTGAAACTGCCTTGGCGCACGAAAATCATCGAGGCCCTGCTCGAATTCGACCTTGTGGGTTTTCAGACCGTGCGCGACCGTAGAAATTTTGTGCAGTGTGTGGGGCTGTTGCGCCCCGACACCCAATTCTCGGGCCGTGGACAGGTGGTGACAGCCACCTACGAAGGACGGGAGCTGCGGGTCGGTTATTTTCCCATCAGTATTGATTTCAAGGAATTCCAGAATCTGGCCAGGACACGCAAGGTTGCGGAGCAGGCTCACCAGGTCCACACCGCCTTTCGTCGCCGGCACCTGATTCTGGGAGCGGATCGACTGGATTACTCCAAGGGCATTCCAGAGCGCATCCAGGCCATGCGTTTTTTGTACTTCAAGTATCCCCAGATGCGCGAGAAACTGTCCCTTGTGCAGATTGTCGTGCCCAGCAGGGAGGATGTCCTGGGCTACAGGGACAAGAAGCTGAAGATCGAGAGCATGGTCAGCGAGGTCAACGGTGAGTTCTCGGTGCCTGGATGGGTGCCGATCCATTACCTGTATCGCAATCTGTCCCGCGAGGAACTGGTGGCCTATTACAGGGTGGCAAGCATCGCCCTGGTAACACCGCTCAAGGATGGCATGAACCTTGTGGCCAAGGAGTACTGCGCCTGCAACGTCTCTGGCCAAGGGGTCCTGGTTTTGTCGGAATTCGCCGGGGCTGCGGCGCAGCTCCAACGTTGGGCATTGCTGGTCAATCCCCACGATGTGGAGGGTGTGGCCGATGCGCTCTACCGGGCCTATCTCATGGACATCGATGAGAAACAGGCGCGGATGCACAAGCTGCGGGTCAGTATCCGCAAATACGACATCTATTGGTGGGTGGAGTCCTTTCTCCAGGCCGCCTTTGACAGGCAGCTGGGTGACTTCCGCCAGGAGAGTGTGGACTTTCATTCAGAACGCTGATAGCGCCCATTCTGCCTTGGCTCCGGTCTGTTCCGGCCCCGGGACGAATCAACAGACTCACCGACGGGAACCCCTGAGACATGCCTCCTTCAAAAAACTCCCTTGTTGCTCCGCCCAAATACGGTCGTTTCGCCAAGAAGCGCTTCGGGCAGCATTTTCTGCACGACACCGGCGTCTGCCGTCGCATCGTGGATGCCTTGGCTATCCAGCCCCAGGACCGTGTCCTGGAGATCGGGCCAGGTCATGGTGCTTTGTCCATTTACATCAGCGAGGCCGCGCCCAGCATCTATGCCGCCGTGGAATTCGATCTGGACCTGGCTCTGGAGCTGCGCGACAAATGCCCCGGGGTGCTCCCCCTGGCAGCGGATGCCATGACCTTGCGCTGGGAGCGCCTGGTACCCGAGGGTGGTTGGAAGATCGTGGGCAATCTGCCCTACAATGTTGCCTCGCCGCTGATGTGGGACATCTTTTCCCAGGCGCGCGGTTTGTCCCAGGCCGTGTTCATGGTGCAGAAGGAAGTGGGCCAGCGTGTGGCTGCGGGACCGGGGACAAAGATTTATGGGGGCCTCTCGGTGTGGATCCAGAGTTTTGTGGTGCCGCGGATGCTGTTCACCATCGGACCCGGAGCCTTCACACCCCGGCCCAAAGTTGACTCTGCCGTGCTCTCATTTATTCCTCGGACCGGGCCCCGCAATTTTGATCCACAGGCCTTGGCCTCCTTGATCAAAAAATGCTTTCAAAGTCGGCGCAAGCAACTCGGTAAAATACTGAAATCACAGATCAATGATGATGTCGTCCGGGAATTGGAGGGGATGGGGCACACCCTCCGCTCAAGACCGGAAGAACTGACGCCCATACACTTCCAGGCCTTGTCGTTGCTGGTATAACTGCATTTTATGGCTTGACAGAAGGGACGGTTCATTGCCAAGGTCTCTTGGTTATCGGAGGGGGCAAGACCCGCATGGGGTTAAAAACATGCGGTTATTTTGACAAAACCCCTAGACACGGAATGCTGATTGCTTTAATGCCACAGAAAGGTCTGCGCGTGTGTGGCACTAGGGCTACCAGCCAAAGACATTAGATTTTGTATAGTGCGACGGCACAAATGGTCGTCGTGTGATTCGCTCAAGAATCCGGGGCGAATTTGGAAGCAGGTGTGCTAGTTTTTGGGGAGTTAGAGTAATTTTCTATTGAGGAGGAAAGGACTGATGACTAAGGCTGATCTGGTCGTTAAAATTGCGGAAAAGGCGAACATCACCAAGGCGAATGCCGAACGTGCCCTGAATGCGTTTCTCGACACCGTCGAGGCTACCCTGGTGAAAGAAGGCAAGCTGACCTTGACCGGTTTCGGTACCTTCGTGGTTGAAGAGCGTAAAGCCCGCACCGGCCGCAACCCCCGCACTGGCGAGAAGATCAAAATTCCCGCCACCAAGGTTGTCAAGTTCCGTCCTGGCAAGCTCCTCAAGGACGCCGTCAAGTAAGTCCTCCTAGGAGAATAGTATCATGATTCATGGAGAAACTCTGCATAGCGCGCTGCCCTGGGATCTCCCCTGGTGGGCTCCGGATCACGTTGTGTTTTTTGGCGTCTTGTATCTGGTTCTGGGTATCCTGGGTCTTGCCGTTGGCTTTGTTGTTGCCAAGGCTTACATTGAGACCGTTGTCAATCCGGACTCTGGTAACGGACACTAGCACCGTACGCTTTGTTTGATTGGCCCGATTCGCAGGACTGCGGATCGGGCTTTTTTTTTACTTGCCTCTCCGGTTCGTGTAGAGTAAGAAATGCTGTTCCATATTGAGTGCCTCGTTTTGTGAGGACTCGCCAAGGGAGGTGATTTTCTTGCCAGGCGTACTACTTGAAGATAATGAGATTTTCGATATCGCCCTGCGTCGTTTCAAGAAGCAGGTTGAAAAGTCCGGTATTTTATCGGAACTGAAGAAGCGTCAACATTATGAGAAGCCCAGCGTCCAGCGCAAAAAGAAGCGCGCTGCCGCTCGTAAACGGCTCCTTAAGAAGATGCGTAAAGTCTCCATGGTATAGCGCCTTTGCGTTTGCCATCGTGGGCCTTTGGCCTGCGTACAAAGCATGATATGTAGCGCGGGACGGCCGTTGTCCGTTCCGCGCCGCATTCTTTTTTACCTCCGGCGTTCAGTCGGGACGCGTCTCTGCTGGGAGATACCATGGGAACCCTTCACGACAAGCTTGAGAGTGATTTCCTTACGGCCTACAAGGCCAAGGAAGAGGTCCGAGTCAGTGTTCTGCGCATGTTGAAGACTGCGATCAAGAATCGGCAGATCGAATTGCGCGCCGAACCTTCTGACGATGAGGTACTTGACTTGATCTCTCGGCAGTTGAAGCAGCGTAAGGAATCCATCGAGCAGTTCCGTGCGGCCAACCGCGAGGATCTGGCCGTCAAGGAGGAGGTCGAGTTGATCATCCTTCAGGAGTACATGCCCGAAGCGCTTTCTTCCGAAGCGGTCAAGGCCCTGGTGGATGTGACCATCGCCGAACTGGGAGCCGATGGAATCAAGGATATGGGGCGCGTGATGGGGGCCATTACTTCCGCCTACAAGGGTCGGGTGGACGGTAAGGAACTTTCTGCACTGGTGCGTTCCAAGCTGGCCGGTTAGGCTCGACGGATTCTGATGCTCTCCAGATCAAAACTGCTTTTGGAATTCCCCAAGGTGCTCGGCATCCTGGCCGGACTGTGCGTGTCCGAACCTGGGGCCGAACGTTGCGCCCGGATTTCGCCCATTGACGATCCCCAGAGCCTCGAGAATGAGGCCGAATTGACGCGTCAGTTCACGGACTGGAAAACGGAAACCGGCTTCACCATGCCCGCCTTCCCGTCCCTGTTGGGGTTCCTGAATCACCTGAGCCGTCCGACCGAGGTCTTTGACCTGGATGCCCTGTGGGCCGTTTCCCAGGTCTTGGGCGATGCCCGCGTGGTGCGCGCCCTGATATTTGATGCCGATCTGGAGCGTTGGCCGGCCTTGGGCGAGCTGGGCGGATTTGCCTGGGCCGAGGCGCTGTGGTCCGCGCTTAAGCGGTGCATCAATCCCGACGGACTGCTGCGCGACGAGGCCTCTCCCGAGCTGTATTCCGTGCGTACGGAGATCCGGGCTATCCATCAGCGTTGCACCAAGCGGGTCAAGTCCTTCGTGGAGCAGCAAGGGATCGCCGCGTATCTGCAAGAGGACTTCATGACCGTGTCTTCGGACCGGTACGTGTTGCCGCTCAAATCAAATTTTAAGAACAAGCTGCCTGGAATCATTCATGATTACTCGCAGACAGGTGAAACTTGCTATTTTGAGCCCATGTTCCTGGTGGAGCAGAACAACGAGCTTCAGAATCTCAAGAAGGAAGAGCGCAGCGCCGAGAAGCAGGTCCAGAAGTATCTGTCGGGCCTGTTGCGTCAGGAAGAAGACGCCCTGCGGGCGGCCTACGATTTTTTGATCCGGACCGACGTGCTGTCGGCCAAGGCCCGTTTTGCCAAGCGATTTGACGCCCGCTCGGTGGAAATAGCCGATGGCGCTCCCCTGAACCTGCGCGAGGCGCGCCATCCGTTGCTGGTCCAGAGCAGCGTGAACAGCGTACCGGTTGACCTGACCCTGGGGGCAGCGCAGAAGGCGCTGATCGTCAGCGGCGGAAATGCAGGCGGCAAGACCGTGTGCCTCAAGACCCTTGGCTTGTCCGCACTGATGGGCCTGTCCGGGCTGCCGGTCTGCGTGGCCGAAGGGTCGAGCATGCCCCTGTGGCGGAAGGTGTTCGTGCTTCTGGGCGACGAGCAGAGCATCGAGGACTCGCTGTCCACGTTCACCGCGCAGATTAAAAATTTGTCCGAGGCCTACGAGAGCGTTGACGATTCAACTCTGGTGATTATGGATGAGTTTGGAGCGGGCACCGATCCCAGCCAGGGTGCCGCCTTGGCTCAGGCCGTGGTGGACGGATTTCTGGAAAAGCGCGCCTGGGTCGCTCTGGCCACTCACTTCCCAGCACTCAAGGCCTATGCCTTGACCCGGGACGAGGTGCGCGCCGCATCGGTGCTCTTTGATCCGCGTACGCGCAAGCCTTTGTACAAGCTGGCTTACGACCAGGTGGGGGCCAGTCAGGCCTTGGACGTGGCCCGCGAGCATGGCCTGTCCGAGGATATTCTGGTCCGGGCCGAGAAGTACATGCTGCTGGACGGATCAGACACCTCCAGGATTGTCGAGCGGCTGAATACCTTGGCTGTGGAACGCGAAGAAGAATTGGCCACGATGCGCAACGAGTTGGAAAAGTTGCGCGACAAACGCGTACGTTACCATGAGCGCTTTGAGCGCGAAAAGACCAAGTTGTTGGACGATATCCAGGCCCAGGCCCGAACGATCATCGAGCAATGGCGTCTGGACAAGATCGGGCGCAAGCAGGCCATGAAGGAACTGGGCGATCTGCGCCGACTGGCTGCCGAGGAGAGCGACGGGGACAAATCCGAAGCCGGATCCCGGGCCAAGACTCTGACCTGGAGCGATCTGTCCGTGGGAATGCCCATGAAGCATGTCGGCTTGGGCAAGAAGGGCATGATCTCGGAGCTGAACGAGCGCAAGCAGCAGGCCAAGCTGGACATGGGCGGGGTCAGCGTTTGGACGGACATTACGAGCCTGGCGCCGGATCAGGACAAGGCCGAGACTGTGGCCGCCACCGTGAATGTCCCCATGGGACGCGCGGCGCAATCCATGGTCTTGGATCTGCGCGGGATGAGGGCCGATGAGGCCGAGGCCGCTTTATACAAATTTCTGGACGGCGCGGTGCTTTCTGGTAGGGAAGAATTGGAGATCGTCCATGGGCGGGGAACCGGCGCATTGCGTACGGAAGTTCATAGGATTCTGAAGGATTCTCCGGCTGTGGCCCAGTTTTCCCTGGCGAACGAGGACCGTGGCGGTGACGGCATGACCATTGTTGAACTGAAATAGACGGACTGAAAAGTATGGGGAAGGTCGATTCAGGCGCCATTGGGGCCATCAAACAGCGCCTGGACATCGTCGAGATGGTGCGTCGCTTCGTGGACCTGCGGCAGGTCAGCGGACGCTGGACCGGACCGTGCCCGTTTCATCAGGAGACAAAACCGTCTTTTTCAGTGAACCCGGAGCTGGGTTATTATTACTGCTTCGGCTGCCGCGCCTCGGGTGACGTCATTGATTTTTACTGTAATATTCATGGCCTGGATTTCCGGGATGGATTGCAGCAACTGGCCGAGGAAGTGGGTGTCGAACTGGCGACCGCCAGGCCTGACCCCCGCAGCGACGAAAAGAAGCGCAAACGGGTTCGCAGCCTTAAGCTTCATGAGTTGGCTGCCGAATTCTATGTAAGGAACCTTGGTGCCCCCAGCGGCAAGATCGCCGGGGATTATCTGGTCCAGCGCAAGCTTTCGGACGAGGTGATCAAGTCGTTTTCCCTGGGCTACAGCCCGGATGACTGGCACGGTTTTGAGAAGTTCGCCCAGGCCAAGGGATTCCAGCCTCGTGAGGCTGTCGAGACCGGGCTGCTGGTGCAGAATGAGAAGGGTAACATCTATGATCGTTTTCGCGGTCGGCTGATGTTCCCTATCCATAATCTTTCGGGCCAGGTCATTGCCTTCGGGGCACGCACCTTGACAGGTGACGATCCGAAGTATTTGAATTCGAGCGAATCGCCTCTCTACGTGAAAGGCGATCACCTGTACGGACTGTTTCAGGCGCGGCGCGCCATCGCCCATCAGAAGGAGGCCTTGCTGACCGAAGGGTACACGGACGTATTGTCCCTGCATCAGTTTGGTTTCAGCAATGCCTGCGGGGTGTTGGGCACCGCGCTGACCGAGAACCAGGTCCGGCGGCTGGCCGGGTTCTGCTCCATGGTGGCTTTGGTCTTTGATGGTGACGGCGCGGGACGCAAGGCCGCGCTGCGCTCCAGTGAGATGATCCTGGCCCGGGGCATGAACTGTCGGGTGGTGCTTCTGCCCGACGGCGAGGACGTGGACAGCCTGCTCCATGAACAGGGTGCCGAGGCGTTCAGCGGATTGCTGGAAGCCGCGCCCGACGGACTTGAGTACTGCCTGCGGGTCGTGAGCGAAAATTCCACCCGCGAGGTCGTGGAGTGGTCAGGCAATTTTCTACGGCAACTGGACAATCCGGAATGGCGCTCGCCGCTCATTTCGCGCATTGCACTGCGACTGGGCTTCAAGGAAGTTGATTTCCGCGATAAACTGGTCGCCGGGGTCCGGGAACGGTCCCAGACCGTCCTGCCTGCACCCGGGGGCAGCTTGGCCGCCCGTGACCGGGGGCAGAAGCTGGACAGACAGTTGTTGCGTTTTGCGGTGTGCAACCCACACCGCGTCGGGGAGTTGGCCGATCTTGGCATAGGTGACCTGCTTGGCAGCGAGTTTGCCATGTGTCTGTGGGAGAAGATGGCCGCCAATCCGGGAAAGGATGTCATGCACATTCTTGCTCCGCACGAGAAGAGGTACTGGGTCGAATGCCTGGAGACCAGTACGAAAATACCAGAAGATGCGGACCGGGAATTTCATGAAATATGCGACCATCTCAGACGTGAGCACCTCTCGGACGAGAGAACGGCCACGTTCGAGGCTTTGCGAAAGGCTCAGACCGATGGTGATGCCGCCGAGGTGCAACGTCTTCTCGGTGTGCAGCAGGAGATCTTAAGGAGGCTCAATGAGCAACGTTAAGGAAGTCCAACAGATTAAAACACTCATTGCCGAAGGAAAAAAGAAGGGATTTTTGACCTTTGACGAGGTCAACAAGGCCCTGCCTTCGGACATCAACAAGCCGGAGCAGGTCGAAGAGATTATCGACATCTTCGACCAGTTGAATATTGCCATCGTGGATACCGAGCAGGACGGCAAGAAGCTCGAATTTGTCAGTGACGATGCAGCAGGTGATGGCGACGGCGAAGAGCTGAAGCTGGCGGAAACCGATGATTCACCGGATTACGCCTCCCGAAGCACGGACCCCGTGCGCATGTACCTGCGCGAGATGGGTGCTGTGTCGCTCCTGGATCGCGAGGGCGAGGTGGTCATCGCCAAGAAGATCGAGAACGGTGAGCTGGATGTGCTCTACGCCTTGGTCGAGGTCCCCGTGGCCATCGAGGAACTGGCCCGCGTGGGCAAGGACCTCAAGGACGGCAACGTCAAGTTGAAAGACGTGGTCAAGACCATTGAAGAGGATGATCCCAGCGAAGACGAGATGAACCAGCGTGAGCGGGTGATCCATCTGCTGGAAGAAATCCGCCAGATCTATCGCAAGAAGCAGAAAATCTACGGCAAGCTCGACAACTGCGCCACCTTGGAGCGTCGTGTCTACGGCCAGCAGAAAGAGATTCTGGTCTTCAAGGAAGAGATCGTCCAGCGCCTGCGCGACATCAAACTGGAAAAGACCCTCATCGATTCGATCATCGAGACGGTGGGCGACTATGTGCGTCAGATGCACAACTGCCAGCGCGACCTCTCCGCCTATCTCCTGTCCACGGGCAAAGGCCAGGTCGAGATCAAGGACCTGTTCGACAAGCTGGACTCGCGGGCCATGAACCCCAGGGCGGTTGCCGAAGAACTGGGCATGACCGTGGAGGAAATTTTCTCCTTCAAGGAAATGATTTCCGGGAAGATGGAAATCCTGGTCCGGCTCCAGGAAAAATGCTGTCACCCCGTGCAGGATCTGGAAGAGGTCCTGTGGCGCATCCGTCGCGCCAACTGGGCCTCCAGCCGCGCCAAGCAGGAACTGATTCGGGCCAACCTGCGTCTGGTCGTGTCCATTGCCAAGAAATACACCAACCGCGGCTTGCAGTTCCTGGACCTGATCCAGGAAGGCAATATCGGCTTGATGAAGGCCGTGGACAAGTTCGAGTACCAGCGCGGTTACAAGTTTTCGACCTACGCCACGTGGTGGATTCGTCAGGCCATTACCCGCGCCATCGCGGACCAGGCGCGGACCATCCGTATCCCGGTGCATATGATCGAGACCATCAACAAGCTCATCAGGACCTCGCGCTATCTGGTGCAGGAACTGGGGCGTGACCCCACGCCGGAAGAGATCGCCGAGCGGATGGACTACCCGCTGGACAAGGTCAAGAAAGTCCTGAAGATCGCCAAGGAGCCCATCTCCCTGGAAACCCCCATCGGCGACGAGGAAGATTCGAGCCTGGGCGATTTCATCGAGGACAAGAAGGCCACGGCACCTTCCGAGGAAGTGGTCAACACCAAGCTTGGCGAGCAGATCGCCACGGTCTTGTCCGACCTGACTCCCCGCGAGGAACAGGTCCTGCGTAAGCGCTTCGGCATCGGTGAGAAGAGCGACCACACCCTGGAAGAGGTGGGCAAGCTGTTCAACGTCACCCGCGAGCGAATCCGCCAGATCGAGGCCAAGGCCCTGCGCAAGCTGCGCCATCCCGTGCGCAGTCAGTTGCTGCGGTCATACTACGAGAACTAACTCTCTTTGCATGCAATGAATAACCCCCGTCCGGACTTCCCGGGCGGGGGTTTTTTGCTGCTGGGGTCCAGGGGAGGGTTAGTTGTATTTGTCCAGAATCATTTGGATGCTGCCGTCCTGCTGCATGCGCTTGATCTCGGCGTCAAAGAGCTTGATGAAGGGTTTCCAGTCCTGCTGTCTGGTGAACATCAGGCGATAGCCCACGGTCTCTACTGCCGGTGAGGCGATGTAAAAATCCTTGGCCGTGTATTCCTTGGAATGGGCCATCAGCCATTGGGCGGTGAAGTCATCAATGACGGCCCCGTCCACCCGCCCCATGTGCGTCAGGAAGAGCTGTTTCTGGGCGTTGTGGACATCCACGCGCTGGATGAGTCCCTGCAAGAAAGCCTGTTCCAGGGGAGGGTAGCTGAAGCCGAGGATGGCTGCGATACTCATGTCCTGCATGGCTTGGATCGAGGGGGTCCTGATGGGGGTCCTGGTGCTGGAGACGATGATGGTGCTGGGTTCGAGGAATGGTTCGGTCCAGTCGTACTGCTCGGGATGTTGAACCCATTCCCTGGCCTTGCCGCGCGCATCCACCTCGCCACGTTCCAGGAGTTCCTGGCCGCGTTTCTCGGGATGCAGGGTGATGGTCAGCTCAAAATCGATGCGCTTCAAGGCCTGCTGGAGGATTTCCACGGTGATGCCGGTGATGCGGTCATCCTCTTCGATCAGGTAGGGTGGATAGCCGTCTTCATTGTAGCTCAGGACCAATCTACCGTCGGCAGGGCCGGCCGGGGCTGGTCCGGAGTACAAAACAAAAATAACGGCCACGATTACCGCCAGTATTGCCCTCATCGACGCAAGTGGGTAGTGCTTCATGGTTGCCTTTGCCCGGATGTTTGGGGCACCAGAAAACTAGCAGACAACGCAAATGTGGGACAACCATTTTTTAAAGGTCGATGTGGAAATGATGCTGTCAGGGAACCGTTTGTCGCGACGAAGCCTTGCGGCGATGTTCTTTGTGCTGGCTTCTCTGTTGACGTCTGTGTTGGGACTGTCGGCAGGTGCGGAAGAATCCCTTCTCCAACGGGCGAAGTGGATCCCTGATGGCGATACGATTCTGCTTGAGTCGGGCCAATGGGTTCGGCTTCAGGGTATCGATGCGCCCGAAACCGGACACGACAATCAGCCCGGCCAGTATTACGCCACTGAATCCGCTTCGACTTTGCGCGGCATGGTCACGGGAAAGCCACTGACCGTGGTCAGTCACGGCAAGGATCGGCATGGTCGGACCCTGGGTACCTGCCTGCTTGCCGATGGCACGGATGTGGCCGAGACCATGGTGCTGGAGGGCTGCGCGTTTTATTATCCCCACCCGGATCATGGTCAGGACCTGCATACTCGCCTGCTGGCGGCACAGCGCTGGGCCATGCGTCAGGGTAAAGGGTTTTGGCCGAGGATCCAGGCCCTTTCCGCCAAGCAGGGGCAGTGGGTGGGCAACCGCAGGTCCGGCAGGGCGTTCCCGCAGGATTCGCCAGATGCGCAGAGAATCAATGCTGTCAACCGCGTGGTCCTGATCAGCCTGTGGGACGTTTTCCTGCAGGGTTACAGTCCTGCCCGGGGAGCATCCCCCTGGCCCCTTGATGACCAGCGGTCAAGCCTTTCTTCGCAACCTGCGGATTCTCCTCGGAATCCCCATGAGGCTATCTTGCTGCGTGCGCAACTATGAGCTGGGAGTTGGCGTCAAATCACGCTTTTCAGACAATGCCACAGCTTTCTGGGCGTTGACTCCGTAGGTTGAATAATCTACCTTGCGTGGACTTTTCTAGACCTATGAATTCCACTTGAATTTTCAACAATCAGGACGCTGACTATTATGGAAACTCTACGCACGCTGCCCGGTGATGACGTCCGTCAGATTCTGTGGCGCTATGCTGATCGCTTTGATCTGCAGATGGCCGTCCAGTCGGCCAGGGGCATTGCCCGTGGTATTGTGGCCAGACTTGTGGCCGATGGTGAACGCAACTCGCATGAGTGGACCGAGGGCAAGGCCGAGCTGCTGAAGGCCTTTGACGAATCCGGTCTGACCTCAATCTATATGGATCCCTGCCAGGGCGGCTTCATCGAAGGTCCCAAGAATCTGGCCTTGTCCCTGGTGGCTTTGGAATTGGCCTGGGTGGACGCTGGTGCTGCCACCAGTTCCCTGGCCAGCTGCCTGGGCCTGGCCCCTATCCACGAGAAGGGCACTGACGATCAGCGCAATACCTATCTGGGCATGTGCTGCCCGCCTCAGCCTGGAGAGGACCGCGTGATCAAGCGCGCGGCCTTTGCCTTGACTGAGCCGTTGCCCTACGTGGGTGTGGACACCGGTGTGCTGGGCGGCAAGATCCGCGTGGAGTCCTGGACCGACGGGCAGGAGCCCATGCTCAAGGTGGAGAAGCGCGGTCGTTTCATCACCAATATGGACTTTGCCGACATCGTGACCGCCGCCGTGGAATCCGACGACGAGCGCATCAAGGGCACCTGCATGGTCATCCTGGAGAACGGTGATCCCGGCATGTTCGACCGTGGCGCTCCGACCTTGAAGCTGGTGCACCAGCTGTCTTCCACTCGTGACCCCGTGATGAATCTCACCGTGCCCGCTTCGCGCATCATCGGTGGCTACACGGTCAAGGACGGGGTGATCATCCCCAAGTACAATCACAGCGAGATCATCGCCTCCGTGTTCCACCGCACCCGCATCCCCGTGGGGCTTATGACCTCGGCCAAGCTCTTGTCCGCCATCGAGCCGGTGATCCGCTATCACCGCCAGCGTTTCAGGGGTGGGAATGCCGAGCAGGGCAGTCCGCGTTTCGACCTGGGCTTGCAGCAGAAGGAAGATGCCCTGCATCGTCTGATCGACGTCTGGGCCGCCGGCGAGGCCGGTTGTTCCCTGGGCTTCGCTGCGGCGCGCCTGGCCGACGAATTCGATCCCATTGAGCGCGCCAAGGACATCTTGTTCGAGGAGCAGGGTCTTTCCGGGCGCAAGGGCCTGATGGCCCTGCGCACGAAGCAGGCCGAGGTGGAGGAATACATCGCCTTGAAATTTGCCCCCGAGGGCCAAGGCGACCCCAAGCGTCTGGCCGAGCTGGAATCCGACAACCTGGTCCTGTTCGCCTACATGGATGGCCTGGCGGGCGTGCTCAATCCGGGCACCAAGCTTTGGAACACCGGCGTTGGTTCGTCCATGATGCGCGAGGCCGTGGCCCTGGTGGGTGGTTACGGCATCACCGAGGACTGCCCGGGCTTCTTGTGCCAGAAGTGGATGGACACCCAGTTGGAGGCTACCTACGAAGGGCCCGAGGCCGTGCAGCGCCGCCACCTGAGCCTGACCATGAGCAATCCGGTCTTCTTGGCGACCTTCAGGCAATGGATCGCTGAATTGCGGCGCATCCATGCCGCAGATTCCGGCGTAGGTGCCAATGTACTGGCTGCGGCCATGGAGCAGTGGCTGTGGACCCTGGAGTTCCTGCAAGGCGCCAAGGACCCCGACGGCCGCAAGCTCTATCACGGTCAACGCCAGGGTGTGACTTTCCCCCTGGCCGATGCCCTGGGTTGGCTGATCTCCTCCCGCTATCTGCTCAAGGACGTCCTGGTGCTTAAGGAACAGGCCCCGCAAAGCCCGTTGCTGGCCGATGGCGTGGAAGGGCTGACCAGCTTCTATGGCGACATGAGTTTTGTGCAGGCCGCCCGCGCCGCGGGCGAGTCCGCCCGGATTTGCGCCGAACTGGTGTTCGGGTACGGCAATGATGCCGGGTTCGAGGGCCAGGACGAGTTCGGCAGATTGCGCCTGGGTGTGGACATCAGCCTGGCCGGGGTGCGTCTGGCCAAGGACCGCGCGGCCAACGCCCTGACCGGCGTGATGATCCCCGAGGCCCTTGATTATCCCATGTAATGCATCGGGCCGCCTCCTTTTTGGGGGCGGCCCGTCCTCCACTCTTTCCTCGAAAAGCGAGACCCCATGAGCGAGAATCAGACCCCAGAGCTTCCCCGCCAGAGCATGGAAGCGGACATCGTCTGCGTGGGCTTCGGCCCGGCCGTGGCGGGTTTCCTGACGACCCTGTCCCGAGGCCTGATGAACGAGGACGGTACGCCCGTGGCCGATTCCAAGGCCATGCCCGGGATGCCGCCCCAGGTCATCTGCTACGAACGTGCGGATGACATCGGCTTTGGCGTGTCCGGCGTGGTCACCAAGGGACGTGGCATCCGAGCCTCGTTCCCGGACCTGGATCTGTCGCAGATCCCCCTGGCCAGCGAGGTCACCGGGGAGAAGGTCGTCTACCTGCTGGACCCCCATGGTGCCAGCCGTAAGAGCGGCGTTCTGAAACTGGGCGAAAAGCTGATGCGCCTCTTGCCGCTGTGTGACAAGTCCCTGCAGGCCTGCGAGCTGCCCTGGATCCCGCCGTTCCTGAAAAAGGAGCCCGGCATGGTGCTGTCCATGGGGCAGTTCTGCCAGTGGGCGGGTTATCAGGTCATGGGCTCGGGTCTGGCCCAGATCTGGCCGGGTACCCCCGTGGCCGAGCCGCTGTTCGAGGCCGGCCGGATGACGGGTGTGCGCCTGGCGGACCAGGGCGTGAACAAGAAGGGCGAGCCCGAGGCGGGCTTCATGCCCGGCATGGACATCAAGGCGGCCCTGACCGTCCTTGGCGACGGCCCCGTCGGCCCTGTGAGCCAGGCCGTGGATCGCGAAAAGGGCCTGCCCCCGGGTCGGCACCAGCGCGACTACGCCGTGGGCATGAAGATGGTGGTCCAGTTGCCCGAGGGCTGCGATCTGAAACCCGGCACCGTGTTGCATACTCTGGGCTTCCCCGAGCCCGAGATTTTCGGTTTCATGTATGTCTATCCGGACATGTCGGCCTCACTTGGCATCTTCGTGCCTTCGTGGTTCGACAATCCGCTGCGCACCGCCTATCGCTATCTGCAGCATTGGATGATGCATCCCTACCTCTGGCGCTGGCTGGAGGGCGGCACTCTGCGTTCCTGGGGCGCCAAGACCCTGGGCGAGTCCGGCAAGCATGGCGAGCCCTTCCTGGCCGGGGACGGCTACGCGCGCATCGGCGAATGCTCCGGCTCCACCAACGTGCTCACTGGTTCGGGCGTTGACGAAGCCTGGACCACGGGTGTGCTGCTTGGCGAATCCGTGCTGGATCTGCTGCGCGAAGGCAGCGAGTTCAGCCGTGAGGACCTGGATCGGACCTACGTGGCCAGACGTCGTGCCTCCTGGCTGGAGTCCGAGGCCCTGGTGGCGGAGAAGTCCCGCGATGGGTTTCAGAGCAGCGTGGTCCAGGGCCTGATCGGCATGGCGCTGAGCGGATTGTCCGGCGGCAAGCTGAACCTGGGCGGGGCCATCAAGCGTCCCCACGAGCGCATTCCGAGCATCGAGGAGTATTACAAGGGCCGGATCAGCCCGACCGAGATCGCCGAGATCCGCGCGTCCTGCCAGGCCAAAGGCCAAGGGCTGCATGACGCGGTCATGGATCGCCTGGGCTGGCCCGAGATCCCCCTGGACGGCCAACTGCTCATCTCGCACCAGGACGCGCTGCTCATGGGCGGCAAGGTCCAGGCCAATGCGGGCTACGCGGACCACGTGGTCTTCAAGGACCCGGCCGTGTGCGAGGCCTGCTTTGAGAAGATCTGCATTGAGGCCTGCTCCGGTCAGGCCATCGCCATGAACCCCGAGGGTGGCGTGCCCCTGTTCGATCGCGAAAAATGCGTGCATTGCGGGGCCTGCCTGTGGAACTGCTCCAAGGCCGACCCCAAGGACCCGGAGGCGACCAACGTCGCGTTCAGCGCCGGTTCCGGCGGTTTGCATTCGGCTGAAAACTAGACATTTGAAGGCCTGTGGCGGCTGGTCCGCCGGTCCATCACTGCGAAGATAAGGAGATTCTATGAGCTACCATATCCTGGTCTGCGGGAGCATTGTCCCGGACCCGCTCCAGACCCTGGAACCCATGGACGGCCCGCAGGGACCGACCCTGAAGAACGAGATGATGCTGCCTGCCGTGCTCGACCCCTGGGCCGGACACGCCTTGTACGAGGCGGCCAATCTGGCCAAGAACGTGCCGGATTCCAAGGTCTGGCTGGTGAGCATCGGTCCCAAGGCCAAGTTGCAGCAGGTGATGATGAACATCGCCCAGAAGGTTCCCTTTGAGCTGGTGGTCCTGGACGGTCCGGCCAGCGGCTTTGTCGAGGCCGCTGACGTCGCTGCCTCCCTGAAAACAGCCATTGATGGTATCGCCGGGCTGGACAAGGGCAAGATGTTGCTGTTCGGCGGCTGGCAGTCGGCCTCGCGCGGCACCGGTGCCGTGATGCAGATCCTGGGCGAGCTGTTGGGTGTGACCGAGCAGTTCCAGGGCGTGGACGAATTTACTCCCGCAGCCGACGGCTCCTTCGAGGTCATCGAGCGCATCGAGGGTGGCAGCTACCTGCACAGCAAGTGTGCCGGTGCTCCGGCCGCGCTGGGCTGGGCCACGGGCAATCTGCCCGAGCCGCCCAACAACCCTCAGGTGGGCATGCAGAACATGCGTTTTGTGATGCCCGCATTGCAGCGGGCCCAGCCTGCCGCTGTGGGTGCCGAGGGCGTGACCTTCAAGAGCGTTGAGTTGCCCAAGGTGCGTCGTCAGACGCGCATCGTCAAGGATACTCCGGTCGAGGACATCGCCCGTGAGATCGTCGACTGGATCAAGAGCTAAGGGAGACCGACATGGATACGATTCTCTATCTTGCGCATACCGAGGCCGACGGCTCCCTGTCCAAGACCGCCAAGGAGGCCCTGTCTGCCGTGAAGGCCCTGGCCCAGGGATTAGGCGGCGGCTTTGCTGTCGGCTTGGTGGGCCGGAGCGTCCAGGCAGCCGCCGATTCCATCGCTGGATGTGGGGCCACGGGCTTCTTTGCCGTTCAGGGTGCCGATTATGACGTGTCGCGTTACGCCACTGATACCGCGGCCTGCACGGCCATCTGCAAACAGGCCGCAGCCACCCTTGTGGTCGCTCCGGCCACGGCGCGTTTCTCGCGCTGCCTGCCAGGTGTCGCCGCACGCCTTGGCGGCCGTGTGGATACCCAATGCACCGGACTGGTCGTGGAGGGCGGCGAGATTGTGATCAACCGCTGGTACTATCGCCAGCGCATGGAGAGCCTCCAGACCCGCACCCAGCGGCCCTGGGTGATCAGCGTGGCTCCCTGTTGTTTTCTGCCCGAAGAGGGCTGCGCGGGCAGTGCGGCCCTGACCGAGGTGGCCGTCCAGGTCGTGACCCGCACCGAGGTCGTGGGCGTCGAGGCCCCGTCCGCGGACGAGCAGACCATCCGCCCCGAGGCCGAGGTGTTGTTCGTGGCCGGAGCCGGCTGGACCAAGAAACAGGCCGACGGCACCACGCATATGAAGGAAGCCGAGCAGCATATTTTGGGTTTCCTGGATGGCACCAAGGCCTCTCTGGGGTCCTCCAAGTCCCTGGTGGACCTGTCGGGCGAGGGCGAGGACGTACTCTCTTTCATGACCCATCTGCACCAGGTGGGGCAGACCGGGGCCACCCCGCGCCACAAGAAAGGACTGGCCACCTGCTGTCACGGCGAGGAGCCGCATGTGGTGGGCTGGCGCTTCATTGCCGAGCGTCGCGCCGTGAACCTGGACGCGGGCTGCGGCTGGGCTCAGGGCAAGGCCGACGTGCTCTACGTGGCCGACGCCTTCGCGGTCATGACCAAGGTCAACGAGCTGCTGGGCAAGTAGCCCGAACCAAGAGGTTGATTTTCGAGGCCCCGGTGGCATACGCTGCCGGGGCCCCGTCAGTCTAGTCAGTGCAGTCATTGAAAAGGAGCACCCATGGTCTTTCCTCTGGGTTCAGTGGTCAACGTGGCCGCCATCGTGGCGGGTGGGCTTATCGGTCTGGTGGCCGGCGGGCGTCTGCCCGAGCGGGTGCGCGCCATCGTCTTTACGGGGCTTGGGCTATGCGTGCTGGTCATCGGCATGCAGATGGCCCTGGTCACGAAAAATCCGCTGATCATGGTCTTCAGCGTGGTTCTGGGCTGCATCACGGGCGAGTTCCTGCGCCTGGAGGACCGGCTGACGGGCCTGGGCGACTGGCTCAAGGCCCGTTCCGGCTCCTCGGATGCGCGCTTCACCGATGGTTTCGTCACGGCCTCGGTGTTGTTCTGCATCGGGTCTATGGCCATTCTCGGCTCGTTTGACGAGGGCCTGCGCGGTGACCACACCATCCTCTTCACCAAGTCCATCCTGGACGGGTTCGCCTCCGTGGCCTTTGCCGCCGCCCTGGGTGTGGGCGTCATTTTTTCCTGCATCCCGGTGTTCCTGTATCAGGCCGGGTTGACGGAACTGGCCACTGTGCTCCAGCCGTGGCTCTCCGAGGCCATGATGACCGAACTCACGGCCACGGGGGGCGTGCTGATTCTTGGAATAGGTCTCAGCTTGTTGGAGCTTCGCCGCATCCCCTTGACCAACCTCTTGCCCGCTCTGTTCTTTGCGCCTCTTTTGGCTTGGATGGTGGGCTGAGGACGCGGCTCACTGAAATCAACTCGCTGGAATTACTCAGATAAAAGGCCGCCCCGTGTCTCGGGGGCGGCCTTTTTGCGCAGTTGTCGATGCTCAATTCTTGTCGTTCAGACCCTTGAATTCGAAGACCTGCTTGGATTGGTACCGTCTGATGGTCATCTCGGTCAGCAGCGTGCGGTTGGCCCGGAACACGTCCTTGATTTGGTTCGCCTGGATCTTGATGCTGCCCAGGTCGCCGGGCACGAAGGTGCGATAGCCTACGTTGCCTTCTTTGGTGATTTCGGGCGAGGCATAGAGGCGGATGTCCACGTGGTCCTCCGGTTTGTCGATACGATCATGCAACTGAGTGCAATCCATGAAGATACTACGATAGCTCTTGTCCTCCTCGTAAGGATGAACTTTGCAGAGGACCTCGCGGTGGAACTGCTCGGCAAAGCGGTTGGAGTCCGTGTCATGCTCATAGAATTGCAGGAAATAGTCGGGCACGGCGCGGTGGTATTGATCCCGCAGGCGGAACACGGTGTTCTGGAATCCGTGCTTGCTGTCGTCGTCCAGGTAGCGGGCCATCACACTGTCGGTGAGCACAGCCAACCGCGTCGTAAAGCCCTCGAACCGGTCGTCGTTGACGGTCAGGGCATCCTTGATCCAAAGAAAGGTGCTGTCATTGTTGAAGCGCTCGTCTTCCCCGATGATGCTGCCGTGATTTTCCCCGTCCATGACGCCAAACCCCGTTTGGCAGGTGCAGGGCCTGAGCTGCCATTGGGGCTGCTCGGGGTTCTCTGCGTAGTTCAGGATGAGGTTTGCAGTCTGGAGATTGGCGGTGGAGACGTACACCGTGCCGTCGCTGCCGTCGCGGTTGGCGATGCTCCTGAATCCCGAGTATCCCGTGTTGCCCACCAGCACGGTGCACAGGATCTTCCCGGCCTCGAATTTCGTCTTTTCGGCGAAGAGATCGCGCAGGGCGAGGCTTGTACTGTAGGGGCTGGCCAGTTCCAGGCCCTTGAGGATGCGCTCCCCGGTTTGGAAGGGTTTGTCGCTTTTGAGGCCCTTGAACAGTCGCCCCAGAAAGGAATGCCCCTGGTGGGCCAGGGGGGAGCCGAAGTTGGCAGGGGCCAACATCAGCAGATGGTGGATCGGGCACTGGCCCGGAGCAAAATGGGTGTCCAGCCAGTCACGGACAACGAGACCACCGGTGCTGTGCACCACCATGTTCGTCGAGCGGGGCGTCATGGGCAGTTGTTTGTCCTTCCAGGCGCGCATCATGGCCTCCACGATGTCGTGGAATTCCACATGATCGTCCATGGTGACGTAGTTGCCCAGGTGGATATCCGTGACCTGCTCGGCGATTCCTGCATCCTTCAGGAGTGTCCCAAGTGGTTTGAAGGACTCGAAGCTGTCGCTCCAGCCGTGCAGTATGACAAGTGGGAGGTTCGGCATCTGCCCCTCCTTGTGCCTCCCTCTGGAGGGCTAACGGGATACGAGCCTGTTTGCGCCTTGCCGGATCAAGTGCCATGAGGACTCGTTTCTGGGTGCGCCAGGGCGCGGCCTTTACTGGTCCGTGGTGGTCTTTTGGGAGTACTGGAGGGAGAGCAGGCTCATCTTGTCCGAACTGCCTTTGGAGGAACCCAGCCAGAAGTTGACCACCTGTGTGAATCCGGCGGTCATGGTGCCCACCAGGAGGTACACAAGTTCCTTGTTGCTCCCGAGATCCAGGTTCACGGTGGTTGAGAGGATGATCAAGGTCAGGATGAGGAAGAAGCCGGAAGTGATGATGATGGAGAGGATGACAGGGGCCTTGCCCATGGACGTGTTCTGCAGGACCTTCATCAGGTTTCGGGCGTTTTGGGTCTGGTCGTCGGGGGCGCAGCCGTTGAGCAGGGTGAAGAACTCTGTACGCAGTTCAGGGTCTGTCTGGATTTTTTGGAGAATCTGGTCGGGTTGGTCCTGTGTGAGTTGCGTAACCATGCATGCGTAACGGACGAGTTTCTGCTGCGTGATAATCCTGGCAGCGGGTTCGCCGTGTGCATCCGTCAGCGTCAACAGGCTTTCATAGAGGCCCATGGCTGATCCCCTCGGGGCAGAGTGAATACCATTGCTCATGGCTCAATGCCATGAGCGTATATACCACAACCAATATACTGAAGGGAAGTGGATAAGAAAAAATAGCTTGAAGCTGCACGCGATTCAATCGTGCAAGCCAGTGCCGTCATCCCGCAGCGCTACGCAACCTACGCATAATTATCTATATTTGTTGTGTATATACAATTTTGACATCATGATGCTTCCAAAAATGGGAAAAATGTAGCTTCTGTTTGACGGCACGTTTTGAAGGGCGTAATTAATGTTCGGACACGATGACAATCACTATTCGTCGTGGACGCTTTGACATGGTATTGTGGACTGGCCGAACGACTCTCGGCTGGTGCCCGCCCCAGGCATATCCACCAGGCGAAAGACCGCTGCGGTGGATTTTCACGTCTTCAGGGGCTTGGGATTTATTGAACAAACTACGACCATTGAAGGACAGTGACAGCTATGACCCGCCAGCTCATCGCCCAGGAAAAGGACGCCTGCGCCATCATCGCCTACGTGGACAAGCGAGGCCACGCCACCCACGCCAACATCGTCAAGACCATCGAGGCCCTGAAGAAGATGGCCCACCGTTCCGGCGACATCAACGATGAGGGCGACGGCTGCGGCATCCTGACCGATATCCCGCGTGAGATCTGGGGCCAGCGCCTGGAAAAGGTTGGGCTGTCGCGGCACCTGGCCGAGTCTGCCGGGTTCTTCGTGGGGCATTTCCTACTGCCCCGCAGCATCCGTGAGCGTTCGGATGAGATCCTGGGCATGATCCGCGAGACCTTCGCCAAGAACGCCGTGGAACTGTTGACCGAACTCACGGGCCAGACCAGGGACGATGAGCTCGGACCCATGGCCCGGGCGGAGGCCCCCCTGTTCTGGCAGGTGGCGGGTCTGGCACCCGTGGAGGACAGCAAGAAGACCGTGGAAAAGCGGTTGTTTCACATCCAGATGCAGCTGGAGCGTGTGGAAAAGGACCTGCACATCGCCTCGCTTTCGCGCGACAGCGTCGTCTATAAGGTCCGCGGCCTGGCGGACCTTTTGCCCCGCGTGTATCCGGAATTGCGCCTGGAGGAGGCCCGTTCGCGCATGACCGTGGGCCATAGTCGGTATTCCACCAACACCCTGCCCACGGTGGAGCGCTCCCAACCCTTTTCCATCCTGGCGCACAACGGCGAGATCAATACCATCGAGCGCTTGCGCAGCTCGGGCCGCCTGCTGGATATCGAGCCCGTGCCCGGGGGCTCCGACTCCCAGGACCTGAATCGCATCCTGGAAGGCCTGATCAACCTCCATGGCTTTGATCCGCTGGAGGCCTTTGCCATGGTCTTCCCGGCCGTGCATTCCGAGGTGGAGCAGTACCCCGCGCCTCTGCAAAAGGCCTACGCCTTCTTCCGCTGGTTCTTCCAGCCCTCGGCCCAAGGCCCGGCCGCGGTCATCGCCCGTCAGGGGCAGGTCTGCATGGGCAGCGTGGACGCCCTGGGGCTGCGCCCCCTGTGGTTTGGCGAAAGCGACTACGACTATTATCTGTCATCGGAAAAGGGTGTGGTGGACATCGAGGATACGGTGTCCGACCCCAAACCCCTGGCTCCGGGTGAGAAGATCGCCATCCTCTCGGTGCCTGGCCGCAGGGCGGTGGTCTTCGACTACACGGCCTTCCAGAAGCGCGTGGCCGACCTGATGGCCGAGCGGGGCAAGGCCCTGGATTGCGTGGAGGCCCTGTATACGGCGATTCCCGCGCAGCAGGGCGAAAAGCGTCGCCTGGAATCATTCCTGCCCGCGGCCTTGCGCGTGTCCACGGCCAGGCTCACCGAGCCCGCCTATCTGGCCGCCTTCGGCTGGCAGAAATACGATGTCGACATCCGCAAGCAGACCGCCACCATCGGGGGAGCCGTCATCGGTTCCATGGGCTACCAGGGTCCGTTGGCCTGCCTGAACGACGGGCTGCCCAACATCTCCGAGTACTTCAAGGAAAACGTGGCCGTGGTTACCAACCCGGCCATCGATCGCGAACGTGAGGCCGACCACTTCACCACGCGTTCCATTCTGGGCAACCGGCCCACTGCCGACGGCGAGGGACATCCCGTGGCCGTGGGCCTGGAGCTCAGGACCCCACTGCTGCTCGGCGGCTGTCTGGACGCCGAGGTCTGCGGCAGTGCCTTGTCCAAGTTGGCTCGGGCCTTCGGCACCCAGACCATCGACGATGTCCTCAATTTCTTCACGGCCCAGGGGCGCGACACCTCCCGCGTGGCCATTCTGGACGCCACCTTCGAGCCCGGTAAAGGTCGGCTCAAGAAGCGCCTGATTGCTCTGGCCGAAGAGGGAGTCAAGGCCGTGGCGGCAGGGGCCGTGCTGGTGGTGCTGGATGATTCGCGCAGCTTCTCGGACGGCCGCTGCTACCTCGATCCCGGCCTGGCCGTGGCCTGGGTGGAGAGGGAATTCGCCGTGCGTCGCATCCGGCGCAAGTGCTCGCTGGTGGTGCGTTCCGCGGCCATTCGCAACCTGCACGACGTGATGTTCCTGCTGGGGCTGGGAGCCGACGCCCTGAACCCCTACATGATCTGGCGCATGGCACGCGAGCATTCCACGGAATCCCGACCCGCCGAGCAGGTCATCCGCACCACCATGGACGTTTTGCAAAAGGGCATTGAAAAGGTCATGTCCACCATGGGCATCCACGAGCTGTGCGGCTACGGGCGCATCTTTGCCTCCATCGGGCTGGCCGACGATCTGGTCGAGGTCTTCGGCTGTGCCAATTTCTGTCAGTCGCACAAGAACGGACTCTCCCTGGCCGCGTTGGAAGAGCGTGCCGCGAGACGTGTGGAACAGGCCTCTCAGGGCAAGGAAGCCAAGCTCTGGCGCGATCCGGCTCGGAACACCAAGGTCGGGCGCATCCTGCGTCGCACCGCCACGGGCGAGGCCGGATTCCGCGAAATGGCCGAGGGCCTGCGCGAGTTGGAACGCGAAAACCCCGTGGCCCTGCGGCACCTGCTGGGTTTTAACAAGCCGGCTGGAGCCACGCCCCTGGCCATGAGCGACGTGGACCTGTCCATTGGTCGTCACGACATGCCGCTGCTCATCCCGGCCATGAGCTTTGGTTCCCAGGGGGAGAACTCCTTCCGCACCTACGCCGAGGCCGCCAAGCAGTGCAACATCATCTGCATGAACGGCGAGGGCGGCGAGATCCCGGACATGCTGGGCAAGTACCGCCACAACCGGGGCCAGCAGATCGCCTCGGGCCGCTTTGGCGTGTTCATGGAATTCCTGAATTCCGTGGATTTCCTGGAGATCAAGGTGGGGCAGGGCGCTAAGCCCGGCGAAGGTGGCCACCTACCCGGCCAGAAGGTGACCGAGATGGTGGGGGCGTCGCGCCACTGCAAGCCCGGCATCGCGCTGATTTCGCCTTCCAATCATCATGACATCTATTCCATTGAGGACTTGGCACAGATCATCACCGAGCTGAAGACCGCCAATCCCGAGGCTCGGGTCTCGGTGAAGATTCCCGTGACCTCCGGCGTGGGCACCATCGCCGTGGGCGTGGCCAAGGCCGGGGCGGACATCGTCAATGTCTCCGGCTTTGACGGCGGCACGGGCGCGGCGCGGGAACACGCCAAGAAATACGTGGGCCTGCCCGCCGAGATCGGCGTGTCCCAGGCCCATCGGGCGCTCATTGAGTCCGGGTTGCGCGACGGGGTTGAACTGTGGTGCGACGGCGGCCTGCGCAGCGGCGCGGATGCCCTGAAGATGATCATGCTCGGTGCGGATCGCGTGGGCATGGGCACCGTGGCCTTGATGGGTGTGGGCTGCATCAGCTGCCAGCGCTGCCACCTGGATACCTGCCCCAAGGGCATCTCCACCCAGTTGCGCACCAAGGCCGAGGCCGAGGCGCGCGGAGTCAAGAACTTCAGCATGGTGCAGGTGGGTGAGGAAACCGGCAACCTCTCGCGTCTGATCTTGTCCATTGGCGAGGAAATGCGCAGCATTCTGGCTGACCTGGGGCTGGCCAGCGTACGTGACGTCGTGGGGCGTACGGATCTTCTTAGCCAGATTTCACATCACGAGAATGTGGACTGCGCCGATCTGCTGGTTGCTCCGGCCGTGGACGGCTCGGTAGGGCCTGCCGGGGCCATCCGCGGTTTGCGCAAGCCGCTGAACAACCTGACCAAGATGATTTCAGACATCGCGCTCAAGGAATTCGCGGACCCGACTGTGACCGAGGTGCGCTACACCGACCAGTACGTGCGTAGCGTGGACCGGGCCGTGGGCACTTATCTGGCCGGGGCCATGGTCCGTGAATACGGCGGCGAGAGCGGGCGCACCGTGCGCCTGCGACTGGACGCTTCGGTTCCGGGCAACGGCCTGTGCGCCTTCAATATCCCGGGCATCGAGGTCATTGTGGACGGCGGCGCGCAGGACGGCACTGCCAAAGGCAGTTTCGGCGGCCTGTTGGGGGTGTTCAAGGGGGCGAACCTCTTGGGACGCCGCGTGGACGGCTCCACGGGCAAGAGCTTTGCCTACGGGGCCATTGGCGGAAGGTTGATGGTTCAGAACTATGCCGATTCTCGGGCCTGCATCCGCATGTCCGGCGCGGACGCCATCTTTGGCGCGCGCATCACCAGCCCGATCCGGGACGAGTTGGGCAACTTGGCTTCCCGGGCAGACCTGAAGGGCTTTGCCTTCGAGTACATGACCGGCGGGCGCGTGGTGGTCCTGGGCGATCCCGGACCCTGGATCTGCTCGGGCATGACGGGCGGGGTGATCTATCAGTGCCTGTATCCGGAATTCGGGTTCACGCGGGCCGCACTGACCCGACGCCTGGCCACGGGCGCGGACGTGGTCATCGAACCCATCGGCGAGGAAGGGCTTCGGGATGTCGCCCACCTGCTGGCAGGTTATACGAGCGAGTTGCGCGCCAGCTTCCAGGACGATGAAGCCCGCGACGTGGATAGGCTCCTGGCCGAGGCGCGGCATCGGTTCGTGATGGTCGTTCCGGCACACAAACGGCCGCCCAAGGCCGAATAGCCCTGTCAGTCTGTGGTGATTCGCCGGATTCGCCACAGCGATCTGCTGTGAGCCCAAGACAAAGCCCCTCCATGAGGGGCTTTGTCTTGGGCTCGCGACGATCATCGAGGCTTGCCGGATTAGCCTAAGGGCTGTAAATACGGTCCTATGAAGCTGAAACCATTCCATCCTCTGTTCCTGATGCTGTTGTTGGCGTTCGTGCTGGGCGGTTGCGGCAACCGCATAGTGGACACCCTGCTCATGGTCGACGAAAAAATCGTCGAGCCGCCCAAGATATGGGAAGGCCTGCCCGAGCCCCTGGCGCGCGTGGTCAAGGCCGCCGGTGACAACGGAGGGCAGATTCGCGGGTTCATCGAGCACTACGAACAGGACACACCAAAGCATGCCGTGGCCGCCAAACAGGTGGAAGGGATGTGCCTTGCCGATGCTGCGGGCAGGGACCTCCTGGATTTGACCGAAAACGTCGACCAGGCCTATGCGATGCGCGTGGCCGTCCCCTGGGGGCCGCTCCTGCCGGAAGCCATTTTTGTCGAATATGTGGCCCCGTATCGTGTGGGCCGCGAGCTGTTTCGCCCCTGGCGCAAAGAGCTGTCCGAAAGACTGGCACCTCGCTTGGTCCAGGCCAAAGCCATTCCCGATGCCGTGGCGGCGGTGCGTCTGTGGACCTATGAGCAGGCGCAGTTTGAGCCTTCACGCGATTATCTGGCCGCTGCCCTGGACACGCTGAACCGTGCCAAGGGATCTGGCGAAGAACTGGCCATCCTGCTGACCTGTGCCCTGCGGGCCGCGTGTGTGCCGGCTCGCCTGGGAGGATACGGGTCGGGGTTGGTGGAATACTGGGATGGGCAATGGCAGTTGCTGGATGCCGTGGATTTTTCGGACCTTTCTCCTGCCCTGCGCAAGGCTGCGGACGAGCGGCACGAGGAGCAGGGACGCGCGCTTGAGGGCTCCGCCCTGGCCTGGATGTCCGCGCAGCGCAAACTGGCCTGTTCTCGCGAGGATGCGGGCCGGGTGCTGACCGTGGCGCGGGGCAACTGGAAGGAGGTCGCCGCGTTCCTGCTGGCCATTCCCGCATATCGTGCCGAGGCCTACTGCGCCTATGTGACACATCTTTCGAACAGGGATCTGGCCGCGCTGCGTCCGGCCCAGGCGCTGGACAACGTGCGCATGGCCCTGGCGGCCTCCAACGCCAAGCCGGACAAGGAAAAGGGCTGGAATGAGTTCGTGATGAACATTCTGCCCGACCGCATCTCCAATGAACCACCCAGCATGTGGCGTGGGACCTACACCAAACTGTTCATGGGTTACAAACTGATGCCCGAACCCGAGGCGCGGCAAGCCGTGAGGAATTGGGCGCAGAGTCTGGAACTGACCGAGGGCTTGCCCACCGGGCCAACCATGACACCTTTGGAGATTATCAAGTCGAACCATGTGAGCAACGAATCCGAGCGTCAACTGGCGGAGCGAGCGGCGCTGCGGGCCCTTGGTCTCCAGTAGTTCGTCAAAACCATAGTTTCCTAGTCGGTTGTCTTTTTCTGACAGTGTGTTAGATATATGCTTAACCCCGGAAACCAGTAGGAGGGTCGCCATGTCCGAGTACAAGCAATCCGACATTCCATGCACCATCCACCACGGCGAAGTCATACAACTCGACGATGGCAAGACGGTGCGCTTTGAAAGCAACGGAGAGGCCAAGGATATCTTTTTTGGGGACGAGTGGTCGGCTTCGGTCCAATTGTTCCCGTCCAATTCCCATGAGTTTGAAGCGGGCAATAAGAGGGTGAAACTTACGGCCCTGTTCGAGGACGGGCTGGAGATCGATTTCGCCTAACGAGTCATATTCTCCGGGGATGGAAGGGCGGTTCGTCAGTGACGGGCCGCTTTTTCTTATGCAATGCGCCCAGCTTTTCTTGCCGGTTTTGTCGCTTCAGCTCCTTGCAGTTCTCGCTAGGTCCTCATCTGCTCCGACATGGAGCTGTCTGTGCGCTTGTCCGCAAGGTTTCTGAACGTTTTACGGTAAGGTTCTGCGCTTTTCAGGGGCGAACCAGGTCAAGGGGAACAGAGGGTTGCGACTCGGGAATGATCCTTCAATGAAGAAGGGGGAACCGTTGCTGCGGCTCCCCCTTTGTTGATCCGGGATGAGTTCGGAAGAGAGGTTCGGGCTTGGTCGCCTTGACCAAGAGGCCTGCCCCTCGGCGTTAAAGGCCCTGCTGGCGCATGTATTCGATCAGATCGGCGATGCGGCAGGAATAGCCCCATTCGTTGTCGTACCAGACATAGGTCTTGGCCAGGGTGCCGCCCTGGACGATGGTGAAGTCGGCCTCCACGATGCCCGAGCGCGGGTCGGCGATGAAGTCCGACGAGACCAGAGGCAGCTCGGAGTAGCCCATGATGCCCTTGAGTTCGCCTTCGGCAGCGGCCTTGAGGGTGGCTTTGAGCTCCTCGGTGCTGGTCTCCTTGTCTAGTACGGCCACAAAGTCCACCAGAGACACCGTGGGCGTGGGCACGCGCACGGAATAGCCGTCGATACGGCCCTTCATCTCGGGCAGCACCAGGGCCACGGCCTTGGCCGCGCCCGTGGTGGTGGGGATCATGTTGCAGGCCGCGGCGCGGGCGCGACGCAAGTCTTTGTGCGGCAGGTCCAGGATGCGCTGGTCATTTGTGTAGGAGTGGATGGTGGTCATCACTCCCTTGTTGATCCCGAAGGCCTCGTGCATGACCTTGACCACCGGTGCAAGGCAGTTGGTGGTACATGACGCGTTGGAGATGATGAAGTGCTTGCCCGGGTCGTAATCCGTGTGGTTCACGCCCATGACCAGGGTGATGTCCTCTTCCTTGGCGGGAGCGGAAATGATCACGCGCTTGGCCCCGCCCTGCAAATGCTGCGAGGCGGTGGGGCCGGTGCGGAAGATGCCTGTGCACTCCACGACCACGTCGACGTCCAGGCTGCCCCAGGGGATCAGGCGCGGGTCGCGTTCGGCCATGCTCTTGATGGAAAAGTCGTCACCCACCAGGATGGTATCGCCGTCCACACGCACCTCGGGCTCGAAGGTCCCGTAGTTGGTGTCGCGTTGCAGCAGGTGGGCGTTGGTCTTGACGTCGAACAGGTCGTTGACTGCCACCACTTCAATATTGTCGCGGTGATGCTGCCAAATGGTCTTGACAACCTGGCGGCCGATACGGCCGAAACCGTTGATGCCGATTCTGGTTTTTTTCATGAGGTCCTCCGCGGATGGGCGCTAGTCTTCAAAGGTCTGGTAATTGTATGCCTCGGCCAGTTCGGACGCCCGTTTCAGGGCATGGAACATCCGGGCGTTTTCCAGGGCGATGCCGGAGAGGTTGGCGATGCAGGCCAAAAATTCTTTCTCTTCGGCGTCGAACTCGCGCGGCTTGCCGGAATAGACCCTGAGCACGCCGATGACCTTGGCGCCACGCGCCGTGAGGGGCACTACCACCAGGGAGACCAGTCCTTCCTCGGCGGCCTCGGCCCCGTACTGGAAGCGTTTGTCCGTGCGTACGTCGGGGATGAAAACGGCTTCGCCGCGGAGCACGTCCTGGTCCAGGAGGCTCTTGGCGACATTGACCGGGCCTTTCTGGGCGTAGCGCTTGCTCAGCCCGTAGGAGGCGTCGGGCAAAAGTATTTCGCCCGTGGCATCCAGCAAGCGGATGAAGCAGCCCTTGGCGTCCATGGCCCCGGTGACCTGCTCGGCAATGCTGGACAGCACCTTCTTGGGGTTTAGACTCGAATTGATGACACTGGCGATCGTATAGATCGTTTTGTACAGCCGTTGATTGCTCATGATCGATCCTGCCTGTTCGGGGTTGGGGGCGCGTCCATTCTGCGGCGCGAAAGCATTCAGCTCTATCTATGCCCAAAAATAACAAACCATGACAAGGGAAATCGTATAGCCTGTCAGCTTACATAGCACCTTCTGCGCTACGCTGCACCATGCATTCGACGAGGCAAGCGCGGTTTGGGATCGAAAAGGTCTCGCAGGCCAGAAAAAAGGCGGTTGCCCGTATGGAGCAACCGCCTTTGCAGTGGTGTTTTCAGGCTCTGGGGCCTAGCCCATGGGCGTATTCTTGATCAGGCTCCAGATACCGCAGGGGCAGGCGTCGGCGCAGAATCCGCAGCCGATGCACTTGTCAGGATCGGAGACCATCTCGAAGTCGTCCCCCTTTTCCTGGCGGCTGATGGCGCCTTGGGGACAGACGGTGACGCACAGCCCACAGTCCCGGCAGGCGCCGCAGCTGGAGCATTCGCTGGCGCATTCCTGCACCGAGCCAAAGCTGTCCTTGCGGGGATCGAAGTATTCCAGCTTCATGCGGGAATAGTCGATCATTTCCGAGAGCTTGCCCTCGTCATTCACGTACTCCAGGCGGGCGCGCAGGTCGGCGGTCATCTCGGCGGTGTCGCCCAGGGGGCGCGCACCACTGAGGATGCCGTCCATGACCACGGCGGCGCGGCGGCCATCGCCGATGGCCTGGGTCAACAGGCCCAGCCGGATCACATCGCCGATGGCGAAGACCCGCGGGTCGGTGGTCTGGAAGGCCTCGTTGACGGAGACATAGCCCTTGTCCGTGTCGATGGTCTCGGGCAGGAAGTCCAGGTCGGGCATGTCGCCGATGGAAATGACCACGGTGTCCGCCGGGATCAGCTCGCCGGTGTTCAGCACCAGGCCTTCCTTGGTCACTTCCTTGGAGAAGCAGGGCCAGCGGAACGTGGCGCCGTATTTCTCGGCCTCCTCGCGTTCCTTGCCGAAGCTGGCGGGCTCCTGCACGTCCAGCAGGGTGATGTCCTCGGCTCCCAGGCGTCCGGCCTCGGAGGCCACGTCGCAGCCCACGTTGCCCGCTCCGATGATCACGATGCGCTTGCCGGGCTTGGCCGTGCCGTTCTTGGCCGTGCGCAGGAAATCACCGGCGGTGATCAGACGTTCCTTGCCGGGCATGGGAATGATACGCGGCTTCTGGGAACCGGTGGCCAGCACCACGAACTCGAAGTCTTCCTTGAGCTTTTCGAAATCGGCCTGGGTCAGGTCACGCTCCAGCTGTACGTGGGGCAGCACCTGGCGCACGCGTGCAAGCTCGGCCTTCAGGATATCCATGGGGATACGGCCCGCAGGGATCTGGGAAGTGATCTTGCCGCCCAGCTCCTGCTCGCGGTCGAACACGGTGGCTTCGTGGCCCAACAGCCGCAACTGCCACGCCACGGAGATACCCGCCGGTCCGCCGCCGATGACGGCGATCTTGTGGCCGGAGAGGGCGGGCAGCTCGGGGGTCTTGGCCTCGATACCGGCCTTGCCCAGCCCCTTGGCGTCCACGGGGGCCATCTTCTGGGTGGAACGGGTGCAGTTGGTCATGCACAGGTTGGGGCAGAGATGCCCGCAGACCGTGGCCGGAAAAGGCGTGTAGCGCAGGGCCAGATCAACGGCCTTGTTCAGTTCGCCTGCGCGGATCAGGCCCCAGCGTTCGCGCACCGGGATGCCCGAGGGACAGGCGTCCTGACAGGGGGCTGCGTACTTGCGGTTTTCCCAGACCGGGACATGGCGGCGCAGTTCGCCGGTGGTGATCAGCGGGATCGGGGAACGGTCCAGGCTGGTCAGATCGCCGATCAGGCCACCCCTGCCCAGTTCGGCGTCCCAGACCTGGCCGCGGAATTCGGCCATGGTGCGGCGTTTGCTGGAGACGCGATCCAGGGGGCTGCGGGCGGTGATCAGCTGCCATTCAGCGCGATTATTGAGCTTTTTCAGTTCCTTGGATTTGCCGACCTTGGTCAGGAAGGTCTTCAGGTTCTCGCTCAGCCAGGCCCAGTCCTCGTCGCTGATCTCCGCCAATTTGGCGTCGGACATGGAAAAGCCCATGTGTGGCCCGCGGAAGAAGATCTTGCCGCCCACCATGCCCACGCAGGGCCGGTAGCCGAGGATGTTGTCGGGTTTGACGGGGTTCAGGCCGCAGATCACGGCCACGCCGCCCGCCATGAACTCGGCGAAGTAGTCGCCCACGTCGTCCAGCACCCACAGTTCGGGTGGCGTCAGGCGGGGGTTCTTCTTGGTCATGGTCATGCCGCGCGAGCCGATGTGCCCGCCGATACAGACCTTGCCCTGGGCCATGGCGTTGCAGATGCCGTTGGACGCGTTGCCGCGCACCACGATTTCCGCGCCGGTGTTCAGCCAGCCGATGTCGTCGGAACCGGGGCCGTCCAGTTCGATGGTCGTGCCGGGAAGGCCCATGGACCCCAGGCGCTGGCCGGGGGAACCCTGGACCTTCACCAGGATGGGGGTTTCCATGCTGCTCCACAGGCGGCCACCGATGCCGTGCTGGCCGCAGGCCTCCACCTTGATGGTGGTGGCCCCGTCCCTGGCTGCCTGTTGGATGCGTTCTTCCAGGATACGGGACTCGATGCGTTCCCCGTTCTCCTGTCCGCTTATCTTGACTGTGTTGCTCTTAGGCATGATTCGTCTTCTCCCTTACACGCAGTAGCGGATCTGCAATCGGTCGGCAGCGGCCTTGTCCGAGATGCCCAGGGCGTCGGACATGCCGATGGGCAGGGCGGTGGACCGCCCCAGCGGCGCAAGGATCTTGCGCATCTCGGCGTCGAAGGACGTGAACACATCCACCACACGCTCGGCCACCTTCTCGGGGTCCAGGCGGCGGTAGAGGCGCGGGTCCTGGCTGGTGATGCCCTTGGGACAGACACCGATGTTGCAGACGTTGCAACGGTCGCCTTCGCTGCCCACGCAACCCGCGGCGGCCTGCATGAGGTACTTGCCGACCTGGACCGCGGACGCGCCCATCATGATCAGGGCTGCGGCGTTGGCGGCGAGGTTGCCGTTCTTGCCGATGCCGCCGCCGGCGATGATGGGCAGCTCGTTCTGCTTCCCGAGCTTGCACAGGTTCAGGTAGCAGTCACGGATGCTGGACGCGATGGGATGACCCATGTGGTTCATGGAGACGTTGTAGGCCGCGCCCGTGCCGCCGTCCTCGCCGTCGATGGCCAGCCCGGCCGCGTAGCTGTTGCGGGCCAGGTTGTTCAGCACGGCCAGCGAGGTCGTGGTGGCGCTGATCTTGGGGTAGACCGGTACGCGGAAGCCCCAGGCCATGGACATGGACTGGATCATTTTGGCCACGGCCTCCTCGATGGAGTACTTGGTCTGGTGCGTCGGGGGCGAAGGCAGGGACACGCCCGTGGGCACGCCGCGGATGGCGGCGATGAGCTTGTTCACCTTGTGCCACATCAAGAGGCCGCCGTCGCCGGGCTTGGCGCCCTGACCGTACTTGATCTCCACGGCGCAGGGATCGACCTTCATCTCGGGGATGGCGTGGATGATCTCGTCCCAGCCGAAATAGCCCGAGGCAACCTGCAGGATGACGTATTGCAGGAAGCGGGATCGCAAGAGGCGCGGCGGGCAGCCGCCCTCACCGGTGCACATGCGCACCGGCATGTGCAGCTCCTCGTTGAGGTAGGCCACGCCCATCTGCAGGCCTTCCCACATGTTGGGCGACAGTGCGCCGAAGCTCATCCCGCCGATCATCAGCGGGTAGATCTCGCGCACCGGGGGCATCCAGCCCTGTTCGTTGAAGGTCTTCAGACCTTCTTCGGGAGGCAGGATGCGGCCCAGCAGGGTGTTCAGGCTGAATTCGTGGCGTCCGGCGTCCAGGGCGGGGTCCGTGAGCATGGAGATGCGCACGAACTTGATCTGGTCCAGCAGGCTGTTTGTATCGTTGCGGCGTCCGCCCCGGGTGCGCGCTGCGCCGCCCCGGTTGTTGTGCATCACGAGCTTGGACTGCTCGTCGCTGTGCATGGGCATGATGGCGTCGTTGGGACAGACCTGGGTGCACATGGCGCAGCCGATGCAGGAATAGGCCGGATCGGTCTTCTGACGGATGCCGTGATAGATGGAATAATCGTTCTCGGACTGGGTCGTGAGGCCCAGCCTGACCTTGATTTCACGCTTTCTATGCACGCCCAGTTCAATGGCCTGCACGGGACAGACGGTGGTGCAGGAGCCACACAGGGTGCACTTGTCCTTGGCCCAGCTGATCTGCCAGGGCAGATCCTTGATGCTTAGCGTGTTTGGGGTAATGGCTGTGTTTGACGGCATATCTTGAGCTCCTGACAGTCAGGGGTGACGATGGCGGTGTCCAAATGCATGGGCTGAAAATCGGCGGTCTTGTCACGGTCCGGAATGGCGGCGTCCAGGCCACAGATCTCCGAAGAGAACGCGTACATGCCTTTCCTGCCGCCAACCACACCGGGGCGCAGCTTTTTGCGGTCCTGAGCCATGAACATGGTTCTGTCCGGCAGGCAGCCGATGACGCAGTTGGGGCCATCGATGATCATCTTGCGGCAGATGGTCTTCAGGTTGGCCAGGAAGGGGGCGTTCTCGTGACCGATCATCTCCTCGTTGGTCAACGGGGTGATGACGTGCTTGTAGGCCTCGAGGGGCAGCCCCAGGCGGCGGATCGTATAATGAAGGATATGGGTGAACACCTCGGAATCGGAATGGTAGCCCTCGTATCCGGGAATGCCCAGGCCCATCAGGTATTCCTTGATGGGCACGAATGCGGTGTTCTCGCCGTTGGTCATGGTGCACAGGCCCTGGATGAAGAACGGGTGGCAGGCATAGAGATTGATGGCGTAGTTGGTGTTTTGTCTGCCCTGGGCCAGGATCTGGCGCGCGCGCAGTTCGTGGCGATCAACCTGGAGGTATTGCCCCACAAGCATCGGGTCGCCGATCTCCTTGATCATGATCACGTCGGGCCAGAAGCTGAACACGGTCATGTCTTCGTCTTCCAGTCCCATGTGCTTGATCGCCACACGGGTCTGCATGGTCAACAGCTCGACCTCGTCCTGGGACAGGCGTTTCCAGTCCTCGGGAATATTGTAGGCGGCCACCATGTAGATGTCGCGCTGGGGCGTCCCGGCGGGCGGGATCTCGTCCAGATTCCAGGACAGGCGGTGGCGAAGCTTGAAACCGCGCTCGGACATATAGGCCATCAGACGCTTTTCACCGTTTTTGGTAAAAATGCCTGACAGGATGGGGCATCCGGAAAGCTCTCCGAAGGGGCCGCCCAGTCCGGTCAGGAACAGTCCCACTCCGGAACCGTCATGGCCTTCCCTCATGACATCGAGTGCCCTGATGGCCCGCATGGGTGAGACGGGGTCAGAGCTGGTGAGCGCGAACAATCGGCACATCGTTGTCTATCTCCCTGCTGCAAGTGGTTGTCGTGCGTCACCGCATGTGGCGGCGTGGTCATCAGCTCGAAAGGGGCGGTGAGAACTGGGGGTCTGCATCACCCTCTTTGCCCAGTGGCCCGGCTACAGCGCGAAAAAGCACGGCCAGCAAGGGCTACGGTAAATGGGGAAATCTTTTTATAGTAATAGATTGTTTTCGTCTAGGGGGTGAGACTACCTATTTTTTTACAAATATGAAAAGTAAAAATTTTCATTGCTGTATAAAGTGCCAAAAAACGCCAACTTGGAGTGTCTTTTTAAGGATGGCAGAGAGGGTAGAAGACAACCTTATGCAGGGGATTTGAGTTGACGAAAGAGTGAGGACGATTTAACAGGACTCGATGCGGTGTTTTACCGTGTTCCGGTCGGTTCCGGCCGGGTTTTATAATAAGGAAATGATACCGCCCATCGGGGCGGCCCTTCAATGTAATCCCTTAGGAGGCCCAATGTTTTTTGCAGACGTAGCCTACGCCATGGGCGCCCAGGGCGGCGCTGGTGCCGAAGCCGGCAATCCCTTGATGTCCATGATGCCCCTGGTCCTGATGTTCGTCATCTTCTACTTCCTGCTCATTCGTCCCCAGCAGAAGAAGGCCAAGGCGCACAGGGAGATGCTCGGCGCTCTGAAGAAGGGTGATAAGGTCCTCACCGGCGGTGGCATGTATGGTCGCATCGAAGGCATCGACGGCGATGTCATTTCCGTGGACCTGGGCAACGGCCTGATTGTCGAGGTCAACCGCAGCTTCGTTTCCGGTCTGGCCGAGCGCGCTCCCAAGAGTGCCAAGCCCGGCAAAGGCGACAAGTAATTAAAACCGCCCCGCGCAGTTCACTGCGCGGTTCCGGCGAAGGCAAGCCCGCCCAGCCGCGCTCAGGCGTAGGCGAGGTCGCTTGCCTTCGTTTTTCATAAGGCGTATTCATCCTGTGCTTTTTGGCATCGTCTGCGTGGGGCAACGCCCTGCGTCGCCAATCGTGACCGGATCTGAGGAGAACCAATGAAAGGCACTCTGCGTTACCGCATCGTTTTGGCCCTTGTCGTGGCCCTTTTGGGCCTTGCCTGGGCCCTGCCGTCCTTTGTGGACAAGGATTCAGCACTGCGGACGGTCCTGCCCGACGACGAGATCAATCTCGGTCTGGACCTGAAGGGCGGCGTGCACCTGACCCTCGAGGTGGACGTACCCAAGGCCGTTGAATATTCCCTGGGCCAGATGGGCCAGGATATCAAGGCCGGAACCCTGGAAGAGAAGATCGTGGTCACTAAGGCTGCCGTGCTTCCGGGTGAGAAGCTCCAGCTTTTCGTGGTCCGCCAGGAGATGCAGGAAGGTTTTGAGGCCTACCTGAACGAGCATTATGGCAGTTCCCTGAGCATCGGCCTGACCGAGGCCCAGTCAGACGGTACGATCCGCTACGTGCTCGCCATGTCGCCGGATTACCGCAAGAACGTCGAGCGCCTGACCGTCGACCAGGCCGTGAAGACCATGCGCAACCGCATCGACCAGTTCGGTGTGGCCGAGCCCGACATCCGCAAGCAGCAGGGCTCTCGCATCCAGGTGCAGTTGCCCGGTCTGGATGACCCGCAGCGTGCCATTGAACTCATCGGACGCACCGCGCATCTGGAGTTCAAGCTGGTGGACGACGCCGTCACCCCCGCCCAGGCCCGGATCAAGGGCCGTGAGGTCCTGCCGCATAAGATCCTCAAGGCCGATGGCACCTATCGCACTGAATCCATCGTGGTCTACAAGGAAGCCTTGCTGTCCGGCGAGTACATCGCCAATGCGGGCACCAATTTCAATCAGTTTGGTCAGGCCTATGTGACCATGACCTTCAACGCCGCAGGCGGTCGCAAGTTCGCCCGTATCACCGGCGAAAATGAAGGCCGCCGCCTGGCCATCGTGCTGGACGGCGAGGTCTATTCGGCCCCGGTCATCCGGGCCAAGATCGTTGGCGGCAGCGCCCAGATCGAAGGCAACTTCAGCACCGAAGAGGCTCACGACCTGGCCGTGACCCTGCGTTCCGGCTCGCTGCCTGCTCCAGTAAATATCCTTGAGGAACGCAGTGTCGGACCTTCCCTGGGACAGGAATCCATCGACAAGGGCATCAAGTCCACGTTGATCGGCTTTGCCCTGGTGCTGGTGTTCATGGCCCTGTATTACGGCTTCGGCGGCATCGTGGCCAACCTCGTGCTGCTTTTGAACATCGTGTTGATCATGGCGGGTCTGGCTGCCTTCGGGGCCACTCTGACTCTGCCAGGCATTGCTGGTATCATCCTGACCATCGGCATGGCGGTTGATGCCAACGTGATCATCTTCGAACGCATCCGCGAGGAACTGCGCCGAGGTTTGTCACGCGGGCAGGCCATCGCCGAGGGCTATGGCCGCGCCACGCTGACCATCATGGATGCCAACGTGACCACCATCATCGCGGCCATCATCCTGTATCAGTTTGGCACCGGACCCATCCGCGGATTTGCCGTGACCCTGACCCTGGGCATCCTGGCTTCGATGTTCACGGCCATCTTCGTGTCGCGTATCCTGTTCGACCTGTTCCCCGGCATCAAGAAGCCCGTCTCCGGCCTGACCATCATCCGGCCAGACACCAAGGTCGACTTCATCGGCCGCCGCAAGCTGGCATTCGTCGTGTCCTCCCTGGTGATCCTGATAGGACTCGGTTCCCTGATCGTCCAGGGCGGTCCCAAATACGGAGTGGACTTTGCCGGCGGTATCACCGTGCAGGTCAAGGCTGACCACAATGTGGAACTTGATTCCCTGAAGACTGCTATGTCCGGCTCCGGCCTGGATGGTGTTGTGGTTCAGCGTCTGGGCATGGATGAGGACAACGAGTTCCTGATCCGCATCTCCGAGACGGGCCTGACCACCGAGATGGTCCGGGGCAAGCTGCAGACGGCCCTGGAACAGGTGCCCGAAGGCAAGTTCGAGATTCAGCGCCAGGAAATGGTCGGCCCCAAGGTGGGTGCGGACCTGCGTGAAAAGGCCCTGGAGGCCATGTTCTTCGCAGTGCTGCTCATCGCCATCTACATCTCCGGCCGGTTCGAAGCCCGCTGGTTCACCGCGGGCATCATGGCTGCCGGTCTGTCCACGGGTGTGTACCTGCTGGGCCTGGCCGCCGTGCCCATGAGCGTGTTGATCTTCGCGGCTCTGGGCATCACCCTGGGGCTGTGCTGGTATCTACGCCTGAACTACGCCCTGGGGGCGGTGGTGGCCCTGATCCATGACGTGATGATCACCATTGGAGTCTTCTCGCTCTTGGGCAAGGAGTTCGACCTGACCATCGTGGCGGCGCTGTTGACCATCATTGGTTATTCACTGAACGACACGATCATCGTCTTTGACCGTATCCGTGAGAATCTGCATGGCAAGAAACGTCCGAGTTTCAAGGAGATCATCAATATCTCCGTGAACCAGACCCTGTCCCGGACGCTGCTCACTTCCGGCACAACCCTGCTGGTGGTGCTGGCGCTGTTCCTCTTCGGCGGCGGCGTGATCCACGACTTTGCCTTTGCTCTGCTCATCGGCATTGTGGTGGGGACCTACTCTTCCATCTTCGTGGCCAGCCCGATCCTCCTTGGTTTCGGTCCCAGCCGTGTTGAGGAAGACAAGGATGAAGCCCCCGCAGTGGCCTAGCACCTTGGCATGACACTGATCATCAACGCCCGGTTCCGCTCTGCGGGGCCGGGCGTTTTCAGTCTGTTGGCGGGAAGAAACGGGCTGTTGAGTGCCTGGCCGTGATGGGCTATGACAGCGCCATGCAGACGACACTCAATACGTTATTCCGGCAGATGCTGATCCTGGTAGCCTTGTGCGCCAGCCTGAGTTCCTCGGGCTGTTCCTGGCGCGAGGTGATCAACAGTTGGCAGTTTTCAAGCCCCGAGGCTGTGGTCAAGGCCTATACCATGGCTGAGACGGCCGAGGATGCTGCGCGCTGCTTCCCGTCCTCCTGGCCGTTGTCCCAACGTAAGGCTTTTTTCGGACGACTCGGCACCTGGACGGAGCAGCGGATCGTCTCGGTCCGGCCCACAGTGTTCACTGGCGAGCGCATGTCCGTCTATGACGTGACTTCAGTGGTCATTATCGCCGAGGATCAGGAGATTGTGCAGGAAGTGCTGCGCGAGGATGGCAAGCAGCGCTTCTGGTATCTGTTGCGTGACTGTGAAGGGCAATGGAAGATCATCGCCTTGTTCAAGAATACTGAATGATTCTTCGAGAATATTGTGGATAAGAACCCCGGTTCAATGAACCTGGGTTCTTTTTTTGGGGTCATGTGCAGCATGTGCAAATTTCGTTGCCCGGACCTGCACACAAAAGTGCACTAAAATGCACAATAGCTGCTCGTTTTAAACGGGAACGTATGCGTTTACTATAGATATCAGCAGGATAGGCTTTGGCACGGCGCTTGTAATAGGTCTTGTAACGAAGGCGACGCAAACCCCTTCGACAGGACACCTCCTCGTCCATATGCCCCCTCAAGGGGTTCCTCGTCCCCCCCGAGGAACCCTGCGAACCCTCCCCGGCCCCTTTTCAAGGGGCCGGGATCTTTTTATCTGCGGAGTACGGGGGGGCTCATCTCCCGGCATCTGACTGCGAACTATTCAGCAGCTGTGTTCCCGGCCTTGCTGTTCTGCTTGGCTTTTTGCCGTTCCTGCTTTTTCATGGCCTTGGCACCTTGCTTCTCTTCCATGCGCTGCTCACGTTGGGCATCCATTTCCTGCTTTTGCTCTTGGTGCACGGTTCCCATCATTTTCTTGTGCTGCTCGCGCAGGGCTTCCATTGTCTGCTTGTGTTGCTCGCGCAGGGCTTCCAGCTCCTGCTTTTGCCGTTCACGCAGGGCTTCCGTCTCTTGTTTTTGCTGCTCCCGCAGGGCTTCCGACTCCTGCTTTTGCTGCTCCCGCTGGCGTTGGGTCTCTTCCTGGCGAATCTTGATCTGCTCGTCTTGCACCCTTTCTTCCGCGACAAGATAGGCTCCTGCGGGAAGCCCTCGGGCCATGGACGTCTGCGAGAAGACAACTCCCCAGCAGCCTGCAAGGACAATGAAGGCCAGAGTAATGATTCCTCGTTTCATGATTAGTCTCCTTGGTTGGCAAGTGAGAGGGATGATACCATGTCCTGGGAGGCGAAGGACAGCGGGAAGTGAAGGGCACAGGGTGTTGTGATGTACAGAATGAGGACGACAAAAAGCGGCGCCATGAGCGCCGCTGGTGGAATCAAGGGGTCAACTCTTGGAGTTATTGCTGGATTCTGTAGTGGCAGCCCTTGCTTTCGTCGTTGCGCAGGGCGGCCAGGGTCACGATGTAAGCTGCATAGGCCCCGTGGAAGAGGTCGATGAGTTCCTTGGACATGGGGGTGGATTTATAGAAATCCTGCAAGTGTCGGTAGAGGCTGCGCATGTCATCAAAGGCCCGACGCAGCCGGGCGTCGGTGCGGGTGATGCCTACATAGTTCCACATGGTGTGCCGCAGGGTGGCCCAGTCCTGGGCGAGGAGCGCCGGGTCTTCGTTCTGCACGTTGCCGGGGTTGACCCAGTCGGGCATGGCATCCGTCAGGCGGCGTGAGAGGGTTGTCTTCTTGCTGTAACGCCCGGCGATGTCCTTGCCCGCCGAAATGCCCCAGAGCAGACCTTCCAGCAGGGAGGTGCTGGCCAGGCGGTTGGCCCCATGCACACCGGTGCAGGAGCATTCGCCTCCGGCATAGAGCCTCGACAGGGTGGTGCGTCCGTTGACGTCGGTCAGGATGCCGCCGCAGAAATAATGGGCGGCGGGCACCACGGGGATGGGTTGGCAAAGCATGTCCACGCCGATCTCGCGGCATTTGGCGTGGATGGTCGGGAAGCTCTCCACCAGGTCGCGGGAGACGTGGTTGGCGGCATCGAGAAACACGCAGTCGTCGCCCAGGTGGAGCATCTCCTCCTGGATGGCGCGGGAGACGATGTCGCGCGGGGCCATGTCGGCCCGGGAATCGTAGCGCTGCATGAAGGCCTCGCCCTTGGAGTTGACCAGCTTGGCGCCCGCACCGCGAACGGCCTCGGACACCAGGAACTTGCGCGGGGCGCGGTGAAACAAGGACGTGGGGTGAAACTGCACGTATTCGGCGTTCACGGTCTTGGCCTTGGCGCGCGCGGCCATGACCATGCCCGAGCCGATGCTGGACGAGGTGTTGGTGGTGTGCAGATAGATCTGGCCAATGCCACCCGTGGCCAGCAGGGTGTAATCCGCCAGCACGGTCTCCACCTGACCCTGTTCCTGGTTGTAGATGTAGGCCCCGCAGCACTGGTTGGTGAGCTGATACTTGAACTCCAGGCTGGTGGCATGGTGATGGCTGGTCAACAGGTCCACGGCTGTGCGGCGGGTGAGCAGGGTGATCCCCGGATGGGCCTGCACGGCGGCCATCAGTTTGTCCATGATGACCCGGCCTGTGTAGTCGGCGCAGTGCAGGATGCGCTCCTTGCCGTGGCCTCCCTCGCGGATCAGATCAAAGCTGCCGTCCGTGTTCCTGGCGAACTCCACCCCCAGGCTGTCCAGAAGCAACTCCTGCACCGCCGACGGGCCTCGTCTGGCCAGGTAGCGCACCGCCCGAGTGTTGTTCTGCTTCCAGCCCGCTGTCAGGATATCCTGTTCCAGGTCGCGCGGGTCCTCGTCCACGGCCTTGAAGACGATCCCCCCCTGGGCCAGGGCCGTATTGCCGCCGTCGGGTTTGTCGTCAGCGGTGATGAGGGTCACTTCCAGGCCGGAATCGGCCAGGGTCAGTGCTGCGGTGCTGCCCGCAATGCCCGTGCCGATGACCAGAACCTGTGTCTTCAAGCGATAGCTGTCCATGGGGCCCCTTGTTTCAGCTGCAAATATCAAGCATGCGTTCGATGGCCACGGTGGCCATGCGGGCAACGTCCTTGGGCACGGTCACGGCCTCGGCCCCTTCCAGGTCCTGCAGGGTGGCTGCCAGGAGTTCCTCTGTGGTCTTGGCCATGTTCTGGCAGAGGCTGGGGAAAAGAGGGCGCACGAGCTTTTCGTTGCGGTATTCCTTGGCCAGGCGTTCCACGAGGCTGATCTCCGTGCCGATGTAGATGGCGGCCTCTCTGGGGGCCTGAGCCACGTAGTTGATGATCAACGATGTGGAGCCGGCGGCATCCGCTTTGTTCACCACGTTGGGATGGCATTCGGGATGGACCACCACCAGGGCGTCCGGGTCGCGCTGACGAATTTCATCAATCTGTTCGGGCTTGAAACGTTTGTGGACCACGCACAGGCCAGGCCAGAGCAGTAGATTCTTGTCCTTCAGAGCGTTGGAGTCCACGTTCTTGGCCATCCCGGAAATGTCCAGGCGGGCCCATTTGGACTCGGGAATGCCCAAGCGGTTGGCGGTGTTCATGCCCAGATTGGCATCCGGCAGGAACAACACCCCGTCGCCCTGGCCCATGGCCCATTTGAGCATGGTTTCGGCATTGGCCGAGGTGCAGACCGACCCGCCGTACTGCGCAACCACAGCTTTGATGGCTGCAGCGGTGTTCACGTAGGCCAAGGGAATGATGCGCCGTCCGTTGGTCGTCAGTTTGCGCATCACCGCGTCCAGCAGGGCCCGGGGGGCCATGTCCGACATGACGCACCCGGCATCGGGCGAAGGCTGGATCACTTTTTGCCGGTCCGAGGCCAGCATGGCGGCGGTTTCGGCCATGAAGGTCACGCCGCAAAAGACGATGAACTCGGATTTGAGCCCCGACACCTTGCGCGCCAGCTCCAGGGAATCGCCGCGCAGGTCGCAGTGCCGGATCACCCGGTCGTTCTGATAGTGATGGCCCATGATGGTCAGCCTGCCGCCCATCTTCGCCTTGATATCCTGAATGATTAGACTGTGAGCTTCGCTCATGTGCTTGTCCTATGCGATGCGGATTCGCATGCTGTAGTCCGCCGCCGGGGCGGAATGGGTCAGGCGTCCCACGGAGACGAAATCCGGACCGGCCGCCGCGATTGCCGCAATGGTTTCCAGGTTCACGCCGCCACTGACTTCGGTTTCGATACCGCGGGGGATCAGGGCCAGGACCTGCCGCAGTTCGTGCACGGGCATGTTGTCGAGCATGATGCGTGTGACGGACAGCGAGGCCGCCTCGAGGACCTCGTCCGGGGTACGGCATTCCACCTCGATGGGCGGGCAGGGCGCATAGGCGGCCCGTAAGGCCTGTACTGCCGGGGTGATGCCTCCGGCGCGGTCGATATGATTGTCCTTGAGCATCAACATCTGCTCCAGGTCCATCCTATGGTTTTTGCCCCCCCCCAGCAACACCGCGTATTTTTCGGCGTGCCGCAGACCGGGGAGTGTCTTGCGCGTGTCCAGCAGGCGGGTGTGCGCACTACCAAGGCGCTGCACATAGGTCCGGGTCAGGTTGGCGACTCCAGAAAGGTGGCAGATAGCGTTCAGGATGACGCGCTCGGCCTTGAGGATCACCCGTGCCGGGGCTTGGATGACGGCCACGACGGTTCCGGGTTCCACCAGGGCCCCTTCATCTACCAAGAGGACAACACCCTCAGCGCTTTGTTCCTCGACCATCTCCAGGACCATGGAGACCAGGGGCAAGCCCACGACCAGGGTCTGCTCCTTGGCCACGATTTCCGCCTGGGCCTGGACATCGGGCGGGAAAAGGGCATTACTGGTAAGGTCCTGGCCATCCTCGTCGAGGGCAAGCCGTAGGGCGCGCCGGAGGCAATCCAGTGCGCGGTCTTGGAAGAAACAGTCAAATGTCAGATGTGTCATAGTCAGACGGCCTTGCTGCTCGTGCATGAGAAACACCGGAAATGAGTTGCTTTTGTCCGTTTTGTGACCGGGGCTACGACAAAGCCCTTTCGCCGTCAAGCCAGGGATGGTTTTGACCTTCCAAGGCAATTGGTATACCCCAAGGACGCTATGCCGAAGAACGAAACTATCGCTCAGAACGAGCAGGAAATCCAGCGGACTGAAGCGCATCTGGCCGGGTTGGAGCACGCCCATCCGGCAGATGGAGCCGACGTCCTCGAAGAGATGTCTTTGGCTGACCAGATGATCGTCGTCAAAGGCCTCGATCTCGAGGATGCCGCGGATGTCCTTGCGGAGATGGAGAAGCACGACCGCGCTATTTTGATGCGGTCCCTTTCGCCGGATCTCGCAGCCGATATCCTGGAGCAGATGTCTCCCGACGATGCGGCGGACGTGCTGGACGATCTGGACGATGAGCATCGCCAGCGGCTGCTCAAGCGCGTGGAGAGTGTGGAGGCCGCGGAGATCGAGTCACTGATGACGTTCGATCCGGATACGGCCGGCGGTGTCATGAACACCGAGATTTCGGTGGTGGATCAGAATCTCACCGCCGACCAGGCCATCACCCTGATCCGTCGCGCTGCCGAAGAATCCGAAATCCCTTATTACGCTTATATTGTAGACGGCGAAGACAAGCTGGTGGGCGTGGTCTCCCTGCGCAACCTGATGCTGGCCCGGCCCCGCAAGCCCCTGCGGGAAATGTTGGAGAACCAGCAACTGGTGACTGCCACCCACGATACCGACAAGGAAGAAGTGGCCCACATCCTGCGTCACTACAACTTTCTTGCCCTGCCCATCGTCGATTTCGAAGGGCGTCTGCTGGGCATCGTGACCCACGACGACGTCATGGACATCATCCACGAAGAGGCCAGCGAGGACATGCTGGGCATGGTGGGTGCCGGTCAGGACGAGACCGTGGACACCCCGTGGCTGCGCTCCGTGGCCCTGCGGTTGCCCTGGCTGATCGTCAACATCGCCAATTCCATTGTTGCGGCGCTGGTGGTCTACCACTACGAGGGCACCATCGCCCAAATCACCGTGCTGGCCGTGCTGATGCCCATGGTCGCCAATCTGGCGGGCAACGCGGGACAACAGTCCCTGGCGGTGATGATCCGTCAGTTGGCCATGGAAGGCTGGGATCCCAAACGCGCCTGGTATGCCGTGTGGCGCGAGACCAAGATCGGCGTGGTCAACGGGCTGGCCATGAGCATCCTGATCTTTGGCGGCGTCCTACTGCTCACGAGCAAGCCCTTGCTGGCGGGGGTCATGGCCGTGGCTCTGGGGCTCGACATGATCGTGGGCAATGCCTCGGGTGCCATGTTCCCCATCATCCTGAAGATACTAGGCCGAGATCCGGCCCAGGCCTCGTCCATCTTCGTAACCACGGTCACGGACACCATGGGCTTCTTCCTGTTCCTTGGTCTGGCCAGTCTGTTCCTGCTGTAGTTCCCGCCAGGGTGTTTGGGCGATGCAGGAAGCTCAGCCGGTTTTGACCAAGTGGATATTGTCGGCCTCCGTGATTAATCGCGGAGGCCTTTTTATTGCGGTGCCCAAACCGGGAGTGTCCTTGTGGCATGAAAAAGGGGCGCCTCCCCTGGAAAGCGCCCCTGTGATGATCACGGTGGTGTGAGCCCTGCTTGAACCTACAGCCCCAGCTGAGCCAACAGATCGTCCACGTCGGCCTGGGAGGTGTCCTTCTGGGGGCCTTTGAGCTTGGAGCCCTTGACCTTGTCCTTGGACAGCTCTTTTAAGGTCTTCTTGGCCTGCTTCTCGATATCCTTCTCGTCACGCTCCGGTTCCTGGTCACGCGCACGGACCTTCAAGCCGGTGCTCATGTAGACGCTGAAGACGATCTCCTCGATTTTCTTCAGGGCGGTCACGATCTTCTTGATGCGTTGCCCGGTCAGGTCCTGGAAGGACAGGGCGGTGATGATCGCCATCAGGTCTTGCTGGTTCTTTTGGTTCAGGTCGATCAACTCGTTGACGTTGTCCTTGCTCGCGCCGCCGGTGCGGAAGGTCTCAAGCAGGTTGCCCGAGTTGATCACCCGTTCCTGGTGGTCCTCCACGATATCCATGATCTTGACCGTGGCGACCTCGGTGGCTTCGAGGATGGCATCCAATTCATTGGAGGCCTGGCTGATGAGCTTGTTGGTATCCTCGGGGGTCAGGCTCTGGGCCGCGTCCTTCTTAGCCTTCTTGATTTCCTTGTAGATCTGTTCCAGGCCCTCGCGCATGTCGTCATTGACCTTGCGGAAGAATTCGCCGTCCTTCAGGGCGCTGGACAGGGACTTGGACAGGACCTTGGAGATCTCGACCTGCACGGCTTCCAGCAGGATGGCGTCCAGGCCTTCAACCACCTTGGCCGTGATGTCCTGAACGATTTGGTCGAGGTTCGGATTTTCTGGAGTCATGGATTCCCCTTCAGGAAATATGGTCTATCGGAAAAGAATTCATTCGGGCCATCTTGTTTCGCGGATGCGCATGCGCTCTTCATGGAACACGAAGCTGACCACTGCTTCCAGATCGGGCTCGCGGATGCGTGTGAAGGACACGGGATGGCCTTCGGCGGTGTCATCGCGGTCCATGATCCCCACGGCGGAGGCAATGCGCAGTGGAAACTGGTTGAGCACCAGGGCGAATTCCAGGGCGTCACCGGGGGCGAAGGATCCCTTGTCGGCCAGGCGCAACCCATCGCCACCGATTTCGATGACTTCCAGTTCGGCGCTGAATTCATCCTCCAGGCGCTTCTGGTTGAGCAGGCTGATCACCGTGTCCAGCTTGTTGTCCACGACCAGCAGAAAGTCGGCCACGACCTTGGACAGGCCTGCGGCGGTCAAGTCGGGTTGCTCGATCCCGACGTTCAGATCGGGGTTGTCGTAGGCAAGGGGCAGGGAATCCTTGGAAGACGCCAGTCGGACATAGGCCCGCAATCTGGTCGGTACCCGCAAATAATCCTGAGTCGTCATGCCCGCCTCCCGTTTCTAATCGCCGTTTTCCAGCTCAACATTCATGGCATTGACCGGGCAGACCCGGGTGCACATGCCGCAGGCAGTGCAGATTTCAGAGTCGAATTCCACTTTGCGCGACTCGGGATTTACGCATAACGCCTTGCTGGCGCACAGCGAGGTGCACAGCCCACAGTCGATGCATGCCTCTTCGTTGCGCGAGATCTTCTGGGCGACGTTTTCGGTCTTGATCCCCTGGTCCTTCAGGTACTGGATGCCTTTCTTGTAGTTGTCGCTCGTCCCGGTCAGCTCAAGGGTCATCCGGCCCTCGCCGCGGGGCAGGATATGGGCCGAAAGGATATTGAAGGTCAGGTCATAGAGCCTGGTCAGGTTGCACATGATGGGCCGTCCCGACCTTTCAGGCGGGAACTTGAGATAGACGACCTTGCGCTGGGTCTTGCTGGTGGTGGCCATATGAATCTCCGGCTGTCCGGACCCCGTCCGGAGCCCGTCTTAGTCTGTTTGTTTCAGGATGGACTCGGCGCGCTTGCCTTCGGCGGTGGTGGGGAATTTTTTGGCAACATCGCTCAGCAGGAGCTTGCCGGCTTTCACGCGTCCCAGACGCATGAAGGAGATTCCCTGCTTCAGAAGCGAAGTGGGGTACTTGGGGCTCTTCTGATGCTTGTCGATGACCACCTGATACTTCAAGACCGCGCGGGCGTATTCCTTGATCTGGAAATAACATTCACCCTGCCAGAAGAGGGCGTTGGGAACAAGCTGATGATTGGGAAATGAGGATGCAAATTCGTCCCACAGGGCGATGCCCTGGCGATAGTCCCTGGCTTCGAAGGCTGCCCGGGCGCTCTTGTAGAGGGTGGATGCAGCATCCGCATTGATGGCGATTTCGGGCTGTGTGCCTTGGGGTGCCGGCGCGGTTGTTTGTGCCGGTGTTGTGGCGACATTGTCCGCAGAGGCTGCCGCCTCGTCGCTGGCGGGCGTCTCGGCATCCGGGGCAGCGGCAGAAGCCGCATCCACGGGCTCAAGGATGTCGGGCGTTGCCGGGCCGGGGTCCGGGATCCGTTCGGCGCGGATGGCCGCCAGATCCACATCGGCACCCAGTTGGGAATTCAGGCGCTGCCAGCCGATCTTCAGGTCTTTCACGTCCTCGGCCACGGCCTCTGCGGCTTCGCTTTCGGATTTCATGACCTGGATCTGACGGTTCAGTGCGGCGAGTTCGTTTTTGGCCTCAGCCAACTCCTGACGCATGCTCTGAACCTGGGCCCAGGTGTCGGCCTTTTGCGGGTCCACTTCGCTTTGCTGGTCGACCTTGGCTTCCAGAGCATCGAGGCGCAACTGCTGTTCGTAGACGCGGTTGTCCAGGGTCCGGACGTCGTCCGGCTTGACACAGGCGCTCAGGGACAAACAGGCCATGAAGACTATCAAGATGCGTTTCATTTGGATTCCTTCCCTCTTGTGCGTCCCCAGATCAGGTAGGCCAGGCCTCCGATAAAGGGGATGAATACGGCCACAACCAGCCAGATCAGCTTTTCCTGAATCGTGGGAAACTCCCGCCAATACGCATGGTAAATAGCCCAAAAGGATATGGATATGCAAATCACAGTAACAGCCAGTACGCCCATGAACCAGGGGGGCAGGTTGGCGAGCATCTCCATCAGGAGTCCTCCCTTTCGTGGCGGTCGTTCCCGGATCTCCGGACACGCCGCTCGGTGATATAGAACGAGATCAGCAGGATGGTGACGCCGCAGGAGATGCCGATATCGGCCACATTGAAGGCCGGCCAGTGCCATCCGGCAATGGAGAAGTCCAGAAAGTCGACCACATAGCCGATGCGGATGCGGTCGATCAGGTTGCCCACGGCACCGCCGAGCAGCAGCCCCAGCCCTGTGGAGGCCAGGGGCTCGTTGCCGTAGCCGATCTTGAGCAGGTAGACGATGACCCCACAGGCCAAGAGCGAGGTGCAGATGAAGAATGGCCGTTGCCAGTCGATGGATTGATCGCCCAGGAATCCGAAGGCCGCGCCCTTGTTGAGCACATAGACCAGATCGAAAAATCCGGGGATGACCGTCAGGGACTCGTAGCGCAAGCCGCTGGACAGCACCCAGAGTTTGGTTGCCAGGTCCAGGGCCAGCACGATGGCGCCTAGGACCAGGGGGTAGGTGTATTTCGAGCGCATGTGGGTTCCAGCCTCCAGGGGCCTAGTCCTCGATGCCTTCGGCGTGGATCACGCCGGTGCAGCGGGGGCAAAGGTTGGGGTGCAGAGCATCCGAGCCCAGTTGCTCGTTGAATTTCCAACAGCGTTCGCATTTCTCGCCCGGGGCGACGGCCACGGCGATCTTCAGTCCCTCGACCTCTTCGCTGACGTAAGCGTCTGCCGGTGCGTCGGCCAAGGGAGCCAGAACAGCCTTGGAGACGATGCAAACCTCTTCAAGGTCTATACCCGGGGCCTGCAAATCGTCCAGCAAGTCGTCCCGGACATAGATGGTGATGTGCGTGTTCAGGCTGTGCCCCACGACCCCGGCCTTGCGCACGGGTTCGATGGCGCGGCTGATCTCGTCGCGCACATGGGACACGGTCTCCCACAGGTGGCGGGTCGGCTCATCCAAGAGGTAGGTGCGGTCCATGGCGAAGCGCATGGCCAACACGGTCTTCACGTCCGGGCGCACGGATTCCGGCAGATGCTGGAAGGCCTCCTCGGCGGTGAAGGTCATCACCGGGGCGATGTCGGAGATGAGCGTCATCAGGATCTGCCACAGGGCGGTCTGGGCCGAGCGGCGTTCCAGGGAGTCCACGGCCGAGACGTACAGTCGGTCCTTGACGATATCCAGATAGAATGCCGACAGCTCGGTCACGCACATGTTGTGCAGGGCGTGAAAGACACGGTGGAATTCGAATTCATCGTAACCGCGCCGTACGCGATCGTGGATGCCGGCCACCATGGTCATGACGTACCTGTCCAGGGGCAGCATCTCGGCGGCGGACACGGCGTGCTTGGCTGGGTCAAAGTCGCCCAGGTTGCCCAGCAGGTAGCGCAGGGTGTTGCGGATGCGACGGTAGGCGTCCACCAGGCGCGACAGGATGTCGTCGGAGATGCGCACGTCGTCCTGGTAGTTCACGGAGGCGACCCACATGCGCAGGATGTCCGCGCCATGTTTGTCGATGATCTCCTGCGGGGCGACCACGTTGCCGACGGATTTGGACATCTTCTTGCCCTCGCCGTCCACCACATAGCCGTGGGTCAGCACGGATTTGTAAGGTGCGCAGCCGCGTGTGCCCACACTGGCCAGCAGCGAGGAGTGGAACCAGCCGCGGTGCTGGTCGGAGCCTTCCAGATACATGTCCGTGGGGAAACGCAGCTCGGGTCGTTTTTCGGCCACGGCAGCAAAACTTGTGCCCGAGTCGAACCACACGTCCAGGATGTCGTCCTCTTTTTCCCAGTGGGTGCTGCCGCAGTGCGGGCAGGTCAGGCCAGAGGGCACGACATCCTCCATGGAGGCCTCGAACCAGTAGTCGCAGCCGCGTTCGTGGGTCTCGAACTTGTCCACGATGCCCGTGACCCAGTCCTTGTCGAACCAGGCCTCGTCGCAGCCCTTGCAGAGCAGGGCCACGATGGGCACCCCCCAGTTGCGCTGACGCGAGATGCACCAGTCCGGGCGGGATTCGATCATGCTGTAAATGCGCTCGCGGCCCCAGGCCGGAATCCAATGCACATCATTGTTGATGGCTTTCAGGGCCTTTTTGCGCAAGTCGTTGCGCTCCATGGAGATGAACCACTGGGTGGTGGCGCGGTAGATGACGGGCTTCTTGCAACGCCAGCAGTGGGGGTAGGAGTGGGAAATCTTCTTTTGGGCCAGCAGACGACCGTGCTCTTCGAGCTTGGCGATGACCAGTGGGTTGGCATCTTCCACGCGCAGTCCGGCAAAGAATTCGACGCTGGACAGGAAGCGGCCCTGGTCGTCCAGGGGCGAGAGCACCTCAAGGTCGTATTTGAGGGCCATCTCGTAGTCCTCGCGGCCATGGCCGGGGGCGGTGTGCACGCAGCCGGTACCGGACTCCAGGGTCACGTGGTCGCCCAGGACAATCACGGATTTACGGTCGTAGAAGGGGTGCGTGGCCGCAAGACCCTCGAACTTCTCGCCGCTGACCGTGGCCAGGACGTTGTAATCGGTCCAACCGAACTTCCCGGCGCAATCTTCCAGCAGGCCCTCGGCCAGCAGGAACTGCTCTCCGCCGGTCTCCACCAGGACGTAGTCGAACTCGGGATGCAGGGCCACGGCCATGTTGGAGGGCAGGGTCCAGGGGGTGGTGGTCCAGATGACCACAAAGGCCTTGGTCGGGTCGGCCTGGGGCACGACATCCTTCAAGCGGGCATCGTTCAGGGGAAAGCGCACATAGATCGAAGGCGAGGTGTGATCGGCGTATTCCACCTCGGCCTCGGCCAGGGCGGTTTCGCAGTCGTTGCACCAGTAGATGGGCTTCTTGGAGCGCACCACGGAGCCCTTGGCCATGAACTTGCCCAGCTCGCGGGCCGTGGCGGCCTCGTACACGGGTTTCATGGTCAGATAGGGATCGTCCCAAGTGCCCATGACGCCCAGGCGCTTGAACTCGCCGCGCTGCACGTCCACCCATTTCTCGGCGTAGCTGCGGCAGATCTTGCGGATGGTCAGGGCGGGCAGATCGGTCTTGCCCTTTTCGCGCAGCTCCGCGGAGACCTTGTGCTCGATGGGCAGGCCGTGACAGTCCCAGCCCGGCACGTATTCGGCCTTTTTGCCGCTCATGTTCCGGGACTTGACGATGATATCCTTGAGGACCTTGTTCAGGGTGGTGCCGAGGTGGATATGCCCATTGGCGTAGGGCGGGCCGTCGTGCAGCACGTACCGATCCTGGCCTTCGTTGGCGGCGACCATGATGGAGTAGGCGTCAATCTCTTCCCAGAACTTGAGCATCTCTGGTTCGCGCTGGACGAGATTGGCCTTCATGGGAAAAGAGGTGCCGGGAAGGTGCAGGGTTTTCTTGTAGTCACTCATTGGATTTTCAAGTCCTTGTACTAATAGTGGCGGTTTCGAAACGGGGACGCCAGACTATTCAAATGGGGTACAAAGTCAAGAAAAGAGCGGCCGGACATCAGCCGATGGCCCCGGATGAGCGAAGAAGGGCAAGCAACCGCCGCGGGAGGCGATGGCCGGAAGACGAGCCAAAGGCGTGGCAATGGAGAAAGGTCAAACAGCGGGCTCAGACCGTGAGCACCGCCGAAAGGCCAGAACTGGTCAGGTCGCGTTGGGCCAGCGACAGTAAGCGTTGGGCCGCAAGGCTGGCGACCCTGCTGTGGTCGGCCACGCTGCGTTCCAGGGACAGTGGCGTGCGCATGGCGCATCTGCTGACCTGGGGGCGGGGATTTTTTACGGACAAGGACGCGCGTAGATCATTTCTGGAGATGCCCTGGCGATGCAGACTCAGCCTCTGCGTACGCTGGTTCGGGGCGACGACCACGGGCTTCAACTGCCTGCTCTGCTTGTAAGGCCGGGCATAGGTGGTGGGCACCACCTTCATGCGTACAGAATGACTCCTTACGGCATCACCGGACAGGCCCTGGGCCGAGGCTTGGCCCGAGGTCTGGGTGGGGGCAGAGGCCGTCATCGAAGTGACGCCGGAAGTCTGCATGGCGGCTTCGGGGCCGGGGGCGGCGGCGATGGTGCTGAAACCGGTCAGCAGGATCACGCACAAGGGCAAAAGCAGCAGGGTGTAACGCATTGAATCCTCTCAACAATCGCTAGAGTTTGTCTTGCGGAATGTGAATAGTGTTGTCCCTCAGGGGCCATACGAAATCTTTGCAACGGTCGGGCCAGGACGATTTTTGCCAGGAATGACAAGGGGAAAATCGAGCATGAGGGTCAACGCAACGCGTAGCGACAAGGTCTTGACTCTTTCCAGATGATAAAACCGCTGCCCGCAAGACAGCGCAAAAGTCTAGACACCGCTTGTCCGGACCATGCCACAAGGCAAATTCTGGGGGGGGGAGGGGATCTCTCGACAGTGGAGCGAAGGGGCCTTGAGCGGGCTTACGAAGGTGGTGACACTGGACGTGGAATGGGATAGTTTCCGGACTCGCTTGATGGTCGTCCTGCCAAGGACGGTAATAGGGAACCCGGTGAGAATCCGGGGCGGCCCCGCCGCTGTGATTCCGGCCTTTGCCCAGGCAGAGGAAGCTTTTCGCTCACACACCCACTGCCCGGTTGCGTGCAACGCGCCACCAGGGTGGGAAGGGGAGACGAAAACCGGAAGAGTCAGAAGACCTGCCATGAAGCCCTGCACCCGCCGCCTGGGCAACGAGGGCATTTGCCCGGTGGGTTTGACGCCGTTGGTGCGCGTCCGGTGCAGACCTGGTTCTCGGCCATCCGCCGGGGCCGGGACACTTCATTCCTTTTTACAGGCCGCCCACCTGTTCGAACGCTGGAGGTTTTAGCCGATGCGTCTCGTTCATGGCCGCCGCACGCCTTGCATCCTGTTTATGGCGTTGCTGCTTGTTCTTTCGTCTCTTCCCGCTTTTGCCGGGCATTCGGATGCCCCTGCCGTCAAGAAGGGCATCCTGCTCGTGGCCTTCGGCACCTCGGAGCCCGAGGCCCGCGTGGCCTTTGATCATCTGGGTGAACTGGCCGCCAAGCGTTTCCCGGCTGTCCCGGTGCGCTGGGCCTACACCTCGAACATCATCAGAAAGAAAATCGCCAAACAGGGTCTGATGACGGACTCGGTGCCCGTGGCCCTGGCCAAGATGGTGGAAGAGGGCTTCACGCACATCGCCGTGCAGTCCCTGCATACCATCCCCGGTGAGGAGTTTCATGAAAAGCTGCTGGGCGTGGTCAACGGCTTCCGCTCTCTGGCGACGATCAGCGTCGGCAGCCCCCTGATGACCTCGCCCCAGGACATGGAAACCGTGGTCAAGGCCATCCAAGCCACCATTCCTGCTGCACGCAAGGCCGATGAGGTCGTGCTGCTCATGGGGCACGGCACGCACCACCCGGGCAACATCTATTACCCCGGCCTGCAATGGTATCTCTCCACGCGCGCCCCTCTGGTCTTCGTGGGCACCGTGGAAGGGACCCCCAGCCTGGATGACGTGCTGGCCGAACTCGAAGGTCGCAAGGTGCGCAAGATATGGCTGATGCCGCTGATGAGCGTGGCTGGCGATCATGCCCGCAACGACATGGCCGGTCCCGAGGACGATTCCTGGACGTCCATCCTTACGGCCAAGGGCTACAAGGTTGAAAGTGTGCTCAAGGGTACCGCCGAGTATGATGCCTTTGCCAGTCTCTGGATCGATCACCTGCAGGTCGCCTTCGAGCGTCTGGATTAACGAGAGGATCGGGGGCGTGGATAGGCAATTCAGCGTAACGGAATCCCGGCGTAAAACTCGGCTGATGGTCCTTGGAGGACTGTTGGCCGTGGGCTCCCTGGCGTCCGTCTTCGCAGGCTGCCTGTTCGGCCCCCTGTCCATTCCCGCGGCCCAGGTCGCCGAGCACCTGGGCACTCTTTTCGGCTTCAATGCCGGGCAGAGCCTGGACCCGGCCATGGGGCTGGTGGTCAACGACATCCGCCTGCCCCGGGCCTGTCTGGCCTGGCTGGCCGGGGCCTCGCTGGCCGCTGCGGGGGCCGTGTTCCAGGGGATTCTGCAAAACCCTCTGGCCGACCCCTTCACCATCGGCGTGTCCACGGGTGCGGCCTTCGGGGCCTCGCTGGCCATCTTCCTTGGCGTGGCCTCATTGCCGCTCTGGCTGGGCATGGGCGTCTTGCCCCTGGCCGCCATGGCGGGTGCTGTCCTGGCCCTGGCGGCAGTCATCGCCCTGGGGCGCGTGGCGGGCCGTTTGCGGCGCGAAACCGTGGTCCTGGCGGGCATCGTGGTGGCCACCTTTCTGTCCGCGCTGATCTCCCTGCTCAAGTCTCTGGATGAGGAAGCCGTGGCGGGCATTGTTTTTTGGGTGATGGGCAGCTTTCAGGGGCGGAGCTGGGAGCACGTGGCCTTTGCCTGGCCGTACATGTTGTTCGGCGGTCTGGCTGCCCTGGTCTGGGCCAGGGAAATCGATTTGCTGTCCATGGGCGATTCCCAGGCGCGGCTGCTCGGCCTGGACGTTGACCGTTCGAGGCTGAAACTGCTGCTGGCCGCCAGTCTGATGACCGGCGCGGCGGTGTCCGTGTCCGGGGTCATCGGCTTTGTGGGGCTGGTGGTGCCGCATCTGGTGCGCCTGATCATCGGTGCGGAGCATCGTCCCCTGGTGCTGGTCTCGGCCCTGGCCGGGGGCGTGGTGCTCATCTGGTCCGACGTGGTCGCGCGCATCATCCTCTCCGGAGGGCAGGAATTGCCCGTGGGCGTGATCACAGCGCTCTTGGGCGGCCCGTTCTTCTGCCTGCTCCTACGCCGTCGGGCCGGGAGGGCCTCACTATGATTCGCGCCACGGACTTGGGCTGCGCCCATGGGGGACGCCAGGTGCTGCGGGACGTGGAGCTGGTCCTGCATCCGGGCAAGATCGTCGGCCTGCTGGGTCCCAATGGCAGTGGCAAGACCACGCTCATTTCCACGCTGGCGGGTATCCTGCCCCCGGCAGCGGGCCACGTGACCCACGGCAAAGACCGGGCCGACGTACATGCCATGTCGGCCTGTGAACGTGCCCGACGCATCGCCTGCGTACCGCAACGGGCGGAAACGACCTTTGCCCTGCGCTGCTGCTCGGTGGTGCTCATGGGACGCTGGGCCCACCAGCGGGGCTGGCTGAGCAGCGACAGCGCCGAAGACCATGAGCTGGCCCGATCCTGCATGCGCCAGGCCGGGATTGAGTCCCTCTGGGATCGGCCAGTGGATCAGATCTCCGGGGGCGAGCTGCAACGGGTACTCTTTGCCCGGGCCCTGGCCCAGGAGGCCAAGACGCTGCTGCTCGACGAGCCCACGGCCAGCATGGACCTGGCCGGGACAGTGGCCCTGTTCGATCTGGTGCGTGAATTGGCCTTGTCCGGGACTTCGGCGCTGGTTGCCGTGCACGACATCAATCTGGCCGCCCTGTACTGCGATCACCTCTATTTTTTAAAAGACGGACGTGTGGCCGCCCAGGGCCCCACGCGGGATGTATTCGATGAACAGACACTCAGTCATATCTTCGGGACCCGGGTCCTGGTGGGCCCGCATCCGGGAACAGGCGCGCCGCAGGCGCATTTTGTGCCGGGCGGCGGGGCATTTACTCCTTCCGGTGCTTCTTCTGCTCCTGTTCGCGGCGGGTCCGGCCAGCGCTGAACCCCTGCGGGTCGTGGATGGACAAGGGACCGTGGTCAGCCTGGAAGCCCCAGCGCAGCGCGTGATCTGTCTCTACGGGGCCTTCAGCGAGTTGTTCGTGGCCATGGGCCTTGAAGATCGCCTGGTGGCTCGGACCCTGGCCGATGAAGATCTTCCGGTCCTGAAAGGCTTGCCATCCGTGGGCACGCACATGCGTCCGAGCCTGGAACTGATCATCGGCCTGCGCCCGGATCTGGTGATCCAACTGGCCGGGCGCAAGGAGTCCGCCCAGACCGTGGATGCCTTGCGCAGGCACGGCCTGAACGTGGCGGTCTTCAATCCCACAAGCTTCACGGAGCTGTTCGAGGCCATCCTGGCCATGGGCAGGATGGCCGGGGCAGAGGAACAGGCGCAATCTTTGGTGGTCAACCTCTCTGGACGCCTTGCGGCAGTGGCTGAAAGCCTGGAAGGCCCAAACAGGAGCCCAGACAGCAGGCCGCGTGTGTTCTTTGAAGTGCGCTCCCCAAGCCTGCTGGCCGCGGGCAGGGGGGGCATCGTCAACGACATCATCCTCAGGGCCGGCGGCGAGAACGCCGTCCAGTCCGGGAACAAGCTCGTGCGTCTGGGCGAAGAGGGGCTGATAGGTCTGGACCCCGACGTCTACGTCGTCCAGCAGGGGCCCATGAATCGCAACCCGCTGCCGCCGAAGGACCGTCCGCTGTATTCGCAGTTGAGGGCCGTGGCCCAGGGACGGGTGCTGGTGGTGGATGAGGGGCTGTTTTCCAGATCAGGCCCACGCGCCGTGGAGGCCGTGGAGCGCCTCGCAAGCTTTCTGCACCCCGAAAGAATATGCAATAACAAGGACCTGCAATGAACTACGGAATCCTCTATGGCGTGGGCACCGGCCCGGGCGACCCGGACCTGTTGACCCTGAAGGCCGTCAAGGTCCTGTCCCTGGTGGACAGGGTCTATGCGGCCCGCTCCAGCAAGAATACGCATTCGGTGTCCCACGGCATCGTCAAGCCTCATCTGCGCCAGGGCGTGGACGTCCAGTCCCTGCCTTTTCCCATGACCAGTGACCGGGAGGCCCTGAACGAGGCTTGGACCGCCAACGCCAAACGTGTCCTGGCCGATCTGCGCCAGGGGTTGAACGTGGCCTTCCTGACCCTGGGCGATCCCATGACCTACAGTACCTTCGGCTATTTGTGGCGGACTCTGGGGCAACTGGACCCTGAGGCTCCGGTGGAGGTTGTGCCGGGCATCACCTCCTACTGCGCGGCCGCGGCCGCGTCGGGAACCATCCTGGTCGAAGCCGAGGAAACCCTGGCAGTGGTTTCCGGGGCCAGGGGTGGAGAGAATTTGCGCAAGGCTGCTCAGGTGGCCGACAGCGTGGTGGTGCTCAAGGCCTACAAACAGTTCGACGACATCCAGCAAAGCCTTGCGGACTTGGGGATGCTGGAGCATTCGGTCCTGATCTCCAATTGCGGGCAGGCCGGGGAACGCATTGCCCAGGATTGTTCCGCAAGCGGCGACGACCCGCAGTATTTTTCCCTTGTCCTGGCCCGAAAAAGCCCAACGACCGGGAATATCTAGCGGCAGGGCGGAAGCCCCTTTGTCTGCAGGCGGGTCAGGTCAAAACCGCCTGCCGCGGGTGCAGGGACCTGCAAACCCGGAAGTCGGGCAGGGATTCCTTCAAAAAACTGGCGTTGACCAGTGGCTGACCACAACGGCACAGGCCCCGCACGGAGTCCATGCGGGGCCTGTGGTCGCACCGGGTGTCCCCCCCGGCTTCACTTCATTCTCTACTTGAGCTCTTCAAAATAGTCCTGTTCAGCTCCGCATTTGGGGCAGACCCAGTCCTCGGGAAGTTCTTCCCAGGGGGTGCCGGGCTGGACACCGTTCTCGATGTCGCCTTCCTCGGGGTCGTAGACATAGCCGCACGGACATTCCCATTTACTCATTCTTTCCTCCAGACTTGAACTCTATTTTAAGATTGATTTCATCATAGCTTGGCAATGAAAAAACGCAAGGCTGGATTGCAGGGACCGCCGAAAGGACGTGGATAAAACCGTTGCACATGGAGCGGTTGTCCAACAGCAAATATCTGCTATGATAGGATTAAATTGAATATTATTGGACAATATGAGTTTGCCCGCTGGGGTGTGGAAAAGGCTTGGATTCTGGTCTGATCAGTTTCCGAAGGGGCCTCTGGTCGTCTTGCCGGGGGCCAAGACCGATTCGGCGGACAGATAGGCCTTGGCCCAGATGGCCAGGTTTTGGCTGTCGCGTGAAATCTCGGTCTTGACGAATCCGGCCTTGCGCAGGGCCTTGTCTAGGGAGGACGCCGTAAAGCCGGTCCTGTGCTGCATGAACAGGTTGCCGCGCTCTAGGGCCGTGGCATGGCCATAGACCACGTCCAGGGGCGTCACCGGGCCAAGGGGGGAGGTGTAGAGGACCTGGTCGGGCTTGTCCTGGGCGATCAGCGCGGCTACGGCCTGCAAATCAGGAACGGCCACCAGGGCCATGCCGTCGGGCTTGAGCACACGCCGGAATTCTCCTAGGGCCTTGGCGACTTCATGGGGCAGGAGATGCTCGAGATTATGGGACGAATAGAGAGCGTCCATGGACGCGCTGGCAATGATGCGCATGTCGATGATGGAGGCGATGAGATCGGGACGGGCCAGGGGATTGATGTCCAGGCGGATCTCGGTCCACTCGGGCGAGGAGAACAGGGGATGCAGACGCCCCGGCTTGTTGACCCCGCAGCCGACGTGCAACACCTTCTTGCTGGAAACATCATTCATTGTTGTCTTCCTGGCAGGTCAAAAAGGCTTGTCCCTGAGGGCAAAATTTTTAAGGGGTGCGCCACATTTGGGACACTTGAAATCATCGCCAACGGTATTGAAATCGGTCCCCTTGGGGAGTCCTGCCTGTGGATAGCCCCGTTCGGGTTTGTATGTCCAGCCGCACTGCAGGCAGGAATACCAATCCAGTTCTTTTGTCTGATCTTGAGTCATTTGGTTCTCGCAAAGGGCGTGTCATGTTCCGGTCGATGCCTGGAGAGGGTCTCAACCCTCGGGCAACCGCCGCCGCTGAGCACTAGCGTTGCCGGCAATCCTCTGTCAATGCGAAGCTTGGCCTTCCCAATGCCTTGGCAGCAGACGTTGACGGAGCCCAGCTCCTGACACGGTTCGCATCCGTCCGGAATCCGTTACAAACGCGGTCTTTAACTCTCTGAAATTGTATCCGTTACAAACGCGGTCTTTGACTTTCAGGAATTGTATGGAATGAAAAACGGATGCGCAAGTCACCCTGGGCACCAGGGAAGAGTATCAACGTTGTTGATCTGCTGCTGCGCTGTAGCTCTTTTATGTTGAAATTGGAGAACCGACATGACCAGGCCAGACAATTCACGAATGCATACCGCCGAACATGTCCTGAATCAGACCATGGTTCGTGTTTTGGGCTGTGGACGGTGTTTCAGTGCGCACATCAATCCCAAAAAATCCAAATGCGACTACCGGTTCGACCGCCCCCTCAGTGATGCCGAGGCCGGTGAAATCGAATTCGGTGTCAACGAAGTGCTTGCGGCAGGCGTGGCCGTCCATGTGCAGATGATGCCCCTGGAGCAGGCCAGGGAGAGCTTTGATCTGACCCGATTGCCTGACCCGTCGGTGGAGGCGGTGCGCATCGTGCATGTGGGAGACTACGACTCCTGCCCGTGCAGTGGGGACCATGTCTCCAACACCTCTGAAATCGGTCCGTTCTGCCTGACCACGCATTCCTGGGAAGACGGTGTGTTGCGCCTGCGTTTCAAACTCTCGCCCCCCGCCGAAGATCTATGAATTAGTTTGCATTCCGGATTGGCATGACAGCCCGATATGGCTTAGTATCCCCGTATGAGTGGCGACTTCTCTATTTTTTGGGAGTGTGCGCGTGAATCGAGTGTGGGGCATCATGATGGGCGTCGGCGCTGCCTTCCTGAGTAGGGCAGCCGTCGCCTATGACGGAATGATTATTCTGCCCAACGCCTTCTGGGATGTCCTGATCGGGCTGCTGGTCCTGTCGGTGCTGTTCCTGGTGGTCCTGCTGATAGTCCTGCGCTACCGGAGCATCCTGTTGCAACAGGCCTTGCAGGAGCGCGACAAGGCCATGGAAGCCATGCGTCAGAGCAGGGCCAAATACCAGGGCCTGTTCGATATGGCACCGGTGGGCATCTTCCGCAGCACCCTGGACGGCTCCAGATACCTGGCCGCGAATCAGACCGCAGCGACCCTGTATGGGGTCGAGTCTATTCAGGAGTTCCTCAAGATTGTCCGCCCCCTGGACGTCTATGCCGACCTGGAAATCAGGCAACGCTTGCTTGATGAGCTTCTGGCCAAGGGCTTTGTGCAGAATGTTGAATTGCAGCTTGTCCAGGCCGACGGTTCCCGCCGCGATGTGCTGATGGCGGCAAAGCTCTATGCCGAAGAACAATTCATTGAGGGTTGTGTCATCGACGTCACCGACTATCGGGTGACTCAGAAAAACCTGGCGGACAAGGGGCGTTTTTTACAAGCCCTGCTGGACGCCATGGCCAACCCGCTGTTCTACAAAACCTCGGACGGAAAGTACCGACTGGTCAATGACTCTTTCCTGCGCATGCTTGATACCACCACCGAGGCCATTTTTGGCAAGACGGTTTTCGAGATTTCGCCCCCGGACCAGGCTGATCTGTATCACGAGATGGACCAGGCGCTGTTCCAGGCCAAAGGCCAGGCCACGCAACGCTACGAGGCCGTGGTGGTGGGAGCCTCCGGCCAGCGAGACGTGGTCTTCAGCAAGCAGACCGTGCTCGATGAGCAGGGCCGGGTGGAAGGGTTGTTGGGGGTCATCACCGACATCACCCAAATGAAACGCCAGGAACGGCTGATCGAGGAACAGCAGACGCAACTCAAGGCCTTGTTCGAATCGGCGTCGGATTATATGTATTGTAAGGACATCAACAGCGTTTATCTGGGCTGCAACGAAAAATATGCCGCCAGCATGGGACTGCATCCTGATGACGTAATCGGCAAAACAGATTTTGATCTCTATCCCACCGGATTGGCGGAACAGTTTGTCGCTAGAGACAAAACCGTTCTGGATACTTTGGCCCCCCAGCGCTACGAGATGGAGAGTCCCTACCGCAAGGACAATGTCCTGGTTGAGATAGTCAAGACGCCCTTGATCAACGCCAGTGGCGAGGTCCTTGGCGTGATGGGCGTGGCCCGGGACATCACCGAACGCAAAAAGCTGGAACGGGCCCTGCAAAGCGCCGAAGAACGCTACCGCACGATCTTCGAGAACGCGCTGGAGGGCATCTTCACCGCCACGCCTCATGGCCGGTTCTTGAACGCCAATGCGGCCATGGCCAGGCTCTTTGGCTTCGATTCCGCCGACGCGCTGATGCGCGAGGTCAACGATATCGGGATAGAGTTGTACCAACGTCCCCAGGACAGACTTGAGTTGTTGGAACGGGTGCGTGCGGAACAGTCCGTGGCCGGGTTTCAGGCGCAATGCCTGCATCGCGACGGCTCCACGTTCTGGCTGGAACTGCATGTGCGCGGCGTCTTCGGCGGGGACGGGGAATTGCACTTTATCGAGGGCATCGCCAAGGACATCAGCAACCGCAAGGCCTCGGAATCGGAGCTCCATCATCGGGCGGCTACGGATTCCCTTACAGGGTTGCCCAATCGCGGCCAGCTTCGCCAGACCTGCAGCCATATGCTGGCCCAGGCCAAGCGATCCGGGGAGAAGATCGGGGTGTTGTTCATCGATCTGGATGGCTTCAAGGAAATCAACGACGCCCATGGGCATAAGGTCGGGGACGATTTGCTGATCCAGGTCTCCGAACGCCTGCGCTGGCGGCTGCGGCAGTCGGATCTGGCAGCCAGACTCGGAGGCGACGAGTTCGCCGTCCTGCTCTGGAACGTCCAGGGAGCCGAGGTCCTCTCCACCCTTGGGCAGGCCTATGTGCAGACCTTGACCGGCAACTATCAATGCGCAGGACAGGGCTGCAATCTGACCGCCAGCATCGGGGCCAGTCTGTATCCGGATCATGGCCTGAATGTGGACGATCTCCTTGAAAAGGCCGACAAGGCGATGTATGCGGTCAAGAAGAAGGGGAAAAATAGTTTTCAAATTGCCGACAGCCAGTCGGGGCCAGTGCCCCTTGGCGGGGATGAATTGCCAAAGGAAGACGATCAATGATGTCCTGGTACAAGAGCCTGCGTGACCCGATCAGCGGCCTGACGCACCTGCTTGGTGCACTCCTGGCCGTTGTGGGATTGGTCCTCTTGCTGGTCGAATCCTCATCCCCGGCCAAGCCGTGGCATCTGGCGACGTTTTCCGTATTCGGGGCCACGATGATCGGCCTGTACGTGGCCAGCACCTGCTACCATCTGATTCCCTATGACGAGAAACGCACGCCCAGGCTGCGCCGGCTGGACCATATCATGATTTTTTTCATGATTGCGGGGACCTACACGCCCATCTGTCTGATTCCTCTCAGGGGTGGCTGGGGCTGGAGCCTGTTCGGGATGATCTGGGGACTGGCCCTGATCGGGCTGGTGCTCAAGTTGTTCTGGATGAACGCCCCGCGCTGGCTGTCCACGGCCAACTATCTGCTCATGGGCTGGCTGGTGCTGGTGGGTATCTATCCGTTGGTCAAGACCCTGCAAACCGGTGCCCTGGCCTGGCTCGTGGCCGGCGGGTTGTTCTACACGATTGGTGGGATTATCTACGCCATGAAACGTCCCGACCCCTGGCCCCGACGTTTCGGGTTTCACGAGATCTTTCACATCTTCGTTATGCTGGGGACCTTCTCTCACTTCTGGGTCATGTACCGCTACGTAACCCGCTTCGCTTAGCGGGCTAATGGAAAACGTGCGGTTGCTTAAAAAAACAACTCTTCCGAAAAACTCAGGTTTCGCCAAGGCTGAAGATTGCCCCGCATCCTTCAGTCAGACGGCCTTAGTTTGCTTTTCAACGGCCTGCCCGCGGTTCCTCCCACGATGAATGTCTTTTCTTCCAGCAATTGAACAAAAACCGAATCGAGAGCCATGCGATGATTGATTATGATGCGTTCAAAGACCTGATCGAGAATCAAATCCCTTTCAACAGGTATGTCGGTATCAAGCTTCTTGCCCTGGAAAAGGGGCTGTGCAGACTTGGCATCCCGTACTCCGCCGCCCTGGTGGGCGACACCAGACGGGGGGCGATCCACGGTGGGGTGATTTCCACGATTATCGATACCTGCGGCGGGTTTGCTGTCTGGGCGGCCTCTGGCATCAGCGATCGTATCTCCACCATCGATATGCGGGTGGATTACCTGAAGCCGGCCATCAACTGCGATCTGGTTGCCGAGGGTCATGTCAGACTCCTTGGCAATCGGGTGGGCAATGCCCACGTCCTGGTCCATGCCGAGGGCGACCCGGAGACGGTCTTGGCCGAAGGCCGTGCCGTGTACAATATCCGCAAGGTTGCGCGCAAGGCGTAGTTTTTCCGGAATCCGTGAGCAGCCTTGCGAACCCAATGAATTCTTCAAAGGCGCAGGGGATCCGGGGCCGTCATGCGATCATGAGGCCTTTTTGCCGTCCCCCCTTCAGTCGGCAGGGGATGTGACGAGCAGGACCGCCGTCCTCTCCCTCTCGAACCCGATAAGCCATAAAAAGGCCCGCCATATGGCGGGCCTTGTGTTGATCTGAGGGCGCATAGGTGCCCGCTACTTGATGAATAGCATCTCCTGGTAGGAGGGCAGGGGCCACAGGTCATCGGCCACAACCTCTTCCAGTTGGTCGGCAAAGGCACGGATCTTGAGCATGGCAGGCAGGACCTTGTCGCACATGAAGGCGGCATGGGCCTTGGCGTCCTTGTGCTTCATTTCCATCAGCTTCTCCAGTTCGGCCGTGGCGGCCTTCAAGCCGCGAGTCTTGGCGGTCACGTCTTCCAGGGCGACCATCTCGTAGCCCATGCCGATGGCCTTCATGCTGGCGCAGGTCTGAGCCAGCTGGCCCATGTAGCGCAGGGCAGCAGGCAGGATGGTGGTCTTGGCCATCTTGACGCAGAGCAGGGCCTCGGTGATCAGGGCCTTGATGTATTGCTCGATGTACACCTCTTCGCGGCTTTCAAGCTCGCGTGGGGAGAGGACCTTGTACTTATCGAACATCGCCACCACCTCTTTTTTGGTGATGATCGGCAGGGCCTCCACGGAGGTCTTCATGTTTGGCAGGCCGCGCTTCTTGGCTTCCTTCTGCCAGTCGTCGGAATAGCCGTCGCCGTTGAAGATGATGGAACCGCATTCGACCATGATGGAATGCAGGAGGTCCTGCACGGCGGCGCTGAGTTTCTTGGGATCGCCCTTGGTCTTGGCTTCCAGTTCGGTGGCGATGAAGTCCAGGGATTCGCTCATCATGGTGTTCAGGGCCACCTGGGGGCCGGCAATGGACTGGTTGGAGCCCACGGCACGGAACTCGAAGCGGTTGCCCGTGAAGGCAAAGGGGCTGGTGCGGTTGCGGTCACCGGCGTCCATGGGCAGCGGAGGCAGGGTGTCGACGCCCACGGTGAGCATTCCCTTGGATTTGCTGGAACTGCACTTGCCGCACTTGATCTGTTCGAAGATGTCGGCCAGCTGTTCACCAAGGTAGATGGACATGATGGCCGGAGGGGCCTCGTTGGCGCCCAGGCGGTGGTCGTTGCCCGCAGTGGCGACAACGGCGCGCAGCAGATCGCCGTGCCTGTAGACGGCGCGGATGGCGGCGGCGCAGAACACCAGGAACTGCATGTTCTCGTGCGGGGTGTCGCCGGGATCGAACAGGGAGCCCAGGGTATTGTTGCCCAGAGAGTAGTTCAGGTGCTTACCGGAACCGTTGATGCCCGCAAAGGGCTTCTCATGCAGCAGGCAGGCCATACCGTAGCGTTTGGCAACCTTCTTCAGGATGGTCATGATCATCTGGTTGTGATCGGTGGCCAGGTTGGCCTGCTCGTAAATGGGCGCGATCTCGAACTGGCCGGGGGCCACCTCGTTGTGGCGGGTCTTGACCGGGACACCAAGCTTGTAAAGCTCGCGCTCCGTCTCGTACATGAAGGACAAGACGCGGTTGGGGATGGCCCCGAAGTAATGGTCATCGAACTCCTGGCCCTTGGCGGACTTGGCACCAAACATGGTGCGGCCGGTGAGCATCAGGTCCGGACGGGCGAAATAGAAGTTGCGGTCCACCAGGAAGTATTCCTGCTCGGGACCGGCATAGGAGATGACCCGTTCGCCGGAGTCATGGCCGAACAGCTTGAGCACGCGCTGGGCCTGGGTGTTGATGGCCTGGTTGGAGCGCAGCAGGGGGGTCTTCTTGTCCAGGGCCTCACCGGTCCAGGAAACAAAGGCGGTGGGGATACACAGGAAGGTGCCGTTGGGATTCTCGATGATGTAGGCCGGGTTGGTCACATCCCAGGCGGTGTAGCCGCGGGCTTCAAAGGTGGCCCGCAGGCCGCCGGAGGGGAAGCTGGAGGCGTCGGGCTCGCCCTGGATGAGCAGTTTGCCGGAGAATTCGGCCATGGCGCTGCCCTTGCCGTCGGGCTCCAGGAAGCCGTCATGCTTCTCGGCGGTCAGACCGGTCAGGGGATAGAACACATGGGTGTAGTGGGTGGCACCTTTGGAAACGGCCCAGTCCCGCATGGCGGCAGCCACGGAGTCGGCGACGGCGGGATCGAGGTGTTCGCCATTATCAATCGTCTTCTTCACAGATTTGAAGATGGATTTTGGCAGCCGCTCTTCCATGACCTTCATGCTGAATACGTTGCAACCAAAGATTTCGCTGGCGCTGGTCTCGGTGAAGTTCAGGGGGGCGTGGGTCGGCTGATAGCTGGTGACAGCCTTGATGGCATCCTGACGGGCCTGGTATCCACTCATGGGTATTACTCCTTGAACTGATGTTTTATTGCTTGTGGCCCATTGGGCCGATTAGGGCAATGGGTAGGCGCTGACAATCCCTTTCTTACAAACCCTTTAACAAGGGTTGTGCCACAGCACGAAAAACCATGTATTTCAAATTGATAACAGCAAATGACGACCAAACAATAATCTGGGAATATACATTTTTGGAAAACATAAAATAAAATGCAGACGTTAAATGTACTTTTATGTTAAATGAAGGGCTAGGGGCGGAAAAGGATGATCAGCTGCTTGAGGCTCATATTTGTGTCCATTCTGCCGATTCAGGAGGAAGATATCAAGATGAAACCCATCGCCCAAGAAGTCTGATCAGCAAAGAAGGTGTGTCAAATCATCTGAGGGGATTTGATCTGCCTGGGCGAGGTACGGGTTGATCAAGGTCATTGCCAGGAGGCCTTCTCCATGATCTGCGGGGGGAGGCTGATACCGAATCTTTTGAGTTGCTGCTGATTGAAGATGAAGAGGCCCTCGTTGTCCTTCTGGAAGATCATCGTACTCGGGGCAACACCCTCACCAAGAATGGCCGAGACCATCTCCGCGGCCTGAGCACCATGGGCTTTGGCGTTCAACGTGTAGGCTCCGGCGGCACCTCTGGAGGAGACCGTGTAGTCCTGGTTGGTGAACACAGGAACGGAGCTGTTGGCGGAGGTCCACTCGATGAGTGTGTGGATATCGACGGAGTCGCCATTCTCCATCCTGACGTTATGAAACGTGGGCATGATGATCATGTCGAAGCCCTTTTGTCGAGTGACGGCGGTCATCCATTCGTTCCAGCCCGGGATAATCCGGTACTCCACGAGCATCCCACTGATTGAAATCTCGGTACGTTTCTGGAAAGTGACATTGATGATCGAGTCCGAGGTCATGCTCGAATCCATCAGAATCAAGGCTTTCCGGGCTTGAGGGAAGATATCCCGGAGGTAGCGAAGCCAGGGGATGAGTGGCGTCCGCTCCAGAACTCCGGTGATATTTGGGGGCAGGGTGTCGAAATAGTTGCGGGGATTGTTGTTGATCCCGAAGAACACCACCGGGGTCTTGCTTTGCGCAAAACGCCTGCCAAGCAGGCGCAAGGCATTGTCATCGCCCAACATCACAAGCTCAGGCTGGAGTTTTTGATATGTGTCCCACGCTGCATCGGCCCGGGACCCAAACTCTGTTTCCGGGATTCGTTTCGTGTCCATGTAGAACGTATGGATATCGTACTGCTTCCCCAGGGTTTCGCGGATGCCCTGCTCACACAGGCTGGTCCACTCCAAGACAGGATGATAGCTTTCGATGATCAGGATGCGCCGGCCTTGGGCCATGGCTTGCGCCCCTGTCAGGAGCAGGCAGCAAATGGTGGTGGCCGAGATCATGAATCGCAAAGGTTTTGTCATGGACTCCTGGGATCTTGCTGCATCATCCGGCGGCCAGATGACCAGCAATCAGGCGGGTATTTCAATGCATTGGGGCACGCACGACCTGTGGCCCTTCACCCAGGTTCACTGGGCTGTTGCGAGGGTAGTGGGGCCTGAGGCAAGCCCCCAAACCCGATAAAATTATATCACAAATGATAAACAGCCTTCAATAGCTGCTGCACCTTACAAAAAATGAGTGTTTGGATTATCACTGCTTCCTACCCAGGCACTACAAAAAAACGCCCTCCACAAGCTGAACCTGGGGAGGACGTACTGCAAACACCTTGCGACAATGACCTTCAGAGCCCCCTGACGTGAGCGATTATTCGTGGGGTGCTCTTTCCAGTCTTTCGGTTTCCTCCAGATACTGCATGACGCGAGTGACCTGTCCGGCGGCCATTGTGCCGCCCAGAGAGATGGCCACACCGCAAGCCTCCAGCACCTCCTCCTGTGTGGCTTTGAGTTCGAGGGCATGATCCAATTGATAGAGGATACAGGCCCTGCACCCGGCCACCAACGCCGCCACCAAGGCCATCAGTCGCTTGTCCTTGGCCTTGAGCGCACCATCTTTATAGCTTTCTGCGGTGAATTCATCATAGGCGGCGGCTAGTTCCGGCATCAGTTTCTTGTAGCGCAGGAATCCGTCTGCGATACTCTGCTTCAATTCCACTTGGCTTTCGATCATCACTGTCTCCTTTGTTGAGTCAGCCCATCATGACCGTGTCAAAGGTATTCGACTAACGAATCCTTTTAATGGTAGATATAAGCATGATTGATACATCAACTGCACCTAAATTTTCGCCGGAGCTCCTGCACACGTTTATTGCCGTAGCCGATACAGGAAGCTTTACGGGCGCGGCACTGCTGGTGAACAGGACGCAATCCGCCGTAAGTATGCAGATTAAGCGACTTGAGGATGACACGGGACACACGCTGTTTGAGCGACGACCCAGGGGGGTTGTGCTCACGCCTTGCGGGGAGACACTGTACCGCTACGCTCGGCGCATCGTGCGGCTCTATGACGAGGCCACAGCCTTGCTGAGCGCGCCGGAGATCTCCGGAGTGGTGCGTTTTGGTACACCGGAGGACTATGCCTCACACCATTTGCCGACGATCCTGAAGGGATTCTCAGGGGCGTTCCCTCTGGTGCAGGTGGATGTACATTGTGATACGACCCCGCGACTTTTGGATGGGCTTGCAAACGGAGATCTTGATCTGTGCCTGTGTACATCGGCCCATGGGCTGGACGGGGGCAAGCCGGTAGGAAAGATGCCCCTTTGTTGGGTTGGTCCTGATTTGGGGTTGATAGGGAAGGAACAGCCATTGCCTTTGGCCGTCTTCCATGAGGGCTGCATTTATCGGCGTTGGGCGCTGGAAGCCTTGGAGCTGGCCGGGGTGGAGTACCGCATCGCTTATTCAAGCCCAGGGGTGGCAGGGGTCTTGGCAGCCGTACGAGCGGGATTGGCGGTCGCCCCGTTGACTAAAAGTATTTTCAGCCCCGGGTGTCGGGTGTATGGAGAGAACGACGGCTTACCGGCATTACCCGATGCGACCATGACCCTGCATCTTGGTGCAGGAGTGCAACCCGGCATCGTTGAACGATTTGCAGAATACGTGACAGAAGCCACCAGGACGGCAGACGATTGATCTACATCTATATGTAATTATTGATAAAAGCATGGTGACTGGCAAGCTGAAACCTCTCAGGGATTCTCTCCCATTCAATGTGATTCTCCATGTATTCACTTGGATTTTTCTCTTTACTCATTGTTTTCCTTGTGAAATAATTCTCATAAATATTACAACCAGGTAGCAACGAGATAGGTGCCCATGAATTCCCGGTCAGAAGATTTTCAGAACGAAGCTGCCCCCCAGAACCTGGCAGGACGGCTGCTTCTCTTCGACAAACAGGATTACGAACTGCTGCGCATCGTGAACGACGTTCTCGATCGCGGGGTCTACGCTGGGCAGAAAAGGCTCCTGGCTCCTTATCTCCATCCCAACGGCATCAAGGAAATGGCCACCACCTTCGGCCTGCGGCTGGCCTATGCCGTCGTCAATCTCCTGGGTTCTCTGGAAACGGGCGTGGCCGTCGATCGTCTGGGGGCCTTGCGCTCGCTGCGTGACGAGATCCTCACAGCGCCCCAGAGTGCTCTGCGCTACAACACCTCGCGTGTCCTGTTGCAGATCATGAAGGAACTCGTCCGCTCCAAAGGCAATAACCTCAAGCAGTTGCAGCTTGCGCACGACTTTAGGCGTTGCGTGTCCGGCAAGCCCCTGCTCATTCGCGCTCAGTTGGAGAAGTATCACCTGCTCGAGATGCACGAGGACAGCAAGCAGCTGGCCTTTGATGACCATGTGCACGACGCCTACAGCAAGGGGCGCAAGACCCCCTCGCACCTGGTGATGGACGCCTGGATCAAGGGACTGCGCAAGGTCACTCTGATCTACTACAACCACGTGCCCACAAAGGTCGTCTGGGAAGTCCTGAACGCAGCCGAAATCATGGGCCTTTCCGTGCGCATCAGCATTGAGCTACGCGCGCGGCATATGGGTCGCTACGTCAAGCTGCTCTGGACGCCCCGCGACCTGACGGAAGCCGAGGATTTCGTGGGCTTTTTGACGACCCCGCCGGTGCAGGAGCTGATGCGCAAGGGTCAGGAGGTCTCGACCTTTCAGCAGCAATACGTCTGGCATCTCGTAGACAAATACAACCGTACGCTGCGCCACGAATTGGCCCGGCAGGAAGGCACCAACGCCCCGGAGATCGACCCCAAGGCCTTTGCAGCCTTCCTCGGTGCCGGACAGGCCTCGGTGGATCAGTTGGCGTACTATCTTTCCCAATTGCTGGAGACCAAATCCGGCGAGCGGTTGGACTCGGAGCAGATCCTGGCCAAATGGCTGGCCCCGGAGGTCAACACCGACATCCCCAATCCCTTTGTGCCCTCCGAGGATGATGAGGCGCCCGAGTTGCTGCGCCATACCCCGGCTTCGCTGGCGACCATGCTCGGGGGCATCCACTACCACAACTGGATCACCCTGGACCCCGAAGGCCTGGACATCGCGGACATCACCCTTGTGCTGGACGAATGCAAGGCGGCGGTGACGCATCTGGAGACCTTCAACCTGAGGGCCCAGGCCAGTGGTGCCGGCGGTATCTACCGCCAGGCCATTGAATTGCAAGAGGTGCTCAACGCCGCCAATGCCATCCGCTGCAAACGTTTCCTGAACAGGATCATGGACGATCTGAAGAGCGGCGACGCGCCCCAGAAAGAAGACAAGCTGGCGCGCCTGATCGAGCTGCGCGAAAACCTGCATGGATTTTACGGTCTGTACCGCAAGAAGCCCCTGCGTTCACGGGCGGGAACGGATTCCACGGGCAATTCCACCTTGCGTCACGGCATGGGCATCGTGGCGGCAGAGACACTGCCTCCCCACGCCCGGCGCTGCATCCGCAGGAGCAGGGATGGGCACTACGAGCCCCTGCCGTTGTCCCTGAGCGTCATGAAGCAGGTGACCTACCGCCCCCGGCCATCGATCAGCGGCCTGAGCTCTCTGTTGCATCGTCTGCCCGGCTGTGGCCAGTTGGCCTTTGAATCCTCCCGCTGCTGGATCAAGGGCCGATTCAGCCTGCCCCCTGGGGGCAAGGGCAATCTCCACGTCCTGGGGGGCAAGGTGAACCAACCCCCCAAGGAGAAACCTGCCACTCGGGTGCAGGAAGGGCGGGCTCGTGTGCAATGGCCCTATCTGAACAGCAAGCTGAAGAACGGGCTGAAGATTTTGATGGGACTGTTGCCTGCCGCCATCTCGTTCTATCTGACCAAGGACTGGTGGGTGCTGGCCTGGTTTGGCGCTTTCATCTGGTTCGCCATCACCGGAATCCGCAACATCATCCAGTCCGTGCTGGGCTGCGGCGGGCTGCGGCGCTCCCGCCTGCTGAAGTGGAAGGATCTGGTCAGTTGGGACCGTTTCTCCGATTCCCTGCTATTCACCGGTTTTTCCGTGCCCCTGCTGGACTGGCTGGTCAAAGCGGAGTTACTGGACAAGGGCATGGGCGTCACCACGGCCACGAATCCGTTGCTGCTCTACACCATCATGGCACTGGTCAACGGTGCATACATCGCGGGGCATAATATCCTGCGGGGCCTGCCACGCTCGGCCGTGGTCGGCAACCTGTTCCGCAGCGTGCTCTCCATCCCTCTGGCGTTTCTGTTCAACGGGGTGGTGGGGCAGTTGCTTTTGGCCAACGGCATACCTGGAGTGGAGGCCATCCTGCAGAAGTGGGCGGCCATCATCTCCAAGTTCGCCTCGGACTGCGTGGCCGGCGTGATCGAGGGTCTTGCCGACCGCAGCAAGTACATCACGCTCAGAAAGCGCGATCTGGAGCAGAAGCTCAAGCAGCTGTTCGATACCCACGCACAGCTGGAGATGATGTATCCCCAGGACGACGTGATCGAGCTGTTGGAGATGCCCAAGGCATTCATCGAGACCCTCTCCACGGAGCAAAAGGGCTTCGAACAGATCGTTATCGTTAACGCCCTTGATTTCATGTATATGTGGATGTACCAGCCCCGCGCCAGATCGGTCATGATCTCCATGATGCGCAACATGACGCCCGAGGAGCGCAGGACCTTCCTGCTCTCGCAATACGTGCTGCAACGCGAAAAGGAGATCAGTCTGATGCTGGTCAACGGCTTGGTGGGCAAGCATTTTGCCCTTTCGCTGGCCTTCTACCTCAACAACGCCCAGGAATACCTCGACCAGATCCAGCAGGTGGCGGCGCGGGCCAGCACCACCAAGGCCATTCAGGGTTGATCCTGGACTGATGTTTCTTCCTGCATCGTGAAGCGGCGGATGGCGATAAGAAGCCATCCGTCGCTTTTTTTTGGGGGAGGGGATTGGTCTTGCAGCTATGAAAACGCCTCACCCTGACCGCTTGGCCCAGGGTGAGGCGTTGTTGTGTCCAGAGGTCTGCAGGCGGCAGGTGTATTCCTGCGCGATCAGGGGCGGCTTGGGCGAGATGCCCCGGCCGTCAACTCCCTAGAAAAACAATTCCGGTTCGCGGCGGGTTGAGAAATGGGTGTTGAGCTTCTGGTTCAGCTCCGCAATGGGCGTCCCCATAAAGCTGCGGCCCTGGGAAGGGCAGGCCCGGATGCAGGCCGCACAGACGATGCACAGGGTATCGTCGGTGGTGGCGACACCGTTGATGCTGATGGCGCCCACGGGACAAACCGCGGCGCATTCGCCACAGGCCGTGCACAGGCGCTCATCCAGCAGGGGCTTCAGGGGCGGCTTGTTCCAGCCCTCCTTGTACGGGCGATTGCCCGGCACTTCCAACTCCACACCGTCGGTGGCACTAGCCAGGGCCAGGATCTTGGCCGCAGTCTGTCTGCCGAAGGCCGTGGCCTTGTCCGAGTCACTGGCGTCGGGGCGGCCCTGGGCCACCGGAAGCTCCGGGGTGCTAAAGGAATGCTCGGCAACGAACGCGCCACCGGCCACGGGCACGAAACCCAGTTCCCTGGACAGGTCCGCAAGTTCGATCAGGGCGTCGTCGTAATGGCGGTTGCCGTAGGTCACCACCAGCACGGCCAGCGCACCCCGGCCCTGGATGGTCCGCAAACGCTGCACAGCCACGGCGGGCACGCGCCCGGCATAGACGGGCACGCCGATCACGGCGATCTCACCAGCCTCCCCGCTGAATACCGGAGCTTGGGCACCCCGCAGGGTCAGGTCCCAGTCCTTGACGGAGGCGGCACCCAGGCCAGCGGCCACGGCGGCCACAAGGCGTTTGGTGGTCCTGGTGGGGGAAAAACAGACGGTCTGAACGGTGCGTGTCTTCATTATTGATCTCCATGACTGGGGGCTGCGATGAGGGCAGGGCGTTCCGGGACGATGCGTACCTGCGGCCAAGTTCTTACCCAAGATGATTACGATAACCGTCACTTATGCCATTGCGCCGCGAATCGCCAGTATCATAGCGGAGAAAAGGACTACAGACTGAGGTGAGGTATGACGTGCTCTTAGTAGCTGAAAGTAATGAGATTTTTACGATGCATAAAGATTACTGACAGTTGCGGCTGGCACAGGGCTTTTAACTAAAGCTAATATACTGATTTTACTTATTATTTTTATAATAAAACTTGGCACAACCATTGCTGACTCCATCATAGTCATTCGGCACCTTACACACCAGATGCACAGGAGATCGGCATGAGCCTAAGAAAAAAGCTGCTTCTATTACTTGGCCTGTGCGTAGCAGGATTCAGTTGTCTCTTTCTTGTTGATATAGTTGGAAAAAGTAAGATTTCAACCATGTCCCAGCTCAAGGAGCTGGCGGTTGATTCTGAAGTGCATGTGCTGCAAGCCAGGCGTCATGAAAAGAATTTCCTGCTTCGCGGCGAAGTCGAATACGTGGACAAGGGCATTGTGGAAATAGATGCCATTGCTCAGGCTCTTGGGTTGATAGCCAAGCAGTCCGCTTTGGACGTTGGGCAGGTCCTGGAAATTGAGACGATCCTGGCCGACTATCGTGAGGGCTTTCATATCCTTGCCGAGACCCAACGAGCCATGGGGTCTTTGGATTTCGGGGTCGAGCATGATTTTACCCTCGCCGCGCGGCAACTGGAACGCGGAATCCAGAATGAGGCTAATCAAGATATCCTTGTCGCCATGCTCCAGATGCGACGCCATGAAAAAAATTATCAGATTCGAAGCGATCCAGAATATTTGGACAAAGTTCATGCGGCTGCGAGCAGTATCCGCGGGATGCTTGATGGCCACACGGATTTGCTCCAATTATTGGCAACATACGAAGAAACAATGACCTCCTGGGTAAACAGTCGGCAGGCCCAGGATAAATGCGCCAATCGGTTGGTGGAACTGGGACGCAAGCTGGAGCCAGGCATCCTCGCTCTGCATCAGGACTTCACGGACCGCTTGAAGACACTGCAACAGCGGGTGTCGGCCATTTCATTGCTGTTGCAATCGGCTGCAGTGCTGATTGTCGTTGTGCTGATTCTGTGGGTGATCCGGAGCATCAGCGCCACTCTGGGGTCGCTGGCAGACTATTCCAGGGCCGTGGCTCTTGGCGACTTGGAAGCCTCACCCAAGGGCACGTTCCATGGCGAACTGGCTGCCCTGCGGGATGACATCACTACCATGGTGGCCGGACTAAGGGAGAAAATGACCCTGGCCGAAACCAATGAAAAAACCGCCCTGAGTGAAACAGAAAAAGCCCGGCTTGCCACAGATGAAGCGACACGCAACGAGGCGGAAGTCCGTGAGTTGCTGGAGCGTATCAATGTGGTCTCTGGGCGAGCCCAAGGCATTGCCCAGGAACTTGCTTCATCAGCCGTCGATCTCTCCGACCAGACCAAGGATGTCAGCCAAGGGGCGGAAGTGCAAAAAGACCGCGTCACGGAGACGGCCACGGCCATGGAAGAAATGAACGCAACGGTGCTGGAGATTGCCCGTGGTGCCGCAGCCGCGGCCTCAGCATCTTCGGCGACCCGGGAAAACGCCCAGCGCGGGATGGTCGTGGTGGACAAGACCGTCTCGGCCATGAGTCGTGTGAATGACATCACCATTTCATTGAGAAAAAACATGGAACAACTCGGGACGGATGCCGAATCCGTGGGGCAAGTCATCGATGTGATCAACGAGATTGCCGATCAGACCAATTTGTTGGCGCTCAACGCTGCCATTGAGGCTGCGCGGGCGGGTGAAGCAGGGCGGGGTTTTGCGGTGGTGGCCGACGAGGTGCGCAAGTTGGCCGAAAAAACAATGGCCGCGACAAAGGAGGTCGCCTCCCGGATCCATACCATCCAGGCGTCGTCCCGCGTCAACCGCTCGGATATGGAACGAGCCTCCTCAGTGGTGGCAGAGGCCAACACCCTGGCTTCTGATTCGGTACGCATGTTGAACGAGATCACCAGTTTTGCCGATGATGCGGCTGGCCAGGTTCACTCCATTGCCGTTGCCAGCGAGCAGCAATCCTCCGCATCCGAAGAAATCAATCGCGCCCTGAGCGAGATCAACTCCATCGCCACGGAAACAGCCCAAGGCATGGTCAGATCCTCCAGTGCCGTGGAATCTCTGGCCCGGACTGCGGACGAACTGAAACTGCTTATCCATGATCTTGGGACGTAGCCCTGGGCAAGGGCAGGGTGGCGGCAGGCATATTTACCCCTTTGCCCTCGGGGTCGGCTCAGTTTTTTCTTTGTTGATAACAGCCTAAAATAAAAGATTTGTCATGATGCTTTCGCTTTTTCAAACAAGGGAATAATAGAACATGAAAATCCATTCACCCAGAGAGGTTTTAAGATGATCACAACGACCATATTCCCCGGACGCTATGTCCAAGGCCAGGGAGCACTCTCCCTGCTTGCGGAGGAGACCAAGCGCCTTGCCTCCAAGGCCCTGATCATCGTTGATCCCGCGGTTTCTTCCCTGCTTGAAACATTGCTGACCGCCGATGCGGAGGTGTCCCTTACGTCCGCACCTTTTGGCGGGGAGTGCAGCGACGAGGAGATCGCCCGCCTGACTGAGCTGGCCAAGGGCTGCGCCGCCGGGGCCATCGTGGGCTTGGGCGGCGGCAAGGCCCTGGACACGGCCAAGGCCGTGGCCCACGCCCTGGGCCTGCCCGTGATCATCGTCCCGACCCTGGCCTCCACGGACGCGCCGTGCAGTGCCTTGTCCGTCATCTACACGACCGAGGGGGCCTTCAAACGCTATCTCTTGCTGCCGCGCAACCCGGACGTGGTCCTGGTGGACAGCGAGATCATCCTGAACGCCCCGGTCCGTTTCCTGGTTTCCGGCATGGGCGACGCCTTGTCCACCTGGTTCGAGGCCGAGGACTGCCGCCTGAGCGGCGCGGGCAACATGACCGGTCGCCCGGGCAGCATGACGGCCATAGCCCTGGCCAAGCTATGCTTCGAGACCCTCATGGCCGACGGAGCGGACGCTATCCAGGCCATGAAGGACAAGGAAGTCACCCCGGCCCTGGAACGCATCATCGAGGCCAACACCCTGCTTTCCGGCCTGGGGTTCGAGAGCGGCGGCCTGTCCGGCGCACACGCCATCCACAACGGCCTGACCGTGCTGCCGGAAACTCACCATTACTGGCATGGGGAGAAGGTGGCCATCGGAACCCTGGCGCTGATCATGCTGACCGACAAGCCCGCGGAGCTCAAAAACAAGGCTTTTGATTTTTGCCAGGCCGTGGGCCTGCCCATCTGCCTGGCCGACATCGGGCTCGACACCCCCACGGACGCGCAACTGATGCGCGTGGCCCAGCAGGCCTGCGCCCCGGGGGAAACCATCCACAACATCAAGGGCGGCGTAACGCCGGAACAGGTCCTTGCGGCCATCAAGGCCGTGGACGCTGAAGGCAGGCGCCGCAAGGGAAGCTGATCCGCGTCGCCACGACGCATTCCAGACTGCAGAGACACGGAGGGGCGAAAAGCCCCTCCGCTTTTTTTGCGGGAAGCAGAGGAGGGTGAGGCAGGGCTTTTGTTTTGCCATTGTATTTCACCTGGAATATATCGGATTGGCGTCACCGCTATTTCTCAGGCTGTGTGACGAGTTGTCCGCATTTCAGGCAACACGCCATAATAATAGACCTATCCCAAGACTTTTGATGGAGACTGTTGCACATGATTCTAGACGTACTTGAAAACCTGCCTCAATATTTTTCGCTTTCTGAAGGGTTCGAGAAAACCGCCAAATTCCTGGCAAGTCAGGATCTGGATATCATTGCTGCAGGCAGACACGAGATTGATGGCGAATCTGCCTTTGCGATGGTCTCCAGGAACACCGGACGACCGCGAGACGGTGCCAGGCTTGAGGCGCACCGGCAATACATCGACATCCAGATCGTCCTCGCCGGGCACGACAACATCGGCTGGAAGCCCGTGAGCCAATGCAGCCAACCAGACGGCCAATACATCGAGGAACGTGACGTACGGTTCTATCTGGATGAGCCGGAAATCTGGCTACCGCTGACGCCTGGGAGGTTCGCGATTTTCTTTCCGGAAGACGCGCACCTGCCGTCTGTCTCCTCCGGGCCGCTGGATAAGCTCGTTGTGAAGGTCGCCGTGGACCGGCAATCATAAGAGAAAGTGGGCAGCCTTGTAGACCTGCCACTGTTCCTGCCCCAAGAATCCCGGACTGAAGAAGAGAAAATAGGTATGGTGTCCCCCTAATTCAGTGTCCCCCTAATTCACGCTCGTCGTCATGCCCCTGGTGTGGCATCTCATGGCAGCAACTTGCCAAGAATCGAGGATGGAGACCGCTGGCTGCGGGGCTCGGCGGGGAATGTCGGTAAAGTCCCGGCGCAGATTGCGGAGAAGCTGAATGGGAAGCAATTTGCAGAGTTTAAGGAATTTCGTGAAGCCTTCTGGATGTAGTGAGATGGTTATCACCTGACAGTTGGCCACAAAAGTGAAAGTGGTCATGCCGTCCTTGGCTGGGGTACGGTTGGAGTTGCAAAACTTCACCGGAACCTCAACACAGGAGAACGTCATGACCACGAGGAAGA
>JAHIUW010000008.1 GCA_018816865.1 Pseudomonadota bacterium
CCTTCTTCCTCGTGGTCATGACGTTCTCCTGTGTTGAGGTTCCGGTGAAGTTTTGCAACTCCAACCGTACCCCAGCCAAGGACGGCATGACCACTTTCACTTTTGTGGCCAACTGTCAGGTGATAACCATCTCACTACAATTAATGCAATCTGTACTCCTCCGAAACGCCACAACTTTTTCTTTTTTTTCACTATCATCGACAGACGACATCTTTACGATCTTTGCCACGTTACTGGACGCCTTCTTTCTCTCTCGAAGGTCCTCAAGGTCACTCTTATCGAGTTCGCCCCTAAGCGCGAGGTTTTCTAATGTCCTTCTGTACCGTGCTTTGTTTTCGATATTTTCAGATTTATACTCCATGACCAAATCAGCATATTCTTTATCTTCTTCAGAAAGATTAAAAAGATCACCACCACCTCGATAGTCCATCCCTTTGACTAGCCCTTGAAAATCAAACTTGCTCGGAGCGGAGCTGTGGTGGTGGTTCTCTTTATTTGAATCTCTTGAATGATCCTCTTTATACGACACAGGTGTCAGCTTCTTCCTGACACCTGTGTCACAATCAATCACGACAGAGTTGTCACCACCAGCACGGTTAACCCTGACACGCATGTCAGTACTCGTGCTAACCGTTTTAACAGGGGCGTCGGCCTTGCTCTCGCTCCCTACCCTTTCGCGATCTTCCCCCTGGACCTTCCAATCGTTATCAAAGCACTCATGATATAGAAGGTAATACCGATTCCGGTTCTGGTAGCCGGACATCTTCTCGATCTCAATAAACCGCTTCTCCATCAGCCTGGCAATTCGACGGTGAATGGTTCGTTCCGTACACCCCATATCATCGGCTAGAGTCTTCACTGTTGGGAAACACTGACCGTTCTTCCCGGAGTACCGATAGAAACGGCCCCAAAGCCACTTATCGCCAATTGTCAGGCCTTCATACTGGGCCAGACCATCCGGAATAAAGGAACCGTTCAGCTTTCGATAAAAATTGCATCTCTGTCCGACTGCTGGCTGCTTGCTTTTCTGAGACACGCCGCCCCGCTCCTAATCCAAACCAATGGAATCGACGGTTTCGACCACGTTGGCAGTCGCGAACGACTCAAGGTCTTTCAGTCCATAGAAAACCCTTCGCCCGATCTTCATGTAACGCGGCCCCTTGCCCAAACACCTCCAGACTTCCAAGGTTCCAGCACTCAGGCCCAGGATCAAAGCCGCACCTTTTGTATCCACTCTCTGAATCTGCATAATAAAACTCCTTCCAAGTTGATTGAACTTGAAAGGAGTAGTTAAAGAGAAGCTAAGCCCCTTTGTATGGCCGTATCTCAGATCAACTTACGGTCACATACCCCATAGAAGCTACACGGCCTTTTTTGATACAAATATCCGTCTTCTCAAGAAGGCGGTAAAACATTCTCTCTTCAGATTCAGCAAACCCCAACCGATCAAAGCCGGGAACTTCCATCACAGCCTTAATCGCTTTGATCTTCCCCCCATCATCAGCTTCTTCAACCTGCCCACCCAAATAATCCCAAAGCCATAACCCAATAGCCCGCCCGCTCTCCTTGGATGGCTTAAAGGCTATCTCCTCGTCTTTTTGAATTCGGGTCACGCTTGCCTTTAGGTCGTAATCAACCTCTTTGCGCTCCAAACCTCGGTCCAGACGATCCGACCAGCGGTAGGCTTTGAACAGGTCTTTGACCTCCGCAAGAACCGCTTCAATCGGCATATCCAGACTTACCGAGAGCAACAGGTCACGACCATCTATGCGCTCAGAGCCAAAGGTCAGTACCTTCTTGCCGTCTACGACCTCCCGGAAGGCGTGAACCTCTGCCAAACGGGGTAGCGACATGGTTTCAAGGGGTCTTTCAGGTTCCTTACCCCCTATCAAGCACTCAAGAATGGCTTCAGACGTATATGGTTTTCCAAACGGACCTTGGGTATTGAACCCGTATCGACCAACCAAGTACCTCGAAAGCCGCTCAGTAGTGGACTCCATGACCTCCATACCCAAAGGGGTAGGCGACCACTCCTCACCCTCTAGAAATTGTCCAATCCGTTTGTCGGCATCACCGGAAAGGACTTCTTGCTCAGCGAGCTTGCACAACTCGCACAACTCGCGGAATTGAAAATTTCGCTGAACATATTGCCATGCCCAAAAAGTATGGAAGGCAGTGTAGGCACGATCTTGCTCATAGGCTTTATTCAACATTCTGGACTACCCCTGCACTTTCTTTTTGAGTACACCACGAGCCTTACCGCCTGCCAACAATTCAGACGCACGCTTGCTGGCATCCTTCAAGGTTCCCGGAAGGAATTGAGCATAGCGTTTAGTCATTTCACCGCTTTTGTGGGTCAGAAGTTGCCCAATCATATCGAGGGAAAATTCCCCCGAATTCGCAAGCGTTACTGCAAAATGGTGACGCAAACCGTGGAAAATCCGGAATGATTCCGGTAAATTTGCTGCTTTTTTTATCCTTTTAACAGCAGTACAGCCGGTCCTTTTCCCCCCTTTTGTGCCCGGAAAAACATATGGCGATTCCGCAAATTCGCGGTTTCGCCATTCTATTTGATCACGAAGCACCGACTCAGCGAGTGGGCTCATAGGGATTGATAACGTCTTCCCACCTTTTGGCTTGCGCAAGGTAATCAAACCTTGCCTAAAATCGAGGTCAGTCTCCTCAAGCTTGAATATTTCGCCACGCCGCATCCCTGTATACATGGCAAGACGGAGCATTCTCGTAACATCTGGGGAAGGCCATTCATCAAGAACTGAATTCAACATTTCAAGCTGATCCGGTTCCAAATACTCCACGACCTCATTATCCCGCTTCGGCATCTCAATCACAAAACCCAGCGGAGCACACATCCCGTTTTTAGCTCCAAAATTGACAACCCGGCGGATAATCTCCAACGCTCCCCATATCGAGGCCGCAGACATCCCTTTCATCCCCTTCTTGATGCGTTCCATATCGAGAGGGGCAAGGCTCCCCACCGCACGCTTTCCAAGGCTGGGGGACACATGATTATAATATCGCCCGGAATCTATCTTTCCCCCGGCTTTGCTGCCTCCCCTATGCTTGAAATATTCGACAGCAATCTGATCTAGAGTTTGATTCGTGACTTCCTGCTCTTTACGGATCTCTTTTTGGGTTTTGGCTTCCCCCGTATGCCGCGCCGCTCGAAGCCGCTTAGAGCGCAAGTCTGATGCAATAGGAGGGGTATAGCCCTCGGATATCCAACCGATTTTCTCCCAGCTGAGTTTTCCGTCCAAGCGATAGTTGATGTAATAGCAAAGGTCAGGCTTTCCCCTGTGCCGCCTGTCCTGACTCTCGTAATAATACACTCCTGGCCAACGCTTCTTATTGACCAGAAATTTTTGACCAGTATTTTTGTAGGCCATGGCTATTCATCCGTGAAAGGCATTTTTGAAATCAATGCCCAACCTTCAGCGTCTCCAGCCATCATGTATCCTCGCGCATCAATTGTAATCAGCAGTCGCCGACACTCTTCGGGAGTTGTCCCTGTTGCTATACACAAGTGTTTAAGTGACCGCCCCACCCATCGTTTATCGCCCAGTAATTTCTTAAGAAACTCTTTTCGCGGGCGGTCATACTTATCCTCTTGCCGCCTATCCTTCCATTTTTCAAACCCGATCGGACCAAACCATAATCCCAGAAAACCAAGAGCACTGCCCAGTAGCGCAGCGCAAAACGGAAACAACATTCTTCCCCATATGATTTCCTCAGCAGCTTTTGCCCACAATTCCGAATCTGACATGCCGACCCCTTTGCTAACTTTTTGCTAACTCATTGCTAACCTATTGCTAACAACTGGCGTAAATTTGAGCAAGTCAGAGCAAGCCAGGTTAAACTCGACTAGCCCAAATATCGCACAATATGTGAATAAAATAGGGCAATTATAAGTTTAGATAAACTTGATTAAACAGGAGTGTAAATCGCCTTTAATGCGTTCGGGACGCAGAGATCGCTGGTTCGAATCCAGTCATCCCGACCATAGAATTCAAGGCCTTGGAAGCAATTGCTTCCAAGGCCTTTTTCTGATTCCTACCCCATTCAGATGCAACCAAGCGTGTTGATCCTCATTGCATCAACACGTGGCAGTCCACTTGCGTCAAATCCTTATACGATCGTCTCACCATTGCCAGCAGCCAAGAAAAAGGGCCTGGAGGTCATCACCCCCAGGCCCTTTTTCTTGCAATTGTGCCCCTAACGCCCAAGGCATCCACGCCCCCCGTCCCTTGTCTGTCTCAAAACTGGGCACAGGTCCTGTGGCTGGCGTTCAATGTGCCCAACGCAGATGAGGAGGCATTCCATCCATCCGGAGGCCCCCAATAATCATCCCATCAGCACTGGATTTCTTTGACGAATAGAAGATGAAACCGAATCAGGAGCGCATTGGCCATCAGGCCGGGACAAAAGACATGCGCACATCGCAGGAGCCCGCCTGCGGCTGGGGCCCATAAAAAGCCGGAGCCTACTCAGCAGGCGGAGCAGCCTCTACGACAGCAGCTTCATCAGTCCCGTCGGTCGCGTCGACCGCATCAGGGTTTTCCAGCTTCTTCTCTTGCTTGCGTTGCATTTTTTCTTCTTTCTTCTTCAATTTCGCCAAGTCCTTCTGGCGCTTCTCGAATTTGTAGTTTCGTTTGGGCGGCAAAGTCGGCCTCCTCAGGATAATCAGTATGGCCAGTGGGCCAGAAAAAAAGACCCGTCTCCCCTAAGAGAGACGGGTTCCGCAAAACGGACTAAAGCTTAGAAGCGGAGACTACCAACGGGGGCGTTCTTCGCGGGGCTTGGCTTCGTTAACCTTGATGTTACGTCCGCCAAAGTCCTTGCCGTCAAGGTTCTTGATGGCTTCCATGGCACCAGCGTCGTCCATCTCCACAAAACCAAAGCCACGGGGGCGGCCGGTCTCACGGTCCTCGACCAGCTTGACGGAAGTCACCTGACCAAAGGCTTCAAAAGCAGAGCGGATTTCGCCTTCAGTGCAGGACCAAGCCAAGTTGCCGACATAAATGTTCTTAGACATTTCGAATCTCCTAGAAAAAAAAAGTGATTATGAATGGTGCCCGTGCACCAACAAAAAAAACAGCGAACAAGATGCGTGCGCTGCTTCTCGATAGATCTTTCAATTCAAACCAGCGCCGGTCCAACATTCAGACCGCGCCTCCACGGGGGCCGCTGATGTAGAAAAGCAAAATAGGGCAACATCAGGGGTATGTCAAGGGCTATTTTCGGAATTATCCAAAAAGATCTAACATAATGACCAATGGGGCAATATTATTCCAACAGGCCCTCTTTAAACAGTAATGTGGCTTATTATGACAATTTCAACAGTTCGGCTCAAATCAAAACAAACATAAGATTCATCATGTTATGTAAAACAGAAAAGATTGCAATTTATTTTCTTTCCGCCTGCAGCCACAACTCGGCATAAAACGAGACGTCCTCGCCCCCCCCCCAGAAGAACTCCTCCGAGCTTGTCCACCTAACGTTCTGTGAGGCGTCTCTTTTGTGTCTACACCCTTCAACCTTCGCTCCATGACCGCAAGCTCGCCACCTCCGCATATACATAATGAATATGCATGGCGGTGGTCGAGGGCCGCGTGCATGGTGGGAAGGACGATCTAAGCCACGAACAGGAAAAGATCGCTTTCCGTGGATGATTAAGCGACTCATGCCGCCTTCATCCCAGAGTGATGGTCGCCAGCCTTCTTCCTGAAACGCCGAAACCTCACTCAACAGGAACAACGCCGAGGTCTGGCCCTGGAGGGGAAAACGTCACATTCGCCAGCAATGCCCGCTTAAAGCAGTTACACGGAATGGACCTGAAGGCTGAGCCAAAGGGAGAAATCACTCCCCCAACCCCGGCACTGCTCACCCCCCCCCCATGGACAGTCAGGCCTTCTCACGGCTATAATGATTGAAATGACAGCGAGGTATGTTCATGCATAGACTTCTTCTTTTGCCCCTTGCCCTGGTGTTGATGCTGGCCGGATCCGCCTTCGCACTGGACGGCACCAAAGGGGTCTGTGGCATCCCTTGGGGCACCCAACCCACGGAATTGAGCGGCTTCACCAGGCTCAGCACCACCCCCCTGCTGGAATTCCACAAGGCCCCGCCTGAACTGGAACTGATCGAGGATGTGCGCGCCAGCGAAGCCCTCTTCGGTTTCAGCGAAAAAGGACTCTACGTGGTTTTCTTTCATCCAGAGACTGCGGATGGCTACAACACGGCCATGGATCAGATCATGGCGGACTACGGCAACCCCAGGATCAAAATCGAAGGCGATTACAAGGTCTATGCCTGGCTCGAAGGCGACCTCAAGATCAAAATCAAGAACAACACGGTCACGGGCGAGCGCAAGCTGGCGTTCTACAACCAGCGCATGGTGCCCGAGGAGCGTCGCGCCATTTTCGAGGAGCATGCGGACACCGGCTCCGGGTTCTTCCCCAGCACAAAGGGCGGACAACCTGCCCAAGCACCGCTGCTGAAATTCTAGCCGAACCGCTTTGAGTCGCCTCAAGACCTGCTGGACGGCCACCCTTCCCCGGGGATGGCCGTCTTTTCTTAGACCGAGGCCGATTCATGCGCCCCTGCGCCTGGACTTCCCATATAACAACTCTGACCTAACATGGCAGTGCAAAGGCCTCGGCATCATTGTGATGCCAAGGCCTTCTTGTACCTACTCATAGGGGAACTCAGAGAAAGAACCTCAGCGGATTGCCAAGGCTGCCCCCCGCAGCCACAGCGGCACCGCCCCCGACGGGCAAATCTTCTGGCTAATTCTCCCAGACAGGGAACTCGACCACGGCCCTGGTGTAACTGCCTTCCTCGCTGTGGATGGTCAGCCGACCATCAAGGTCAGCCATAATGCGGTGGCAGGTGGACAGGCCAAGCCCCGTGCCCTGTGGCTTGGGCTTGGTGGAGAAGAACGGGTTGAAGATCCGTTCCTTGTCCTTGGCCGCAATCCCGATGCCGAAGTCCGTGAAGGTAATGCGCACAAAGCGCCTGCCATCGCGCTCCACGGTCTTCAGGCTCACAGCCAGGCGCTTGGCGGAATGCCGCGCGGGATAGCGGGAGTTCAGCGCGTCACGGGCATTGCTCAGCAAATTCACAAAGACCTGCTGCACTTCCTGGTCGCGCCCCCTGACCCGAGGCACCGGGCTCTTGGCATAGATCTCAAGAAGCACACCATCCTTTTCCATCCTGGCCTGGGTCAGGCCCAGCGAATCATCCAGGATCTCACGTACGTCCACAGGTCCGACCTCATCGTCGGGCTTGCGGGCAAAGGACAACAGGTTGCGCACGATGGCCGCAACCCGCTCACCCTGCTTAAGAATCCGCTCCGGGGCGTCCTTGGCGTCGCCCAGATCCGGAGCCTCCTCTTGCAAATACTCAGCCCAGAGCACGATGGCGTTGATGGGATTGTTGATTTCATGAGCCACGCCGGCGGCCAACTCGCCTAGGGAAGCCAGGTGCGCCGCACGGACGGCTTCTGCCTGAAGCTCCTTTTTTTCAGTCACGTCGCGGCAGGCATAGAGTCTTGTGCCTTCCCGAATATTCACGCGTTTGACCGTCACCAACAGCGACCGCCTGCATTCGCCCACCGAGACCTCAACCTCGACGTTGGGCACCTCGCCCCGCTCATCCAACTCCTTGGCCTCGACCAAAAGGCCGCCCAGCAACATCTGCACATTCCCCAGTTCGCCGACCTCATAAGGTGAAAGGCCGAACAACCGCTCGGTATTGGGCGTAATGTAGGTGAACCGCCCTACCTCATCGGTGATGCAGACCGCATCCGACAGGCTCATGAGCAACACGCGGTGCAAGTCCTCGGACTCGCGCAGGGCTGCCTCGGCCTCCTTACGCTCAGTGATCTCGATGCAGAAGCCTTCGATAAAGGAATCCAGCGCCGTTTCACCGCGGACGAGCCTTGTGCTCAGGGAAACCCAGATATCACCGCCAGCTTTACGTAAAAAGCGTGTCTCGAAACGTTCGACCTTCCCGGACGAGCGCAGGATGTCCAAGTATCTCTCGCGGTCCTCGGGAATGGCATAGAGATCCGTGCTCATGTCTTTGATGCTCAACACGAGTTCTTCGGGCGAATCATAGTCCAGCATGTGCGCCATGGCTGGGTTGACCTTGATGAAACGGCCTTCGAGGGTGCTCTGAAACACGCCCTGGACCGCCATGTCGAAGATGCGCTGATAGTTGAGACGGGCAGTCTGCAAGGCCTGCTCCACCATTCTGCGCCGCGAGAGATCGCGGTAGACAACCAGCGCCGCAGGTCCGCCGCTCAGAGGCACAACGCGAGTATTTGCCTCCATGGACAACTCGCGACCCGAGGCCGTCAACAGCAGGGTCTCCACGGTGATGGTTCCCATGACATAGAGGTCATGAACGCCTTGTTCGAAAAAGGGATGGCGGCTCTCGTGATGCACAGCCACAGGAGGGGTCGTGGCCAGAGTCTCAGGATCGTAGCCCATGCGCTCGATAAAGACCTGATTGGCGAAAACAATCTTTCCTGGAAGCCCGCCAGGAAGCAATTCAAACACCAGAACGGGGTCGGGAAGCAGGTCGTACAACGGCATATCCATCAACGGACCATGCCCATTGAACTCCTCATCCAACGTCGTGATCATGGAATCACCCCGGGTCTCCCGCATCTCTTCGGCAAGATCGAAGTCGATGCTTCCTGGTTTCTTCATGCGCCCCCTTCATGTATTTTGAAAATCCATGACTGCACAGCAAGCCGAAAAAACATACTCCACGATCAAAACAAGCGCAAGCACACCCAATAATAACTCAAGATTTTTCAATAATGATACATTCAAAAATATGCATCAGCTTCCGAGCATATGAAATTATACAGAATATTCATTGCGAATCACTACAAATAAGCGCCACAATAGAACAGCCGGCAAAACATACACGGCCCCAGCACACCACAAACACGAAAAATCGAATATCCCTCCGGATAGAGGGGCAGAAGAGGCGTTCCGAAAGGCTCAGTGCAGCTGTCCACCGAACATGGAATTGACAAACTGATTCTTATAGAAATCATTGACCCGCTCGGCCAGTCGAAGCCGGGCGGTTTCGGCCTCCTCCTCAGAGGAATAGAAGGCCGCAAGATCCCGGGCCACACCGTCGCTCATGTCGCCGATGGGTTGGCTCAGGTGCACCCGGAAGTACCACTGGTCGCCCTCATAGGGTTCCTCGGGATGTGGAAACGTCTTTTCCACCCAGCCGATGGCCTTGATATGGGCGATGGGCACAAGAAAGCCCTCAATACTGGCCAGGTAGGCAAACTCGGGATATTCGTCGAATTCCTGCATGCTCAGTGTCCCTTGAACCCTTGTTGGATAGCGTTGAATGGAGACGGAAATCCCCGCCCGGGGCGTCTTGGATGTATTGCCCCTGTGCTCCGCTGTCAACCACGGGCCCCTCGATCAGGACCAGAGCCAGGCCCCCAGCCAAAGCGCCAACGCACAGCAAACGCCCGAGACTGTCACCAGCCGCAGCAGCTGGCGCAGCTGCCGACACATCCAGGGACGGCCCTCGGGGCCAAGCACGGGCTTGTCCTTGGACACACCGAAATACACGGTCCGGCCGCCCATGGTCCCCTGAACGACCCAGGCCGCAGCCGCCATGGGCCAGCCCGCATTGGGACTCTCCATGCGCCGGGCGTCATCCCGCACGACACGCAGGGATACCCTGCGGCCAAACAGCACCCGGCCGCAGAGCACGATGAACACGGCGGTCAACCGCGCCGGGACAAAGGCCAGCACATCATCCGTACGGGCCGCGGCCCAGCCCAACTCGCGCCAAGGCTCAGTGCGATAGCCCCACATGGAATCCAGCGTACTCACGGCCTTGTAGCCCCAGAGCCCTGCGGGCCCCAGAAACGCGAGGTAAAAAAACGGAGCCACCAACCCGTCGCATAAGTTCTCGGACAGGGTCTCGGCCAGGGCCCGACAGATCTCCTCCTCATTCATCCCGGAGGTATCGCGGCTGACCAGCATGGCCACGGCCTGGCGGGCCCCGGACAGATTCCCGGCCTCCACCAGTGCCAGAACCTTGCGCCCCTCGGACAACAAGGAACCCAGGGCCAGCCCCGCATAGGCCAGGTACAGGGCCAACAGCCAGCCCACCAGCGGCAAGGACGCGGCTCCCCAGGCCAGGGTTCCGGCCCCCAGGGCCAATCCCCAGGCACACAACGCGCCGCGCCAGCGCAGACCGCCGCCGGAACGACGCGCCCAGGCCTCAAGCCCATGGGCCACGCGGCCAAGCCATCTCACGGGATGCGGCCAGCCCTGCGGGTCGCCCAGAACCAAGTCAGCCCCCAGGGCCAGCAGGGGCAGGGCAAATAAAGGGCCTTGCGGCATCATGAACTTCTCCTTTTCGACGTCCTGAATGGCGTCGCCATCAGGCGTACCTCTACCCCGCCTTGCCGCCCCTCGCAACCGAGTCGCCTCTGCCCTCCCCTGCAACCAATCCCTTCAGCGCACCACCGTTCACGGATCAATCGGACCTCTGCCGGCATGAACGTGGACTCTCTTTCTTGATGACGGGGGCCAGCGACAGAGTGGAGATCCGGCGTGCATGCTGCTGCGTAAATCGACCCGCGACCATTGTGCTTGCAACTTTTTTCACAAACACGATCCTGCCTTGACAGTTATTGCAGGGATGTGGCTTGGTTGGATGCTAGGAGTGTACTAACGCGTTACAAGGAGAAGTTGGTATGTTACGTGACTTGAATAAGAATCTTGTGATTGTCGCAGCGCTTGTCATGGCGCTTGCCTGTTCCGCTCCAGCCTTTGCCAAGAGCTACCTTGCTTACGGCGGCGGTCCTGTCGGCGGCACGTTCAACTACTTCGCCAACGCCATGGCGAGTTACATCACTAACACCTATGCCGACATCGAAGTCTCCTCAGAGGGTTCCGGCGGCTCCACCGCCAACCTGAAACGCCTGGACAAGGGCGAGGTGGACTTCGGCATCGTCTATTCGGGTGACGCCTTCCTCGGCCGCTTTGGCCGCCTGCCCCAGGATGCGAACAAATACGACAAAGTCCGCGCCATTGCCTTCCTCTACGGTGCCCCGGCGCACTTGGTCGTAAAGAAAAAAGACGGCATCACCACCGCCAGTCAGCTTGCGGGCAAGCGCGTGGCCGTGGGTAATGCAGGCTCCGGCGCCGCCGCAGCTGCCGAACGCTTCTTCACCCAGATGGGCCTGTGGGACAAGATCCAGCGCCAGAACATGGGTTACTCCGCCGCCGCCGCCGCTTTCAACGACGGCAAGCTGGACGCCTTCTGGGTCTTCGTGGGCTACCCCAACTCCTCGGTCATCGAGGCTGCCGCCCGTGACGAAATCGCCCTGATCGACGTCCATGCTGACGCCGAAAAATGCGGCTTCTACAAGGAATATCCCTTCTACGCGCCCATGGAAATCCCGGCAGGCACTTACAGTGGCCAGGACAAGCCCGTGAAGAGCTTCCAGGACGCCGCCTATTGGTGCACCAATGCGGGCGTTGCCGACGACATGGTCTACAAGGCTGTCAAGGCCATCTATACGCCTGAAGGCCTGAAGCACATGGTCGCCTCCAAGAAGACCGCAGAATCCATGAGCATCGCAGACGGCCTGAAGGGCGTCTCCATCCCCGTGGCCTCCGGCGCAGCCAAATTCTGGAAGGAAAATAACCTGACCGTTCCTGATATCAAGTAACGACCTGATTCAAACACGCAATCGTTCCGGCAGGGCAATTGCCCTGCCAGGACGCTGCAGACGGTCCGGCGGGAGCGAAGGCAACTCCGCTCCCGCCGGAATCATCCAAAAGGCACCTTTCAAACACCTCTGCCCGACCCCGGAGCCTCCATGCCCGACAGCCTTGAACTGAATACCGATGAACTGGGCCTCAGTGAAGAGAAGAAAGCGGCCCTGCGCAAGGTCATGGCCAAGGAGGCCAGATCCGGCCGCAAGCTGACCGGAATCTGGCAACTGATCGTGTCTTTGCTCGGGGCCTTCATGGTCATCTTCTACTTCTTTTCCGTCGCAGGCCTGCCCATCGATACCCAGTACAACCGCGGCGTCTATGTTCTGCTGACCTACATCATGATTTTTCTGTCATTCCCCATGACCAAACGGTCCAGCGGATCGCGCCCGACCCTGGTGGACATAGCGCTGTGTGTGGTGTCCATACTCTGCGTAGGCTACTTCATGCTGGAGTTCGAGGCCTTCAACTACCGCTCCGGAAACGAGTCCAATATGGACATCTACGTGTCGATGATCGGCATTCTGCTCTCGCTGGAGGTCTCCCGACGCGTGCTGGGCTGGTCCATGACCGTGGTGGGCCTCTTCTTTTTGGTCTATGGCCTCTATGGCCGCTATTTTCCTGAGCTCTTCGCGCACCGGGGATTCACCCTGGACAGACTGTCCGTGACCCTGTTCATGGAACAGGACGGCGTGTTCGGCGTCATGGCCAGCGTGCTGGTGACCTACGTCATCCTGTTCATCTTCTTCGGGGCCTTCCTGCAGAAGTCGGGGGTGGGCAAGTTCTTCATCGACTGGCCCCTGGCCCTGGCCGGCAAGACCGTAGGCGGCCCGGCCAAGGTCGCGGTCATCGCCTCGGCGTTCTTCGGGTCCGTGTCGGGCTCGGCCATCGCCAACACGGTCTCCACCGGCGCGTTCACCATCCCGCTCATGAAACGGGCGGGCTTCAAACCGCATGTGGCCGGAGCCATCGAGCCCGCGGCCTCCATCGGTGGCATGTTCATGCCGCCGATCATGGGTGCAGGCGGCTTCCTGATGGCCGAACTGACCAACATCCCCTACGTGGAGATCATGAAGATGGCCGTGTTCCCGGCCCTGCTGTATTTCTTCAGCGTGCTCTCCATGATCCACTTCGAAGCCAAGAAACTCAACATCAAAGGGCTGGAGGACGAGGTCTTCGAACCGGCCATGGCCGTGTTCAAACGCCACTGGTACAAGTCCCTGCCCCTGGTGGTCATCGTCGCACTGATGATCATGGGTTATTCCCCGGGCATGAGCGCCTTCTGGGCCACCCTGAGCTGCATCGCCATCAGCTGGGTGGACCCCAAGTTCCGCATGGGACCCAAGGAGATTTGGGAGGCAACCACAGCCGGAGCCCAATCCACGCTGGTCATCGGAGCCACCGTGGGCGTCATCGGCATCATCGTGGGCACCATCGGCCTGACGGGCATCGGCCTGAAGTTCTCGAACATCATCATCCAGATGGCGCAATTGGCCCCGGCATGGGCGCATCTGCCGATGACCATCCTGCTCATCGGCCTGGCGTCCCTGGTGCTGGGCATGGGCGTCCCGGTCACAGCCAGCTATCTGATCACCGCATCCCTGGCGGTCTCGGCGTTGACCGGCATCATCACCGAAGCGGGCATCGCTGGACACACTGCGGCCTCCATGCTCATCGCCTCGCACATGATCGTCTATTGGTTCAGCCAGGACTCGAACATCACTCCACCCGTCTGCGTGGCGGCCTATGCGGGCGCGGCCATCGCCGGAGCCGACCCCTGGAAGACCGGCTGGACGGCGTTCAAGTTCGCCAAGCTGCTGTACGTGGTGCCATTCCTGTTCGCCTATGAACCGGGCACGTTGCTCTTCGGCAGCACCATGGACATCGTCATGGCCTTCGGCAGCGCCATCGTGGGCACCCTGGCCTTCTCGGCGCTGACCATGGGCTATCTGATACGCAGGACAACCCTGTTCGAATGGCTGATCTTCGCGGTGGGCACCTTCCTCTGCTACCACTCCCACCACGTCTACAACTTCATCGGCATGGGCATAGTTCTGCTGGTCTACTTCATGCAAAAGGCCAAGAACGTGCGCGACGCAAAAATCGCCGCGGCGGCCTAAATCCTTAGAAAAAGCATCAAGCCCCCCGGTCCCATCAGGAACCGGGGGGCTTTTCATTGCGCTCAAGAGCCATGGCCACGCGAGAATTGTCAGGCAATCACTCCTTGGCGGTGGCCCTGACCCGATCGTCCTGACCCATCGCGGCCAGCTTCCGGACCTTGCCCAGGTCAAGACCCAGCCCCTGGGCCACACCGCGCCCATACTCGGGATCAGCCTTGAAGAACAGTGCGGTCTGGCGAAGTTGCAGACGTTGTTGCGCCCCACCCAGATGGGCGACAATGTTTCCGATCAGATGCTCGCGATCCTGAGCGGTCATGACCTCGCGGAACAGATTGCCCGGCTGCACGAAATCATCGTTGGGATGCGCGAATTCATGACGCCCACCGTCCCCTTCCAGGACCATGGGAGGCTCGTTGAACCCGGCATCCGGACCGGGCCCACCCATACTGTTGGGCCAGTAATTGGGGCCCGACCCACCGCCGTCATCGGTGCGCATGGCCCCGTCACGCTGATAGCTGGCCTCGGACGCATGCTTGGCCTGATTGACGGGGATCAGATGGTAGTTCGGACCCAGACGGTGCAGATGGGTGTCGTGATAAGAGAACAACCGCCCCTGGAGCATCTTGTCCGGGGACGCGGCGATACCCGGCACGAAGTTGCTGGGATTGAAGGCGGCCTGTTCCACCTCGGCGAAGTAGTTCACCGGATTGCGATTGAGCGTCAACTTGCCCACCTTGATGGCCGGCACGTCCGCATGGGGCCAGACCTTGGTGATGTCGAAGATGTCGTAGCGGTAGTCCCTGGCTTGCTCGGGGGTCATGATCTGCATCTCCAGGGTCCAGGACGGATGGTCGCCGCGTGCGATGGCTTCGAAAAGGTCCCGGGTGGCGTGGTCGGGGTCCTTGGCGCACATGGCCGCGGCCTCCTGGCGGGTCAGGTTCCTGATGCCCTGGTCCGTCTTGAAATGGTACTGCACCCAGAAGTATTCACCCTTGTCGTTGTACCACTTGTAGGTGTGGCTGCTGTAGCCGTTCATATGGCGATAGGTGGCCGGAATGCCCCGGTCCGAGAAGAGCACCGTCACCTGATGGATGGACTCCGGCGTCAGGGACAAAAAGTCCCAGAACATATCCGGGTCCTTGCAGTTGGTGGCCGGGTTGCGCTTCTGGGTATGGATGAAGTCCGGGAACTTCAGGGGATCGCGGATGAAAAACACCGGCGTGTTGTTGCCGGTCATGTCGTAGTTGCCTTCCTCGGTGTAGAACTTGAGGGCGAACCCGCGCGGGTCACGCTCGGCATCGGCCGAGCCCTTTTCGCCGCCCACCGTGGAAAAGCGCGCAAAGACATCAGTCTTCTTGCCCACCTTGGAGAGGAATTTGGCCCGGGTATACTTGGTCACGTCCGCTGTGACCTCGAACACGCCATAGGCACCGGCTCCCTTGGCATGAACAACACGTTCGGGGATGCGCTCCCGGTCAAAATGAGACAGCTTTTCCAAAAGATGCACATCTTCCATGAGCACCGGCCCCCTTGGGCCTGCGGTCTTGCTGTTCAGATCGTTGCCCACTGGAGCACCGAAAGCGCCCGTCAAAACACTCTTTTTCTTTGTCATGGCATTTGTCTCCTATTATTTGAGACTCCAGCCGATCGAACCAGAAGATGGACGTTGCTGTGTGTTGATGCCTGTAGCTTAAGCCCTCTTCCTTGGTTCCTTTGTCGGCCTCGCAAACAATACAACTTCAGACCGTCATTCAATACCACATATTACCTTTCGTCTCCAGACTAGTCCGGCAAAAAAAGGGGGCGCGTGGGCTGATCTTCATGACCGCCAACAGATTATTGCTCGTTATTATTGAACCGATGGAATTGTTTCAATAAGTGGCGCGGGAGGGACCCGCTTCAAGGTGGGTGCAATGGTCACGCGTCACGCGCGGCCCCATACCTATCAATGCAACAATCAACAAGGCATCGGGCCATCCACGCTACTCGGGCAATTCGCCAGAAATCCTGAGGGCCTCGAACAGCAAGATACCCGCAGCCGTGGACATGTTCAGGCTGCGCAGTCCGTCACGCAGGGGAATACGCACATGATCGGAGTGGGCCTCGAACAGCTCCCGGGGCAGGCCGCGCGTCTCCGGCCCAAGCACCAGCAGATCGTCCGCCCTGAATTCAAAGCGCCCGCAGCTTTCGCCCTGCCGGGCGCTGGAAAGCACCAGCCGCCGCTCACCCGCATGACTGAGCAAGGCCTGCCAATCGGGATGCACCAGCACATCCACATGCTGCCAATAATCCAACCCGGCGCGCTTCAGATACTTGTCCTCCAGGCTGAACCCCAGGGGTTCCACGAGGTTCAGGCGCACCCCCATGGCCGCGCACAACCGCGCGACGTTTCCGGTGTTCGGCGGTATCTCCGGCTCGTAGAGGACGATCTCCATGACGTTGCTCCTGATTCCTTGGCGTTGGGTCCCTGGCGCGCCCGGTGTACACCGGGACCAACGCCCCGGCAAGCTCCGGCCCAGTTGCCGAGCCTTTCAATGGCGAACGGGGCGCACTCCCTGAGGACGCCCCGTTCATTTCGCAGCATCCGCCCACGACGTCTACAACTGCAATTTCACGACCTGGCGGGCGTTGGTCTCCATATCCTCGACCTCAATGGACAAGGTCTTGCCTTCCGGGGTCGAGCCCTCGGGCAGCTTCAGATAGACGAAGCCGCTGTTGACCCGCCCGGCGTTGACGATCATTTCTTCAGAAAATTCCTTGTCGCTCCAGTCAGCCTTCATTTTGGTATTTGCGTCCTCGGCGGACATGTAGCTGAAGATGCCAAAACCCAGCAAGGCATAAGCCATCTTGTTGTGCGCAAACTCCTCGCACATGGCGGCGGAGGAGACATGCTTGTATTCGGACCCCACCGTGTCGCTAAGGGCAATCCCGCTACGCAGGATGAGCACACGGCCATCGGTGTCGTTCTTCACGATCACATGGACGGGAAAAAACTGGGCCTTGTTCAAATCCGCGCTAAAAACCTCTTTGGTCTTTTGGGTCTCGGCGTACAGGTCGGCCGCGATTTCGACGTCGTCGATCTTCGTGTAACAACCATAGCCTTCCAGTTGATTGACGGGGACGTCCTTGATTTTGTGGGAGGCACAGCCGGACGTCAGTGCAAGCAGCAACACGAGCGGCAAGGTCAATCTCTTCATCACATCAATCTCCTTTAATCCTTAATCACTTAACAAGATTAGATTTCCGTGCCGGAGGCTTGCCACTTTCGTCAACATTTATCAATGAATTTATATATACTGGGTCGATCATATGATTAACAAAAACCATTGCCGCCCTGGAGGGGGCTCCCGACCCTCACCTCCCACACCTTTCCCGAGTCATGGTGCATGCGCAGCACATCCAGGCGCGGGGCGCGGGCCCAACCCGAACCGTCGCGATACGGGATGAGTGTGAAGCCCATGGATTGGTAGAAGGCGTTGCGCAGTGGAGAATTCTGCTGCTTAATGAGATGCAGGCCATGCACGGGCACGTCCCCGAAGCCCAACCCGACGGCCCGGCGGATCAGTCCGGTCAGCAGGTAGGTGCCCAGCCCCCGACCACGCAATTCGGCGGGCAATGAAAAGGAACGACCAAACCGGGCCTTGCCGCCTCGAATCTCCAGAACAAATCCGGGGCAATGCGTTCCGATGGGCTCGGACAACCCCGGCTCGTTGAGCAACACGACCCGTGGAGCGTAGGACAGCACACATCCCTGTGGGCCGACATCCATCCGCCGCTCCAGGACGAGCCAACTGCCGTCCGATTGGCCATCGAGGCTGAAACAAACCAGCTCCGGATAATACTCGCGCATCTCTCCCTCCTCCGCCGCTTAAAGCAGAAGGAACTGCACGCATCCTACATCCGGCACCACAAAAAAACCAGCGCACCGCAAGGTACGCTGGCTCTTATCGATCCGGCGCTGAAAAAACCAATCCATTTTTCCACTACCCCAAACACGAAGAAAGCCGGTCCTTTCGGACCGGCTTTAAATTCGGTGGTGGGCGATACGGGAATCGAACCTGTGACTTCCACCGTGTGAAGATGGCACTCTAACCAGCTGAGTTAATCGCCCACTAGTGATGTGACTTAGCACATCTTCCCGCCCGGAGGCAACGTCTTGAAGGCAGACCCTGCGGCATTGCTTCCGTGTTGCGGGAGGAGATAGATAGCTGCCTTCGAAACTGGAATCAAGCATTTTTTATCAATCCGCACGTTTTTTTGCTCCCGATTCCCGGGCTTTGACTCGAGCCGAAATTGGGCTAACGTAGCTGCGTTGCTGCGAGGGCACCTCTGCCCCCAAAACCAACCGCAACAACTCGGAAGGATTCACCATGAAACTGCTCGTCACGGGCGGGTGCGGATTCATCGGCACCAATTTCATCTATCATATGCTGGCCAAGTACCCGGACCTGTCCATCGTCAATCTGGACAAGCTGACCTACGCGGGCAACCGGGCCAACCTTGCCCCCCTGGAAAAAAAGAACGATGGCCGCTACAGCTTCGTGCGCGCCGACATCACCGATGCCGAAGCCATGGCGCGCATCCTGAAGCAGCACGCCATCGAGGCGGTGGTCAACTTCGCGGCCGAGTCCCATGTGGACCGTTCCATCTCGGACCCCGCACCGTTCATCACCACCAATGTCAATGGCGCACAAGTCCTGCTGCACGCGGCCATGGAGGCCGGCATCCAGCGCTACGTCCACGTCTCCACGGACGAGGTCTACGGCTCCCTGTCCCAGGACGACCCCGCCTTTCGCGAGGACACCCCCCTGGCCCCCAACAGCCCGTATTCGGCGTCCAAGGCCTCGGCGGACCTCATCGTGCGCTCCTATTACAAGACCTTTGGCTATCCCGCAGTCATCACCCGCTGCTCCAACAACTACGGCCCCTGGCAGTTCCCTGAGAAGCTGATCCCGCTGATGTTCAAGCTCGCCAGCGAGGACAAGCCCTTGCCCGTGTACGGCGACGGGCTGAACGTCCGCGACTGGATATTCGTGACCGACCACTGCCTGGGCGTGGAACTGGCGCTCTTGAAGGGCCGCCCCGGCGGAATCTACAATTTCGGCGGCAACGCGGAAAAGACCAACCTGGACGTGGTGCAGACCATCCTGCGCGCCCTGGGCAAACCCGATGACCTGCTGACCTTCGTCAGCGACCGCCCCGGGCACGACAAGCGCTACGCCATGGACTACACCCTGGCCGCCGACGAACTGGGCTTCGCCCCCCAATACGATTTCGAGACCGGCCTGGCCGAGACCCTGGCCTGGTATCAGAGCCACCGGGACTGGATCAGCAGCATCGAAAGCGGCGATTATCGCCAATTCATGAACGATTGGTACGGAGAGCGGAAATGAGCGGCACCAAGGCCCTGATCCTGGGCGGCGAGACCGGCCTGTTGGGCATGTCCCTGGCGGCGGTCCTAGATGACGCAGGCTGGGAAGTGACCAGCACCCCGCGCCCGGACAAAGACGCCTGGAACCCCGTGGTGCTGGCTGAATTGCTCGACAGCCACGCCCCCGACGTGGTCTTCAACACCTGGGCCTACACCCAGGTGGATCTGGCCGAAGACGAACCCGACCAGGCGCAGCGCGTCAACGCCGTGCTGCCCGAGATCCTCGGACGTCTGGCCGCGGACCGCCCGTTCAAGCTGGTCCACTACTCCACGGACTTCGTCTTTGGGGGCAAGGCCGACGCCCCCCGCAAGGAAGAAGATACACCCGCGCCCGAATGCGTTTACGGACGCACCAAACTCCAGGGAGAGCGTGCGCTGCTGGCCTTGAACCTCCCCGATCTGCTCATCATCCGCACGGCCTGGCTCTTCGGCCCGGGCAAGAAAAATTTCGTGCGCACCATGCTCGACCTCTGCCGCAAGAGCAACTGCATCAGCGTTGTGCATGACCAAAAGGGTTCTCCCACCTACACCCCGGACCTGGCCGAATACAGCCTGAACCTCGTACGCGCCGACGCCAAGGGGATCTACCACGTGGCCAACGCGGGCCGCGCCAGCTGGTGCGAACTGGCTAGCGAGGCCTTGCACTCGGCGGGCGTACCCTGCGAGGTCACGGCCATCCCCTCGGCAGACTACCCCCAAAAGGCCAAGCGCCCGGCCTACTCGGTGCTGGACACCTCCCGGTTCACCGAAACCACCGGCATCACCCCGCGCTCCTGGGTCCAGGCCGTGCGCGATTATGTCTACCGCGAGACCACCCAGCAGGGCTGAACCGCCTGCCTGGGGCCTCTGCCCGGCAGCTGCTTATTGACACCCCCATCCACGGTGATTAGTCACAAAAGCTAGACCGGATAATCCCGGACGGGGAACGCCATGCAGTTGACAGCCAGAGAACAGCAGGTCCTGACGACCATCATTGAACAGTACATTCTGAATGCCCACCCCGTGGGCTCGCGCATTGTGTCGCGCGAAAGCGCCCTGGCCCTGTCCCCGGCCAGCATGCGCAACACCATGGCCGATCTCACGGACAAGGGCTATCTGGAACAACCGCACACCTCGGCGGGCCGCGTGCCCACGCCGCGCGCCTTCCGCCACTACCTGGCCACGGTGCTAGCCCCCCGCGATCTGCCCGACGAAGCCCGCCAAGCCATCCGCACGAGCATGGACAGGGCCGGAATGGAACTGCCCGACATGCTGCGCCAAGCCTCACAGGCCTTGTCCTCATGCGCCAAACAGGTGGCCATGACCATGGCCCCCAGTGGCTTTGATGTGCGCTGGAGAAGCATCGATTTCGTGTCCGTCCGCTCCGGGCTGGTCATGGCCGTGCTGGTCCTGGACGGTGGCGTGGTCCAAAACCGCATGCTGGCCGTGGCCGAAGACTTCACGCGCGACAACCTGATCCGGTTCAGCAACTACCTGAACCACCATTTTGCGGGGCTGACCCTGTCCGGCGCACGGACCCAGATCCTGCGCGAACTGGACGGGGCAGGCCAACACATGGACCGGCTCTATCGCCAGGCCTTGACCCTGGCCAGCGCCACCGTGGACAGTGGCGAAGAACGCGATCTGTTCGTGGGCGGGGCGGGACACCTGTTGGACCACCCCGAATTCAAGGAAGCCGGGACCGTACGCGAATTGCTCGACCTGTTCGACGAACGCTCACGCCTGCTGGAACTGCTGGACCGGACCATCGAAGCCGGAGAGATGAAGATCACCTTTTCCGGCGAAACCGGCGAAGGGGGCTCCCCCAGCGCGTACAGCGTTGTCTCCTCGCCCTACGGCGAAGGCGGCGGGCCACGAGGCGTGGTCGGCGTCATCGGTCCCCTGCGCATGGACTACGCCAAGGTCGTTCCGGCGGTTGACTTCACAGCCCAAGTCCTGACAGAACTCATCCGCAACCGATATTGACCCCTGCACGGAGAATTGCATGACTGACGAATTGAACAAAGCCGCCGCGACAGTTCGGACTGCCGAGGCCGTGGAAGCCGAGGCCGAAGCCGTGTCGACCGACGGCCCCACTGAGATTGAGCTCACCGAGGACGAACTCCAGGCCCTGTGCCGCGACCGTATCTGTCCCCAGTGCCCGGTGGGTGCCGAGGCCGCCGACATACGCTTGCGCGCCTTGGCAGATCTGGACAACACCCGCAAACGCATGGAAAAAGAGAAAATCGAATTCCGCAAGTTCGCCGCCGAAAAAATCCTGGCAGACCTGCTGCCCGTGGTCGATAATCTTGACCTGGCCCTGAGGTATGTCCCCGAGGGCGAGGTCTGCAAAAACTTCGTCATGGGTGTCGAAATGACCCACAAGGCCTTTTTGGAGGTGCTGGCCAACAACGGGCTGGTGCCCGTGGGCGAACGGGGCGAGGCCTTCAGCCCCGAATGCCACGAGGCCGTGGGCCAGGATGAATGCCATGACATGGATGAAGGCCTGGTAACCCAGGTCGTGCAGCGCGGCTACATGCTCAACGGCAGGCTTCTGCGCCCGGCCAAGACCATGGTTTCCAAGAAGCCCGAATAGTCCTTCCCCCACAGCACTGATTTCCCGGCGCGCCTCTGGCGCGCTTTTTTATTCCCAAAGGCCCACACCCGACCGTCGTCCCTGCCCTGTTTTACAGGACTCCCCAGAATGCGCTATGACATCATTGACGCTTGTCGCTCACCTCCACCGGAAAGGGTCACATGAAAGTATTCTTCTACCTCCTGCTGACTCTGGCCCTGACCCTCCCCTGCGCTCAGGCTGCGGACCTGACCATGGTCACCGAGCAGTGGCCCCCCTTCAACTACACCGATGGAAAAGGCACTCTGACCGGCCTGTCCAGTGACATCGTGACCCTGGCCCTCGACAATGCGGGGCTGAAAGCCGAGTTCAAGGTCCTGCCTTGGGCCCGGGCCTACGACATGGCCCAACACGATCCCGAGGTGTTCATCTTCTCCATCCTGAAGACCCCCGCACGGGAACCGCTGTTCCAGTGGGCAGGCCCCCTCATTCCCAGCCTGTCCGTCAACCTCTACAAACTCAAGAGCCGGACGGACATCGCCATCTCGACCCTTGAGGACGCCAAGAAGTATGTCACTGCGGTCATGAAGGCCGGCTCGACCCAGCTTTACCTGCAAGGCCAGGGGTTCACCATCGGCCGGAGTCTGGAGGTCGCCTCCTCCAACGAGCTTGGCATCAAGAAACTCTTCTGGAAACGCGTGGACCTCATTTCAGGCAATGCCCCGGCCATGGCGCAACTGGCACGCGCCACAGGACACAGCTTCTCCGAACTGGAGGAGGTTCTGGCGCTTTACGACTGCGGCCTCTACGCGGCCACGAGTCTCAAAACACCACCCGTTCTGGTGCAGCGGCTCCAGGCAGGATTCGACGCCATCCCTCCCGAACGCATTGAGGCCCTGATCCAATCCTACCTGAACTAACAGCGCGAACCCCGGCAACTCCCTGAGCCCACTGCATCCACCACTTCGTGCGGGTGACTGCTCAGGTCTTTGCGCCGTTTTCTGTTTACTGACAGGCTTATTCAGCGATCCAGGGCCCAGGATGTGTAAAATTTTTCACCGGGCCCCTTTACAGCCGTTTATTCAGTCTTAAATTCTCACCGAACGCCTATTTCGCGCGGCTTAAGGCCGCGATTTCAGTTATTAATCGGGCATTGGTAAACAGACATATTCAGCATCGCTTTTGGAGGAATAATTATGGGCAAGATCATCGGCATCGACCTCGGGACCACGAACTCCTGTGTGTACGTTATGGAAGGCAAAACCCCGAAATGCGTAACCAACCCCGAAGGCGGCCGCACCACCCCATCCATCGTGGCCTTCACCGACAAGGAACGCCTTGTGGGCGAAATGGCCAAGCGCCAGTCCGTGACCAACTCTGAAAAGACGGTCTTCGCCATCAAACGCCTCATGGGTCGCCAGTTTGCCGAGCCCGAGATCGGCAAGTGGAGCAAGAGTTGCCCCTACAAGATCCTGGCCAATTCCAACAAGGATGCCGCCGTGGAAGTGGACGGCAAGAAATACAGCCCCGCCGAGGTCTCGGCCATTATCCTCCAGAAGCTGAAGGCCGATGCCGAAGCCTATCTGGGCGAAAAGGTCACCGAAGCCGTCATCACCGTGCCCGCGTATTTCAACGATTCCCAGCGCCAGGCCACCAAGGACGCAGGACGCATCGCCGGCCTGGAAGTGAAACGCATCATCAACGAGCCCACAGCCGCCTCCCTGGCTTACGGCTTTGACAAGAAGGCCAACGAGAAGATCGCCGTCTTCGACCTGGGCGGCGGAACCTTCGATATCTCCATCCTGGAAGTCGGCGACAACGTCGTGGAAGTGCGCGCCACCAATGGTGACACCTTCCTGGGCGGCGAGGACTTCGACCACCGCATCATCGACTACCTCACCAGCGAATTCAAGCGGGAGAACGGCATCGACCTCTCCGCAGATCGCATGGCCCTGCAACGCCTCAAGGAGGCGGGTGAAAAGGCCAAGCAGGAACTGTCCTCCTCCCTGGAGACCGACATCAACCTGCCGTTCATCACCGCCGACCAGAATGGTCCCAAGCACTTGCTGGTCAAGCTGACCCGAGCCAAGCTTGAGGAACTGGTGGCAGACCTGGTACAGCGCACCGTGGGTCCCTGCAAGAAGGCCCTGGCCGACGCCGGACTGTCCGCCTCGGACATTGATGAAGTCGTCCTCGTGGGCGGCATGACCCGCATGCCCCTGGTCCAGAAGAAGGTTCAGGAGCTGTTCGGCAAGGAACCCAACCGCAGCGTGAACCCCGACGAGGTCGTGGCCATGGGCGCAGCCATCCAGGGCGGCATCCTGGCGGGCGACGTCAAGGACGTGCTGCTGCTGGATGTCACCCCCCTGTCGCTGGGCATCGAGACCATGGGCAGCGTGTTCACCAAGCTCATCGACCGCAACACCACCATTCCCACCAAGAAGAGCCAGGTGTTCACCACCGCGGCGGACAACCAGCCCAGCGTGTCCATTCACGTGCTTCAGGGTGAGCGACCCATGGCTTCCGACAACATGACCTTGGGCCGTTTCGAGCTCACCGGCCTGCCCCCGGCGCCCCGCGGACTGCCGCAGATCGAGGTCGCCTTTGACATCGACGCCAACGGCATCGTCAACGTCTCGGCCAAGGACATGGGCACCGGCAAGGAACAGTCCATCCAGATCACCGCGTCCTCCGGCCTGTCCGAGACCGAAATCGAACGTCTGGTCAAGGAGGCCGAGTCCCACGCCGAGGAAGACAAGGTCAAACAGAAGCTCATCGAGGTCCGCAACCAGGCCGACACGCTGCTTTACACCAGCGAAAAATCCCTGCGCGACCTGGGCGACAAGGTCGATCCCGAATTGAAGGCCGATATCGAGTCCAAGGCCGAAGCCCTGAAAAAGGTCATGGAGGGTGACGACGCTGCGGCCATCGAAGCCGCCACCCAGGAGATGGCCCAGGCCTCGCACAAGCTGGCCGAACAGCTGTACAAACAGCAGAGCGAGCAGGACGACCCCGGCACAGCCGGAGCCACTGCCGGAGCCGCCGACGCCGATGACGACGTCGTCGACGCCGACTACAAAGAGGTCTAACCACCTTGCGGGACGGGCCGCGGCAAAGTGCGCGCAGCGCACTTGCCATCCCGGCTGAACATAGATAGTTTTGCCTGTCCGCGCTGATTGAGCGCGGACAGGCTTTTTTGTTCCCAACACGGCCCCCGCCGCAACCACACAGCAGGTCATGAGACAGCACCCGATTCTTTCAGCCAACGTTATCGCCTGGGCACTCGTCATCCTGATGGTCCCGGCCCTGACAGGCTGCGTCAAACCGCCCTTGCCAACCACCCCGGACGCGACCCGTGGCCGGGCCGCTGGCAACACCTCCACCCAGGCCGATCAGGCGTGGGAAGCCGAGGACCACGCCGCCAGCGAGGTCCTGAACCGACGACTGCTGGACAGGGGCCAACTGACCAAGACCGACCAGGCCAAGGCCTGGGAGCGTCTGGCCGTGTCCGCCGCAAACAACGGCCACGGGCACGTGGCCCTGGAGGCCCTGCACAATTTGGCGACCCTGCGCCCCGGAGCGTCGGACACCTGGCAGTGGAACGAGGTCTACCTGCGTTCGCTGATCCTCGTCGGCCGCCCCGACCAGGCCAGACTCCATATGGACTCCCTGCTCAGGGACCGGCAACGCCCATGGGACCTACGCTTCCGTGCCGGATTATCCCTGGCCCGCGACCAGTGGAACGAACGCGGCTATGAGCAATCCATGCAGAGCCTGGAGCGTCTGTACGAAGCCTCTCCAGCCCCGGCCCCGGTCTCCCGGGCCAGCCTGGAGCAAGCCTTCCTTGAGGAACTGAAGATCACGGACCAGGGCACACTGGACGATCTGGCAGCCATCATCCCGCCGGATTCACAGTGGAATTTCCCCTACACCATCGTCCGGCTGGAGCAGGCCCGACGCTTCGGCCAGAACAAGGACACCTGGCCCCAGGCCTGGCAACTGCTGAACAATCTCGCTCGTTTGGGGAACATCGCCGATCCGTCGCTGGTGCCCCTGGTGGCGACCCCGCTGCAACAAGAGCAAGGGGTTCCCACCGGCGGCGTGGCCCTGGCCCTGCCCTTGTCCGGTCCCTATGCCGAAATCGGCTGGAAGGTCCTGCGCGGCGTTGGTGCGGCCCAATGGGAGGCCCTGACCGGCGGCGCACAGCTGAACATCCGCGTGATCAACACCGAGGCCCCGGACTGGATCGAACGCATCGAGTCACTGCCCCCCGGCTTCGCCGTCATGGGCGGCCCACTGCGCCAGGACAGGTTCGAGACCCTTGTCAACCGGGGCCTGACGGCCAAACGACCCTGCTTTGCCTTCCTGCCGCGGCTGAGCAACGCGGTGGAGGGCAGGAACGCCTGGCGCTTCTTCTCCAGCTCCCGCGACGAGGTCCGCGCCCTGGTGGCCCTGGCCTCGGAGGTGACGGAGATCAAGCAATTCGCCGTGCTCTACCCCCAGGAGCCCTACGGCAACAGATTTCATGAGGTGTTCGTGTCCGAGGTGCAGCAGTCGCTGGGCGAGGTCACGGCCACTGGCAGTTACCCACCCGCCGAACCCACGCAGTGGTCCAAAAGCGTTGCACCCCTGCTGGGGGTCAACCCCTCCGTGCGTGAAGAAGAACGCGAGCCCGTGGAACCACCCTTCCAGGCTGTATTCGTGCCCGACGGCTGGTCCCAGGCCAAGATCCTGGTGCCGCAGTTCTTCTTCTACAACGAGGATCGGCTGCTGGTGCTGGGTCCCGCCCTGTGGGGCCAGGGGCTGGCCAAGGACGAGAACGTGGAGATGAACTACTTCCACACGGCGGTCTTCCCCGGCCCCTGGTGGCAGGACAACCCCGCCCCCGGTGCCGTCACCCTGCGCAGCGCCCTGGCGGCGGACGGGCTGGGCGCTCCCGACTTCTGGGTGGCCCTGGGTTACGACTTCATGCGCTTTGCCGGGATCATGCCCCCGTTGCCCTCGCGCTTCGACGCGGACAGCGTCAACCTGGCCCTGCAGATCGCAGCGGGCTTCGACTGGAGCATGGCCCCGCTGGTCTGGGACGGGTCCGGGCGCGTCCGCCAAGAGCTGTTCCTATTCCGCCCGACCAGCAAAGGCATCGCCCTTGTGGACAGGGAACAGCTGGTCAACCGCCTGCAAAGAACGCGCGAGCGCCACGAGCAGCGCGTCCAGACCATGCTTGAGAAACGCGAGCTGGACGGCTTGCGCAAGAGCCAGAAGGCCGAACCCGACAACGAGATCATCAACAAGCGCCTGAGGCTGTTGCAGGACACCATCGAGCAGCGCAAGCTCGACGAAGGACAATAGGCGAGACCACCATGAGTATCACACGCGACGACGTAACGAAGATCGCAAAGCTGGCCAGACTGGACCTGCCCGAAGATAAACAGGACCTCTTTGCCTCACAGATGGGCGATATCCTGGCCTACATGGACGAACTGGCCCAGGCCGACACCGACGGGGTCGAGCCCCTGTACACCCCGGTGGAGCATCTGACCCGGATGCGCGCCGACGAGGTCCGCAAGGACTGCCAGCGCGACGAGATCCTTGCCAATGCCCCGGCGAGCGACGGCAGCCACTTCATCGTCCCCAAAATCGTTTAGCCGACCTTCGATCCCAAGCGAGAATACGCAATGCCTGATCTGATCCACAAATCACTCCTCGAACTACGCGACGCCCTGGCCGTGGGCGAGGTCTCGGCAGAGGACGCCGTGTCCGCCTGTCTGACGCACATCGCAGCCACGGAGCCCCAGCTGAACGCCCTGATCAGCGTGCAGGGCGAGCAGGCCCTGGCCCAGGCCAGAGCCATGGACGCCCAAGGCCCCGATGCCTCCCAGCCCCTGTGGGGCGTGCCCCTGACGGTGAAGGATATCCTGTGCACCAAGGGCGTGACCACCACCTGCGCCTCGAAGATCCTCGAAGATTTCGTACCCTTCTACGACGCCACCGCCGTCCAGGGCCTCAAAAAGGCCGGGGCCATCATCATCGCCAAGGCCAACATGGATGAATTCGCCATGGGCTCCAGCACCGAGAACTCGGCCTTCAAGACCACGGCCAACCCCTGGGACCTCAGCAAGGTGCCCGGAGGGTCCAGCGGCGGTTCCGCCGCCTCCGTGGCAGCGCGCCAGTGCTTCGGCACCCTGGGCACGGACACCGGCGGCTCCATCCGCCAGCCCGCCTCGTTCTGCGGCTGCGTGGGCCTCAAACCCACTTATGGCCGGGTCTCGCGCTATGGCTGCGTGGCCTATGCCTCCAGCCTGGACCAAATCAGCCCCCTGGGCCGCAGCGTGCGCGACGTGGCCGCCCTGTTGCAGGCCATCGCCGGGTTCGACCCCAAGGATTCCACCAGCGTGGACCGGCCCGTGCCCGACTATGCCGCAGCCATTGAGGCCAAAAGCGACCTCACCGGGCTGCGCATCGGCCTGCCCGAGGAATACTGGGGCGAAGGGCTGGACACGGAAGTCGCATCCGCCTGCCGCCTCGCAGTGGACAAGGCCGCCGGGCTGGGGGCCACCATTGTGCCCGTGACCCTGCCCAACACCAAATACGCCATCGCCACCTACTATATCGTGGCCATGGCCGAGGCCAGTTCCAACCTGGCGCGGTTCGACGGCGTACGCTACGGCTTGCGCGACAAGGATGCCGACGAATTGATCGAGATGTACACCTCCTCACGCAGCAAGGGCTTCGGAGACGAGGTGCAGCGGCGCATCATGCTTGGCACCTACGTGCTTTCCGCCGGCTACTACGACGCTTACTACCGCAAGGCCGCTCAGGTGCGCCGCTTGGTGCGCCAGGATTTTCTGGATGCCTTTGCCAAGTGCGACGTGATCGCCGGTCCGGCCTCGCCAATCACGGCCTGGGGCATCGGCGAGATCAGCAACGATCCGCTGAAGATGTATCTTCTGGACATCTTCACCATCAGCCTGAACCTGGCGGGGCTGCCCGGCATGAGCCTGCCCGTGGGCCTGGGCGCCGACAGCGGCATGCCCGTGGGCCTGCAACTGCTCGGCCCCGCGTTTGCCGAGGCCGAACTGCTGGCCACGGCCGGCGTGCTTGAAGCCGCGTGCCCCCCGTTGCCCGAACCCACAGGGCTGTAGCGAGCAATCAGAAACAACCCAGCCCCGCTCAGGCGGGGCTTCCTTTTTCACCACCATTGGGGCATGAGACAAAGATGCGTATTGGAGTAGCGGTCAGCGGCGGCACGGACAGCCTGTTCACGGCGGTCCTTCTGCGCGAGGCGGGGCACGAGGTCCTGGCCCTGCACGCCTTTTTTCTGCCACCCACCCAGGAGTTACGGGCCAAGGCCGAGGAATTGGGTCACGCGCTACGCACCTTGGGTTGCGAGTTCGCGGCCGTGGACCTCTCGCTCCAGTTCGAGGAGCAGGTCATCGCGCCCTTTGAACGCGCCTATATCCAGGGCCTGACGCCCAACCCCTGCGCGGTCTGTAATCCCACCATGAAATTCGGCCTGCTCAGTGACGAAGCCACAAATCTGGGGACTGAACGCATCGCCACCGGCCACTATGCGCGCCTTTGGGGCGAAGGCGATGCCACCCGGCTGATGCGCGGCCTGGATCCCATCAAGGACCAGAGCTATTTCCTGTCGCTGGTGCCGCGAGAACGTCTGGCCCGGGCCGTACTGCCGCTCGGCGACTGGACCAAGGAACAGGTCAGGGCCGAGCTGGCCCGGCGCAACCTGACACCCACCCTGCCCTCGGAGAGCCAGGAAATCTGCTTCGTGCCCGACGACGACTACTGCGCCTTTCTCTGCGCACGTCGGGCCGACCTGCCGGGCCCCGGCCCCGTTGCCCTGACCGACGGCACCGTGCTGGGCCGCCACCAGGGCCTGTGGCGCTACACCCAGGGCCAACGCCGGGGCATCGGCGTGGCCTGGTCCGAACCGTTGTATGTGCTGGGCAAGGACACGGCCGCCAACGCCCTGATCGTCGGCCCCCGCGAAGGGATCCTGACCAACGGTTGTGTGGCCCGCGACGTGAACCTGCTGGTTCCCCCAGCCCTGTGGCCCGAAGAGATCCTGGCCCAGACCCGCTACCGGCAACGGGCCGAGCCCGCACACGTGCACCTGGAAGGCGACAGGCTGCACCTGGACTTCAGCACTCCCCAAACCCTGCCAGCCCCCGGGCAGGTGGCCGCATGCTACGCCCCTGACGGGACCGTGCTCGCGGGCGGCGTGATCATCTAGCCCATGAATCAGCCATCCCTTTTCCACATCGTCACCCTCGGCTGCAAGATCAACCAATACGAAAGCCAAGCCATCAGCGAGGCTTGGACCGCGCGCGGTTGCGTCGAGACCTCCGACCCCGCTGAGGCCGACGTCATCCTGGTCAATTCCTGCGCCGTGACGGCCAAGGCCGTTGCCGAACTGCGCGCCGCCGTACGTCGCCTGAGTCGCCAAAACCCGGACGCCGAGGTGATCATCACCGGCTGCGCCGCCCAGGTCCTGGGCAACGAACTTTCCACAGCCTTCCCGGACACAGCCATCGTCCCGCAGTCCCAAAAGGAATCCCTGCTCACCCGCCCGCTGCCCTTGGCCCATCTGGAGGCGCAGGGGTGGCCCTCCGGGCATGACCAGGATCACAGGCCCATGGCCGACGAACTGGGGCAGACCCCGAACCACGAACCGGAAGCCCCTTGTTTCCCGGGATTCTCCATCACCAGCTTCAGCCGCATGCGGGCGGTGGTCAAGGTGCAGGACGGGTGTACGCACCACTGCACCTACTGCATCATCCCCAGCACCCGGGGCAAGGCCGTCAGCCGCCTCCCCGGGGCCACCGTGGCCGAGATCCGCCGTCTGTTCGAATCCGGTCGGCGCGAAGTCATCCTTTCGGGCATCAACCTGCGCCAGTTCGGGCGCGACCTGAATCCGGCCATGGATTTCTGGGACCTGCTGCGGCAACTGGACTCCGAACTGGGCCCGGAATGGTCCGGTCGGGGACGGCTGCGCATCAGTTCCTTGGACCCGGGCCAGCTCGGCTCCAAGGCTCTGGATGTCCTTGGGGCTTCCCGCTTGATCTGCCCGCAGCTGCATCTGTCCCTGCAAAGCCTGGCCCCGGCCGTGCTGCGGCGCATGGGGCGCGGCCACTACGGGCCCGAGGACATCCTCGATTTCGCAACCAGACTCCGGGACATCTGGCCTGTTTTCGGCCTTGGAGCGGACCTGCTGGTCGGTTTTCCCGGGGAAACGGATGAAGATTTCGAAATCACGCGCCAAAACTGCGAAAAACTCCCTCTTTCCTACGCACACGTTTTCCCGTATTCTCGCAGACCAGGAACCCCGGCAGCCGAATTTAGCGGTCAGGTCCCCGCCCCGCTCATGAAGCAGCGGGCCAAGATTCTGCGGGACCTGATTACGAACAAGAAGGTCGCATTCATGCAGCGGCTGGCAGAGATGGACCGCCTGGATGTCGTCGTGGAAAGAGGGACTCCGGTTCATGGTGTCTGCGAATATTACGCCGAGTGCCGCTTTACGGACGGAACGACACCGACACCGGGCATCCTGACCGCCACCAGGCCCGTGGGCTGCGGCAAGGATTCCGTGGACGTCACGACGCTGGTGGGATAAAGGCGCACAACGGGCGCACCAGGGCCCGATACATGGACGTACAGCCTCCGCCGCGCGGAGTCGATGAGGATACAAAGATGATCAAGAGCATGACCGGCTTTGGCCGTTTCATCCTACAAGAAAAGGACTGGGCCCAGGAATGGGAAGTCCGCAGCGTCAACGGCCGCCACCTGGACATCAAATGGCATCTGCCCGCCAACGTCCGCAGTCTGGAAACCCGCCTCGAGAAACTGGCTCGCAACCATGCCTCCCGAGGCCGGGTCACCATCCAGTTGAACCTGCAGGTCACACGCGCCGAAATCCTTGGCATGCGCCTGAACGAACCCCTGGCCGAGGCCATGGTCCGGCAGATGGAGAAGTTCGCCTCACGCATGGAGTATTCCTTCAAGCCCGATTTCTCGCGCATGCTGGGTATGTCCTTCCTCTGGAACGACGACAACGGCGAACCAGATTCAGGTCTGGTGCAGAGCCTGGAAAAAGGCCTGCTTGCCGCCCTGGATGACTGGAACGAGGCCCGCGCGACCGAAGGACGAGACCTGCACCAGGATCTGTCGCGCAGACTGATCAGCCTTCAGGAATGGCTGGAGCAACTCAAGGAACGGACCCCGCAGGTCAAGGAAGAACGCTTCGCGGCTGTGGAGGCCCGTATCCAGCAAGTGCTGGACCGTTACTCCATCGACCTGGACCAGGACAGGCTGTTGCAGGAAGTGGCCATGCTCTCCGACAAGCTGGATGTCTCCGAGGAGATGACCCGGCTCACCGCCCACCTGGAGCGCATCGACGAGGTCATCGCCAACGGCGGGGATTCGGGCAAGCGCCTGGACTTCCTGCTCCAGGAATGCTTCCGCGAAATCAGCACCTGCGGCAACAAGGCCCAGGACACGGATATTTCAAGAATCGTGGTGGACTTCAAGGGCGAGCTTGAAAAATGCCGCGAGCAAGTTCAAAATATTGAATAATCCAGGCACACTGTAAAAAGGACCGTCATGAGCAAATCCGGCCTTCTGAACATTGGCTTTGGTAATTTCGTGGTCTCCAACCGAGTCATCGCCATCGTCAACCCGACGTCGTCGCCCATGCGCAGGCTGCGTGAAGACGCGCGCCAGAGCGCCCGACTGATCGACGCCACCCAGGGACGCAAGACCCGTTCGATCATCGTTTCGGACTCCAACCACGTCATCCTCTCCGCAATCCAGGCCGAGACCATCGGCCAGCGGTTCAGCGACGAGGGCGACGATGAATAAGCGCCGCGGCCTGATGCTGGTGATCTGCGCCCCCTCGGGCACCGGCAAGAGCACCCTGACCAACCGCTTGCGCAAGGAATTCACGCGGTTGGCCTTCTCCGTGTCCTGCACCACCCGCGCCCCGCGCACGGGAGAAAGCGACGGCGTGGACTACCATTTCTTGAGCCGCGACGAGTTCATTGCGCAGCGTGACGCAGGCCACTTCGCCGAATGGGCCAAGGTGCATGACAACTTCTACGGCACCCCCAAGCAAGCCCTGACGGAGATGCTCGATGAAGGCCGGGACGTGCTGTTTGATATCGATGTCCAGGGAGCGGCCCAACTGCGCCAGTCCATGGGCGAAGGCGGCCACGTCTTCCTGTTCCCCCCGTCCTTCGCAACCCTTAAGGACCGACTGCTGGGGCGCGGCACCGATCCCGGCGAGGTGGTCAACCGCCGCCTGGATAACGCCCCCGGCGAAATCAACCAGGCCATCCATTTCGATTACTGGATCGTCAACGACGATCTGGAGTCCGCCTACGACCAGCTGCGAGCCGTGTATCTTGCCGAGGGCCTGCGCCCGGTCTATCGTCCCAACCTGCCAGCCGAGATCCTCGGCAACGCCGCACAGGAGGACAGTGATGGCTGAGTTGGTCGTTGCCCTGGACTTTCCCGACCGGGCCCAGGCCCTGGACATGGCCCGCGCCCTTGCCGGAACCGTCTCCTGGGTCAAGGTCGGCCTGGAACTGTACACGGCAGAAGGCCCGTCCATCCTCGCCGAACTTAAGGCCCTGGGCTTCAAGGTCTTCGTGGACCTCAAATTCCTGGACATCCCCAACACCGTGCGCGGAGCGGTGCGAAGCGCCGTCCTGGCGGGTGCGGACATGGTGAATATCCACATCACCGGCGGGACGCGCATGATGGCTGCGGCCCGGCAGGGATTGGATGAGGCCGCAATTCCCGGCGAACAACCTCTGCTGTTGGGAGTGACCGTACTGACCAGCATGGACGAGCGTGACCTGCCTCTGGCCCCGGGCCAAACCGTGGCCGACCTGGTCCTGTCCCTGGCCAGGGCCGGACACGACACCGGTCTGGATGGCGTGGTCTGCTCCGGACATGAGGCCGCAGCTATCAAGGAATACTGCGGAAATGATTTTCTATGCCTGACCCCCGGCATCAGGCTGACCGCCGGGGCTGACGACCAGCGCCGGGTCATGACTCCCGCCGAAGCCATTGCCGCAGGGGCCGACTTCCTGGTTGCCGGCCGCCCAGTGACGCGCGCCGGGGACCCAAAGTCTGCGGCCCTGTCTTTTCTTGAACAAATGACTGATTCCGGGCTATAAGAACAATCATGAGCGACGAACAACCCATCCAGAAAAAAAGCGAAGATCGCCACATCGACCATGGCGCTGATCAAAAGATCAAAGGTGTCTTTTCCACGCAGACCATCCAGACTGTCGGCACGGGCACAACGACCCGTAAAACCGTCAAGAAAACCTTCTGGATGGTCGAGGAGCTGGAAGAATGCATTGAGATTCAGCCGCTGAACGTCAATTACGTCCCTTCCGGCCCCAAGCGCATGATTCCCAAGGAAGACTTCCTGGAAAAGTTCTCGCCCGAGCCCGAGTTCTACGTCTCCACTGTGTTCCCAAAGATGAACGAGCTCAAGGAGTCGATCAAAAAGGGCGACAAACATCGCACCAAAGGCGAGACCTTCAGCGCCGAAGTGGAATACGAGCACGCCGTCAACCTGGACGAGGACAATGTCCGGGCCAACTTCGGCCTGGGGTTGACCTATCTGGAACGCGGAGATGACACCAAGGCCAACGACATCTTCGAGCGGCTGGTCAAACTCGATGCGGCCTTCGAACTCGAACACAAGCACCTGTTCAACGAGTTCGGCATCAACCTGCGCAAGAACAAGATGTACGAACAGTCCGTGGACTACTACGAACGGGCCATCGAACTGGCCTCATCCGACGAGAACCTGCACTACAACATCGCCCGGGCCTATTACGAACGGGAGCAGTTCGGCGAGTGTGCCAAGCATCTGAAGATGGCCATGAATATGAACAATGACTTTGCCGAAGCCGCCCAATTCATGAAATTCCTCCAGGATAACAACCTCGTGGACGATGAAGGGAACACCAAAAATGGCGTGACCAAGCCGGCGGACAAGAAAAAGCCCAAAAAAAACGACAACACGAACTACTCCATGGATCTCTAGATGAGTTCCGAGCGCGGCCAGCGATTTCTAAAAGAACTCCCTGAGTTGAATCAAAATTTGCCATGTGCGCCCACAGTCCTGGCCCGCCTGTTCGCGCAGACCATCCCCTTATCCAAGAATTCCACCGAAGAGATCGCCGAGACCATCGCCCATGACCAGGGACTGACGGCACGCGTCCTGATCCTGACCAACTCGGCCCACTACGGCCTGAAGGACTCCATCACCACAATCCCCCGGGCGGTCTCGTTGCTGGGCCTGGATGAAGTCCGTTCCATGGTGCTCATGGTGGCCGCGCTGGGTGTTGCCACCAGCCTGAAGGGCAGGAAGGATTTCGAGCTGGGACCTTACTGGCGGCACCAGATCCTGACAGGCATCGCCGCCGAGACGTTGGCCAAAGCACTCACCATTTCGAACTCCGATCCCGGCATTCCCCAAACCATTGATCCCGGGGAATGCTACACGATTGGCATCCTTCATGACATCGGCAAGGCCCTGACTGCCATCCATCGGCCCGACTGCTGGCAGTCCATTCTCCATCTGGCCCAGAGCCGGGGCCTGTCCCACTCAGAGGCGGAGATCCGCTACTGGGGGTTGGACCATGGTCAGATCGGCGCCGCCGCCCTGTCGGCCTGGAACCTTCCCGCTGCGCTCACAAAGCCTCTGATGTGGCACCACGCCCCCCAGGACGCCCCCGCAGACCATCGCCTCGGCGCACAGTTGCTGCACGCGGCTGACGCCCTGGCCATCCTCACGGATAATCCCCTGGCCTCCATCCCCGGCCCCTGGCCCGAATTCCTCGAATCCTGGACAATCGACCGGGAACAAACCCTGGCGGACATCGCCACCTTGGCCCAAGAGCCCCGGGCCAGCACCCTCATCTCCCAGCTCTACGACTGAGCGCATTGACGCCCCTGTTCCCCCCGGCTATTGATCGTGCCGGAGGACAGGCTAATCATGAACCGCATCTGGACAGAACGCCCGGGCCACGACGCCCCGGCCGATATCGACGCCTGGGCCCAGCGCCTGGAGATCTCCCCGCTCATCGCCCGGCTGCTATGGCGGCGCGGTCTGGTGACCCCCTCGGAGATGGATATCTACCTTTCACCTGGCCTGCGGCATCTGGCTGACCCCACCTCCCTGCCGGGGCTGGATGAGGCGGCCCGGGTCCTGGCCCAGGGCCTCAGCGAGGGCAAGCCCTTCTGCGTCTGGGGGGACTACGATGTGGACGGCGTGACCTCCACGGCCCTGGTCAAGGAATTTCTGAAGCACCGCGGCATCGAGGCCGCCCACTACATCCCCAACCGGCTGGAACACGGCTACGGCATGAACGTGCAGGGCATCGAAGAACTGGCCGCGCAAGGCGTGAAGCTGCTGCTCACGGTGGACTGCGGCATCACCAGCCATACGGAGATTGCCAGGGCCAAAGAGCTGGGCATAACGGTGGTGGTCTCGGACCATCATCTGCCCGGGAGCGATGGCCCGCCCCCCGCCGCTGCCGTGACCAATCCCCGCATCGGGGACTGCCCCTGCCCGGACCTGGCTGGGGTGGGAGTGGCCTTCCTGCTCATGGCTGCTGTCAACCGGCTGCTGCCAGGACAAGCCGTGGACATGCGCCACTATCTGGATCTGGTGGCCCTGGGAACCATTGCGGACGTGGTGCGCCTCACGGGCCAGAACCGAGTCCTGGTCAAGAACGGCCTGCTCCTGGTGACCGCGGGCACGCGCCCTGGGATCGCCGCCCTCAAGGAGGCCAGCGGATTCACCCCCTCCGCCGCGCTGGGGGCCGGACAGGTAGGCTTTGGACTTGCCCCGCGCATCAATGCCTCGGGACGGCTGGGCGACGCCGAGACGGCCCTGCAATTGCTGCTGGCCCCCGACTACGAAACGGCCAGGCCATTGGCCCAGAAGCTCGACGCACTCAACTCGGACCGTCGTAGCCAGGAGGACACGATCCTCAAGGAAGCCAAGCTCCAGGCCGATACACAACTGGATCGCCTGGGGCTGGTGCTGCACTCGCCGGGCTGGCACCCCGGAGTCATCGGCATCGTGGCCTCGCGCATCGTGGAGGCCTACTATCGCCCCACCCTGATCCTGAGCGAGGAAAACGGCCTGCTCAAAGGCTCCGGGCGCAGTACCCGCGAGTTCGACCTGCACGCCGGGCTCACGGCCTGTGCGGACGTGCTGGCTGGTTTCGGCGGGCACAAGCAAGCCGCCGGGATGTCCCTGGAAACAAAGAACCTTGAGGCCCTGTGCGAGGCTTTTCATCAGGCCGTGGCCGCGCAGTGCGGGGACAGGCCCCTGTCCCCCACGTTGTTCATCGATAGCGAACTGCCCTTTGCCAGCATTGATTTCGACCTGCTCAAGGAGCTGGAGATGCTGCAACCCTTCGGGCCGGGCAATGCGGAACCGGTGTTTTCCTCTCCGCTGCTGCGAGTCACGGACCGGCGGACCTTCGGCAAGGACCACGTCAAGCTGACACTCACCGATGAGCTCAGCGGGGTGAACCTCAGCGCCAAGGCCTGGCGTCAGGCCGAGGCCATCGGCCCGAACATGCGCGGCAAGCAAATGCGCATCGCTTACACCCCCAAGATCGACCGCTACCAGGGTATGGCCAGCATCGATCTGCAGATCAAGGACTGGAAGCTCTCCGACCGCTAATCATCCCGCGCTGGCGGCGTGGTCGCTACCTGCGCGATCACAGCCCGCCTCTCCCAAACGATAAAAGGCCCGCTGATCGAATCAGCGGGCCTTTTCTTTTGATAGAAAATCGGTCTCCCACAACCCTCGTCATGGCATTAAGGGCAAGACGCGAGAGGTGCGCCTGACCGAGGAGGATCAGGACATCCCCGAGGGTCGGCGCAGGCAAAAGCAGTACTCAGTGTTTGTGGGCGTTCGGAATCAAGGCGAGGTCAAGGCGCAAGGACGGCGAAGCCTGAAGCAACGACATCTCAAGCAGGCTCCCGCTCCCCCTCAAAGCGATCAGAACGCGCGCTGGCTAGGCGCGAGAGACGCTCAAGACCGAGGAATAGCAGACATATAAGGTTGTTGGAGCAGTTCGAAGCAACGCCACCAAAAAACAAACCAATCAGAGCAAGTGGCCGCCCGGAATCGAGGCGAGGTCAAGGCGCAAGGACGGCGCTAGGCCCGACGTGTACAAAAACGTACACAAGGGATTGCGCCGGACGAGTAACGCCGAGATCGGCCGGTTCCGGGCGGCCTACTCCACAAAGTCGGCGGCGTTATACGAGCTGCGCACCCGAGGCGCGGAAAAGACGTGGGGAAGGCCCAGGCTCTCGCCATGGGCGGCATAGCCATCAAAGACCTGGGGCTCTACATAGCGCTGCACTTCGGGATGGGACGTGGACGGACGCATGTACTGGCCGATGGTCACGATGCCCACCCTGGCGTCCGCCAGACGGCCCAACAGAGCCTGCACTTGCTCATCGGTCTCGCCTAGACCGACCATCAGACCACTTTTCGAAACGACTCCCGCCGCCTTAACCCGCTCCAGCAGCTGGATGCTCTGCTCGAAATCCGCCTGGGGCCGGATCTGCGGATACAGGTCCGGCACGGTCTCCACGTTGTGGTTGATGATCTCTGGCCCGGCCTCGATGACGGTGCGCAGGGCCGCTTCGTCGCCCTGGAAATCCGGGATCAGCACCTCGATGGTGCAGCCGGGCATGGCCCCGCGCACGGCCTGGATCGTGGCCGCGAAATGTCCGGCACCGCCGTCGGGAAGATCGTCTCGGGTGACGGAGGTGATGACCACATGCTTGAGCTCCAGTCGCCGGGCGGCCTCGGCCACGCGGGCCGGTTCGTCCGGGTCTAGGGCTTCCACGGTCCCAAGCCCGATATTACAGAACGCGCAGCCGCGGGTGCAGGTCCGGCCCATGATCAGGAAAGTTGCCACATGCTTTGAAAAACACTCATAAATATTAGGGCATTTGGCCCCCTGGCAAACGGTGTTCAGGCCCAGATCCTTCAACAGATCTCCGGTCTGCACGAAGGCCGGATCGCTGGGCAGTTTGACCCTAAGCCATTTTGGAATCCGCGAAGACTTCGCGGAACTCTTGCACGAGGACATCCTTGATCTCCTGCATCCCGGGGCGTTCAACCCGCCCCAGGGCCTTTAGTTCTCCATGCACGGAAGCGGCCTTGGTGTCCGCCAGTCCGCACAGCGTAATCATGTCAAAAAGCGAGGTATTCTCGCCCACGTTCAGCGCGAGGCCGTGATAGGTGACCCACTTCTTGACCGCAATGCCCATGGAACAGACCTTGCCGCTCGCAGTCCAGACCCCGGCGCGGCCTTCCCAACGGCGGGCGCTGAGCCCAAACCAGCTCAGGCTACGAATCACGGTCTCCTCCATGTCATGAAAAAAACGCTTCACTCCGCCGGGGCGTCTGTCCACCCGGAAGATGGGATAGCCCACGAGCTGGCCGGGGAAATGGCAAGTGATGTTGCCGCCGCGGGTGACGTGCACCAGATCGATCCCCTGGCTCGCCAGAAACTCCGGCCGGACATGCAGATGCTCAAGGCCGCCCCCCTTGCCCACCGTGATCACCCGGGGGTGCTCCAGCAGGAATAGGGTGTCCTCTGCGCCATCCAGCACCTTGGTGTGGCGGTCCAGTTGAGTCTGCTGGGCCTCGCGGTACGGACACAGGCCAAGGTCGATGATCTTCACGGCGTAGCCATATCCTTCAAGAAATGCGTCATGAAACGCGCTGATTCCCAAAATGAAAATGCATGCGGCGCACAAACTCCTGCCCGAAGGCGGGGTCGCCCGTCAAGTCGATGTTACTGGTCCGCCCCGGCATGGCCTCGGCCATTTCCCGGGCCTCGGGGACGGTCAGCATCAAGCGCGCTCCGGCCAGAGAGGTATTGCCCACGGTGCGCACGCGCGCACCCAGCCCGGGCGGCAAAAAGCCAAGGGTCTCCAAATCCAACGGGGCGACATGAGCCCCCAGGGCACCGGCCAGACAAAGGCAACTCAGGGCTCCGGGGAGCAGGCCAGAGCGATCCAGCAGCGCTCCCACGGCCAGATCAAAGGCCGCCTTGACCTTGAGCACCTCTTCCACATCCGACGCGGTCAGGAACAATCCCCCAGGAAGATTCAAGCATGGCTCACCAGCAATGGTTCCGAAGTCCACAGCCATCCTGGCCGCCAAGGGGGTCGTTCCCGGAGCGAAACCACCCCCATCATCCAGCAGCCCCTGCTCTTTCAGAATTGCCAGCAGGGACAGATAGCCTGCCCCGGTGATCCCGGCCTCGCGCGAGGGTGCTCCGCCGCCGATGCAGCGAGCCTCCAGACCTGAGGGTGAAAGACGATAGGAAGACACGGCCCCGTTCCCGGCCACATTGCCGCAAGCCAAGCCCGCCCCCTCCAGGGCCGGCCCCAGGGGGACGGAAGCCGAGAGGTACTCGGAATCCGAAAGGGCCAAAAGAAATTCGCCGTTGGTCCCCATGTCCGAAAGCAGGAACGGAGTCTGCGGCGGCTCGGTCGCCATGAGCAGCGCGACCATTCCGGCACTGAGATCTCCGCCCACGAACGGGGCCAGTTGCGGTAGGACGTAGGTTTCGGGAAGGTTGTTGGCCAGAGTGAGCATGCGCCCGCCAGGCTCATCCAGTCGATACGGGGCCGAGGACAGGCCGTCCACCGAGACTCCGAGCAGGAGCAGGGTCATGGCCGGGTTCCCGGCCACGGCCAAACGCACGACCTGGCCAGGCAGTAAAGCAATGATCCCGCGCAGCAGATGCAGTACGGCGTGACGCAGGAGTTGTGCCCCCTGCGCAGTTGCCGCAAAAGCCAGCCGGGACATGACCTCGCTGCCGGCCCCCAGCTGAGGATTCAACGCCGCGCCCGAGGCCACGACAGTTCCTGATGCGTCCAGGGCCTCCCACTGTACGCTGGTCGTGCCCAGGTCCACGGCCAACCGCAGTTCCCGAGTGGCCTGGACAGCGGCTACAGGGGCCTCCAACGCAAGCTCTGCGGGCAGGAAGACCCGGGTCCCCGCCAGGGCCATGTGACGGCATCCCAGCCGCCAGCCCTGAGCCAACTCGGCCTCGGAAAGGACCCGCAACTCATCGGCCTGCGGGGTAGGCGCAGTGGAAAGAAATCGCATTCTGCAGCGCCCACAACGCCCAAGGCCCGAACACAAGGCCGTCGCCTGCCAATGTCCGGATAAAAAAGCGGTCTGGGCCAAGGTGCGACCGACATCGGCCGCAAAGTCCACGGTGTGACCAGCAGTATCGGTAATGGAAATCGTCATCGCTGATAACCGGTCCGCCTGGGGACCGCTCCTTGCTAACGGATCAACAGCCTGCCCTTGCCATCAGCGGCGGGCAGCACTCGGCCAATGCGCGCCGCGATATCGCCCGCGTCTTCGAGCATGCGGCAAGCCTCATCCAAATGCCGATCTGGAACGGCGAGCACCAGCCCCCCGGAAGTCTGGGCGTCGAACACGAGATCCACCCGCGTGCTGTTCAGTCCCGGGGCAAGGTCCACCCGGTTCTCGCAAAAATGCTTGTTGGCGTAACTGCCCGCCGGGACGAGGCCCACTGCGGCCAATTCCTCGGCCCGGGGCAGCAAGGGGACGGCGTCCAGCCAGAGTTCGACATTCAACTCCGAGGCACGGGCCATCTCCAGCAGATGCCCGCCCAAGCCGAACCCTGTCACGTCGGTGGCACCCTTGAGCCCAAAACGCCGAATGACTTCGGCACCGACCTTGTTCAGACGTGCGGCCACGGTGTAAAGCAGTTCTTCCAGTTCGTCCGCGCCGTCCCACTTGGCCTTGACCGCCGTGGCCAGCACTCCGGTGCCCAGAGGCTTGGTCAGCAGCAGCGTATCTCCGGGAACAAGGCCCGCGTTAGTGGCGTAGCCATCGGGGTCCACGACGCCGGACACGGCCAGCCCGAACTTGATCTCCTGGTCAACGACACTGTGCCCACCCGCAAGAACGGCCCCGGCCTCGCGGACCTTGTCATATCCGCCACGCAGGATTTCTTTCAGGATGTCCTCATCCATGTCCTTGATGGGGAAACAGACGATATTCATGGCAGCGTAGGGTTCGCCCCCCATGGCATAGACGTCGGACAGGGCGTTGGCCGCAGCGATTTGTCCAAAGCGGTATGGGTCGTTCACGATGGGCGTGAAAAAGTCCACCGTCTGCACCAGAGCCTTGCCCTGCGGGAAGATGAGAACGGCAGCGTCCTCGCCAACGGCTTCGCCGGCAAGGATGCGGGGATCAGTCTGCCTGGGCAGAACCGACAGTACTCTCTCCAGGTCCCCTGGAGCGATCTTGGCGGCTCAACCAGCGGCTTTGACGGTATCGACAAGAACGATCTTCTCGGACATCGCGCGCTCCTTGGGGCTGAAGGTTAGTGGGAGGTTCGTCTGGGACGCCGAACACCGCCGGCGCTACGCGCCGAGTCGGCACTCCTGACGGATGAAATCAATGAAATACCGGGCCGCCGGGAACAGATGGCGGCGGGAATGATAGGCAAGATAAAAATCCCGCTGCATGTCCAGGCCCGTGACTTTGAGTTCCACCAACTCACCAGTCTTGAGTAATGGACCAGCGGCAAGGCGGGAAGTCACTGTCACGCCGATCCCGGCCCGTACGGTCTGCAAAGCAGCCTGGGTGCTTTCGACCTTGAGCGTGGCTTGTGGACGCGGTGCGCCCAGTGCATCCAGAGCCAGCTCGAAAGCCCGTCGGGTTCCGCTGCCCTCCTCGCGCATCACCCATGGCAGGGTTGCCAGGTCTGCGGGAGCCAGCGGCTGACTGAATTTCGCGGCCATGGTTGCCGTGCTGACGATGACCAGTTCATCCATCAGCACATTCTCAAAAGTCAGGTCAGGATGCTCGGCCTGGGAGCCAACCATGGCCACCATGCCCTCGCCATTGATCAGGCGCTGAATGATCTTGCTGGAGTCAGCCACCTTGAGATCCATCCGCACCTCGGGATAACGGGCCGAAAAACGTGCCAGCAGCGAGGGCAGCACGTAATGGGCCGGAATCGTGCTGCCGCCGATGATCAGGTCGCCTGCCACGCGTTCCTGAAGCAGCTGGATCTCCGCCGTGGCGGCGGCCAGGGAGTTGAAGACGTCCAGTGCATAGCGATACAGGACTTCAGCGGCCTGAGTCGGCAGAATGGTCCGACCCAAGCGGTCGAACAGGCGCACATCCAGTTCGGTTTCCAAAGCGGAAACGTGCGCGGAGATCGTGGGCTGTGAGAGATATAATTGCTCACCGGCCTTGGAAAAACTCCGCAGTTCATAAACCTTGGAAAATGCTTCCAGACGTCTGATGTCCATAGCCCCATCCTTGCATGCGTTGTAACCAGAAAAGAGACCAAAAAAAAGCAGGCTGTTAGGCCTGCTTTTTAGTATTATTCGAGTGGAAAAGCCATAGCTATTCCAAGGAATACTCCTCGAGCTACTTGGACTCTTCCTCTGCGCCCTTGGCTTCGGAAGCAGCTTCAACGGGAGCTTCCTCGGTCTTGGGGGCAGCCTTTTTGGGAGCAGCCTTTTTGACGGGCGCCTCCACGGGCTGAGCCGTTTCAATGGCCTTTTTGGTGAATTCGATAATGGCCATGGGAGCGGCGTCGCCGGTACGGGGGTCACCCAGCTTGATCACTCGTGTATAGCCACCACCACCGCCAGCAAAGCGGGGGCCGATCTCATCGAACAATCTCTTGATCATGGTATGGCTGCCCAGGACCTTGTAAGCCTGACGGCGGGCGGCCACGTCATTCTTCAGGGCGAAGGTCACCAAACGCTCAACAACCTTGCGCAGCTCCATGGCCCGAATCTCCGTGGTACGGATGGATTCGTGCGTGATCAGCGACTTGGCCATGTTGCGAAACATAGCCTTGCGCAGGGGGCTGGACATATTGAGTCTTTTACCAGATTTCTTATGCCTCATCGCTTTCTTTCCTCTTCAGCCATTCCTCGTAGTGTTCCTGGAAGTTCTCAACGGGGATGCCGAATCCCAGTCCCATGTCGGACAGGATGCGGCGAATCTCGTCGAGAGACTTGCGACCGAAGTTCTTGGTCTTGAGCATCTCGCCCTCACTACGCTGCACAAGCTCGCCAACGGTGCGAATGTTGGCGCTCTTCAGGCAGTTGGTAGCGCGAACGGACAGCTCCAACTCGTCGATCCCCTTGAACAGACTAGGATTCACATCCTCACCAGAGGCGGAGTTGGCCTGCTCCTCGTCAGAGGACTGCTCGTCGAAGTTGATGAACACGGTCAGCTGGTCTTTCAGAATCTTGGCGCTATAGGCCACGGCGTCCTCAGGGGTCACCGAACCGTCAGTCCAGACTTCAAGGATCAGCTTGTCATAGTTGGTCATCTGACCAACGCGCGCCTGCTCAACAGTGTAGGCTACCTTCTTGACGGGCGAGAAGCTCGCATCCAGACGGATCAAACCGATCTCGTCGGACAGACCTTCACCCATCTCGGCAGGCACGTAGCTCTTGCCCATCCGGACCTCAAGATTCATGCGAAGCTTGATGTCCTCAGACAGGGTGGCAATGTGTTGGTCCTTATTGAGCACCGTCACACGCTGGTTTTCCTTGATGGATGCGGCGGTGACAACACCCTTTTTGTTCGCCTCAAGCGTCAGGTGCTGAGGCTCCTCTGAAGTCATGGCGAAACGCACCTGCTTCAGATTGAGCACGATGTCGGTCACATCTTCGATAACGCCGTCCAGCGTGGTGAACTCGTGCTGAATGCCCTCGATATTCGCCGACACGATGACAGCGCCCTGCAAAGAGGACAACAGCACGCGTCTGAGCGCGTTGCCGATGGTGGTCCCGAAGCCGCGTTCCAGCGGTTCGCACACGAACCGGGCGTACTGCGAATTGCTGGAAGCATCGCGTACGACCTGCTCGGGTTTGACCAGTTCGGACCAATTGCGCGTATTGATCAGTTTGTTGCCGTCTTGGATGATCATCATTGCTCCCTGTTATTTGGAGTACAACTCGACGATCAGCTGCTCGTTGATGGGGAACTGGATGTCCTCGCGAACGGGGCAGGACTTAACCACACCCTTCAGTGCCGTACCGTCAATCTCAAGCCAATCGGGACAACCGCGACGGGCGATCACCTGCTGAGCTTCCTGGATCACAGGAATCTTTTTGGATTCCTCGCGGACAGTGATCACATCGCCTTCACTGACCTGCATGGAAGGAACGTTCACCCGGTGGTCATTGAGCATGAAGATGCCATGACGAACCAACTGACGTGCCTGGTCGCGAGAGTTGGCGAAACCAAGACGGTAAATCACGTTGTCCAGACGCATCTCAAGAAGAGCAAGCAGGTTGTGACCAGTCACACCCTTCTTCAAGTCAGCCTGTTCGTAGTAACCGCGGAACTGCTTCTCAAGGATGCCGTACATACGGCGAACCTTCTGCTTCTCGCGCAACTGAACAGCGTAATCGGTGATCTTGCTACGGCGACGGCCATGTTGACCGGGCACATAAGGACGGCGCTCGTAGGCGCACTTGTCCGTGTAGCAGCGATCGCCCTTCAAAAACAGCTTCTGCGCTTCACGACGGCAGAGGCGGCATTTCGCTCCAGTATATCTTGCCACATTATCCTCCTGGATACCCTGCCGGGTTAGACCCTGCGACGTTTGGGCGGACGACAGCCGTTATGGGGAATCGGCGTGATGTCGCGCATGAAAGTGACCTTGAAACCGGCGCTGTTGATGGCACGCATAGCGGCCTCACGTCCGGAACCAGGACCCTTGACGAGTACGCCCACAGAACGCATCCCGTGCTCCTGTGCGGTACGGGCGGCGCGTTCTGCGGCGACCTGTGCGGCGAACGGAGTGCTCTTGCGAGAACCCTTGAATCCGCTGCCACCGCAAGTGGCCCAGCTGATCACATTACCCTTCAAATCGGTGAAGGTGATGATCGTATTGTTGAAGGACGCCTTGATGTGGGCAATACCCACAGGAACGTTCTTCTTTTCCTTCTTTTTCCCGGTGCGGCGGGGCTTGGCCATTGTCATAATCTCCGTATTCGAAAGTTCTCGAGCCGATCAACAGACCGGTCCGCGGTTTTCGTTACTTCTTTTTCCGACCCACGACCGAACGCCTGGGGCCCTTGCGGGTACGTGCGTTGGTGTGAGTGCGTTGTCCACGGCAAGGAAGGCCGCGACGATGACGCAGGCCGCGGTAACAACCTGTGTCCATCAAACGCTTGATGTTGGCCTGCACTTCACGGCGCAGGTCACCTTCCACTTTGTAGTTTTCTTCGATTTCCTTACGGATATCGTTGGTCTCATCGGCGCTCAGATCATCGGTGGTCTTAGTCCACTCAACACCTGCGGTGTCAAGAATCCTAAGAGCCGTAGTGCGGCCAATGCCATAAATGTACGTCAGGGCAATGTCCAGACGCTTACTCTTTGGTAAGTTGATTCCAGCAATACGTGCCACTTGAATATCCCCTTAACCTAGCCCTGGCGCTGCTTATGCCTGGGGTTTTCGCAGATAACCCGGAGAACGCCCCTGCGGCGGATGATCTTGCACTTCGAGCACATCTTTTTGACAGAAGGTCTGACTTTCATGACCTAGCTCCATTTTCCGCGGCAGCCGGTCACAACCATGACCTGCCGCATTTTTTTGTTCTCAGAATACCGGCTACTTAGCTGGCACTCAGTATCACCGGCCCCTCGGGGGAAACGGCAATTGTATGTTCAAAGTGGGCGGACAGTTTACGATCTTTCGTCACAGCTGTCCACTTATCTTCGAGGATTTCCACATCATAGGTCCCGATGCAAACCATGGGCTCGATGGCGATGACCATCCCCGCCTTGAGCGGCGGCCCCACGGTTCCTTGAGGAACGAAGTTGGGAACCTCGGGCTTCTCGTGAAGTTTCCGCCCAATCCCGTGACCCACGAACCGTCGAACCACGGAGAACCCGCGAGCTTCGACATAATCCTGAACGGTTCGTGAGACGTCGTACAGGTTATTTCCGACAACGGCCTGCTCGATACCGAGCATCAGGGACTCGCGGGTCACCTTCATCAGGTCGGTAGCCTCTTGAGAGACCTTGCCGACGCCGAAGGTGCGCGCGGAGTCACCGTAGAACCGGTTGTAGATCACACCCATGTCGAAGCTGACGATGTCCCCTTCTTCAAGGAAGCGATCTGCCGACGGAAATCCGTGGACAATCTCCTCATTCACAGAACAACACAGCGCGAATGGAAAACCCCCGTACCCTTGGAACGCTGGCTTCACGCCGAAATCTTGGCACATTTTCTGGGCAATTTCCTCGAACCTCATGGTGGGAACACCAGGTTCGACCGCTTCGCCCAGCGCATCAAGGATCACCGAAACTATCCGGTTGGCCTCGCGCATGATTGAGATCTCACCACTATTCTTGAGATAAATTCCACGAACCTTTCTCAAACCTAGCGCCGACCTTTAATTTTCTGTCCCTTACCCATCAGTCCCTCATATTGACGAGAGATGAGGTAGGACTCTATTTGAGACATGAAGTCCATGGATACACCGACCACAATCAGCAGGCTCGTGCCGCCGAAGTAGAACGGTACGCCCACCTTGGAGATCAACATCATCGGCAACACGCAGATGACGGCGATGTACAAGGATCCCCACAGAGTGATTCGGACCAGGACCTTGTCGATGTACTCCCGGGTCTTTTGCCCGGGGCGAATGCCAGGAATGAATCCACCCTGCTTCTTGATATTCTCGGCAATATCGGCCGGATCAAAGATGATCGCGGTGTAGAAGAAGCAGAAGAAGACCACGAGCCCGACGAATAAGATGTTATACAGCACCGTGCTGGGAGCCAGCCAGGCCGAAAGGTTGGACAACCATTCGTACTGGGAGAACTGCCCGAGCGTTGCAGGAAACATCAGGATGGACGAGGCAAAGATCGGAGGAATAACTCCTGCGGTATTGACCCGAAGGGGCAGATGCGTGCTCTGCCCGCCGTACATCCTGCGGCCCACCATACGCTTGGCGTACTGGATGGGAATCCTGCGCTGCGCGCGCTCCATGTAGACGATGAAAGCCAATACACAGGCCATGACCGCCAACAGGAGCAAGACAATGAACAGGGTCAGTTCGCCTGCGCTCATCAAGCGGATGGTATTGGTCACCGCTCCGGGAAGCCCGGCCACGATACCCGCGAAGATGATCATCGAAATGCCATTGCCAACGCCGCGCTCCGTCATCTGCTCACCGATCCACATAATGAAGACGGTGCCTGCAGTCAGGGTGATGATGGTCACCAACCGGAAACCCCAACCAGGGAAGAGAACCACGGAGGATCCTCCAGGACTGGTCATGCTTTCCAAGCCGATGGCGATAGCAAATCCCTGGACAACGGTGATCAGCACCGTGCCATAGCGGGTGTACTGGGTGATCTTCTTGCGTCCGGCTGCGCCCTCTTCCTTCTGCATCCGCTTCAGCTCGGGGCTGACGACGGTAAGCAGCTGGATGATGATCGACGCAGAGATGTACGGCATGATTCCCAGGGCGAAGATGGAGAGGTTTCTCAACCCTCCGCCTGAGAACATGTCGAAAAGTCCGAACAGGGTGTTGGACATGCTGTCGAAAAAGTCCTGCAATGCAGCGGTATCAACGCCCGGTGTAGGGACGTGGATGCCGATGCGGTAGACGGCCAAAAGCAGGAACGTCCACAAGAGCTTCTTCTTCAGCTCCGGCAATTTAGCGAGATTCTCAACTCCAGCGAGTGACACTCTGATTAACCTTCCAAAGCCTTGGTAGTTCCGCCGGCAGCGGCGATTTTCTCGGCTGCGGACTTGCTGAAGCGGTGAGCCTCAACAGTCACGGCAGTGCCCACGTCACCATCACCGAGAATCTTGACCGGTGCGTTCTTGGAAGCCAAGCCACGCTGGTAGATATCGTCGACAGAGATATCAGTCTTGCCTTCGAAAGCGGACAGCAGAACACCGATATTCACGGTCTCGTAGGTCACCTTGAAAGCATTCTTGAAGCCACGCTTGGGCAGCCGACGAGCCAGAGGCATCTGGCCGCCTTCAAACCAAGCGGGGACGCCGCCACCGGAACGGGCATTCTGGCCCTTGTGGCCCTTGCCCGAAGTGGAGCCCTGGCCGGAACCGGGACCACGACCGATGCGCTTACGGTTCTTGCGTTCCTCAGGGAACGGATACAGCTCATGCAGTCTCATTATTCAATCACCTCAACGAGATGGTTCACCTTGTAGATCATACCGAGAACGGCGGCGTTCTTGGGAAGCTCCTTTTCTTGGCGGATCTTCCGAAGACCGAGGGCCATCACGGTTTTCCTTTGTTGCGGAGTACAAGCGATTGTACTCTTCACAAGACGGATCTTAATCATTTCCATTGGTCCTAACCCCTACTTTCTGGGAGTTTCCAGCTTTTTACCGCGCAGCTCAGAAACTTCCTTGGCGCTACGCAGGGAGATCAGGCCCTCCATGGCGGCTTTCAGGACGTTGTGCGGGTTGTTGGTACCGATGGTCTTGGTCAGGATATCCTTGACGCCAACGGCTTCCATGATCGCACGCACCGGTCCACCAGCGATGATGCCGGTACCCTTGGATGCGGGCTTCAAAACAACACGCGCAGCACCGAAGCGGCCCAGAGTCTCGTAAGGAAGAGTCCCATCCAGCAGAGAAATCGGCTGCATGGTCTTCTTGGCTTTTTCACTGGCCTTGCGGATAGCTTCGGGAACTTCCACAGCCTTGCCCAGACCCCACCCAACAGAACCTTTACCGTCGCCGACCACGACAAGCGCGCTGAAATTGAAGCGGCGCCCGCCCTTAACAACCTTGGCCACGCGGTTGAGGTAAACGATCTTTTCGATCAGGCCTAACTCTTCCGGTTGCTCCCGTCGGGAGTCTTTACGAGGGCCCTTACCTTCCATTGCCATGTGTTACCTTCCGCAGTCTTAGAATTTCAGACCGCCCTCGCGGGCGCCGTCTGCCAGGGCCTGAACCCTGCCATGGTAAAGATAGCCGTTGCGGTCAAACACCACGGACTCGACGTTCTTTTCCTTTGCCAGCTTCGCTATCTCGCGGCCAACTTCGGTTGCTCTCTCCTTGGTCAGACCCTTGCCCTTGGACAGGACCTGAGTGGAGGTGGAGGCAACAGTCTCGCCAATCTCGTCGTTGACGAGTTGCGCATAGATGTGAACGTTGGAGCGGAACACGCACAGACGTGGGCATTCAGCAGTTCCGTTCACTTTTTTGCGAATGCGGACCTTCCTACGAAGGCGCTTACCATTTTTCGAGAGTTTCATAGTGAATCCCTACTTTTTCGCACCGGACTTGCCGGCCTTGCGGCGGATGATCTCACCCGCGTACTTGATGCCCTTACCCTTGAACGGTTCAGGCGGACGAACGCGACGGATCTGAGCGGCCACCTCACCGACAAGTTGCTTGTCGATGCCAGTGATGGTCAGCTTGGTGCCCTCGGCCTTGGCTTCAATCCCCTGGGGCAGATTATACTCCACGGGATGGGAGAAGCCGACGTTCAACACCACGTTCTTGCCCTGGACCTGCACCTTGTAGCCGACGCCAACGACTTCGAGCATTTTCTCGTAGCCCTTGGTGACGCCTTCGATGCAATTGGCGATCAGGGTGCGCCTGAGACCGTGTTGGGCGCGGGCGATACGGGACTCGTCGGCACGCTTGACGACGACATCCGCTCCCTCCATCTCCACCACGATTTTGGCATGCTGAGGAGTGGAGAGGGTGCCCTTGGGCCCCTTCACATCTATCTTGTCTTTCCCGATCGCCACTTCAACCCCAGAGGGTATGACGATGGGTTTCTTACCAATCCTGGACATGACTCTTCCTCTTTACCAGAGTTCAAACAGCACTTCGCCGCCGACGTTCTGTGTCTTGGCCACAGAGCCTTCCAGGACACCCTGAGAGGTCGACAGCACGCAGATGCCAAGCCCGTTCTGCACCCTGGGGATGTCTTGTGCGCCGACGTAGACACGACGACCAGGCTTGCTGATCTTCTTCATGCCTTTAATCAGTGCTCGCCCTTTGGCATATTTAAGCGTCAGAGTAATCTCACGCTCTTCCTCTTTAAAATCGGTGATATAGCCCTCTTCTTTGAGGATACCAGCGATGGCACCCTTCACGTTGGAGAGCGGGATCGCGACATCCTTGTGCAATGCCTGATGGGCATTACGAATGCGGGCAAGCATATCCGCGATGGGATCAATCACTGCCATGACAGACTCCTTGACTTACCAGCTCGATTTACGGACGCCCGGCAGTACACCGGACAGCGCCTTGTTCCGGAAGCAGATACGGCAAATGCCGAACTTCCTCATGAAGGCGCGGGGCCGACCGCAAATGGGGCATCTGTTGTAGCCGCGGCTGGAAAACTTGGGCTTTTCCTGCGACTTATTCAGCAAAGCTTTGCGAGACACTTATGTATCCTCCCTACTTCTTGAAAGGCATGCCCAAGAGATCAAGCAAGACCTTCCCTTCCTTGTCCGTGGGGGCAGAGGTGACGATGGTCACGTTCATGCCCTTCACACGCTCAACGCGGTCCACGTTGAGCTCGGGGAAGATGGTATGCTCGCGGATGCCCATGGTAAAGTTTCCGCGGCCGTCGAAACCACGATCCGGGACACCCCGGAAGTCGCGGACACGGGGCAACGCAAAATTCACGAGCTTGTCCAGAAACTCCCACATTCTCGTGCCACGAAGAGTGACACGGCAGCCCACCGGCATATCCTCGCGCAGCTTGAAGTTCGCAATGGACTTCTTGGCGCGGGTGATGACGGCTTTCTGGCCTGCAATGGAGGTGAGCTCCAAGACTGCGTCCTCGATCAACTTATTGTTGGTACTCGCCTCACCCAAGCCGATATTCAAGCTTACGCTCTTAATTCTCGGCAATTCCATGGGGCTCGTGTAACCGAACTCCTTCTGGAGAGCGGGAGCAACCTTCTCTTTATAGATTCCTTCGAGACGTGTCATTGTCTTACACCCTAGTCGATGACTTCGTTGCACTTCTTGCAGAAGCGGACCTTCTTACCGTCGGTCGCTTCCTTGAACCCTACACGGGTCGGCTTGGTGCACGCGTCGCACAAAAGCGCCACGTTCGAGATGTGGATCGGAGCTTCCTTCTCCACAATGCCGCCCGACTGCTGGGTATAGGGGTTGGCTTTGGTGTGGCGCTTGACCATATTCACCTTTTCAATCAGGACCCGATCCGTCTTCTTATGGATCTTCAGGACCTTGCCAACTTTTCCCTTGTCCTTACCGGAGATGACCATGACTTTGTCATCTTTGCGAATCTTAAACTTCTTCATAACCGTATCCTCTACAGCACTTCAGGAGCCAGCGAGACGATTTTCATAAAATTCTTCGCCCGCAGCTCACGTGCCACAGGTCCGAAGATACGAGTCCCGATGGGATCCATGGTCTTTGTGAGAAGCACCGCGGAGTTTGTATCGAATTTAATGTACGAACCGTCGGGACGGCCTACTTCTTTCCTAGTACGAACCACGACTGCCTGGAGCACCTCGCCCTTCTTCACCTTGGAATGGGGCATGGCTTCCTTCACAGACACCACAATGATATCTCCCACACTGGCGTAGCGGCGTTTACTGCCGCCGAGCACCTTAATGCAGAGTACCTGCTTGGCGCCGGAATTGTCGGCTACATCGAGTCGGCTTTCCACCTGAATCATGACGAGCTCCTAGACGGCTTTTTCAAGAATAGACTTCAAGGTCCACCGCTTGCGTCGGCTCAGAGGACGATGTTCCACGATCTGGACTTTATCGCCCATACCGCAAGCGTTCTCGGGATCATGAGCCATGAACTTATTCCGGCGGCGGATGTACTTCTTCAACAAAGGATGCTTAACCAGGGTCTCAACGCGAACAACAATCGTCTTGTCGTTCTTGTCGCTGACCACGATACCGGTCATCACTCGCTTGTTGGCCTTACGTGCGCTTTCTGCCATGGCTTACGCTCCAACTTCCTTATCCCGGAGAACCGTAAAGATCCGGGCAATGGTCTTCTTCACCTCAGGGAGGCGTTGGGTGTTTTCAAGTTGAGCCGTGGCGTGCTTGAAGCGCAGGTTGAACAGTTCCTGACGGAACTCTGCCAACTTGGTCCTCAGATCGGCGACGGACAGCTCTTTGATTTCTTTCAGTTTCATCTTACAGACCCTCTCTAAGCACGATCTTAGTCTTGATGGGCAGCTTATGCTGCGCACGGACCAGCGCTTCGCGGGCGAGAGCCAGGTCCACACCCTTGATTTCGTAGAGCACATGGCCGGGCTTGACCGGAGCATAGAAGCCCGCGGGAGCGCCCTTACCCTTGCCCTGACGAACTTCAGCGGGCTTGGAGGTATAGACTTGGTCCGGGAAGATCCGGATCCAAACCTTACCACCACGCTTGATGTGGCGCATCATGGCCACACGAGCGGACTCGATCTGCTGGCTGGTGAGCTTACCGTGATCAAGCGATTTGATACCGATATCACCGAAGGCGACGGTCGTGCCTCGGCTGGCCTTACCACGCAGACGCCCTTTCATGCGCTTGCGGTACTTCGTTCTCTTCGGTGTAAGCATTACTGTTGCACCTCATGATCCAGAATTTCACCCTTGAAGATCCAGACCTTGACGCCAATGACGCCGTAGGTCGTACGAGCTTCAGCGAAACCGTAGTCCATGTCGGCCCGCAGGGTGTGCAGGGGCACACGACCTTCGCGGTACCACTCGGAACGAGCGATCTCGGCACCGGCCAGACGACCGGCACAGGCGATCTTGATGCCTTCGGCACCGAACTTGCGAGCCATGCCCACGGTGCGCTTCATGGCGCGACGGAAGGCAATACGGCGCTCAAGCTGAACAGCGATGTTCTCGGCAACCAGCTGGGCATCGGTTTCAGGCCGACGGATCTCGTTCACTTCGATGGCGAACTCACGGCTGAACATTTGTTTCAGGTCCCCGCGCAGCTTCTCGATCTCCACACCCTTGCGTCCAATGACGATGCCCGGGCGGGCGGTAAAGATCAGCAGACGGACTTTGCCGCCGGCGCGTTCTATTTCAAGCCGGGAAATTCCAGCGTGAAAGAGTTTCTTCTTAACGAACTTACGGATCTTATCGTCTTCGAAGACATTGGCTGCATAATCCTGCTTGTTCGCAAACCAGCGGGAAAGCCAATTCTTGTTGTAACCAAGACGGAATCCGTACGGATGTACTTTGTGTCCCACAACAGCCTCCCTACGACTCGGCGACAACCACAGTGATATGGCTGGTACGTTTGAGGATTCGGTTGGCGCGACCCATAGCTCTGGGTTTGATGCGCTTCAGGGTCGGGCCCTCGTCGACCAGCACCTGTTTAACCACGAGGTTGTCCACATCGACACCGGGGAGCTGCTCTGCGTTGGCCACTGCGGAGTGCAGGACCTTGCCGATCAGCTTCGCGGCTTTCTTCGGTGTGAACCGCAAGACATTGATTGCGTCTTCGACGGGCATGCCTAAAACATTCCGGGCCACCAGTCGAGCTTTTTGAGCCGAGAGACGCTGGTATTTGGCAACTGCTTTCGTTTCCATATCAGCCACCTATCCTTAGCGTTTAGCCTTGCTCTTCTTATCCGCAACGTGCCCGAAGTAGGTCCGGGTCGGAGCGAATTCGCCGAGCTTGTGGCCGACCATGTTCTCGGTGACGAACACGGGGATGAATTTGCGGCCGTTGTGTACTGCAAAGGTCATTCCCACCATTTCAGGAATGATGGTGGAACGGCGAGACCAAGTCTTGATGACTCTGCGGTCACCGCTCTCGGTGGCCTTCTCCACTTTTTTCATGAGGTGTCCGTCAATGAACGGACCCTTTTTCAGCGACCTGGGCATGACAACTCCTATTTCTGGCCGCGACGCTTAACAATAAGCTTGGACGACGGCTTCTTCTTGTTACGAGTCTTGTACCCCTTCGTGGGCATGCCCCACGGAGAGACCGGATGACGGCCACCGGAGCTGCGGCCTTCACCGCCACCCAGGGGGTGATCCACCGGGTTCATGGCGACACCGCGAACTTCAGGGCGCTTGCCCATCCAGCGTGCGCGGCCAGCCTTACCGATACAGATCTTCTCGTGATGGATGTTGCCCACCTGGCCGACAGTGGCCATGCAGGACGCCAGCACATTGCGAACTTCACCGGAGGGCATACGCAACAAGGCGTATTTGCCTTCCTTGGCGACGAGCTGCGCGTAGGTTCCTGCAGCGCGGCAGAACTGACCACCCTTACCGGGGTGCAGCTCCACGTTGTGCACGATGGTACCCACGGGGATCTTCACCAGAACCAGGGCGTTGCCGGGCTTAATATCGGCAGCGTCACCAGCAAGGATGGAATCTCCCACATTGATCCCCACCGGGGCGAGGATGTAGCGCTTCTCACCGTCGGCATAATTCAGCAACGCAATGCGGGCGCTGCGGTTAGGATCGTACTCAATGGTCGCGACTTTCGCAGGAATGTCGAATTTGTCGCGTTTGAAGTCGATAATGCGGTACAGGCGCTTATGCCCACCGCCACGGCGTCTGGAGGTCACCCGGCCCAGGTTGTTGCGGCCGCTGCTTTTGGTCAATCCGATGGTCAGAGACTTCTCGGGAACCGTGGTGGTGATCTCCTCAAACGTGGAGATGGTTTGATGGCGCCGGCCCGGCGAAGTAGGTTTCAGCTTGCGCGTGGCCATAGCTTAGACTCCTTCAAACAATTCGATCTTTTCGCCTTCGGCCAGAGTCACGTAGGCTTTTTTATAGCCCGACTGCTGACCGGTCACGCGACCGAATTTTTTACGTGGACAAGGGCGATACCGAATGACGTTGACGCCCAAAACTTTTACTTCAAAAGCCTTTTCAACAGCCTTGCCGATCTCGATCTTGTTGGCGTCGGGATGGACCAGGAAGGTGACCTGATTGGCCCGCTCCTTGGCTTGCGTCGCCTTCTCGGAAACCAGCGGCTTGAGAAGAATCTGAGTATAATCCATTACTTCAACCTCTCTTCCACCGCTTTCGCGGCATCCTGGAACATCACGAGCTGCGAATGGCGCAGTACGTCATAGACGTTCAACATGTCCTGCGAGAGGATGGTAATACCCGGAATATTCCTGGCAGAAAGACGGAGGACCATATCGTCGCCAGGAAGAACAATCAAGGCTTTTCTCAGGCCGAGACCCTTGAGGATCTCCACCACAGACTTGGTTTTGACTTCCTGCAGCTTGATGCTGTCGAGCACCAGCATGGAGTTGTCGGCAACTCTCGAGGACAGAGCCATACGCAGGGCCAGCTTGCGGATCTTCTTGTTCACCTTGAACTCGTAAGACCGAACCTGGGGCCCGAAGATGACACCTCCACCGCGCCACAAGGGGCTACGGATCGTACCGGCGCGTGCGCGACCGGTGCCTTTCTGACGCCAAGGTTTGGCGCCACCGCCGCGGACGGCGGAGCGGTTCTTGACGGAGTGGGTGCCTGCACGCACCTTGGCGCGTTGGGCACGGACCACGAGGTTCAGAATCTCGGGCTTGACCGTCACCTCAAAGACCTCGGGAGCCAGCGTCAGCTCGCCCACCTCTTTCTTGGTCTGATCATATACTTTGACGACTGCCATGTACCTACCCTCGATTCTGCTTGCGGACCATGATGATCCCGTTCTTCGGGCCAGGAACCTGGCCCTTGAGGATCAGCAGGTTGTCATCCAGACGAACGTCCAGAATCTCCACGTTAATGCAGGTCACTTTCTTATTACCCATCTGGCCGGCCATCTTCTTGCCCTTGAAGACCTTGGAAGGCCAAGCGCACTGACCAATACCACCAGTGGAACGGTGAACCTTTTCGTGACCATGGGACGCGGGTGCTCCGCGGAAGTTCCAGCGCTTCATGGGGCCTTGAAAGCCTTTGCCCTTGGAAGTGCCGGTAACTTTGACCTTTTCGCCGGGGGTGAACATGGCAACAGTAAGGTCCTGTCCCAATTCGAAGCCCTCGACGTTTTCCAAACGCAGCTCGGTCAGATGGCGGTAGTAGTCCCGGCCAGCCTTGGCCTGATGGCCTTTGGCGGGCTTGGTGAGCTTGCGCTCCTCTATTTCCTGAAAACCAATCTGAACAGCCGTGTATTTATCTTTCGTGGTCGCGGCATCCTTCAGTTGAAGGATGGGGCAGGGACCCGCTGAAACTACGGTGCATGGGATGGCAGAGCCATCAGCACCGAAGATGCGAGTCATGCCCAATTTGCGTCCCATGATGCCAAGCGCGTTAGCCATCATGCTTACCTCGTTCTAGAGTTTAATCTCAACGTCTACACCAGCGGGCAGACTAAGCTTGCCCAGGGCATCGACGGTTTGCTGAGTCGGCTCCAGGATGTCGAGCAGGCGCTTATGAACGCGCATCTCGAACTGCTCCCGGGACTTCTTATCCACGTGCACCGACTTTTGGACGGTGTACTTATGGATGTTGGTGGGCAGCGGGATAGGACCCGCAATGCTTGCACCGGTATTCCGGGCGGTGTCGACGATCTCGGCGACGGCCTTGTCCAGAATGCGGTAGTCATAAGCTTTCATTTTGATGCGAATACGATCGCTTTGCATAGCAACCATGACTTACTCCACGATTTCGGAGACAACACCTGCGCCCACGGTACGGCCGCCTTCGCGAATGGCGAAGCGCAGACCCTTTTCCATGGCCACGGGGTGAATCATCTCAACGATAAAGACAGCGTTGTCACCGGGCATAACCATCTCGACGCCTTCTTCCAGA
>JAHIUW010000009.1 GCA_018816865.1 Pseudomonadota bacterium
CCTTCTTCCTCGTGGTCATGACGTTCTCCTGGCTTGAGGTTTCGGTGAAGTTTCGCAACTCCAGCCGTACCCCAACCAAGGGCGGCATGACCACGTTCACTTTTGTGGCCAACTGTCAGGTGATAACCATCTCACTACACCCCTTCACCACCAGCACCGGCCTGAAATGGTCGATCACGTCCACCAGCACCCCGTCCTGGGCTTTTAGTACATCATCGATCTTCTTGTAGGCGTCCGGGGCCTCGTCCAGCAGTCTGGGCTCCACCGGGGCCACGATGCCCTCCATCTGGGCCATGAAGCTGCGGAAGTCGATGGCCTGGCGGGCCTTTTTGCGGCTCATGGTCCGTCCGGCCCCGTGCGAGGCCGAGCATAGGAAAAATTCGTTGCCCAGGCCGCGCGTGATCCAGACCCCGTCACGCATGTTGGCCGGGATGATGCCCAACTGTCCGCTCTCCGCCGGGGTTGCGCCCTTACGGTGCAGGACCCCGGCGGGGGTGATCTCGGCGTGGTTGTGGTTCTCGTTGATCATGCCCTGCATCAGGTCCTCGCCCAGTCCCAGCGCTTCCAGGCAACGGCGCATCATGGCGGCGCGATTCTCCAGGGCGTACTCCAGCGCCCATTCCATGTCCTGCACATAGGCCCTGGCAATGGCCGAATCCACCGGCACCGGGCCCTTCGTCTTCTTCATATAATAATCGCCGATCTGCCAGCCCGGGTGGCGCGAGCCGCTGTGGATGGTGATCCCCACGATGTCGTAGGGGTTCACGCCGATCTCGATGAAATGGTTTCCACCGCCCAGGGTGCCCAGTTGGATGGGGGCCTTTTCGCGCACCACGTCGTTCAGTTTCCCGTCGCCCGAGACGTTGGGGAATTTGTCGAAGCCGGTCTTCTTTTTGTGGGTCTCAAAACCCACGGGGATCAGCTGCAGAATTCGGTTATAGACCTGATGCAGGTCGGGCAGTTCGGCCAGGGGCTTTTCCGTCAAGACGTGGCACATGCCGCAGCCGATGTCGTAGCCCACGGCCCCGGGCCAGATGTGCCCGTCCAGCAGGGCGACCCCGCCGATGGGCAGGTCGTAGCCCACATGCACGTCGGGCATGATGGCCAGCACCTTCAGGCAGGGCAGGGCCAAGGTCCGCTCGATCTGTTCGCGCGCACCGCCCTCGATCTGCTCCAGGGGGATGGTCAGGCGTAGCCTGTCGTTGGTGACTGCTCTTTTGTGCTTCTTTGCGGGCACTGCGGGTTCTCCTGATATCAACGGCGATGGCGCACTGTTCGCCGCTCCTGCGGGCTTCCTTCGCCCCCCGAGCATAGCAAAAAACAGCGCAGGGTTCATTGAATAGTGGTTCTTGCATTGTTCTGCTGCTAGTCTGGGGATAACCGTTTTGGAGGTAAGGCTTATGATCTGCTCCCGCAAGCTCAATATCCTGGTTTTATTGGCTGTCATGGTTGCGCTGACGCCCTTGGCCGCGCGCGGTGGCTGGCTGGACAAGGTCAAGGAGGTCGCCCCGGTCATCATGGACGGTGGCAGTGGATCGTCAAAGACAGTGACGAACCTGACCTCCAGCGAAGTCATCTCCGGCCTGAAGGAGGCCCTCAATGTGGCCGTGGACAAGGCCACGTCGTTCCTGGGGAGTCCCGGAGGCTATCTGGACAACCTCGAGGTGCGCATTCCCATGCCCGCGTCCCTGACCAAGGCCGAGCAACTGGCCCGCACCCTGGGTAAGGACAAGTTGGCCGACGAATTCATCACCTCCATGAATCGCGCCGCGGAGCAGGCCGCGCCCGAGACCGTCTCCATCCTGAGCGACGCCATCAGCAAGATGAGTTTCGACGATGCGCGGGCCATCCTGAACGGTCCGGACAACGCGGCCACCAAGTATTTCGAGCGCACCAGCTCCAAGGCCCTGATGGCGCGCATCCGGCCCATCGTGGAAAAGGCCACGGATTCCGTGGGCGTGACCAGCAAGTACAAGAGCTTTACGGGCGGGGTCTCGGCCCTTGGGGCAGTCACCGGGATGCAAGTGGACGATCTGGACGGCTACGTCACGGACAAGGCCGTTGCCGGGCTGTTCGTGGTCATGGCCCGCGAGGAAAAGCAGATCCGCGAGAACCCCGTGGCTAGGACCACGGACCTGTTGCGTAAGGTCTTCGGTTCCAGCAGCAAGTAGTGGCGACAAAGCATCAAAGAATGCGAAACGCCCCCCGGCAGCCATGCGTTGCCGGGGGGCGTTGATGTCTTATTGAGGCCTTGCGCCGGGAGGACCGCCACGTTGATGACGGTCGGCCTTGAAAAAGAGAAAGGCTCATGACGACCGCCGCCATGAGCCCTTCTCGTACGTCAGTTGCGCTTCATTCGTGGAGGTGAATGAGGCGCGCGTGTATCAATATCTATTCCCAGTCCAGGATGACCTTGCCCGAACGGCCCGAGCGCATGACCTGGAAGGCCTCGGCGTATTCGTCCACCTTGAAGTGGTGGGTGATGGCCGGGGTCACGTTCAATCCGCTTTGCAGCATGGAAGCCATCTTGTACCAGGTATCGAACATTTCACGACCATAGATGCCCTTGACCTGCAGCCCCTTGAAGACCACGTCGGTCCAGTCAATGGGGGTCTCCTCGGGCAGGATGCCTAGCAGGGCGACTTTGCCGCCGTGGTTCATGGTCTTCAGCAACTGGCGGAATGCCGCCGGGCTGCCGGACATCTCCAGGGCCACGTCGAAACCCTCGGTCATGCCCAGGTCCTTCATGACCTGCACCAGATCCTCGTCGAGCACGTTCACCGCCCGGGTGGCGCCCATGGCGCGGGCCAGGTCCAGGCGGTAGGGATTGACGTCGGTGATCACCACGTGGCGCGCGCCCACATGGCGGCAGACGGCCACGGCCATGGTGCCGATGGGACCCGCGCCGGTGATCAGCACGTCCTCACCCACCAGATCGAAGGACAGCGCGGTATGCACCGCATTTCCCAACGGGTCAAGCACCGAGGCCACCTCGTCGGAGATGGACGAGGGCACCTTGAAGACGTTGGAGGCCGGGACGCTGATGTACTGTGCGAAGCATCCCGGACGGTTGACGCCCACACCCATGGTGTTGCGGCACAGATGCCTGCGTCCGGCGCGGCAGTTGCGGCAGTGGCCGCAGGTGATATGGCCTTCGGCGGAGACCCGGTCCCCCAGGGCCAGCCCCATGACTTCGCTGCCGATGCCCAGGATTTCCCCCACGAATTCGTGGCCCACGACCATGGGTACGGGGATGGTCCTTTGGGCCCATTTGTCCCAGTTGTAGATGTGGATGTCCGTTCCGCAGATGGCGGTTTTGCTGACCTTGATGAGCACATCGTTGGGGCCGATGCCCGGCACGGGCACCTCCTCCATCCAGATGCCTTCCTCGGCCTTGGCCTTGACCAGCGCCTTCATGCTTTCCATGGCAAAGACCTCCATCAGTTGATGACTCCCAGTGTGCGCCCCACCTTGATGAAGGCGTCCACCGCACGATCGATCTGTTCCGGGGTGTGGGCGGCGGACATCTGGGTGCGGATGCGCGCCTTGTCCTTGGGCACCACGGGAAAGCTGAAGCCGATGACGTAGATGCCTTCTTCGAGCAGCCCGGCGGCCATGCTCTGGGCCAGGATCGCGTCACCCAGCATCACGGGGATGATGGCGTGTTCGCCCGGGACCAGGTCGAATCCGGCCTCCTGCATCCGGCTGCGGAAATGGCGGCTGTTGGCGGCCAGGCGTTCGCGCAGCTCCGTGGTCCCGGACAGCATGTCCAGCACCGCGATGGATGTGGCCGCGATGACCGGGGCCAGGGTGTTGGAAAAGAGATACGGGCGCGAGCGTTGCCTGAGCCATTGCACGATCTCCCTGCGCCCGGAGGTGTAGCCCCCGGAGGCACCGCCCAGGGCCTTGCCCAGGGTGCCGGTGATGATGTCCACCCGACCCATGACCCCGCAGTGCTCGTGTGTGCCCCGGCCCGTCTGGCCCACGAAGCCCACGGCATGGGAATCGTCCACCATGACCAGGGCCTGGTATTTGTCGGCCAGGTCGCAGATGGCGGCCAGATCGGCGATGATGCCGTCCATGGAGAAGACGCCGTCGGTGACGATGAGCTTGGTGCGGCAGCCTTCGGCCTCCTTGAGCTGTGTCTCCAGGTCGGCCATGTCGTTGTTGGCGTAGCGAAAGCGCTTGGCCTTGCACAGACGTACGCCGTCGATGATCGAGGCGTGGTTCAGGGCGTCGGAGATGATGGCGTCCTCGGGGCCGAGGAGGGCCTCGAACAACCCGCCGTTGGCGTCGAAACAGGAGCCGTAGAGGATGGTCTCCTCGGTGCCCAGGAACTCGGTGAGTCTCTTTTCCAGGGCGGTGTGGATGTCCTGGGTGCCGCAGATGAAGCGCACCGAGGACATGCCGAAGCCGTATTTGTCCAAGGCCGCCTTGGCCGTCTGGACCAGCTGCGGGTGGTTGGACAGTCCAAGGTAGTTGTTGGCGCAGAAGTTGAGGACCTCGGGACCGTTCTGGACGGTGATGGCCGCCTGCTGCGGCGAGGTGATGATCCTCTCTTCCTTATAAAGACCTTCGCGGCGCAGCTGTTCGGTGTCCGCGGCCAGACGCTGGAGAAGGGGGTGGCGCATATGGGTCCTCCATGGACATGCTTTGTTTCTTGTTTGGACGAAATCACAGCTTTAAATTACTTGTCAAGAATATTTAATGAGCGTTCATTGCGCGTTTCGTAATTCAGTCGCATAAAAATGGAAAAACCCGATAGCAGAATAACACAGTTTGACGTGGCTGTATGCCAGGGCCTATGATCCGCGAAAATCGATTATGTGGTTCAGAGAAAAGCGGATGCGAACTAAGGAGAGACGATGGAAGAGAGGAAGCTCATTCTGGACGAGATCGATCGGGGGATTATTGAGGAACTGCAGGTCAACGGGCGCGAGTCCTACAAGAGCATCGCGCGCAAGCTCGGCGTCTCCGACGGTACGGTCCGTCTGAGGACCGAACGCATGATCCGCGCCGGGTATCTGCGTATTTCCGCCTCGGTGAACCCCCTGTTTTTCGAGAATACCGTGACGGCCCTGGTGGGTATCAACCTCGAGCGTCGCGCCGATCGTGCCCTGATGGAGCAGTTGGCGGCCATCCCCGGGGTGCAATCCGTGATCAACGCCACGGGCCGCTACGATCTGATGGTTGAGGTCTCCGTGTCCTCGCGTCGTGGCCTGCGCCGGTTCCTGGTGGATGGCCTGTCGGACATCGGCGGGGTGATTGCTTCGGAGAGCTACGTCTATCTGGATGCCATGGGCAAGTGGGTGGAACAGAAGGAGGACGCAAGCGATTGAAAGACGCATGATTGCTGCGTTGCTTCAAAAACATCAAATCCTCACGTACGCTAAGTACGTTTCGGCCTTGATATTTTTTCGCGCCTTGCACTCTTACCTTTTTGAATCGCTTGCGTATGGAATGAAGTCAGCACGTTGCGCCTAACATCCACCCCTTTTTGAGACACTTGCGCGTGGGATGAAGTTAGCATTTCGTGCTTTGCACGCTTTAGTTTTTGAATCGCTTGCTTGAGAGCTACGAGAGTTTCATTCAAGAGGCGGTGTTTCCAACCGAAGACAAGGGTTGCCAAGGCTTCCCAAGGGGATTATCTGGCCCTCATGTTTTGCGATAATGAAAAATGCAAGCGGTGTGGCGCGTGCGTGGCCGAGTGCCCGTTCGAGGTCGTTGTCGAGGATCGTGAAGGCTTTCCCAGGCTGCGGCCTGCGGCCAAGAAACTCTGTATCGGCTGTGGGCATTGTGTGGCCATCTGCCCGGTGGGGGCGCTGACCCTGCCGGACCTGCCTGTGGCCCCGCGCATGGGGCCGGATGACTGTCCCGTGGTGGAGCGCGCCTGGATCATCGACGCTGGGCAAGCTGCCCAGTTCATCGGCACCCGCCGTTCCACCCGCACCTATCGCGACAAGACCATCCCAGGGGAAGTCATGGAGCGCCTCTTCGAGGTGGCTGCCCAGGCCCCCAGCGCGCACAACTCCCAAACCGTGCACTGGTCCGTGACCCGCACACCCGAGGCCACTCGTCGCTTGGCCGGGCTGGTGGTGGAATACATGGAACGGATGAAGGTCTTTCCGGGCATCGTTCGCCATTGGAATAACGGTCGGGACATCGTCCTGCGCGGGGCTCCGCACGTGGCCGTGGCCTGTGCGCCCATGGACAGCCTGAGCCCCTGCGAGAACAGCTGCGTGGCCGCCTCGTATCTGGAACTGGCCGCCCATGCCGAGGGTCTGGGCGCGTGCTGGGCGGGTTTTTTGCAGGACGCCGCCAAGGATTACGAACCCCTGCGTTTGGCCATCAAGGTCCCCGAGGGTCATCAGGTCTACGCGGCCATGATGCTCGGTTACCCCAAATTCCGCTACAAGCGCATTCCCTGCCGCAAAGGCGCGGACATCCACTGGCTCGACTAGGGCCGATTCTTTCTGGGTTTCTTTGAATTGTTCAGGCCGGGTGGCGAATGCTGCTCGGCCTTTTCGTTGTCTCCAGGCTAAGGTCCCGCGCGGTGGGCAGGGTGGGATTTACCATGAGCGGGACCTGAGGGGGTCGCTATTGAAAAGTGTTGTCACGCAGGCTGCTCAAAAATCGTTGGATGCAAGGCGCAAGAGCAACCATCTCTTGAAAATCCTTTTGGGCAGGTTGTTCAAAAAGCGCCGGATGCGAGAAGCAAAACAAGTTCAAGCTCGACGTGTATCAGAGACATACGCAAGAGTTTGAACTTGTTGCCGCGTCGAAGCAGACGGTGCTTTTTCAACGACCTGTCAGCGGCCTGCGATGAGTTGCAGCTGCATCGGCGACAGCATCCAGCGCAGCTGGGCCGTGTCCGTGGGTAGGCGCTCGGCGTCGATGCGTAGCAGCCCGCCGTTTTCGATGCCCAGGCGCAGGCGGCCATGGCCGCTGATGAGGTGCGAGGCCAGCCGCTCCAGATTGGGCAGGTGCCCGGCGATGAATATGGAATCGGCCCCGAGGTTGCGCAGGAACTCCATGGTTTCTTCGGGGCGGGTCATGGCCTTGACCGACTCGCTAAGGGTCAGGCAGTCGTTCGGCAGCCCCAGGGCCATGGCCACGGCCTCGGCGGTCTGCATGGCCCGCAGCTTGGGACTGCTGACGATGGCGTCGAATCCCAGGCCCAGGTTGCGCACGGCGGTGGCGCTTTTACGTATCTGGTCCCTGCCCACCGGAGACAGGGGCTGGTCTGGGTCGATTTCCTTGGACAGGTAGGTGCCATGCTGCATCAAGTAGAGTTCCATGGACCGCTCCTGGCTGTAGTTTGGGGGATTCTAGCAGAGGGGAAAGCGGGGAGCAACGGCCTCCCCATTCCTTTCATGTTTCTTGCATTAGACTTAGAACTGGGAAGGCTTTTCTTTTCGTCCGAGGGTGATTGTGAAACGGTTGCTAAAAAATTTTGCTATTTCAAGGCGTAAGGCCCTGGGTTCGCTGGCTGTGCTCTCTGTCGCCGCGTTGACGCCCGGGGTGCTGACCGCTGCTGCCTGGGCCGGTTCAACGGCCCTGGAATTCGGACTTCGGGCTCAGGACCTGCTGGCCGCTGGCGATGCGCCCAGGGCCGTCGGGACACTGGAAAAGGCCCTGTCCCTGTCCCCCGAGGACCCCTGGTTGCAGGGGCTGTTGGGCAGGGCGCGCCTTGGTGCCGGGGACCGTCGCGGGGCACTTGCGGCCTTCCGCCGAGCCGTCTCTCTGGACCCCGGGGACAGCTATTCCCGGATGATGGCCGAGCGCATCACCCAGACCCCGTTGCCGCCCGTCGTAGCCCAGCGCATTCGCAGTCCCAGCGCCCTGGACCGCCGGGCCGCGCAGGAACGCAGCGAGGCGGTCTCCCGCGCCCAGGCCGCAGGCCAGGACTCGGGCAGGTTTACCTTACGCCGGGTGATGCTGGACCCGGGGCACGGTGGTTTCGATCCCGGGGCCGTGGGCCTGGGCGGGTTGATGGAAAAGGACGTGACCCTGGACCTTGCCCTGCGCACCGAGAGTATCCTGGCGAGCACCGCGCCGGGTCTCAAGGTCTACCTGACGCGCCGGGAGGACTACTATCTGCCCCTGTCCGCCCGCACGGCGGAGGCCAATCGCTTTTCCGCCGATGTCTTCGTCTCCCTGCACATCAATGCTGGGGAGCGCCGTGGGGCCAATGGGGTAGAGACCTATTCCTGCTCTGAAAAGGCCTCCAGCCGGGAGGCGGAACGCTTGGCGGCCTTCGAGAATTCCGTGCTCAAGCTGGACAACGGGAAGCAGGCCCGGCCTGGATTCCTGGACATGGAGGAGCTGCTCTTTCGCTTCGAGCGTCGCCGCTACTGGGATGCCGGTGCACGCGCTGCCCGGCGGGTGCAGACGGTCCTGGCGGGGATGTTACCCATGCCCGACCGGGGGGTGCAGAGCGCCGATTTTTACGTGCTGCGCAAGGCGCGGATGCCGTCCCTGCTGCTGGAGACGGGGTTCGTCTCCAATCCCCAGGAAGAGGCCGCGCTCAAGCGAGCGGAGCACCGTGAGCGGGTGGCCTTGGCGCTGGCCGCGGCCGTTGCCGGACTGTACCGGGAGGGCGTGTGACCCGAGTTGTGTCCTTGGGTTCCCGGAGGCCCTTGCTGGGGCGTTTCGTGGTGATGCTTCTGGCGGGCTTCCTGCTGTTGGTCGGATGGTTTTCGGCGGCCCTGGCCCAGGCCACGGACGAACTGGTGCTGGCCGGTGCGGATGCCCTGTATCAGGGGGATATCCCGGCGGCGGAACGGGCCTTTGCCGAGGCCGTGCGCCGCAACCCGGACGACGATTTCGCCATGAACCAACTGGGACTGGCCCTGGCGCGCCAGGAACGGTTTGACGGGGCACAGGAGATGTTTGCACGGGTGGCCGCGCGCTCGCAGGACAACGTCTTCTCCAGGCTCTGGCTGGGGATCATCGCCCTGCATGACAATGATCCCCGGAGGGCGGCGGACTGGTTCGAGGCTGTGTTGGAACGCAGCCCGGACCATCCCGGGGCGCTGTATCTGCTGGGAGTGGAGGCCGCCTCGCGGCGTGACTTGGCACGGGCGGTGGAACTGTTTGCAAGGGCTGGGCGTTCAGGAGACGACGATGCCGAGGTACAGTTCCGTCTGGCCGAGGCCTATCGTGGTCTGGGGCTCTCGACCAATGCGCAGTTGCATTACGGCCGGACCCTGGAGCTGAATCCCCGCCATGCCCCGGCCCTGGTGGGGCAGGGCTGGCTGTTCTACAACCAAGGCAGACGCGATGAGGCCTTGGCTGTCTGGACCCGGGCCTTGGCCCTTGCCCCCGGGCACGGCGAGGCGCGGGCCAGCCTGGCCGCGGTGCTGGTTCGGGAAGGAACGGACCTGAAGCGCGCTGGTCGTTCGCAGGCCGCGCTGATGCGATTTCGCCGGGCCTTGGAATACGACCCGGGCAACAAGGCCGCCCTGTTTTACTTGCACTGACGGGATGTTGCGGGATACGAAGAGCATAAGGCCGTCCGGGAGTCCGGGCGACGCAACCAAGGAGCAGAGGGCATGAAAATTCTGAAGCAGGCACTGTTCATCAGCCTTGCACTCCTGCTGGCAGCGGGTTCCTCACTTGCCCAGCAGGAGGCCCCCGCTGGGGACGAGTACGTGCAGCAGGCCGAAAGCGGCGCTGTCAACTGGGGCAGCTACACGGTCACGGCCACGGGCGTGGGCGCGCCTCCGGCCAATGCGGTCAACGCGGCCCAGGCCAGGGGCATGGCCAAGCGCGCGGCCACGGTTATCGCACGGCGCAATCTTTTGGAACTGATCAAGGGCGTGCAGATCGACTCCAGCACCACGGTGGAGAACTTCATGGTTTCCAGCGACGTGGTGGTCTCTCAGATTCGCGGATTTCTGCAGAATTCCCAGATCCTCGACACCGCCTACATGTCCGATGGTTCCGTTGAGGTCAGCGTGGGCTTGAAGCTGGGCGGCAGTATTGCCGATGTGGTCTTGCCCAAGGCCGACAGGTTCAAGCTCCAGGCCCCTGCGGCCATGCCCAAGCCTGTGCAGCAGGTTCCCGGTGCTTATAGCGGACTGGTGGTGGACGCACGTGGTTTGGGCGTTCGCCCGGCCATGAGTCCGCGCATCCTCGATGAGGCAGGCAATGAGCTCTACGGTACGGCCATGGTCAGCCGTGAATACGCCATCCAGCAGGGTATGGCGGGCTATGCCAAGGACCCGGACAAGGCCGCTGCCAACCCTCGTGTGGCGAGCAATCCCATGACCGTGGCCGCCATTGGCGTCCTGGGAGCGTCCCGCTCGGATCTGGTGATCCCCACGGCCAAGGCCGATGAGATCCGGGCCCAGACCGAGAGCAAGGACTATCTGGCCCAGGCCCGGGTGATGATCCTGCTGGACTGAGCCGTGACCTCTGTTGATGTTCGATAACCGCCTGCCCGCGCTGACGCGCAGGTGACTGGAGGCCCCATATGTGGCTTAAAGCATTGAAACAACTAATGAGTCTTGCCGGAGTGCTGATCTTTGCCCTGGCCCTGAACGGCTGCGGCGGCAAGCAGCCCCGCGTGGCGGTGGGCGTCATGGACAGCCCGGCACATCATTTCAATAACGGACTGAAGTTTCTGGACGCGGGTGACTCTGTACAGGCCGGTCAGCAGTTTGATCTGGCCCTGTCCATCGAGGCCGAGTATCCGCCGGCCCTGGCGGGTCAGGGCGTGGTCATGGCCATGAACGGCGATGAGGACGGCCTGGAGTTGGTGGACGATGCCCGTGATGCGGCCGATGACTGGGGACCGGAGATTCAGATGTGGCCCGAAGTCATGACTATCCGGGCCCTGACCGAGCTGTATTCAGCCCGAAAGCTGACCCGAGAGGAGTTTATGGAGGAGATTCTGGCTCCCTACGAGGATGCGCTGGAGATCGCCCCCCAGGCCCCCGAGCCGTATTTCTACATGGGAGAGGCCTATGTGCGGGCCCTGGAGTTCGGTCCTGCCGAGGGCCAGTTCCACAAGGTGCTGCTGTTGGGCAAGGGCTATGAGGCCCGCGCCGAGCAGCGCTGGCGGCTGGTGCAGGATGTGAATCGCGCCGCCCCGGGCACCGTGGTGGGCAAGAAGATAGCCCTGGTGGAGGCCCTGACCCGCGCCGATCTGGCCGCGCTCATGGCCGAGGAACTGGATGTGGACAAATTCTACGCCCGTACGGACATCCCGCGGGTGGGTGAGTTCAAGGAACCCGCCGCGACCCTGGTGGTGCTGGATACCTCCCAGGCCGTGACGGACATCGCCGAGCATCCTCTGCGGGTCGATATCGAGAAGGTCCTGCACTATCAGGTCAAGGGCCTGGAGCTGTATCCCGACCGCTCTTTCCGGCCCGATGAGGCCGTGACCCGCGCCGAGGCGGCCATGATCTTCGAGGACGTGGTGGTGCGCTCCACCGGGCGGCTCGAACTGGCCACCCAGTATATCGGCCAGGAGAGCCGCATCACGGATATGCGTGGCGATCATCCGGCCTACAATGCCGTCATGCTCTGCGTCACGCGCGGCATCATGGCCACCGAACTGCGCACCGGGCTGTTCCGTCCGCTGCAAACCGTCTCCGGCATCGAGGCGCTGCTGGCCGTGAAGGCCTTGCGCCGCGAGTTGAGCCTGTTCTGAGCGGGAAGGACCTCTGTTGATTAATGAACGGAACGGGTGATTCGCACTCGTTCCGTTTTTACTTTTCAACGGAAAAGGTGTATTCGCCGCGAATCATGAAACGTATCCTCAGTTCTTCTCATATTGTCCGTCCCCTGGCCCTGGCAATGGCGCTCCTGGCCCTGTTCTGTTTGGCGTCGCCGCTGTGCGCGCGGATGGTCGAGGTCGGCTGGTCCCCCAATGACGCCCAGTCCGAAATCCGCACCCGAGACGACGCCAGGACCGTGGGCTTCAAGCGCGCGGTCTATGCCGAGGCCCTGGGGCTGCTGTCCGGAGCCCTGGACGAATCCCGCGGCACTCTGTTGTACCAACACCTCGCCCCCAAGGCCGCCGAGTTCGTGCTCAGCTATTCCGAAGTGGTGCAGACCGCACCGGCGCAGGCGACCCTCGTCCCTGGGACGAGCAGCCCCGGGGACACGGTGGATTCCGTGCCGCCCCTGACGCTGAAGCCCGCTCAGGGCACGGCCCGGGGCGTCTCCACCAACATGCTGCGCATGGAAGTGGCCGTGAACAGGACCGAACTCAAGGCCGAATTGAAGCGCCTCGGCGTCTATTTCACGGTGTCCGCGCCCCAACCCTACGACTTGAGCCTTTTGGGTTCCGCCGCCGGGGCCTGGGATGAAATCGGCCGCTTGCAAACCCTGACCGGGGTCTCCGTGCGGCGCGGGACCGAGCCCCTGTTGGAATTGAACTCCACCTTGGTTGCACCCTCCGAGCAGGAGCTCAAAGACGGCCTCAAGCAGGCCGCGCCCATGTGGACCGGCAGCCTCAAGGCCGAGGGTCGGTCCTGGACGGCCTCCCATCGCAGTCTGGATGCGCTGTGGTCCGAGTTGTGGGCCGGGTTCTTCACCCGCCCCGGGGCCGAGGTCGGAACCGTGGAGCGAGTACCCCTGACCGTGTCCGGCTGGTATGCGCCGGATGGTGTCCAGGCCTTTGACAAGGAACTGGCCGCCTGGGACGAGGTCGTGGAGAGCGCCCAACTGCGCGAGATACTGATGCTGCCCGACGGCATCGCCGCTGTCTGGAGTGTGCGCACCCTCGACAGGGCTGCATTGCGGCGCAAGCTGGACCAGAATCTGCCCGGGCGTGGTTTGTCCTGGGACTTCTCCCCACAACCGAACGCCAAGGAATAGGGAACAGGGGGTCGGCCATGAAAATGCGCGAGAACAATTGGACGATCCCCAACCTGTTGACAGTGGTGCGCATCATGCTCACTCCGGTCGTGGTCATGTGCTTCATCCACAAGCGTGTGGACCTGGCGCTGCTTTCTTTTTTCGTGGCCGGGATCACCGATGCCTTGGACGGGTTGCTGGCCCGGTTGCTTAAGCAACGCACCGAACTGGGGGCCATGCTCGATCCCCTGGCCGACAAGGTGCTCATCGTGGCCACCATCCTCTGTTTGGGCATTCTGGGGTGGGTTCCGGCCTGGCTGGTGGTCATCGTCATCACCCGCGACCTGATCATCGTGGGTGGGCTGATGCTGGTCAGTCTGTGGGGGGTGGACGTCCGCGCTCAGATTCACCCGAGTTTCGCCTCCAAGACCAATACTTCCGCCCAGATCGTGCTGATCCTGCTGGTGCTCACCGAACGCCTGGGATGGAACTTCCTGCCCTGGTTGCAGCCCATTGTCCTGTACGTGACCTTGGTGCTGACGGTCTTTACCGGAGTGGACTACGTACTGCGCGGGCTGGCGCTGATCCCTTCCAATGGCGCGGGCAACGGGGACTGAATTTCACGGTGGGCTGTGGATAGGACACGGACGCCGGACTAACAACAAAAGGCGCCCCGGGAGTCTGCTGACTTCCGGGGCGCTTTGGTTGAAATATGTGAACCAGGGCCTAGGCCTTGTCCTTTTCCTTTTCCTCTTTCTTCTCTTCGGTTTTGCTGGGGGTCACATCGATTTCATCAGGCTCGTTGGTGGCCTTCTTGAAATTGCTGATGGCCCTGCCAAGTCCCCCACCTATCTCGGGGAGCTTCTTGGCGCCGAAGATCACCAGGACGATGAGCAGAATGATGATGAGTTCCCAGATACCAGGTGCACCGAGCATAGATTTTCCTCCGTTGGATTGGATTTTTGCGCTATACACCTCGGTTTTGGGGAGGTCAAGACGACTCGCTGTCTTCAGAGGAATAATCGGCTTGCCATTTTCGGGGATTACTGGAAGAAACCCAAGTGACCGGTGGTCTTCCGGTCCTACGCCTCGCTGGATTTGAGACAAGGATGACCCATGGCTGACAATGTCCGGCTTTTTCCCGCGTGCGCCTGTGGGCACTATCAATTAGGCCGTTGCCTGTATGAGGAGCGTCTGAATCCCGGGTTCAGGGACCGCTGGCGGTGCCGGGTGCTGACGAAGTGGGAAAAGGCCTACGATGATTTTCTGCTGCGGGCCGAGGCTTTTCATCTGGAGCTTGCCAATGCGGTGGAACTCTGGGAAGCCCGTCTGGAACGCCTGCTCGTCCAGGCCCGGCAGTGCCCTGATTATGCAGGTGGGGCCGAGGAAAGCGCCACGGGCTGCCTGAACGAGATCGAAGGCCTGTGTCTGCGGCTGCTGCCCGAATGCCAAGGGCGATGCCGCCACTACACCACCGATCAATCAAAAAACAATTTCAACGGCTGCGACGCTTGACGCCGCCGGGAACGTGGAGAACGGCCATGCCCCAGCCCCGTCTGATTCTTTCTTTTCCCCAGATGCATCCCTCGTCCCGGCCGCAGGCCGTGTCCGGCGTGTCCTATCTCGACCCCGGTTTGGCCCCGGAAAGCGAGGAGCGTTACGTGCCGGGGACCTTGCCCCTGACCCGGGCCGAAGCCGCGGGCTGGCTGTCCCAGGCCGTGGGGTTTGCTCATCTCTTCAGGAAGCCCGGCGAGTTGTTGTCCGCCTACACCTCCGGAGGCAACGATTTCTATTCCGGCACCGCCCATGCCATCGTCAGTGAACTGCGGGCCATGGACAAGCCCAAGAAGGACGACCAGGACAGTAAAGAACTGATCCGTGCTCAAGCCGTGTTGCTGCTGTCCTGGCAACGTGAGCAGGTCCTGGTCGAGATCGGCGGTCTGGAAAACGGGGTGGAGGCTTCCTGGGACGAGATGGGACTGACCCTGGGTCTGGAGCCTGACGACGCCGCCGAATTGGCCGAGGCCGCCGCGCAGTTCCATCCTGAACTGGACTCCTCGCTGTTTCTTGCGCCCGAGGAATGGCAACCCGTGCTGGAGGCCATGCTGCGGCTGATCCCGGCCGAGGCGGCCTTGTTCGTGGACGATTCGGGTGTGCTGGCCCATTGGCGGGAACTGGGGCTGACCTTCAGTCCTGCGGACGCCGAGGACTGCTCCGGGTTGCCCGCTGGCGATTGGCAGGCGCTGCGCGCCAACGGTCATGAGCTTCTCGGGGTGCGCGAAGGCACCCCCGCGTTGGCCGCCCAGCGTTTGGTCCTTGCCCCGGCGGGAGCTATGGATGCCGCGTAGTGCCTTGATCTGCAACGATTTTCAGTCAACGGCTTTTTTGAATGGTCTGAAGGGCATCGTCTTCGATTGCGACGGGGTGTTGTTCGATTCCTGGGAGGCCAACAAGGCCTATTACAACGGCATCCGCGCCGGACTGGATTTCGGGCCCATGGACGCCGACATGGAGCACTACGTTCACGCCCATGCGGTCAAGGATTCCATCCGCTACGTGACTCCCGAGGATCGCTGGGACGAGGCCTTCGCCGTGGCCAAGAGCCTTGAATACCGTGATCTGCTGCACCACATGATCCCCGAACCCGGACTGGAAAACCTGTTGGGCACCGCCCGTCAGGCGGGTCTGAAGCTGGGAGTGTTCACCAATCGCACCAACACCATGGAACTGGTGCTCAGCATCTTTGGCCTCGAAATGTACTTCGCCCCGGTGATCACCGCCGCCAAGGTGCCCCCCAAGCCCCGGCCTGACGGGCTGCATCGCATCCTGGACGAGTGGGGAGTGCGTGCCCACGAGATCGCCTTCGTGGGCGATTCGCATCTGGATGGCGCGGCGGCCCGCGCGGCGAGTGTCCCCTTCTGGGCTTACAAGGCCCCGGCCCTGGAGGCCGACCTGCATCTGCCTGATTTCTGGAGCCTTCTACGCCAGCTGCAACGAGCCTTCCAGCACCGGCTGTGAACCGTCTTCTTTGAATTTTTTCTTGATAACCGAACCTGTCTGTGCCAACACTTTTGACTACGCAGCCTCCAGCCATTCGGTTTGGAAAGCGCGTGGAATTTCCGCAAGGAGGACGCCTTGGGATTGTTTATCGAAGGAATTGCCGAAGTCTTATCGATCGTTTTGAATCTCTATATGTGGATCGTGATCATCTCCGCCCTGTTGAGTTGGGTCAATCCGGATCCCTATAACCCCATTGTGCGTACGTTGAGGACTCTGACCGAACCGGTGTTTTTCCGGGTTCGGCGCTGGTTGCCTTTTTTGAATATCGGGGGCCTTGATCTGACCCCCATCGTGATTCTGCTGGGGATCGTCTTTTTGAAGACAGTCCTGGTGGGGAACCTGTTCAGGCTTGCCATGCGAATGGGCTAGGAAGGGACTATGGCTGTTACCAAGATTGATGTCTTGAACAAGATTTTCGGACGCTCGTTCCGGGGCTATACCTGCACCGATGTGGATGCGTTTCTTCAGGAGATAGCCGAGTCCCTGGGTGGTCTTGCCGGGGAGAAAGAGGCGCTGGATACCCGCATGCAGATGCTGGAAGAGCAGCTGGATGAACATAAGGGCCGCGAGAAGACCCTGCGCGACACCCTGATGACCACCCAGCGCATGATCGACGACATGAAGTCCAACGCCCAGCGCGAGGCCCAGCTGATCATCGACGCGGCCAACTCCAAGGCCGAGATCATGGTCCAGCAGGCACACCAGCGTCTGGCGCAGCTGCACGGCGATATTTCCGAGCTCAAGAAGCAGCGCACCCAGTTTGAGATCAAGCTGCGCTCCATTCTGGACGCGCACGTGCGCATGCTGGAGGCCGACAAGGAAGAGCAGGATGTGCTCGATGTCGCCGAGTCCAAGCTCAAGTTTATTTCCAAGGCAGGGGCCTAACGGTTCGTGCCTGCGGTGCCCGAGTACGTCCAGCAGATCGAGGGGGCCTGGCGGCTCAAGGTCTGGGTCCAACCGGGGGCGAAGAAATCCGAGTTGGACGGCGTGCATGACGGGCGATTGAAAATCAGGCTCCAGGCCCCGGCCGTGGAGAACAAGGCGAACAAGGCCCTGGTGGCCTTCATCGCCAAAACATTGGGGATCAAGAAGAATCGCGTCGTCATTGAGCATGGTGACAAAAGCCGCGCCAAGACGTTGTTCATCGATTCGGAGACCTCTCCTCAATGGCCTGACTGTAGTGAGGGCTTGAACAACCAAACCTAGGAGAAGGATCAATGGAAAAGCAGGACCTTGAACTGATCGCAGAACTCTCCGACAAGAGCCCCGAAGTGAAGATTCTTTGGGAAGAACACCTCCTTTACGAAAAGCAGCTGGATAAGCTTGAAAAGAAGTCCCATTTTACGCCCGAAGAAGATCGGGTGGTCAGGGAAGTGAAGAAGAAGAAGCTCGCGGGCAAGACCAAGCTTCTCAACATATTGGCACGACATCGCGCGGAGGCTTAGCATGGAGCTCACCGGGGCCCAGATCCTTTTGGAAAGTTTGAAGAAGGAAGGCGTTGATTCGATTTTCGGCTTCCCTGGCGGAGCTGTGATCGATATCTACGACGAGCTTCCCAAACATCCGGAGCTCAAGCACTATCTGGTGCGTCACGAGCAGGGGGCCATCCATGCCGCCGACGGCTACGCCCGGGCCACGGGCAAGGTCGGAGTGTGCCTGGTGACCTCGGGCCCCGGTGCCACCAATGCCGTCACGGGCATCGCCAACGCGTATCTGGACTCGATCCCCGTGGTCATTTTCACGGGGCAGGTCCCGTCCCCGCTGATCGGCAACGACGCCTTTCAGGAAGTGGACATCGTAGGTATCACCCGCCCGTGCACCAAACATAACTATCTGGTCAAAGACATCACCAAGCTGGCGCAGACCATTGCCGAGGCCTTCTACATCGCGCGCACCGGCAGGCCCGGTCCCGTGCTTGTGGACCTGCCCAAGGACGTGCTCCAGCAGGTGACGCCGTACAGCTATCCCAAGTCCGTGACCATGCGCAGCTACAATCCCAATACCAAGCCCAACAGCAAGCAACTCAAACGTGCGCTGGACTTGATCTGCAAGGCCGACAAGCCGTTGTTCTACGTGGGCGGAGGCGTGATTTCCGCCAATGCGCACGAGGAACTGACCTGGCTGGCCCGGACCTTGAAAGTCCCGGTCACGGCGACGCTCATGGGGTTGGGTGCGTTCCCGGGCAACGATGACCTGTGGTTGGGTATGCTGGGCATGCACGGCACCTTCGCCGCCAACCAGGCGGTGCAGGAATGCGATCTGCTCATCGCCGTGGGCGCGCGTTTTGACGACCGCGTCACCGGCAAGCTGGACACCTTTGCCCCCAACGCCACGGTCATCCATGTGGATGTGGACCCAACCTCCATCCGCAAGAATGTCTCCGTGGACGTGCCCATCGTCTCGGACTGCATGCAGGCCCTGGGCGGCATGAAGGAGTTGATGGAGAAGGGCGAGGCCGGGAAGGGCAAGTGCAAGGTGCACAAGCAGTGGCTCACGCAGATTGCCGCTTGGAAGGCTGACCATCCCCTGACCTACAACGGCGGGGACAATCCTGAGATCATCAAGCCCCAGGCCGTGGTCGAGACCATCTATCAATTGACCAAGGGCGACGCCATCATCACCACCGAGGTGGGTCAGAACCAGATGTGGGCCGCGCAGTTCTATAATTATCACACTCCGAGGACGCTTCTGACCTCGGGTGGCTTGGGCACCATGGGCTTCGGCTTTCCCGCCGCCATTGGTGCGCAGGTGGCCTTCCCGGACAAGCTGGTCATCGACGTGGCCGGCGACGGGTCCATCCAGATGTGCATCCAGGAGATGGCCACGGCGGTCTGCTATGGCCTGCCCGTGAAGATCGTCATCCTGAACAACGGCTACCTCGGCATGGTCCGGCAGTGGCAGGAGCTGTTCTACAACAAGAACTACTGCGCCACCTGCATGGACTACGCCCCCGACTTCGTGCTGCTCGCCAAGGCCTACGGGGCCGAGGGCTTCCGCGTGACCGACCCCAAGAAGGTCAAGTCCACGCTGCAGAAGGCCTTCGCGCATCCCGGGCCGGTCATCGTGGACATTCGCGTGGCCAAGGAAGAGAACGTCTATCCCATGGTCCCGGCGGGTGCGTCCCTGTCCGAGATGTTGCTCGTTTAGGAGGCCGCCGATGTCGAGACACGTACTCTCTGTTCTTGTGGAAAACGAACCCGGTGTGCTTTCGCGCATCTCGGGGCTGTTTAGCGGTCGCGGCTTCAACATCGAGTCCCTGAACGTGGGGCCGACCCTGGAGCGCGATGTGTCGCTGATGACCATTGTCACCTCCGCTCCGGAGGTGATCATCGAACAGATCATCAAGCAGCTGCGCAAGCTCGTCACGGTCATTAAGGTCGTGGACATGAACGAGCACAAGGCCGTGGAACGCGAAATGGTCCTCTTGAAGGTCAACGCGGTGGATACTACGCGGGCCGAAATTCTGCGTATTGTGGATATCTTCCGCTGCAAGGTGGTGGATGTGGCCGCAGACGAATTGACCATCGAAGCCAGCGGAAACAGGGACAAGGTCGAGGCCATCATCGACCTCCTACGACGCTTCGGAATCAAGGAAATCGCCCGGACCGGTACTGTGGCCTTGAAGAGGTCAGCACAATAGTATAATAGATTACCACGCCGGGGCGATGCCCCGGCGTGGTCAATTCCCGACACCAATAAGAGGATCAGCCGCCGGGGAGCGCTCCGGGGGCTGATTTTTATCTGCAATTTCAAATGTGAACATTTAAAAACGCTGTGAGGATATCATGAAGATTTATTACGAAAGCGACGCCAATCTTGACCTCTTGAAGGGCAAGACCATTGCTGTGATCGGCTATGGCAGCCAGGGCCACGCCCATGCTCAGAACCTGCGCGACTCCGGCCTGGACGTGATCATCGGCCAGCGTCCTGGTGGCGCCAACTATGAGCTGGCCAAGGAACACGGCTTTGCGCCCATGTCCGTGGCCGAGGCTGCCAAGAAGGCCGATGTGATCATGATCCTGCTGCCCGACCAGACCCAGGCTTCGGTCTATAAGACCGACATCGCCCCCAACCTGCAGTCCGGCAACGTGCTGTTCTTCGCCCACGGCTTCAACATCCACTATACCCAGATCATTCCGCCCAAGGATGTGGACGTGGTCATGGTCGCCCCCAAGGGCCCCGGCCATCTGGTGCGCCGCGTGTACACCGAGGGCGGCGGCGTGCCGTGTCTGGCCGCCGTGCACCAGGATGCCTCCGGCAAGGCCATGGACATCGCCCTGGCCTACGCCAAGGGTGTGGGCGGCGCCCGCTCCGGCGTCATGGAGACCACCTTCAAGGAAGAGACCGAGACCGACCTCTTCGGCGAGCAGGTGGTGCTCTGTGGTGGTTTGACCTCCCTGATCCAGAAGGGTTTCGAGACCCTGGTCGAAGCCGGTTACCAGCCCGAAGTGGCCTACTTCGAGTGCCTGCATGAGGTGAAGCTCATCGTGGACCTGATCTACGAGGGCGGCCTGGCCAAGATGCGCCATTCCATCTCCGACACCGCCGAGTACGGCGACTTCACGCGCGGACCCCGCATCGTCAACGACGAGACCAAGAAGGAGATGAAGCGCTGTTTGGAGGAAATCCAGGACGGCCGTTTCGCCAAGGAATTCATCCTGGAGAATCTGGCTGGTCAGGCCTCCATGCACGCCATGCGCAAGCAGACCGCGGCTCATCCCATCGAGGTCGTGGGCAACAAGCTGCGCGGCATGATGAGCTGGCTCAAAAAGTAGTTAGGAAGCGGCTCGTATCGGCTGCTCTGCATTCGGATGGCTTGTCCCGCGCCGGAGGGCGTCAGGCTGTATCGACTTAGCGCTGCTAAGCCTGCTGCGCCTTCCTTCTCCGGCCCGTGAACGCTCATCCTCGGTGCGACGAGCAGCGCTCCTCGACGCTTCCTGGGAGTCCTGTGCAACAGTCGGACCTCCGAGATAAGAAAAGAATCAAGGCCGCGTCCCTTCGGGGGCGCGGCCTTTGTCGTTTGTTGGAAAGGGGTGTGCAGAGGTCTTGTTACAATGAGTCAAAAATGAGTTTGCCCTTGCTGGACAATGCCAGACTTGGCTTGTATTATTTGGGGTAATGGGGAAATCCCTTCCAGGAGTGAATCATGACCAAGGCATTCGTGATCCATGAGTACGGTGGCCCCGAGGTCTTGAAGTGGCAGGATGTGGAGGTGGGCGATCCCGGACCGGGAGAGGTGCGCCTGCGGCACAAGGCCGTGGGTCTGAACTTCATCGACGTCTATCATCGCACGGGGTTGTATCCCCTGCCCGCGTTGCCCGCCGTGCCGGGCATGGAGGGCGCGGGGGTGGTGGAGGCCGTGGGCGAGGATGTTACGGAATTCAGGGCCGGAGACCGAGTGGCCTATGCCCATCCTCCCGGGGCCTACAGCGAGGTGCGCCTGATCCCGGCGGCCAAGCTGGTTGCCTTGCCCGGGGCGCTGTCCTTCGAGCAGGGCGCGGCCATGATGCTCAAGGGCATGACCGCTCGCTATCTGCTCTACGGCTGCTACAACGCGCTTCCGGGCGACGTGGTGCTGATCCACGCCGGGGCCGGGGGAGTGGGACAGATCCTGGTGCAGTGGGCCAAGGCCAAGGGGGTGACAGTCATCGCCACAGCGGGTTCGGTCGAAAAGGCCGCCCTGGTCACCGGGCTTGGGGCGGAGCATGTGATCAACTACCAGAGCGAGGATTTCGTGGCCCGCGTCAAGGACATCACCCACGGCAGGGGTGTGCATGTGGTCTACGACGGGGTGGGGCAGGCGACGTTCCTCAAGTCACTGGACTGCCTGCGTCCCTTGGGCACCATGGTCTCCTTCGGCAATGCCTCGGGCCCGGTGGAGCCGTTCAATATCGGGCTGTTGGCCGCCAAGGGCTCCCTGTTTCTTACGCGACCCTCGCTGATGACCTACACTGCCACGCGTGAAGGGCTGCTGGCCCATGCCCGCGATCTGTTCGAGGTCGTGGCGCGCGGCGTGGTGAAGATCGCCGAGGGCCGGACCCGGCCCCTGGTCGAGGCTCCGCAGGCGCAGCAGGAGATGGAGGGCCGCAGGACCATTGGGTCCACGATCCTGATCCCCTGATGGGTCTTCGTTTCTGGCCTACGAAAAAGCCGCCGGGGCAACCCCGACGGCTTTGTTATGTCTTGTTGCCCTTGCGGGTTCTAGGTTTGGCTGGACAGGGGCTCCTTCCCGTTGGCAGCGAGTTGCTTGAGGACGATCAGGGACTCGATGATCATCCAGATCTCCAGCAGGAATACCGCCAGGCCGATGCCGAACAGCATCCAGTTGCCCTTGGCGTAGAACGTCCCCAGGTTGATGGACATGGCCCAGCCCGTCATGATGACCATGAAGACCAGGGGGATGGCGGTGTATACGGTGGGCATCTTTTTGCGGGCCAGATACACGGTGATCACCAAGAGGGCCATGGCGGCCATCAGCTGGTTCACGGTACCGAACAGGGGCCACAGGGCCAGGGCACCCTTCTTGACCTCGGCGATGCCCAGGCCGTTGTGGAAGCAGACCAGGGCGGCGGTGCCCACGGCCACCAGGGTCGCGCCGTGGCGCGTGGCCAGGGGCTTCACGTTGTAGGCTTCGGCCAGTTCAGCAACCACGTAGCGCTGGATGCGGGTGGCGCTGTCCAGGGTGGTGGCCGCGAAGCTGACCAGGAAGACGCCCATGATGGTCATGGCGATCTCCACGGGGATGCCGTAGCTTTCGATCATGTTGGCGGAGCCTACCACGAAGGCCTTGAGCTTCGCGCCCAGGCCGGCGGCGGAGGACCAGGAAGCATAGTGGGTGGTGAAGGCGTCCGTACCGGTCAAGATGGCGCCGTCAGCACCGCTGGACATGCCCATGCCGATGCCCGCACCCACGGCCACGATGACCAAGGTGGACAGGGCGGCCTCGGTGAGCATGGAGCCGTAACCGATGAATTGGCAGTCGCGTTCATTTTCGCACTGCTTGGCGCTGGTGCCGGAGCTGACCAGGGAATGGAAGCCCGAGATGGCGCCGCAGGCGATGACCACGAACAGGAACGGCCAGATGGACGGCGCTCCTTCGGGGCTCGGGTTGTAGGCCGGGGCCACGAAGACCGGGTGAGCCACCAGGGCACCGATGGTCAGCAGTCCCATGGCCACCAACAGCTGGTGGCCGTTGATGTAGTCGCGCGGCTGCAACAGGGTCTGCACCGGCAGGATGGAAGCGATGTAGCTGTAAATGAGCATGATCAGCACCCAGAGCACGATGCCGTTCAGGCCGAACAGTTCAGGCATCTTCAGCGGGACGTAGGCACCCCAGATCACGGTGAGGTACATCGCGATCACGGCGATGATGCCCCAGGTCACGTGGCTGGCGCCCTTCTTGTACACTGCGTAACCCAGGTAGATGGCGAGGGGGATTTCCAGCCAGACCGGGATGACCGCGGACGGGTACATGTTGAACAGGATGCCGATGATCAGCGCAAAGACCGCGATGACGATCAGCAGTTCGAAGAAGATGATCAGCAGGAACAGGGTGCGTACCCGCGAGCTGATCAGGCTGGAGGCCACGTCGCCCACGGAGCGGCCTTTGTTGCGCATGGAGACCACCAGCGAGCCGAAGTCATGGACTGCGCCCATGAAGATGGAGCCCAGAAAGACCCAGAGTACGGCGGGGACCCAGCCCCAGATGATGGCGATGGCTGGTCCGACGATGGGTCCCAGCCCCGCGATGGAGGTGAAGTGGTGGCCGAACAGGACTTCCTTCTTGGTCGGAACGTAGTCCTTGTCGTCCCGAAGCGTGCAGCTGGGGCATTCCAGCGCTTCGTCGGTTTGAAAGATCTTTTTGGAGAGGAATTTGCCGTACGTATGGTAGGCCACGATGTAGCCGACGAAGCACAGCAGGGCAATGACGAGTGAGTTCATGCTACCTCCCAGGAAAGGAATGTTGGGAAACGGACCAATCTATCAGCAAACGGCTAGGCCCCGGTGGCGTTGCCGAATGAGATTGTCTTGCGCTGTGAACCGTCTTGTGGTCGCCGTCTGTTAAGGGCGGGCACAAGGTCAGTGGGGAGCGGCTGCCGTTTCTGTCATTCCTGCGGGAGAGTCTGATTTCGTGTGGGTGGTTCAATTACGAAGGCATGCTCCATCTCTGATTGTGATTTCTAGGGCAATGTTTTCCAAGAGTCAAATTAAAGCCCCCTGATTTTGATGATTATCTTGTAAATTCTGAGTAACATCGTCGATTCTGCCAGCAATGATTCCTGTTGCCGATGAAGCCCTGGAGAATGTCCCTTGGAACGAGCAAGATTAGACTCCTGCGCTTCTCGCAACATCATCCCTGTATTTTGTCTGAGGGGATGGCGTTGGACCTGGGCTCCGCCTTTAGGGGATGGGCGCATGAAATTCAGAATTTAGGCTGTTCGTCGTTGCTGGTCGATCTCGGTTTTAACTGCTGTTCAAGGGCCTTGACTCTCCATGGGGTTGCCATGAATTGCTTGCGGAAATCGTTAATTCGGTGCATGAAAAGACGATTTTTCGAGCATGCCCCGTCGCGATTTTGTGGATCACGAAGAAACGGGCGATTCAGGCACCATTCATTGCTGAGGAGACAACATGAAACGCTTTGTGACGATGCTCTGTGCGTTGGCCATGACCGTGGCCTTGTGCGTCCCCGTGACGGCCAAGACCTTGGTCGTGGGAACCGACACCAACTTTCCGCCCTTCGAGTTCAAAGATCCCGACAGTGGCAAGCACACTGGGTTCGATGTGGAACTCTGGGCCGCCCTGGCCAAGGAAATCGGCGTGGAGTATGACCTTCAGCCCATGGACTTCAACGGAATCATCCCCGGTCTGCAGTCCGCCCAGGTGGATGTGGGTATCGCGGGCATCACCATCAAGCCCGAGCGCGCCAAGGTCGTTGATTTCTCCGACAGCTACTACAACGCCGGTCTGCTGATCCTCGTCAAGTCTGACAACCAGGACATCACCAGCGTCGAGACCCTGAAGGGCAAGCTCGTTGCCACCAAGCTGGGCACCACTTCCGAGGACTTCGTGAAGAAAGAGGCCCATGCCAAGGATGTGAAGCTGTTCCCCAACAATGATGCGATGTTTATGGAATTGATGGCTGGCGGCGCCGACGCCGTGGTTTTCGATTCCCCGGTCATCGCCGACTTCATGCGCAAGGCTGGCAAGGGCCAGGTCAAGGTCGTCGGCCCCCTGTACATGGGCCAGTCCTATGGCATCGCCTTCCCCAAGGGCAGCGAGCTGGTTGCCAAGGTCAATGCTGCCCTGGCCAAGTCCAAGGCCGATGGCAGCTACCGCGAGCTGTACATGAAGTGGTTTGGCACCGAGCCCAAGTAGGTTTGTTGTCTCCCACAGACGTCTTCATCAGGGGCGGCACCAGCCGCCCCTGCTCATTATAACTGAAGGTATTCAATGGCGTTCCAATTTGAACCAAGTGTGATCATCGAAACCTTGCCGATGCTGGGTCGTGGGCTGGTGTGGACCTTAAAGATCGCCACCGGCGGATTGGGTCTGGGGTTTGCGCTCGGGGCCGTGGCCGGAATGATGAAGCTGTCGCGCAGTTGGATTGTGCGCAAGCTTGCAGGGACCTATGTGGAGATCGTTCGCGGCACCCCCATGCTGGTCCAGGCCATGTTCCTCTATTTTGGCGTTCCCATGGCCCTGGGGCTGCGCATTTCCCCTCTGGTGGCGGGCATCCTGATCATCGCGGTCAACTCCGGCGCCTACATCGCCGAGATCGTCCGTGGTGCCGTGCAGTCCATCAACGTCGGCCAGATGGAGGCTGGACGTTCCATCGGCCTGACCCATGGCCAGACCATGGGCTACATCATCTGGCCCCAGGCCTTTCGGCGCATGATCCCGCCCCTGGGCAACCAGTTCATCATCAGCTTGAAGGACACCTCGTTGTTGATGGTCATCGGCGTGGGTGAGCTGTTGCGCACCGGCCAGGAGATCGTGGCCGTGAATTTCAGGGCCTTCGAGGTCTACTTCACTGTGGGGCTGGTGTATCTGTCCATGACCATGACCATCGCCTTTGTCCTGCGAAGGCTGGAAAATTATCTGGCCACCCGGACGACACGCTAGGAGGATCGCCATGATCACTATTGAGAAACTGCACAAGAGCTTTGGGGCCCTGAAGGTCTTGAAGGGCATCGACCTGCACGTCAGCACAGGCGAGGTCGTCTGCATCATCGGGCCTTCCGGCTCGGGCAAGTCCACTGTCTTGCGCTGCATCAATCGCCTGGAGGAACCGACCTCGGGGCGTGTCGTTGTGGACGGGCATGACATCACCGATCCCGCAACAAACATCAACCTCGTGCGTACCGAGGCCGGGATGGTCTTTCAGCAGTTCAATCTGTTTCCGCACATGAGTGTCCTGGACAACGTGACCCTGGGGCCCATCAAGGTCAGGAAGGTGCCCAGATCAGAGGCTGAGGAGCAGGGGCGCAAGCTGCTCGCCAAGGTCGGCCTGGCCGACAAGGCCTCCAATTTTCCGGAACAGTTGTCCGGTGGGCAGAAGCAGCGGGTGGCCATCGCCCGGGCCCTGGCACTGAACCCCAAGGTCATCCTGTTTGACGAACCCACCAGCGCCCTGGACCCCGAATTGGTGGGTGAGGTCCTGGAAGTCATGAAGAAACTGGCGCGCGAGGGCATGACCATGGTTGTGGTGACCCACGAGATGGGCTTCGCCAAGGAGGTCGCCGACCGGGTGATCTTCGTTGACCAGGGCGTGATCCAGGAAGAAGCTGCCCCGCATGAGTTTTTCGCCAATCCCAAGAATCCTCGCCTGCGGGATTTCCTGAGCAAGGTCTTTTCCCACAACTAGGAGCTCGATCCCTTGCCGTGGGTAGCTGAAAAAGTGCCCGGCCGCCAACTGGCTGCCGGGCACTTTTGGGTCTCCTGCCGGAGCGGGGGTCTGGTCTGAGGTCCGGTTTCGTTGTCTCTGGAGAGGTGCCAGGATCCCCGGACTTGGGCTGGCTGTCCCCGCAATCAGGTGTCAGGACTCTGATGGAAGCGGTGCAGCCCGGAGACGAAGGTCGTCCGTGGTTCAAGCCCGGGAAGAACATGGGCGTAACCGTGATCCAGGATCTCCAAGGGAGGGTCTTTCCCTGATCGAAACCCTAAAGAAACCGCGCAACTCACCGATAAGATCTACTGAACAGGCTTGGTGGACGATTCGACTTGCAGGTCGGCGGTTTGGTTGCGTTTTGCCAAAGGCCATGGCATTTTGGAATGGACACAACACTCATTGCAAGCGAGCACTGCGATTATGAATGTTCGAAATGACAGCGTCAATGCCCACTCGGTCGTGACCAACAGTGGTGAGAGAATGACCAAGTCCATCCTGCGCGACAAGGTGGTCAACAGCTCCGATCTGACCGTTGCCGACTCCACCGCCGCAGGCTACATGTGGTCTCGCGATGTGGGAGGGCAGTACCCCAGCATCCTTGATCTGCCCCGGCGCACCGCTGTGGCCACCGAGCAGTTGCTGGGCCTCATCAGGAGCCTTCAGATCTAGCCGCTGTCCGGCCTCGCCTGTCCGGAGATTTCTTCCAACCATCCCCGCGCGCGTGTAATTTCCGCACGTCCGGTTACAGGAACCCCACATGTTTTCACCCTCCCAGCTCGAGCAGTACGCCGAAGTCATGCTCTGGGCCCTGGACGCCTCCAGGCCCGCCCCCATTAAAGCCGGTGATGCCGTCCTCGTCCGGTTCGATGTTCCCGCCCTGGAACTGGCCGAGGCCTTGCACAGCCGCCTGGTCAAACGAAAGGTCAATGCCGTCATCCGGTTGAATCGTACGGCGACCATGGAACGGGATTTTTACATGAACGCGGGTCCGGGGCAGCTGGCCTTTGTGCCGCAGGGAACCGCCGAACTGTATGAACAGGTGGCGGGCTCCATCCATCTGCTGGCGCCGCAGGCCCTGACGCACCTCGCAGACGCCGATCCTGCGGATATCGCCGCTGCCGCCCGCGCCCGCAAACCCTTCCGGGACATCTTGGACCATCGCGAACTGGCAGGAGCCTTTTCCTGGACCCTGTGCCTGTATCCGACTCCTGGGTTGGCCGAGAAGGCCAACCTGTCCATTGAGGAGTACACCCGACAGGTGGCCAAGGCCTGCTATCTTGATCGGCCAGACCCGCTGGGCGAATGGCGTCAGACCATGGCCCGGATCAAGGAACTGCGAACCTGGCTGGATGGTCTGGGGGCACGCCGTTTCCGCATTGAATCCGCGAGCATGGACCTGGAGATCGATCCCGGCGAGGCGCGGAGTTGGGAAGGGTTGACGGGGCACAATATCCCCAGTTTCGAGTTGTACCTGTCACCCGACTGGCGCGGCACCCGGGGCATCTACTATGCGGACCAGCCCACCTATCGCGGGGGCAATTACGTGGAGGGTGCGCGCCTGGAGTTCGTGGACGGCAGGGTGGTGGATGCTTCCGCCGACCGAGGCGAGCGTTTTCTGCTGGAGCAGTTACGCATGGACGAGGGCGCTTCCAAGTTGGGAGAGTTTTCCCTGACGGACAAGCGGTTCTCGGGGATCAACCAGTTCATGGCCATGACGCTGTTCGATGAAAACTTTGGCGGAGACTATGGAAACTGCCATGTGGCTCTGGGGGCGTCCTATCCTTCGACCTATGCGGGCGACCCGTCAGAACTCGACGAGGAGCAAAAACGCAGGCTGGGATTCAATTCCTCGGCCCTGCATTGGGATCTGGTCAACACCGAGCCCAAGGTCGTGACAGCAACCCTGGCCGACGGGAAGACCAGACTCATCTATGAAAATGGCCTCTTTGCCTGTTAGGAACGACTTTCTGGAATGATCGATCGCAAGAATATCGAGAAGATTCTGGCGGCCAGGCTCGCGGAGCTGCCTCTTGGCCACGCCCTGGAGATCAGGACCTACAAGCGCAACCGGGCGGTGTTGTTTTTCCGTCAGGAGAGCGATGAATATCGCATCGTGCAGAAGGGGTTCGGCCAGAGTGACGAGATCGTTGCTGCCCACAGGCTGAAGAAAACCCTGCGGCGTTTGCTGGCCGAAGAATTTCCACGTAGCAACAAGGTCAGGCTGTATGCGCTCGGGGTCTTTGATATTGATGTCGATTCATCAAAACATCTTAAAATAATTTAATTTTTATTTCAGCATGCTCGCTCTGGATCTCAGCTTCAGCTATCTTCCCGTATCGACTCCTTGGGGCGGTGCAGGGAGGGAAAACCACGATTTGTATTCTAGGTCTTGATTCGCTGTGTTGATAGGCTTAGTTTATGACAATAAATAGAGGTGCCTCCCCCAAAAGGCACGAGATTATCCGGGCTCAAATAGTGTCGCATGATAGCAAAAACACAGGCTGAAGTTTCTCTGGAGGCATTGTCTGGGCAGCTCGACGCCCATGTTGATGCCCTACGTCGGCTTTCCGGCGGGCTGGCCGAGCTGGTCTCCAGCAGGGAAGAAGAGTTTCTGGGGCTTGGCTCGAACCTGATGGAGTTCACTACTCGTTCCAGGTCTCTGACGCAAAGTGCTTCCGAATTGACCGATCTCTGCTCTGGCGATGAGGTCGCAGCAAACGCTGCGGCCCTGTCCGAGGAGCTGAGCAGCCTCTCGGCCATCTGCAACCCTGAAGATGCGGCAAAAGGGGCACGGGCCCTCGAACGGGTCATGACCCTGGTCTCCAGTCTGGGAGGACAGGTCGTGGAGTTCGGGCGGATCATCAAGAGCTTGACGATGCTCGGGATTTCGACCCGTATCGAGAGCGCTCGTCTGGGAGACCAAGGCTTGGGATTCAGCACCCTGGCCGATGACGTGGAAACCCTGGCGAGCAAAATTGTTGAAAATTCGTCGTCCATCTCCATCAAATCAAAGTCTCTGGGTTCGCTTCTCGAGTCCGTTGACCTGCGCACCAAGGCCCTGACTCAGGAACAAGGCGAGTGCTCCAGCGGCATCCTCTCCGACATCGATTCCAGCCTGACCGCCTTGAACAAGATGATGGACCGTTCCAGGACGGGGGCCAGCCATATCGCCCAGCGAAGCGAAATCGTGATGGCCAATGTGGCGGAAGTCGTCTCCTCCCTCCAGTTCCATGACATCGTGCGCCAGCAGGTGGAGCACATCGAAGAGGCCCTCGACGAGATGGTCACCCAGGCTGATGAATACGCCCGGGGGGCGCAACTCCCCGTTGAAGACCGGGAGGAACAGGATGGTGCCGGAGCAGAAGCTGCGGGACGCACATCCCGCGAGGGCCGGGAGGGCATCCAGGACGTTGTGGGTTGGATTGCCGACGTGTCCGAACTCCAGATTTCGCAATTGGACAATGCCAGTCAGCGTTTTGCTTCCGCCGTTGGCGGGCTGCGCGATGGATTGGCCGGTATTTCCGCTGCTGCGGGCGAGATCGGAGCGGAGGTCTCAAGGGTCCTCTCCGCAGGCGAGAGCCATGACGGGGGGACGGTCTTGGACCGTGTCGGCAGGAGTACCAAGGCCGTACTGAGCGCCATGGAGGCTTTTTCCGATAAATCAGCCGAGATCGCCCAGCTGATCGGTTCCGTGACCGGGACTGTTGCCGAGATGACGGAATTTGTGAGTAGCATTGAGGAAGTCGGCTCTGAAATCGAGCTGATTGCCTTGAATGCGAGCATCAAGGCTGCCCATACCGGCGAGGAAGGCAAGGCTCTGGGCGTTCTGGCCCAGGCGATCCAGCGGCTGTCCGTGGATGCCAGGGACAGGACCCAAGCCGTCTCGTCCATGTTGCTGGAAATTTCCCAGGCCTCGGCTGAGTTGGTGCTGGCTGCTGATACCAAACAGCAGAAGGTGCTCATCGATCAATACGCCCAACGGCAACGTGAGCTGATGGCCGTTTTGGCCGAACTCTCGACGAGGCTTTCCGGGGCCGCTCGCGAGGTGTTGTCGCTGTCGTCCTCCTTGGGGACGGACATGGACAAACTGGTGAGCTCCATCCGTCTGGATGAACAGATTTGTCCCGGTCTTGACGATACCCGTGCGGCGCTTCGCAGGATTGCGGATGCCTTACGTCTTTTGGTCCCGGTTTCGGATGACAGGGGACGCCCCAAGCGGTTGAAGGAACTGCTGTCCCGTTACACCATGGAGGCGGAGCGGACGGTTCATGAATCCACCTTCGGAGGCGGTGGTTCCAGGCCAGCGGCCACTCATGGGGGCGAGGGTGAGCTCGAACTGTTCGATGAACCGGACGGAGCCGCGCAGGACGAGGACGACTGGGATAACGTGGAGTTGTTCTGAGCCTGGCAGGTTGGAAGGAGGATTCTTGGCAAAGTACGATATGGTCGGCGCCGGTTCCGAGGGCACATTGGTGTTGTCGGGCGAGTGGACCATCGAGAGCGCGGCGCGGCTGAAACAGGCGTTGCAGGAGGCCTGCGAGCGGTTTGAATCGCTCGCATTGGACCTCTCTGGAGTGACGCGCGTGGACCTGATCTTTTTGCAGACGGTCTGCGCGGCCCAAGGCGAGTTGCAAAGTAAGGGCAGGGAATTGGGGACGGCAGGCCCAGTTTCAGCGGCAGTGGAAGAGCTTGCCGAGGCCGCCGGATTCCGGTTGGGTAGCGTTGATCATTGTTTTTGGAGGAGAAGATAGATGGCTTTGATTATGACGGTGGATGATTCTGCAAGCGTTCGGCAGATGGTGAGCTTTACCCTGAAAAACGACGGTCATGAGGTGCTTGAGGCCTGTGACGGTAAGGACGCCTTGAGCAAGCTCTCGGGTCCCATCAAGATGGTCATCACCGACCTGAACATGCCTAATATGGACGGCATCGCCCTGATCAAGAATATCAGGGCCAATGCCGCCTACAAGTTTATTCCGATCATTATGCTGACCACTGAGTCCCAGGCCGCGAAAAAGCAGGACGGCAAGGCCGCCGGAGCCACCGGATGGGTCGTCAAACCCTTCAAGCCCGAGCAGCTGCTGGCCGTGGTGAAAAAAGTACTCAGATAGCTCGCTGCCCAGGGTGAAGACCAGTCCGTGAGGGCCGGTGCCGCTCTTACGCCAGGTGCAAGTACGGATCTCCAGGGAGTGTCGGACATGTCGCAGGATGATATCAATCGCCAAGCCTTTCTCGAAGAGGCCAATGAGCTGCTGGCCGAGTTGGAAACGGCCCTGCTGGAACTCGAGGACACGCCGGATGATTCCGAGCTTGTGGACCGGGTCTTCCGGGCGATGCATACCATCAAGGGTTCCGGCGCCATGTTCGGATTCGAGGATGTGGCGCATTTCACCCACGACGTGGAAACCGTCTTCGACAAGGTCCGCTGCGGTGAGCTTTCCGTAACCAAGGAACTGCTGGACCTGACACTGGGCGCGCGGGACCATATCCTTGTGCTCCTGGAGGACGAGGGCGGCCAGGCCACCGGTTCTCCCCAGGCCGAGGCCATTATCGCCGGTCTGCGCAAGCTATTGGGTGTGGACGTTGAAACCGGCACCGCTGTTCAGTCCGAGGCCGAGTTGGATGACCTCAAGGGCTCGGCGTCCGGGGATATCGTTACCTATCGGATCCGTTTCAAGCCCGAGCCGGGGATCTTCAGCTCCGGTACCAATCCCCTGGCTCTGATCGAGGAATTGACCGAGATGGGTCTGCACCAGGTCGTGGCCCATACCGAGGGCATTCCACCGCTGTCCGAGCTTGATCCCGAGGATTGCCACATCTGGTGGGATGTCGTGCTGGCCACGGACCAGGGCGAGGACGCCATTCGCGACGTGTTCATCTTCGTGGATGACGATTGCGAATTGCTGATTCAGGTCATCGACAAGCTGGGGGTCCTGGACAGCGACGCGAGCTACAAGCGTCTGGGCGAGATTCTGGTGGAGCGGGGCGATCTGACCCAGGACGATTTGAAAAACGTGCTGGGCGATCAGAGGCGCCTGGGCGACCTGCTCACCGAGGCCGGTGTGGTCTCCGAGGATCAGATCCGCTCGGCACTGGCCGAGCAGCAGGCCGTGCGCACCATGCGCAAGGTCAAGAAGGAAGAGACCACCGCCTCCAGCATCCGCGTGGGTGCCGACAAACTGGATTATCTGGTGGATCTGGTGGGCGAACTGGTCATTGTCCAGGCTCAGATCACCCAAGTCGCCGGGGAGAAGAGCGATCAGGTCTTCATCGAACTGGCCGAGGAGCTGGAACGGCTGACGGACGAACTGCGCGATTCCACGTTGTCGATCCGCATGCTGCCCATCGGCTCCACGTTCTCCAAGTTCAGGCGACTGGTGCGCGACTTGTCCGACGAATTGGGCAAGCAGATGGAATTGATCACCCATGGCGCTGAAACCGAGTTGGACAAGACGGTGATCGAGCGCCTGAATGATCCGCTCGTTCACCTGCTGCGCAATTCCATCGACCACGGCATCGAATCCCCAGAGAAGCGGAACGCCGCGGGCAAACCAGCCGTGGGGACGATCTCCCTCTCCGCCGAACATGCCGGGGGCGAGGTCCTGATCACCATCAAGGACGATGGTGCGGGCATGGACCGTGACGTCATTCTGGCCAAGGGCGTCGAGCGCGGGCTGGTGTCCAAGGATGCCGACCTCTCCGACAAGGAGATCTTTAGTCTGATCTTTGCCCCTGGATTTTCCACCGCGCACAAGGTGACCAGTGTCTCAGGGCGCGGTGTGGGCATGGACGTGGTCAAGCGCGGCATCGATTCCCTGCGCGGGGCCATCGACGTCAGCAGCACACGCGGCAAGGGAACGGCGATCACCGTTCGCCTGCCCCTGACCCTGGCCATCATCGATGGCCTGCAGATCAAGGTGCAGGATGAGCATTACGTCATTCCCCTGTCTTTGGTGGAGGAATGCGTCGAGCTCATTCAGACTGCCGAGGAACGGGTTCGTGAACAGCAGGTCCTCAATCTGCGCGGCGATATCGTGCCCTATATCCGGTTGCGCGACTGGTTCACCGTCCCGGGGATTCCCCCGGAGATCGAGCAGGTGGTGGTCACCGGGTTTGACGGCAGCCGCATCGGGATCGTCGTGGACCATGTCATCGGCGAACACCAGACCGTGATCAAGAGCCTGGGACGGGTGTATCGCGATGTGGATGGCATCTCCGGAGCAACCATCAAGGGGGACGGCTCCATGGCGCTTATCCTGGACGTGCCGCAGATCATCCGTAGCGCGTCCTCGGGCCGGGGTTGACGGGGGGCATGATGGTCGCCTCCGCATCTTCACCCTCCACAGGCCTGGGGGGAGGGAAAAGCAGCACCCTCTGCACAGCCAAGGCTCGCTCCATGAGCGACAAGGATTTCAAGCGTTTTGCCGAGTTCATCCATGAGGAATGCGGCATCAAGCTGCCACCCTCCAAGAAGACTATGCTTGAGGCGCGACTGCAGAAACGGCTGCGTGTCTTGGGATATGAGGGGTACAAGGAATATTGTGAATTCCTGTTCACCCCCGAAGGCATGGAATGCGAGTTGTGCAACCTGATCGATCAGGTGACCACCAACACCACGGATTTCTTCCGTGAACCCAAACATTTCGAGCATCTGTACGCGACGCTGCTGCCCCAGTGGATGGCGCAAAACGGAGATCGGCAGGCGCTGAAGATATGGAGCGCTGGTTGTTCCATCGGGGCGGAGCCGTACACCATGGCCTTCGTGCTTTCCGATTTTCAGCAGGCGAATCCCCAGTTCCGGTTCAAGGTTCTGGCCACGGACATTTCTTCCGAGGTGCTGGGCAAGGCGGCGCGCGGGGTCTACAGCCAGGAGCAGGCGCGGGGGGTGCCCGGAGCCGTGCTGCGCAAGTATTTTCTGCGGAGCAAGGACCGCGACAAGAAGCTGGTGCGCGTGGCCCCTGAGATTCGGCGGCTGGTGGAGTTCAGGCAGCTGAATTTCATGGAATCCTTCACCTTTCGTGAAGCCAAGGACATCATTTTCTGCCGCAATGTGATCATCTATTTCGACAAGCCGACCCAGGCCCGCCTGATGCAGAAGTTTTGCGCGAATCTGAAGCCCGGAGGGCATCTGTTCATCGGACACTCGGAAAGTCTGGCTGGTCAGAATCTGCCCCTGGAGCAGGTTGCGCCGACCATCTACAGAAAAGCCTGATGGATTCGGGTTTGTGAAAGGGAGAGGCATGGGGAAGAAAATCAAGGTGCTCATCGTGGACGACTCGGCGGTGGTGCGCAACACCATCGCGGAGTTGGTGTCATCCGATCCTGACCTGGAGGTCATGGATACGGCCGCCGATCCCTTTGTGGCGGCCAAGAAGATGGAGCTTCAGGTTCCCGACGTCATCATCCTGGACGTCGAGATGCCGCGCATGGACGGCCTGACCTTCCTGCGCAAGATCATGAGCCAGCACCCGATTCCCGTGATCATGTGTTCAACGTTGACCGAGAAGGGCTCGGAGACCTTGTTGCGCGCCCTGGAATACGGGGCTGTGGACATCATCCAGAAACCCAAATTGGGCACCAAGCAGTTCCTGGAAGAATCCAGGATACGTTTCACCGACGCCATCAAGGCCGCGGCCAGCGCCAAGATGGAAAAGAGGGCGGTCCACAAGGCAATCAAGATCCAGCCCAAGCTCTCGGCCGACGCCGTGATCGACAGTCCGACTCCTGGGTTGAGCAAGCTGCAGACCACGGAAAAGGTCGTGGCCGTGGGGGCTTCCACCGGTGGCACCGAAGCCCTGCGAATATTTCTGGAGGCTTTGCCCCGCAACTGTCCCGGGGTGGTCATCGTGCAGCACATGCCCGAGATGTTCACGGCGGCCTTCTCCAAGCGCCTGGACTCCACCTGTGTGATCAAGGTCAAGGAGGCAGCCGATGGCGACACCGTGCTCCCCGGGCAGGCCCTCATCGCTCCGGGCAACAAGCACATGCTCCTGAAGCGCAGCGGGGCGCGCTATTACGTGGAGATCAAGGATGGGCCGTTGGTGCGCAGGCATCGTCCCAGTGTGGATGTGCTGTTCCGCTCCGCGGCCCGCTACGGTGGAGGCAACGTCATCGGCGTGATCATGACCGGCATGGGTGACGACGGGGCCGTGGGCATGAAGGAGATGAAGGACGCCGGGGCGTATACCATTGCCCAGGACGAGGCGACCTGTGTGGTCTACGGCATGCCCGGTGAGGCCGTGAAGGCGGGTGGGGTGGACAGAATTTTGCCCCTGGAGAGGATCGCGCCGGAGGTGGTTCGCCTGGGTTCGACCTGATCTCTCCTCATGATTCAAGGCCGATGATCGAGCCGTCAGGAAAGTCTCCTGGCGGTTTTTTTCATGTCCATGGTCTGCCCATGTGCATGCCCATGTCCATGACCGTGCCCAGAGCGGGTCTTGGGGGCGGGGTCAGCCCTTTCTACCATCGTTGTGGCGATAGACCAGCACCTGCACCTGTTCGCGCACCACCAAGCCCTCGCCGATCATCGTATCGAGCAGCGGCAGGAAGGCGTCTATTTTGGCGGATTCGTCCACGATCTCGGTGATGATCGGCAGGTCCTCGGACAGGCGCAGGATCTTTGTGGTGTGGACCCGGCTGTTGGCGCCGAATCCGCAGATGCCGCGTAGCACGGTGGCCCCGGCAAAGCCGCTGCGGCGGGCTTCCTCCACGATGGCCTCATGCACCGGGCGGCCCTTGTAATGGTCGTTTTCCCCGGTATAGATTCTCAGGCGTTCGGCATGTTTTGGCAGCTGCATGGTTGTCCTCTCTTGGCGTAGTTCCTGGATTTTGACCTAGGGAATCAGACGCGCCAGCTTGAGCCCGGCAAACAGCAGGGCAAGGCCGATCAGGTTTTGGCCCGCGATATTGACGGCCGCAAAGAGCCATTGGCCCGCGCGCATCAGGGCCACGGACTCGAAGGCGAAGGTGGAGAAGGTGGTGAATGCGCCCATGAAGCCGGTCAGGACCATGACCCTGGCCTGCGGCCCGAAGGCGGTCCGATCCTCAAAGATTCCCCAGACCAGTCCGAAGAGCAGACAGCCCAGCATGTTGACCGCGAAAGTCCCCAGTGGGAATGACCCGCCGACCAGGCGCTGGACCAGTCCGGCCAGGCCATAGCGGGACAGGGCGCCGGCCCCTCCTGCCAGGGCGATGAGCACAAGCTTTTGCACGCGCGTGGTCCTCCATGCGTCGTTGCGGTTTTGTCCGGGACGGTTTACCCTAGTAAAACAGCCCATAAGGCTGATGAAGGGGACATTCCCATGCCGATGGAGACGGAACTCAAATATCTCGGCGCGAACCTGGACGACATGCACCACAGGCTACAGGCTTTGGGCGCGGATTTCCAGGGAAAGCGTTTTGAATCCAATATCGTGTTCGATGATCCCGAGCGGTCTTTGAAGGAACGTGGCATCCTGGTGCGTCTGCGCGATGACGGGCGGCGGATTCTGACGCTCAAGCGGCCTCCCGCAGGGCCGATCCCCCTGGGAGTCAAAGCCTGGGACGAGCATGAGACCGCCGTGGACGATCCCCTCGCCATCGAGATATTGCTGGAGACACTGGGCTACGGCCCGGCCTTCGCCTACGAGAAGGTCCGTGAGGAGTGGTTGTTCAGGGCCTGTCACATCTGCCTGGACCTGCTGCCGTTTGGCGAGTTCGTGGAGATCGAGGGCGAGCCCGAGGCGATTCCCGTTGCCGCGGCGGCCCTGGGGCTGGTTGCCTGTGAATCGTCCATCAAGAACTACCATCAACTCAACCGTGAATACCGAGAGGCCGAGGGCCTTGAGCCGCGCGAGAGTTTTGTGTTTGCCCCAGACCAGAAAAAGGCATTGCTGGCCCAACTCTCTCTGGCGTCGTTCTCTGGACAACTCCCGCACAGGTCTTAGCTTTGGGGAAGGTTTTACTGTTTTCCCCTTGTGGTGCAAGGCCGGTTGGCGTAGTATGTTTCTAATGGAGGAAGTCCCGATTCCCAAGGCTGGGCGGGGCTTCCGGTAACGTAGGAGGAGTCCACGGTGGCGGATCCTTTCGCGCGGCCCGGGCAACCGGGCGTCTATATCGAGGATGAGGTTCGCGAGCCCCGTAAGTACAAGGTGCTGCTGCATAACGACGACTACACCACCATGGAGTTTGTCGTGCGGGTCCTCATCACCGTGTTTGGCAAGTCGCAGACAGAGGCCATGGACATCATGCTCAAGGTCCACAACGATGGCGTTGGCGTCTGCGGCATCTATACGGCAGAGGTTGCGGAGACCAAGATGGTTCTTGTGCGCCAGTTAGCCGCCCGCGACGGGTTCCCCCTCAAGTGCACGACAGAAGAGGTGTAAATGCTCTCGAAGCGCTTGGAAAACGTTCTGAGTTCGGCTGTCAAGGAAGTCAAGAGACGTAACCACGAATACCTGACTCTGGAACACCTCCTGTATGCCATGCTGCTTGAGGAGACCGGACGGGATATCATGGTCAACTGCGGCGTGAACGTCATCCGGCTGAAGCATCAGCTGGAGCGGTTCTTTATTGATCATATGGAAATCCTGCCCGACGACACCCCCAGCGAAGTCGTGCAGACCCTTGGTGTGCAGCGCGTGCTGCAACGCTCCATTTTGCAGATTCAGTCCGCCAGCAGGGACAAGGTCCGTGTGGGCGACGTGCTGGCGGCCCTGTTCGAGGAAGAGGATTCCTACGCCGTGTATTTTCTGAAGTCCCACGGCGTGACCCGGCTGGATGTCTTGGACTACATCTCCCATGGCGGCGGCAAGGCCGAGGGCGGAGGGGGCTGGTCCCTGCCCGGTGCTCCGGGCCAACCGCGCGAAGAGGGTGCGCCCGAGCGCCCGGTGCGCGAGGGCGATTCCATGCTGGAGCAGTTCACCGCGGATCTCACCGAACGCGCCCGCAAGGGCGAGATCGACCCCCTCATCGGGCGTGAGCAGGAGATTCTGCGCGCGGTGCAGGTGCTTTCGCGCCGCCGCAAGAACAATCCGTTGTTCGTGGGCGATCCCGGTGTGGGCAAGACCGCCCTGGCCGAGGGGCTGGCCCTGCGCATCGTGGAAGGCCTTGTCCCCGAGGAATTCCTACAGACCAGGATTTTTGCCCTGGACATGGGGTCCATGCTGGCGGGCACTAAGTATCGCGGTGATTTTGAGGCCCGGCTGAAGGGCGTGATCAAGGAACTGTCCGCCATTCCGGGCTCTATCCTGTTTGCCGACGAGATCCACACCATCGTCGGGGCCGGGGCCACCACGGGCGGCACCATGGACGCCTCGAACATCTTAAAGCCCGTTCTGCAGTCGGGCAAGATGCGCTGTATCGGCTCCACGACCTACGAGGAATACAAGAACCATTTCGAGAAGGACCGTGCCCTGTCGCGCCGCTTCCAGAAGATCGACGTGCCCGAGCCCTCGGTGGAGGAGACCTTTGAGATCCTGAAGGGCCTGGCGTCCTACTACGAGGAGCATCATGGGGTGCACTACACCCCCGGTGCCCTGCGCAGCGCGGCGGAGCTTTCGGCCCGTCATGTGACGGATCGCTACCTGCCGGACAAGGCCATCGATGTCATCGACGAGGCCGGCGCGGCCTACAAGCTCAAGAAGCGTCGCCGCAAGGGCCATGATATCCGGCCCCAGGAAATCGAGGCTGTCATCGCCCGCATGGCGCGTATCCCTGTGGACCGCATCACCACCACGGACCGCGAACGTCTGCGCAATATGGAAGGGGATCTGAAGACCCGCGTCTTCGGACAGGACAAGGCCGTCGAGGTCCTGGCGCAGTCCATCAAGCGGGCCCGTGCCGGATTGCGGCAGCAGGGCAAGCCCACGGGCAGCTTTCTGTTCGTAGGGCCCACGGGAGTGGGCAAGACCGAACTGGCCCGTCAGCTGGCGGCCAGCCTGGGCGTGAACTTCGTGCGCTTCGACATGAGCGAATACATGGAAAAGCATGCGGTCTCGCGGCTCATCGGAGCGCCTCCGGGGTATGTCGGCTTTGACCAGGGCGGGCTGTTGACCGACGCCATTCGCAAGAACCCCTACACGGTGCTGCTGATGGACGAGATCGAAAAGGCCCACCCGGATGTCTTCAACATCCTGCTGCAGGTTATGGACTATGCGACACTGACGGACAACAACGGGCGCAAGGCCGACTTCTCGCATGTGATCCTGCTCATGACCTCCAACGTCGGGGCCTGGGAGGCCAGCGGCAAGGGGGCCATGGGCTTTGGCGACAAGGCCTATGAGGACCGCTCTGACAAGTTCTTGCAGGCCGTGGAAAAGGTCTTCAGCCCCGAGTTCCGCAACCGGCTGGACGGGGTGGTGCCTTTCGCCAACCTCTCCCCGGATGTCATGGGGCTGATCGTGGACAAGTTCATCTCCGAATTGAACGGACGCATGTCCGAGCACAAGGTGTCCCTGCGCCTGACCCCGGGGGCTCGCTCCTGGCTGGCGGAACGGGGCTTTGACAACGCCTTTGGCGCCCGACCTCTTTCCCGGTTGATCCAGACCGAGGTGGAGGATCCCCTGGCCGACGAGTTGCTCTTCGGGGCCCTGGTCCGTGGCGGGGAGGTGGTGGCCGAGGCCCCGCGCAAGCGCCGCAAGAAGGGCGAGGCGGAAAAGCTGCGTTTCAAGTTTCCCAGGTCCGCGGACAGTTCGAAGTGATCGCTGGCCCGTGTTGAAACAGGCAAGATCAACCAACCCCGGCGCGGGCGGTTCGCCGTCCGCGCCGTTTTTGCTGGCGTCGACCCCATGAGCATTGATTTTATCCCACCTGGAACGGATTGGTTCCCCAACCCCAACAATGCGGACCCGGACGGGCTATTGGCGTTCGGCGGAGATCTCTCCGTGCGACGGTTGGTGGAATCCTACGCCCGGGGTCTTTTCCCCTGGTACGGCCCGGGGGACCCAATTCTGTGGTGGTCGCCGGACCCCAGGCTGGTGTTGGCCCCGGCCGAGTTGCATGTCTCACGCTCCTTGCGTCGTGCGATCAACTCCAGGCGTTTTACGATTACCGTGGACCAGGATTTCGGCGCGGTGATCCGTGAGTGTTCGCTGGTCCCCCGACCGGAGGGACCGGGCACCTGGCTGGTGCCGGAGATGGTCGAGGCCTATGTGGAACTGCATTGCGCGGGCTGGGCGCACAGTGTGGAGGCCCGCCTGGACGGGGAACTGGTGGGTGGGGTCTATGGGGTGTCCGTGGGCCGGGCGTTTTTCGGGGAATCCATGTTCTACCTCGAGCCCGAGGCCTCCAAGGTGGCCTTTGTCTGGCTGGCGCGGCTGCTGGAGTCCTGGGGCTACGGCCTCATCGACTGCCAGCAGACCACGGCCCATCTGTTGCGTTTCGGGGCGCGCGAAATCCCCCGCAACCGTTTTCTGGCGCGGCTGTATTCGCTGGTGACGCAGCCCCCGGCTGACGGGGCCTGGGCCATGCCGCAAGCCTTCGATCCGCTGTCATCCCCCTCCTAGAAAGAGACGATCTCCTCAAAGGCCTTGATGGCGAAGGAGTCGGTCATGCCCGAGATGTAGTCCAGGATGGCGCGGGTGTAGTCGGCTTCGTCGTCGGGATTGTAGAGCCGGTCAGCCATGTATTTCAGGCTGATGGTGCGCCGCAGGCTTGGGTATCCGTATTTGATCAGCCAGTCGTAGAAGGTCCCTGCCAGGGCGGGGCAGGCCTCGCGCAGCTGATTGACGTTGGAGAGGCTCTTGTCCGGCTGGTAGGTGGCCTTCAGGCGCTTGAAGATGGTGTTCACGATCAGCTCGGCATACTCCACGAAATAGGCCAGCCGCTCATGGAAGTGGATGTGGCGGTAGTTGAACTCCGTGAGTTCGGCCATCAGCTCCACGTTGGCGTTCGAGAGGCGCAGCCCCCCCTCAAGGGAGCTTGAGCGACACAGGTCGTTGATGAAGACCTGCATCAGCAGGGAGTTGTTGATGTGCCGGAAGGTGGACTCCCCGAAGCGCTGGGCCAGGGAGCGCAGGTGTTTCAATTCGTCCTTGGTCAGGATCTTCAGGCGGATGGCGTCCTCGATATCCCGTCCAAGGGAGGCGATGCGGTCCGAGATCTTGACCACCGCCCCTTCCCAGGTGAACGGCTCGGCCGTGGTGTTTCCGGAAAACTGTTCCAGGGAGCCGGCCGTGTCCCTTGGGCGCACCGGGGTATTGCCGATCTGCCCGCAGGGGCTGACCACTCCGTCGCGCACCGCATAGGTCAGGTTCAGGTTGTAGTGCACCCCGCCCGGGGCCTCCAGGGTTTCGATGCGATCCATGAAATGCAGGCTGTTGCGCTCGTGCCTGAAGCGGCTGCCCAGTTCGGTCTCGGCAATGCGCGAGATATGCCGTTCACCCGCGTGTCCGAAGGGGGCGTGCCCCAGGTCGTGCCCGATGGCGATGGCGCTGGTCAGTTCGGCGTTCAGGCCCAGGGTTTCGGCGATGGTCCGCGCCACGGCGGTGACGTGGTTCACATGCTCGATGCGCGTGCAGACGTGGTCGTTCTGCGTGGCGTAAAAGACCTGGGTCTTGTGCTTCAAGCGGCGAAAGGCCGTGGAGTGCAGGATGCGGTTGTAGTCGCGTGCGAAATCGCTGCGCAGGTCGCCTTGCCTGGCGTAGAGCGGCTCAAAGCGGGTGATGGCCTGTTCCCATTTGGGATGTCCGGGGCGCATGGCCTCGGACAGGAAGGCGGGCTCCATGAGAACTCCTTGAGTACGAAATCGCAGTATTTGGAATTGAGGTGTTACACTTCAGAGGTACGGGGAGTCAAAGAATCTGAGGAGTCAAAGAAGCGGATAGAGAGCTTGATCCGTTGATTCAGTCGTTAATCGTTATGCCGGAAGTATTCTCAGGGAAACAAATCCTCGAGGGAGTGTAGACCACATCGGGTACAAATTCTCCGTGATGGATTTTGTACAAAGTCTCCACTGCTTTTTTGCCCATATCGTAGGGAACCTGACCAACATTGCCATGAGCGAGCCCTTGTTTCAGGAGTTGCAGTTGTGAGTCTAGGGAGTCGCCCACGATGACGAGGACTTGTTTGGACTCCAGCGTTGCCAAGCGATTGGTCATGCTGGTTCTGTAGTCATCAGGGTTTTGCTGTGGCCAGGCTCCAAGGATGATGATGGTGTCGACTTTGTTTTTGTCCTGGGTTCCCGTGTCGAATATGTAAAGCAGTTGTTCCAAAGCCATGTTTGGGTCATCACGGCAGAAGAGGGGGCAACGTTCGTATTCTTTCCATTTGCCGGAGGCGGAAGCGGCGAGTGCCTTCCGGACGCCTCTCATGCGGTCGTTCAGCCCCGGGGCGGACTTGTGCCCGCTGATGATGCACAGCGTTCCACCATCCGGGCGGTATTTTAGAACCAGTGTCCCCAGTTTCTGTCCGAATTCATAATTGTCTGTGCCGATGTAGGTGCTTCGAATGTCCTTTGAGCGAGCCAGGGTTTGTTGGGAGAAGTCCGAATCAAAGGTTACGACGGGAATGCCTGCATTGCGGGCTTTTGCTATACTCCGATTCTCTATGAATTCGGAGTGAATGACCGCCACGGCCAGTCCGTCGATACCTTCGTCGATAAGGCGCGAGATGATGCTGTCCTGCAGGCGAGGGTCTGCCGTTTCTGGCCCCTCGTAGATGCACTGGACATCTCCAAGTTCTTTGGCTGCGTCCATGCAACCCTGTTTAGCCGGCAGGTAGAATGTGTTGTTTTCTGCCTTGGGGATGATGGCGAAACGTAAAGTTTTCCCTGTTGCCGTATTGGACAAGGGGAGGGCGAGTACAATGCAAAGTGCAAGCGCAAGAAGAATTGTCTGTTTTAACATTTCTCCAAATATTTATTATAATATATTAAACGTTGCAATGTCAGATGGGGCTCTTTGCAAAAGAATGTGAGGTAATGACGGCCACCGCTCGCACGGGCGACCCGTCGCCATTCTGGATGGGCAGGGGCAGGGCCTGGAATTCGAAGCCGCTGGCGGGCAGTGCCCCAAGATTGCAGAGATTTTCCACGATCACCAGACCCGCTTCGAACAGCAGATGATGGACCGGGTAGTGGCTGGAATCCGTCGAGTCCACGGAGATGGCGTCCAAGCCGATGCCCGAGAGGCCGAACCCAGTCAGCCATGCGGCGGCGGCCTGGTCCAGGACGGGGAAGCCCCTGAAGTATTCGGGATTGGCCCAGTGTTCTTCCCAGCCGGTGCGCAGGATGGCGAAGGCCGAGCGTGCCAGGGCCGGGGCGTAGGGCTCCAGGTCCGCCCGTCGGATTTCGTTGACGCCACGCAGGTCCAGGACGCACCCCGGCCCCATGAAACGCTCCGGGGGCAGGTTGCTGAGGGTCGGGCCCTCGGGCAGCATGTGCGCGGGCACGTCCAGGTGCGTGCCGGTGTGCGTGAGCAGCGTCAGGCGTTGCTCTGCAAATCCCTCGACCTGGATGGAGGTCGCCTGTTTGAAGACCGGGGGCTCGGTACCGGGGTAGACCGGCATGCCCGAGCCCATAGGGTGCGTGAGATCAATGATGCGGGCCATGGCAATCCTTGCTCTGAAAAAGGCGAAGGCAGTCGCTGCCTTCGCCTTGATTGGTTTGCTGGTCCTAGTCCAGGTCGTCCACTAGAGGGTCGGCCTGGGACAGGTCGTAGAGCCCGTGCATGGGGAACGGCAGGTCGAAGTTCGGCAGTTGCGAAAAGCGGATCAGGCCGATGGTCTTGCCCTCGGGGACGGAGGACAGGGGCGCCAGTCCCTTGGGAATGGGGAAGCTCATGGCGCTGGAGCTGGCCTCGGACACACGGTCCTCATAGCGGGTCTTGATGTATTCAAAGATCTGATCGCGTTCCTGGCTGGTGAAGGCCTCCAGCACGACTCTTTTGCTACCTTCGGGATCGTCCCGGCCGGGCTCCACCGCATTGCCCAGCAGGTGCTCCCAGGCGTAGCTGTCGAATTCGGCTTGGTCGAACTCCGGGCGGAAGAGATGCACCTGGACGTTCTTGCGACCTTTGAAACACTTGATGGTCATGGTCAGGACATAGCCCCTGTCCGTGGGCAGGGGGCGTTCCGGGGCCACACTGTGTATCTGCATGCCGTCACTCCTGTGCGGTTGCGGTTGAATCGGGTGAGCAGCCGTGGGCCTGCTCAGGTGGGCTTTGTGTACGAAAAAAAGAGGCTTTTGTGAAGCCCTTCACAAGCGTCATCTCGCCAGGCTATTCGGGCAAAGGATCCTGTGATACTTTGGGCCGAATCCATCCAACACAAAGGGACATCTTGCCATGCTCAAACGATTTTTGATTCTGACCTGTCTGTTGGCCCTTCTTGTTTCCACCTTTGGCTGCGAAAAGGAAGGGGAAATGGAAAAAGCCGGGAAGAAACTGGATCAGGCCGCTGAAAGCCTGAAGGACTCGAGCAAAAAACTGTTCGAATAGACCAAGGCAATCACCGTCCAAGGGAAGGCTTCGGCCTTCTTTTTTTGTTGACGAAGGTTTGACTGTTTACCTCGCTCCGGGCTGCAGGTACAAGCAGGACATGCCCTCATTCGATAATGTGAACGACACCATCCCCTTTCGCATCCAGAGTCCCTTTGAGCCCCGCGGCGATCAGCCCCGGGCCATCGAGGACCTGGCCGCCAACCTGCGCCAAGGGGTGCCCAGCCAGGTGTTGCTGGGCGTGACCGGCTCGGGCAAGACCTTCACCATGGCCAAGGTGGTGGAGGCGGTGCAGCGGCCCGCGCTGATCCTGGCCCCCAACAAGACCCTGGCCGCCCAGTTGTACAATGAGTTCAAGAGCCTGTTCCCGGACAATGCCGTGGAATATTTCGTCAGTTATTACGATTATTATCAGCCCGAAGCCTATCTGCCCCACACGGACATCTACATCGATAAGGATTCGTCCATCAACGACGAGATCGAGAAGCTGCGCCATGCGGCCACCCATGCGCTGCTCACCCGGCGCGATGTGCTCATCGTGGCCTCGGTGTCCTGCATCTATGGCCTGGGCTCACCCGAATACTACTCCAAAATGGTGTTGCCCCTGGAGCCTGGGCAGCGGCTCTCGCGCGGGCAGCTCATCGAGCGGTTGGTGGAGGTCCACTACGAGCGCAACGACTACGACTTCCATCGGGGAACCTTCCGCGTGCGCGGCGACGTGCTGGAGATCATCCCCGCCTATTCCAACCAGCAGGCCCTGCGTGTGGAGTTCTTCGGCGACGAGATCGATGCCGTGTCCGAGACCGACCCCATCACCGGCGAGGTCTTGTCGCGTCTTCCCAGGGCCGTGATCTTTCCGGCCAGCCATTATGTTTCCGACCGCGCCAACCTGAACCGGGCCATGGATGAGATTCGTGACGAGCTGGCGGTCAGGCTCAATTACTACAGGGATCGCAACATGCTGGTGGAGGCCCAACGCCTTGAACAGCGCACCCAGCTGGACCTGGAGATGATTGAGGAGCTTGGGTATTGCAACGGCATCGAGAACTACTCACGCTTTCTGGATGGGCGCAGTCCCGGTGAACCGCCACACACCCTGCTGGACTATTTCCCCGAGGACTTCTTGATGTTCGTGGACGAGTCGCATGTCACTGTGTCCCAGGTGGGTGGGATGTCCAAGGGCGACAACTCGCGCAAGCAGACCCTGGTGGACTTCGGGTTCCGCCTGCCCTCGGCCCTGGACAACCGTCCCCTGAACTTCGAGGAGTTCCGCAAGCGCATCAATCAGACCGTCTACGTTTCTGCAACGCCCGGCCCCTGGGAATTGGATCAGGCCCAGGGGCTTGTGGTGGAACAGATCATCCGCCCCACCTGGCTGGTGGACCCCGAGATCGAGGTGCGCCCTTCGAAAGGGCAGATGGACGACCTGATGACCGAATGCCGCAAGCGTCGCGAGGCGGGGGAACGGGTGCTGGTGACCACGCTCACCAAGCGCATGGCCGAGGATCTGACGGAATACATGCAGAGCATGGGCCTTGCCACGCGCTATCTGCATTCGGATATCGACACCCTGGAGCGGGTGTCCATCATCCAGGCCCTCAGAAAGGGCGAATTCGACGTGCTGGTGGGCATCAACCTGCTGCGTGAGGGCCTGGACATCCCCGAGGTCTCGCTGGTGGCCATCCTGGACGCCGACAAGGAAGGCTTTTTGCGTTCCGTGCGTTCCCTTGTCCAGACCTTCGGGCGTGCCTCGCGCAATACCCAAGGCCGGGTCCTGATGTATGCCGACTCGGTGACGCGCTCCATGCAGACGGCCATGGAAGAAACCGCGCGCCGCAGGGAGTTGCAGCTGAACTACAACGCCGAGCATGGACAGAAACCGACTACCGTACGGAAAGAATTGAATAATGTACTGGATTCGTTATATACACGTCTGGAAGGGAGCAAGGGCAAGGTGCCCCTGCTGGCCGAGGACCTGGCCAGCGACCCCAAGGCCATGGCTGCCGAGATCAAGCGCCTGGAGCGCGAGATGCGGACGGCGGCCAAGGACCTGGAGTTCGAGCGTGCAGCGGAACTTCGGGATCGGATCACCATGCTGCGTGAACTGATGCGAGCTGTTTAATGTGTGCAGACGTATGTAGGATGAACAGGGGCAGGCACGACAAGCTTGGCCTGTGCGGCAAGATAAAATTCTCCAAGCTCCAGCAGCGCTATGGCAGCTTCTGGCCGCTGATCATGGGGCTGTGCACCCTGATGCTGATCTTCTTTGGCGGCGTCTATGCCTATATGGAGGTCGAGGGCTGGAGCTATCTGGACAGCTTCTACATGGTCCTTATCGCCCTCTCCACCGTGGGGTTCGAGGAGGTACATCCCCTCTCGGACAACGGCATGGTACTGACCAGCGTGCTGATCATCCTGGGTGTGGGCAACTTCGCATTTCTCATCGGTTCGTTCACCCAGATCCTGGTGGAAGGCCGGATTCAAACCGTTTGGGGGAGGCACAGAGTGCAAAAATCCATCGATAAACTGAATAATCATACCATTGTCTGCGGTTACGGGCGTATCGGTTCCATCGCCCTGCGCGAAATCGAACGCGAGGGACTGCCCGTTGTAGCGGTTGAAATGGGCGAAGAGCTGATCCCCAAGATGGAGGCGGACGAAGTTCTGTTCATCGCTGGCGACGCCACTTCCGATGATGTCCTGATGCGGGCGGGCATCGCTCGCGCCAAGAACCTGATCACGGCCCTGTCCTCCGAGGCCGCCAACGTCTACGTCTCCCTCACGGCCAGGCAGTTGAACCCCAAGCTGCATATCGTGGCCCGCGCCAATAATGAGTCGCACATCCATCGCCTGGAGCGCGCAGGGGCGGACCGTGTGATGCTGCCGCATACCATCGGCGGCATCCGCATGGCGCAGTCCGTGGTGCGGCCCGCGGTGACCAGCTTTCTGGAACTGACCGTGGCCGGGGATGGCATGGAACTGTCCATGGAGGAGCTGACCATCTCCGAGCGTAGCGAGTTTTGCGGCAAGAATCTGATCGAATCCAAGATTCGCCAGCGGTTCAACGTGATCATCATCACCCTGAAGCGCGCCGACGGTACGATGCTCTTCAACCCCGACGCCAAGACCGTGCTTTCGGCTGGGGACACCATCATCGCCGTTGGCGATCGGGAGAACCTGGGCAATCTCTGGGAAGTCACCGCGTAGCACCCCTGTGCCCGGGCGTCCGGGATTCTGTTCTGGGCGGCTCATGGCCCACCCCGCATCGGTACGGTGATTCGCGGTGGCTTGTCTGCCCGTTGTGGTCTTTGCCGGGTGATGATGCGCCAGGCCCTCCGCCCCCTTGAAAGGCAGCAGCCAACGACTTTGTTACAATTTTAATTATAAACGCCGGGAAGTTCCCGGCGTTTTTTTGTGCTGTGGTCGAGAGGCGCAGGGCTACAGACCCAGGGCCTGCTCCTTGGCCAGGACGTCGTCGCTCAGGGCGCGATCTGCCAGGGCGCGTAGCCGCCCGGTGTCGTCCGGACCGATCTTGTATTGCAGCTTCAGGTTGTTGCCGAAGGCGTTGCCACTGGCGGCATTGCTCGTGACGCAGCGCGCGCCGGAAAGGCGGGCGTGGCGGACGGTCAGATGTCCTGTGTACACGGGGGTGTGCCCGACCAGCAGCAGGCGCAGGTCGTGTTCCAGGTCGTCGAACTGGGTGGGTGAAAAACGGATGTCGAATTCCCCGGCCTGCAGCAGTCTGTCCGTACGGAACAGGTGACAACAACCAGTGACCGAGGCGCAGGGCCGGATGTAGTCGAACTGGCCAAGGTCCGGTCCCTGGTGGTGCAGGTCCGTGACCTCGAACAGGGTGGGATGGACTGAGGTCTGGGTCAGGATGGAGTCCTCGTGTGGTTCGCGCAGGTGCAGGTCCGCGTTCTGGATGATGGCGGGCTGTGCCATGTCCACGACCTTGCAGCCCCAGACCCCGGCGTCGGGATAGGCCGTGGCGGCTGCGCCCAGGCGGCCCAGCCAGTCATGCGGAAGTGTGATGTCGTCGTCCAGGTAGGCGGTCCAATCCGAGCGGCGCACCTCGGGCAGGGTCATCAGCCAGTTGCGCGCGGCGGGTGCGCCGATGTTGGACGGCAGGCGGATCTTGGTGAAGCGTTTGCCCAGGCGGTTCGCCCAGGCGTCCAGCACCAGGGGGGTTGTGTCGGTGCTGCCGTTGTCCAGGGCGATGATATGGGCCCCTGCCGTGTCCGAAGCGGCAAGGCTGGCCAGGGTCCTGTCCAGATCTTCGGCCTTGTTCCAGGAATAGAGCAGGATCGCCTTTTCGCCCGTGGGCACATCCACGGCCTGGTCCAGGCCGGAGTCCAGGTCGTGCAGTCGCAGCAGGGCGTTGACCTGCCAGGGGTGGGCCAGCAGGGAGTCTCGGTAGAGGGTCATGGCCTGCTCGCGGTCGCCCATGCGCAGGGCGCATTCGGCCCGCAGGTTGGTCAGCCAGGCCAGGGGCGCGGCCGCGGCTGCGCAGGCCTCCCCCGCGCGCTCGAACCGTCCGGCCAAAAAGTGGCCTTCGGCCTGGAGCATGCGGGCCGCAGTGGGGAAAAAGGGCTCAACCTGTGAGGCGAGCGTGAGTATTCCGTTGGCTGAGGCCTTGTCTCTGGCGCGTACAAGTTCGGAGTGCAAGGCCTCCAATTTGATTTGGGCCTTGGAGGCCTGTTGGAGCAACGGCACGAGCGGCCCCGGGAGCATGTGGAGTTTATCATTCAGGGCCAGGAGTTGGGAGGCCACCGTGGCGTTGAGCGGGTCGTGCGCCCAGGCCTCGGCCAGCAGCGCCAACCCGAGGCCTGGTTGGGGCTTGTCCGCAGTCAGGGCGGCCAGCGCAATGCGGGTCAGGTGGGCATAACCCGTGCTTCCGGTCAGCAGGGACTCGATCACCGGTTGGGGCAGGGTGTTCCACGGGTAGGGCATGACTGGGCCTCGGGTGATTGCGGTTTTCGCTGGTTGCACGTACAGTTAAATGTCCCGGCGATTGTAGTTCCGGGGACGCAAAAAAGCAAAAGAAAACAGGGCGAACTCCCTTTGTCGCCTGACTGGAATCATGCCGGACAACGCCCTGGCCATCGTCATTCTCCATTACGGCAAGCCCGAACTGACCGCCAGACTGGTGCGACAGCTCGAGGCCGATGTGCAGGCTATGCCCGGAGCCGACATCCCGTTGTGGGTGCTGGACAACGCCGCTCCGCAGCCCTATCCCGGTGCCTGGTTGCGTCTGGACGAGAATCTCTATTGGGCCGGGGCCTTTGAGTGGACCATGCAGCGGCTTTCCCAGGAGGGCTTCCAGCGGGTCTGGTTCCTGAACAACGACCTCTATTTCGTGTCCAAGCCGCCTGTGGTCGCCGCCGCCCTGGGACGGCTTGCGCGCATGGAGCAGACCCTGGGCAGGGTGGGTATCTACGCCCCGTCCGTGACCGCGAGCCCGTATCATCCACAGATGGAACAGCGGCCCGGGGCGCAGTTCAGGCGGGTGAATCTGCTGGACGGCATCGCGCCCCTGGTGCATTTGGAGGCCTGGCGCGCGGCGGGGGGCCTGGACTTTGGCGAGAACAGGTTCGGCTACGGCGTGGACCTGGATTTTTCGGCCCGGGTGGCCAAGGCGGGCTGGGCGTTGGCCGTGGACCATCAGCTCTGCGTGCGCCATATCTACCACAGTACCGCGCGCACCGTGGATGGATTTATGGACGCCGCCGCCCATGCCGAGGCCGCGTTCCTGGCCGAGCGCTTTGGCCTGGATTGGCGTAATGTCTTGGAGACGCTCAAAAACGATTTTACCGATTACGAGACTTTTTGATGACAAGCCCTCAGGATCTTTTGGCCCGCGTCGCCGAACTACGCAGGCTTCTCGAATACCACAATCATCGCTATTACGTGCTGGATGACCCCAAAATCAGCGACGCCGAATACGACGTCCTGTTTCGGGAATTGGCGGTTCTGGAGAGGGAGCATCCTGAGCTGGACGACCCCAACTCGCCCACCAGGCGCGTGGGTGGGGCCGTGCGCGATGGTTTTGAAAAGCGCAGGCACAGCCAGCGCATGTACAGTCTGGACAACGCCTTTGACGTGGCCGAATGGCGCTTGTTCATCGAGCGTATCCGGCGCGAGGAACCCCACGCAGCCCTAGCCTTCTGGGCCGAGCCCAAGCTGGACGGATTGGCCGCAGAGATCGTCTACGAGCATGGCCGGATGTCCGTGGCTCTGACCCGGGGCGACGGCGAGGAGGGCGAGGTCGTCACCGAGAACATGCGCACCGTGCGCAACCTGCCCCTGATCCTGAAGGTCCCCGAGGGCAAGGATTCTTCCGTCTCGGCGCTTCCGAGCCTGTTGGAGGTTCGCGGTGAGGTGGTGATGCTCAAGAAGGACTTCCATGCCCTGAATGACCGCCAGGAGGAAGAGGGAGACAAGATTTTCGCCAATCCACGCAACGCCGCGGCCGGGTCCGTGCGCCAGTTGGACTCCAGGATCACGGCCTCGCGCCAGCTCAGGTTCATGGCCTATGGCGTGGGCGATGTGCGCTGGGACGGCGGGGCGCAGACGCCAAGGGAACACTGGGGTACCCAGGCCGAGATCATGGCCGCCCTTGAGTCCTATGGCTTCACCATCCCCCAGGGAGCGCAGCGCTTCGAGTCTCCGGATGGCGTGGCCGCTTATTACGAGCGTCTGGCCGCAGAACGCGACAGCCTGCCCTTTGAGATCGATGGGGTCGTGGCCAAGCTGGATGACCTGCACTTGCAGGACGCCCTGGGCACCACGGCCCGCTTTCCCAAGTGGGCCATGGCCATGAAGTTCCCGGCCCATCAGGCCGAGACCCGCCTGGAGGCCATCGAGATCCAGGTGGGCCGCACCGGGGTCCTGACCCCCGTGGCCCGGCTGGCTCCGGTCAGCGTGGGCGGGGTCACCGTGTCCAACGCCACCCTGCACAACGAGGACGAGATCCGGGCCAAGGGACTGCTCATCGGCGATACCGTGGTGGTGCAGCGGGCCGGAGACGTGATCCCCGAGGTGGTGCGCCCGCTCAAGGAGAGGCGCGACGGTTCGGAGCGGGAATATGCATTCCCCAGCCAGTGCCCGGCTTGCGGTTCGCAAGCTGTGCGCCTGGAGGGCGAGGTGGCTTGGCGCTGCGTCAATGCTTCCTGCCCGGCGGTGGTCAGGCAGCGCATCGTTCATTTCGTGTCCAAGGCCGGACTGGATATCCAGGGCGTGGGCAAGAAGCTGGTGGAACAGCTGGTCAGGGAAGGGCGTATCAAATCGCCTGCTGATCTGTTCGGCCTCGGGGTTGGGGAGCTGTCGCTCATGGAGCGCATGGGACTCAAATCTGCTGAAAACACGGTGAGCGCCATTGCCAAGGCCTGCAAGAGCGCTTCCCTGGAGCGGCTTGTGGCGGCCATGGGCATCAGCCACGTGGGCGAACAGACCGCCAAGACCCTGGCCAGAACGTATCGGAATCTGGACGAGATTATGCTGGCCGGCGGCGACGAGTTGATGGCCCTGCCGGATATCGGCCCCGAGGTGGCGGCTTCCATCGGCGTGTTCTTCGCCAACGAGGACAATCGCGCCCTGCTGGAACGTTTTCGTGGGGTCGGGCTGTGGCCCCAGGCCGAACCAGGGGACGAAAGTGTGCCGGGCGGAGTTCTGGCGGGCAAGACCATCCTGTTCACGGGAACCCTGCCGGACATGAGCCGTCCCCAGGCCGCCAAGCTGGCCGAGGCCGCCGGTGCCAAGGTGGTTTCGACCATCTCCAAGAAGGTGGACTATCTGGTGGCGGGCGAAAATGCAGGAAGCAGCAAGCTGGACAAGGCCAGGGCTTTGGGATTGACTGTCATTGACCACGCTGCATTCATGCGGCTGCTGGACGCAGACCTTGATGTTGCCGGGGATGATCAGCCCGCTGAGGGCCGGGCAGCCAAGGCAAACCAACAGCAGCTGTCTCTCATTTAATATCAATCACTTGGAGAGCATTATGAGCACATCCATCATCGTCATCGGCGCCAAGGGACGCATGGGGACCACCATCGCCGGGATGGTCAAGGCCGATCCCGAGCTTGACCTGAGCGGGGTCATCGAACGCAAGGGTTGCGACGAGGGCCTGGAAATCTACGGCTGCCTGTGCGGCACGGAGCTGGAGGCCATGCTACCCGAATGCCCCGGGGCCGTGGTCATCGATTTCACGGCACCGGCGGTGTCCGTGGCCAACGCCAAGAAGTGCGTGGCAGCGGGCAACCCCATCGTCATCGGCACCACGGGCCTGAGTGAGGCTGAAAAAGCCGAACTGGAGGAGAGTGCCAAGACCGGGCTGGTGTTTTGGGCCCCGAACATGAGCATCGGCGTGAACGTGCTGTTGAAGGTGCTGCCGCAGTTGGTGCGCGCCCTGGGCGAGGGCTACGATTTGGAGATGGTGGAGCTGCACCACAACCAGAAGAAGGACGCCCCCAGCGGTACGGCCTTGAAGCTGGCCGAGTGTCTGGCCGAGGCCCGTGACTGGGACCTGAAGGAAGTGGGTGCCTATTGTCGCGAGGGCATCATCGGCGCGCGTCCCAAAAAGGAGATCGGCGTGCAGACCATCCGCGGCGGGGATGTCGTGGGGGTGCACACCATGTATTTCATGGGCCCCGGAGAGCGCATCGAGGTCACCCATCAGGCCCATTCCCGAGAGAACTTTGCGGCGGGCAGTCTGCGCGCGGCCAAGTGGCTGGTGGGGCAGCAGTCCGGCAGGCTGTACACCATGACCGACACCTTCTAGTTCTGCGCTGTGGCTGAACGGAGGGGCTTGTCCCTGCCGGATGCCGTCTTGACTTGTTTTTCGCATCCGCCGTCTTCCGTCCCTGGGAAGGCGGCGTTTTTTTTATGGTCTGCGCCTCGGCCTCTGGTCCCTGTCTCGGGCTCTGGGCCGCTGTTCATGCCCTGCGGGTGTTACTGGGCCGTGGGTGGTTGCGGTTCGCCCTGATCTGGGTTCGTCTTGAGAAAGGAGGTGATGATCCGCGCCATGCGCTCCGGGGACTGGTACATGAGCCAGTGGCCGCCCTGTCTGAATTTCACCAGCCAGGCCCCGGGGATGAGTCCGGCCAAGGCCAGGCTGTGCGCCGGGGGGGTGATGAAGTCCTCCTCGCCCACCAGCAGCAATGTGTCCTTATGCAGCGTGCCGAGGCGCTCCCTGGTGCCGGTCCATTGCTCGATGGCCTTGCGTTGTCTGGCGATGATGGCCGGGTCCGGGGCCTGGGCCGGTGCCGGGAGCCGTTCGAAGATTCCGGGATGTCCGTCAAGCCATGGCTTGGGGAACATCATGCCCATGAGTTCCTCGGGCTTGAGGGTTCCCAGCCTGTCAAGGACCTTGACGATTTCCGTCGAGTCGGGGGCCGAGGCATAGAGGATCAGCTTCCCGGTCCTGTGCGGTGCCTTCAGGGCCAGTTCCTGCGCGATGCAGCTGCCCATGGACCAGCCCAGGACATGGGCGCTGGGGATGCGCAGGTAATCGAGCAGGCCCAAGGCATCGCTGGCAAACAGGGCATAGGAAAACGACGTTTCCGAGGCGCTGGAGGTGCCCATGCCCCGGTTGTCGAAGGCGATGACCTGAAAGGACAGGGCGAGCCGCTCCACCAGGGTCGGATCCCAGACGTCCATGGTCGCGCCGTAGCCGGTGATCAGCAGCAGCGGCGGGCCTTGGCCCAGGACCCGATAGCCCAGGGAGATGCCGTTGACCGGGGCCTGGTTGACGGGGGGCTTGCTGAATTCGTTGCCGCGGCAGGGGACGCTGAGGATGACCAGCAGCAGTGCCAGGAGCAGGGGGGCGAGGCGTGGGAACCGGTGGTGTTTCATGGCGAAAGACCTTCGTTCGCTTAAGTGTGGAGCCTGAGCCTTGGCCGTGACGACGTGCGCGGGGGGAGCCTGTACATGGAGCGTCGCCGTCACACAAAGGACAAAGACACAGCGTTCAACCAGAGGACGAGTGGTGCCGAACTCCTTCATTTGTGACCTGTTTATTCAAGGAGTTCAAGCGAGTTTGGACCGAAAACAGTGGACAGACCCAGAGAGGATGGCCCTAACCAAGGGAGGGAGTGGTCAATGTCCCCCTCCACGGATGGCTTTCTCTCGGGATGGCCGCTGGTCTTCCTCGCCCTCTTGTGCCGTTGCAAACACGGCACGAGGCCGGATCAGCGAACCCGGCTGTGCGCGTTGCCTCTCCCGGTGGATGCCACGGCCTCGGCCGCGGGGGAATGCGCGTCTCCGCCCCCCAGGGGGGCGGTCATCAGTTGGATGTTTGCAGCGTTGCTGAACATCACTGCGGCTTCGGGCTGACTCGAAAGCTGGTCAAGACCTCGCCCGGGAGCGGTGCGGTCATGCAGAGACCATGGCTGGATGCGGAGGCTGTGGCTCGTTGCATGGGCTCTCGCCAGTGGTGAATGGCGAGGTTGAAGGTGCTCCAATGAACGGGGACGAGGTGTTTTCCCCCCAGGTCCAGGTGGGCCTGGATGGTCTGCTCGGGCGTCATGTGTACGGAGGGCCAGTATTCGCTGTAGGCTCCGCACTCGATTAACGTGAGGTCGAAAGGCCCATAGGCGTTGCCGATGTCCTTGAAGTGCCGGGCATAGCCCGAGTCGCCACTGTAGAACACGCGCTTGCTCTGGCCCAGGATTGTCCATGAAGCCCAGAGGGTTCGATTGCGATCCAAGAGGCCTCGCCCCGAAAAGTGTTGGGCGGGCGTGGCCACGAAACTCAGTCCGGGCAGGTGTTCGGCCCGTTCCCACCAGTCGAGGGCCACGATCTGGTTTTCTGGGATTCCCCAGTTTCGAAGGTGGGCATCAACACCCAATGGCACATAGAATTTTCCGGTCTTGGGAGCAAGGGTCTGCACCGCCTCGCGATCCAGGTGATCGTAATGGTCGTGGGAGATGAGCACCGCGTCCAGCGCCGGCAAGTCCTCGGCCGTGACGGGCAGGGTCTCGTGGAATCGCTTGGGGCCTATGAACGACAGGGGCGAAGCCCGCTTGGCAAACATGGGGTCCACGAGGATCAGCCTGCCTTCCAGGTTGATGAGCGTGGTGGAATGCCCCAGCCACGACAGGCTCAGTTCCTGCTCAGCGGTGAGGGCCTGGATGTCCAACACAGACACGGGCAATGCGGATTCGGGGAACCGTTGCTGTCCGCCGAAGAGATAGTCCCGGGCCATGCCCAGCCAACTGCCTTCGATGCTCAGTGTTACATTGCCGTCATTGTGGAAGGTGTCCTTGTAAAATTGCGACGAAGCATTCATTTTCATTCGGGATGTGTCCTTGGGTTCCATGCGTTCGGGCGTACATGCTGCCAGTCCCAGAAGCAGGGCGCAAAGGGCAGCGAAAGCTGAAACACACTTGAATTGCATGATTTATTCCTTTGGGGAGACGAATTGTCCAGTGTTGTATTGTAGACTACACCGTGCAGTTTACATCTTGACTCGACAAAAGTAAACTGTAGGGTGTAATTATGCTTTGTTTTTAGAGACATGAGAAACGCCAGGAGCAACGATGACGCCGCCACGGGGATTACGAAACGACAAGCGCGAGGCCATTCTTGCGGCAGCGGCCAGCGAAGTGCTGGAACGCGGGTATCAGGGCAGCAGCATGGATCGCATCGCAGAGCGGGCCGGAGTGTCTAAGCGGACGGTATACAATCATTTCGGCAGCAAGGATGACTTGTTTCGTACGGTGGTGGGGGAGCATTGGGGCCAGGCCCAGCAGGCCATCTCAATGCCCTACGACGGTAATGTCCCCCTGCGTGAGCAACTGCTGGAACTGGGGCGTCGGGAAGTCGAACTCTTGCTGGGTGAGGAGTTCATGGGCCTGACCCGGGCGGTGTTGTCGGAGTGCATCCGCTCGCCGCAATGGGCTGGGCATCTCTTTGCGGACATGAAAAATGTCGAGTCCGGGATCCAGGTCTGGCTCCGACAGGCCGTGAAGGAAGCAAGACTGAATATTCCCGATGTGGAGTTTGCAGCCCACCAGTTCATGGGCCTGATCAAGGGCTTCCTCTTCTGGCCCAGGATCATTGGTTGGCATCCGGATTCCACCCGGGAGGAACGTGATCGAGTGGTCGTCTCCACCGTGGACATGTTCCTGTCTTATTATGAAAAAAAGACGCATACCTAGGTTTCAATAACGTGGCGCATGCCCCGGCCCGTGTGCTAAGGTGGGGCTCTGCATCAACGCCGGAGGGAGGAATACCTCATGGCCAAGAAAACCACAGTTGTTGGTCTGGACGGGTCCGAGTTGGCGTACAAGGCCTTGGATCGAGTCATTGCCGAAGCCACGTGTGGCGAGGTGCGCATCATCCTCGTCAGCGTGGCCGAGGCCCTGGCCACCATTTCTCCGCGCCAGGACTACGCGGAACTGGTGACCAAGCTGCTGACCAGAGCCAGGACCCTGACGGATCAGGGATTGGAACGGGTTCGTGCAGCCGGGCATGAGGCGGAGTGCATCGTCGAGTCCGGACGTCCGGCCATGGTCCTTGCGGAGGTGGCCCGGCGCGAGCAGGCCGATGAGATCGTGGTGGGCAGTCTGGGCAAGCATGCGGTGGAGCGGATGCTGCTGCTGGGCAGTGTTTCATCGCGTTTGATCGATCTGGCTCCCTGCACAGTGGTCGTTGTCCGCTAGGCCGACTTTAAAGTTTGCTGACCTTCAATCCAGAGGAATTGAAGGCTTTTTTGATCATTTTCCAGTAGCTGCCCTTGTCCAGGCCCACGCGGTTGCCACAGGGACAGTAAATGGCGTTGTCACGCTCCTGGGCCTCCAGCATCTTCGTGATACGGGCCTTGTGGCAGCGCAGAACCTCGCCCTTGCCCAGCTTATTGTATTTCCAGAGCTTGATCTTGCAGGTTGCGCATCGGATGGTCAGCATGTCGGGGTTGTACCCATTGGCGACCGGGCGCGCAATAGGCAGGGATGGCTACTGGCCCGACGCCTGTTTCGGGATTCGGATGGTTTGTTTTTCCCGCTTGAATTGTGCATGCTTCCCACGTAGTTGAATGTCGCCAACCATCGGGGGACACCATGCTTCAACGCCTGAATGAAATCAAAGCTGATCTGCTGACACCGTCCATCCTGCTGCCGTCCATGGCGCAGGGCCTGATCATCGGCATCATGTTGGTGATCATCGAATCATCTTTTGCCAACATGATCTTCGCAGGCCCTCTGGCGAGCTATTCCGCGCAGGCCTCGGGGCTGTTGATCTTCGGGGCCATGGTCATGACCCTGGTCACGGGGCTGGCGAGTTCCTTCAAGGGCGTGGTCACCCTGCCGCAGGACATCCCGGCGGCCATCTTCGTCGGGGTTGCCACGGCCGTTGTCGCCGCCATGGCCTTGCATGGGCCGCAGGAGCAGTTCTCCACCCTGGTCGTGCTGATGATGCTCTCCGGTGTGCTCACCGGACTGTGCTTCCTTGTGATGGGGGTCTTCAGACTATCGAATCTGGTGCGTTTTCTGCCGTTCCCCGTGGTAGGTGGATTCCTGGCGGGCTGTGGACTGCTGCTCTGCCTGGGCGGGTTGGGGGTGATGACCGGTGTCTCGCCCGGACTGGGAACCCTGGGGGCGTATGGCCAGGGACCGGTGCTGTATAAATGGTTGCTGGGTGTGGGGTTTGCTCTGGGGCTGTTCATCCTGCTCAAGCTGCGTCCGCATTTTCTGATCCTGCCCGTGGCCCTGGTGCTGGGGATCGGGATCTTCTTTTTTGGGTTGATGGCGCTCGGGGTCGATGCCGACACCGCGCGCCAGGGCGGCTGGCTGGTGGATTCGCTGCCTTCGGGCAGATTGTGGCCCGCCTTTGTGCCGAGTGATTTCGCCAGTGTGGATTGGGCGGTGGTCCTTGCCCTGTTGCCGGATGTGCTGATCGTGGCCCTGCTGGCAACGATTGCCCTGCTGCTGAACATGGGGGGCATCGAGCTTGGCGCCCAGGCGGACATCGATATGGACAAGGAGCTGTACTCCGGGGCTGCGGCCAACGTCCTGGGCGGCCTTGGGGGCGGGTTTGCCGGATACGCCGCCTTGTCCTTGAGCCTATTGTCACATCGCACGGGCGTGGGCAGCAGGCTGGTGCCGATCTTCGGTGCGCTGGTCTGTCTAATGGTGGTTTTCGTGGGGGCCGAGGTCCTGACTTATTTCCCGAAGCCCATCCTCGGGAGCCTGCTCTTCCTTTTGGGACTGTTCTTTTTCGATGACTGGATCTTCGCCGGGCGCAAGAAGCTCACGGCCCTGGATTTCGGCATTGTGCTGGGGATCGTCGCCGCCATTGCTTGGTTAGGTTTCCTGGAAGGCGTCGGGCTGGGGCTGCTGCTGACGACGTTCTTCTTTGTCTTTCGTTTCAGTCGTGTCTCCGTGATTCGCCAGGAGCTGACCGGAGCGGATGTCTCCAGCCGGGTGGAGCGCCCGGTGGCGGCCCGGGTGTTGCTGCGGCGCCATGCGGATAAGATTCGCGTCTTCATGCTGGACGGCTTCGTCTTTTTCGGCTCCGCCTGTTTCCTGGCGCAGCGGGCCTCGGCCCTGTTGAAGACCGAGACTCCGCCTCGATTCATTGTCGTGGATATGGAGGCCGTTGACGGGTTTGACATCTCGGCTGTCAGCAACTTCGTGCGCATCGCCCAGCAGGCCAGGAACCGTGATGTGCAACTGCTGCTGTGCCAGGTCCCTGACGGCCTGTGGGCATTGCTGAAACGCAACACCTCCCCCGATGTCCTGACCGGGGTCAGTTCCTATTCTACGCTGGACTTGGCCCTTGAGCGTTGCGAGGCCGAGATTCTGGAACGGGAATGCGCGGCCCTGTCCGCGTCCGAGGGGGGCGATAGCCTCTTCCACCTGGCCTTCGACGAACTGGATTCGCACCTCAAAGGCATGGAGCGCTTCGAGGCCGCGTTGGAGAGCGTCCAGGACTTTGCCCGGGAGACGAAAGTACCCAAGGGGGGCGTCATCGTTGCCGCGGGCCAGCCCCTGGGCGGGGTGCATCTGGTGGTCTGGGGCTCGGTGGGCGAATACCTGGAGCAGGATGGGCGGGATATCCGCCTGCGTCTGGTGGGGCGTGGAAACGTCCTGGCTCCCCAGGGCATCTTGCCGGACAGGGTGGCGACGAGCACCACCAGGGCCGAGGAAGACAGCATCCTGGCGTTCATCCCGCAGGAGGCCATGGAGAGCTTTGCCGAACGCGAGCCGGCGCAGGCCGTGCGTCTGTATGAGCTGTTGCTGTCCATGGCTACGCGCGACTATTGATTGTCACTTTACAATCCGGCGGCTCGGGGGCTACAGGACCTTCTTTCATTTATCCTTGGAGGAGGCCAGTCTTGTTCACCCATGCCATTATCCGTACCCCCGGTGAGAATTTTGCTCAGGGCCTGACTATCTCGGGCCACCTCGGAATCGCCGATTATTCCCTAATGCTCAAGCAGCACGAAGCCTATGCCGAGACCCTGCGCTCGTTGGGACTGACCGTGGATGTCCTGAAGGCCTTGCCCGCGTATCCCGATGCCCATTTCGTGGAGGACACGGCGGTTGTCACCGCCGAAGTCGCCGTGATCAGCAACCCGGGCGCTCCGGCGCGCAACGGCGAGCAGGTGAGCATCGAGCCCGCACTGGCCAAATACAAGCCCGTGGCTCGCATCGAAGGGGCCGGGACCCTGGACGGCGGTGATGTGCTGCAGGTGGAGAAACGGTTCTTTGTGGGCCTGTCCGAGCGCACCAATGTCGAGGGCGCGCGCCAGTTTGCGCGCATCGTTGGTGAGCACGGCTACGAGACCGTCTCCGTGCCCGTGGGCCAGGGGCTGCATTTCAAGTCCGGCGTGAACCACATCGGCGGCAAGCGGCTGTTGGTGACCCCTGATTTCTCCGGATGCGAGGCCTTGCAGGGCTATGAGCTGTTCGTCACCCCACACGGCGAGGATTACGCCGCCAATACGCTGCTTATCAACGACACCTTGATCACTCCCTCGGGATTCCCCGGGGTGCGCGCCATCCTTGATGCCACGGGTCTGAATGTGGTGGAGCTGGATATGAGCGAGACCCGTAAGATGGATGGTGGCCTGACCTGCCTGTCTCTGAGATTTTCCGCATAACCCATTATCTATTGTTGATGAAATAATCACTGCCCCCTTGTCGCCGCCTGTTGTGCGGGATATGTCGTTTGGTTCAATGTTTGAGGAGGTGCGGTGTGAATGTTCTCAAGGACAGGTACAAGAGGGTGGCAGTGGAGGTCCATTGCCCGATCCACAAGGTCACCAAGGTGATCTATCTTCCCGAGGAAGAGATGCCCACGTGCCCAATCTGCAAAAAGCCCATGATCATCAAGGAAGTGCTTTCCGAAGGTAAATATTAGCGTGTCGGTCCGGGCGTACCTGTGGTGCGCCTTTCCTTTTCACCCCTGAACGATGAGGAGTTGTTCCATGAACATCGCCAAGAAATTGATGCTGGCCGCCTTTTTGGTGGCGGTTCTGGCATCCCAGGCCTTTACAGCAGACTTTGATCTGGCCAAGACATCCACCCTTGAGGCCATTCTTCAGCGCGGCGAGCTGCGCATCGGTACCGACCCGGGCTACCCCCCGTTCGAGATGACCGACAAGAAGGGCGAGATCATGGGCTTTGACATCGACATCGCCAAGGAACTGGCCAAGGCCATGGGCGTCAAGCTGAACATCGTCAGCACCGATTACGATGGCATTATTCCTGCCCTGCGGGCCGACAAGTTCGACATGGTTGCCTCGGGCATGACCCTGACCCAGGAGCGCAATCTGCAGATCAACTTCGCCGACCCCTACATCGTCGTGGGCCAGGCGATCATTCTGAACAAGAAGCATGAAGGAAAAATCAAGTCCTACAAGGACCTGAATGATCCCAAGTTCACTGTCGCCTCCCGCTTGGGCACCACCGGCGAGATCGCCACCAAGCGCATGATCTCCAAGGCTGTCTACAAATCTTTCGACAAGGAAGCCGACGGCGCCCTGGACGTGGTCAACGGCCAGGCCGACGCCTTTGTCTACGACCTGCCGTTTCTGGTCGTGTTCATGGCCCAGCAGGGTGGCAAGAACGTCGTGCTGCTGGATGAGCCTTTCACCTACGAGCCTTTGGCTTGGGGTATCAAGAAGGGTGACCCGGACTTCCTGAACTTCCTGAACAACTTCATGAAGCAGATCAAGGCCGACGGTACTTACGACCGGATCTACGACAAGTGGATCAAGAGCACCGGCTGGATCAAGAACGCACAATAGCAGCGCGAAAGCCTGACTGAGTTTGCGAGGCGTCCCGCCCTCCGGTATGGGGGGGCGGGACGCATGTTCTCGTTTGTTCAGGTGGTTGTCTTCATTGCAAGGAGTTCAAAAGATGTCATTGTATCCCGGCCTGGATCGGCCCAAGGGGCCTTTGTACAACAAGATCTGGTTCGGCGTGTTCGCTGCGCTTGTGGTCTTGACGCTGGCTGGCGTGTACGGGGCCTCGCAGTATGTTGACTACGTCTGGCGCTGGAATCGTGTCCCCCAATATTTCTTTTATCAGGAGTCCGTGAAGGTCCAGGCGGAATTCGGGGGCGAGGTCGCCTCCCTGGAAGACCAGGGCGAGCAGACACGGGTGGTGGTCACAGGCCCCGACGGTGATGAGAGTCGCTTGGTTCCCACGGCCGGGTTGAGCGTGTCCCAGGGCGATTACGTCTACCCCGGAGATGTGCTCGCGGTGAGCAAGTTCTGGAAGGCCGGGCTGTTCCTGCAGGGGCTGTGGATGACCCTGAAGGTCAGCTTCATCGCCATCATCCTGGGCATGTTTCTCGGTCTGCTGACCGGTCTGGCCCGCATCTCGGACAATCCGGCCTTCAAGTGGAGCGCCATCACCTACATTGAACTAGTGCGCGGCTCACCGCTGTTGGTGCAGCTCATGGTCTGGTACTACGTCATCGGGACCTTGGTGAACCAGGTCCTTGCCAACACGGGCATCCCCCAGGTGGAAAATTTCTGGTACGGCGTTGTCGGGTTGGCGGTGTTCACCGGAGCCTATACGGCGGAGATTGTGCGTGCCGGCATTCAGAGCATCAACGTGGGCCAGATGGAGGCCGCGCGTTCGCTGGGCATGAGCTATGCCGAGTCCATGCGCAAGGTCATCATGCCCCAGGCCTTGAAGCGTATCCTTCCGGCCCTGGCCGGTCAGTTCATCAGCCTGGTCAAGGACTCGTCGCTCCTGGGTGTCATCGCCATCCGCGAATTGACAAAAATCACCCGCGAGGCGGCCAGCGCCTCGCTCATGAACTACGAAATGTGGCTGATCTGCGCCGTGCTGTATCTGGTGCTGACCTTCACTCTGTCCGTGTTCGTGCAGTCCCTGGAACGCAAGGCGGTGTAGAATGATAGTCGCAAAAGACGTTTGCAAATACTTCTATGTGCCCGAGAAGCTTGTGGCCCTGGACAAGGTTTCCCTTGAGGTTGCCGAGGGCGAGGTGGTCGTGGTCATCGGCCCGTCGGGTTCCGGCAAGTCCACGTTCCTTCGTTGCCTGAACCGCCTGGAGTTCGCCGATGCGGGCGAGATCTCCATCGATGGCCAGAGTGTTTTGTCTCCGGGCAGTGACATTAATAGCATCCGGGCCGAGGCGGGGATGGTTTTCCAGGGCTTCAATCTGTTCCCGCACAAGACAGTGCTCCAGAACCTGACCATGGCCCAGATGATCGTGCGCAAGCGCTCCAGCAAGGAGGCCGAGGCCAAGGGCATGGCTCTGCTGGAGAAAGTTGGGATCAAGGAGAAATGGAATGTCTATCCGGCCCAGTTGTCCGGTGGCCAACAGCAGCGTGTGGCCATTGCCCGCGCCCTGGCCATGGACCCCAAGGTGATGCTCTTTGACGAACCTACCAGCGCTCTGGACCCCGAGATGGTGGGTGAAGTGCTGGACGTCATGAAGGACCTGGCCCGGGCTGGAATGACCATGGTCGTGGTTACCCATGAGATGGGCTTTGCCCGGGAAGTGGCGGATCGTGTAGTCTTCATGGATATGGGCCGTGTGCTTGAGGTGGGCACGCCCGAGCATTTCTTTGTCAATCCGGATCATGATCGGACCAAGGTCTTCCTGAGCCAGATTCTCTAGTCTGCCCTGGATGCAAAAGTGGGCTGAAAACATCAAGGCCGCTCCCGATGGGGGCGGCCTTGTTTGATTTTGGTATGGGCGGAAGGACTCAGTCGGGCTGGCCTGCCCAGGGGGTCAGGTTTTGGCTGTAGAAGTGCTGTTCCAGTTCCTGGGGGGTCATGGCAACGGGCCTGATCAGGTGGATGCCGCAAAGGTTGTCCTGAATCCAGGCGATGGTTCCAGCGGCACCCCTCATGAGGCAGTTCAGGCCCTTGGGGCAGCTATGCAGACGAATGCTGTCTCCCGGCACGGGCATGGCCCCGGGGCTTGCCGGGAACAGCTCCAGATTCAGGCCATGCAGGCAGACATTGGTGATGCTGCCATAGAGCATGTAGGTCTCGTTGACCAGCAGAGTCGCGAAATCGACGGCCTGGATGGGGAAGCGTTCCGTTGTACGTTTGTTGTTGGTCATTGTCGCCTTGTGTCTCTGCAAAGTAAGCACGTTGAGCATGGTTTTGTCATTGACTATACCTTCTGGGGGAAATGGGGGTCAACGCCCTGTGCAAATATCGGGGGATTCCCCCATGCGGATGGATGAGGGCGATTCGTCCCAGGCGTTTGCAGCGCAGCTGGGCATGGTGTAGAGTAAGATTGAGAGGAGCGCCATGGCATTCGAAACACGCGACATCGGGCAACTGAGCCTGGACACTGGGTTGGCGATTATCCGTCACAACGTGGACGAGGCCGAGCAGCGGCTCAGGACCGATCCGGTGACCACGGGCTGGAAGAACCAGCTTCAGGGTCGAAAGCTTGCGGAAGCGTCGTCCAAACCGGATTACGGCGATCCGCATCCCACGCCCGGTGCGGCCAAGGTGCCCGAAATCGTCCAGGGGATGTTCCTGAAAAGCAGGATATAGCCCCTGTGAAGCGCGAGGCAGCGGTCCGTTCCGGCAAGGGAGCGGACTTTTTTCTTTGGGGTGCTGGATGCTGATGGCGAGCGGGGACTGTGGGGCGTCCTGCTACGCGTGCAATTCGGCCCAGGCCGTGATGGAATTTATGTCCAGGGCACCGCTTATCCTGGCTGACTCGCGCCCGCCCTTGAAGAGGATCAGGGTGGGGACGGACAGGATGCCGTAGCGTCCTGCAATGGCCTGGTTGACGTCGGTCTGGAGCTTGGCAAGCCGGATCTTGGGGGTCAGCCGACTGGCGGCTTGGGCATAGGCCGGGGCCATCATCTGGCAGGGCCCGCAGGAGGCTGACCAGAAATCCACCAACACAGGCAGGTCGTTCTTGACAATGAACCGGTCGAAGGTCTGGGCGTTGAGCTCCATGACCGAGCCGTTGAGCAGTGGGCTTTGGCAGCGTCCGCAGACCGGGGCGGAGGCGAGCCTCGCGGTTTGGACGCGGTTGATCCCCGCACAGCTGGGGCAGGTCACGTGGACAGTGTCACTCATGGGCTTCTCCTTATTGTGTACTCGGGATAGACTGTAATCATTCACGGATGGCGGGCAAGTCATGGGTTGTGGATTCCCTCGAGCAGGGGAATCTGCTAGAGCAAGAGCACGCCGAAGGCGGGAAGGAGAAGGACATGAAACGATTGATCCTGATTGTTGTGACGGCTCTGATGCTGGCGGCTTTTTCGTCGGGGGTGGCCTGTGCGGAGACAGACACTCGGGCCCGGAATCTGGTCAAGAAACTTGAGGAGAGGGTGGATACCCTGGAAAACAAGGTGACGACCCTCCAGCTTCTTGTGCAGCAGTTGAAGGCGGAGAATGCGGAGTTGCAGGGCAAGGTGGAATCCAACTTTGCCCTGATCAAGGCGTTGGCAACGCAACTCAACCAGGGCGGTCCGTGAGGTTCTGCCCCGAAGCATTGCAAGACCTCCAGAAACGAGTGCTACGCAGGCGAGGCCCTTGCCAAGGGGCCATTGATGGGTGCATAATGAGAGCTACACTTCATCGGGGGAGATGAAACCATGAGTTCTCAAAGTTTGAGTCTACTGAATATGGCCAGCGAGATGTCCACGGGCAGCAAGAGCATCACTTCTCAAGGCGTACGCGAATATAATGAAACCGTGCATAAGAATGCCCAAAAATTCTCAAACATGGTGACGGATCTGCGCGACGTGAAAACACCCGCCGAGCAGGAGACCGGGAAGGTCTTCCAGGCCTTGGCGTAGGGACGCTGGATGGGGCTGTGAACCATGAGCAAGCTTGTTGAAGGCCAGTTGAGCCAACTGCAGATGGTGAGTTTTTTTTCCAGGGTGAGCCACAGCATCGCCTCGTCCACCTTGCGTGGCCAAGTGTCGACGATCTCTACGCAGCAGGCGAATTATCCCGATGTGTTGCCCCGGAACACGCAGATACGTCCCCTTGTGGAGGCCGATACCGGGCGGGTCGTCAGTTCCATTGTCTGATTTGGAGAAGGAATGTTTTTTCAGCCCCGGCAGTTGCGGGGCTTTTTTGTTGGTGCTTGCGGGCAGTTGAAAAAAAAGGGCGGTTGCCATGCTTGAATTCTCATCTCTGTTCGTGTTGACGGTCTTCGTGGCGACGATCATTCCCGGTCCAGGTATGCTTTTGTGTCTTGTCCATGGCGTGCGCCATGGCGTCCGCCTCTCCCTGGCAACGATCCTTGGCCTCACCTCGGTATCCGTGGGGCAGGCTGCAATTTCTCTGGCTGGTTTGGGAGCCTTGCTGGCTGCATCGGAGCAGCTGTTCATGTTGGTGCGTTGGGCCGGAGCGGTCTACTTGATCTATCTTGGCATCGGGATGCTGGTGGGTAGTGGCAAACCCATGACACCTGCCGGTGATGGATGTTGCCCGCAACAGGCTGTAACCTGGCGAAAATTGTTTACAGAGGGTGCTTGCCTGGCTGCTGCAAATCCCAAGGCCATTGTTTTTTTTGGTGCGTTGTTCCCGCAGTTCATTCCCGTTGGTGGTGCAGGCCCTGCCCAGGTCGTCTTTATGCTTACGGTCGTCGCCATCGTTAGTATTGTTGGCTCGTTGATTTATGCCTATGCAGGTGGTGTCCTGATCAATGTCTTTCAATCCTCTCGGGCGGTGCGTTGGTTCGAGCGCTGCGTCGGGGGCACCTTCGTGGCCTCGGGGTTGGCCCTGGCTGTTTCGGATCGCTGAACCAGTCGTGCGTCAGTTCTGCGTCTGACCTCTTGCAGAGGGCCGGACTTCGTTGCTCAGACCTGTTTATCCTGCCGGGTGTCAAGCATGGACTCCACGAATCGCTGCAACAACTGCGACGGATTGCTCCGCATCCAGACCAGGACTGTATCCCACGGGGGGCAATTCTTCCTTGATGGGACGGTGGAGGCTCAGAACCGGCCTCGTGATTAAGGAGGTGGGAACTCCACCTGCGTTGCGTGGGCCAAAGATCTTATTCGGCGATCACGACCCTGTTGCGGCCGCTACGCTTGGCTTCGTACATGGCGTTATCCGCCCGCTTCAGCAAAGCCTCCACTGAGGCATCATCCTTGGTCATTGTCGTCACCCCGATGCTCACCGTGAAGTTGACGGGGGTCGATTCGGCGAGGACCTGGGTCGTGGCAAGGACAGCGCGCAGCCGTTCGGCGATGTCCTGGGCGACCTGGGTGTCGGTGTTGATGAGCGTTGCAGCGAATTCCTCTCCGCCGATACGCCCGAAGATGTCGGTCTCTCGCAGGGTCTTCAGGCAGGCCTTTGTCATGGCCTTCAGGACTTCGTCACCAAGGGCATGTCCATGGCTGTCGTTGACGACCTTGAAGTCGTCGATATCGATCATGAGCACGGACAGAGGGCTGCCGTAGCGTCTGCTTCTGATGATTTCATCGTGCGCCCGTTCCATGAAATAGCGTCGGTTGCTGATCTTGGTCAGGGAGTCCTTGGTGGCCAGTTCCCGGAGTTGTGTCTCCATGCGCTTGCGCTTGGAGATGTCGTGGATGATGGAATAGAGCAGGACGCGGCCATTGACTGCGATGGGGCCGCTGAAGATCTCGACATCGCGCAGGCTTCCATCGGCCAGACGGTGTTGGTATTCCTGATGACTGCGGCTTTCCTGTTTGGCCTTGCGCAACTCCTCCTTGAGTTCCTGTTGTGACAGGATGTTGATTTTGGAGAGGTGCATGGAGACCAGCTGTCCGCGCGGGTAGCCGTAGTAGTTGGCGGCTGCCGGGTTGGCGTCCTCGATTCTGCCTGATTTGGGATCGATGAGCAGCATCACGGCGTGGTTGTTCTCGAACACGGACCGGAAGCGCTCTTCGCTTTCGCGCAGGGCGGCCTCGGCCTCTTCGCGGACCTTGATTTCGCGGGTGATCTGTTCGTTGATCCTGATCAGATTGTCGTTGGCCCAGGTCAATTCCCGGGTGCGCTCCTCGACCTTGCCTTCCAGTTCGTCGTGTGCCGTTTTGAGTTCCTGCTGGGCCGTCTTGAGCACCTGGATGTTGACGAAGCTTTCCAGCAGCAGTTCCCGGCCTTGGTAGCGCAGGCGGGTGACGGTCTTGTGGATGGGGACTACTTGGCCGTCCTTGTCCAGGAGAGACCGCTCGGAGCGTTCTACCAGTTGACCCAGGTCCGTGACCGGGCATTTTGTTTCCTCAGCCGGGCAGACGAATCTGTGGCAGACCCTGCCCACGATGCTCTTCTTTTCAAGGCCGACCATTTGTCGGCCGAATTCATTGATGTCGACGATGGTATGGGTGCGCGCATCGATGAGCATGATGCCCACATGGGCGGAATCGAGAATGGTGCGCAGGTAGTTCTCGTTGGCGCGCAATGCCTCTTCGGCCTGCTTGAGGCCGGTGATGTCGAGGACGGCGGTCAGGATGTGCGGGCGATCGAAGAAATCCAGGATACGCATGTCGATGCGGGCATGGATGATCTGCCCGTCCCTGCACTTCAATCTGATTTCGTGGCCTTTGACGACTCCATCTTGTTTCAGGCGATGGAGCAAGGCTTCGCGTTCGCCGGGGGCGACATAGAAATCATGGGCGGAGAAGTCCTGGGACAGCCCCTTGCGGAATTCGTCAAAGGTGTAGCCCAGCATTTCTGCCAGGGCCTCGTTCACGGTGATGATGCGGCCTGCATGGGTGGTCAGGATCAATCCGCCCGGTGTGCCCTCGAACAGGGTCCTGTACTGGCTTTCTCTCTCCTGAAGGGAGATGATTTCCAGGGCATGCTCGGCAACCAGGGCTTCCAGTTCGGCAATTCGTTTCCGAGCGGCCTGGAGTATGCGTTCTGGGGAGGTCTCGTCTTGTGGTCCCGTCATCATGGTGTCCGTTGGCAGTTTGTTGATCGTTGAAGTCATGATTACCTAACATATTTCATGAACAGAGGAGAAGCATGCTTTTTCGGTTTAATCGCAGTGGTTTGGTGCCTTCGCGCCGATTCTCACATTGACAATTCCTGTTTCTGTCGCACCTTGTTGAGACAAACAGCACGCAGAGGTGGAACCGATGAAGATCCTCCTATTGACCATCGCATTATTGATCGCCGCTGTCGCCGGCGTGGCCTGGGCCGCCGATGCAGGGCGTCCCGAGGGCTATGCCAAGCCCGGAGCGGAAGAGCTGAAGGGACTGCTGACCCCGCTGCAATTTGAGGTCACGCAGCAAGAGGGCACCGAACGTCCTTTTGACAATGAATATTGGGACAACAAGCGCGAAGGCATCTATGTGGACCTGTTGTCGGGCGAGGCCCTGTTCAGTTCCACGGACAAGTACCGTTCCGGCACGGGGTGGCCCAGCTTCGTGCGCCCCCTGGAGCCCGAGAACATCGTCTCCGTGGAAGACCGCAGGCTATTCTCGACTCGCACCGAGATTCGCAGCCGCCTTGGGGACAATCACTTGGGCCATGTGTTCGACGACGGTCCCCCTCCCACGGGCCTACGCTACTGCATGAATTCCGCAGCCTTGCGTTTCATCCCCCGGGAGGCGATGGAAGCGGCGGGCTACGGACAATACCTGAGCCTGTTCAGGTAGGCGTCAAGGGACGGGGGTGCCCCTTTCCTTCCGTGGCTGTTTCGATTACTTCCACGCCATGCCCTGTATCGTCCTTGATTCCATCACGCCCGACACCGTGACCTGTGCCGGGTATTGCCGCGCCTGTGGGCGCGAGCATCTTTTGCATGCTGGTCAGGCCCTGGAGCTTGCGCGCAGGTTGATGGGGCAGCTTGAAGAACACGGGCGTATTGATTTTGACGTGCCCCAGGCTGAGGCTGATCCCCGGTTTGGGTTGGACTATTTGAATGGCCCGGCCCGTGGGCAGATGTTCGGCGTCCTGGCCTATCGGGACGCCCGGGGCCACACCGGGGCGTTGAAGGCTTTCTCCTGCCAGTACAACGGTGCCTGGCTGGTGCCTGGTTGGGTGCCTCCGGTGGTGGATGCCCAGGTCTTTGCCCGCATCCACGATCCGGTGGAGCGGCGCATCAAGGCCCTGGGTCGGGAGATGGGTGCGTTGCCTGCGGTCGATCCCCGTCGTCCGGCCCTGAAGCAGCAGCGCAAGGCCTTGGCCCAGCAGAATATGAAAGATCTGCACGCCCTGTATCAGTTGCATAATTTCCGGGGCCTGACGCGTTCCATGGCCGAGGTCTTTCTGGGGCCGGGTGGCCTGCCCACGGGCACGGGCGACTGCTGCGCACCCAAACTGGTGCAGTACGCCGCCAGGAACGGACTGACCCCCACGGGGCTGGTGGAGTTCTATTGGGGGCGCGAGAACAGTTCCGGCACGCGGCATCAGGGCGAGTTCTATCCGGCTTGCCCGGAGCGTTGCGCCCCGATCCTGGGTTTCATGCTCTGTGGCCTGGAGGGCCAGGGGCGAGGTGGCGCCGTTGACCTTGAGCGCGAGTTGGACAGCAATGGGGTGACAACGGAAGATCGATGAGCAGCAATTCTGAATTGGATATCCTGTATGCGGACAATAAGCTGGTGGTGGTCAACAAGCCATCGGGCCTGTTGTCCGTGCCCGGGCGCGGCCCCGAGAATCAGGACTGCGTGGTCACCCGCGTGCAGGCTCGGTTTCCCGAATGCCGCAGGTTCCCCACCGTGCATCGGCTGGACATGGATACCTCGGGCATCCTGGTGCTGGGATTGACGTCGCGCTGTGTGCGTGAACTCATCGAACAGTTCCAGCAGCGGACTGTGGTCAAGCGCTACGAGGCCCTGCTGGGCGGGCGGGTGCATAAGCCCGAGGGAACCATCGAACTGGCTCTGCGCCTGGACCCATACAACCGTCCCCACCAGGTTTTTGACCCCATCCACGGCAAACAGGCCCTGACCCACTGGCACAGGCTGGGTGAGGAAAATGGTTGTACGCGTGTGGAGTTTGCCCCGCATACCGGTCGTACCCATCAGCTGCGGGTCCATGCGGCCCATCCCCTAGGTCTGGATTGTCCCATCGTGGGCGACCGGCTATACGGCACTGGCACCGCCCCTGGGCAGCTCAAACTGCACGCTAAGTATTTGCGTTTCGTGCATCCCAAGACCGGGGATGTCATGGAATTTTCAGTCCCAGCTGCATTCTAGACCAGGAGGGCGTCTAGCGACCCCTATCCCCTGGTCACATCGGACCCTGGCGGTGGGGGCGAGCACGGCAAGGCCCGCGCCTGCTGCGGACCTTGTGGCCTGGGTGTTTTTTGCTTCAGAGCGGGTGTTGCAGGGCCCGAAGAGTTCTGCCATAAGTCGAATCCAACACGGCATCACTACTATGATAAGGATATAAGCATGAGCAACGAGCCAGATAAAATCATCTATTCCATGGTCCGGGTCAGCAAGTTTTACGACAAGCGGCCCATTCTGAAGGACATCTCCCTGTCCTATTTCTACGGCGCGAAGATCGGCGTTCTGGGCTTGAACGGCTCGGGCAAGAGCTCGCTGCTGAAGATCCTGGCGGGTGTGGATCAGGATTTCCAGGGTGAGACCCATATCTCCCAAGGGTACACCATCGGCTACCTGGAGCAGGAGCCCCTGGTGGACGAATCACGCACCGTGCGTGAGGTCGTGGAGGAGGGCGTGGCCCAGATCGCCGCCCTGGTCAACGAGTTCAATGAGATCAACGAGAAGTTCGCCGAGCCCATGGAACCCGAGGAAATGGACGCCTTGCTGACGCGCCAGGCCAACGTGCAGGAGAAGATGGATGCCGCCGGCGCCTGGGACTTGGAGTCCCGCCTAGAGATGGCCATGGACGCCCTGCGCTGTCCCCCCGGCGATACGCTCGTCTCCGTGATCTCCGGTGGTGAACGCCGTCGTGTGGCCTTATGCCGTCTGTTGCTGCAACAGCCGGACATCCTGCTCTTGGACGAGCCCACCAACCATTTGGACGCCGAGTCCGTGTCCTGGTTGGAGCGGCATTTGAGCGAATACGCGGGCACCATCATCGCCGTGACCCATGACCGCTACTTTCTGGACAACGTGGCCGGATGGATTCTGGAACTGGACAGCGGCCGGGGCATCCCCTGGAAGGGCAACTATTCGTCCTGGCTGGAGCAGAAGGAAAAACGCCTGGCCAATGAGGCCAAGTCCGACGACAAGCGGCGCAAGACTCTGGCCCGCGAGTTGGAGTGGATTCGCATGTCCCCCAAGGGCCGTCATGCCAAGAGCAAGGCGCGCATCACTGCCTACGAGGAGCTGGCGGGCAACGAGAGCGAGTCTCGAGGACGCGATTTGGAGCTGTTCATCCCGCCCGGGCCGCGCCTGGGCAAGACCGTGATCGAGGCCCAGGGCGTGCGCAAGGTGGCCGGGGACAAGCTCCTGGTGGAGGACATGAATTTCATCCTGCCCGCGGGTGGCATCATCGGCATCATTGGACCCAACGGCGCTGGTAAGACCACGCTGTTTCGGATGATCACGGGCCAGGAACAGCCCGATGCGGGCGAGCTTGTGCTGGGACAGACCGTGCAGTGCGCCCATGTGGACCAGCATCGCAGCGCCTTGGCAGACGACAAGACCGTGTACGAGGCCATTGCCGACGGTCAGGAGACCATCCGCATGGGCACGCGCGAGATCAACGCCCGGGCCTACGTGGGCAAGTTCAACCTGACCGGCTCGGACCAGCAGAAGAAGTGCTCCGTGCTTTCGGGGGGCGAGCGCAACCGCGTGCATCTGGCCCTGATGCTCAAGGAGGGCGGCAACGTCCTGCTGCTGGACGAACCCACCAACGATCTGGATCTGAACAGCACCCGCGCCTTGGAAGAGGCCCTGCTGAATTTCGGCGGCTGTGTGCTGGTCATCAGCCACGATCGCTGGTTCCTGGATCGCATCGCCACGCACATTCTGGCCTTTGAAGGCGATTCCAAAACCTTCTTCTATGAGGGGTCCTATTCCGAGTACGAGGCGGATCGCAAGAAACGCCTGGGCAAGGAGGCCGATCAGCCACACCGCATCAAGTACCGCAGGCTGACGCGCTAGAACTCCAGATGGAATTTGCACCGCGTTGCGCGGCACTGGAAATCGTGAGTGGATCATCAGGCCCCCCGGTTTTGACCGGGGGGCCTTTGCGTGTTTTGGCGCAGGCTTGCTGCGGGTTTGGCCCGAAGTCGTGGTTGACTAAATATATTTTTATTTTTCTGTTGACACGTGTTTGGAAAAGAGACATGAACGACACAGATACATTGTCCAGCGGCACCCGGTTGCGGTGCGGCCAGAAGATTGGCTGGAGCTGGTAAAGTTAAATTCGATAAGCAAGGAGCTTTAGTGCTTTGTGCTAAGGTTCCTTTTTTATATGGCGCGTTGTGTGCCAGTTACAATTACTTATTTTGTTGGAGAGAATTGAATGTCCAAGAGTCTTTATGTTGGAAATCTGCCCTGGTCCGCCACCGAAAGCGACATCCGTGATGCTTTCGAGGCCTATGGTGAAGTCATCTCTGTCAAGCTGGTCGAAGACCGCGAGACTGGACGCCCCCGTGGCTTCGGTTTCGTCGAGATGGACGACCAGGGTGCCCAGGAAGCTGTGCAGGCCCTGGACGGCTCCGATTTAGGCGGCCGCAACATCAAGGTCAACGAAGCCAAGCCCCGCGAGTCCCGTCCTCGTTGGTAGCCATTGGCTGTCTTGTTTGATTCTGATGAATCAGGCCCGTCCCCATCAGGGGGCGGGCTTTTTTTATGGCTTTGGGTTGCGGATGAAGGGAGTCCCTTGCGCGGGCCGGATGAGTCCGGGGGTGGGGGATGATGGACGGCGCGTGATGATTCCGGATTGATCCGGTGATCTGAGCGTTGCCGACGCAGGAATCTGGAGACTGATCCGGGGGTGGCGAGAAGCGCCTGGGCGGATACCGCGTGTCGAGGAGGGGGATCAAAGGGCAGGGCTTTGCAATGTATGAAGCGGGCTGACGGATGGGGGTGGCGAACGAAGGGCCTGCGGCAGTTGCGCAGGCCCTTCGTCGTCTGCTGATTTGTGCATTGGATCGAAGTGTCTTGCTGTCTAAAACGAATCCTTGGCCTTTTTCCAGGCGATCTTGAGTTCCCCAAGGGCCTTGTCCAGTCCGGTCTTGACCTCTCCCCAGGCCTTGCCGCCCGAGTCCGCAGCCTTCTTGAGCTTGGTCCCTGCGTCTTCGTACAGGGCCTGGGCATTATCCAGGTACTGTTTGGTGTCCTTGCCCAGTTTGTCGGAGCTTTTGACCTTGGTCTCGATCTTGGCCTTGAATTCGCCGACGGTCTTGGAGATGTCCTTGAACTTCAGCCAGTCCAGCCCAAAATGTGAGGCGTTGGCGACCTTTTTCAGGTCCGCTCCGGCCTTGAAGGTCACGACCTTGTGGGCCTTGATGGTGATGGCTGCCCCGGTCTGCGGATTGCGGCCGGTGCGGGCCTTGCGCGGGGAGACGCCAAAGGTTCCAAAGCCGCGGAACTGGACATCCCCGCCAGTTGCGAGTTCCTCTGCGACGGCGCCGAGGATCACGTCCATCACTTCCCGGGCTTGGGCCGGTGACTCAAGTCCGGCGCGTTCAACCATCTGTTTGGCGAAATCCTGTTTGTTCATCTCTCCCTCCCTGTATGATTTTGGCAAAAAACTATCTTCTAGGATTGTCTTTGGTGCAGCATAACTGATTTTTTACAGAATGAACAATAGGAGCTGGGCGGGGGGCGCTGAGGGTCTGGCGAGGCGTTTTTTTGTCAGGGGAGGTTTGTCCGCTGATTTTTTGCGACCACTGGCCGACAGTAGGTTTTTTATTATTGGAAACGCGTAGTATTATCTGATAACTAGAACTCAGTAATTTAATGTTTTTTTCTCGTAGGCAAGCTGGCTGCCTGATATTCATACGTTGAATGTGATATTTATTCTGCGGTTTCTGGGAAGCGTTGAGCACGTCTGAAAGAGGGGGGGCGGGTGAATCAGCCCGGTAGAGACTCGTCGCATGCATCCAGGTACAAGCAGTTTGCCCTGATCCTGGGGCCGTTATTGCTGCTATTCTTTGCTGGCCTGTTCTTTCTTTATTCCATGAATGGTCAGAAATCTGAGACCATCATCAAAGAACGTTCCATACATAACGTGCGCATTGCCGGTCAGATGCTGCGCCAGGAGTTGATGTCCGTGGTGTCTGATCTCCAGTTTTTGGCTGGGGTCCAGGATGTTACCGATGTCATGGCCAACAGAATGTCAGGCACCAAGCGCCGCAGCCTGCTCCTATTCGTCGAAATCAAGAAGGTCTACGACCAAGTTCGCTATCTGGACATCACGGGCATGGAGGTCTTTCGGGCCAACTACAACGCTGGTCAGCCCTTCCTGACACCTGCCCGCCAGCTCCGGTTTAAGGGCTCCAGTTATTATGCCGTCGAGGGTCTGAAGCTGATGCGTGGCGACATCTATATCTCGCCGTTTGATCTGAATGTTGAGCATGGTGCCGTGGAAGAGCCCCATAAGCCTATGATCCGCTTCGTCACTCCGGTGTTTGGCGAAACCGGCATGCGCCAGGGAGTGGTGGTTCTCAACTACTTGGGCACACGGTTGCTGGATATTTTCGACAGAGCTCCGGGCGGTGCCGGCGACCAGATGATGCTCTTGAACGAACAGGGTTACTGGCTGAAATCCCCGGAGCATGAAGATGAGTGGGGTTTCATGTTCGAAGACCGGAGGGACAGGACTCTTCAATCCAGGCAACCGGAGGTCTGGGCGCGGATTTCCTCCCAAGACAGTGGCCAGTTCTGGGACAAGGGTGGCCTGTATACCTTTGCGACGTTTTGTTTGGCCGATGTGATTGATACCAGCAAGGTCCTGAACCCTGAGCACGAGGCGGGCTGCTGGAAGATTGTTTCTTTCGTTTCGGAGCAGGCCTACTTTGCCGATCAACGCAAGTACCTTGCTGACCTGGCCATGATTGGTGTCCCGGGAGCATTTTTCCTGGCAGCTCTCTCCATGCTCATGGTGTATTTTTGCCAGAAAAGCCGCCGTGCCGAGCGGTCCATCATCGAGAATAACGTCTCCTTTGCCCGTTTCGTTCCGCATCAGTTCCTGCGGCTTGTGGGCAAGGGCAGTCTGAATGACGTGGAGCTGTCCACCAGTGTGCTGCGCGAAGTGGCTGTCCTGTTTTCGGACATCCGTTCGTACACCACGATGTCCGAGGGCATGTCGTCTCAGGAGGTGTTCCGTTTCCTCAACGACTACTTTGTCTTTGTTTCCGGTTCGGTGACCTCCAATGAGGGTTTTATCGACATCTTCATTGGTGATGCACTCATGGCCTTGTTTCCTCGTGCGCCCGAGGACGCCCTGCGTGCGGCCGTGAGCATGCGCCTGGATCTGCGGGAGTTCAATGACGATCGACGCAAAGTGGGGCTGCCGGCGGTTCATTGCGGGTACGGGTTGCATTTTGGTGAGGTCACCCTTGGGACCATTGGCACGCATGAGCGCATGCAGACCACGGCCATCGGCGACACGGTGAATCTGGCGTCACGCATCGAGTCCGTGACCAAGACGTTCAAGGTTGAGATCGTCATCTCCGACAGCGTGTACATGCGTCTGCCTGACCCGAGCGAGTTCATGCTCCGCGAAATCGATACCGTGCGCGTCAAGGGCAAGCATGAACCCGTGACCCTGTACGAGTGTTTTGACGCCGACCCGGAGGATCTCGCCAAGGGCAAGGTCGCCACGCTGGGTTTTTTGGCCGAGGCCATGGTCCATTACAAGGCGGGCGAGTTTGATCAAGCCCTGGAGAAATTCACGGCCTGTGCGGAGATCTGTCCTGAAGACAGTATCCCGGCGATCTATCTGAAGCGTTGCAATACCATGAAGCGTATTCCTCCGGGCAAGGAGTGGACGGGCGTCAGTACAATTTAATTCATTTGGAAAGGAGGGGGCTCTATGGCGTTCATCGAGTGGACAGACAAGAACAAGGTCAATATCAAAGAGGTGGACGATCAGCACAAGCATCTCTTCGCTATCTTGAACCGGCTGCATGATGCCGTGACAGAGGGCAAGGAGCAGGGAGAGCTGTTTTCCATCCTGGACGAACTCATCGAGTACACGGTGGAGCATTTTCAGACCGAGGAGCAGCTGTACGTCAAGCATGCCTTTCCCGGGTATGAAGAGCACAAGGCCGAGCACGACAAGCTGGCTGGGACAGCCGTGGATCTTCAGGCCAAACTGCGCGATGGCAGTGCCACCTTATCCTTCGAATTATTAGATTTTTTGCACGATTGGCTGATGGACCATACCCTGGGCCTGGATCAGGAGATGGGGCCTTACATGAATGAACGGGGTGTCTTCTAAGTCTTTTTGTCAGACTGAGAGATTTCAGGTCTGAATGTAGTTTTGATTAGCGATTTTTGTTTGAAGGCAATGGTTGCAGAACACGGTCAGGGAGTCAGCCGACAGGCGGGCTCCCTGTTTCATTTGATACCAGCAGGGCATCGGGTCGTCTTGGTCTCTTGACTTAATTGATCGTTTAAGTAAATTGGTATCCATGATGATCGAGTCCAAGCAATCCCCTCGCGGTGCGGCCACTCGCGAGGCCCTGCTGACCACCGCAACCCAGGTCTTCGCGCGCGATGGCTTTCATGCCACCAGCCTGCGCGAGATAGCTCAGCTTGCCGGCGTGAATCAGGCGCTCATCGGCTATCATTTCGGCAACAAGGAAGGGCTGTATCTGGCCACGTTCGAGCACCTCGTGGCTCAGATACGGCAGCGCATCGAGCCCATGGCCGAGGCCATCGACGCCGTGCTTGCGACGTCGGATGCGCCGGTCGGCAAGGCTCGGCAAGATTATTACCTTGCCCCCTTGCTGCGCCTGACAGACGTCATGGTGGCCCTTGTGGTCCACGAGCAGTCCGCCCATTGGTCGCAGATGATCATGCGTGAGCAACAGAATCCCACGGCCGCCTTTTCCATACTGTATGACGGCTTCATGAGCAGGCTCCTGCGGCTTTTGACGGCACTGGTGCAACGGCTGCGTCCGACTGATTCCGTTGCTGATGTCCGATTGCTGGTGTCCACCCTCCTTGGACAGGTGCTCGTGTTCCGCTTTGCACGGGCCGGAGTGATGAAACACCTGGGATGGGAGTCTGTCCGGGACAAGGAGCTGTTGGCCATCCAAACCCAAGTCCGTAAAAACATCGTGGCCCTGATCGCCACGGGAGACTGAAATGATATCCGTTAAGCTGCGTGTCCTTGTGGTTGTCGCTGTCGTGGCTGCATCCTCGGCAGGTTACTGGTGGCTGGGGCGAGACGCCGATCAGAATGGTCCGCTGATGCTCTATGGCAATGTGGATATCCGCGAGGTCGAGCTTGCCTTCCGTCAGCCGGGGCGCCTTGCGAGGATGGTCTTTGAAGAGGGGGCTGCGGTCGCCCCTGGTGAACTCATGGCTGAACTCGACTCCCAGCCCTATGTCGATGCCCTGGCCGCCACCGAGGCCGAAGTTCAGGTCGCCGAGGCCGGGCTGGACAAGCTACGTCGCGGCAACCGCTCCCAGGATATCGCCCAGGCGGAGGAAGCGGTGCGCCAAGCCCAGGCCGTGTTCCGTAATGCGAAGATCGAATTCAAGCGCCAGGACTCGTTGCTGGAGTCCGGCTCCACAAGCCGTCAGGCCTTTGATTTGGCCCGTTCGGCTCATGATCAGGCCCAGGCTAAGTTGGCCTCGGCACGCCAAGCCCTGGCCTTGCAAAGGGAAGGGGCCCGCAGTGAGGACATCGCCGCTGCAGAGGCCCGGTTGCTGGCGGCCCAGGCTGCGGCGGCCCAAGCCAGGACGGCCCTGGCTGACACGCGTCTTGTGTCGCCAAGCAAGGCCACGGTGCTCTCTCGGGTTCGGGAGCCTGGGAGCATGGTCAACGCCACAACGCCGGTTTACAGTCTGTCCCTGCGCGATCCGGTGTATCTGCGGGCCTATGTGAGCGAACCGCATCTCGGCTGGCTCGTTCCCGGGGCCGCGGTGACCGTGCACACCGATTCCTCGGCCAAGGTCTACCAGGGTCGGATCGGGTTCATCTCACCCCGGGCGGAGTTCACGCCGAAATCCGTGGAAACCACTGACCTCAGGACCGATCTCGTGTACCGGCTGCGCATTGTCGTTCCCGATGCCGACGATGGATTGCGCCAGGGCATGCCCGTGACGATCCACGTCCCTCGTGGCACGAACGGCCAGTGACATGAGTTCTCAAGCCTCTCAGGGTTCGTTTTTGCCGCAGGCAGCGGTCGAAATCCTCGGCGTCAGCAAGTGTTTCGGCGAGGTCGAGGCCTTGCGTGGCCTCAGCGCGAGCATTCTGGCCGGTCGGCTGACGGGGCTGGTGGGTCCGGACGGTGCAGGCAAGACCACGCTGATGCGTCTGATGGCGGCCCTGATGGCCCCCACCGAGGGCAGGATCACCGTGGCCGGTTGCGACTCCGTGCGCGACAGCGACAGTATCCACACTCTCACGGGCTACATGCCCCAACGATTCGGGTTGTATGAGGATCTTTCCGTTTTGGAGAACATGCGGCTCTATGCGCGGCTGCGGGGAATGGAATCGAAAAGCCAGCAGCCAATCTTCGAGCAGCTCCTGGAGTTCACCCGGCTTGCGCCTTTCACGCAGCGTCTGGCTGGGCAACTCTCGGGGGGCATGAAGCAGAAGCTTGGTCTGGCCTGCGCATTGATGGCGCGGCCCAAGGTCTTGCTGCTGGATGAGCCGAGCGTGGGCGTCGATCCCGTGAGCAGGCAGGACCTGTGGCGCATGGTGCACGAGATGACCAGCGAGGGCATGGCCGTTGTCTGGTCCACCGCGTATCTCGATGAGGCCGAGCGCTGCGAGAGCGTGTTGCTGCTCAACGAGGGCCAGATCGAGTTTGCAGGGCCTCCGGCCGAGCTCACCGCAACCCTGGAAGAGCGGAGTTTTCGGCTGCTCGAACCCCGGCGTGACCGTCGGCTCGTGCTGTCGCAGGTGCTGGATCTGAAATCCGTGTGTGACGGCGTGACCCAGGGCAATGCGGTGCGGGTCGTCCTGCGCAAGGGGGCTGGCCGGGAGGAGATTGAGGCCTTGGCGCAGGAGGTTGGGGCGCGCATCGCCCCGGTCGCCCCGCGCTTCGAGGACGGCTTCATCGATCTGCTGGGCGGTGGCCCCAGCGGCACGTCCGTCCTGGCGGAACGCATGGACCCTGTGGACGTCGGACTGGACATCACGGTGGAGTGCCGTGACCTGACCCGGCGCTTTGGCAGCTTTGTGGCCACGGACAATGTCAGTTTTCAGGTCAAGAAGGGCGAGATCTTCGGGTTGCTCGGCCCCAATGGCGCGGGCAAGTCCACGACGTTCAAGATGCTGTGCGGGTTGCTCAAGCCTAGCTCGGGGGACGCCCGTGTGGTGGGACTGGACCTGCGTACCGCCACCAGCGCGGCCAAGGGCAGGCTCGGCTATATGGCGCAGAAATTCTCCCTGTACGGTGTGCTTTCGGTGCGGCAGAACCTCGAATTCTCGGCAGGGGTATATGGACTCGATGGTGAGGCCAGGCGCGAACGAATCGCTGAGATGATCGAGATCTTCCGCCTGGAGAGATACCTGGACGTGTCGCCCAACGAATTGCCCCTGGGCCACAAGCAGCGCCTGGCCTTGGCCTGCTCCCTGATGCATCGCCCGGCTGTGTTGTTCCTGGACGAACCCACCTCGGGCGTTGATCCCATCACGCGCCGTGAATTCTGGACCCATATCAACGGGCTGGTGCGCAAGGGTGTGACCGTGCTGGTGACCACGCATTTCATGGATGAGGCCGAGTATTGCGACCGGGTTGCCTTGATGTACAAGGCCAAGCTCATTGCCCTGGACACTCCCGATGCCATCAAGGCCCTGGCGGTCAGCGCCGAGCTTCCGGATCCGACCATGGAGGACGCCTTTATCCATCTCATTCAGTCGGTGGATGTGGGGAACGGCCCTTCCCGGACAGGGGAGGGACAATGAGCTCCGGGAACCGGATGATTCCTGAATTCAATCTCAGACGGGTGGCGGCTCTGGTACGCAAGGAAAGCCTGCAGGCGATCCGCGATCCCTCGACCATCCTTATCGCCTTTGCGTTGCCGGTGGTGATGCTTCTGCTGTTCGCCTTTGCCGTGAACCTCGACATCCGCCGTGTCCCCATCGGGGTCGTGCTGGAGTCCGACGGCCCGGCGGCCCAGTCCCTTGCCGCCGCTTTTTCCGGCACCCGCTATTTTGCCGTGACCCCTGCCAGGGATCGCCGCGAAGTGGCCGAGGCGGTGCTCGGCGGCAGGCTGCGGGGGTATGTGGTGATCCCTCAGGATTTCGAACAACGCCTGGCATCAATCGAGGGCGGTCCCCTTGTGCAGATCATTACCGACGGCACGCAGCCCAACACGGCCAACTTCGTATCCAACTACGCGCAGGGGGTCATCAGCTCGTGGCGCTCCTCGCGCTTTGTGGGTACCACGGGCACGGTGACGTTCGAGCCGCGATTCTGGTTCAACCAGGAGATTGAAAGCCGCCGTTTTCTCGTGCCCGGGGCCATCGCGATCATTATGACCATGATCGGTACGCTGCTCACGGCCATGGTGGTGGCGCGCGAATGGGAGCGCGGCACCATGGAGGCGATCATGTCCACGCCCGCCTCGGTCCCTGAGATCCTGGTGGGCAAACTCCTGCCGTATTTCGCTCTGGGCATGGCGGCGATGGTTCTCTCGGCCTTGTTCGGGACCCTTGTCCTCGGGGTTCCGCTCTGCGGATCGTGGCTGGCGCTGCTGTTGATTTCCGCGGTGTTTCTCGTCCCCGCATTGGGCCAGGGGCTGCTGATTTCGGCCTTGACCAAGAACCAGTTCATCGCCGCTCAAGTCGCTCTCTTCTCGGGTTTTCTCCCGGCCTTTATGCTCTCGGGTTTCCTCTTTGAGATCGATTCCATGCCCACCCCGATCCGGATGCTGACCTATGTGGTCCCGGCACGGTATTACGTCGCCTCGTTGCAGACTGTCTTCCTCGCCGGAGATATCTGGACGGTTTTGTGGCCTAACATGCTGGTCATGCTGGGCATCGGCTCCGTCTTTTCCGTCATCGCCCGCCTGGCAACCCACAAGCGTCTGGACTGAACACCATGCATTTGCTGTCACCACGCCTGCGGGCGCAGATCATCAAGGAACTGCTCAGCGTCCTACGCGATCCCAAGAGCCGGTTGATCCTTATTGGGCCGCCGCTGTTGCAACTCTTGATCTTCTCCTTTGCGGCGACCCTGGAGGTGCGTAATGTGGACATCGCGGTCTATGATCGGGACGCGGGCAGATGGTCGCAGGAGCTTGTGGCGCGGGTCGGGGCTGCTGGCTTCGTGCACCGCCTGCACCCCGTGCACAGTCCCGCCGAGCTGACCCTGATGATCGAGCGGCGCGAGGTCATCGCCGCCATCGATATCCCCGAACAGTTCTCCCGCGAGATCGTCGCAGGGCGGGAGGCCAAGGCCCAGGTCATCCTGGATGGCCGCCGAGCCAACTCGGGGCAGGTCGTCTTCGGCTATCTGAATGCCATCGCCAGCGGACTTGGTGCCGAGCTGAACGCCACGGGCCAGGGCGCGGGACAGAGTGTGGCGGTGCGCCATTGGTTCAACCCGAATCTGATCTACCTCTGGTTCGTGGTGCCGGGCATCGGTGGTATCCTGGTGTCCTTCGAGGCGCTGCTGATCACGGCCCTTTCCATCGCGCGCGAGCGCGAGCTCGGGACCTTTGACCAGCTGCTGGTTTCACCCTGTACACCGCTGGAGATCATTGTGGCCAAGATGGCTCCGGGCTTGATGATCTGCACGGTCCTTGGCCTGTTCATGATGGCTGCGGCCGTGTTTGCCTTCGGTATTCCCTTTACGGGTTCATTTTGGCTCCTGTTCCTCAGTCTGGAGCTGTTCACCCTCTCCATGCTGGGTATCGGGCTGGCCATCTCGGCGGTTTCCTCGACCCAGCAGCAGGGCATCCTGGGCGCCTTCAGCATCATGGTTCCCGCCACGCTGATGTCGGGTTTCGCGACTCCTGTGGAGAATATGCCGCTTTTCCTCCAGTGGGTGGCGCAGGCGATTCCTCTGAAGCACTATCTGATCATCCTTCAGGGCAGTTTCCTGAAGGCCTTGCCGCTGCCGGAAATCCTCGTCAACGCTTGGCCGATGGCGGTTATTGCGCTGATCACCCTGACCATCGCCACGCTGTTCGTGCGCAGCAAGTTGCAGTGAGACTTCAAGAGGCTCCCTTGAATAACGCGTGAAGGGTTCTTGCTGAAGCTGTTCAGGCGAGACTATGTCGAGGGTGATTATCATGCGGGTGAAACACAAGGCCCCTGGCGATTGCCAGGGGCCTTGTGTTTGCTGGTGGGGACTGGTCGGGTGTTTAGGGAAGGGACGCCCCGGAATCATCTGCGTGGCCTGCAAGAGGGCAAGCTCTTAGTCTCTGGGTCCAGACTTGGCTGTCCTCGGGTTGCGCTCAACCCTCAGGGGGCACTGTCTGACCTTCAACAGGTTGATGGTGACGGATTGGTTGTCCTCTTGTGCTCCGTATTGCCCGAGGGGACGGCTACAGATGGTGGCTGCGGGTGGCGAGAGGGAAGTTGGCCGGTTGCCGGTTCCGCCAGGACCTGCTGTCGGGCGCTGATGATCTTTTCGGCGGAACTCATGGAGAGAGGCTTGGCGAAGAAGTACCCCTGGCCGTATTCACAACCCATTGAGGTCAGGGCGTCCTGATGCCAGCCACTCTCCACGCCTTCGGCCACCACCTCCAGTCCCAGGCTATGCGCCAGTTGGATGATGATCTTCACGATTTCCACGTTTTCCTGTGCGGTGCGCATGTTGCGGATGAAACTGAAATCGATCTTCAGGCTGTCGATGGGGAACTGCTGCAGGTAGCTCATGGACGAGTAGCCCGTGCCGAAGTCGTCGATGCTGAAGGCAAGGCCCAACTCGCACATCCGGTGGAGCTTCTCGATGGAGCTCTTGGCGTCCTGCATGATCATGGTTTCGGTGATTTCCAGTTTCAGGTTCTGGGGTTGTATGCCGGTCTTTTTCATGATGCCCTTGATGGAGTCCACAATGCCGGGCTGGGAGAATTGTTTGCCCGAGATGTTGACCGACATGGTGAGATCCTGAGCCAGGGGATGGTTTTTCTGCCAAGCCACGAGGGTCTGACAGGCCTCTTCCAACACCCAGCATCCCAACTCGATAATCAGCCCGCTTTCCTCGGCCATGGGGATGAATTCCGAGGGCCCCATCAGCCCCCTGTCCGGGTGGTTCCAGCGCACCAGGGCCTCGAAGCCCGTGAGACGGGAATCGTGCAGGGTCACGATGGGCTGGAATTCCAGGAAGTATTCGCCTCTGAAGATGGCACGCCGCATATCGTGTTCCAGGGACATGCGCCGGATTGTTTTCTCGAACATCTTGGGCGTGAAGACCTTGAACCTGTTGCGGCCCTTGTTCTTGGCATGGTGCATGGCGATGTTTGAGTTGCGCATCAGGTCTTCGGGGTGTTCGCATTGGCACGGGCTGAGTACGATGCCCAGGCTGGCGGTGACCGTGATCTCCCGGGCCAGCAGTTTGAATGGCTCGCGCATGGCATCGCGCACTCGCTTGATGATCTGAATTGCCTGGCGGGGGGATTCAAGTTCTTCCAGCAGCAGCATGAACTCGTCGCCGCCGATGCGCGCGGCGGTATCCAGGCCACGGATGCAGCGCAGCAGGCGGTGGCCCACTTCGATGAGCAAGGTGTCGCCAGTGGTGTGCCCCAGGCAGTCGTTGATGATCTTGAATCTGTCGAGATCGATGAAGATTACTGCGTAATAATAGTCATCCCTGCGTTTGCTGCGTTGGATGGAATGGGTGATGCGGTTGAGGCACAGGGTGCGGTTGGCCAATCCGGTGAGCGGGTCGTGCAGGGATTCGGCCTCGTGGCGCATCTCGCGGATTTTGCGATCAGTGATGTCCTGGACGCTGCAGCGGATGCCCAAGTCATGGCCGCGTCTGTCCCGAATGATGCAGTTGGTCTGACAGAGCCAGCGCATGGACCCGTCAGGACGAAAGATGCGGAAGTCTAGCGGGTCGGTGCCTGTGGGGGGCTGTAGGAGATACTGTTGCCAGCGGGCAATGTCATCGCTGTGGATGCACGTTACGAACGTTTCCGGGGCCTGCCGGAATTGCTGCGGCGTCATGCCCGAGATGGTTTCGCACGCAGGGTTGACATAGAGAATCCTGCCTTGACTGTCCTGCCAGTACACCCAGTCCAGGTTATGCTCCGCCACGATGTGTCTGAGATCTTCGGATTCGCGTGTTGCTTGTTCCGCCTTGACCCGTTCGGTGATCTCGGACTCCAGTCTCCTGTTGGCACGAAGCAGGCCGATTGTGGTCAGGCACTTGGAGACTGCGCCAGCCACCAAGCCGGACATGATTTCCAGCAAGACGTCGAAGATGGCTTCGTCGGTGGCGGGATGTTGGGGCGATGCCACGATGAATCCGGTGTGCCTACGGCCGTCTTCGTTGCAGATGGTCAGTTGGGCCCCCCGGATGCGGCCGTCGCCGGTGTGGGTTGTGGGAACGGCGGCGACCGCTTGGATGATGGACTGGATGTCCATGCTCCTCCGGGGGTGGGTACGGAACCGGTTCGTGAGGTGATCCGCGAGTTCGCCGTCTACGGTGGGGATGGCGAAGGGCGCGGGGTCGAACCGTTTGACGTAGGTCTTGGAAAAACATTCCTGATCATCGAAATGCAATAACACCAGGCTGCATCCCAGGACGCTGCCCACGATGTCACAGGATATGTCGCAAAGATCGTCCAGGCTCATCAGGGGCAGGCTGGCGAAGGTGTCGCTGCAGTATCCAAGTCTTGACAGTGCAGAGGTGAGATAGGGGTTGTCATCACGCATGCTCAATCTCCGTATGGCGGCTGAGTAACTCCGTGGCCTCCGAGCGGCTCAGGTCCAGCCCGTAGAAACGGCGCGTGGGGGAGAGCACCAGACAGGGTACTCCCGCGATGTTCTCTGTGGTGGCGAGCCTGACGCCTTCTTCGCTGTCGATAGTCAGCAGGCGCAGCCTGCTGCCCGCAATGTGGGCGGCCTCTTTCCAGAATGCACCGGCGGCCTTGGACAGGGGGCACCAGTCCGCAGCGAGCAGCGTGGGATAGGCCCCGGACGGCGACCCCACATGCGGCAGGTGCGTGGCGAGGTTCCCCTCGGCGAAGGAGAGCAAATCCGCAATGGCTGGTGTGGGGCGAAAGCCTTCCGCCGTGGTGTAAGCCCTTCAATAAAAGCTGGCTGGCCCTCGGCGTTTGATCTGGTATTCCCTCTGGTTCACTAAGATGGTGGGAGAGCCATGCATCCCCATTTTCTTGGCTTGGCGTGGCGCAGGCACAATATCCAAACGCACGGTGAAACGTGAGGGGTCTTGCTCAAGCAGCTCGAGCAGGCTGTTATACAATGTTAACGCCGGCAGACAACCCTTGAATGCAAGTATTTCGATATTGTGCATGGTCATTGATTGTCCATTGTTTTTTCTTTAGCAGAGTTGATTGTTCAACTTTTGCGAGATATATTATTCAATTGATATTACTTGAATAGTTTTTTATGCTGTGATTTCTAGACATGATTCTTGCATTGTTTCTTTTGATCTATTTATGGTGTTCACCTTGTTTTCAATTGTTTTATCAAGGATATTATACAAATCGTTTATGTTTAATGGTTTGGTGATATACCCGTCCATTCCTGCTGTCAGGAATTGTATTTTGTCGTGAGGCATGGTGTAGGCCGTCATGGCGATGATGGGGATGTCCATCTTGTCCTCTCCAGCCGCACTGTTACGGATGGCCATGGTTGTTTTCACCCCGTCCATGACCGGCATCTGCACATCCATCAGCACCACACTGAAATTATCCTTGCGCAGGGCATCCAAGGCCGCTTGACCATCGTATGCCGTCGTGACGTTGTGTCCCAGGTTCTCCAGCTGTATCCGGGTTGCCATGCTGTTGATCCGATCGTCCTCGGCCAACAGGATGCTGAGGGGTTGCATGGAAGGCCTTTTCTGGTTTTGCATTGCCTGCGGCTTCAGAGGGAAAGGCTCTGGCAGGCCGAAGTTGATGCAGAAGTGGACAGTCGTGCCCTCGTCTACTGTGCTGGAAACAGCAATATTGCCGCCCATGAGCGTCACCAGACGCTCGCAAATGGGCAGTCCCAGGCCAGCTCCTTGATGGGTTCTCGTGTAATCCTCGCAGGCGTGTGAGAAAGGCTCGAACAGCAGCTCGAGCTTGTCATCGGGGATACCGATGCCTGTGTCCGAAACCGAGAACAGGACGCGGTATTGCTCTGGGCATGATGTGCTCAGGGGGTAGGCCTCGATCGTCACCCTGCCGGAGGTGGTGAATTTGAAGGCATTGCCCAGCAGATTGTTGAGCACCTGCTGCAGGCGGAGTGCATCTCCGAGAACCCATTGTGGAATGGTGGGATCAACGTGATAGCGAAGTTCGACCCCCAACTGGCTGGAATTCAGCGAAAACAGTTCAATAAGTTGCTGCATTGCTTCGGTCAGATTGAATGGTTTGGAGCTGATACTCAGTGTTCCCGTCTCCCCCCTGGAGAGGTCGAGGATGTCGCAGAGCAGCTGTGTCAAGCGTTGACATGGGGCAAGGGCTCTCTGTGCATATTCCCTTTGCTCTTCATTCAAGGCCGTGGCTTGGAGGAGTTGGAGCATGCCCATGACGCCGTTGAGCGGCGTGCGTATTTCGTGACTTATGTTGGACAGGAATTCGGATTTGGTGCGTCTGATGATTTCGGCCATTTCTTTACGTATTGCGGGGACAGTCAGCCCTGTCTGGTTGTCTTCCAGGATGATCCCTTGCCCGTCCAAAGAGAGAGTTCCCTTGGGAAACTGTTTGCAGGGCACTCCAACACGTCTGCTGTCGCATGAGGACCTGTCTCTGTATTGAGCCAGTTCCCGTTCCAGCAGGGCGATTCGTTTCTTTGCAGTTTCCAGCTCAGACACGAGTTGAGCCCTGGAGGCGAGGGGTTGTTTCGTCATGACCGTCATCTTTCACCCATGTTTCAGTAGTCTCATTCATAAGGGATCGTTAGGCTTTGGATGATGAGGTTGAGAATCTTGACTGCACAGCTTTTATGTCCTCTGCCGCAGTGGTCTTGAATCATTTGTCGCCCATTCTGGACTGGTTTTGGAATAAACTAAGCGTGAGTTCGTGAAGTAAGGAGATGAGCTGTTTGCAGGATCAACAACGCATCCGAATCCGCAAGGCTCGGCTTACAAGCGCATTTCCTCGGCAATCGCATTGGCCGCACAGGCAGATGTGATTGCCGGTGTGGCTCCGCATTATTCAATTCTCCAATGAAAACGTAGGCGATGCTGTCCTGTTCAATTTTGAGCATTGATTTGGATCCATAACAGATTCAATCGCTTGCATCAGCTTTGTGATGTTGATTGGTTTGCGCAATAGATACACAGCGTGATTGTTGACCAGAGTTGAACTTTCCATATACGCGCGGCTGTTGGTGATAATGATGATCGGCTTGCGCTGTTTTTTTTTCCGCATGGACAACAACAGATCAAGGCCATCAGGTGAGAACTCCATGTAGTCGAGAATGATGAAATCGCAGTGTGTAGTGTTCTGAAGCAGAGTCCTCGAAGGCATATCTTTCAAAAGACACATCTCGCATGTCATGTGGCACATGGTCAGAATGCGTCCCAGGGCTTCAAGGGTGGACTCGTCGTCGCTCACCAACAGGGTTCTCATAGCTTTTGCATGCATGCCCTTATGAAACAAAATGCATGCCAGTATCGGCGAGAGTTGTGAAAAATCCAATCTATCTGTTTTTATTGTATATACTTCGAAAATGGTGGATCGGCACGAAGGGGTCTTTCGCAGAAATCTCATGCTCAGGCGTTCGGATTCGAACATTGTTCGCATCCGAACACTGCAAAGGGATATCGGTGTCGCAGGGTGGTCGTCCGAGTGGGGTGCAGAGAAGGGGTGCTGTTTTCGTGAATGAGTTGGTTTTTTGGTTTGCGTGCGGCTCGAGTGTTACGGTTGCGCTAAGAATGTGAATGTGACAACAATCCTTCAACTATTTTACTGAGGTTATCAAACTGGAGTGACGAAGATGATTATTCGCCGTGCGATGTGCATCCTTATGATGTGCGTCACTTTCTGCGTTCTCCATGGGAATGCGGAGGCCAAGAAGGTCGTGCTTCAACTGTGTTGGGACCATCAGTTCCAGTTCGCTGGATACTACGCGGCGCAGTGGCAGGGATATTACTCCGAGGCGGGATTGGACGTCGATATTCGATCTGCCTATAGCGCAGACGGCACCTTCAGCAAGGCCATTGATGCGGTGACGGGGGGTGAGGCTCAGTTTGGAGTGGGGGCCTCGGACATCCTCGTTGCCCGCGACAAGGGCGCGCCGGTGGTCGTCCTGGCCTCGATTTTTCAGCATAGCGCGGCTGAAATCTATGTACGCAAGGATAGTGGCATCGGTGGCCCCCTGGACCTGACGGGCAAAAAATTGGTGCGCCGTCCTGGCGACCTGTTCGAGGTGGAATTGCAGGCCATGCTCCATGCCGAAGGCGTGGATCCTGAATCCCTGGAGTACATGCCTATCCAAAGGGGTGTGCGGCATTACCAGCAGCTGGCCAGCGGTGAGGTGGACGCCATCCTCGGCTACCGCCTGACCACCCCGTTCATGTTGCGTAATCTGGGGGTGGACTACAGCGTGTTGCGGCCCATGTCTTATGGCGTCGATTTTTATGGTGATTCTCTCTATACGACCTGGGATCTCATCGATTCCGATCCGGCCATGGTCCAGGCCTTTGTCAGGGCCAGCCTCAAGGGTTGGGAGTATGCCCTGGACCATGCCGATGAGGTGGCGACACGCATTTCGGGGGAATTGCCTCGGATGATTTCGCCCCTGAACCCCACGGAGTTCAATGCTGCCCAGGTGGAGGGCGTAAAGCATCTCTGCCCTTACCCGCATGTGGAACTGTTGGGGCACGTCAATGCCGAGCGCTGGGGGCAGATGCATGAATATCTACGCGAGTTCGGACTGGTCAAAGGCCGCGTGGACATCCATGAGCTGGTGTACGACCCTGTGGCCTGGGACGGACGGGTTCGCAAGCGCATCACCAGCCTGTTTATCGGTGGATTCATTGCTGTGGGGATTGTAGCCCTGCTCGTGTTGGCCTGGGCCTTTGGCCTGAGAAGGATGGTTGCGAACAGGACGCGCCAGTTGGTGAATTCCAACAGCCGGCTCAAGGAACAAGTTCTGGAGCGTATGCGCGCGGAAGAGTCGTTGGGCGAAAGTGAGGAGCGGTTTCGCCATATGGTTGAAAATACGCATGTATTTTTCTGGGTGCGGGAAGCTGACAGCGTTAGTCTGCTTTACGCCAGCCCTGGGTACGAGCGAATCTGGGGGCGGTCGCCCGAAACGCTCCTGGCGGATCCATTCTCGTTTTTTGAGTCCCTTGGCCTCCAGGACAGGGACCTTGTCCGCGAGAGCCTGCAAGAAGCCCTCGCGGACCGGACAGCGGACTGTGAATTCCGTATCCAACGCCCCGACGGGGGGTTGCGCTGGGTGCACTGGCGGGTATTCCCCGTGCTCGATGACCATGGCAAGGTCTACCGTCTGGCCGGAGTGGCCGTGGACATCACCGAGCGCCGTCACGCCGAGGATCTGTTGCGGGAAAGCGAGCGCCGTTATCGCACCATCACCGAGAATCTCCCGGGAGGGATGTTGCTTCTGGATCGCGAATTGCGCGTGGTGGCTTCCAACACCACGTTCAAGGAATGGTTTCCGGATGCTGTGCTCAGTGTTGGCGATCATTGCTATTCCATGGTGGGACGTCAGGACCGCTGTTCCCTCTGTCCCTGTGCAACGCTGTTCGTCGACGGCGAGGTGCATACCCAGATCAAGGAGTTGGTCGTGCGAGGGGGCTCGCGGATGTTCAGGGTCATTGCCTGTCCCATCCGTGACAACGAGGGACAGGTGGTCCAGGGGGTCGTCATGTACACGGACGTCACCGAGGAGGTGAAACTCACCGAGCAACTGCAGCGCGCCACGAAGACTGAATTGTTGGCCACCATGAGCAGCGGCATTGCCCATGAGGTGAATCAACCTCTGAACGCCCTGAAACTGTGGGCCACGGGCCTGATGATGCTGGTTGAGAAGGAGCAACAGGTCGAGCCGTCGGTGCTCCTGGAGCAGTTGGGCAAGATCCAGGGAGCCGCGGACAGGATCGCCTCGGTCATCGACCATATGCGCCTGCTCATCCGCAAGGGTGATGACGTGGATGTCGGGCTTGTGGATCTCAATCTGGCTGTGAAACGTGCTCTGACGCTGATGTCCGCCAGACTGGCCTACCATGGCATCAGACTATCGCTGGAATTGGAGAAGGCGCCAACGCTGGTTCGCGCCAACGGCATTCAGCTTGAGCAGGTGGTGATCAATCTTATGGTCAACGCCATCGACAGCCATGACAATCACGAGCGACGCGACAAGCTTGTTGTCATCTCCACCCTGGCCAACGAACAGCATGTGATCCTGTCCGTGGAGGATAACGGCCCCGGATTTGCAGATGAACCGGAAAGAATATTCGAGCCGTTCTACACGACCAAGAAACATGGTGGAAGCATGGGGCTGGGATTGTCCCTGGTCCAGACCTTCGTAAACTCCTGGAACGGCAGTATAATAGCCGGTGTCTCGGACCATCTCAAGGGAGCGAGAATTGAAGTGTCGCTGCTCAAGGGGGACGGGCCGCAGTCTGCAGGAGGGGAATAGCTGAATGAAGATTATGATAGTGGACGATGAGCCCATCAGTCTGTCCAGTTTGGGGGATATGATCACCATGCTGGGGTACGAGGCAGTGTTGTGCGGAGACGCGGCTACGGCGCTCAAACATTGTGCCGAGACCTACCATCCTGTTATCATTACCGATGTGTGTATGCCGGGCATCGATGGTTTGGAGTTCCTGGAGCGCGTCAAGAAAAGCAAGACCACGTTCTCCAGCGATGTGATCATCATTACCGGGCATGGCGAAATTGAGATTGCTGTTAAAGCGCTCAGGCTGGGGGCTTACGACTTTCTGAAGAAGCCTCTGGACGCCCGGGAACTGGCCGCCGTGGTGGAGCGTAGTGCCGAGCATCAGGCCTTGTTGCTGGAAAACAGGGATCTTTCGCAGTGTTGTGACCGGCGCATCATGGAGGCTACATCCGACTTGCAGCGCGATCTGGAGAACGCCCGGGAGCAGCTGCGCAGGGTGACCGGGGTGGGCAACATCGTTGTTTCCTCGTCCTGTATGAAACAGATCGTCATCGACGCCCGGTTGTATCACGCGAATACCGATGTCCCTGTGCTCATCGAGGGTGAGACGGGTACGGGCAAGGAGATTGTGGCCAGACTCATCCATCATGGGGAAGACGGATTCAAGGCCCCGTTCGTGGACATCAACTGCGCCGCCATCTCCGAGAACCTGTTTGAGAGCGAATTGTTCGGCTATGAGGCCGGCGCGTTCACGGGCAGTGACCGTAAGGGCTCCTCGGGCAAGTTGGAGGCCGCCGGCAAGGGCACCCTGTTCCTGGATGAGATCGGCGAACTGCCGCTGCACATCCAGCCCAAGCTGCTGCGCGTCTTGGAGAGTCGTAAGTTTTACAGGGTTGGTGGTATCAAGAAGATCAACCTTGAGGCTCGCATCATCTGTGCCACCAACTGCAACTTGGAGAAGATGGTGGAGGAGGGGACCTTCCGGCGTGACCTCTTCCATCGCCTGAAGATAGGCTATTTCACCATACTGCCCCTGCGCCAACGCAAGGAGGACATCGCGCCCCTGGCGCAGTTGTTCCTGGAGGATGAGGCCAGGAGCAAGAAGAAGCGCTTCAAGGGCTTGTCCAGGGCCGCTGTGGACATGCTCAGGGCCTATCCGTGGAAGGGCAATGTGCGCGAACTGAAGAATGTCATTGAGCGGGCCGTACTGGTGTATGACGATGAGGAGCTCAGAACGGAGCATCTGGAGTTTTTGGCACCCAGGCCAAGCGCTAACGGGGGCTGGAACAGGACGTTTAGCCTGTTCGAGCTGTCCGATCTGGCCCTTCCTGACGAACCCTTCGACCTGGATGAGTTTCTTAATGATCTCAAACGGCAGCTCGTGATCAAGGCCGTGGACCGCTTTGGCAACAACAAGACGCAAGCGGCCGAATACCTTCACTGGGATCGCAACAAGATCTATCGTCTGATCGACGGATGACCCCCTAGTCCCTGGGGGGGGGTCCTGGTCGTGTAAGCTCCGCGCGGAACATCCTGATGGATGTTCCGCGCGGAGCTTTGTTTATGGGGTGAAACTGGGCTCGGTGCTCGAATGCAAGCGTTCGTTTTCGAGCAATGCCTGTCCCGAGGGTGGCAAAAGTCAACTGCCGCCATAAAAATAGTCAATTATTACGCAGAGTATATCTTTTTTTTTGGGTGTCTGTACTTGGCATACGTTTTGAAGTCTCAACAAAATGAATGAGATGCGATTGAGGCTTACCGGCCTTGCCAGCGCGGCCATCCGAGGGCTGACTGGTGGGAGGGTTTTTAGTGGTGGAATATAAGTAGTTGCGCAGCCTGCGGGGGCCAGCGGGAATGGTTGGGAGGGTTTGATATGGGATTGGATTTTTTGAAATTGCGCTTGGTCACCGTGGGTGTTCTTGGGGCCGCTGTCGTTCTGGTCTGGTGCTGTTCGACCTCGATGGCGCAGGGCACTCCGACTGAAACCAAACTGACCAACGATCATTGCATCGTCTGCCATCCGAAGGAGCCTGCGCTGGTAGCCGTCAACGGCGGCAAGCACAGCACCGCCGTCGGTTGTCTGGACTGCCATAAAGAGCATCCCCCCCAAGGGGCGCAGGCGGTCCCGCAGTGTGGCACGTGTCATATGGGCAAGGAGCATTACGCCCTGGAAAACTGTAGCCAGTGCCATGCCTCGGGCCATGCGCCCCTGAACCTGCGCCTGGAGGGTGAGATCACCGAGCCGTGCCTGACCTGCCATAGCGAGCAAGGCCTGGAGGTCAAACATTATCCCAGCGCCCATGCCCAGATGGCGTGCAACGACTGCCACGCCAGCCATCGCGAGGTTCCCGCATGCCTGGACTGCCATTCCAAGCATACCGAGGAAATGGATCAAGCGTCCTGCACGACCTGCCACCCCGCGCACAAGCCGTTGGTTGTCAAGTATGAGCGCGGGACCCCTTCGGAATACTGCAAATCGTGTCATGAAAAGGCCTTCGACGTGCTGGCCGTCAATACGACCAAGCACCACGACATGACCTGTGACAACTGCCACCGCTCGGAACATAAGGCCGTTCCTCCTTGCTTCGCCTGCCACGGTAGGCCGCATCCGGAAGCCATGCTGGCGAAGTTTGGCGACTGCAGTGATTGCCACGGCACGGCGCACGACCTGAGGCGATAGAACGGGCCGGTCAATTCCGGCGCGATGATTTGAACAATGGCACAGCATGAGGTGAACGATATGAGATTGGTCAATGGATTGGTGCTGCTTGGTCTGCTTGCGGTCTGCTTGGTCTGCCTGGCGGCCTGCGAGAAGAGGACCCCGGCCGGGGGCGGACCTGCGGAACTGATGTCTGTGGTACCCCCGCAGCACGAGCAGAGTAGGATTGCCTTGTATAACACTGGCGTTGCTCCGCTGAAAACCGAGCAATGCGGCCAGTGCCATTTCCCTGTCTACGATGCCATTCGGGAGGATGGGGGGAAGCACCAGTTGGATTGCGTGAAGTGCCACGAGACATACCATGTCTACAGCCCACGCAAACAGAATTACCTTGAAATCATGCCCAAATGCGACACCTGCCATGTGGGTACGGACGGCGGAGCGTTCCATGGCGCGGACGAGTCCCTGAAGGACTGTCTCAATTGCCATGCGGATGCGCATCGTCCCCTGCTCATGGACATGGACAAGCTTTCCCCGGATTGCGGCACCTGCCACAAGTCCGTGGCTGGTGAATTGAAGATGAATCCCAGTGCGCATTCCAGTGACGTGGGATGTGATGACTGCCACGCCGACAACCATGGCAAGATTCCCGAGTGTGCCGACTGTCATGAGTCGCACAGTCCGGGTGTGGAGATGGCCTCTGCCGACTGCATGTCCTGCCACCCGGTACATAAGCCCACGGTGGTGTCCTATGCCGATGAGACTTCCTCCGCCATCTGTGCTGGATGTCACGCGGACGTCCAGCATGACTTGAACAAGGTTGTCACCAAGCACACCAACGTGCCCTGTTCAGGGTGTCACCTGGATCACAAAAGTATTGAACCGTGCAGCAAGTGTCATGGTGAGCCGCATTCCAAGACAATGATGCATGACACCGCAAAGTGTGGCGATTGTCATGGAACTGCCCATGAATTGGCAGCTGGATGAGAACAGGGAATCAAGACGTACGTCCTTCTTTGGCGTTGCACTACAGGCATAGCTCAAAGCAGAGCGGCAGGAGAAAGAGATGAGACACAGACAATGGACGCGTAACGTGGTTCGAACATGGGCGCTGGGTTTGGTGGCTACGCTGGTGGTCTGTCCTGCCTGGGCGGCGGTGACCGGTTCCTGCGTAGACTGCCACACCATGCATAGTTCCCAGGACGGATCGACCATGGGCAGTAGCGCGGCGGGGATGGCCCATCTGACCCTCAACGGCTGTATCGGTTGCCATACCAATGGTGGTCTGGGTGGTGTCGCCCCCGTGGTGGATGGCACCTACAACAGCGACTCCTGCGCCGGCGGCACCTTCAAGGAAGGGGCCGGCGGAGTGGCGAGTGACGCTGGGGTGCATAACGTGGACATCGTGCTGCCCACCCTGGGTGAGGATGGGACCCTGGTCGGCACCAAGATCCCGGGCCTATCCGGGGGCATGAACTCCGGCAAGGGCCTTCAGGACGCTCAGGCCCTGACTTGTGCCGGCATGAATGGCTGTCATGGCGACGCCACCATCGATGGCAACGACGCAGGTATCCAGGGCTTCCACCATGGAGCCAAGGAGGGCTATCGCTATCTGCAGATCGCAAGTTCCCAGGCTGCTGTCCTGGGCAAGGGCGCCGCTGATTGGGAGGCGGGGATATCCGACTCCGCAGTGGGTGCGGGCGGTGAACATAACATCTACAGCTCCGATGCCGATGCGGGTATCAACAAGCTCTGCGCCAACTGCCACCCTGACTTCCATACCCTGGCCAATACCTCCGATGGCAGCAACTGGCTCAGGCATCCCACGGACAATAACATCCCCACTGCGAGCGGCTGGGTGGCCTCGGTAAACTACCGCGAAAATCCGTTCGCTTTCGCTGATATCACGTCCTTGACTCCGGGCACGGCTTACACCACCAGCGGGGCGCAGGTGGCCTGCATCTCGTGTCACAGAGCCCACGGCACACCCTACGACGATCTGTTGCGCTGGGATTACACTGCCCAATTGGCAGGCAGCACGACGGTCACTTATGGTTGCCTGGGATGTCATAATAAGCAACGTGGTTCCTAAGGGAATCAATGAGTAATCTATGGTGACCCTCCAACTCCTCCACCATAGGACGGGAGGAGGGGCGCAAGCCCCTCCCTCTCCCTTTAGCAACAGCGTGTCGGGGAAGGGGAGATGATCTCCTTCCCCGGGCGCCGTCTGAACCCTGCGGCCTTGGTCGCAGCCTTGCTCTGTCTGGGGCTGGTGTCCTTGGGCAGTGCCGAAGACCTGATCACGGAGAGTTTGTCCCCTGTGGCGGAACCAACGGCCATGGGTCGTTTTTCCCCCCAGGAAGCTGACCGGTTGGAGAAGGCCGGAGTCATGGCCATCGTCTGCGAAGACTACGATGGCCTGAACATGTCTTTTCCCTCGCGGGTGTTCGTGGACCGCAACAACGGAGAGGTCTACGTGGTGGACGGCGGCAACTCCAGGGTCCTGGTGTTTACCCATGACCTGTATCCACTCCTGATCATTGGCACTTCCGACGGCCTTGAGAGTCCAGTTGGTGTGGCCGTGGACAATGACGGCTTCGTCTATGTGCTCCAGGCCCCGGGCAAAGGTGGGGTGGAGTCCAGAATCTCCGTGTTCAATCCTGCGCTGTCCTGGGAGCGTGATCTCCTGTTTCAGGGATTCCAAGGTGCGGAGTCGTTCAAGCCCCGCAACATACTCGTGACTCCGCAGGGCGAGCTGTACGTCACGGGCGATGGTTTTACAGGATTGGTGGTCCTCGATGCCGAGGGCACATTCATCCGTCAGTTGAGCGTCGAGGACTCCGTGGGCGGCGAGGCCCCACGCCGGGCCATGATCATCGACATGGAACTGGATTCCGCAGGGTGCCTGTATCTGCTCAGCGAGGAGATGGGGCGCGTGTACGTGTTCGATGCCCAAGGTGTTCCCCTGCGGTCTTTCGGGAGCAAGGGGGGCGGTCCAGGCAAGCTCAGCAGGCCCCGGGGCATCGCCCTGGATGAGGACTCGCGACGGGTGCTGCTGGTGGACTATATGCGGCACACGGTCAACGTCTATTCCTGGGATGGAGAGCATCTGTTCGATTTCGGCGGCAAGGGCTGGCGTGAAGGATGGTTCCAGTTCCCCAATGATATCGGGGTGGACTCCACCGGTAATGTCCTTGTTGTCGACACCTTCAACAACCGCGTCCAGGTGATGCACCTGGAATAGCCTCGGTCGGGTACTTTGGAGCCAAGAGACGGGGGGAGAAAGTTCATGCGATTGGCCAAGCACTTGGTCCTTGTGGTGCTCACGCTGGCGGCGGCGTCCTGCTCCTCGCTTGGGAAAATGCCTCAAGCCCTCACGGGTGGGACGAGCCAGGTCTACCTATATCTGGAGACCTTGGAGACGGGCGGCGAGGAGATTCGTTTTGCCCTGGCCGAGGTGTTTCTGGTGGACGAAGACGGGGGGCGTCATCCCGTGGGGGCAGAGGCGATGCTGTCCTCTGCCGATGGTGGTGGGCGACGGCGGTTGGCTGTGTCGAGGATGGCACCGGGCAGGTACGTGGGCATGGAGTGGCACGTAAGCTGGGCTACCGTGGAGTGCGAGGGTGTGTCGATGCCCCTGGAATTGCAGGACTCCAAGGGCAGGACCCTGGTTGAGATAGATTTCAGTCTGGATTCGGGCCGTAGTCGGACGCTGTTCGTCCAGTGGTCTGCAGGGTCGTCGTTGCGCGAAACGCTGGGCTTCTCGCCTGCACTGGCGGTCCGGGAACAGCGGGTTGATCTGGCTGGTTCTCTGGCGTTTGTGACCAACGTCGATGATGCGTCACTGACGGTGGTCAACCGTTCTTTGGGCTTGGTGGTGGGGTCCATCGCGGTGGGGCCGTCGCCCATGGGTATCGTTGCTTCCCCGGATGGCGACAGACTGTATGTCGCCAGTCACGGCGGGCGGTGCATCTCGGTGGTGGACGTGGCCGCAGGGTGCGTGGTGGATACCTTCGGCAACCTCGGACGCGCCCCCACGGAATTGGCCTTGTCCCGTGACGGGTTATTGCTGTTCGCCGTCAATCCGGATTCGGACTGCGTCGCGGTCATCGATACCACCACCGGCCAAATCGTGACTGTGGTGGACGTGGGGCGCGATCCAGGTGGAATCGTGTTCGATACGGATCGTAACAGGGTGTATGTGGCCGATACCGGTTCGGGTACTTTGACCGTCATTGACGGCAACAGCCTGCAGGTGGTGCGGACCGTAGCCGTGGGCCAAGCTCCCCGAGGACTGGCCGTTGCGGATGGGGCGTTGTTCGTCACTGATGCCGGATCGTCCACCATGTGGGTCGTGGACCTGTCGACCTACGCCACCACGGGCCTTGTTCCTGCAGGGAGTCGTGGTGGGCGTCTGCTGCAGGGGCTGTCCGGTATGGTCTACATGACGGCCCCTCTGGCTGGAGAGCTGACCTTTGTGCGGACCGCCACGCGTTCCGTGGCCAAGAGGGTCTCGATGGATGCCGGCCCCGGGCATATGGGGCTGGATGCGGTGCATCGCAAGCTCTACGTGGTCTGCACGGAGGCCGACGAGTTAGTGGTCCTGGATGCCACCATGCGCAAAGTCGAGACCGTGATGCAGGTGGGCAGGAGACCCTATGGCGTTGTGGTCATTGACGAATGAATTCGGTGCGGACACCGATCTCCTCATACGGCCGGATGGCCGAAAGGGGTGCCACGTGGTGTCTGCTGTTGGCGGTGGTGATCTTGCTCTATCCCCAGCGGGCGACAGGGGAAGACAAAATCAGCGGGGCATTGCAACTCTCCTACCGCATCACGGAAATCAAGTCCGGGGATGAGGAATACATCGACAGCAGTTTCTTGCGGCTTTACAAATTGCGGTTGAGTAAGGACATCACCTCGAGTGTGAATTTTACCGGGAGTTTCGACTTGAGCGAACTGGAAAACAACGAACGCAAGTCTACTTCACAGATTCCCGAGCTGAGACTGACTTTGCGCAGCGATGTCATGAACGGAAACGTGGGCTACCGCCTTGTTGAGAAGGGGGTGGATGGGTTGACCATGAGCTCCAACGAGGACCGTCGCACCACCGAATCCTGGAACCTGGATCTTGCCACTTCGGCCTTGGAACATACCCGTACAAGGATATCCTACCGCCAGGACAGGGATTTCGACTCGCTGCCCGTGCGCAGTACAGACACCCTGAAGGACGATTTGTTTTGGACCATCGAACACGAACTGCTGGATTCCCTGAACGTGGGCTATAGTCTGCGGCTCAGAGAGACCAGGGATCTGGCGGCCGAGGTGCGTCAGAACTACACGGCCAACGAGGGTTGGTTGCGTTTTAATGACAGGTACCTGGATGATACGTTGGACGTTGCGGGCAGTTATACGCATACGGTCAACGAGACCGAAACCATCGTTGGCGACACACCTTATGACATAGCGAAACAGGTCGCGGCGTTGGCGGGTCTGGGCCGGGACTCCACCCCCGGCGTGGGCATCTCCCTGAATCCCTTACCTGCGCTCATCGACGGTGATCTGATGACCAGCACGGGCAGCAATATTGGTGGAGCCGGAAATACGGATCGCAACCTGGGCCTGGACCTGAATCGGGCTACGAAGGTGGACGAGCTCAGATTGTACACCACCGACGTGACGTTCACTCCCGGAGACTTCACCTGGGCGCTGTACTCCAGCGATGATGGCGTGTTTTGGTCGCAGGTGAGTGCCTCCGCCAGCTTCGCTTACGACGACGAAAAAAATTATTTCGCCATCACCGTGCCCGGGGTGAAGAAGCGTTACCTCAAGGTGGTCAACGTCACCAATGACGCCACTGTTTCCCCCATCCACGTTACCGAACTCGAAGCCTATTCCATCGAGACACGCGCACCGGGGTCCACGGGCGATGACCTGTCCGTGACCAAGAACGCCCAGTTGAGCCTGAACTACCGGCCAAGGGATTGGGTGCAGCTGTCCTATGACATGAGCGCAATCAGGAGCATGGAAGAGGCGGGCGCGGAAGAGCAGCAGCGTGACACTCATAACGTCGGAGTCCGGGTGATCCGTGAGCTTGGCTCGTCTGTCACGGCCACGGGGCAGTATCAGCGGCGGCTTGAGACCCAGACCGGGGAGCTGGACAGGACGACGGACTCCTACCTGGCGAATCTGGCGGCCCAGCCCATGGACAGGCTGGATATGGACCTGTCCATGAATCATGTGGATTTGCGCGAGGGGGCGGCAATCGTGTCCAGCAACAACATCGCCCAGATGCACATGGGCGCGTTGCTCAGACAGGGCGCCCAACTGGATGTGGAGAGCGGTGTGTCCATGAGCGAGAACATGCAGACCGATTCCCTGACCACGTCCAGGAATATGGACACCAATCTGCGCCTGGAACTGACGCGCAGCCTCACCATGGACCTGATCCACGACATGCGCTGGACCGAGACGGAGCAGGCTTCGCTGGTGACCCGGGGGCGAACGTCGTTCAGCAAGCTGTCCATGTACTACCGACCCTCGCGCGAGGTCTACCTGCGGGGGTCGTACAGCCTTGATCAGGATCATCTCACTGGCGAGGAGACCACCAAGCAGGAATGCAGTCTCAGTTGGTTGCTCACAAAGAAGCTTCAGTTGGATACCGGATGGTCCATGGAGCGCAATGGCGACAAGAAAAAAGTGTTCAATGCGGACCTGGCATGGACCCTGAGTCGGATGCTCAACCTGAGGTTCGGCTACGACTGGAGCACCCACCACGGGGATATCCTGACAGAGGTGCAGCAGTTTTCCATGGACTTGTCCGCAAAGTTTTAGAGGTGTTGCGATGCAGATATTTGCTGGTTTCATTCAGACCCTGGGGCGTCGGACATGGGCGCTGCCCGTGGGCCTTGCCCTGGCGCTGATACTCCCGACGGGATGCGCCAAGCCCATGAATTATGTCCATCCCAATGCGGACCTGAGCTATGTCCGTTCGGTGGCAATCGTGCCGTTCAAGAACCTGACTCAGGAGAAATTTGCTGAGGAAAAGGTCATGCATGTGGTGTCCACCGAGATGCTCCGCTGCGGTGTGGATGTGGTGGAGTTTGGTGAGGTTGAAAAGGTGCTGCGCGGTGAAGGCTACGGCAAGGACGAAGGCACCATCAGCCACAAGGTGGCTGAAGCTGCCGGACGTCGCCTCGGAGTGCAGGCGTTTCTGGTGGGCGCGGTGCAGGAATATGGGCAGTCGAGCAAGGGCAGTGATGGCTATTCCGAGGTCTGCGTTTCCTTGCGTCTGCTTGACGCCAATACCGGCACCATTCTCTGGGAGGCGACCCACAGTCTCAAGAGCACCACGGTGCTTGATCGATTGTTTGGCATCGGCAAGCAGAGTCGCACCGATCTGAGCCGTGATGTGGTGGTGGAGATGTTTGCTTCGTTGTTCGGAGGCAAGCGTGAGATGCCGGACTCCTTGGCTCGGAAACGGGCGAAGGAACTGCGCGATGGCCTTGCGGGCATGTAGCGACAGTGTGGGGCCGTGCTGCGTAGCCTGGGGCGTGTGGCTGGCGCTGTGGCTGGCGCTGTGGCTGTGGCTGCCTGTGTGCGCCATGGCCGTGGAGCCGGTCGGGCAGGGGCGGGTGCGACGCTTGGCCGTGATGCCCTTTGGTGTCTTTGCCGACCAGGGCCGTCTGGTCGATGTTACGGATTTTGTGGGTGCTGCCTTTGCCAATCGTGGGTTCAGTGTGGTGTCGCAGAACCGGTTGGAGCAGTTCCGTGTCCTGCATCGTATCCGTCGTGCTGAATTCATGGATCGCGCGGCGTTGCGGGTGCTCGGTGTGGAACTGGGGGTGGACGCCTTGGTAGTGGGGCAGGCCCACCTCGCGGGCGGGGACGTCCCCCGCGGCACCGTTACGGCGCAGATGGTGGAGTGCGGTGGTTCCTCTGTTGTCTGGGCTGGCAGTGTTTCTGCCAGCGGTGATGATTACGCCACGGTGCTCGGCCTGGGGCGAATCAAGATCATGGAGGTCCTGCTGCAACGTCTTGTGGAGGATCTGCTGAACTCTGTGCCCGGAGAGATGTCCGTGCTCACTTCCTCCGTGCCGGATTTCGAGATTGCACGTGCGGGATTCCAGCCCGAGGTGTTGCGGGGAGGCCAACCCACCAGGTTGGTGGTGGAAATCAAGCCCGGGGGCGAACCGTTACGTCAGGTGCGCGCCTATCTATTGGACAGAGAAATCGAGCTGCAGGCACAGGGCGACGGGCATTTCAGCGGAGAGCTGCTCGCACCACTGGTGGAACGAAGCTATCCGGTCCGTATCTATGTCACTGATGCCTGGAACAGGCTGGTCACGGTGGACACCGATGCCATGCTCACCGTGGACAACAGTCCTCCTCCACTGAGTGTGCATTTCAATGGCAGGCTGCTTTCGCCCAATAATGATGGAGTGCTGGACCGCATTCTGTTTACACCCGAGGTCGGGGAGTCTTTGTATATCCGCAGCTGGACGGTGCGCATCGCTGATGCCGCGGACACCACGGTGCGCTTCGAGGAGGGCCGCGGTCTGCTTCCGGAATTTTTTGTGTGGCGCGGAGAGGACGACGAGGGCCGCGCCCTTCCTGACGGAGAATACGCCTGCACCCTCACGGTCACTGACCGCGCCGGGAACAGCACCGCCACCTCCGTGCAGCGCATGGTCGTGGATACGACCCCTCCCCAGGTGGAGGTGTTCTTGGTGGAAGCTGATGGGGCCCGGGTGCTGACCCTGGACCCTGGGGCTTCAGGTCAGGTGCACCGCTGGAGCTTGACCTTGTTTGGGCTTGATGGGGTGCTGGTTGAACTGCATGGCCGGGAGACACCCCCCGCGACAATAGAGGCTCCTGAAGGGGCTATGGCGTATTCCCTGGAGGTCTGGGACTTGGCCGGGAACAGGCAGCGGGTGGATCTCTCCCCGCTGATCCCGCGCAAGCCACAACTGCAGGAGATGGATCTCAGGCCGGAAAAGCGGGAGGTGTGGGTTGACGATTTCTGATGTCTGGGCGGTGTGGGTGCGTCTGGCCTGCGTTTCAGTTGTATTGCTGTCAGGCTGCGCCGCGCAGCCTGACACGTATCTGCGCGAAGGGCTTGAGGACTGTGGCATCGGGACCGTGGCCGTGTTTCCCTTTGAAAACGGCACCACCGATTCCGAGGCAAGCTCGGTTGTCACGGCGGCCTTCATCGCTGGCCTGGTGGCTCGGGGCGGCTACGCGGTCGAGCATTACGGCAACGTCAAGACGTTCCTCCTCGATCGTCGCATCCTGGCCCGCAAAGGAATTGATAAGGAGACCCTGACCCGCATGCGCCGCAGTCTGGGCGTCGATGCCGTGCTCTTCGGGAGGGTGGATGACTATGGTGATGTCGAGGGTGTCGGCTGGGACGCGGTTCCCGAGGTGGCGGTGAGCTTGCGTCTGGTGGATGCCCGCACCGGTGAGATTCTTTGTATGGTGCGGCATCGGCGGCACGGCGACGACTACGCCCTGGTGCTGGATATCGGCAGGGTGCGCACGAGCGGTGAATTGGCTCGGCGCATGGCCGTCGAGGTTGTCGATCTGTTCCCCCCTGGTGTGACGCAATGAACTGGAGGCAAAGATGCGAGGCGTGAAGGTACGAGCGGCTGCTGCGGTCCTGGCCCTGGCATGGTCGATATTCTTTCCAGGCAAGATCTGCGCCGCTGCCGTGGCCGTTGAGGTTAACGGACAGGTCATTGAGGTGGACGATATCGAGCTGCGGGTGCGCGATATCCATCGCGCCAAGCCCAAGATGCGTCCTTCGGACGGCGGGGCTTCACTGAGCGTGAACGACATCGTGGATTCCATGGTGGATGAGCGGTTGCTGATCCAGGAGGCCGCAGACATGGGGCTGGACGCCGGACAGGAGTTCCGCACCAGAATGCGGGCTTTTGTGCGCGACCAGTCCATTCTCGAGTTGTATCGGGAGGAGGTCGTTGACCGGGTGCAGGTGGATGATGCCGCCATCCGTGAGCGCTATGTTGCGTCCCTGGGGGTGGATCTTGCGCCCGGCGAAGACATGCCCGAGCGCATCCGCGAGCGCATCGCCAAGACCCTGCGCAAGGAACGTGAAAAGGCCCTGGCCGATGCCTTTGTGGCTCAGTTGCGGGAGCGTTACGAGGTGGTGGTCCATCGCGAGCGGCTGCAGGCCGTGAATCTGCCTCTGCCGCGTGACGTTGACCTGCGTGCTTTGGCTGAGGTGGATGGCGAGGTCGTTTCCATGGCCGATTTCATGTCTGATTTGGGACGTGAATATGCCAAGGCAGAGCGTATGTTGCAGCGGGCGGGGACGGATGCCGAACGCCAGGAGTGGCTGGAGGACGCTAAGCAGCGCGTGCTCGAGGCGTTGCTGACCAATGCGCTTGTGGGACGCGAGGCCATGGGCCGCGACTATGCCGGGCGTCAGGACCTTGAACGGGCCGTGGCCCTGCGCCGCGGCGCAATGCTGCTGGAGACCTTCCGGGTGCAGGTGTTGCTGCCGTTGGCCCAAGCCGAGGACGGGGAACTCAGAGAATTTTACGGGAGCCATAGCGACCTCTATACCCGGGGCTGCCAGGTTCGACTGGGTGAACTGCGCTTCAAGGAGCGCGATCTGGCTCTGGCGGCGCTGGATGAATTGAACCGGGGGGCGGTCTTTGGCTTCCTCGCGAGACGGCTGGGTGGAAGCTCCACCCTCGGCGAGGGCTGGGTGTCCGAGGACAGACTGCCCTTGGTGTTCCGTCAAGCCCTGGCCGACCTGCCCGAAGGTGGAATCAGCGAGGTGCTTGTCCTGGGCAGGGATCACGTGTTGCTTAAGCTGCGAGACCGGCGCGGATGCACGGTCATGCCCTACGAGGAGGTCCTGCTCGACTTGCGCCGCCGAGTGCTGGAGCAGAAGTACGCCGAGGTCCGGCAAAAATATACCCAAGCCCTGCGCAAACGGGCGCACATCGTGCTGCACAGCGGGGTGCTGGAGAGTCTGGAGGAGGCCTTCTGGAAGGAGACGCCGGAAGCCGCCGCGCAATCGGAAAGGGGTGAACCATGAGACGTGCACTGCCAGTCGTCGGCATCGTGCTGTTGTTGTTTGTGTGGAGTGGCACCGTGTCCTGCCGGAAGGAATCCAGGGCCATATCCGGAGGCATCGGCACGGGTTGCGTGGATTGCCACAAGCCCGAACTCGCGGCTTATACGGCCATCGGGAACGTGCACTCCCCGGTGGCCAAGGGTGATTGCGCAGCCTGCCACAAGCCCCATGGCATCGTGGGCGGGGTGTATCTGCGCGCCGGAGGCGAGGCCCTGTGCGTGGAGTGCCATGCGGACAAGCGCGGCGCGGCGGACCGGAAGAATCCGCATGCCCCGGTGGCCGAGGGCGGCTGCCTGTCCTGCCACGATCCCCACGCAGCAGCGCGTCCGGCCCTGGTACGCGAGCAGGCACAGTGTTTTTCCTGCCATGATCGGGAACCGTTTGAACGCGCCGTGCGCCATCGTCCCCTGGATGAAGGCGGCTGTGCGGCGTGCCATGACGTACACGGCTCGGACCACGGCAAGCTGTTGAAGTCCGGGGGACAGGACGCCTGCGGTTCCTGCCATGCCTTCGGGGAGAAGGCTTTCGTCGCAGCCCACGGCGGGTTCACTCCTCCGGGGGATTCCTGCATCACCTGCCACAGCCCGCATTCCTCCTCTGGCCAAGGCCTGCTCAGGGAACAGGTGCATGCGCCATTCGGGGAAGGGGATTGCGCCTCATGCCATGAACCGTCCGCTGGTGGAGGGTCCCCGGCCCTCAAGCCCGGGGTCGGGGATTGTCTGGGTTGCCATGGCGACGCGGTGATGCGCAAGGGGGGCAAACCCCATGGCGCACAGGACCGGGACGGATGTCTGGCCTGCCACAATCCCCATGCCTCGGACAATCCGGCCCAGGCGCGGCTACCCGGAGGGGCGCTCTGTTATTCCTGCCACCCCCAGGCCGAGGAACGCCTGGGGCAGACCCATCGTCATACACCCGTGGAGACGGGGGACTGCACCGGCTGTCACGAACCACACTCCTCGGATAACAGCGATGGCCTGCGAGCCCAAGGCGCGGCCTTGTGCTCGCGTTGCCACGAAGCCGAGGCCTTTACCAAGGCCGTGGTTCACGCCCCGGTCAAGGCCGGGGCCTGTCTCGACTGCCACGATGCACATGCCTCGAACAACAAGGCCGTGCTCAAGGCTCCAGAGGACGAGCAATGCTATTCTTGCCACCCCAAGCAGCGGATGCGCTTCGATAAGGTCAACGTGCATACCCCGGTCAGGCTCGGACAGTGCGTGTCCTGCCACAGCCCACACAGCGCGCAGCGCAGGGGACTGCTCAACGAGGCGCAGGGCAAGCTGTGCTTCAACTGTCACGCCGACATGAAACTGGATTCCGAAGGCAAGGGCCACGCCCCCTTCAGCAAGGGCCAATGCGATACCTGTCATGACAGCCACGCCAGTGATCAGGATTTTCAACTGGTGAGCCCGGTGTCGGAGATCTGTTCTCGTTGCCACGATCGTCAACAGGATCAGGCCCAAGCCGTTGTGCATGAACCCTTTGCCGGGGGGCGGTGTACGGCCTGCCACACCCCGCATGGCAACGGTGTGCTGCAGCGGCTCAACAGGCCACCCGGCCCACTGTGCCTGTCGTGCCACGAAGACGTGAAGGAGAGCCTGGAATCTGGGAAGAACCGCCACAAGCCAGCTCAGGACGGCGATTGTTTGTCCTGTCACCGTGGCCATGCCTCGAACGTTCCCGGGCTGCTGTCCGCTCCCGGCGGCGAGGTCTGCGAGGCCTGCCATGCCGCCAAGGGTATGGCCGGGAGCCATCGCGGAGTGGACAGCACGGGTTCCGATTGCACCGGCTGTCATGCCCCGCATGCGGCACAGACCAAGGCCTTGTTGCAGCCGGTGTTGCACGAGCCGTTCAAGGAGGGCGTGTGTTCCGACTGCCACAAATGATGCCTTCGATTGGAGAGGAGGACGGGAGATGTCCATGAAACTGAGTTGGAGCATCCCTTTGTGGGTGGTGGTCGTGGCCACGCTCGTGTTGTGGGTGCTCGTGCCTTGGGCGTCGGGTGCCCGTCCAGGGGTCGGACCCACGGATGGCTGCGTCTCGTGCCATCCCGAATTGAAGCAGGAGATGGCCAGCGCCAATGCGCATGAGCCTTTTCGGAAGCAGAAGTGCGACGGCTGCCACACGGTGCATGCCTCCAAATATGGACATTTGCTCAAGGCGGAACCGCGCGAACTGTGCCTGAGCTGCCACAACGGCGGAGGGCGGGGTGCGGACGGTGTTGAACACCCTCCCTATGCCACGGGGGATTGTCTGAAATGCCACGATCCGCATGCCTCGGGTCGTAAGCGGATGCTGCTGGCGGAACAGGACGCACTGTGCTTTGGCTGCCACGACAAGGATCGGATCGCCAAGGGGAATCTGCATGCGCCGGTGCGCAAGGGGAGTTGTCTGAGCTGTCATCAGGCGCATACGTCGAAATACGCGGGAATGCTTGATAAACCGCGGGAAACACTGTGCAAGGGCTGTCATGCCGATGCGGGCGAAAAGAAGGGCGCGCATCGGGGCTACTCAGTCGCAGACACCGACTGCGTGTCCTGCCATAGCCCGCACAGTTCACCGCGCAAGGCCTTGCTCATGGACGATCGTCACGAGCCTTTCGCGCGCGGCCAGTGCGGAGCCTGCCACAAACAGGCCTCCGGCGGCGGTGCGCTCAGGCAACAGGGGGCGCAACTCTGTTTGCGCTGCCATGAGGGCGAGGCCGAGAGCTTCCGCAAGATCGTCAGTCATGCGGGGCAGGGTGTGTATTGCCTGAACTGTCACGGGCCGCATGCCTCGGAACGCGGCAAGCTCCGTCGTTCGGGCGAGGAGCGGATGTGTCTGGAGTGCCATAGCGACACGGCGGAGTTTGTGCGGGGAGCCAATGCAACGCATAAGCATCCGCTGGTGGCGGAGGGGCGCTGCACCAGCTGTCATACTCCCCACGGCTCGGACCAGCCTCACTTGTTCGACAAGGGAGAAGTGGGTGTCTGCACCAATTGCCATGAGCGGCATGCCGAGTTCACGCATCCCATTGGCGAAGACACGGTGGACCCGCGCTCCAAGCGCGATATCTCGTGCATTACCTGCCACAATCTGATGGGCAGCCCCTATCCCTTTGCTCTGCGGTTCGACAGGAAGAAGGACCTGTGCCTGCAGTGCCACAAGGGATACTGATGCTGTCCCCCGCAGTGAGGATGGAACATATGCCAATGCGCATGATTACCCTGGTTTTGATTCTGGCGCTGGCCGCGCCCAGCTCCCTGCTGGCCCGCGGCTCCGCGCCCGAGCATCTGGTGTCCGTGGTCCGTTCCGCCGAAACCGGCGCCTTCGGGCTGTTGGGCGGCGTGTTCTACGATGAGGGCCGCAAGCGGCTGTACGTGGCCGATACCACCGGTGGCCGAATCCTGTCGTATGACGAGTCATTCGCCTATGTGTCGCAGTTCGACGGGGGCGGAAGGCTCAGTGCGCCTTCGGCTCTGGTGCGCGACGTTCAAGGCCGGTTCTATGTCATCCAGGCCGGGGAGAGCGTGGTGCTGGCCGTGGACATGCAGGGCAAGACCATGATCCCCCTGGATATGGGGAGCGTACGCGGAATCAATCCGGTGCACCCGGTGAACCTCGCCCTGGACGAGGACGACAACCTGTATGTGGCCGACGGGGCCAACCAGCGGGTGTTGGTGTTCGGGGCGGATCGGCTATATAGGCGCGCCATACCTGTGCCCGACGGGGAAGGGCTGCGTGACGTGAAGGTCACCGGGGGGCGTGTGTTCACGGTGAACGCCCTCAAGGGAGGCGTGTGTGTCTATGATCTCTCGGGGCGGCTGGTGGCGCGGTTCGGAGAGCGTGGTCGGGGCACGGGGGAATTGGCTTTTCCCGTGAGCATTGCCGTGGCCTCCGGCGGTCAGATCCATGTCTTGGATCGGCACAGGTGCAAGGTCCTGGTGTTTTCGGCCCAGGGGACGTTCCTGCACGAGTTTTCCAGGGAGGGCTGGCGCGAGGGAAGGCTGCACTTTCCTTCCTATCTCTTCAGGAATCGCGCGGGTCAATTGTTCGTGGTGGACAGGCAGAATGAGCGGGTGAGTGTGTTTGAGCAGGAGCGGTAATGCGCAGGCCCAGGTGCAAAGCAACGGCAGCATGGTGGCTGGCCTGTGTGGCTGGCCTGTGGCTGTTGGTTTTTGCACCGGGACTTGGGGCTCGGGTGTCCGGGCCGTGCTCCGACTGCCATACCATGCACAACAGCCAGGGCGCGGCCCCCATGGCCTATGGATTCACGGGCAGCGGCTATGAGGCCAAGGCCGACCCGAACGCCAATCTGCTGGTCACGGACTGCCTGGGCTGTCATTCGGCTTTGGATGGCAGCACCTGGCGGGACGCGACCACGGGTGCACCCATTGTGCTTAATACCTCGGAGCCGGATTACGGGGCCTCGTCGGACGGCGGAGCCACGCATCAGGGCTTGGCCGCAGGGAATTTCTATTGGGCGGGCCAGGACGACGCCAATGGCCACAACGTCATGGGCTCCGACGCCTCGCTGAGCATGGCCCCCGGCAATACGGTGGGCTGCGGAGGGGACTCCTGCCACAGTAATCTTGATCGGCCGTACACGGGATCGGGGTTCCTCAATGGCCGGGCGGCCTGCTCCGGTTGCCATATGGTCTCCGGTAGCCTGTCGCCCTCGGTGACGGGCTGGCACCACAAGGACGACTCGGGGCCGGTGGTGAACAGTGCCGAGCAGGGCTGGTACCGTTTTCTCGCCGGGCACGAAACCGGCGACGGGTATGGGGTGTCGGGGCTTGAGGATGATGACTGGGAGCGCACGACTTCTTCCTCGGACCACAACGAGTACCTGGGCAGCAGCGGAGACAAAACGGACACCCAGGCCATGGCCCGGGAGGGCAACACCATGAGCGGTTTCTGCGCCGGATGCCATGGCAATTTCCATGAGCAGAACACCTCCGGGGCAGGTGGCTCACCCTGGATACGTCATCCTTCGGATGCGGTGATCCCGGCCGGGGGCGAGTACGCTGCGTTCATCGTCTATGATCCTCTGGTGCCGGTGGCTCGGGCGGGCTTGGGTGGCGCGGCCAGCCCGACGGTGAATCCCGGTTCGGACATGGTGATGTGTCTGTCTTGCCACCGGGCGCATGCCAGCCCCTACTACAAGATGATGCGCTGGGACTACCGCAGCGGTGACCTTGCAACGTCGCTGTCGGGGTGCGGTGTATGTCATACCAGAAAGAATTGAGAGGAGGACGGATGCGCGTGGGATGGATCTGGCTGGTGGCCACAGGGCTGTGCACCCTTGCGGCGGTCGCCTGGGCAGGGCCTTATATGGATTCGGCCCACGGCGATGCGAACTACGGGGTGCTGCGCTCCGAGGTCACGCAGTACACGCGCGGGAACTGCGCCCATTGCCACGAGCAGCACTCCAGCATCGACGGCAGCGAGCCAAGCCCCTCGGGCGGTCCGGATGCCTACCTGCTTTACGACACCAATCACGTCAGCCAGACCGAAAACTTCTGCTTCACCTGCCATACGGGTTCGGGCGGCAACCAGGTGGGGGGCATCGCCATCAACCGCAGCTACACGTATAATTTCGGTGGTAATTCCACTCCAGGCACCTACGACCCGGACATCGCGGCGGCCTTTTCGCACACCTCGTCCGGCTCGTCGCACCATCTGGACAGCATTGTCAGCCAGGTGCTTGGCAAGACCATGTATGACGCGCAGAACAACCCCTGGTCCTTGCCCGCGGACATCAATCCCTGCGACGCCTGCCACAATCCGCATCTGGTGAAACGCAACTATCCGGTGTCCATCTCGGCTGGTCTCTTGGGGACGGCAGTGACCCGGCCTTCGGACCCGGATAACCTGTGGGGGGATGACAGTTCGGAGCGGGCCAGCGCTGTGGGCTGGTATCAGGCACCCTACTGGTATGGCCGGACAGACAGGTTCGAGCCAGCCAACAACAGCGTGCAGGATGGCAGCAATCTGCCCGACTATAACCGGCTGTGCACCGATTGCCACAACGACTACAACACCATCTACAGTCAGAATCCCATGCTGCCCAACGGCCCCAGGAATCTGCGCAAGATCAATTGGACCGCCGCGACAGGCTCGGTGACCCCCGACGCCCACGGGGTCTATGACGGTTCGGCAGGCAGGCTGCAAATGCCTTACTCCGTGGTGAGTGGCAACAACGTCATCCTGGGGTGTCTGGATTGCCATGAGCCCCATGGTACGCCCATCAATATCTATCTGCTGCGGTCCTCGGTCAACGGCAAGAACGTCGAGGTCACCTCGACGAGCGATGCGGCCTGGCTCAGCTTTTGCCAGAATTCATGCCACGGCAAAAAGCATGACTGGAAGGTGGGCTGTGCCGGGTGCCATTACCATGGCGCGTCGCGGGGTGGTTTTTAGCGGGGGGGGGGTACACCCGCATCCGCACCGGCGAACACGGGCAGGACGCCAGCCAGCTGATAAACGTTGCATTCAAGAATATGGAAAGCCCCTGCGAGAGCGGGGGCTTTTTTGTGGGTGGGGAAGCGGGGGTGCAGGATGGGCCTTTTGGGGGCACTCCGCCCAAGGCAAAGGGCTCGGGCAGGGGAGGGGGGTTTGCCCTGTTTCTCCATGGAAATTGATTGGTTTGAAGTCGCTGCCGGTGCTAAGGGTTGTTGTTCAATGTTGCAAGGCTGTGATCCAGTTATTGTAGAGGGTCTTGATGTCTTCGTCGATTTCACGTGGGGCAAAGAGCCAATCCCTGAGGATGTATTTCCTGTCGCCGATGATTTTTGTCCTAGGCTCCCATGTTTCATCCATGTCTTCTGAAAGCATGTAGTATTCATACTTGTGCTTTTCCATGACTTCCATGAGTGGTTCTTCTGTAATTCCATACAGGACCTCACAGATAATCCAAGGCCTGTGCTTTTCTATGAGTGCCTCAGCACCTTTTAAAACGGCAGGCTCATTGGTCTCTGTGTCGATCTTGATGACGGAGATGTTGCCCTCATGTTTTTCGAAGTAGGTATCGAGAGAGACGATATCGACCTTGACCTGTCCCAGTTCCTCCCTGAACCCTTTGACCAGTGAATTTGATGTGTCGGCCTTTGCGGAAAGGTAGAGAATACCTTCTTCGTCTTTATCTGCAACTGCTTTGCCGACGATGCGGAATGGAAGTTGATTGGTCTTGATGAGCTTCAATCCGATTTTGACAAGCAGTGGATGCGGCTCAAAAGCGATGATTTCCGGCTCGAGTCCGAATACGGCACGGGCCACAAGAGGGTAGATGAAGATGTTCGCGCCCACATCAACGAATTGAACTGTACTTCCGTGATATTCCATAAGCGCCATGATCGCCGCGAGGGTGGGGCGCTCGTAGGATTGAATCCCTCCTTCACTGATGACCTTTGCAATCCACGCCCCTGTTGCCGGGCCGAAGTTTAATTTTGAATTGTGCGGGGTGATGTGCGCCGGAACAGGGATACCAACAATGTTTTCTTTCATTTTCAATAGCTCTCCAGCAAAGAATTTTTCAGAGAGATGAGTCGGGCTGCAATTGATTGGCTGATTGTAAAGCTTCTATGGCTGCACAATTGTCGAGATCATTGTTCTATCTTCATGGCCTGTTCTCGGTAAAAATGTTCTATGGCTTCGATTGTTAACTCCAGTTGTGGAAAAAGTCGAGCTCATTGTCTTTTTAGTGCAATGGTTACAGCCTCTGGCATACTTCGTGATGTTGTCAGATCAACATTGGCGGGCACGGGCAGGACGCCAGCCAGCTGTCAGTCGTTGCTGTTGAGAATATGAAGATAGAATGCCTCTGCGAGAACGGGGGCTTTTCGTTTGTGTGGCAGGGGGAGAGGCTGAGTATGGAAGAGGCACTGCATAAAACGAACGCAAAAATGAAGGGGCTGTCCCCTTTTCTTCATTGTGTTGCCCCCATTTCTTTTGCTGGTGAAAACCGGGTACAATAAGGGACTCGCGGTGCAAATCCTGGGGGTTCCCAAGGCGATATCGTGGCGCAGGATCACGTCTTGCGGATTGGTGCAGCTCAGCTATATTCAACCCGCATGGCCTGAGAATTGCCCAGAATTCAAGGAACAATCTCTTAAGTTTTCTTTGAGGGGAATTGAACCTTATGAATTTCAATTGGCTGTTTGTTTACCTTCTGCCCACCCTCGGGTTTATTCTGGCCGTGTTGTTGTTGTCCCACATCCTGAGGGAACGGAGATCGCCGACCAGCACCCTTGCCTGGCTGATGGCCATCATTTTCATCCCCTATGCGGGGGTGCCGCTGTATCTGATTTTCGGCGGGCGTAAAATGCTTCGCAAGGCTGATGCGAAACGGGAACTATCATCGGCCACGTCTGATGACTATGGCGTTGCGCACCCCAACGGGATGAGCCTGTTCGCGCCCCGCGAGGGGATATTCCCCGCCTTGGCCCACAACCAAGTCATCCTCCTGCCGAGCGGTGAACAGGCCTTCCGGTCGATATTGGAGCTCATTGCCCAGGCCCGGCACTCCGTCTTGATCGCGACATTTATTCTGGGAAAGGATGAAACCGGCAGCGCCATCATCAACGCCCTTGCGCAGAAGGCCAGAGATGGCCTTGACGTCTGCCTGCTGCTGGACGCCCTGGGATCAGTGAGAATCTCCAGAGGGTATCTGTCGCCGCTGATAGAGGCCGGCGGCAGAGTGGCCTATTTCATGCCGATGATTCATTGGCCTTTCCGTGGGCGGGCCAATCTGCGCAATCATCGCAAGATGGTCATCTGTGACCATCAGAAGGCAATCATCGGGGGCATGAACCTCGCCTCGGAATACATGGGCCCGCAAGACTCCGCCGACCGCTGGCGGGACCTCTCCTTGCAGGTCGAAGGTCCCGTGATTGATCATCTGCTCCATGTGTTCCGGTCTGACTGGGAATTTGCAAGCAAGACCTCGATCAATGAGCACCCCACGGTTCCCCCGGCGCGACAAGCGCAGGCCAATGGCGTCACCCAGTTGGTTGCAAGCGGTCCGGATGTTCGCAACGATTCCTTGCGAAATGCGATCCTCACACAGATTTTCAGGGCAAAACAGCGTGTCTGGGTGGTGACGCCGTACTTCGTGCCGGATGAACTGATGCTGGAGGCGTTGTGTATCGCTGTTGATCGCAAGGTGGATGTGACCCTCATCATTCCCAAAAAATCAAACCACCGTTTTGCGGATCTGGTACGGGAAGGCTATCTGTCGCGGCTGCAGGAGGCCGGGGCCAAGGTGAATCTCTACGAGCCCAGCATGCTCCACGCGAAAGCGATCCTGGTCGACGACACCTTGGCAATGATAGGCTCGGCAAACATGGACATGCGCAGCATGCTGCTGAACTATGAGATCGCTTTGTGCCTGTATGATGCTGATCAGATCAAAGGGCTCGAATCCTGGATGCTGGAGTTGAACGCGGATTGCTCACCCCGAAAACGACTGGCAACGCACACGTTTGGGATCATTGAGGGCGTGGGCAGGCTGTTCTCGCCATTGCTGTAAGGGCGTCGATCCGTGTGCGGCGTTGCAGGCTTGGGCCTTGGCGCGGAGTTCTTTTCCCGGTGGAGTTGCCAGCACGATGAAAAACGAGGTGCGATGATGAATATGAATATGCTCAATGGTCTGATCGGTCTGTTGATGTTGACGCTGGGGCGCAAACTGTTCTGGCTGTTTGTGGGCGGCGTGGGCTTTGTGGCCGGGTTACAGGTGGCGCAACAGTACTTCGGGCTCCAGCCCGAGTGGGTTCTCTGGGCCGTGGCCTTGGCGTTTGGATTGATCGGCGCTCTTTTGGCCGTCTTTTTTCAGACCATTGCCATCGTCCTGGGCGGTTTTGCCGCCGGGAGCACCATTGCCGCGTATCTCATGGTCCTGATGGGAGTTGCCGTCACGCCGTTGTTCATTGCCGCCGGGGGCATCATCGGGGCGATTTTGTTGTATGTGATATTTGACTGGGCGCTCATCGGGCTTTCTTCGCTGGCTGGTGCCACGCTCATCGTGCAGGCCGTGGATTTCGATCCCCAGTTCGGGATGGTCGTCTATGTGTGCTTGGTCGTTGTGGGGGTCGTGTTCCAGGCGTCTTTGCTGCGCAGGCAAGGCGTGAAAGCGAAATAGTGCCGTCGGCTATTGCCCGGAATCACGTCCCATGGACCTCGGGCCATGGTCAGTGAAAGCGTCTTTGCATTCTGGCCGAGTCGGCATTGTTTTGAATCGGAAATTCGGAAAGAGACACAAAAGCCCTGGCCAAAAAGGCCCCTGCGAGAGCGGGGGTCTTTTTGGGTTGTGGCGCAGAGGAAGATGGGAGATGTTGAGTATGCAGGCGGTGCCGTATCGAACAAAGAAGTGGAGCTACAAAACTGGACCACAATTTTCTTTAAGTCTCGATTTTTTTGAAACTATTCTCGGTACCGATGCGTCATAGAGGAAACAACTTTTTACCCGTGAGTCATACAGACATGAATACCAACGAAGCGAAACTCTACCAGCTGATTTTGAATGATCAGGCCATGCGTGCCTCGATCATTCGTGCCTCGGACGAAGCCGGACGCATCGAAGTCATCATGCAGATGGGCAAAGACCATGACCTGCCCGTGAGCGCGGAGCAGGTGCATGCCCTCTTTCAGCGCGGTTCCGGCAGTGAGCTTTCCGATACCGAGCTGGAAATGGTGGTCGGCGGCAAGAACCAGAAGATCAGTGGCGATACATGGGAGTTTTTGGGGATCGTTGATGACAACCTTTATGGGGGGAGTGGCGACGACTCATTTTCTGGAGGTAGGGGCAATGACACCATGACTGGCGGTGACGGTGATGATTCATTTATTGATCGCATGGGCAACGATGTCTTCTTTGGAGGCAACGGAGACGACTGGATATATGCAGGTTCAGGTAACGACTCTCTGGATGGCGGTGCCGATAATGACACACTGGACGGCGGCACCGGCAATGATACTCTGAATGGCGGTGCCGGTGATGATTATTTGATTGGTGGCGATGGAAGGGATGTCTTTGTTTTCGACAGCAATAGTGGTCATGATGAAATTAAAGATTTCAATGTAAATGAAGATAGATTGTTATTGAGTGGAGTTGACATTGAAGATGTCAATATTTCGTACAATCCTGGTGGCAGCACAAATATTACATTTGGTAATACAACCATTCTCCTGTACAATTACGTAGATCGTCAAGCCTTAATGTCACGCATTGATATAAAATAGGTAGCACTGTGGCATATAGAATTAGTATACTTGAGATCTCTCCAGATCAGAACCACCCCAGGGAAGAGTATCTGTTTCCCCTGCATGTCTGCTGCGGCACGGCGTAGCGGCTTTGCATCGAGTTCTATGAATTGGACATCATAGGGAAAAAGGCGAGCATTTCTCTTTGGTAGGGCTGGGTGGGATGGATGCCCCAAGGGGCTCTTCGCCGGAGTTGAGGAAATGAAAAGCCCCCGCATGAGCGGGGGCTTTATTGTTATGGGCAGGGAATCGGGAATCCCTCGGGCTATTTGTATTTTGGTCGTTGCTTGATCTGTTTTACCAGCAGGGCCACTTCCTGCCAGCGTTCCTTTTCAATCCGGTCCGCGCTTTTTGTGCGACGTTCCAAAAGATACTGCATTTCACGCTTCATCTTGTGATAGCTTTCCAGGCGGTCGGGGAGGAGTTCACCGTCCTCGACGGCGCGCAAAACGGCGCAGCCCGGTTCGTTTTGGTGTGAGCAGTCGGCAAAGCGGCAGCTCTCGGCCAATTCCTGTATCTCGGCAAACGCGCTTTCCACCCCGTGGCCATCCTCATGGAAGGCGATTTCACGGATGCCGGGATTGTCCATGAGCATCCCGCCCTGGGGCATGCGGATCAGCTCCCGCGCCGTCGTGGTGTGGCGGCCCTTCCCGTCGTAGCTGCTGATTGCCCCTGTGGATTGGATGTCGTCGCCGTAGAGCATGTTCGCCAGTGTGGATTTGCCCGCACCGGAGGAACCGACCATGGCGATGGTCCGCCCGACTCCCAGGTGGCTCGCCAGTTCGCTTCTGCCCCTGTCGTCCAGCATGGATGTCAGCACGACAGGCACGCCGAAGGCGATGTCCTCGACCTCCATCCGGAAGGAATCCGGGTTGTCGTGCAGATCCGCCTTGGTCAGGACCACCACGGGGGGCAGCCCGCAATTGTAGATCAACGCCAGGTAGCGCTCGATGCGCCTGATGTTGAAATCACGATCCAATCCGCAAACGATGAACACGGCATCAAGGTTAGCCGCAATGGCCTGCTCGCGGGTCGTTGCCCCTGTCCGGCTGCCTCGTGCGCCGGACTCCCCCCGCGAGAGGATGTTTTTGCGGGGGATGACGGCGCTCACAACGGAGTCGTCCACGAAGACCCAGTCCCCGGTGACGGGGTAGTCTCCAGTTTGGGAATGCAACAGCTTGCCCGCAGGGGAGCAGAGCCATTCGTTTTGGCCGTCGGCCACCAGGAACAGCCCGCGCTGCACACTGATGACGCGGGCGATATGGGTGTGGGTCGCGTTTGCGGCCGCCACCTGAAGGTCAAAGTGGCTGTCCCACCCCAGTTGGCGGAGCAGTGTGGGGTTGTTGGAAGTATCTGCCTGGAATTGCTTGTTCTTTGTCATTTCATCACCATTGTATTGCGACCGATGGCGTGCATCGGGCAGGAAGCATCGACTTTGCCGGCCCATGACGCGAGGTCAAAGGCCAGGATATCTGCATGATGGTGAAGGCGTTGCGAAAATGAAAGGGCGCAGCGATAGACTGCTTCGGAAGAAACACAGATCAGACAGGCTGGGATGCCCTGATTTCGACCCGCAAAGGATTGCGGGTGGGGAAGCCGTTTAAGCCTGCTGATTGCCCTTCATTCTGGCAACGACTGGCACAAGCTCCATTAACTGGCGGAACATCAAAACTCCTTGTTGTTCAACGATGAGAACCATCTGCCCGATTGGCTGGGAGGTGTCAACTGCTGCGGGGGGTGTCCAAGGAGAAATAGGTATGGTTTCCTGTAAAGTTCCCCTAATTCTTTTATTCTTTTAATTCTTAATTCTAATTTAATTAGATGGTTAATTCATCTCAAATTCAAAAAATGCAAGTTCAGGGGGGGATGACTATCTACCTTTATGTAGTGAGATGGTTATCACCTGACAGTTGGCCACAAAAGTGAACGTGGTCATGCCGCCCTTGGTTGGGGTACGGCTGGAGTTGCGAAACTTCACCGAAACCTCAAGCCAGGAGAACGTCATGACCACGAGGAAGAAGG
>JAHIUW010000010.1 GCA_018816865.1 Pseudomonadota bacterium
CTTCTTCCTCGTGGTCATGACGTTCTCCTGGCTTGAGGTTTCGGTGAAGTTTCGCAACTCCAGCCGTACCCCAACCAAGGGCGGCATGACCACGTTCACTTTTGTGGCCAACTGTCAGGTGATAACCATCTCACTACAGTAAATGCTTGAGACGCGCCTCAATAACCTTGGGATTCGGATAGCTATCGCGGATCGATTCCAGCAATTCCCGAGCGCGGGGAATATCGCCATCGGCCTCGGCCAATTCGGCCAGCAGATAGGCCCCAAGGGCCCTGAGTTCGGGTTCCGCATCCTCCAGGGCCAGCAGCTTTTCCAACCAACTCGTGGCCTGCTCCCTGTTCTTCAGGAAACTGAAGGCCTGGGCCAGTTCATACATGCAACGGCTGCGCGAAGCGTCATCGGGAGCAAGCTCCATGCAGGACAGCATGGAATCCTTGGCCATGGCGTACTGCCCCTGGAACTGGTAAATCTTGCCCAGGTTCCAATGCGCTTCCCAGACCCTGTCCGCAGGGCCGCCCCGCAGATCGATCAGCTTGAGCCAGGTCTCGGTGGCCTGATCCCAACTACGCAGGTCCGTGTACACCTGAGCGAGCCGCCAGAGGATTCCGGCGGCTCGTTCGGTGTTGTCTGCATATTCCAGATACGCGGATTCCAGTAGGGCCGAAGCCTTGCGCTGATCACCCACGACGTTCATGGCGATATTCGTCAGCCGTTGCCAGGCGCCCCAACGCTCCTCACCCTGAGGATTGGCCTCGAGATATCTCTCATACAGGCTTTCGGCCCGCAGATAGTTTCCCGCGGCGTATTCCTCTTCGGCCTGCCCCAGCATGACGTCCTGGGACGTCGGCGAGCAGGACCACAGGGTCAGGGCCAGGAGCACACAAGCGATTCTAGTCATCTTCCGGACTGATCGCGAGGTCTTCCAGTTGATCGTCCCGCACCAGGTCGAATCCGACCACGCTGCCACCATCACTCATGGACACCAGCCGCACGCCCTGGGTGGCGCGACCGACCTTGCGCACATCGCCTGCGGCCATGCGGATGATCTTGTCCTCGCTGGTCAGCAGGATGATCTCGTTGGACAGATCCACCATCACCGCGCCGAGCAGCCCGCCTGTCTTGGGGGTGGTCTTCATGGTGATGATGCCCTTCCCGCCGCGGGTCTGCAGGCGATAGAGATCATAGCTGGTGCGCTTGCCATAGCCCTTTTCGGAGATGGTCAGGATGTCGCTGGCCGTATCGGCCTTGGCCACCACACCGGCCACCACCACGTCGTTGCCGCGCAAGGCGATGCCCTTGACTCCGGCGGTCCCCCGGCCCATGGGCCGGGCGTCCTGGCAATTGAAGCGGATGGCGAAGCCGTTGCTGGTGACCAGCACGGCCTCGTCGTCGTTGCCGATCTCCGTGACCTGCAACAGCTCGTCCCCTTCCTTGACGTTCACGGCGATGATGCCCGTGGTGCGGCAGTTGGCGTACTGCTCCGTAGCCGTGCGCTTGACCATGCCCTTCTTGGTGATGAACAGGAAGTAACGGTCCGGCTCGAAGTCGGGCACCGTGAGGGCATAGACAACGGACTCGTCCTTGCCCAGGGGCAAGAGGTTGTTGATATGCGCGCCCTTGGCCGTGCGGCCACCCTCAGGGATCTGGTGGACCTTCATGCGATACATGCGGCCGTTGTTGGTGAACAGCATCAGGTGCTGGTGATTGGAGGTCACCAGGAAGTTCAGAATGAAGTCCCCGTCGGCGGTATGCACCCCAAAGATGCCCTTTCCGCCGCGCTTCTGGGCCGAGTAGTTGCCCAGGTCCGTGCGCTTGATGTAGCCGCGCCGGGACAGGGTGATGACCACCGGGCTGTCGGGGATCAGGTCCTCGATGTCGATGCCGCACAGGTCGTCGGTGATGATCTGGGTCCGGCGGGGGGTGACGAAGGTCTCTTTGAGCTTTTCCAGCTCTTCCCTGATCACGCCGCGCAGCACATCGTTGTGTTCCAGGATGCTCTTCAGATAGGCTATGGTCTTCAAGAGTTCGGCGTATTCCTCGACCAGCTTGTCATACTCCATGTTGGTCAGGCGCTGCAGGCGCATGTCCAGAATGGCCTGGGACTGCTTGTCGGACAGGCCGAAGCGCTCGTTCAAGGCGTCCTTGGCGTCCTGCGGGGTCGAGGAGGCACGGATCAGCTTGACCACCTCGTCGATGTTGTCCAGGGCGATGCGCAGGCCTTCGAGGATATGGGCCCTGGCCTCGGATTTCTCCAGATCGAACACCGTGCGCCGGGTGATGACCTCGCTGCGGTGATCCAGGAAGTGCGTCAGGATCTCCTTCAGGTTCAACAGCTGGGGGCGGTTGTTGACCACCGCCATCATGTTGAAGCCGAACGAGGATTCCAGGGCCGTGTATTTGTACAAGGTGTTGATCACGATGTCCGGGATCACGCCCCTCTTCAGGTCGATGACGATGCGGATGCCCTTGCGGTCCGACTCGTCGCGCAGGTCGGAGACCCCGTCCAGGCGCTTCTCGTGCACCAGTTGGGCGATCTTCTCCACCAGCGAGGACTTGTTCAGGGCAAAGGGGATCTCGGTGATGACAATGGACTGCATGTCCTTCTTGCGGTCCTCCACGTCCACCTTGCCGCGGATCTTCACGGAGCCGCGGCCGGTGCGATAGGCGTCCTGCATACCCTCACCGGCGTAGACGAAGCCCGCGGTGGGGAAGTCCGGACCCTTGACGTGTTCCAGCAGCTCATCAATCGTGCACTGGCGGTTCTCCAGGATCACCAGCAGCGCATCGATCAGCTCGCCCAGGTTATGGGGCGGGATGTTGGTGGCCATGCCCACGGCGATACCGGTGGAACCGTTCAGCAGCAGGTTGGGAACCTTGGTCGGCAGGACCGTGGGCTCCTGCAGGGAGTTGTCGTAGTTGGGCCGAAAGTCCACGGTCTTCTTCTCGATGTCCGAGAGGAATTCCCCGGCCAGGCGCGACATCCGGGCCTCGGTGTAACGCATGGCCGCCGCGGAGTCGCCGTCGATGGAACCAAAGTTACCCTGGCCGTCGATGAGCGGGTCGCGCATCGAAAAGCTCTGGGCCATGCGCACCAAGGCGTCGTAGACCGCCGAGTCGCCATGGGGGTGATACTTACCGATGACGTCACCGACCACGCGGGCGGATTTCTTGTAAGGCCGGGTATAGGAGTTGCCCAGCTCGTGCTGCGCGAACATGATCCGCCGGTGCACTGGTTTCAATCCGTCGCGCACATCGGGGATGGCGCGGCCGATGATCACCGACAGCGAATACTCAAGATAGGATTTTTGAATTTCCTTTTCGATGCTGATCGTGGATTCCACTCTCTAACCTCGTTTTTTTGAGGAAATCATTTCAGATTTCCGCACTGTGAGAGGAACTGCCAAGGGGGGTGTCCCCCACGGCCCGCCGCAGGCGTTGGGGTCCACTCTAGATGTCAAGTTCGTCTACCATCAGGGCATTGCGTTCGATGAACTGGCGCCGCGGTTCCACCTGGTCGCCCATCAGCGCGATGAACAGGTCGTTGGCCTCGGCCGCGTCATCCACGGTGACCTGCAGCATGGTCCGCTTTTCGGGGTTCATGGTGGTGTCCCACAGCTGGTCAGGGTTCATTTCACCCAGCCCCTTGTAGCGCTGGAACCCAAGCCCCCTGCGGGCCTCGTTGAGCACCGCCTCGTACAGCTCGAACAGGTCGGGATAGAGGTTCTGCTCTTCCTTGGAGACCAGCTTGAGCTCCAGGCCGCCGCACTGCTCCCTGATCTCGGCAAGCTTGTCATAGGCCTGCTTGTAGATCCTGGAGTTGAAAAACTCCACGCCGATACGCGTCCGGTGCCCCTTGCGGTCCTCGAAGGTCACGTAGCGGCGGTGTTCCACACCGTCGTCGCTCATCTCCACCAGGGAGCTGAAACCGGCCTTGGTCAGATGCTTCTCAAAGGCGATCCACTCGCCATTGGCGATGGACTGCGGGGTCAGTTTGGTCTCGAACTTGAGCATGGTCATGAACAGCACCTTGGCAATGCTCATGTTATCGGCCTCATTGACCTTGCCCGAGAGGAACTTGATCTTGTCCATGAACTGCACCAGACGGGTCTTGCGGAAGGACTTTTCGTTGGGTGCGATGACCTCCACCTCTCCGGCCACGCGATCCATCAGGAACTGGTGGTAATCCTCGTCGTTCTTGATGTAGATTTCCCACTTGCCCTTGTGCAGGCGGTACAAAGGCGGCTGCGCGATGTACAGGTGGCCGCGTTCGATCAGCTCCGCGTATTGGCGGAAGAAGAAGGTCAGCAGCAGGGTGCGGATATGCGCACCGTCCACGTCCGCGTCGGTCATGATCACGATCTTGTGATAGCGCAGCTTGTCGTAGTCGGTATCGCCTACGCCGATGCCCGCGCCCATGGCGGTGATCATGGCCTTGATTTCCTTGTTGCCCAGCATCTTGTCGAAGCGGGTCTTCTCCACATTCAGGATCTTGCCGCGCAGCGGCAGGATGGCCTGGATGCGCGGATCACGACCCTGCTTGGCGGAACCGCCTGCGGAGTCGCCCTCGACGATGAACAGCTCGGATTCCTCGGGTTTCTTGGTCTGGCAATCGGCCAGCTTGCCGGGCAGGGCGTTGTCGAACAACGCGCCCTTGCGGCGCACCAAGTCCTTGGCCTTGCGCGCGGCCTCGCGGGCCCGGGCAGCGTCCACGGTCTTCTCAATGATGGCCTTCATGTCCTTCGGGTTTTCCTGGAAGAACGTGGTCAGCCGATCGTAGACAATGGTCGACACCAGGCCCACCACATCTGAGTTGCCGAGCTTGGTCTTGGTCTGGCCCTCAAACTGGGGGCCAGGCAACTTGACGCTGACCACCGCACCCAGGCCCTCACGCACGTCGTCACCGGACAACTTGACCTTGAGCTTCTTGGGCAGGTCAGAATTCTGGACATAGGTGTTGATGGCACGGGTCAGGGCGGCCTTGAAGCCCTGAAGATGGGTGCCGCCTTCCTTGGTGCGAATGTTGTTGGCGAAGGTCTGGACGTTCTCTTTGTACGACGCGTTGTACTGCATAGCGAATTCCACGGTCATGCCGTCGCTCTCGCCACTGCCGTGGATGATCTCGTGCACGCCGCCGGACCCGGCATTGATGTCGCGCACGAACTGTTTGATACCACCCTCGACCTTGAACACCTCGCGCTGTTGGGTACGCTCGTCGCGGAAGTCGATCTCCAGGCCGGAATTCAGATAGGCCAATTCCTGGAAACGCTTACGCAGGATATTGTAGTCGAACTGATTGATCTCAAAGATTTCCTCGTCGGGCCGGAAACGAATGATGGTTCCCGTGTCCAGGGAGGTGTCGATATTCTTCAGCTCACACTGGGGCACACCGCGCACGTAGCTCTGGAAGTATTTCTGACCGTCACGGCTGACCGTGACCTCCAGATACTCGGACAGGGCGTTGACCACGGACACACCCACGCCATGCAGGCCGCCGGAAACCTTGTAGGAGTCGTTGTCGAACTTGCCGCCGGCGTGGAGCACCGTCATGACCACTTCCAGGGCCGGACGCTTTTCCTTGGGATGCATATCCACGGGGATGCCACGACCGTTGTCCATGACCGTGACCGAGTTGTCGAGATGCAGATTGACTACGATCCTGTCGCAGTGTCCGGCCATGGCCTCGTCAATGGAGTTATCCACCACCTCGTAAACAAGATGGTGCAGCCCCCGGGTGTCCGTGGAGCCGATATACATGGCAGGGCGCTTCCGAACGGCGGAAAGCCCTTCGAGAACCGTGATGCTGTCTGCGTTGTAAGTATTCTTTGTACCGTTTTGCGTCACTGACTCATTCCCCTTTTACTGGGTGTTTTCCTCGCTATAGTACGTCTCTTCCACGATCTTCATGGGCATGATGATCACCTGATAGTCGGCGTCATCGGCACCCACGATACCGCAGGGTCCTTCGGCTCCGGTGAGCTTGAAGGTTACCTTCTCCGATTGGAAATGGTTCAGGATTTCGATGAGATTGCGCGTGGGGAAGGCGATCCTTTCCAGGCCTCCGGAGAATGCCACTTCCAGGGCCTCCGAAGCCGTGCCCACATCCTGGCCCTGGCTGTGCAGGGTCAATTCCTCGCCCACAAATCGAAAGTAGGTGCAGCGATTATTGTCGGTATTGAAGATGATGATGCGTTCCAGGGCATCGATCAATTCCAGACGGTCGGCCAGCAACTCCGAGATCCCGTCCTCGTTGATCTTGGCCAGGAAAGTGTTGTAGTCCGGATACTGATAGAAGGACAGCGGCAAGCTGAACAGCTCCTTCTTATCCGCGGTGCGCAAAAACATCCGCTTCTCATCGATATTCAGTTCGATCTCATCGGCGGTCAGCCATTTCTTGAGTTCGGCGATGTATTTTTTCTGAACCAGCACTCCACCCTCGGGCAAGAGGCCCTTCAGGTCGTCGTGCAGAAAACGAGACATGGCGAACTGATGGCCGTTCAGGCCGCAGGTCTCGATATGCTCAGTGCTCTTGGAGGGTGTCAGATTCATGCAGGCGATGGCCTCCATGGTGTCCTCGTCGCTGATGCAATAGGCTGTGCGGTCGATGAGCTCCTGGAGCAGATCCCCTGACCAGAACACGGAATTTTCTTCGGGAAACTCGGAAAAAGCCTGAAACCAGCTGGTCTCGTTGGTGGGCAGGCGATACTTGCGATTGCCCTGCTGGATGGCCAAGAACTGCCCATCCTCGTCCGCCTTGAGCGTGATCTGCCCGGGGGGCAGTTTGCGGATCAGGTCATAGAAGGAACGGCCCTGCACACCTACCAGACCCTCTTCAATGATCTCCGCATTGTATTGACCGCAAAACTCGAGGTTCGAGTCCGTGGACATGATCTTCAGGACTCCGTCTTCGACCTTCAGCCAGATGGTCCTCAGGAACGCCGCCCCGGTCTTTGCCGGGATAATGCTCGCTGATTTGGAGAGCCCTTCAATGATGTCATCTCGGAAGACTTTCAGGAACATCGTCAACTCCTTCTGCTTTCTAAGAAAGATATAAAGACTTTGTAGTCGTAATAAGCCTGTTACTTCTGTGTGTAATGACTTCAACCGTCTAAAATTATTAATAAACTTTTGATCCAAGCTGTTTGCTCGCTGTTCCCGAAACAGGGGCTTGCGAACACTCGGTTTTTGCCTAGGCCTTGGAGAGGCACTTCTTTTTCAAAACCGAGAGCAAATTTTTCATTTCAGAGTTAGTACTTTGTAATTTATTGATTTTTTTAACTGCATACAGGGCCGTGGAGTGGTCACGGTTGCCGAACATGCGGCCCAGGGCCGGGTAGGAGCTGCCGATCAATTCGCGGCAGAGATACATGGCCACCTGGCGGGCCTGGACCACCTGATGATGACGCCGACTGCCAACCAGGTCCTTGCGCTCGACTTCGAAATGCTCGCAGATGGTGTCCATGATCACGTCCGGGCGGATGTGTTTCTTGGCGGTTCCAGCGGTCTGGGACAGGATCTGCTCGAAGTCATTGTCCGTGAACGCTTTGTTCACAAACTCTTTATATGCGTAAAATTTAAGAAGAATTCCTTGTAGGAAACGCAGATCAGTAAAGCGTTGGGCCAGGGTCAGCACCTGCTCGCGGGTCAGGGAAATGGTCTTGACCCGGCAGTACTGTTCGATGGTCCGCACTCTGATATCCAGGTCCGGACGCTTCAGGTTGACGATCAGACCCCACTCCAGGCGGGATTTCAGTTTTGGATCCAGAAATTCGTAAGACGGCAATTTGTCCGAGCAGCAGAAGACCATTTGTTGTTTGTGGTCGTAAAAATGGTTGAACAGGGTGATCAGCTCGGACTGGAAGTTGTTGTATTTGCGGATCTGTTGGAACTCGTCCACGAATAGAAAACGGAATTTGCAGATGTGCTTGCGGGCGGCAAAGGCGTCTCCGCCGAAATGGCCGTGATAGAGGTTATAGAGATCCTCCATGTTGCCGAAAAAGACCCTCTCGGGGTTGAATTTCTTGCAGACCTCGTTGGCCACGGCTTTGAGCAGGTGCGTCTTGCCCGAACCCGCTTCGCCGCTGACGATAAATGGGTTGAAGATGATGTCTTTCTGCTTGGCCACTTCCCTGGCCGTGGTCAGCGGGAAGAAATTCTTCTTGTTGGTCAGGAAGGACTCGAAGGTGAACTGATGGCCAAAGGGGAAGTCGATGGACTTGCCGTCGTTGTCCTGGGCATGGGCCTCGGCCTGGGTGTTGCTGGAGTGTCCGTAATGAAGCACATAGCCCGTTCCGAGGAACTGGTGCAACTCCTGCTCGAAGCGATCCTGGATGGAATCCGAAAACCATTTGGCAAAAAAGGAGTGCGGGAAGCCGACACTCAGGCGCTTCTCCTCCTCACTGAGTTCAAGGCGAAGCGGATCGAACCACTGCTTCAAATCTTGAGCGGAGTAGGATTTTTGCAGGTGCAGTCTGAGAGTTTCCTTCAAGGTCTGGCTCATGATTTTTCGGGACAACGGAAGGGTCCGGGTACCGCAGTTGAAAACCAATCTAAAAAACTAATGAAATCAGGCGAATACATCACAGAAAATCCATACCCAAATTACTTGCTGTATATACCTTACAATAGGGCCAAAGCCAAGCGAAAAGCGGCCAGAAAGCGGCGTTGAAACCTAGTGCTGCGCGGGGTGCCAAAAAAAAGCGATTGCCATTGGATGGGATTTTATTCACCATGATCGGTCCGGACTGAGCCGGCAACCCGACAGAGGAGAAAACCATGGGTAAATCATACGCAGTCACCAAGACCATCCAGGAAATCAACGAGAAGATCAAACGCGGCAAGGCCGTGGTTCTCAATGCCGAAGAGATGATTGAGATGGTGCGCAAGAGCGGTAAGGAAAAGGCAGCTCAGGAAGTGGACGTCGTCACCACGGGGACCTTTTCTCCCATGTGCTCCAGCGGGATGCTGTTCAATATCGGGCAGAAGAATCCACCGGTGATCAAGTGTTCCAACGTCTGGTTGAACGGCGTGCCCTGCTATGGCGGCCTGGCCGCGGTGGACGGTTATTGTGGCGCTACGGAATCCACCGAGGACGATCCCCTGAACAAGGTCTATCCAGGGCAATTCAAGTACGGTGGCGGCCACGTCATCGAGGATCTGATCCGCGGCAAGGCCGTGCACCTGAAGGCCAACGGCTATGGCACGGATTGCTACCCCCGCAAGGAACTGGACAAGGACATCACCCTGGCCGACCTGCCCCACGCCTCGCTGCTCAACCCGCGCAACTGCTATCAGAATTACAATGCGGCCGTGAACCTCACCAGTCGCATCATCTATACCTACATGGGCCCCTTGAAGCCCAATGCAAGCAACTGCAACTATGCCACGGCAGGGCAGATTTCGCCCTTGTTCAACGATCCTTACCTGTCCACCATCGGCCTGGGCACGCGCATCTTCCTGGGCGGGGCCATCGGCTATGTCCTGGGCGAGGGCACCCAGCACAATCCCAAGCCCAAGCGCAACGAGCGCGGCATCCCGCTGTCCCCGTCGGGCACGCTGATGCTCAAGGGCGACATGAAGAAGATGGACGCGCGCTATGTGCGCGGCGTGTCCATCGTGGGCTACGGCTGCTCCCTGGCCCTGGGCGTGGGCATCCCCATCCCGATCCTCAACGAGGAACTGGCCTGGTTCACGGGGGTCTCCGACGCCGATATCCAGATGCCGGTCAAGGACTACGGCTACGACTACCCCAACGGCCTGCCCCGGACCCTGAAGCACGTGACTTTTGAGGAACTGAAGTCCGGCGAATTCGAGCTGAACGGCAAGCAGGTCCAGGCCGTGCCCGTGACCAGCTATTCGCGTTCTCTGGAGATCGCCAACGAGTTGAAATCCTGGATCGAGCAGGGCAAGTTCCTGCTCAGCGAGGCCCAGGAGCCCATCCCGTCCGAGTAGCGCGCACAATCAGCCTTTTCGAGGGGAACTCCTGGCAGGGGTTCCCCTTTTTGTTTTCAGGGTCCCAGAGTCCGGAGCGGACCATAAGGCTTGTGTCGATGTTGGCAAAAACGGGTGAAACAGGGCAGGATGCAGCCATGCTCACTTCCCAGCAGCGCAACAAACTCCATCGTCTGGAATACACCCTGGCGGACATCGAGCAGGGCCTGATCGCCGTGTCCGGTGGTCTGGACAGTCGCTTGCTGGCCCTTGTGGCCAGGCGCATGGAGCTCACGGTGCAGTGCGTGCATCTGGCCGGGCCGCACATGCCCCGGGTCGAGACGCGCCAGGCGCTGGCCTGGCTCGGGAACCTTGGTTTGCCCTTCAGCGTGCTGGAGGTCGACCCCTTGGTCCATCCTTCCGTGGCCGAAAATGCCCGCGACCGTTGCTACTACTGCAAGAGGCTTCTGTTTTCCGCCCTGCGCGAAACCTTCGCCCTGGCCACGCTCATGGACGGCAGCAACGCCACGGACCAGGGCGGTTATCGGCCCGGTCTGCGCGCCCTGGCCGAGTTGGGGGTCTTGAGCCCCTATATCCAATGCGGGATCAGCAAAGAGGATATAAGGGCCATGGCGTTGTTCATGGGCCTGGACAACCCCGCTCAACCCTCCAGACCTTGCCTGCTGACGCGCCTGCCCTACTTCAGCCCCCTGCGGGCCGAGGACCTGGCGTTCATCGATGGTCAGGAGGATCGCTGCCGGGAGGCGGGGTTTGAGGACTTCAGAGTGCGCCTGCTGGACGGTGAACCGGTGTTGTTTGCGCATGAGCAGCATCGGGGCCTGGCGGTGCCGCTGGGATTGATGGTCTTCTTCACGAAGAATCTGTCGGGGTATTGGGATCGGCAGGACTAGATTTACCATGAGCGGGGGCAGCCTTTGCGGTTAGGCCTTTTTCAAGAGTTCCTCGGGCCTGTGGCAAAGCGTTCAAAATTGCTGCTGGCCAGGCGCGAGGCGGCAACAAGGGCGATGCCTATTTTGTCATAGGTGAGGATTTGCTGGCGTTGAAGCAACCCCGCCAGCAGAGGATTTTCAACGCTTTGTTCGCCTGCGCGGATGAGCGATGGTGGTATTGATTCCAGGCGTCCGCCTTCGGCGGGACCAGAGGAGGTGTGGGGGGTCGGTCACTGCGCTCCCTCTCCCCCCGGGACCTCCTCTGGACTCCTCCCTCCCCCCTTTTTGAACTGCGAAATGCCTATCAGACCATAGAGGCCGTATTTCTGTTTTTTTCATTTATCCCCATATTTTGTCCTTATCGCCGGTCCCCGTCACATGCTTTGGGCGGCCTTGGTCCGCCCTCGCTGTGACTTATGGGCCGACATCATAGGGCAAGAATGAGCCCGCTAATGATCCTGGAATAATCACAAGGCCTGATGCCCCGAGAAGAGGGGCTATGGTGAGTACGACGTAGGACCATCCAGTGACGTGGGGAGATGTGGGTCCGTGTGGTCTTGCAAGCCCGGACCGGAGGCGGAACATGAGGATTGCAAAGGGAATCATTCCCTTTGCTGGGGGCGGAGCCCCGCTAGAGCAGGTCCTCGGTTACGGCGAAGGGGGCGGGCCAGTCGGGCAGCAGGGTCAGGGTCTGGCCCGTAGGCAGGATCGTCTTCCAGGCGTGGAGGACCATGCGTGGGGCGCGGTCCCTGGGGCCGTATTTGTGGTCGCCAACAATGGGCAGCCCGCGCGAGGCCAGCTGCACGCGGATCTGGTGGGTTCTGCCCGTGCGCAGGTCGATCTCCAACAGCGAGCGCCCTTCTTTGCTCGCCAGGCAGCGGGCCAGGGCCAAAGCCGCCTTGCCCGCGCCCACAACCATGCGCTGGGCACCGGGGTCGCCAACCTTGTCCAGGGCATCTTCCATGATAAGCTCCGTGCCAGGGGCCAACTCTCCCCGTACCCAGGTCAGATAGAATTTGCCGATGCCGTGCCCGGCAAAGCCCTGCTGCAATGTGCGCAGGGCCTCATAGCTGGTGGCGCAGAGCAGGATGCCCGAGGTGTCCCGATCCAGGCGGTGGGCCGGGGTGGGGGTGAAGGCGGCGTCCGGGAACTGGGCGCGCAGGCGTTCGGACAGGGCGTCGACGTGGCCGCTGCCGGGCTGCACGGGCAGGCCCGCGGGCTTGGCCACGGCCAGGATACCCTGTTCGTGGTAGAGCAGGGTCAGGGGCTCGAGCAGGGGACTGTTCGCAGGGGTCTCACCGCGTTCCTGGGCGCGGATCGGCGGGATGCGCACATCCGCGCCTGCGCAGAGGCGATCGAAGGGCTTGGCGCGCTTCTTGTCCACGCGGACTTGACCCTTGCGGATGACGCGCATCAAGAGCGATTGCGGAACGTCCGGACCCAGCCTGCGTTGCAGGAAGTTCAGCAGCTTCTGGCCGGCTTCGTCGGCGCTGACAAGGATGTGTTTGACCTCGGGCATGGACTGTTTCTACAGCACCGCGACCGGGGCGTCGAGCCACACCCGCCGCCTGAGGCTGGCGGAGGGTTGTTTGCATTTGAGGCTGGGCCAGTGTCTGTCTTGCACTCGTTGGAATCAGAACACCAAGCCAGGCCTTGCACCTTGTGGCGGGTCCGCAATGGGTTCTCCCGTCGGGCTGCCTTGGGCCCGCAGGAATCCTTGGACAGGGCTACTGGATGTACGCGGGCAGGAACAGGACCAACTGCGGGAAGAGCATCAACAGGGCGATGCACACCAGGTAGGCGACCATGAAGTAGCTGATGCCCTTGAATATCTTGTGGATGGGGGTGCCCGGGGCCATGCTGGAGACGATGAATGCGGTCACGCCCACGGGCGGGGTCACCGCGCCCATGGTGGTCACGATGGTCACCAGCACGGCGAACCAGACGGGGTCGTAGCCCATGGCCTCGGCCACGGGGAAGAAGATGGGGATGGTGATCAGCAAGAGGGCCAGGGCGTCCATGATGGCTCCGCCGATGATGTAGATCAGGCAGATGACCAGGATGACCACAAAGTTCGGGATGTCCAGCCCGGAGACCCAGTCCGCCATCTCAAAGGGCAGCCGCGTCACGGCCAAAAAGCGGCCGAAGAGCACCGCGCCCGCCACGATCATGAAGATCATGCAGGCCGTGCGTAGGGTGTCGCTCACGGCCAGGGTGAAGCGCTTCCAGGTCAGCTGTCTGGAGATCAGACTGATGACCAGGGCGATGGCCGAACCGGCGGCGCCGGCCTCGCTGGGGGTGAACAGGCCCGCGAAAAGTCCGCCCATGACCAGTCCGAAGAGCAGCAGCATCTCGATGGACCCGGGCAGGGATCTGAATTTCTCGGTCCAGGTGGTCCTTGGTCCGGCCGGTGCCCATTCCGGATGGCGGCGGCAGATGACATGCACCGTGAGCAGGAACAGGGACATCAGAAGCAGGCCCGGGATGACGCTGGCCCAGAACAGCTTGGCGATGGATTGCCCGGTTTGCAGGCCGATGATGATCAGCACCACGGATGGCGGGATGACCACGCCCAGCGTCGCGCCCACGGCCACGGAACCGGTGGAGAGCACGTCGTTGTAGTTGTATTTCTTCATCTCGGGCAGGGCCACGGTGCTCATGGTGGCCGCCGTGGCGGTGTTGGAGCCGGAGATGGCCGAAAATCCGGCGCAGGCCAGGATGGTGGACATGGCCAACCCGCCCCGGACCTGTCCGGTCCAGGTGTAGGCCGCCTTGTACAGGCGCTTGTTGACCCCGCATTGGAAGCAGATCTGACCCATGAAGATGAATAGCGGGATCACCGTCAACCCATAGGACGAGAAGACCTGCCACAGTTCCGTGCCCAGCATGCCCAAGGCGGCCTTGGTGTTGATCACGTAGCCGAAACCCAGAAATCCCACCATGCCCATGGCGAAGCCCACGGGCATGCGCAGCAGAAACAGAATGGCCAGCAGGGCCAGGATGCCCAGGATGCCCACGGTCATCAGGCTCATCAGCTTTCCTTCCAGTCGGCCAGGGATTTCAGGCTGTCGGTAAAGAGATTCAGGGCCAGCACCCCGCTGCCGAAGGCCACGGCATAGACAAAGCCGTGGAAGGGGATGGTCATGTCCTGGGACAATTCCCCGTATTCGATGAGTGAGGACCCGTAGGCGCTGGTCTTCCAGGCGATGAGGCCGAAGAAGGCGGCGCAGGCCAGATTGGTGAAGGCGTCGATATAGCGGTCCACAATCGGGGGGAACTTTCCGGCGAGCATGGTCAGGGCGATGTGCCCTTTTCTCATCTGCGTGGCGGCCAGGGCAAAGGCGCTGACAATGGCCCCGAGAAAGCCCATCAGTTCATAGGTGCCCTGGATGGGGGCGCCCATGGCCCCGCGCATGAACATGTTGGAGCAGGCCAGGATCATCATCGCCGTGAGCATCACCCCGCCAATGATGAGCAGGAGTCTGGAGAGGACCCGGCCCAGCGTGTCGAGAACATGGATCGTTGCGAGTAAGGACGTGTTCATGGGAGCCTTGGCTGGATGGAAAAACGTGCCGGAGGACTTGGCGTCCTCCGGCACGATGGAATCGTTGTCTGACTTCAGCCTAGTTGTCGTACTTGGCTTGCAGGGCCAGGGCCTCGGCCAGGACCTCGTCGGCTGGGATGCCCTTGTCCATGGCCTTCTGCTTCCAGTCGTCGATCATCACGGTCAGCTTCTGACGGGCCAGGGCGGCCTCGGAAGCGGGCAGCTCGGCGACTTCGATGCCGTATTTCTGCTTGGACCATTCCAGGGACTCGCGCACATGGGCGTCCAGGTACTGTCCCGTCCATTCGGCCTGTTCGCGGCCCAGACCATCCAAGACCTCGCGCACATCGGCGGGCAGGGCATTGTAGCTGTCCAGATTCATGATCACCGCAAAGGGGTAGACCATGAAATTGGTCACGGTCTGGTACTTGAGGTGCTCGGCGAAGTTGAAGTCCTTCAACATGTCGAAGGAGGAGAAGATGCCCTTGATCAGGCCCTTTTGCAGGGCCTCGGGACACTCGGACGCGGGCATGGACACCGGGGTCGCCCCCAGCAGTTCAAGGGCCCTGGAGGCTCCGCCCGAGGCGCGGATTTCCAGACCGCTTAAGTCGGCCAGGGATTGAATGGGCAGCTTGCACATGAAGTTCGAGGGCGCTGAGCTGAACATGGTCAGCACTTTGACCCGCTCGAATTCCTTGGGCCGGCGCTTGGCGTACAGCTCCCACAGGGCGATGCTGGCCGAGGTGGCGCTGCGAAAGCCCAGGGGTTGTTCGAAGACGCTCATCATGGGGAATACCCCGGGCTGGTAGGCCATGCTGATGCAGCCGATGTCCGCCTGGCCTTCGATGACGCCGCTCCACATGTTCTTGGCACCCAGCAGGGTGGAACCGGGATAGGTCTGGATCTGCACCTTGCCCGCGGTGCGGGTGCTCACTTCCTGGGCCCAGCGTTCCATCTGGATGCAGGGGAAGGTGGGCGCGGGCGGGAAGTTGGCGTAGGACAGGCTGACCTCGGCCGCCACGACGGGTATCGGTCCCCAGGAGACGATGGTGGTCAAGACGATGGCACTGAACAGCAGGATCAGTGTCCTGGTGGGGCCCATGGTGGGGATGGTCTTGACCTGCATCTCGTGTCTCCTGGTTGAATGGTCTTTCGGTTGCGAAGGACTACTGGGCGTCCCTGTCGACGTTGCCCTGGGTCTTGCTTATGTCCAGCGGATAGGCCGTGACCGTGGTCTTGCGGGCCTTGATGCCTGCGGCGCCGGGGTGCGTATTCAGGCAGACATAGAGGTCCTGCACGCCGTCATTGTCGATGTCGGCCAGGCCGTAGTCGGTCACGCTGCCCTTGATGCGCCGGGTCTTCCAGGCCAGGGATACGCCCACGCCATCCCAGAACAGGGAGTGGATCTCGCCGTTGGGGAAAAAGCGGTAGCTCTGCACGAACTGGGCAGCGGTGGAGATGTCCTTGTTGACCAGGATCTCATTCACGCCGTTGCCGTCCAGGTCGCAGATGATCATGCGCAGCGGGATATAGTAGTAGTTGATGTACTGGTCTTTGTAGGTGTTGAAGGCCTTGATGGTATCGGGGATCTCGAAGCCGACGGCCGAACCAGCGAACTGGTCGAAGGTCGTGGCCTGGAGGTCGAAGCGCGGGGTGTAGACCTCGATGCGGTCATCGGTGTTGACCTGCAAGACCTTGTACTCGTCGTCCTTGGTGGGCAAGAAGGTGAAGTTGAAGACATTGGAGTCCTCGGGCAGGGGCACGCGGGTGCCCAGGGCGTATTTGCCGCCGATCTTGGTCACCTGATGCACGTTGCCCACCAGGACGTTGGTCTCGGTGACCTTCTGACCCACCAGGGTGGGCTGGTACAGGGGCGGCAGGTCGACCACGCGCAGGAACAGCGGGATATGGGCCTCGCTGACCACCAGCTTGCCGGCCTTGAAATTCAGAATATAGGAATCGGCCCTCTCGGCGTAGAAACCCGAGATGATGATCTCCTGGTTTCCGTCACGGTCCAGGTCCAGCAGGTCGATGGTCAGCAGCTCGGTGCGGCCTCCGGGGTTGATCTCAGAGAGCTTGTCGAACTTTCCATCGGCCACGCGGTAGGCGTAGACCGTGTTCTCGGCGATGAAAAACATCTCGTTGACGCCGTCGTTGTCTGGGTCGCCCACGATCATCCCGCGGGAGACGAAGGGCAGGGACGGGCTGCGCCAGAGGCCGGGGGTCTCGCTGCCGCCCTGGTAGCGGAACTGCGGATTGATGTAGAATTCCTCGGTGGGGTTGGTCTCGTTGTGGATCAACTCGGGATTCATGCGGTTGGTTTGCTTGGTCTCGACCGTGGCCGTGGCCTCGGGGCGCTTGAAGACCCGGGCGTTGATGGCCTTGGAGGCCTTCTCCAGGCTGGGGATCAAGCCGCTGATGGTGGTCTGGTCGCTTTCGGGCCAGGTTCCGTCCGGGCCGGTGGTACGCACGTCAACGCTGCACTGGTCGCCCAGGATGGTCACGCTGCCCCAGACCAGATAGTCGCTGCCCACGGAGGCGCGGGCGGCTTCGGCCAGGGTGTCCGAGGCCGGGGTCTTGGTCTCGGACAGCTTGTCCTTACCGATGTGTTGGAAATGGTTCTCCCAGGTGAGCCTGGAGATCATCATTTCCTGGATACCCCGGGACAGGTAGGCATACTTGTCCGGGCCATTGATGGAAAACGGGACGACGGCGAAGGTTTTGGCGGGCTCCTGGGCCCGGGCGCTCATGGGGATAGCGAGGATGAGTGCCGTGAAAACCGCGGCCAGGATGCGGAAACAAGCCATGTATGCAGCTCCTTGTCGATGGATTGATGGACGTACATCCAATTCATAATCCAAGGCGTTTGTGAAAAGATATGTCCTAAGTGTAAAATAATGTGCAGTCCCGGAGTCTCTCCGGCTCATTCCATTAAAATGGAAGCCCCTGTGTAGCACCTTCTGCGCCGGGACGCAAAATAATCCTGAGCAGGACGATCAGGGGTAAAATCGTTGTGCTCCGTGGCATTCGAGGCTACCTTCAGCCCTGGCCAGAGACCATCGGCCAGGAGGACGAGCCGAGGAGCCATGAACGAATCTTCAGCATCACAAGGACGGACCTTCCGGCTGGCCTGCGCCCCGGAAGAGGTCGCGCTGGCCGATGAGCTGCTGGCGGCCCAGGGTTACACCTGGGTCCCCGAGCCGTTTTCTGCGTTGGCCCGGCGGGTGGTCCACGAGCCGGCTCCTTTGGGGTCAAGCCTGGCTGCCACCTTTGGCCTGATCTACATCCAGGACAAGTCGTCCATGCTCCCGCCGCTGGTGCTGGGACCGACCCCCGGCCAGCCCGTGCTGGACATCTGCGCCAGCCCCGGAGGCAAGACCAGTCTGTTGGCCCTGCTGGTGGGGCGCGATGGCTTCGTACTGGGCAACGAGCCCAATCGTTCCCGTCTGGAAACCCTGCGTCGCAACCTGCACCGCATGAACGCCGTTTCCAGCGCCACCTGCTGCGAATCAGGCGAACAACTGCCCCTGGTGGAGAATTCCTGGCCCGCCATCCTGCTGGACCCTCCCTGCTCCGGCTGGGGCACCGTGGACAAGAACCCCGGCGTGATGACCATCTGGCGCGAGGAGAAGACCGAGCCCCTGATCCGTCTGCAGCGCGAGCTGTTGACCCATGCCTCCCGTCTGCTGGCTCCGGGTGGTGCGTTGATGTATTCCACCTGCACCACCAATCCCAAAGAGAACGAGGAGCAGGCCCGTTTCGCCCTGGATGAACTGGGGCTTGTGCTCGATCCCATCACGCCGCCCGCGGGTTTTTCGGCCGACCCCACCAGTATTTCCGGCACCGAGGGTGTGTTTCGTGTGGATGGCCGGGCCTCGGACAGTCAGGGCTTTTTTCTGGCGCGCTTCAAGAAGCCCGGCAACCCCGATGACGCCGTGCGCCCCGAGACAGCCGGTCTGCCGGGGCGCCCCCTGTCCCCGGCGGAGCGGACGGCCTGCACCGAGGCCGGGGCCAACACCGACGCCCTGCCCCCGGGCGAGATGATGCGCTTCAAGGACAATGTCTTTTTCGTGCACGAGCACGCCCGGGCACTGTTGCCCGGGGACCTGCGCTGGCAGGGCTACCTGCTTGGCCGGTTTACGGGCCCGCAGTTCAGGCCCCACCCGAGGGTGCGGAACCTGTTGCCCGCACACGATCGGGCCCCGGTCCTGGACACCGCCGAGGTGGCCGAGATCGAGCGTCTGCTCACGGGCCAGAGCCTGCCCGCCCCGGGCAAGGGCAAGTTCGCCGTGCTCAGCTTCCAGGGCCGCGCCTTGGCCCGTTTGACGATCAAGGGCAGTCGCGTGCTTTGGTCCGACAAATAACAGGCTGCTGAAAAGCGCACACTTGCTGCGTTGCTGCGATCAATTCACCCCTCACGTACGGAGAGAGTACAGCTCTGCTCTCTGTATCCGTAAGACTCGAAGACTTGTCTAACGGCAAACAGGTCGCCGGGATTGAATTGATCGCGCGCCTTGCCTTTGTACCCTTTTGAGCAGCCTGCACTCTGACTTTCGATTCGTTTCTTGCGCCTTGCATCCGACCCTTTTTGAAAAACCTGCCGGAAGACCATCCATTATTGCCGTCAGCGCCGCTCAGCTCTCATCATCCGTTAGGCTCACCCTTCGCCAGCGGCTGATGGGTACCATCGTACCCTTTTGAGCCGCCTGCACTCTGACGTTCGATCCGTTTCTTGCGCCTGGCATCTGACTATTCTGGAACGGCCTGCCGCGTGACGACCTTGATTGGTTTCGTGCCTTGCCTCTGGCTCTTTTTGAGCAGCCAGCATTTGACGATTGATGAACAACCTGCACGTTGATTCTTCACAACAAGCAACGCAAATGACCTCTCCGCCCTTGTGGCGTAGGGCTTGCGGCCCACAAAAAAGCCCCCGCTTACGCGGGGGCTTTTTGTTTATCGATTGCCGAAGTTCTCGCTGTCGGGCGGAGCGGAGTTGCCGCCGCCTTCGCCACCCTGGCCATTTTCACCACCACCCTCGGAGGGTTTCGGACCGCTACGCCTGGGGCGGCGTCTGCGGCGGCGTTTGGGCTTGGTGGCCTCGCCATCGGGGCCGACCTGGCCGTTGGCGGCGGGCTGTCTCTCGGACGAGGGTTGTCTTTCGGGAGCGGCCTGTTTCTCGGACGAAGGCTGTCTTTCTGGTCTGTCCTGTCTCGGAGCACCCTCTCTCGGACCGCGTCCTCGGGGAGCGCGGTCTCTGGGGGCGCTTTCGCGAGGCGCATCATCCCTGGGCCGTTCGCCGGCCGGGGCGGGTCCCTCCGACCTGTCTCGGGGGGCGTCGTCTCCGGGAGTGCGCTCCCTGGGCTGTTCCTCGGAGCGGGCGGATCTCTCCGGCCTGCGGCCGCGTCTGCCGTCTCTGTCCTGACCTGAACGCTCGGGGGTCGGACGTGAGGCCGGGGCGGGACGGGGCGGAGCCGGAATGGGCGGAGAGACGGGGGCGACGTTCAAGGAACCCTGGTAGATGTCGTCCAGGATCATGGCCATCAGCGCCAGGCCGTCCTCGCTTTCACCCAGGGACTTGGCCAGTCCCACGGTGCGCACCAGGCGTTCGCGCTGTACGTTGTCCAGGGCGCGCAAGCGGCCTTCCAAGAGGGCGGTCATGCGCGCGCCGATGACGCCCTGGACGTCCTCGTCCGTGGGCAGGTCGCGCCTCTCGAAGTTGATCTTGTAGGTCCTGCCGATGCGTTCCAGAGCGAACTTCTCCATGACGTCCACCAGCGAGATGACCTCGCCCGAGGCCCCGGCGCGGCCGGTGCGCCCGGCGCGGTGGATGTAGACCTCGTGGTCTTCGGGGGGCTCGTACAGGAAGACGTGGGACAGGTCAGGGATGTCGATGCCCCGGGCGGCCACGTCGGTGACCACCAGAAAGCGCAACTTGCCCTGGCGGATGCGATCCAGGACCTGTTCGCGCTTGTTCTGGGCCAGGTCACCGGACAGTTCGTCGGCGTCGTAGCCGAAACGCTGCAGCACCGCGGTGATGTAGTGCACGTTCTGCTTGGTGTTGCAGAAGATGAAGGCCGAGGCCGGGTTCTCCATTTCGATGATCCGCACCAGGGCGCGGTCCTTCTCCATGGGCTTGACCTCGTAATAGGAATGCGGGGTCTCGGCGATATGCACGTTGGAGTGCGACAGGCTGAGCAGCTGGGGTTCGACCATGAAGTCCCCGGCCAGGCGCATCACGTGCGGCGGATAGGTGGCCGAGGTCATGAACATGTTGACCCTGCCGCTGGGCAGGTAGCGTTGGACCTGCTTCATGTCCTGATAGAAGCCGATGGACAGCATGCGGTCAGCCTCGTCAAAGACCAGAATCTGGATGCCTTCCAGGGTCAGGGAGCGGCGCAGCAGATGGTCCAGCACGCGGCCCGGGGTGCCCACCACCAGGTGAGCGCCCTCGCGCAGGGCGTCCAGCTGCGGGCCGTAGCCCGTGCCGCCGTATACGGAAGCAACGCGCATCCCGCTGTCGCCAGCCAGGAGCTGGGCCTCGCGGGCCACCTGCTGTGCAAGTTCACGGGTGGGGACCAGCACCAGGGCCTGGCATTGGGCCTTGGCGGTGTCCACGCGGTGCATGATGGGCAACAGGAAGGCGCCGGTCTTGCCGCTGCCGGTGCGCGACTGGATCATCAGGTCGCGCTTGGCCATGAGATAGGGCATGGCCAGGGCCTGCACGGGCATCAGCTTGTCCCAACCGGCCTTGATGCAGGCCTCACGCAGGTTCTCGGGCAACTGCTCCAGGGTCATTTCGGATAAGGCGTTGTCGGGGGTCTTCACCGCGTCGGGAGCGGCGGCGGCGAACTTCTGGGTGTAGGAGGCCCGCTCGACCATGGGAGCCTCAGCGGCCACGGTCTCTTCGGGTTCTTCCTCGAATTTAAATTCCATTTCCGGTTCGTCGGCTTTGGGCGGGGCGACCACGGGGGGCTTGGGCCGGGGGGCCGGCTTGGGGCGCGGAGCGGGCCGAGACCGGGGCTTGGGAGCCGTAGTGGGTTCGGGAGTAAACTCGTCCCTGAGGACCGGAGTCTGTTCGGAAGCCACGCTGGGAGCCTGTTCGGAAGCTTGGGCCTCGGTTTCGGAATGCTCCTCTGTCAGTAGCTGTTCCTCGGTCTTGGGCTTGGACCGGGGCCGTCTCTTGCGAGGTGGGCGCTTCCTTTTTTCAGGGGCAGAGGCCTGTTCGCCTTGGGAAGGGGTGGTCTCGACGCTGTCCGCAGCCCGCACGGCCTCTTCGGGCCGGGGCTCCTGCGACTCGCTCTCGGGCCCTTGCTGGGGGCGCGTGGGCTTTTTCGGGGAGCCCGCTTTCTTGGGGCTCAACCCAAAAATACTACCTTTTTCTGTCATGTGTCCTGTTTCCTCCTTGGACGTTTTGGCACTTCATCCCCTAGTCTGCCACGGTTCGCGCGCTTTGGCTAGTCGCAGCTCTCGGGCGGCCTTGCCGGGGGTGGAGATTCATGGGTTGCTGGTTGGCGTAGCCATCCTGGTCTGTTGACAAATCGTCATCATCTTGTATTGCGAATTGCAGGAGGTGCTCCATGCCGCGTAAAGTCCGATCCGTGAGGGTCCCCGAAGAACTGGAACAGCTTGATCTGTCGGGGATCGTCCATGAGTGCGAGCGTTATCTGCGTGATCTGGAAAGTGCCACCCTGTTGAAAATGGAAGGCAAGCCCGAGGCCGCCGAGGCGCTGATCAAGACCCGCCGGGCCGATCTGGGCCGTAAGATCGGGCACAAGGTCTGGGAGGCCCGGGTGGCCTTTGGCGAAAAGCGTCGCGCCACGAGCGAGGCGGGCGGCAAATCCTGAGTGGCTCCAGAGGGGGGGCTTGCGTTCAGTTCCTTCCAGCAGCTGAGGGGTCCTTCTTTTCAGGCTTGTTGGAATCAGCAGTTCATTTCCTGACGGCCATTCAGGGCAGCTGCGCCACGAGCGGCAGCTCCGGCAGCACGCTCTCGGCTATGAGTTCACTGTGCACCTTTTGGGTGCCGGGCAGGCCCCGGGTCTCCTCGGTCTTGACCAGCAGGCCGTCGGAGAGGCGGTACCAGTAATAGGACTTCCAGAACAGACCCTGGATACCGGGCACGGTGTATTTGTACTTCACAGCCTCGCAGGGAGCGCCGGCGATGGTCAGGGTCTCGGTCTCCTGGCGGAGGGCCACCAGTTTCACCACACGCTCTTCCTCGGGCTTGGTCATGTAGAATTCGCTTTCTTGCTGTCCGGTCAGGACCACATCACGCAGCAGCAGTACGGACCCGAACCACAGGCCGTCAACCTCGAACCCTTTGTCCATGGGCTTGCCGTCTAGTGTGCCCGTGAGCCGCAGGGACCTTCCCTCGCGGCGGAAGGTCAGGGTGTCGCCTTTGGCCGGGTTGTCGTAGTCCTCAAGCAGGGTGTTCAGCTTGTGGTCGGTGACGATGACGCGCTTGATACCCTGGTTGAAGAGCTGGATGCGGTAGCCGTTCGCGGTCTTGTCGATCAGGTATTCCTTGCTGGACGAGGTGTCGCCCGTGCGTTCCGCGTAGACCAGGCGCACCGACGCCCCGCCAAAGGCCGTGGCTGGGGTCGCGCCGATGGCGCACAGCGCGCAGCAGACCAGAGACAGGATACAGACACAAAGCAGATTGCGCATACGGTTGTTGCTCCAAAGGACATGCGCCCGGAGAGAAGCAACCGGGCTGTGCAGAGGGATGCGTACCGCAGCCCGGTTTGTCAAGTTTGGCTGTCTTGTCTTAGCCGGTTGAGGGTCATGTTTTGCGCATAAGCTGTTCAAAAATGTACGAGTGCAAGACACAAAAGAGAGCCAAGGCCGAAGCGTACTTCCGTACGTGAGGCTTTGGCTCTCTTGAAGTAACGAAGCAATTGTGCGTTTTAGGGCAGCTTTGCTTAGCCGTTGTCGGTGGAGAACAAAGCCATAAACCTGCGGTCAATGGTGTCCTTGAACCAGAAGGCCGGTTTGCCGCCGAAGATCAGTCCCCATTTCATGAAGATGCCCGTGCCGTCGCCCAGGTTGAAGATCAGCAGGTATTTCCCGCCCGGGTCGAAGGGCATCAGCGGCTGGCCATTCAGTTGGGCCGAGAGGTTGTGCACCAGCACGGGATGCTGGCGCACCGCGTAGACCCCGACCTTGTCCAGGGGCTGGTCCGTAAAATGGATGCAGTCGCCTCCGCCGAAGATCTCGGGATGCTGGGCGCTCTGCAGGAAACGGTTCACCGCGAGCCCTCCGTCGGGTCCGGTGGTCAGGCCGCTGTCCGCGAACAGGGTCGGCGGGCGCACTCCCAGAGCCAGGAAGATCACATCGGCCTTGTGCTCGTCGCCGGATTGCAGGATCACCCTGCCGGATTCGGCCCGGTGCACGTAGCCCGCCTCCAGCACATTGATGCCGCGTCTGGCGAAGTTGGCCAAGGCCATGGACCGGATCCTTTCGGGCAGATTGCGCAGAAATTTCTTGCCCGCGAAGACCGTGACCTCGGGGCTGCGGCCATCAACCCTGACGGAGCGGGCATTCCCGGCCACCTCCAGGGCCGCCGGACCGCCTCCCACCACGGCCACGCGCACGGGACCCTGTTTCAGGAGGGTCTCGATGCGCTCGCGTCCGAACCACAGGTTCTGGATGGGCTTGACCGTGAGCACGTCCTTGCTCTGTGGCGGGGTCTCATCGGGCGTGGGAATCACGCTGCCCGCATTGAAGGACAAGACGTCGTAATCCACGGTGCCCCCCGAGGCCAGAAGCACGGTGCGCGACGCGGCGTCCACGGAGACCATGCGGTCCTCGACGAAGGTGCCGCCCCGGGCCTCGACCATGGCCTTGACCGGAAAGCGGATCTGTTCGGGGCTGTATGTCCCCCCCAGCACCCCCGGACCCATGCCCGAATAATAATGCTGCGGGGTGGGGTTGATCAGGGTGACCTGATGGCCCTGTGCGATGATCTTGGCGGTATCAAACAGCACACCCGCGTGGGCGTGGCCGCCGCCGATGAGTACGAGATGTCCCATAAGCCAGACTCCTTTGCTGAATCTGCTTATTTGTAACGGAAGTTGCGCCCGAGGCAAACAGTTTTGCGAACATAGGGCATCACTGGGCCAGCCACTGGGGGCGTAACCTGCGGCGCAGGTCCGTCCCGGTCCACGAAAAACCCCCCGCCTTCATGCCGAAGGCGGGGGGTGGAGTGTCATTCTTCCGGGAGGTTGCTTACAGAGCCTGATCCGGGGTGATGCTCTTGATGCCGAAGGCTTCGCCCACGGCCGGACAGGTCAGGATGCCGTCCTTGGTGTTCAGGCCGCGCAGCAGCGCGCCGTCGGCCTTCAGGGCATCCAGGCCCTTGTCGGCCAGCTTGATGGCGTAGGGCAGGGTCTGGTTGGTCAGGGCGAAGGTCGAGGTGCGCGGCACGGCACCCGGCATGTTGGTCACGCCGTAGTGCACCACGCCGTCCACCACGTAGGTGGGGTCCTTGTGGGTGGTGGGCTTGATGGTCTCGATGCAGCCGCCCTGGTCGATGGCCACGTCCACGACCACGGAGCCTTCCTTCATGGTCCTGATCATGTCGGCGGTGACCAGTCTGGGGGCCTTGGCGCCGGGGATGAGCACCGCGCCCACCAGCAGGTCGGCGTAGGCCACGGCCTTGCGGATGTTGGGCTCGGTGGAGGTGATGGTCATGATGCGCCCGGCGAACACGTCGTCCAGGTACTGCAGGCGGCGGTGGTTGATGTCGATCATGGTCACCTGCGCGCCCAGGCCCATGGCCATCTTGGCGGCGTTGGTGCCGACCACACCCGCACCCAGCACCACCACGGAGCCGGGGGCCACACCGGGCACGCCGCCCAGCAGGATGCCCCGTCCGCCCTGGGGCTTCTCCAAGAAGCGCGCGCCCTCCTGGGTGGCCATGCGGCCCGCGACCTCGGACATGGGGGTCAACAGCGGCAGGGAGCCGTCGGGCAGTTGCACGGTCTCGTAGGCGATGGCCGTGGTGCCCGCGTTCAACAGGGCCTCGGTCAGTTCCTTCTCGGCGGCCAGGTGCAGGTAGGTGAACAGCAAGAGGTCCTTGCGCAGGAACTTGTATTCCTCGGCAATGGGCTCCTTGACCTTGATCACCATCTCGGCGCCCCAGGCCTGCTCGCGAGTCACGAGCTTGGCGCCGGCGGCGGTGTATTCCTCGTCCTTCAGGCCGCTGCCCAGACCGGCACCGGCCTCGACCAGCACCTCGTGACCGCGGCGGACCAGGGTCTCCGCGCCGCCGGGGGTCATGGCCACACGGTTTTCCAGGGTCTTCACTTCTTTGGGCACTCCGATGATCATGGCTGCATCCTCGCTTATCTTAAGAGACTATTGATTCACTGTCCGCGCACCAGGGATCATCCCCGGTCGCCGGTTACTGCCTATTTGAAGAAATGCTCACGCACCGCGTGCGGCAGCGGAACCCATTTGCGTTTGGCCTTCATGACCACAAAGGACTCCGAGGAGCTGACTCCGCCCACGCTGGACAGGTCGTCGTTGATGAAGGTGTAGAGGTCGTCGGTGCCCTGGGTGAGCACAATCTCGGCCACGATGTCGTAGCGGCCCGTGACCACGGCCACCCAGTTGACCCGGTCCAGTCCGGCGATGCGTTCCATCATGTCGTCCATCTTGCTATGGGTGGCGACGTTGATGCCCACCAGGGCGATCTCCAGGCCTTTGACCTTGAAGGGGTCCACCAGACCGGCGATTCTGAGTACGCCGGCATTGATCAGATTTTTCATGCGTGAGCGCGTGGTGGGGCTGGTCACGCCCAGGCGTTCGGAGACCAGCCCCACCGAGAGTTGACCGTCCTCGGCAAGCACCGAGAGCAGCTTTTTGTCCTGGGGACTCAAATCGAATTGCTGGTCGTTGCCCATACCTTGCCCCGCTGGTTCTGAGGGTCGCGGATTATTCAATGCGAAAAAACCGTCTTCTGTTTCTATCTAATTGGGAAATAACATGTCAATAATTTTCCTTTGTCCCCGGCTTTTCGGGCAGCGGGGAGAGACTCCTTTGCAAGGCCGTTTTTTTTTGAGATACAAAGGAATGATTATCTCAGTGAAATGTTTCGCCACATTGGCCAAGTTTCAGCCAAAGGATTCCGATGGCTTTGAGCTGGGGGACGGGACCAGCGTCGCCGGGCTCATTGAGGTCCTGGGCATCGACCCCGCAGAGGTCAAGATCATCTTTTTGAACGGCAAGCACCGTGCGCCCGAGGCAATCATCGCCCCGGGGGACCGCGTTGGGTTGTTCCCGGCCGTGGGCGGAGGCTGATGGTGCCCGAGCGCGAGGCCTTTGCGAGGCGCTCCGAGGCCCTGGCCCTGGACGCCAGGCGTCCGGATGGTGTCGCCTACCGCAGCCTGCCCGAGGATGGCGGGGCGGTTCTGGCCCGCGAGTTCGGCCTGGCCCTGCGCGAGGTCCAGGCCCGCTGCCTGGATGCGGGCATCGTGCCCGAGCGTTACGCCCGCAACCTGACCACCCATTCCCTGTCCGAGCAGGCCCGGTTGCTGCGTAGCCGGGTGGTGGTCGTGGGTCTGGGCGGTCTGGGCGGCCATGTGTTGGAGATACTCTGCCGCATGGGCGTTGGCCGCATCAGCGCGGCGGACGGCGATCTCTTCGAGCAGAGCAATCTGAACCGTCAGTTGCTGTCGTCCTCCCTGACCCTGGAGCGGACCAAGGCCACGGCCGCCCTGGAGCGCGCCCGGCTGATCAATCCGGCAGTGGAGCTGCTGGCCGACGGTGTGTTTTGGGATTTTGAGGACATGGAAACTGTCCTGGCCGGGGCGGATCTGGCCGTGGACGCCATGGGCGGGCTGGACGATCGTCCGGCCCTGCAACGCGCCGCTGCCGGGGCCGGGGTGCCGCTGGTCACGGCGGCCATCGCGGGCATGAGCGGCTATGTGGCAACGGTGCTGCCCGGACAAGTCGGCCCCGCGACCCTGTTCGGCACGGGTGCGGCCGCCGAGGATAGCCTGGGCAGTCCGGCCCCGTCCGTGGCCGTGGCCGCCAGCCTGCAATGCGCCGAGGCCCTGGGTATCCTGTGCGGCTGGGCCCCGACCTTGGCGGGCAAGATGCTGATCTTCGATCTGGCCGACATGACCTTTGAAACCATGCAAATCGCTTAGAAGGGGCCGTCTGCGGCGTTGCTGCAAAAAAGAGGTGATCTTACGCATGCTTAATAGGCTGCGATCGCGCAGTTCAGCCCCGACCCAAATCCTACTGGCCCAACAGCCCCGTTCGTATCCCATGCCCCGCGCCGTCCTCTCAATCCCACACCTTCCCTCGGGGCATCAGGCGTAAGCCGTGCGGACCAAGGCCGCACGAGCGAAACAGCCAGGCCCGGCAACAAGTGGGGCGCAACGATAGAAAGACCTTTGCTTCACAAGGGAATAATCGGCTGGAAATAAGGAGAATATCGACTCAAAGGGGGGAGGGAGGAGTCCAGAGGAGGTTCCGGGGGGAAAGGGAGCCTTGCGACCATCCACCCACACCTCCTCTGGTCCCGCCGAAGGCGAACAGAACAAAATCAAACCACCAACGCAGTCCCGCGCAGGCGGGCAACCAAACCCTCTGGTCCCGCCGAAGGCGAACAGAACAAAATCAAACCACCAACGCAGTCCCGCGCAGGCGGGCAACCAAACCCTTGGTCCTGCTGAAGGCGACCAGCATTAATTCAAAACCACCAAGGCAGCCCCGCGCAGGCGTCCTGGGTTTAGGGTGCCCATCATCCCGCGACGGCGGCGTTACTGTAAGCAGGGCAAAATCTCGCGTATGCCTTAATACGCATAAACCCCGTCAACGGCGGTCAACCCTGGCGCAGGCCGCGCAAGAACGCGATGCGCGCCTCGGCGTCCAGTTCGGTGTTGGGCGTCGTCAGTCGCGTTAGGGCGGCCACCTGATTGCCGCGCGGTGTGACCGTGGGCGTCAGGGTCAGGGTCTGGGCGGGCAGGGTCGCCAGGGTCAGTTGCCACAGCCCGCCTTGGCGGGTCCAACTGCATCCGGGTTGCAGGCGGCCCGCCAGAGTTCCGACGGTCAGCCCCGGGACCCCGAGATAATCGCCCTGTGCGTTCTGCGCCACCACGGGCAGTTCCAGAAAAGCCTCGTCGGGCTCTGGCCTTGCGCCCGGCTGCGGTTCCGGCCCCAAGGGTTGCAGGGCATAGCGTTCGTATTCGCCCGTGCGGGTGCGGATGCGCACCACGCGCTGCGGTTGGCCTGGAGCCTGGGGCGCTGGTTCCGCAGGCCGTGTCGGTCGCTGTGCCCGCTGCATCGGCGGGGCTTGATCATGTCCAGGAACGACCCTGTTCCTGAGTTGTTCCCCGGCGGAGTCGTCGCCCCGGGGTGCGGCGTCGGCCCGAGGGGGCGCGTTGGCTGGTGCGGGCGGGACCTCTGCGGCCTGATGTTTCAAGGCCCGCAGTTCCTCCAGCAGTCTCGGGTGGCCGTGCATCTGGTCCAGCCGTTTCTCCAGCCGCTCCAACCGTTCGGCGGTGCGCTGCTGGCTGCGGACCAGTTCCGCCATGTTGCGGGCCAGGTCGGAGAGCAACCCCTTGTCCGCACCACCCTGCATCGCTTGCCCGCTCCTGCTGCGCCCCGCCCTGGGCAGGACCTGTTCCAGGCGCTCGCGCACCTCGTCGCTGGAGAGCCCGGCCAGGTACCCGTCGTGGATCACCCGGCAGGCGTCCAGGGCCTCGGGCGCAAAGCGCAGAGGTTTGCCCCGGGTCAGCAGCGGCAGGGATGTGGGGAATTTTCGCCGCCAGCTTTTGATGGTGGCCACGGAGACACCCAGTGCCGAGGCAAGGTCTTTATATGTGTGGCAATCGTTATTCATCGGTATCGCATTCATCCATTGAAACAAGGTTCATAATTGCAACGGTATTCAAATCGACATCCGGGGTCAAGGGCCTGTGCTGCTGCTCGGGCCATCTGCCCCATGCCCTTCTCGTGTCTTTGGCCCGGACGTTCTCTCTCCCCGCCATGCACCCGGGTTGACTCTTCAGCGTCCTGAAATTCTTGCTTTTAGCAGGGCAGGTGTGCAAAGCATTGCCCATGACTCATCATCTTTGGGCTGATATCGTCACTGGCTGCGTGCTGGGGTTCTGGGCAGGGATGTCTCCCGGGCCGCTGCTGACCCTGGTGGTCACCGAGACCGTGCGCAACGGCACGGGCGCCGGACTGCGCGTGGCCGCCGCGCCGCTGATTACCGATTTTCCCATCGTGGCGCTGTCCCTGCTGGTGCTGGCGCAGCTGGCGCACTCCGCCGGGGTGCTGGGGGTCGTGTCTCTGGCCGGGGGCTGTTTCATTCTCTATCTGGCCTGGGAGACCTGGAAGGCCAAGCCCCCGCAGCCCATGCAGCAATCCGATCTCTCCCGTTCCCTGAAAAGGGGGGTGATCACCAATTTCCTCAGTCCGCATCCCTATCTGTTCTGGATTACTGTGGGCTCCCCGCTCTTGCTCAAGGGCTGGCAGCAAGGTCCCGCAGGCCCCATCCTGCTGTTGGCCGGGTTCTATTTCTGTCTGGTGGGGGCCAAGATTTCCGTGGCCCTGCTGGTGGGCCGGTCCAGGGATTTTCTCCGGGGCCGGGTCTATACCCTGGTCTTGCGTTTCATGGGCGTGGTGCTGGCCCTGTTCGCGCTGCTGTTCTTCAGGGACGGCTGGCGGCTGTTGACCGCCGGGGCCTTGTAGTGACCCGGTATGCTGCCCTTGCAACGAGCAGGTGACTTCCTTCCAGGGGCGATTCCTTGAGCTGTTCAGGGCGTGACCAGGCCACGCAGAGCCTTGGTATCTGTGTGTATTTTAGGTTAATTGTTCCAGGATGTTTGCGTAATACCTGAAAACGATTTATGGGAAATCCATGTCGCAGCCCAGGATTCTCATCGTTGATGACAGCATCACCATCCGCAAGGCCCTCTTGAAGCAACTCAAGAACCTCAATGCTGACGTGACGCAGGCCGTTGACGGGGCCAAGGGGCTGGAAGCCGCCCTTGGCGGAGAGTTCGATCTGATCATCTCCGATGTGGACATGCCGAACATGAACGGCTTCGACATGTGCCAGAAGATCAAATCCGACCCCAATAAGGGCTCCACCCCGGTGTTGATCCTGAGTTCCCGTGACCGCGACGAGGACATCGAGCGCGGTTTCAGCGTCGGAGCCGACGGCTATCTCACCAAATCCGGGGGCCAGGGCGAGTTTTTGCTCAACGTCCGGGATTTTCTGGACAAGATGGATATCATCCGCGATCGGCGAATCTTGGTGGTGGATGATTCGGTCCTGATTCGCAAGAAGGTCGGCAACAGCCTGCTCAAGGCGGGCTACAAGGTCGTCGAGGCCGAGAACGGGCGCCAGGCCCTGGAAGTCCTCAATTCCGAGATCAAGATCGACGTGATCATCAGCGACATCGACATGCCCATCATGGACGGCCTGCAGTTGGCCAAGGCCCTGCAATCCAGCCCGCGGCTCAAGGCCATTCCCCTGCTCGTCATGAGTTCCCACGACGAGCGCGCGTTGATCCGGCGCATGTATCAGCTGGGCGCGGCGGCCTATATGGTCAAGCCCTTCAGCATGGAGCAGCTTGAGCATACCGTGGAGAAACTGCTCTCCGATCATTTCCAGAATCTGTTCCTGGAAAAGGAGCGCCTGCGCCACGAGCACAGCCTGATGCTCAGTTCCATCACCAGTCTGATCCAGGCCTTGGAGGCCCGCGACGTTTACACCCGTGGCCATTCCGAGGCCGTGGCCGAGATCGCCGTGGGCATGGGTACGGTCATGGGCTTTGACCCGGACGAGTTGGAGAGCCTGGAGATTGCAGCCCGACTGCATGACCTGGGCAAGATCGGCATTCCGGACAGCGTGCTCCTGAAGCCCGGGAAACTGACGGTCAACGAATACGAGATCATCAAGACCCACCCCACCATCGGCGCGGGGATCTTGCGGCCCATCCCCAGCATGGCGCAGATGATCCCCGCGGTGCTCTCGCACCATGAGCGCATGGACGGCGGGGGCTATCCCCAGGGCCTCAAGGGTGGGGATATCCCGCTCTGGGCGCGGATCATCGCCGTGGGGGATATCTATCATGCCTTGACGAGTAATCGCCCCTACCGTGATCCCATGCCCGAGGAGCGCGTGTTGCAGATCATCGACGACGCCAAGGTCGGGCATCTCTGTCCGGACTGCGTGGGCGTGTTTTTGAAATTTATCGAGCAATAGTATGTCTTGGTGAGGGGTTCCCCCTCGCGACTCCCCCACTCCCTTTTTGTTGAAGAATGAGTTTGCTGCCCGCCTGCGCGGAGCTGCGTTTTTTGATTGAGCTTGCTTTGTTCGCCTGCGGCTGGTCCTTGGCCGCCTGCGCGGAGCTGCGTTATTGGTATTGAGTTTGTTCTGGTCGCCTTCAGCGGGACCAGAGGAGGTGTGGGTGGACGGTCGCGTTGCTCCCTTTCCCCCCGGAACCTCCTCTGGACTCCACCCTCCCCCCTTGAGTCGGTTATTCATTCTTTCCAGCCGCTTTTGTCTGTGTATTGTAGGGGCATTTCTGTCGTTGTGATCGGCTCGTTGCCGGGGCGGGCTGTTTCGCTCGTGCGGCCTTGGTCCGCACGGCTCACGCCTGATGCCCCGATGGGGGGTGTGGGATTGAGAGGACGGATGGAGGCCAGGGGAACTGAATGGGGCTGAGTGATCGGGGGGATGAGGATTGGTGGCTGAACGGCGCGATTGCTGCGGGGCGGTCTTGCCCCGCCCCTTGAATCGCGGATGTTCAGACGGGGACGGAAAGAAGGAAAGAAACAGAATAGCCGCTATAAATGCCTTTCGACCGGGCGTTCAGAAGGGCGCGGAGGCGAGGCGCGTCGAAATATTGTCGCTATTTGGCAGGGTGGTTGGGAATGTGCGGAGGCAAGGCGCAAAACTGAATCAAGGCCGACGCGTATCAAGGAATACGCGAGGGTTTGATTCAGTTGAAGCAACGCCGCATACGTGCCTTATCGGCCACCCTGCCCTAGAAGCCGAACTGTTGGTACTGCTTGTCCTTGCGATTGATCAGCTGCATGTAGCGGTAGTTGCCTTTCAACTGGGCCGCCTCGAACATCTGCAGACCCTTGCCGTGGCAGCGCGGGCAGGCCTCGATGGGGATCTCGATGCCCACGGACAGCGGATTGACCGTGGACCAGGATTCGATCTTCACCACCCCCGGGCAGTTGTCGCAGAGCAGCACGGACTCCACCTGGGATTCGCTGATGTTGTCGGTGTCGTAATAGACGTCCTTGTGGCGCACGAAGAACCCTTCGTGAAACTCACCCTTCATCTTGTCGCGCGGCGGGTTGAAGTACAGCTCGCGCACCTCGTCCGAGAGCCGCTTGATGTAGTCCGTGGTCTTTTGCGGCTGGCGCAGGGCCTCGGCATTGAAGTTGGGCTCGCGTACCCCGGAATAGTCCACCCCGGCCATGGCCAGGCAGATGCCCAGGTTGACGTAGGGCAGCGCGCCCTGGATGGCGTAGCCGCCCTCCAGCACCGCCAGGTCCGGGTTGAGCTTCTCGTTGAGCAGGGCATAGCCCTGGGCCGAGAAGTTCATGTTGGTGATGGGGTCGGTGTAGTGGTTGTCCTGCCCGGCGGAGTTGATCACCAGGTCGGGCTTGAAGTGCTCCAGGATGGGCAGGATGGTGTGGTCCACCACGTGCAGAAAGCCCTCGTCGCTGGTGCCCGGGGGCAGCGGGATGTTGATGGTCTTGCCCAGGGCGCCGGGGCCGCCCAGGTCCTTGGGGAAACCCGTGCCTGGAAACAGGGTGCGCCCGTCCTGGTGCAGGGAGATGAACAGGGTATTGGGATCGTGCCAGTAGATGTCCTGGGTGCCGTCGCCGTGGTGGCAGTCGGTATCGATGATGGCCACGCGCTTTTGGCCGTAGTTCTCGCGTATCCACTCCAGCATCACGGCTTCGATGTTCATGTTGCAGAAGCCGCGGTTGCCGTGCACGAATTTCATGGCGTGGTGGCCCGGGGGCCGCACCAGGGCGAAGGCCTTCTCCTCCTCCTTTTCCATGACCAGGCGCGCGGCCTTGATGGCCCCGCCCGCGGAGATCAGGTGCGACTTGGTGACCACGCTGGCCACGTCGGGCAGGCAGAAGTGCACCCGCTCCACGTCTTCGTGGCAGGCGACATCGGGCTTGTATTCGGTGATGCCGTCGATGTCGTACAGGCCCTCCTCACGCAACTGGTCCTGGGTGTAGAGCAGCCGCTCCTCCCGCTCGGGGTGCGTGGGGCTGATGGCCCAGTCGTAGGCCGGGAAAAAGACGATTCCCAATCTATTCTTTGCTTCAAGCATTTTGGGTCTCCTGGGGCGTTGAAATTCTCCCGCTGAGGTTGTTGCTTCGGGGCGCGTCGACCTTCGTGTATGCGCATATACACGTCAGCCCGCCGCGCCCCTTGCGCCTACTCAGCGTGATTTTTGAACGCTCCAAATAAACTTGGTCGGATGATTCCCAGATTCCACGGCAAACTTGGTGCGAAGTCAACAGCATATGCAATGAGTGGCGGGTTCGGATGGGTGAATGGCTGAGGGGGCAATGAGATTTCAGTTCTCCAGGTAGCAGTCTTCTGCACAGCCGCACGCCCTTGGTCGGGGCATCAGGCCGCGAACCGGGCGGACCATGGCCGCCCGAGTGGAGCGGCCAGCCCCGGCAACACACCGCGCATTTCAAGAAAGACAAAGCCCCGCCAATCTATAGCTGGCGGGGCCTGATAGCCTTTTAGCCTTGACTCAAGGGGGGAGGGTGGAGTCCAGAGGAGGTTCCGGGGGGAAAGGGCGCGTCCGCGACCGTCCACCCACACCTCCTCTGGTCGCGCCGAAGGCGGACGCCTGGAATCAACGCCATCAGGGCCTAACCGCGTAGGCGGGCAAACGTCGATATTCTCCCGCAGCGGCCCGGTCTGATGCCTTTGCAGGCAGGCGGCCCAGCAGACGAATCTTTTTGGAGGATGCGCCCGAAGACTTTTGCCCGATCAGGGGCTGGTGAATTTAGGGGAGGCGACGGTGGCGGCGCATGAGCCACTCCCGCCCCTAAACCCCCCGCAACGTCAGCAGCGTGACCTCGGGCGGGCAGCCCAACCGCATCGGCATGACGTGGCCCACGCCGCGGGTGGTATATACCTGCCGCTCGGTGCCCTGCACGCGCGCCAGCCCTTCTGGATAACGCCTACCCATGGGCGGCAGTACCAGCGCCCCCAGCAGCGGGAACTTGACCTGGCCGCCGTGGGAGTGGCCCGACAGCTGGAGCGGCAGCAAGCCCCCGGTCTCGCGGGCCAGGATGTCCGCGTAGTCGGGTTCGTGGACCAGGGTCAGGGTGAAACCCTGGTTCGGGACCCCGGCAAAGGTCTTGTCCGGGCTGGGGGTGTCGTGAAAATACTCGGCCAGACCGGCCAGATACAGCGTCTCACCATTGATGGACAGGGAACGGGACTCGTTGACCAGGGCGTCGATGCCCTGGGCCTCCAGAGCCTGGCGCACTTTGGCCATGCCTCGGTGGCCCGCCCAATAGTCGTGGTTACCCAGCACGGCGAAGGACCCGTGGACCGGGGTCAGGATGGAGAGGATATCGGCGCAGGCAGGGGCCAGGGCGCTGTCACTCTCGATGAAGTCGCCCAGGTGGAAGACGATGTCGGGCTGTTCCTGGGCCAGTAATTGGGTGGCGGCCCTGATGTGAGACGGTTGCATGGTCGCGCCTGCGTGCAGGTCGGCCATCAGCCCGATGCGCAGGCCTTCCAGACCCGGCGGCAACCCGGGCAGCGGGACCTCCAGGCGTTCGACCACGGTCTGGTAGGCGTTGTGATAGACCCTCAGGCCGCCCACCAGGGAGGCCGAGGCCCCGATTCCGGCCATCTGGAGAAAACGTCTGCGGGTCAGTTGCATGGAGTTCCTAATACCCTAAGGATGTTCAGCGGCCAAGTGCCCAAGCGCTTGGCAATGCCTCCAAGGCCAGGCGTTGCTTATCTGGCGGCCCAGGATTTATTTCCTGGTCATGTCCCCCAACTGGATCTTCAGGGCGTTGATGGATATCCGGATCTCGCGCAACGACTGCAACAGCGAACCCGTGAGCAGAATCAGGCCCACGGCGAACAGGGCTTTGCCCGCTTGCTGTAAGCCCAGGAATAGGGCGAAAATGCTGAGCACAAAACACAAAAGCACACCCACGGACAGCCCTGCATGGAGCGCAGCAGTTCCACGCGGCGGTTCAGGCTGTCGATCTGCTCGCGGATGCGCGTGTCCTGGCTTTCCAGATAGCGCTGGTGCAGGTTCCGAATCAGCGAGGCCAGGCCCAAAAAGCGGTTGGTGTAGACCAGCAGCACCAGGGTGATGGCCGGAAACATCAGGGCGGGGGTTGTCAGGGTGATATCCATGAAAGGCTTCCCCTCTGTTGCTTGTTTGTGTGTTCAACCAATTTCTGGGTGCACAAACAGGGAAAATGACGCCGCTTTACTCAAAAGTCAATTCTCTGTTAGGTTGTAACCTTGCGTGAACCGGCATCAGGGTATCACCGGGGGGTAGGTTCAGGGATGACGGCCAGGAAAAAGGACCACGACGTTTCAGCCCTGCTCGCACGGATTGTGGCGTTGCGTGAACAGCTCGACGACGCCGAGACCCAGGCCGCCGTGGCTTGCGCCGGGGGCATGTCCGTTGACGAGGCCGCGCGCAAGTTCCGCTTCATCGCCGATTCGTCCCGCGATTTCATGACACTCATCAACTCGGACTACGAGTACGAGGCGGCCAACGAAGCCTATCTGAAAGCCGTTGGGTTTTCGCTGAAGGAGGTCATAGGCCGGAGCGTTTACGACGTTTGGGGGGCTGAGGTCTTCGAGGAAGCCATCAAGCCCTTCATGGACAGGGCTCTGGCGGGCGAACATGTGGGCTACGAGACCTGGTTCAACTTTCATTCCCGGGGCCGGGGCTATTACGACGTCACCTATTCCCCGTATCTTTCCGACGGCGGCGAGATCACTCATGTGGCCGTCATCTCCCACGACATGACCCAGTGGAAGCTGGCCCGGGACGCCCTGAATCTGGAGAAGCACAAATTCAAGTCCATCGTGGAGACCATCCCGGATCTCATCTACCGCCTGGACAGCGATGGTCGCATCACCTTCGTCAACCGGGCCGTCAGCAACTATGGCTACACCCCGGAGGAACTCCTGGGCAGGCATATCCTGGAGCTGGTGCACCCCGAGGACCGCAAGCAGGCCAAGCACCGGGTGGACGAGCGCCGCACCGGAGACAGACGCACCAGCAGTCTGGAGCTGCGGCTGCTGACCAAGGCCGGGACCCCTGTGGACATGGAGCTGCGCACGGATAGCCTCGCGCCCGAGCCGGTGCTGCTGTTCAACGCCGAGGGGATCTATGAAGGGTTGAAACCCGTTCCTCGGGCCTTTGCCGGGACCCAGGGCCTGGCCCGCGACGTGACCGAGGCCCGTCGGGCCGAGCAGCTGCTGCGCGAGCGAGAGACCCTGTATCGCGTGATGTTCGAAAACACAGGCACGGGCATGGCCAGCATCGGGCCCGACGGGATTGTTTCCAGGATCAACGCCAAGTTCAAGGATATCTGCGGCTGGACCAACGACCAGGTGGCGGGCACCAACTTCATGCAGTACGTCGCGCCGCAGCACAGGAAGCTGGCAGCCGCCAACCACGCCAGGCGGCGGCGCGGCGAGGAGGTTCCCACCGAATACGAGCTGGACTTGCTCTCCCGGGACGGCAAGGTCATCCATGCCTTTGTGCAGGTGGGCCTGCTGCCGGAGTCCGGCCAGACCATCGTCTCGGTGGTGGACATCACCCAGCGCGTGCGGGCCGAGGAGGAGATGCGTCGGGCCCGTGACGCGGCCGAGCAGGCCAATCGCATCAAGAACGAGTTTCTGGCCAACATGAGCCACGAGGTGCGCACCCCCCTGAACGGCATCCTGGGCATGGCCGAGTTGACCATGCTCGGCGACCTGGACGCGGAACAGCGCGAATGCCTGGAGATGATCCGCGAGTCCGGGCGCAACCTTTTGGCCATCCTCAACGATCTGTTGGACATCTCCAAGATCGAGGCCGGGCGGCTGGAGACCGAGCAGCGCGAGTTCTCCCTGGCCGAGGTCCTGCGCCAGGTCCAGGTCCACTTTGGCGCCCAGGCCGCGCGCCAGGGGCTGGAGTTCGCCATCCAGAGTGACCCGGCGGCACCCGATGCCCTGCTTGGGGATGACGTGCGCATCCGGCAGGTGTTGTTCAATCTGGTGGGCAATTCCCTGAAATTCACGGACCAGGGTGGGATCACGGTCCGGGTGGAGTGCCTGGACACCTCGGCCTCGGACGGGGCGCTGCGGCTGCTGTTCTGCGTCCAGGATACGGGCATCGGCATCTCGGACGCGTTCCAGGCCGTGGTCTTCGAGCCCTTCACCCAGGCCGACGGCTCCTTTACCCGCAAATACCAGGGCACGGGCCTCGGGCTGGGCATCGTCAAGCGATTGGTGACCCTGATGGGCGGTTCGGTGACCTTGGATAGCGCCGAAGGCCAGGGCACGAGCGTCTATTTTACCCTGCCCGCCACCCCGTCCCATACCACAGCTCTGAGAGGAGAAGCCCCGGTGCTGCTGGAGGACCTGCCCTCGCTCAGAGTGCTGGTGGCCGAGGACAATGCGGTCAACCGCATCTACGCGGAACGCGTTCTGCAGGAAATGGGGCATAAGGTCACCAGCGTGGCCAATGGCCGCGAGGCCGTGCGGGTCCTGAACGAGGAGCGATTCGACCTGGTGTTCATGGACATCTCCATGCCGGAGATGGATGGCCTGGAGGCCACGCGTCAGATCCGCGAGGGGGGCAGCGACGGCCTGAACACCAAGGTGCCCATCGTGGCCATGACCGCCCACGCCATGAAGGGCGATCGCGAGCGGTTCATGGCCGCGGGCATGGACGGCTATCTGCCCAAACCCATGGAACGCGACGATCTGACGACGGTCATTCTGCGGGTGTTGTCCCGAGCCGCCATGGGGGGCTCCAGGGAGGCATCGTAGCTGGGGCCGGGGGGCGCGAAACCCTTGGAGGTCTGGTTCCGGTGCCGCACGAATGATCTTCGTCCCAGGGGGGAGACGCCCCTTTTGGTCCGCGCGGTCCAAGGCTGGTTCCGGGGTGGTCCGCCAAAGTCGGCGAGATGCCCATCAATCTGTATTACTGATTGTAGGCTCTATTGAATGGCATGAGGCTGTTTGCGGGTCTCGCCGGGGCAATTCCCTTGGCTGGACGCTAGGTCCTTGCGCGGCAGACGATGCCGGGCCGGATCTGGCATTTGACCCGGATGTTGCGGCCGACCAAGCCGTGATCGCCCACCATGTTGAAGGAGCCTGATTCGGAAATCTCCGGCCCCACTCCGGGGTCCCCGCCCCCCATGCTGGACAGATAGTCCCGCAGCGCCCGTTCGGCGTCCTGCTCAGCCTGTTCCAGGGTGTAGCTGGACGGGATGTCGCTGGCGATGCCCAGGCCAGGGATGAACATCCGTTTCTTCTGGGTGTCCGCAAACAGTTCCACATCCATGGTGGTCCGCGTCAGGGCCGCGCCGATGGCGTTGGCCACGGCATAGTGCGCGGGCAGGGTCACGGGCAAGCCCAGGACCTCTTCCAACTGCGGGGCCATGGCCTGTGCCGGTCCGCCCATCAGGGAGTAGCGCTTGGGCTGCACGGTCTTGCCCTTGAGCAGTTCCACGATGGTGTACACGGGCCTGGCATTCAATTCGTCCACCAGGTCGTTGGCCGCGGCCACGATCTTGTCGCGGGCGTTGTCCACGGCGCGGCGGGCCAGGACCTCGGGGGCCATGTCCCACAGTTCCGCCAGGGTTTCCAGACCCTGGCGCGAGGCTTCCACGTCGCCGAAGTGGGACAGGCCAAGAAAGTTCAGGGCGTCGGTCAGGGCGGGTGAACACAGGCGTTCCTTGCGCTGGGCGTCACCGCAGTTGGCCAGAGCCGGGCCCTTGCGATCCGGACCCACGGTCACCTGGCCCTGGGAATTGACGCGGATCACCGAGTCGCCGCCCACGCCGATGGACCGGATTTTGAGCGCCTTGACCAGCGTGGGGTACGAGCCCACGGTCATGCCCTGGTCCTCGATCACGGGGGAGCCGTCGGCGAACACGGCGATGTCCGTGGTGGTGCCGCCGATGTCCAGCAGCACGCTGTCGTCGCGCGGGTCGCACAGGGCGATCATGCCCATCACGCTGGCCGCCGGACCCGAGAGGATGGACTCCACCGGGCGGCGGCGCGACACGGCCAGGGGCAGGGTCCCGCCATCGGCCTTGAGGATGTTCACGTCGGCTTTCAGGCCACGCCCCGCAAGGCTTTCCTGCATGGCCCAGGCAAAGTCGTTGTAGGTCCGCCAGACCGCGCTGTTGAAATAGGCCGTGGCCACCCGGCGCGGGAAATTGAGCACCCCGGACAGGCCGTGGCCCATGGTCACGAAGTCCGCGGAGTGGCCCACACAACCGGCCATGGCCCGCTCGTGGTCCGGGTTGCGGGTGGAGAATTTGCCCACCGTGGCGAAGACCTTGACCCCTGCCTGGAGCATGGCGTTGGCCACTTCTTCCAGTTCGGCTTCGTCCGGGCAGATGACCTCGGTACCGCGATGGTCCACGGCCCCGGTCACCACGTGGTAGTGCCCGCCCACACGGTAGTTTTCGGGATCGATGCCCGGTCCGCTGGAGACCAGCACGCCCACGTCTTCGATCTTGCCCTCCACGATGGCGTTGGTGGACAGGGTGGTGGAGAGGTTCACCGAGCGCACCAGGGCGGGGTCCACCGTGCTCAGCACGGCGTCCAGGGCCCCCTGGATGGAGGTCAGCAGATGATCGTGGTCCGTGGGGACCTTGGCTTCGGCCACCACCCGGCCATCGTCCAGGATGACGGCGTCGGTGTGGGTGCCTCCGACATCGATTCCAAGCAGCATAGGGGTTCCTTCTTGTGGGCAAGAGTCGTTTTCGGGTTGCCAAGCTCTATCAGGATTCCTGGCGGGACGGAAGAATTTCAGGTGAACGGCGCTCCCGGGTCGGTGGGTGTCGCAAAGCGATGAAAATGCATCGCTGGCGGCGTTTCTTCACAACAAATAAATCCTGGCCTATGTCTTGATAGGCGTCGGCCTTGTTTGTTCTTTGCGCCTTACCAGCGCTGATTTTAACGCTTTGCTCGCCTTCGGCTGGATCGAAGATTGAGGCCACCTGCGCGAATGGCGTTAGAGGTGTTGAGTTTCGGTGTCCGCCTTCGGCGGGACCAGAGGAGGTGTGGGGGGACGGTCGCTCTGCTCCCTTTCCCCCCGGAACCTCCTCTGGACTCCACCCTCCCCCCTGGCAGTCAAGTCAAAACGGTTATCAGACTATGTGAGGCAATGGCTTTGCCCGGTCTTGAGCAAGGCGCGGGCCTGCTCAACCGGGGGCAGTACCGTTTGCCCTTCTCCTTGTTTTTTCGTCTCTCTCACCCAAATAAGGGACCCAGGATTTTCTCCTGAGTCCCTGGAATGTTCGGTGCTGGAGTCGGGAAGAGTTCTCCCCCCTAATTTTAGAACTTCATGCGCAGGGTCCCGAAGAGGGAGTGGCTTTTGGTGTCCTCGCCGTATTCACCGGCATAGCCGAGGGTGAGAGAGGCGTCATTCCTGGCGAGTGTCACGCCGAGTTCGCTGCTGACCCGGCTGGAATCGGTCGCCGTGGTCACCTGCGCCGAGGTCGATGCGGCATCAAGGTGCTGGTCCACGGTGATGTCCGTATCACCCAGCGAGTGGACAAACCCTGCACCCACATAGGGGCTGATGAGCGCGCCCTGGCAGGAGAACTTTCGCTCGATGCGCAGACCGAGGCTGGCCTCGGCAAAGATCTTGTCCAGATCGTCGTAGGACACCGCGTTGGCGGCTCCGCTCTCGCCGAAGCCCTCGCGATGCAGGGAAATGAGATTCAGCCCGGCTCGGGGAGCCACGGTCCAAAACTCGGCGGGGTGCCAGTTGTACACGGCCAGCAGTTGGTTGGCGGTCAGCCACGATTCGTAGTCCGCTTTGGCGGTCTGGCCAAGGCCCGCGTTGCGCACGTATTCGTGGTCCGCGCAGGTCAGGCTCAGGGTGTTCGCAAAGGACCAGTCTCCGTACCTGTAGCCCGCGTACAGGCCCATGGTGTAGAAGGTCTGGTCTTCAGTGTCGTTTTTCACGAAATCCGAGCCCGTGAAATCGATGTCCGCAGCGCCGCCGCCGACCATGACGCCGAGCACCCAGTTCCCGAACTGGCGGTCGATGCCCGCTTCCAGCCCGACCATGTTGGATTCATACCCTTCGCCGCCGCTGTCGCTGCCGTCGCGGGTGGACGAGTTGTGCACCGGCTGCAGGTACACGCCCCAGACGGGTTGCTGCTCGCGCGGGGCAAGCAGGCCCTCCAACGAGCCGTTGGCTGCCACCATTATTGTCTTGCTGTCCACGCTTTCCTGAACGTTCGAGCCGCCCGCCAGCAGGGACAGGCTGCGCGCCTGGGACACACCTGCAAAGGCCTGGGCCGATGCCAGCGAGGCCACGGCGCCCAGCGACGCCCCGTCGTCCTGTGGGCTGAAGCTGGCCGTGGCGTAGCTGGTGCCTCCGCTATACGAGGATTGCACGGTGAAATTGGGGTTGTACGAGGTCAGAGCCATCGCGCTGGCGCTGCTGACAATGGCCGAGCTCGTGTTCAGACCCGCGGCCGCGACGTCCACGGCGATGCCGCCGCTCACGGACGATGCGCCCGAAACATCCAGTGGGGCCGTGGCTTGGCCCTGGGCCTGCACCACAAGGGTACCGCCGGACACGGCAAGGGCGTTGGTCACGGTCAGCGAAGCGCCCGAGGAGAGATACAGCACCCCGCCACTGACCACCGCGTCGGCCACATTCAGCGTACCGCCCGAGGAAAGGTTCATCGTGCCGTTGTTGACGATCAGGTCGGTCACGATCGCGTTGGTGCCGGAATTCAGGGTCCAGGTTCCGGAGCCGCTTTTTTCGACGATGGCCCATCCGGCAACCCCTGGGAAAGCGAAGCCCTGGGTGAGATTGAAGTCCATGTCCGTTGCGGCCGTGACATAGAGGTTGCTGGCGGTGCCGGAGTTGTCGGAATAGACGTCGCCGGAAAGGATTTTTGTAGCCGAGCCCAGGTACACGGTGCCGCCACTTAAGGTGTGAATGGCACGGGCTGTTCCGGACGTGCTTGTGGCACAGATGGTGCCATAGTTGTAAAGAGTGTTCCCACCGATTTTTATCCCATAGGCGGAACCGGAAGAGCTTGAGGCGGATATGGTACCCGTGTTGGTGACGGTGCCTGAGGCAAATACCCCATAGGCGTCTCCGGATATGCTTGAAGCGGAAATGGTACCGGAGTTTGAGAGAGACACGGGCTGCACAGAGGGATTGGTGGTGGTGATGTCGACCCCTGTGACACCCCCGGATATGCTTGAGGCGGATATGGCGCCCGTGTTGGTCACCGATCCTACGATCAAATAGATCCCCTTGCTATTTTTGGCGATGCTTGAGGCCGAGATGGTTCCGCTGTTGATAATGGTCGAAGTTGTACCCTGCACTCCGGAGGCCCACTTGAACTGGTCAAAGGGGTCCGTTGGGTCAAGGACTGTGTCTTTGTTTGTGGCTGTAATGGCGCCCTCGTTGGTCAGGGTGCTCGCGCTAACGCTAACGCCGATAATCGTTTCATCGGTACCTTCCGAGGAAATGGTTTGCCCTGCCTCGACGGTATGTTCAACATTATTCAGGCTCAGCCCGGCTCCCGCCCGAGCCGGAGAGAATGCCGACATGGCCAGCAGCATGAACAGCGCGAGCGAGAGTGTGCGGATGGAACGGGACGCGAAAAGGCGATGGATCAACAACACGGGAATCTCCTTGTATGATCACCCGTACCGATACAGCCCATTGGTACGGACGAATTTTTAGCTTCCCCGAAAAAGCGACCAGCTCCAACGGGTTGTTTTTTCGAGCGATGTACTGGTAAAGGCAAAAGATACCCGTCTGTACGCGATTCGTTTTTCGCGAGCACTATCACCATGGGTGATAGTGCGTATGAAAAATGCATTATCTAAGTAAGTTAACTGATGAAATTAATAACTTGCAGGCCCGCGAGCCTCGATCCCCTGGCGAAAACACGCCGCCACGCACAGCGTGATCCATGAAGCGGTCTGAGGGGGATGGGGCCAGCCCAACACCGCCCCGGATGCCGGGGAGTGGGGCGGGCCAGGGGGTGGCCGATACAGGCTTGTGAAACCCCGCGCCCAAGGGGCCGGGGGCTTTCGCTCCTCCCCCACTGCGTGTATGGGAGAAGGAGGAGACCAGCATGGGTATGAAATTCCTTGAGGAAAATCTCCTCCATTATCTCCGGCGTCCCGAATTCGCGGAATTGCGCACGGCCTTTCACACCCGGACCTTTGCCAAGGGCAGTCTGATCTATAGCCCGGATGAAAAGGACAACCTGGTGTTCATCGTCTCCTCCGGGCGGGTGCGCGTCTATCTGGCCTATGGCGACAAGGAATTCACCCTGGGTATCCTGGGCACGGGCGATATCTACAGCTCGCACACCGAGACCTTTGTCCAGGCCCTGGACGACGTCGAACTGCAGGTCATCGACGTCAAGGCCTTTCGGCGGCGCATGGTGGGCGACCCCGAGGTCACCAAGGCCATGGTGCGCGTACTGGGCAACATCTTGAAGGCCTCTTTCGCCATCATCGACGGCCTGGTGTTCAAGGACGCCAACTGCCGGCTCATCGCCTTGCTGGTCACCGAGGCCCGCCGCCATGGGATCAGCGAACCGGACGGCGTGCGCGTGGACATCGACCTGCCCGTGGAGCAGGTGGCCCGCCTGTTGGGCGCCACGCGCCAGACCGTTTCCACCCTGCTGAACGAACTCGTACGTGCCGGGCTGATCCGCAAGGTCGCCCGGGGCCAGTATCTGATTCCCGACGTCGAGGCCCTGGATGCCTCGGCCGATGGCCTTTCCTGCCGCTGAAGCCTCCCCTCTCCTTTATCATTGCTTGATGTCTTGATTTGTCGGCTGGCCGACAGTCACGGCTGTCCGGTTGGGGATATGCAGGGGGCAGACAGAAAAGCCTCGCTGGCGGATCGTCCGCTGCCGGGGAGGGAGTATTGACCTTCAGCAGGAGGCCGTGACCATGGCGAAGGAACAAAAAACACCGCAAGAGCTTTCCATCTGGGAAGACGCGCAGAAAATGATCGAAAAGGCCCGCCGGGACGGGGTCGAGACCGTCTGGGACCGTTACGAGAAGCAGAGCCCGCATTGCTCATTCTGTGAGCTGGGCCTGACCTGCAAGAACTGCAACATGGGCCCCTGCCGCATCAGCCCCAAGGCAGACAGCGAGAAGAAGCGCGGCGTATGCGGCGCCGACGCCCACGTCATCGTGGCCCGCAACTTCGGGCGTTTCCTGGCCGGTGGAGCCGCCGCGCATTCGGACCATGGCCGCGACCTGATCGAGGTCCTGGAAACGATCACCGAGGGCAATGCCCCAGGTTACAAGATCAGCGACGAGGCCAAGCTCAGGCGCATCTCCGCCGAGTTGGGCATCAAGGTCGATGGGCGTGACGCCATGGACGTGGCCCGGGACCTGGTGGAGGTCTGCTACGCCGACTTCGGCAGCCGCAAGAAAGAGGTGGGCTTCACCTGCCGCGTGCCGGAAAAGCGCAAGGATATCTGGCGCAAGCTGGGCATCATGCCCCGCGGTGTGGACCGCGAGATCGTGGAAATGATGCACCGCACGCACATGGGCGTGGACAACGACGCCCCCAATACCCTGCTCCATGCGGCCCGGACCTCTCTGGGTGACGGCTGGGGCGGGTCCATGATCGGCACCGAATTGTCGGACATCATCTTCGGCACCCCCACGCCCTCGGCCTCCAAGGCCAACCTGGGCGTCTTGAAGGCCGATCAGGTCAATCTTCTGGTGCACGGCCATAATCCCGTGGTCTCCGAGATGGTCCTGGCCGCCGCGCGTGAGCCCGCAATGCTGGCCAAGGCCAAGGCCAAGGGCGCGGCAGGCATCAATATCGCGGGGCTGTGCTGCACCGGCAACGAACTGCTGATGCGCCAGGGCATCCCCATGGCGGGCAATCACCTGATGACCGAGCTGGCCATCGTCACCGGGGCCGTGGACGCCATGGTGGTCGACTACCAGTGCATCATGCCCAGCCTGGTGCAGGTCGCGGCCTGTTACCACACCGCGTTCATCACCACCGCAGACAAGGCCAAGTTCACCGGGGCCACCCATGTCAGCTTCCATCCGCACAACGCCATGCAGCAGGCCAGGGTCGTCGTGGACCTGGCCATTGAGGCCTACGGGCGTCGCGATCAAGGTCGGGTGGACATCCCCTGTGAGCCCGTGGACATCACCACCGGCTTCTCCGTCGAGGCCCTGCTCTCCGCCCTGGGCGGGACCCTGGACCCGGTGCTGGATGCCGTGAAGGCCGGCAGTATCCGCGGCTTCTGCGCCATCGTGGGTTGCAACAACCCGCGCGTTAAGCACGACTCCGGCAACGTTGGTCTGGCCAAGGCCCTGATCAAGAAGGACATCCTGGTCCTGGTCACGGGCTGTGTGACCACGGCGGCGGGCAAGGCCGGTCTGCTGATGCCCGCGGGCGCGTCCATGGCCGGTCCCGGCCTGCAGGCGGTCTGCGGCGCGCTGGGCATCCCGCCGGTGCTGCACATGGGCTCCTGCGTGGACAACTCGCGTATCCTCCAGCTGTGTGCGGCCATCGCCAACGCCCTGGGTGTGGACATCTCCGACCTGCCGGTCTGGGGCGCGTCCCCGGAATGGTATTCCGAGAAGGCCGTGGCCATCGGCATGTACTGTGTGGCCTCGGGCATCCCGGTGCAGCTCGGCACCCCGCCGCACATCACCGGCTCCGATGTGGTCACCAATCTGGCCCTGTCCGGGCTGAATGATCTGGTGGGTGCCGCCTTTATGGTGGAGTCCGACCCGCAGAAGGCCGCGGACATCATGGATGAGCGCATCAAGGCCAAGCGCAAGGCCCTTGGCTTGTCCGAGTAAAGCGAACCCCCGGGCCGGGGGCGACCCCCGGCCCTTTTCTCAGGAGAAGCGTATGAAGATCGCATTCGCGGGCAAGGGCGGCGTGGGCAAGACCACCCTGGCCGCCTGGACCGCCGATCTCTTGGCCCGGCAGGGCAAGAGCGTCTGGCTGGTGGACGCCGACACGGCCCTCTCCCTGGGGCAGGCCTCGGGCCTGGCTGTCGGGGCGTTGCCCCAGCCGCTGATCCTGCGCGAGGACCTGATCCGCGAGCGCATCGGCTTCGGGGTCATCGATCTGAACCCCACCGTGGACGACCTGCCCGAGAAGCTGTGCGTGGAACTGCCCTGCGAGGGCCCCGGCCGCAAGCGGCTGTTGGTCATGGGCACGGTCACGGGTGCGGGCGGCGGCTGTGCCTGCGGGCCCAATGCCCTGTTGAAGGCCCTGCTCTCGCACATCGTGCTGGATCGTGACGAATGGGTGCTGGTGGACCTGGAGGCCGGGGTGGAGCATCTGGGTCGTGGGACCATCCAGGGCGTGGACGCCCTGGTGGTGGTGAGTGAGCCCAGCCACCGCGGGCTGGAGACCGCAGCGTCTATTGGGCGCATGGCCGCGGACCTGGGGCTGGAGAATCAGGTCCTGGCCCTGAACCGCTTTGCCGGGGGCGAGATTCCGGCCCTGCCGGGTCTGCCCGGGACGGTGATGAATTTGCCGTTCATGCCGGGGCTGGCGGCCAAGCAGTTGGCGGACGCCTCGGTGCTGGGGCTGCCCGAGAGCGAGCAGGTGGATCGGCTTGTGATGCAGTTGCTCACGGCCCTGGCCACGGGGGCCAAGGCTCAGGCCGCGTAGTGTGTCAGCGCCTTGGGCGGGAACAATACAAACAAGCCACAGGCCCGGTGATCGCAAGGTTGCCGGGCTTTGTGCTGTCTGGGTTGCGACCTGCGCCGGGTCGATGGGGGGGCAGCCGCTCTGCCCCCTTTCCCCCAGCAACAGCGAGTAGGGACGACCTCAGCAAGTATCAGAGATACGGGAAGAACTTTGTATCTTCATTGAGCATGTGATTCCGTACGACCTTGCAAATCAGAAACTCAAACAACTCTCCGATCGATACATCGCCGGAATGAAATCTGGAAACAACGTTTTGCATGCTTGTAACCAATCCCTTGTGAATTTCAGCGTGCCGGTCAGCGTCGAGATAGCCCGCAGTTCGAAAGATAGCCTCTTCGTCGTGGAAGTGCTCTGCCGTATGGCTGATGAGGTTCGCACACAGTCTCTCGACCTCCGCATTGGGTTGCCCTGTGATGATGGCGGCAAGCAAATCATTGGAGATGGCGAAAAGGCTCCTGTGCTGGCTATCGATGAGCAGGTTGCCTGATTCCAATCCCTGGTCCCACTGAAGCCGCACAAAAGATTTACGTATCCGTTCCCGTGGTTCATCGCCGGCCGCACTTGATTCGACCACAGCCACAACCCGGTTCCGGCCGGCGTCTTTGGCTTTGTACAATGCGGCATCGGCTGTTTTCAGGCGGGATTCGATGGGCTCTCCGCCACCAAGGAAAGAAACCAGACCGATACTCACTGTCACACGGACAGGGCCTTTCTCGGTCTCAACCACAATCTCCTCGGCGCGGGCTCTGAGTCGCTCCGCCAATGTTTGGGCGGCCTCCGCATCCGTATTGAGCAACAAGGCCCCAAACTCCTCACCCCCCAAACGTCCAAAGATGTCGAACTCCCTCAGGGCGTTGCTGCATCCTGTCGCAATGGAGATCAGCACCTGATCGCCAACATCGTGACCATAGGTGTCATTCACGCGCTTGAAATGATCAATGTCGATCATCAATATGGATTGGGGCTCCCTAAAACGGTCTCCCCGAGTCATCTCGCGCGTGGCATGCTCCATAAAGTAGCGCCTGTTGGCAACCTGGGTCAGCGCGTCCTTCTGGGCGAGTTGGGCAAGCTCGTCCTCAAGCTGCTTCCTGCGAGTAATATCCTGTATTTGAGAGATGAAAAACAAGGGCTTATCATCGCTTTCCCAGACCAGGGAAACGCTCAGCAGTACGTTGATGAGACGCCCGTCCTTATGGAAATAACGCTTTTCCATCTGATACGAATCAATGGATCCGGCGAGCATTTGATTGACGTAAACAAGGTCCTCGTCAAGATCCTCAGGATAAGTAATATCCTGAAAGGTCTTGGACATCAGTTCCTGCGCCGAGTAGCCGAGCAAGTCGCATAGGGAGTTGTTCACTCTGAGCCAGGTCCCATCAGGGGCCACGAGAGCCATGCCAATGGCAGCATGGTCAAAGGCGTTGGAAAAGAGTCGTCCCTCTTGCTCTATCAGTTCTTCGCTGAGCCAGCTCGCCCTCTCTATTCCCTTGTTTTCTTTCGACACCCTGGCTCCTTGCGTAGAGTAAATTGCTTTCATCTGCTGAGTGGCCACGTTCTTGCCTTGGATAACACCCCATGAGGTTGCACCGGCCAGCATGAACAGGCTTTCTGGAATGACAGTTTAAAGAATATTATCGTTAATTTTGGTGGTTTGTCGACGGTCCAACAATTCAGGCGCAAATAAGCATCGCCGGATGCACAAGCACGGACAGCCAACGGAATGAGCAACTGATGATCCCTAATGGTTTTAATACTGTGGAAATTGGATTAATGTAAAAGTTGGAATCAGAATAATTTGGCAAGAACCAACTTCAGGAGCACCACATGGAACTCATTCGGATCATCATTTCCGTTCTCATCCCGCCTCTGGGCGCCTTTCTCAAGGTCGGTCTGGGCATGCATTTCTGGATCAACCTGGTCCTGACCCTGTGCGGCTATTTCCCGGGTCTGATTCATGTGATCTGGTTGTTGGCGAAGAAGTAAACGCGCTGGCGCGCGGCTGAACTGGGGCCGCCTGCGCGGATGTGCGTGGGCGGTCTTGACGATAGCGGTTTGTCGGGGCTGCCTGCACAGACTTACTGGGGTGGTGTTGTATTCTGGCGTCCGCTTTCAGCGGGACCAGAGGAGGTGTGGGGGGGGCGCGTGCAAAGCCCGCTTTCCCCCCGGAACACCCTCTGGACTCCGCCCTCCCCCCTGGAGTCGGCGAAAAGGGCTATCAGGCCACGTGGAGTAGGGGTTTTGCCGTCACCCTTCTCTCTGAATGCCCGACTCGTTGCCGGGGCTGGCCGCTTCACTTGGGCGGCCATGGTCCGCCCGTTTCGCGACCTGATGCCCCGGCACGGTGGAGCCAGGGTGCAGATGCTCAGGCCCGTGATGGAAGTTGCCTGCCGGGGTTCATACGTGGATGAGCGCGGGTGGTGTTGATTCCAGGCGTCCGGCTTCGCCGGGACCAGAGGAGGTGTGGGGGGACGGTCGCCCTGCTCCCTTTCCCCCCGGAACCTCCTCTGGACTCCTCCCTCCCCCCTGGAGTCGGCGAAAATGGCTATCAGGCCGCGCTAGATCTAGCTTTGACCCTACTCTGTCCTTCAAGTTATATCGGGCCGCAGCCGGGCCTTGCCACTATGCTCGGGCGGTCACGGTCCGCCTTTCGCCGTGGCTCATGGCCCGATGAGGTGGAAGGTGGCGGTTTAGGTTCGAGATGTATTTGCGATTGAATTATTCCGCAGGATAATTGAGCTGTGCGTTTCTATAGAATTGTAAAAGCACCGCGTTTGGTGAGTCGTGGCCTGTGAATTTCGATATCAAACGATGAGTTTGAATCCATTACACAGGAGACATGTACATGAGAAACATCCTGCTCGCGCTTTGCGTATTGGCTATTTGTGCCACCTCGGCTCTGGCTAAGCCCGGCGGTGGTGGCAAGCGTCAGGGGCCGCCGCCAGAGGCGTTTACGGCATGCGAAGGAAAGAGTGCTGGCGATACGGCCTCCTTCACCTCCCCCCGTGGTGGCGAAGTCACAGGTATCTGTGTTGAACAGAGCGGGAAGATGGTCCTGCGGCCCGATAATCCTCCGGAAAGAGGTAAGAATAAGCAGTAGGCATTCCCTTCGGGTTCAGCATCAAATGCCTTTTGGTACCCTTATTCGCGTGACTCCATGGTTGCCGCTCTCGCGGATTGATCATGGGGGCGTTGAATTTCGGTGTCCGCTGAGAAGGTTCAGGATAATTGAAGGTGGGGATCAGGATAACCGGGACTATCCGGGAAGTCACGGGACATAGCGGGAAGGTTTTGTGAAAGAGCGTTTCAGTATGTGCAACGCTCGCTAGGAGCCAAAAAGAGAGTGCTGC
>JAHIUW010000011.1 GCA_018816865.1 Pseudomonadota bacterium
ATCGATGTCAAAGAGCAGAAGTTGAAACTCTTCCTGGATAAAAACCAGGTCGAGGAATTTGATTACAAACTACGATAAATCCGCTGAGTGTCAGCGATGTCGTGGCACATAAAACTGTTATCGATGTCTTGGCACTCAACAAGTAGACCACAAGGACGAACGCACACCACGGGAGGCGGAACGGCACAGGGCGCAAGCCCACGATCTTTGAACGTCGAACTTTCCAAGAGCGTTGCCGGTTTGGTTCAGCGTTGCCCAACAAGAGGACGCAGCACTGGCCCCAGCGACCGGGATATCCACAGGACGATTCCCCCTGTGCGGTCGCTGGGCTCTTGGGAGGTTCGACAAAGGCGGGTTGAGTTCTGAGACGGGCGCGGCGGCGTGGAAAGTAGACACGCCAGCGAAAGCGGTAGAGCGGCCCGCTTCTGTCCATGGGGACCAGCCGCAATCTGGCATCATGGTAGGCACGTACACCAAACCCGGTTCGGGAAATGCCCTTAGCTAGGGCAACCCGCTGCCGGTACGAGGCCACAGCCGGAGTAGCGCCCGGCCCGCGCCCCTCTCAGGACTCGACAAACAAAATCATGCAGCTCTTCTGGCTCGCCCGGATTCGGCCAACACTCAAAAGCTGCAAACTTTCCACAACACCCCCAACCAACCAAAAGGGGGGCGGGGAATCGGTCCCCGCTCCCCGAGGAAGGGCACACCATGACAACGGCACAACTGATTCAGGCGGCGCACGACGAGGGTGTGACAGGCATGGTTTTGATCATGCTGCTGATCATCGTGCCCGGCCTGTGGCTGGCGTGGCGGGCGAACAGATCCAGCGCGCGGCGGGACCGGCTGCGCATCAAAGAGCGCTTCAACCAGGCGGTTGCGGCGAGGAGACACGCATGACCCTGTTCCCAGAAGACATCCAGCTTGTGGCCGACTTGGGCCGGGCGTCCGGCAATCTCTCTGTGGCCATTAGCGACGGCAGAGTGCCCCACGACACTTTCAAAGCCATCGCCAGGGCCCAGGGCTTTGTTGACCGCGCCCTGGAAACCATCACCGGCCTGGGCGAGATCCACAACATCGACCTGACCGACCCCAACGCCCTGGAAGCCCTGGCCGCCAGCATGCGCGCCAATGACCGCGCTGAAGAACGTGCCGAGGCCGAGACAAAGCAGTCCCTGCGCAAGGGCAACCTTATGGGTGACGAGGGGCCGAAGAGGGAGGCGGCGTAGCCATGCTGTCCGACATTTCCCAGCCCCTTCTGGTCCAGACCATCTACCTCGCCGTCAAAGACGCGATCAAGGAATGCTTCGCGGAAGTTGAAGCTATGGCCAGGCCTGTTTCGGTTTCAGACGCCAACGCCAATCTCATCGACAAGTTGGAAACCCTGGCCGATGCCGCCGAGGACTCTCTGGATCGTCGGCCCAGGTTCCGCAGGGCCATCAGTGAGGCCCGGTCTGCTATCTCCCAGGCGAGGAACCAATGACCCGCGACGAATGGCTTGCCGAGCGCCGCAAGGGCCTGGGGGGTAGTGACGCCTCTGCGGCTCTGGGTCTGAATCCCTGGAAGACCAACGTGCAGCTCTGGGAGGAGAAGACCGGGCGCCGTGAAGAGGAAGATATCTCGGACAAGGAGTGTGTGCTCTACGGGATCGGCTGCGAACGCCACATGCGCGAACTGTTCGCCCTGGACTTCCCTCAGTACACGGTCGTTCCTCACGAGGAGTTTGTATCCATCGCCCACCCTGAATACGACTTCCTGCGGGCCTCGCTGGACGGTGAATTGATCGACAAGAACGGGCGTCACGGGGTGTTGGAGATCAAGACCACGAACATCCAAAGCCAGCAAATGCGCCAGGCCTGGGACGGCCGAGTGCCCCAATACTACTTCGTCCAGGTCCTGCACTACATGCTCGTGATTGGCGCTCAATTCGGAGTTCTCAAGGCCCGGCTCCGTAGCGATTGGAATGGGGTCTGGATCACCGAGAAGCACTTCCACTTCGAGCGCGCCGACCACGAGGAGGACATCGCCTACCTGCTCGAAGCGGAACTGAAATTTTGGAAGTACGTCGAGACGGACACAAGGCCGGACCTGATCCTGCCAGCAATTTAAGGAAGGAGAAAGCAATGCCAATGGAATTGAAAATCATCAGCCCCAAGGATGGCGCGCCCCTGGAGGCCATCGAGTTCAACTTCGAGGAGTTGAAGAAGGAGATCGGGCAGGAACTGGAGAAGTACCAGGGCCTCGTCTACTCCGATGACACCATCAAGGACGCCAAGGAAGACAGCGCCAGGCTCCGCAAATTCGCCAAGGCCCTGAGTGACAAGCGCATCGAGGTCAAAAAGCTATGCTTGAAGCCCTACGATGACTTCGAGACCAAGATCAAGGTGCTGGACGGCATGGTCCAGGAGCCGCTCACGGCCATCGCCGGGCAGGTCACGAAGTACGAGCAGGCCAAGAAGGACGCCAAGCACATCGCCATCAAGGAGTTCTGGGACGGCTATGACTCTCCCGTCAAGGCCCTGGTGCAGTTCACCGCCGTCTTCGATCACCGTTGGCTCAACGCAACCGTTTCGATGAAGCAGGTCGAAGCCGCCATCACCGCGTTTTTCAAAGAAACTGAAACGGGCATCGAGACAATCAAGGCCCTGGGCACCGAGTTCGAAGATCAGGTGATGCGCGTCTACCTGCGCGAGTTCAATCTCTCCACCGCCCTGGCCGAGAACGTCAAGCTCCTGGAGCAGAAGGCCAAGCGTGAGGAGTACGAGCGCCAGCAGCAGGCCAAAAAGGCCGAAACAGCGGCTGTGAAGTCTGCGCCCGAGACCGCCCACGTTGCGCAACCGGCCCCGGCCAAGGTCGTGCAGGCCAGCACCCCGCAGCCCAAAGCAGAAGAGCCCCGGCAGGTTGATTTCCGCGTCTGGGCCACGGCCACGCAGTTGGCTGACCTCAAGGCGTTCCTGAACAGCAACAACATCAAGTTCGGCCGCGTCACCGACCAGGCCGCATAACAGGGAGGAAGCAACACTATGACCGGCAACAGACCAAACAACTCCCTGGCACCCCAGGGCAAGGCCCCGGCCACCTTCTCCGGGTTCATCACCGGTGATGCCATGCGGGGTCGCATCAATCAAATGATGAGCGGCGAGAAGGGAAATAAATTCATTACCTCCATCGTGTCCACGGTCACAGCCAATCCGGCTCTGGCCGAATGCGACCACATGTCTATCTTCTCCAGCGCCATGCTGGGTGAGAGCTTGGGGCTGTCTCCTTCTCAGCAACTCGGGCAGTTCTACATGGTCCCGTTTAAGGACAAGAAGAACAACAGGGTCGTGGCCACCTTCGTGCTGGGCTACAAGGGGTACATCCAACTCGCTATCCGCAGTGGGTACTACAAGAAGCTGAACGTCATCGCCATCAAGGAGGGCGAACTGGTCAGCTATGACCCCCTGAACGAGGATCTGGTGGTCGAGCTCATCCAGGACGACGCCAAGCGCGAGGAAGCGGAGACCATCGGCTACTATGCCATGTTCGAGTACCTGAACGGGTTCCGCAAGACCATGTTTTGGTCAAAGAAGAAGATGCAGGTTCACGCCGACAAATACAGCGCGGCGTACAATTTGGCCGCGCACCGCAAGCTGGAGGCCGGTGAAATCCCGCACCAGGACCTCTGGAAGTACAGCTCGTTCTGGTACAAGGACTTCGATGGAATGGCCTTCAAGACCATGCTCCGTCAGATCATTAGCAAATGGGGCATTATGTCCGTCGAACTCCAGCAGGCAATGGAGAGCGACAACGCGTTTATTTCCGAAACAGGCCCGAGGCTTATCGACACGCCACCGGTCCCCATTGAACCCACGCCAGTACAGCCCACCGCCCAGGAGCCTACACCGCCCGAGGATCCGGAAGGCGCTTTCTTTGCCGACGATAACGGTGAGGTCCACGATGTGACCTCCTCCCAGGACCAGCCAGAGGAAGAGCCCCAGACCCGTTCCAGACCCACCAAGGAAGAGATCACGGCCCGTCGCCAAGACACCTTCGCGGCCATCGAGGCCCTTGGCCTGACCCCGGCCGAGGTCGGAGCGGCCTGGTCCACCGCGCCCGGCAACTGGTCCACCGCCCAATGCGAAAAGGCCCTGGAACGTGCCCAGGAACTGGCTGCCAAGCGCGCCCAGGACTCCGGCACCGTGACCTGCCCTGAGACCAACGCCGCCGCAAGCCCGCCGGGGTGTTTGTGTGCAGCATGAGCGACCTGTTCCACGAGGAAGTGACGGACGAGCAGCTTGACCAGAAATTCGCGGTCATGGCCCTGTGCCCGCAGCACCTCTTTTTTGTTCTGACCAAAAGGCCGGAGCGGATGAGGGAGTACATGCGGTGGGTGAGCAATCACCACTATGAGATGCCACATGACATGCCTGACCGCATTGGCCCGATCATGAATAAGATGCAGGGCCAACCGACAGACACCCCGCGTATCGACGCCCGCTGGCCCCTGCCCAACGTCTGGCTGGGCGTGACCGCCGAGGATCAAGCCCGCGCCGACGAGCGCATTCCAATCCTGTTGGACACGCCTGCGGCCAAGCGGTTCGTGAGCATCGAGCCGATGCTGGGGGCGGTGGATTTGCGACCGTATCTTCCCGGTCCATGCCAACACCCGGAGTGTGAAAACGGGTGTGTCCCTGCGTTGGGAGATTTCCCCGGATACCGACCGTGCCCATGGTGCGAACTCGGAGCAGAAGATCGCCTCGATTGGGTCATCTGCGGCGGCGAGAGCGGCCCCCACGCGCGCCCCGCGCACCCCGATTGGTTCCGTGGCTTGCGCGACCAGTGCGCCGAGGCCGGGGTGCCGTTCCACTTCAAGCAGCATGGGGTTTGGGTTGGGTTAAAGGCTAACGACGGAGAATGGCTCACAAACTCCGAGACGATGATCCGACTGAATGAGGCTGGAAAAAGGGCTGATGAAGGCTGGCCTATGCAGCGCGTCGGCCTCCGCTGGGCCGGGCACCTCTTGGATGGCGTTGAGTATCGCCAGTTCCCGGAGGTGGGGGCATGAAATCCCTTTTCGACCTGACCGCCCAAGGCACTCCCTCCGCCGAAATCATCGTGGACCTCTTTGCGGGGGGTGGCGGTGCCAGTGAGGGCATCTACCGCGCCCTTGGCCGTCACCCCGACGTGGCCGTCAATCACGACGAGATCGCCGTGTCCGTGCACAAGGCCAACCATCCGCACACCCGGCACTTCTGCGAGGACATTTGGACCGTGAGCCCCACCTACGCCACGGGTGGCAACCCCGTGGGCCTGCTCTGGGCCAGCCCGGACTGCACCCATTTCAGCAAGGCCAAGGGCGGCGCACCAAACCGGGACGACAAGATCCGCTCCCTGGCCCTGGTCATCGTGGATAAATGGGTTCCGCAGGTCCGGCCCCGCGTGATCGTCATGGAGAACGTGGAGGAGATGCAGACTTGGGGCCCATTGGACGCCCAGGGCAGCCCGGTCAAGGCCGCCGAGGGCGACACCTGGCGCATGTTCCTGCGCCGCTTGCGCCGGGCCGGATACAAGGTCGCCTGGCGCGAAATGCGCGCCTGCGACTACGGCGCCCCGACCATCCGCAAGCGCCTGTTCCTCGTCGCCCGCTGCGACGGCAGGCCCATCGTCTGGCCCAAGCCGACCCACGGCGATCCCAAGAGCGAGGCCGTCAAGAGCGGCAAGCTGTTGCCCTGGCGCACCGCTGCGGAGTGCATCGACTGGTCCATCCCCTGCCCGTCCATCTTCGCCACCAGCGCGGAGATTTGGGAAGAGTACGGCGTCCGGGCCAAGCGCCCCCTGGCCGAGAAGACCATGCGCAGGATTTTCACTGGCATACAACGCTACGTCCTAGAGGCCGCCGAGCCGTTCATTGTGACCAACACCACAGGCCATGCTCCAAGCTCAACGCATGACCCGCTGGCCACCGTCGCCACAGGAAACCATCACGGCCTCGTCACGCCCATCATCACCGGGGCTGGTGGCCGTGAGGCGCAGTGCCCGCCCATGCCTGCGGACAAGCCGCTGCGCACCGCGTCCACCAAGGCAGACAAGTGGCTGGTCACTCCCCACCTGTCCGAGTTCGCCAACAGCTCATCCCAGCGGAATTTCCCGGTTGATTCCCCGCTGCGGACGCAATGCGCCCAGGTCAAGGGCGGGCATTTCTCGCTGGTGTCGCCCCTGCTCGAAGCCCACTACGGTGGCGACGGCTCCAGGGCCCTGCGCCTGCCGGACATTCAGGGCCCCCTGCACACCATGAGCACGGAGAACCGCTTTGGACTCGTTTCTCCAACCCTGGTCGGTGCTGGCGGCCCGAGTTACGGCGGCAAGCCTACCAGCCCGGACAAGCCCCTGGGCACTCTCATGGCCGAGAACCATCAAGCCCTTTGCGCCGCCTTCCTCGCCAAGCACTTCACCGGGGTTGTGGGCGCGCCCTTGGACACCCCGAATCCCACGATCACGACCAAGGATCACAACTCACTGGTGGCGGCGCACATCTCGAAATTCTATGGCACGTCAACCGGCTCCGAGATGGACACCCCGCTGCACACCATGACCGCTGGCGGTGCGAACGGTGACGGGCGCAAGCAAGCGGTTGTCACGGCCCACATTGACCGGCAATTCGGCATGTCTCGCGGGAACGACGTTGAAGCCCCTCTGGGAACGACCACCGGAGATGGTGGCGGCAAGTCCGCTCTCGTCGCCTCCAACCTCATGAAGATGAAGGGCGACAACATCGGCCAGGACGACCGCGAACCGTTGCGCACGATCTCCGCCCAGGGCCTGCACCATGCCGAGGTTCGGGCCTTCCTGCAAAAATACTACTCCGAGGGCGGCCAGGACCAGGCCGCAGATGATCCCATGCACACACTGACCACCCGCGCCCGGTTGGGCCTCGTGACGGTCCACGGCGAGATCTACCACATCGTGGACATTGGCATGAGGATGCTCCAGCCTCGCGAATTATTCCGCGCCCAAGGCTTCTTGGACAGCTACATCATCGACCGCGGGGCCGATGGACGCATCATCACCAAGACACAACAGGTCCGCCTCTGCGGCAACAGCGTTTGCCCGGACATGGCCCGTGCCCTCGTCTCCGCCAACGTGCCCGAGCTGGGCGTTGCGGTGGCTGAGGAGGCGGTATGATGCAGACGAACATCATCCACGTTGGCGACGCGCGCGAAGTCTTGGCCCAGATGCCGGATGAATCCGTGCATTGCGTGGTGACGAGCCCGCCGTATTGGGGGCTGCGCGACTATGGCGTGGATGGGCAGCTTGGGCTTGAGCCTCTGCACGACTGCCAGGGGTGGGCCACAGGCACCCCCTGCGGGGAGTGTTTCGTTTGCCGGATGGCGGAAGTGTTCCGTGAGGTCCGCCGCGTCCTGCGCAAGGACGGGACGTGCTGGGTCAACATGGGGGATAGCTACGCGGCCAACCATGGCAGCCCGACCGTTTCCCCCGGGAAAAAGCAGTTGGAAAACCGGGGGAGCTTGTCCGTGCAGCAAAGACGTGATGCCCCCCGGGGGCTAAAACAAAAAGACCTTTGTGGCATGCCTTGGCGCGTGGGCTTAGCCCTCCAGGCGGACGGCTGGTGGCTCCGCTCGGACGTGATATGGGCCAAGCCCAACCCTATGCCGTCCTCGGTCAAGGACCGCCCTACAGTGGCCCACGAGTATCTTTTCATGCTCAGCAAGTCGGCCCGGTATTTCTACGATCACGAGGCGGTGCGTGAGCCTGCCACAAGGAAGCAACACCCCACGGCCCTGTCGTTCAGTCGCGCCGTGGCAGAGCCCGACCGCCCAGGGCAGTTGGCCAAGCAGCATAGGCCGGGCCGAGAACAAGCCTGGCCCCAAGACTGGGCCACGGACACGCCGCACAACAGTCTGGACCACAACCACAAAACCAAGCGCCGTACGGTGCGGCCCTGCGATACCAATGGCGGAGGGCAAGGCTCAGGCGAGATAACTTTCCCGGCCTTCTCGCGTTCCCTGCGCACGATCTGGACTATCCCGACGCACCCGTTCCCGGACGCCCATTTTGCCACGTTCCCGCCCAAACTGGCCGAGACGTGCATCAAGGCTGGCTGCCCCGTTGGCGGTGTTGTTCTGGATCCGTTCATGGGCTCGGGCACGGTCGGGCTCGTCTCCGCCAAGCTCGGACGCCATTACGTCGGTATCGAACTGAACCCGGAATACGCGGCCATGGCAACAGAACGAATCAGGCGGGAAGCAGGCTTGCTGACTGCTTCAGTGTCCAAGGAGGCCTCATGCTGATTGCCCCAGCCGTCGGCCAGCGCGTGCGCCTGCACTACAACCCCAAGGACGCGTCCAAAATGCCTCACCACGGGAAGGCCGGGGCCGTAGTGATCTCGGGCCGGGGCAAACCCCGCAACCACCTCGTGCGGTTGGACAATGGGCCGCTTATCGTCGTGCCATGTGGGAATATTTACAAGGCCACCGCCACACAGGATGCCGTATGTTGAGCGCCACCGACTACACCGATCTGGAGTTGCGCACCCTAGCCGACACAGAGGGGCAACGTCAGGCCGTGTGGGCCTGCGAACTCACCCCATGCACGTCAGCCGAGGACATGCTTGCCGAGGCCGTGTGGGTAATCCTGGGCTCAGGCATTTCCTACAACGCGGCCAGGTCCATGGAGCGCGAACTCAACGACACTGGCCGCTGTGCGCACCCCGGCAAGGCCAAGGCCATTGCCTACTGGCAGAAGAATTACAAGGGCATCTGGGCCGAATACAGCGCCAAGGCCACGGATGCCGAGCGCCTGGCCTACCTGCGCCGCCAGCCCTACTTCCGAGGCGACGCTTTGCCGTTCCTGCTGGCCAAGAACCTGGGGATGACCAGCTACTGCAAGCCTGACGTGCATTTGGTGCGTTTGGCAGCCCGGCACGGCTACGAGAGCGCACAGGCCATGTGCGAGGACCTGGCGCGGCAGTCAGGGCACACGGTGGCCTATGTGGACACGATTATCTGGTTTGCGGCGATGAAAGGCTGGGCCTACGAGATCGAAGCTTTAACGGCAGTCTTGTAACGATTTTATCATGTGAATTCTGGGAGATAAGACGATGGATAACGACCAGTTGAAATGCATATCTCATGAAATGCAGACCCAGAACAACGCCTGTACTGAGCACCCTATTTTCTGTGTGATGCGGAAGAAGCGGATTTTTGGTGTTGATCCCAGCTACCACGATGACGGTTACGAGTGGAGGCACAGCGACGAGGATTGGTGCGACGGGACCACGGCGACGGAAGACCTCATCAACGGAAAGGGCGACCCCATCACTGAAGAAGAGGCCGAGGAAGAAGGATGGTATCGCGTTCATTACGTCGAGATTGACGAGTTCGTAAACCCCCACTTCACACGCAAGGCCGCAGAAGAATTTATTGAGGTCAACGCCCACCACCTCAACAGACCGTTCGTCTATGTGTATTCGCTGTGGAGGTGTGACGAGATGATCGCCATCCGCGAACACCTGATGCAACAAGTCTCGTAACGGTCAATATGGAACCCAATGTCTAGAACAGGCTGAAATCATGACTCATCAGGAGCTTACAAAATACGCAGTAAAGTGGCTTCAGGGGCACGGTTATTCTGTCGCCCTGGCCGAGCTGCGCAACATCTCTGGCGAGGAGCCGGACGCCCTCGGATTGAGCAGCGGAGACTCTTGCCTGATTGAGTGTAAGACCTCGCGGGCCGACTTCCTGGCCGACAAAAAGAAGTGGCATCGCCGCAATCCAAAATTCGGCATGGGCACTTGGCGCTACATGCTTTGCCCCAAGGGGCTGCTTTCTCCTGATGAGATGCCCGAAGGCTGGGGCCTGCTCGAAGTGCGAGGCAGCCGCGTATACAAGATCAAGGGTGCGACGATGTTCGACAAGGCCATGGCCGGAGCAAGCCGAACGCCCGTGGGTGTTCTCCTTGCTCCGGCGCATCACCCTGGAAGAGCCCGAGCTACTGGCTGAGATCGTGGACGTGAGCAAGGCCAAAATCCGCATCGAAGTCAAGAAGGTGAACCTGGAGAATGAGGAGCGATGGCTTGAGCGGCAAGAGGCGCGGCAGAGAATGAGAGAAAGAACACTCGAAAAACGGGAGTACCTGTGGTGAACATCACTGTCGAAGGCGTGAAATACAAGGTCACTGAGCACATGGGCTACAACCACGATGCTGGCGGAAACGCCGCGTATGTCGAAACGCCAGAAGGTGAAAAGGTGGCCGTTAAGAGCGGCAGGGAATGGCGTTGGTGAACGGCTGAGGATCGCGTTGCTCCGCTGAAAAGATACCTTGAACTCCAGAAAGAGCGGCGTAAACGCATCGTCGCTATGCAATGGGATTATGGATACCGGGGATATACCTCGCACGTCTAATTGCAGGCATTTGATGGCCTTAATTGCGAGTAAAGAACTTTCTCATCCATTCAGGAGGTTGAAGACCAAGCCTCATATACAGTGGAGCTTTTCGTTGGTTTTTGCCAACACCTGTAGCGGGGTTATAACCATCATCAATATAACGAATTCTTCTGCTTTTCAAAAATCCAAATAATTTTACACCACCAGAGATAATCATAGTAGCCAAGACCATCCCTAAAGCAACTTCCAAAACAGAGGATACGTTAATCATATTCCACCCCCCCCCCAATAAATTATGCATAGCACGAATAAAATACATGACAAACCCCGCTTTGCCCCTTGCACCGCAAATAATTCAAGACAGCGGCGGGCACAAGCGGTTCCCACGACCGCCGAAGAAGTTGGGGAAGTAACCGAGGAGAGAAGGAAGATGAACATCGAACTCATTGCCGCATGGCTCAACTTCATCGCCCTGGCGACCGGCTACATCACCATGTGCGCCGGGGGCCTGCTCCTTGCCTTTGTCATTTGCGGCTTGGCCGTGCGCATTCTCTTTGGCCGCATCAAATCTATGGGCAGGCTCACCAGCTACTTCCTGTTCATCAGCGGGGACAAAGATCACGCCAAGGCCATGAAGGACGCCTAGCCCATGACCAAGCGGTGGCTCAGGCTCTCCGAAGCCTGTAAGTATGCAGGGCTTTCCCCCAACACATTCCGCAAATATGTGGACCTGGGGATCTTCCGTGCCGACCGCACCGAAGGTGGACACCGCAGGATCGACCGCGAATCAATCGACGAGTATTTTGACCGCTCCAGGAGAGAAGCCCTTGCCATCTGCTCAAACTTCTAGCTACAAGGTCGCTATGCGACTGTACCAGCGACCAGACACAGGCTTCTGGTTTGTGGAGTTCGAGCGTGGCAAACGTCGCTCCCTCAAGACCAAAGACAAGGCCAAGGCGCGAACGATCTTCAACACCCTGAAGACCGAGTACCTGAACGGCAGGCTTCTGCAACTCACCCCCACCGGCAAGTCCACCCTGGGCAAGTTCAGGGCTGATTACTTGGCCTGGGCCGAAGAGACTCAAAACAAACACACCTTCCGCGCCAACCGCAAGGCCCTGGACAAGCTGGAGCACTACGCGGGGCAGTCAACGCCACTGGGCCGCCTGGGCCAGCGTGTCATTGACGATATGATCGCCGACCTCATGCGTAAGGGCCGCAAGCCTTCAACTATCAACCACTACATCCGACACGCCAAATCAGTCCTGAACAAGGCGGTTGAGTGGAAGCTGGTGGCCAGCAACCCGTTGGGCCGCGTCAAACAAATTTCAGGCGGCGAGTCAGAGCCTGGATTCATGGACTCCGCCCAGGCCAAGGACTACATCTCCAAAATCACTGACCCCGAGATCCGCCGCATGGCCGTTGCCTACATCACGTCTGGAATGCGCCGCGTGGAATTGCTCAATCTGGTCTACCCCAGAGACGTTGATTTCGATGCCGGGCAGATCCGCGTGGAGCGCCAGAAAAAGCGCCGCAAGGTCGTCCAGTGGATTCCCATGCACCCGATGTTCCGGGCCGTGCTCATGTCCATGGACCTCGTTGACGGCCGCAGGATTTTCAACCGCTGGGAACACCCCGACACCATCACCCACAAGATCAAGCAAAGCCTCCGCGACGCCGGGTACGGCCACCTGCACCTGCATAGCCTCCGCCACACCCTCGGTGCGATCCTCGCCATGGATGGACAGTCCGAACGGACCATTGCGGACATGCTCGGCCACGCCCAGACCAGCACGGCGTCCATCTACACCCACGCCACCCATGACCACCTCGCCAAGGCCCTGAAGGCGGTCAATTTGGGGCTGGTCGATTTGGGGAATAAAAAGGCGTGATGCGACCGTTTTGCGCCCGCTGCACCTGGGAAGCGTTTGTCTAAGCCAACCGCCACACTACTGTTAATCACTAGGTTCGCGGTTCAAGTCCGTGCTGGGGAGCCAAGGAAATCAAGGGCTGATACGGTGTAACAACCATATCAGCCCTTTTTCTATTCTACAAAATCTGCCAAAAAGCACCTTTTTTGTGCGCAATCTGAACTCAGTTTGCACACAGTAGCGTTCTCTCAACCTCAGAGATGCTCACATTCGCCATGCCCCTTGCCCACGGCCCCTCCCTGCATCTATTCCTCCGGTGCTCAACCACACCGCCCCCACTTCACGGCAGGGCCATCTCACAAATGATGGTGCAGACCACCCGTTACCTCCGTGATTGCCAACCGCCCAAAACTAAGGTTAAATTGAAATATGCAGTTCAAAGAACCCTGCTGTATTTCATACAATCCAAACGTACCCACCAACGTTGAAGGGGCACCAGGGACTCGTCAGTGAGATTTTCCAAACGCTTCATCACCATCTGCATCATCTCGGCCCTGGCCTTTGCGGCCTTTGTTGCCCTTTGGCAGCAAAAATCTCTGGATAATGCGCGTCTTCAGGTCGAAAACCATGCCCAGGTCATCGCCAACGCCCTGTGGACGTTCGAGGACTCCAGCGCCCTGGCCTACCTGCAACTGGCCGCTGACTCATCAGGCTACGAATGGCTGGTCGTCAAGGACGACCTGGGCAAGACCTTCCTGATGATCGAAGGCCCCCCTCTGAGCAAGGTTGAAACCCTACTCACGGCCATGGGGCTCATCCGCAGCCACACCATCACCACGAATATTCGCCACGAAGAGCGGACCATCGGCACCATCAGCGTCCTGTGGCTGTCGCGGACCATCTACATTCACCTCTATATCCTGCTCTGCCTGATCCTCTTCCTGGGGGGCATCTGGCTCTTTTTACGCTTGTTGGACATGAACCGCACCCTGGAATCCAGGGTCAGCAAACGGACGGCAGAACTGGAGACCGCTCTGGGAGAGCTGGGGAACAGCGAGGAAAAATTCCGATCCCTGGTGGAGAACATCCCCGGAGCTGTTCTCCACAGCGTCAACGACAGCCAATGGACGGCCCTGTTCATCAGTGACCCCGTGGAGGAAATCACGGGCCACCCGGCGCGGGATTTCATGACCGGCAAGGTGGACTTCCTGCACCAGGTCGTGCACCCGGAAGACCGCCTCCGGGTCCGCGCCACCGTCGCCGAGGCCCTGATCAAGGGCTCGGACTACTCACTGGAATACAGGATTCTGGACGCCTCGGGGGGGCTGCACTGGGTGTCAGAGAAAGGACAGGGCGTATCTTGGAAGGGCGGCCACCCGGAATACTTCACCAGCGCCATCTTCGACATTACCAATCGCAAACTCGCCGAACAGGAGTTGCTCAGGCTTCAGAACATGTTGCAGAGCACCATCAATTCCATGCCTTCGGTCCTCGTGGGCGTAGATACTCAGGGCCGCGTGACCCAGTGGAACCTCGAAGCCGAGCGCTTGACCGGAATCAGCGCCGCCTCCGCCCAGGGCAAGACCCTGGAACAGGTCCATCCCGTGCTCGCCCCGGAAATGAAAAACGTGCTTCGCGCCATCCGTGAAAAGACCGTCCTGTCCACCCCTCGCCTACTCAGGCAGATCGGGGGAGAGCTTCACTACAATGACATCACCGTCTTCCCACTGATGGGCAGCGGGGTGCTGGGTGCCGTGATCCGTGTCGACGACGTCACGGACCGGGTGAGGATCGACGAGATGATGGTCCAGACCGAGAAGATGATGTCTGTGGGCGGACTGGCAGCGGGCATGGCCCACGAAATCAACAACCCCCTGGGCGGTATCCTGCAGGGCACCCAGAATATCCTGCGGCGCACGGCTTCCGACCTGCCCGCAAACCTACAGGTCGCGCAGGACCTCGGCTGCACCATGGAGCAGATCCAGGAGTATCTGGAAAGACGGGGCATCCGCAGAATGCTGAACGGCATCCAGGAGTCCGGGCAGCGCGCCGCCAAAATCGTCTCCAACATGCTGGACTTCAGCCGCAAGAGCGGGACCAGCATGGCCCCATGCAGTGTCAACGTCCTGGCCGACTCGGTCCTGGATCTGGCCGCCAGCGATTACGATCTCAAAAAGAATTATGATTTCAAGAAAGTCCGGATCATCCGCGAGTACGATCGCGATCTCGACCAGGTCACCTGCGCCCACACCGAGGTTGAACAGGTCCTGTTCAACCTGATCAAGAACGCCACCTACGCCATGGCCGAAAGCCCGAAACCGGGCATTGAACCCACCATCATCATCAGGACGCACCGGGACGGCGACCAGGCGATCATCGAGGTGGAGGACAACGGGCCGGGGATGACCCAGGATACCCGCAAACGCATCTTCGAACCCTTCTTCACCACCAAGCCCCCGGGAGTTGGTACCGGATTGGGCCTCTCGGTCTCGTATTTCATCATCACCCAGAATCACGGTGGACAGTTCTCCGTGGAATCCACACCGGGGGTCGGTACCACCTTTTCCATCCGCCTGCCCATGCACCCACGGAACTGATCCGTCCACACGAGCCAAACAGCAAAGGCCCCCGCCGTAACGGCGGGGGCCTCTTTTCATCTTTTGCGCCAGAGACGAGGGCCTACTTCTGCTGGCCTTCGGCCTTCAGTTCGGCCACCAGGGCATTGAGCTTCCCGGCCTGCTCGGCCAGTTCGCGCAAGGCAATGGCGGACTCTTCCACGCCCCTGGAGGTCTCAACAGCGATGTTGTTGATCTCGTCAATGGCTTGATTGATCTCCTCGCTGGCGGCAGACTGCTCTTCGGCTGCCGTGGCGATGCTCTGGATCTGCTTGGCGCTTTCCTCGGTGCCTGTGACGATCTCCTTGAGCACGGTCCCGGACTCGTTGGACAATTCCGAAGCACGTTCCAGATCGACCACGGCGGTCTTCATGCCCGAGATGTTCTCGCTGGCGACCCGCTGGATAGCCTCAATGGAATCCCCGACTTCCTTGGTGGCGCTCATTGTCTTTTCGGCCAACTTACGCACCTCGTCGGCCACCACGGCGAACCCGCGACCGGCATCGCCCGCACGTGCGGCCTCAATGGCGGCGTTGAGGGCCAAGAGGTTGGTCTGGTCCGCGATGTCGGAGATCACTCCCATGATATTGCCAATGGCTTCTGCCTGAACGCCCAAGGCGTTCATGCTGTCTTGCAGGGACGTCGTCTGCGCGCGGGTCGTATTCATGGCGCTCACGGACTTGTTGACAATCTCGGCTCCCTGGCGGGCCTTTTCCTGGGCTCCCTCGGCATTCTGGGCGGCGTCACCCGCATTACGGGCGACTTCAAGCACCGTGGCGTTCATCTCTTCCATGGCCGTGGCCGTGGTCTGGAGGCGTTCACGCTGCACATCGGTGCCGCTGGAGATCTCGTCGGCCTGGACGGAGATCTCTTCCGTAGCGGCAGAGATACGCTCCACAACCTCTTCAAGACGCAGGGCGGCCTGGAACATGCCTTCAGCCTTGGCGGTCTTGGCCATGCGGGTGGCTTCCTCGGCCTCGCCCTTGGCCACTTCCGCGGCACGGGCCTTGTCCTCGGCATCCTGGGTCTTGGCCGTGATCTCCTCGATATTTTGCAGCAACGTCGAAGCCATGGTGTTCAAGGCCTGTTGCAGCTTGGAGGCTTCGTCCCGCCCCTTGATCTCCAAGTGGAGGTCGTAGTTGCCGCCAGCGATCTCACCCGCTGCGTCCGTGGACTGGACAATGGGCCCGGTGATGCTCCTGACGATGAGCCAGGACATCGGCAGCACACCGACCAGGAAGATCGCCATCAGCACCCCGACCACCCAGGTCGTGTTGGAACTGACCACATCTGCGATGATCCCGCTGACCTCGGCCTTGGCCGCATCGATATTGTCGATATAGACGCCGGTGCCGATCCAGTAATTTGTGCCGGTAATCATTTGGGCATAGGCCAACTTCGGCTGGTCACCCGCACCGGGTTTGCCGAAGACGTACAGCACGAAGCCGCCGCCCTGGCTGGCCTGCTTGGCCAGTTCCTGAACAAAGAAAACGCCGTTGACATCCTTGGATGCGGACATGTCCTTGCCCTGCAGGGCGGGCTTGGGCGGAACGGTGACCACCGTGGTCTCCTCGTACACGAAGAAATAACCGGACTTGTCCTCTTCGTAACGGATCGGGTCCACTGCCTTGCGGACCATTTCCAGCCGCAGCCCATCATCTTCGACACCCTTGATCATCTCGCCGATGGATTCGGCCAGGGACTTGGTGGCCACCTGCAGCTTTTCCTTTTGGCCCGACAGCATGCGGTCATTGACCTGCTGGACACTGATGTCCTTGATCGTCGTCGAATTGACAAGAAACGCCGCGACGGTCCCTCCAATGAAGAACACCATCACTGCAAGAACCAGATAGATGCGCACCCCGATGCTGATTTGCCGGAGCATAGAAAGCCTCCCTACTTATTTTCCCAGATAAGAGAACCCATCCCAACCGAACCACATGAGGTCTGAATCCAGACGATGATAAAAGGGATGGCTACAGAACGTTATCATAGCACAGCCACACTGTTCATTCCAATCTTTTTGCTACGGGTAACTGCCTCCCTTGGCTGAACGGTTGTCTGCACACGACACGATGGCCGCCCGCGCAGCCCCAGCACTGCGCGCTCAACACATCTCATCGACAGAAACACAGAGCGCTGAACCCAAAACACCTTGTTTTTACAATCTTTTTTGCAGCGATGCTTGTCACCCCTGCCTGAGGAGCAATCCTCACAGCCCGGACAGTTCCCATGCCCCGCTGAATTCACCCTGAAGACTCAGGCCAAGACTCCGGACACCTGCAGGATCGCCTTGGGGATGCCCACCCTGTTGTGGACAGGCGAGGCCCCGCAATGGACACCGTCGACAATCCTTTTGGTTTGACCAACAGAAAAGCCCCCGACAAATGTCGGGGGCGATGCTTTGAACATTGCGACGCTCCAGGGATCCTCGCAGCGCAGGCCCGGAGATGCGCCCTACAGCTCGGTGAACTGCTTTTCCAGCATGATGCGCAGGATCGTGCGGTCGGTCTCGATCATGCCCTGGGTGGAGAGTGTACCGAGGTTCTGCATCGTCTTCTCGGGCGAGGAGCCCATGATGCCGTCCCCGGAATCCACATTCACGCCCTGTAGGGCGAACAACGCCGCCTGCACGGAGGAACCCGCGGCCGTGGCCAATTTGAGGGCGCAACCGGCCTTGGCCCCGTCACAGATCACCCCGGCCAGATCCTCAGTCAAATTCTTGATGGCCCCGGCGATGTGCTGCGCGCCACCACCCAGGAGAAACGTCACCCCGGCGGCCGCGCCCGCGCCCGCGGCCACGGAACACCCGCACACGGCAGACAGGCGTCCGGTAAAGGCCTTCACATAGGCCGTCACGACATGGGACAGAGCAATGGCCCGCTGCCGTTCGGTATCCGTGCATTCCGCAAACTCGGCCACGGCCTGGATGGGCAGGATGGCCGTCAGACCGTGATTGCCACTGCCCGCGGAACTCATGGCCGCCAGTTTGACCCCGCCCATGCGCGCATCCGCTGCCGCAGAGGTCAGGATCTTCGCCGCCTGGATCATGTCGCGTTTCAGGAGCCGCTGGCGCACCAGCCGGTCCAGGGTCTTGCCGACCCCCATGCCAGCATCGAACTTCAGCCCGTGCTCGGCCAGACGCAGGTTGTGCTGCACCCCCTCTTCCAGAAATGCAAGATCCTCGTCGTCCAGCCCATCCAGCAACCCGATGAGTTCGGACAACGTGCGTTCCTTGAGCCAGGATTCCATTTCCGCTTGCTCATTTCTGCCGCCCGCGACCTCGTCACCCAGCAGCGGGTGCCCCGTCACGGCCACACCATTCAGGATCAAGGCCGTGATGTTGTCGTGGACACCCTCGATGACGGCCTCGGCGCTGGAACCGCCGCGCTCCACCCGGACGCGCACAAACAGACCGACCTGTTCATGAAGCAGGGTCACGGCCACCAGCCTCGCCTCCAGCAGGGCCATGGCCCGGGCCGTGACGGCCTCATCCACTGGAGCCAGAACCTCCAGCCCCAGCGCCGGATCCCCTCCCGCGCAACCCAGGGCCGCCGCAGTGTCCAGGCCGGACAACCCCCCGGTCCCAGGAATGATCACGGCCAGACCGTTTTTGTAGACATTGGGATCGATCCACAATTCCACCTTCTCGATCTCGCCCTCGGGCAACAGGGAAGTGGCGGCGGCAGCGGCCAGGGCGATGGCCACCGGCTCGGTGCATCCCAGGGCAGGGGCTACCTGGATTCTCAAAATATCCTTGATGGTATACGACATACGCTTCTCCTTGAATAATCATGATGCACCCACACCGATGACCGCCATATGTAAAACCTCAGGTCTGACATGTCAAAGCCCGAAGTGCTGTTGAGTTGCTGTCCATCACCCCTCCCAATATGGCTATTTCAGCAAAACCAGTATATAGCTAGACGATGATCCATTGAGACCTTTTACCGATAAGGAGTGCGTACCCCCATGATTCTCGCAGTGCCCAAGGAAACTCATCCCGGCGAACGGCGAGTGGCCCTGGTTCCCTCCGCCCTTCCCATATTGGTCAAGGCGGGTTTCACCGTGCTTGTGGAACAGGATGCCGGGACCGCCGCCGGTTGCCTTGATGCAGCCTATCAGGACAAGGGGGCCGAAATCGTCCCCGACCGGGCCGACCTCTACGCCCGGGCCGATGTGATCCTTCAGGTGCGCACCCCGGGAGCCAATCCCGAGGCGGGCAGCGCCGACATCGCCATGCTGCGCCAGGGACAGATCGTCATCGGCCTGACCGAACCTTTCACCGACCCGGCCATCACCCAGGCCGTGGCCGGAACCGGTGCCGTGCTGTTCTCCATGGAACTCATCCCACGCATCTCCCGCGCCCAGAGCATGGACGCCCTGTCGTCCATGGCCACCCTGGCGGGTTACAAGGCAGTGCTCCTGGCCGCGGGCAACCTGCCCAAGATGTTCCCCATGATGATGACCGCTGCGGGCACCATCCCGCCGGCCAAGGTATTCATCATCGGCGTGGGCGTTGCCGGACTGATGGCCATTGCCCAGGCGCGCAAGCTCGGAGCGGTGGTCGAGGCCTACGACGTGCGCCCCGCCGTCAAGGAGCAGGTCCAAAGCCTGGGTGCCAAGTTCGTGGAGATGGAACTGGACTCTGAAGACTCCGAGGACAAGGGCGGCTATGCCAAGGCCATGGACGAGGAGTTCTACCGCAAACAACGCGAACTGATGTCGCGCGTGGTGGCGGCCAGCGACGTGGTCATCACCACCGCCGCCATTCCCGGACGGGCCGCACCCATCCTGGTCACCGAAGAGATGGTCAAGGGCATGGCCCCGGGATCGGTCATCGTGGACCTGGCCGCCGCGGGCGGCGGCAACTGCGACCTGACCCGGCCGGACGAGATGGTCGAGGCCCACGGAGTCAAGATCTTCGGGCCCACGGACCTGCCCTCGCAGATGTGCAGCGACGCCTCACGGATGTACGCCAGAAACATCAGCACACTGCTGTTGAATATGTCCAAGGACGGCCTCGTGGACATCGACAAGGATGACGAAATCGTCCGGGGCACCATGGTCACGCGCGGCGGCAACGTCGTGCATCCCATGATCCTGGAAAAGCTGGAAAAAACAGCTTAACAGCAACAACTAATAGCGAAAGTACGCGCAAGAATGCCCGAGGACCCGCCGAGGCCTCGACAAACCGCCGGCAACTCGCGTTACCCCCGGGGATAAACCGGGACCGACGTGCACGCAGACACAAGGCATTGCGACGAACGCGGCGACAATGCCGACAGGAGCCTCGCGGCGGCTCCGACGCGCAGGAGGACAATTCATGGAAGTTTTCGTCATTGGACTGACCATCTTCGTACTGGCGATTTTCGTGGGATTCGAGATCATCACCAAGGTCCCGCCAACCCTGCATACTCCGCTGATGTCCGGAACCAACGCCATCTCGGGCATCACCATCATCGGTGCCCTGCTCTCCTCGGGCAGCGAGCACACCCTGCTGACCACCGTGCTCGGGGTTTCCGCCCTGATCTTCGCCACCATCAACGTGGTCGGCGGATTCATGGTCACCCACCGCATGCTCGACATGTTCAAAAAGAAAGGTGGCCGGTCATGAACGTCAATATCATCAACCTCGCCTACTTGCTGGCTTCGGTGCTGTTCGTTTTGGGCATCAAGGGGCTGACGTCCCCACGCACCGCCGTGCGCGGCAACGCCTATTCGGGGCTGGCCATGCTCATCGCGGTGGTCGCCACTCTGGTGGACAGAAACATCCTGACCTTTGAGTACATCATCGCCGGAGTGGCCGTGGGCGCCCTCATCGGCGCGATACTGGCCATGAAGATCAAGATGACGGACATGCCGCAACTGGTGGCCGTGTTCAACGGCTTCGGCGGCGGCGCTTCGGTGCTGGTGGCCGGAGCGGCGTACCTGGAAATCATGGGTGCACTGCCCGGGGGTGTAGCCTCCAAGGCTCTGTCCGCCGCCGGAATCGACCCCGCCCACGACTACCAGATGCTCATTGCCACGGCGGCCTCGGGCATCATCGGCAGCGTGACCTTCTTCGGCAGCTTCATCGCCTATGCCAAACTGCAACGGCTGTTTCTGGAAGGGGCCACAGCCTTCCCCGGACAGCGCATCGTCAACCTGCTGGTGGCCATCGTCACCGTGGGCCTGGGCGTGGCCATGGTCCTGCAACCGGAAAACGTGAACCTTTACTGGATAATGGTCGCAGCCGCCGCCGTGCTGGGCCTGCTTCTGACCGTGGCCATCGGCGGCGCGGACATGCCCGTGGTCATCGCGCTGCTGAACTCCTACTCCGGGCTTGCAGCCGCAGCCACCGGCTTCGTGCTGCAAAACAACGTGCTGATCATCGCAGGGTCCCTGGTGGGAGCCTCGGGCGTCATCCTGACCAAGATCATGTGCAAGGCCATGAACCGTTCCCTGGTCAACGTCCTGTTCGGTGGTGCGCTCGGACCCGGCGAATCCACGGTCAGCTCAGACGACGTGTACGCGGGCAAGGTCAAGGCCACCTCGGGCGAGGAAGTCGCCATGATCATGGACGGCGCACGTCGCGTGGTCATCGTCCCCGGCTACGGCATGGCCGTGGCCCAGGCCCAACACGCCGTGCGCGACCTGATGAACCTGCTGGAAGCCCGGGGAACCCAGGTGGAGTTCGCCATCCATCCGGTGGCAGGCCGCATGCCGGGGCATATGAACGTGCTCCTGGCCGAAGCCGAGGTGCCCTATGACAAGCTCAGAGAGATGGACGCCATCAACCCCGAGATGAATCAGGTGGACGTGTGCATCGTCCTGGGGGCCAACGACGTGGTCAACCCCCTGGCCAAGACAGACCCCAGCTGCCCCATCGCGGGCATGCCCATCATCGACGTGGACAAGGCCCACACCGTGGTGGTCATCAAACGCAGCCTCTCGCCAGGATTCGCCATGATCCCCAACCCGCTGTTCGCGGCGGACAACGCCCTGATGTACTTCGAGGACGCCAAAAAGGCCATCCAGGAGATCGCCCAGGCGGTGAAAGAACTGTAAGCCAAAAGTCGTAGAGACAATGATTACAGGCCTCTTCCCCACCGGGAGGAGGCCTTTTCCGTGGCCAAGCCGTGACCCCGACCCATCGTTAAGCCTGAGGGAGCATTTTCGAGGATCATCGACCATATTGGACTTTTCTCAAGCCTGATGCCCCTCAGCGCGGCTCCAACTGGCCAACCAAACGTGCACGCCCATAATCTGTATTAAATCCAGATATCAAATGCATTTGACTTTCAGGACGTAATCAATTAGATAATAAAAGATCGAGCAATTCGCCAAATAAGTGGCTTCACGCCTCGAAACAATTCATTGAAATAACTAAAAATCACATTATACAACGTTATGCCTTATTGATTTAATAGCGTTGAAACAACAGAGCGATTATCATCACAACGCACAAGACCACATTCAGCATCTTCCATCAGAACAGCATGAATCCGAAAGATACTGAAGAACACGTAAAGCCCATCCAGAGCAGCTACAACGAACGCGGTTCCACCCCCACGCCTTACTGTCGCTGCCGGCAAACGCTTCCCCGCGGACTCAGGGTTAGATATCCCCTCGACTCTTCGCTGTAGACTGCCCTCAACACCAATATCTTTCCCATGCACGGAATCCGGCCCGCCTCGTAGGCGAGACGATGGGTCCTTTGCCTTTGACCACAGCCCGGAGAATCAATGCCCAAAATCGTAGTAGAGAATTTGTATAAAATATTCGGGAACGCCCCCGACAAAGCCCTGGAGCTCCTGAAGCAAGGTGTCTCAAAGGAAGAAATCCACAAGAAATCCGGCCAAAGCGTCGGCGTGGACAACGCCTCCTTCAGCGTTGAGGAAGGCGAAATCGTGGTGGTCATGGGCCTGTCGGGCAGCGGCAAGTCCACCCTGGTGCGCTGCATCAACCGCCTGATCGAGCCCACCTCGGGCAAGATCATGGTCGATGGCGTGGACATCCTTTCCCTGGATCGCAAGGAGCTGCGCACCCTGAGACAGGATAAACTGGGCATGGTCTTTCAGAATTTCGCCCTGTTCCCGCATCGCACGGTCTGCCAGAACACCGAATATGGCCTTGAAATCCAGGGGATGGACGCCGACACGCGCCGCGAGAAGGCTGAGAACGCCCTGAAACTCGTCGGCCTTGAGGGCTATGAAAACTCATTCCCAAAACAGCTTTCCGGGGGCATGCAGCAGCGCGTAGGCTTGGCCCGCGCCCTGGCCATGGACCCGGACATCCTGCTCATGGACGAGGCCTTTTCGGCCCTTGATCCCCTCATCCGCCGCGACATGCAGGATGAACTGATCAATCTCCAGGACGAGATGAAAAAGACCATCCTGTTCATCAGCCACGATCTGGATGAGGCCTTGAAGCTGGGCTGCCGCATCGTGCTCATGAAGGACGGACGCATCGTCCAGGTGGGCACCCCCGAGGAAATCCTCACCGAACCGGCCACGGAATATGTGGAGCGCTTTGTGGAAGACGTGGACATCACCAAGGTCCTGACTGCGGAGATGGTCATGAAGAAGTCCGAGGCCGTGGCCTATCTCGGCACGGACGGCCCGCGTTCCGCCATCCGCAAGATGAAGCAGAACGCCATCGGCTCACTGTTCTTTCTGGACAGGGAACTCAGACCCGCAGGCATCGTGACCATCGAGGACTGCGCCGCCCTGCGCGAGCGCGGCAGCAACGACATCGAGTCCATCCTGCTCCGGGACTTCAAGGAAGTCTCCCTGGACACCCCAGCCGCGGAACTGATCCAGATCATCCACGACCTGCCCCACCCGCTGCCCGTCACGGGCCCCAACGGAAAATTCAAGGGCGTGATCGTGCGCGGCACCCTGTTGGGCGCCATCGCGGAACGAGGAGGCAACTAAGATGATATCCATCCCGAAATTCCCTCTCGGCAAGATCATTGAAACTTTCATCAATTTTTTGGTGGAGCACTTCTCCTTCGCCACCAAGGCCTTTTCCGTAGCCCTGAGCAGCCTCCTGGATGTGGTGGAAGACGGCATGATGAGTCTGCCCCCGTGGCTGTTCATCCTCATCGCCGCTGCCCTGGCCTACAAGCTCACCCGAGGCAACAAGGGCATCACCATGCTGACCCTGCTGGGTCTGGGCCTGATCTGGAACCTGGGCCTGTGGGAAGCCACGCTGAGCACCATCGCCCTGGTCCTGATTTCAACCGTGGTGACCATCTCCATCGGCATTCCGCTGGGCATCGCCGCAGCCATGAACCGCACCGCCTACCGAATGGTGATGCCGGTCCTGGACGTGATGCAGACCATGCCGGCCTTCGTATACCTGATCCCGGCCATCCCGTTCTTCGGGCTGGGCAAGGTCGCGGCCATCTTTTCCACCGTCATCTTCGCCATGCCCCCGGCCATCCGCCTGACCTGCCTGGGCGTCAAACAGGTGCCCTCGGAACTGGTGGAATGCGCCGAGGCCTTCGGTTCCAACCGCTGGCAACGGCTGGTCAAACTGGAGCTGCCCCTGGCCATGCCCACCATCATGGCGGGCGTGAACCAGACCGTCATGCTGGCCCTGTCCATGGTCGTCGTCGCCGCCATGATCGGCGCCAAGGGCTTGGGAGGCGAGGTCTGGAAGGCCATCCAGCGCCTGCAGATGGGCCACGGCTTCGAGGCGGGCATCGGCATCGTCATCGTGGCCATCATCCTGGACCGAGTGCTCCAAAAGGTCGGAGCAAACAAATAATTCAACCATAACCAGAGACCCGGAGGTTTCATGCTTAAAAGAACACTGAACATCATCGCCATGGCGCTGCTCATCACCGCCTTGGCCGTCCCCGCCTTCGCTGGCAAGGACAAGGTCAAGATCGCCTACGTCGAATGGGATTGCGCCGCAGCCAGCACCAATCTGGTGCAGGCCGTTCTGCAAGAGAAGATGGGCTACGAAGTGGAGATCATCCCCGTTGCCGCCGCCGCCATGTGGCAGGCCACTGGCACCGGCGACGTGGACGGCATGGTCACCGCATGGCTGCCCGTGACCCACGCCGACTATCTGGCCAAGGTCAAGGACAAGGTCGTGAACCTCGGCCCCATCGTGGGCGGGGCCAAACTGGGCTGGGCCGTCCCCTCCTACGTCACCATCGATTCCATCGCCGACCTGAACAAGTACGCTGACAAGTTCGACGGCAAGGTCATCGGCATCGATCCTGGTGCCGGCCTGATGCGCCTCTCCGAGAAGACCATCAAAGACTACGACCTCAAGCTGGAGCTGATGGAAGGCAGCGGCGCCACCATGACCGCCACCCTGGCCAACGCCATCAAGAACAATGAATGGGTGGTCGTCACCGCCTGGTCCCCGCATTGGATGTTCGGCAAGTGGAACTTGAAGTACCTGGCCGACCCCAAGGGCACCCTGGGTGGCGAAGAGCATATCGACACCGTCGTGCGCAAGGGCCTGGACAAGGACATGCCCGAGGTCTACGCCTTCCTGGACAAGTTCGAGTACAAGGACGCCACGCAGATGCAGACGCTCATGGCCTGGAACCAGGAGCCCGGCTCGGACCGTTACGAGAACGCCAAGCGCTTCATCAAGGAATTCCCCGAGACCGTGGATTCCTGGCTCAAGTAACACAAGCTGATACACGCCATTAAGAAGGCCGCCGCTCCGAGAGGAACGGCGGCCTTCAAATTCACAAATCCAAGGCAGACCCAGTTACGAAATCAGTCGCCCAAGACCGCCACGGCGCAGGCCCCCAGGCCCGAGTAGCAGCCCAGCACGGGCGAGGCCTCCAGCACGAACTGCGGTTCCACCCCAAACTCGTTCCAGATCAGCTTGCGGTAACGGATAGCGGTCGCCTCGGCGGCTACGTGAGCGATGGCAAAACGCAGGTTCTGCCTGCCCGCGCCATAGGCCCGCAACTCGCCCATCAGCTTGCGCTCGGCCAGGCGGGTGCCCAGTGCCTTGGCCACCACCTCGGCCTTGCCTTCGCGATTGAAGGTCAGCACAGGCTTGATACGCAGAGCCTTGGCAAGCAGTCCCTGGTTTTTGCTCATGCGCCCGCCACGCACGGCGAAATCCAGGGTGTCCATGCTCACGAACACGCGCACCTTCTCGATGGCGTCTTTGGCTATGGCGGTCACCTCGGCAGCGCTCATGCCCAGTCCGGCGGCCAGGGCGGCCTCGCGCACCACCAGCCCCAGGGCCACGGACACGGAGTTGCCGTCCAGCACGGTGATGCGCTTGGCGTCCACCTGGCGGCCCATGTTGGCAGCGGCCTGATACGTGCCGCTGGACCCGGCCACCACGTGGATGGAGATCAGCTCCTCGTACTGGCCCAGCAGCTCGGTATAAATATTCTTGAAATGGATAGGGGCGGGCTGGGAGGTCTTGGCCGAGTGGGACATCTTCAGCCGGTCATTGAACTCAGCGGTGCTGATGTCGATCTTGTCCAGGTATTCCGTCCCGTCCAGGGTCAAGGTCAGCGGCGCAAAGTGGATGCCATGGTCGATCAGGAATTCCTCAGGCAGGTCGCAGCAGGAGTCCGTGACGATGCCCACGCGCTGGCGGGCTTTGGTCACCAGGTCCTGATGCTGCTTGAGCATGTCATCCACCTTGCGGCGGCTGACCGTGCCGAAACCCTCGGCGATCCCGAAAACTGACTGGGACTCATTGGTGTGAATATGCACCCGGACCACGGTCTCGGTTCCGGCAACAATCAGGCTGTCGCCCAGGGAAACCAATCGCTCACGCAGGCGGTCACGGTCGATGCCCTTGCCGCGCACCAGACATTCGGTGCAATAGCGAAAGGTCAGGTCCTCCACGGCCACTCGCTCCTGAATCCTGCCGCTGGGGCCTGGGCTGCCGACCAGCATTTCCTTCTCGGTCTTGCGGTCCAGGCGGCCACGCTCCACGAAATCGACAATCCCGTCCAGCAGGTACACGAAGCCCTGAGCACCGGCGTCCACCACTCCAGCAGCCTTCAAGGCCGCCAGCTTCTGGGTCGTTTCCTTCAAAGACTGCTGGGCGCGATTCAGGGAATCATGCAGCAACTCGGGGAAATCACGGTACTTGTGGCAGTTCTGCCCCAGATGTTCGGCCCAGTCGGTGATGACCGTAAGAATGGTGCCTTCCTGGGGCGAGGACATGGCCTCGATGGCCCGCTCGGAAGCACGGGTCATGGCGTCGGCGAACTGCTGCGGGGTGACGCGCACCAAATCCTTCACGCCCTCGGCAAACCCGCAGAAGAACTGCGCCAGGATCACGCCGGAGTTGCCGCGCGCGCCCAACAGGGCGGCCTCGGCGATGATATTGCTCATGGCCTCGATGGATTCGTCCAGGGCCTCGGCGGAACCATCCACGATGGAACGCATGGTCCCGGCCATGTTGCTGCCGGTGTCGCCATCGGGCACGGGGAAGACGTTGATCTCGTCGAGATGGCGATAGTTTTCGATCAATCGCTCGGCGGCGGCGAACAGGATGCGCTTGAAGCGAATGCCGTCGATATATTGGATTCTGCTGGGGGTGGGTGCCATGTGCTTCTCTGCTCCGTGTCCCGGTTTGGAGCGGGGATGCCCCCGTTCCGCGTGCCGCTGTTACCCCATTTCATAGCATGAGGCAATTCCCATCAACAAGCTGTAACACAGCCTCTTGCAGGGGGAAACCCACAGCTCTCAGTGCTGAGAGGGAACAGTCACTCCCTCGGCCCGATCATGGAAGAAGGGTCGGTCAGACGATCAAAGGTCTCGGCGTCCAGGATCTCAAGTTCAAGGCAGATCTCACGCAGCGTGGCATCCCGCGTGAGCGCCAGCCTGGAGACTTCGGCCGCACGGTCGTAGCCGATGGCCGGGGCCAGGGCCGTGACCAGCATCAACGACCTGTCCACCACGCTGGCGATGCGCACCTCGTCGGCCTCGATGCCGCTGACGCAATGCTCGGTGAATGCCACCACGGCACCCGCCAGGACCTTCAGGGAAGACAGCAGGCAATATCCCATGAGCGGCTTATAGACGTTCAGCTCGAAATTGCCCTGGGAACCGGCCATGCCCATGGCCACATCCTTGCCCATGATCTGCACGCAAACCATGGTCAGGGCCTCACACTGGGAGGGGTTGACCTTGCCGGGCATGATGCTCGACCCCGGCTCGTTGGCGGGCAGCCTGATCTCTCCGATGCCGCAGCGCGGGCCGGAACCAAGCCAACGGATATCGTTGGCGATCTTCATCAGCGCCACGGCGGTCCGGCGCACCGCCCCCGAGGCCGCCACCAGCTCGTCGTGAGCGGCCAGTTGAGCAAAACGGTTCTCCGAAATCACAAACGCAGTGCCCGTCAATTCCCCAAGCTGCTTCATTGCCAACGCGGCGAATCGTGGATGGGAATTCAAGCCCGTGCCCACGGCTGTCCCCCCCAGGGGCACCATCAGCAGGCCGTCCATCACGCCGTGCAGTCCCATGATCGCGCCCTTGATCTGGGCGGCGTAGCCCGAGAACTCCTGCCCCAGGGACAGGGGCACGGCGTCCTGCAGGTGGGTGCGGCCGATCTTGATGATCCCGGCAAAAGACTCGGTCTTGTCCCCCAGGACGCTGCCCAAGCGTTCCAGGGCGGGCAGCAGCTTGCTGGTCAGGATCTGGGCCGCGGCCATGTGGATGGCCGTGGGAATGACGTCGTTGGTGGACTGGCAACGGTTGACGTGGTCGTTGGGATGCACGGGGTCCTTGCGGCCAAGCTCCGCTCCCGCCAACTGTGCCGCGCGATTGGCCAGCACTTCGTTGATGTTCATGTTGGTCTGGGTGCCGCTGCCCGACTGCCAGATCTTCAAGGGAAAATGTTCATCCAGCTTGCCCGAGGCGACCTCGGCGGCAGCGCGTTCCACAAGCTCAGCCACATCGGCCGGAATCAGACCCAGCTCACTGTTGACCCGCGCGGCGGCGATCTTGATGATGGCCAACGCGTGGATGATCTCCAGCGGCATCCGCTCCTCGCCATAATCAAAGTGCTTCAAGGCACGCTCAGTCTGTGCGCCCCACAGCTTGTCGGCGGGGACCCTCACCGGGCCAAGGCAGTCCTGTTCAGTACGGTATTCGGGGGAGGTGTCTTCAGGCATGACTCTCCAGGCAGGTTGGCAATGACCACAGCACGAAACGACGCCCGCCCGCCCCATGGCCAGCAGCGGACCCAATCAGTTCAACCGCTACGCTTCATACAGCACAAACGGCCTGCTCTTGTCACCCTTTCCGGAATACATGGCCGCATCGGCGCGCAGCAGGATCGTCCCGGCATCCGCACCGTGGTCAGGATAGATGCTGACCCCGATGCTGACCCCCACCATGACCACGCGGTCACCAAAACTGAAAGGCCGGGACATGGAATGCTTGATCTTCCCGGCCACCACCGCGACCTCGGCAATCTCCGTGATCTCTGGGATCACGGCCACGAACTCATCGCCGCCGATGCGCGCCAGGGTGTCCGAACGCCGCATGCAGGAACGCAGTCGGTCCGCCACTTCGGACAGGACCACGTCCCCAAAGGCATGGCCATGGTTGTCGTTGACGGCCTTGAAGTCATTCAGGTCCAGATACAGGACCGCGCATTTCTGACCCGTGCGATCTGACCGGGCCAAGGCCTGGTCAAGCCGATCCCGGAACAGGCGGCGGTTGGGGAGCTCGGTCAGCGGGTCGAGCAGTGCCAAACGTCGATGCTCCTGCTCGGTCTTGCGCTGCTCGGTGATGTCGGTGAACGAGATGGCAAAGGAGCCAGTCTTCCAGCTGAACCCCCGCAACAGGAACCACCGCTCCCGTTGTTTGTAGAACATCTCGGAACTGCGGGTCCGGCCCGTCCGGGCCACGGTCCCGAAATAGTCGATCCATTTCTGGAGCTCGTCACCGTCATCGGGGAAGACATCCAGAACGGTTCGCCCGAGGAGCATCTCCCTGGACAAGCCCAACATGGTTTCAGCGGCGGGATTCATGTCCAGAAACACAAAATCCGAAGGCTTGCCCTCTTCGTCATCGACGATCCGGCAATAGAGCACCCCTTCAAGCATCGACCCGAACAGGGACCGATAGCGACGCTCCGAGGCCTGCAGCCGCAATTCCTGCCGCGAACGGAGCCTGAGCGTCCCAAAGAACCCCAACAGCAGCATGGCTGCCAGCAGAATCGTCCAGATGGGAACCAGCCGCGACGTGGCTATGCGCCTGTACCAGTCCTCGGCCTTGATGTTCATGGCCAAGGCCGTAAGCACGCCACCTTCTTTGCCGATGGTGACCGGCACATGCGCGGTTACTGAGATGCCCCCCCCGCTACGGACAGGTCCATCCACATAGGGCACCGCGGTTCGCCAGAACTCCAGGGCCCTCGGGCCAGGGTTCACGTCCACGACTTCACCGGGCCCCAGAGAAGGTTGGACATGGGGCAAAACCGATGCCGCTCCCGAAACCATCTTGCCCTCTTTCAACAGATAGAGCATGGCCTGGGAAACTGAACCATCGCTCTGCACAACCTGAGACAAGCGCCTCCTGAGATTCAGGTGGACAACCTGCCCGGCATCGCTGGCGGTCCGGCCCAGCCAGGACACCATCTCCCGATCGAGTGCGGCGGAAACCAGGCGGGTGCGCAGCAACAGTTCCGTGCGCTGGGATTGATCGGCCCTGCGACCCTCCGCCTCGGTCAGGACGAATCCCATGAGCAGCAGCAGCCCCAACGCCCCGGGCAACCACAGCGCCCCCATGACCCCGGACATGGAAAAACGGCTTCGCCCCGCCGTGCCCATCCACCAGATGCAGCCCATCAGCACGGTCACCAGACACGCCCGCGCGATCGCCATCGCCCCCAGAAAGACCGAACCATCGAAAAATGTCAGGGCCGCATCCACGGAACGCATGGCGAAACAATACGCATCAAGGGCGGCCAGCCCTCCTGCGCCCAAGCAGGCCAAGGCAGCCAGCAGCATCCAAAAGCGCCACCGCTCGGCCCGCAGGGCCTCTGAAATGAAGACCCAAGAAGCCAGCATGGCGCTCAGGGCATTGAAGGAAACGCTTGTCCAGCGGAAAGGATTGGCGGGGTCGGAGGCAACCGAAAGGCCATACGCACCCAGCAGCACGAAATAGCCCAGAGCGCCTTGGCGGGACCTGTTGCTGTGTTCTCGGTATCTGGCCCAGAACTCCACCAGGCAGATGGCCGCGCCCAGCATCGCGAGGGTCCTGAGGATCATCCCGAAATCGCTCTCGGGCACGGTCAGGCCCCAGAGCTTCAGGCAACTGCCCGTCCCGGAGAACAGACCGAACCAGCCCAACCAGACCAGAGGAACCCTGTGGTTAAGGGGACCAGCCGCGGTGAAACTCACCGTGGCCAGCCAAAAGAGCGACACAGTGGTCAGGAGTAATGTGTAGTCGATACAGCCGTTCGAACCAAGCATGCCCCAATCCCGACTGTGACGCGAAATGACGCCCTTCCACCGGGATTCCCCCTATCCGCTTCATACTGGATTCATGTAAAAAAGCAATAGGTTAGAAAATATTTGACAGCAAAGGGACAACACCTTGGAATCCCGTGAATAATACGCTTCACCCGGGCCTATCTGATCTCAAATATTCAGTTCTTTCCCTTCAATTCGAACACCTTGCCACGGGAGAGAGCCTGGCCGCCAAACTTATCCTGAATGGCATCGATGGCGCTATCTAGCTGCCGCTTCGCTGGGTCTTCTTCGACCTCGCCAAGCAGGGACAACTGCCGCGCCAATTCACCAAAATTGGACACACCGACCCCGATGAGCCGGATGGAACGCTCCAGGCGTTCGGCCTCAAGCAGCTCCCTGGCCACCTCATAGATGGTGTCCGTACAGTCGGTCGCCCCGGGAAGGGTCCGACTGCGGGTGATTGATTTGAAATCCGAATACTTGAGCTTCAAGGTCACGGTGCGGCCGCGCAACCCGTGGCGACGCAAATCGCGGCCAACGCGCTCGGCCTGAAGCATCAGCCAGCGCGACAGCTCCCGCTTGTCCGAGAGGTCCTGGTCCAGGGTGGTCTCGGCACTGGAGCTCTTGGGGGCACCGTAGGGCACGACCAGAGAGGGGTCATCGCCCAGCGCCCGGTCGTACAGAGCCAGTCCCCGTTCACCCATGCGCCGCTCCCAAAATGCCCTGGAACGTTTCAGGACGTCCCCTGCTGTATGCACCCCCCATTGGCCGAGCATGGCCTTGGCCTTGGGGCCGACTCCAGGGATCTTGCCCACGGGCAAGACCGCCAGAAAGCCCTGCACCTCCTCGGGACGGATGACCGTGATACCATCTGGTTTGTTCAGGGCCGAGGCGATCTTGGCCAAAAATTTCACGGGGGCAAGGCCCACCGAACAGGTCAATCCGGTGGCGTCCAGGACTCCAGACTTGAGCGAAGCCGCCGTAATTTCCACCGTTCCATGGATCCGTTCCATGCCGGTCAGGTCCAGATAGGCCTCGTCCACGGAGGCCTGTTCCACCAGGGGTGAAAAGCCATGAATCACCTGCATCACCCTTGAGGACAGCTCCTTGTAGCGGGCCATGCGCCCAGGCACCATCACCCCCTCCGGACAGAGGCGCATGGCCTGGGTCACGGGCATGGCCGAGTGCACCCCGTATTTGCGGGCCTCGTACGATGCGGCGGAAACCACCCCCCGATGACCGCCGCCAACCATCACCGGGCGGCCCCTGAGTTCCGGGTTGTCCAGCTGCTCCACGGACGCAAAAAAAGCGTCCATGTCCACGTGCATGATCCATCGCTTTGCCATGGCTTCCAGATGACACCGATGAACAGATGGGTCAACAGCACTGGACAAGACGCAAAGATCGCAAGGAACCCACGAAAAACAGCCCGGAGCATCCTTGGGGACGTTCCGGGCCATTAGACTGTTCAATGGAGGCGAAAGCGGCGGTTCATCACCCGCTAGGGCTTTATTCGAGCTTTCAATCCCTTGATGGCGGTCTGCTCCAGCAGCTTCAGATGCCTGGGCAGCAGTTTCTTCAGGTCATAATTGCTCAGGGCGGTCTGTCGGGCGTTGTCCCCCAGGCGTCTGGCCAGGGCACGGTCATCAAGGAGCTCCTCGACCCGGTCGGCCAGCTCCACTGGCTTAAAAAAATCAAACAGCAGGGCACTCTGGCCGTGGGACGCCACCTCGCGCACGGGCTCGGTGTCCGAGGCCACCAGCGGACAGCCGCAGGCCATGGCCTCGATGAACGACCAGGACAGCACAAAGGGCCGAGTCAGGTAGATGTGGCAAGCGCTGGCCTGCAAGAGTTTGCGGTATTCACCATAAGGCAGCGAGCCCACGAAATGCAGGCGCGACTCATCCAGATCCAACGTCTCCAGCAGATACTGCTTCCAACTCTTGCCATCAGCCCGAGGAGAGCCGTAGCAGACCCGCTCTGTTCCGGCCACAACCACATGCAGCCTTTCCCGACGCTTCTGGAGGATCTCCACCCCCTTCATGAACTGCGGAAAGCCCCGATAGGGCTCCATGCCCCGTCCCGCAAAAGTCACCACCTCGTCCTCGGCGGACAGGTCCAGGCCTGGCAGGATCATCGGCTGCTCGGGGTTCGGGCAGAAGAACTCCGTATCCACGCCGTCGTGCAGGACCTGGATCTTGGACTGGAACTCCGTGGGAAACTGGCTGCGCTGCCAGTGGGTGGGGGACAACCCCTGGTCACAGGACCAGAGATCATTGAAGATGGAGGCGTTCCGGGTGCGCATCAACACAGGAGCCCGATATTCGCCGGGAGCGGGGGGCAGGATGTCGAAGAGCGCGTCGGCCCCATTCGGATCATAGAACCACTCATAATAGCACAACAGCGGCACATCGGGCCAGATATCCTTGAGGTACAGGGTGCTGCCCCAACCCGAATTGGCATAGATCACGTCGGGCTTGAAGCCCTGGCTGTTCAACTCGAAGGCCGTCCTGTGCATGGCCTCGCCCATGAGCACGGCGTCCTGCACGGGATTGGCCAATCTGTGGGCGTTGAGGCCCTGGCTCTGCTCAGGGCTGAACAGCACCTTGCTCACCCCGGGGATGGGCCATTCATGGCGCGGATTCTTTGTGGCGAAGACCACCACGTTGCCCGCAGCCCGCCCCATGGACGCCGCCACGTGTCGCAGTTGCGCCGGGAAATTGGGGTGAATGAGCAACACTTTCATGATTGTGTCCCTAGCGCTCGTGCATGGCCTGGTCAACCGATCCGATGAACGGGTCGAGCAGGTATTCCAGCACCGTGCGGCTGCCGGTGTGGATGTAGACCATGACCAGCATCCCCGGGATCAGCTTGTACTCGAAATCGCCGTGGGCAAAGGAATCGCCCTGAGTCTCGATGCGCACCGAATAGTAGGTTGCCCCTTCGGGGGTGGAGAAGGTATCCGGGCTGACCTGGGCCACGGTGCCTTCCAGCTTCCCGAAGCGCGCCGCGTCACTGGAGGCCAGCTTGATAACGGCCCGCTGGCCCGACTGCACGTAACCGATGTCGCCAATGGGCAGGTGGGCTTCCACCACCAGGCGGTCCGAGGAGGGCACCACGTCCACGATGGTTTGGCCGGCCTGGACCACGCCACCGATGGTCACATAATGCAGCTTCTTGACCACACCCTCCACCGGGGAACGGATAATGGTCCGGTTCAGGCTGTCGGCATACTTGCGCATGCGATGCGTGTATTCCTCAAACTCGCGCCGGGCCTTGCGCAAGTCCTGCTGGGCCTGCTCGCTGAATTCCGTCTCCGTGCTATCCAGCTTCTGTCGGGCTTCGGCCAGGGACGAGATAACGCGCGGTAACGCGGCCTTGTCCTGATCGATCTTGTTCAGCAGGTTAGACTGTTCGCGCAGATACCCCAGGTGCTGAAATTCCGTGGTCAGGTTGTCCTTGAGCAGCTCTGCGGACAGACTGACCTGCTCCCTGATAATCTTCAGGCTGTTGCTGTTGTTGCGCAGTCTGGCCTGGATCTCGATAATGTCCTGCTGGCGCTGGATCACGCTTTCCTTCAAGGCCGAAAGCTCGCCGCGGATGCGCCGCAGCTTGGTCTTGAACAACTCCTGGGTCTGATCCACCAAGTCCGGATGCCGCTCCTGAAACCCCTCAGGGAAAACCAGCTCATCCAGGCCCTCGGCCAAGGCGATATGCATGGCGACTTCGGCGGTCAAGGAGACGATGCGCACCTCTAATTCCTCGACGCTGGAGCCCTGAAAGATCTCCTCAAGGACCACCAACGGCTGCCCGGCCTTGACCAAATCCCCCTCGCGCACCTTGATTTCGCTGATGATCCCACCTTCCAGATGCTGGACGCTCTTGACCTTGGAGCTGGGGATGACCTCCCCCGAGGCGGTGCTGACCACGTCGAGCCTGCCCACTGCCGCCCAGACCAAGAACAGGAACATCAGCGCAGCCGTCAGCCACACGAACAGACGGGCCGTACGCGTGGCCCCGCCCTCGCCAGTTCCAGACACAAGGCCCACGATGGTCTGCTCGAATCTGCCCAGAAGGTCCCGGACCAGCAGGCCGGTCTGGCCCTTGGTGTCAGCCTTGTCGTCAGGCATTGTTGCTCTCCATTGCGGCAAGCCCGGGGAGCGGCGCTAGCCTCGTGATGGTCGGGACCGGCTTCACGTTCAGGTCCACGATGAAATGGGGATGTTCAACCACATCCGGGGCATGGGACAACACGATGACCGTGCGCCCCTGTTCGGCCAAGCTGCGCATCAGAACGCGAGCGGCCTCTGCACCTTCGGCGTCCAGGCCTTCCAGGGGTTCGTCAAGGATCGCCAGCTGTCCACCAGTGACCAGGGCCCGGGCCATGGCGATGCGCCTGCGCACACCCAGCGGCAGATTGCGTCCCAACTCGGACATCGGGGCTTCCAATCCCTGCCGCGAATGATCCAGCCAGCGCGACAGCCCGGCACGAGAGACGGCCTCAGCCAGGACGGCTTCATCTGCCTCGGGGCAGGCCATCAGGATGTTCTCTCGAATCGACCCCGCCAGAAACTCCGGTTCCTGGGGCATATAGACCAACTGCCTGCGCCACCAGGCCGGGGCCAGTTGGCGGACGGTGATGCCGTCGGCCAGGACCTCGCCGCGCAGGGGATCCAGCAACCCGACCAGCAACCGGGCCATAGTAGTCTTGCCCGTTCCATTGGCCCCGTGAATCACGATCACACTTCCCGGGGCAAGGGGCAAGGACAGGGACTCGAACAACGGCCCCGTGCCCCCCGGATAGGCGAAGGCTACGTCCTTCAACTCCAGCCGTCCGCTGTAGTGGCGCAGAGCCGTGCCGTTCTGCGGCTCCAGGGGCAGTTTGAAGAACTCGCGCAGGATGCCCAACCCCTGCTCGGCGCGGGACAGCTGGGACACAGCGCCCACCAGCATCGAGGCCTGCCTGATGCCACGGGAGACCAGGATATTGGCGGCAATGAGCGCCGCAAAGGACATCTCGCCCAGTACGCACTGCTTGGCTCCCCAGGCGTAAATGAAGACACGCACCAGAACGGCCAGGGTCTGATTGGCCCCGACACCGCGGGCCCTGAGCCCCACCAGACGTTCATGCACGTCCATCAGCGCCCCTGCGTACCCCCGCCATACCCCGAGCAGGTATCCGCCAGCGCCATAGGCCCGCACCGTGTCCGCCCCGGCCAAGGCCAGGGACGAAACTCCACGCACGGACACTGCGGCTCGTTGGGTTTCCAGAGCCAGCCTGCGATTGACGGACAAGGAAGACAAGCCAAGGGCCACGGTCAGCGCCATGCCGACCAGGCCAATCCAGGCAAGTCCGGAACTCAGAAAAAACGTGGCCACGATGAACAACAGTGAGAACGGGGCGTCGAGCATCGCGCAGACAGTCCCGGGTGCAAAGGCCGACTGCACGGTCTGCAGATGGCCCACCATCTCCTGTTTGGCCCCTTCGGGCACCCGGAGCAGGGCCATGGACCGGGCGCGGGTCAGCACCTCGAACAGGGTCTGCGAGATCTCCCGATCCCGTTCAATGGACAACAGACCAGCCATGAGCGTCCTGGCCTGGCGGAAGCCCACCTGCATCAAGAGGGCTATCAGCATGCCCACGGTCAAGGTGATCAGAGTCCCGTCGAACCCGGAGTCCACGTACTGGCCCAGGATGAGCATCACGAACAATGGCGAGGCAAAAGACAAGAGATTGACGAAGAACGTGGCCCCCAGCAGTTGGACCATGATCCAGGGCTTGGCACGCAACCGGTGCAGCAGCTCCTTCATCGTCCCTCCGCCGCGCCGGCTTGCGCGCGTCCGCCAGGACGCAAGGTATGTCCCTCTCCGATTCCCATATCCAGAATCAGATCAGCACCCTTGATGATGGCAGGATCGTGGCTGATCACAACGATGGTCGCCCCGGCCAAGGCCAGGTCGTTCATGGACGTGTAGACCATGGCCGTGCCTTCGGCATCCAGCCCCTCGGTGGGCTCGTCCAGCAAGAGCAGTCGACCCCCCCCACAGAGAGCCCGGGCCAGTGCCATGCGCTTGCGGATGCCCACCGGCAAAGTTCGTCCGGCATCCATCATCGGGGTCTCCAGACCCTTCTCGGAAAGATCCAGGAACCGCGTCAGCCCCGAGGCCTGGACGATCCGCCTGAGCTCGCTGTCCTTGATCTGCGGGTTGCCAACGGTGAGATTGTCGCGATAGCTGCCCGCCAGGAAAAAAGGTTCCTGGGGAACGTAGGCCAATTGTCGCCGCCACCACTGCGGATCCAGGTCTCGCAGGTCATGACCATCGGCCAGGACCCGCCCGGCCACGGGGCTGACCAGACCCGCCATCAGCCGGATCAACGTCGACTTGCCGGAACCATTGGCTCCCTGAATGGCCAGGACCTTCCCCGAAACGAGCTGCAGATTGAGCCCCTGAAAGATCTCGCCACCGCCGGGGAAGGCGTAGGACAGGCCCTCGAGTTCCAACCCCTGGGCATAGGCCTCGGGGACCAGTCCACCGTGGGCTTCGCGCGGCAGACCCGTGAGTTCGCCGATGCGTTGCGAGGCTTCGCGGGCCTGTTCGAGTTGGGAATAGGCATTGGCACAGGCCGTGGCCTTCTGGATGGCATAGGACCCCAGAATGCTGGCGCCGATGAGCGCCGCCACACTCAGCTGCCCCTCCACGGCCAGCTTGGCGCCCACCGAATAGATGGCCACACGCACGAAGACCCCCGCCCCAAGGGTCACGCTCTGGGACAGGCCGCGCGTATCCTCAAGGACGTTGCGTAAGACGGCGATCCGTCCGGTCTGAGTGGCCCACAGGCTGCGGCAATGCTCGGCTCCACCGAACACGCGCACCGTATCCCCGGCGCGGATGGCATTGCCCACCAGGGAATGATTGCGACCGGATTCGTCCGCCAGATCGATGCTCCCCCGGCGGGCCAGATGCACGGAAGCCAAGCCGGCACCAAGGGACACGACGATGCCCACCAGGACGATCACCGACAGCAGGGGGCTCAAGAAGAAAACGGCGGCGGTGAACATCAGGGCGAAGGGGGCGTCCAGCAGGGCCCCGAGATTCAGGGCGTCGTAAGCGGATTGCGAGGTCTGGAAGTCGGTCACCACTCCCCGGACCCGTTCCGGAGGCAGGGATTGCAGGGCCGTGGTATCGGAGTCCACCAGGGCCGCGATCAGGTCCTCGCTGAGGGTCTTGTCGAAATCACGGCTGACGCCTGCGGCCAGGATGTCCCGCGCACGGCACACGCCCCACTGCAGGGCCAGGGCCACCAGGGTTCCCGCCGTCAGGATGATCAGGGTACCGTCAAAGCCATAGGCGATGTAACGCCGGAGCACGATCATCACAAAAATCGTATCGGACAGGGCCAACACGTTGTTGCAGACCGTGGCCAGGGCGAGCTCGGCGGTCAGCAGAGGATTGCTCTTCAGGCGTACGATCAGTTCTTCCATGGCCATTGATCCGCAGACGATCCTCTTCAACCGGGCACGGGTGCCGAATGAAAAACCGGCAGGTCCGCCATATGCGGACCCGCCGGGAGTGTTCGCAGATTCGCGGGAGCTCAACAATACATCGTCTATTGGGTCGGGAACAGGTCGAGTTCAAGGTGTCCCATGACGTGCAGCAGCGTATAAGCCTGGACCATCTGGTCCACTTCCGCGGTGATGGCCCCGCTACGTGCGGAGTTCAGGTTCACCTCGGCGGACAGCACATCCAGCAGGGAACGGTTGCCAAGCTTGCGCTCCTTGCGGGCCAACTCCAGGAACTCCTCGGAGATCACGGCCTGGTTGCGGAACCACTCGGCCTTGGCGCGGGCGGTAATCAGGTTCTGCCAGGACACGCGCACCTGTTCCTCGATGGTCCGTTCCACATCCAGCACGGTGTTCACCGCAGCGGAACGGTCCTTGCGAGAGGCCGCCAGGGTGGCGGCATCGCCGCCGCCATTGTATATATTGTAATTGAATTCAACACCCAGGCGCTGCTCCCACTTGACGACATTCCGCTGTCCGCCGTCATTTTCCTTGCGCCAGTACTCGGCAAAGGCATTGAAATGGGGGTAGAATCTCGCCAAGGCAACATCCACGGAGCCATCGGCCGCTGCGACCATGCTTTTGGAAATGAGCAAGCTGGGGTTCTCCTGGAAAGAGACGTTGACAGCCTCGTCCAAGGTCCCGGGGATCTTTGTGTAGGGGACATCGGGATAGCTGAACGAAGCGATCAGGGCGTCATCTGGGGAGAAACCGAACACGGCCTTGAACCGGCTGCGGGTATTCTCCAGCTGGCCCTCGTTGACCACGCGCAGGGCCGAGACCTGGGCCAGTTGGGCCTTGGCCTGCAGCACGTCGGAAGACAGACCGGCACCCTTCTTCACGAGGGATTCCTCGATGCCCGTCTGACGCTTGATGTTTTCTTCGGACTGCAAGGCAAAATCAAGGGTCCGAATCGCCTTCATGATCTGCAGATAGGCGCTGACACCCTCCAACAGCAGACCCTGGCGGGTGAAAGTCCTGGAATATTCGGCCTGCTTATACAGCCCCTCGCTGGTCTTGATACCGCCATCGGTCAACCCGGCGTCCCAGATATTCTGGATGCCACGGAACTTCTGGATATTACGGTTCAGGGACACGGAGGCAGAGGTGGTATAATCCGTTTCCTCACGGGCCACGTCACCGCTGAAATTGAGTTTGGGATACCAAGCCGTCTTCGAGGCCTGATACCGTTGTTGACCGGCCCCCTCGGTGTCCTGGGCGGCCTTCAAGCGCTCATGCTGAGTCAGCATGTCAGGCAGCAGTTCGCCAAGGGTCTTGGCGTGGGCCTGCGCGCCGGTCAAGGCAAGGAGCGCCACACAAACGACGGCAGCAATATAGATACGTTTCAAGACTCTCCCCCCTTCTCTCTATGTGCAAACAAAGAATAGGCAAAACAATTATCTTCAGCCTTTGCCTATACGGTATTGACCAGAAAAAAGTCAACAGGACAACGCACCGTTCCCTCAAAAGTGCAGGGCTCATTATGAATCCGGGCAAGACTAAAGTCTGCTTCGTCAGCTTCCGGAGGACAGCTTCTGCACGGCCGAAAAAGCCGCGCCCCACAGACCGGATTCCTCGCATCGATTCAGACGAACGGGGATTCCGGCCAACAGTTTACCATGCGTCTCCGAAAAGTGAAATTCTGTTCCAAAAGCCCCGTGGGTCACAAGTCCCGGTGTCTTGGCCGCCACCCCGCCGCTGACCACCACTCCACCCAAAGCCAACAGGTCGAGGGCCATGTGGCGACAGGCCCGACCATAGAACCGGGCCGCCCATTCCAGGACCAGAGGTTGGTTCCCCAACGCCGCGGCGACCTCGGCCGGGGTGAGTTCCTCGCCGGCATGAAAGGCATGCAGCGCGGACAGCCCCCTCCCGGAGACGACCATGTCCCCGGTGATCTGCCGACATCCGGTGCGCTGCATCAGGAACCCCTGGAACTCGAATTCCTCGCTCCCGGAAAACGGAAACAGACTGTGCCCGCCCTCCGTGGACAGGGCCAGCCAACCTCCCCGCCCATCCGGCGCAAGGGCCGCCTTGCCGAGCCCCGTGCCCGCACCGATGACACCCACCACGCCCTGCTCGTCTGCTTGTCCGGGCAGCAGCTCCAGGGCCCCATCCATGGCCGCCGTACGCACGGCAAGGGCCTGGGCCGCGAAGTCGTTGATCAGGATGAAACGGGAAAAGCCAAAGTCCTCCCGCGCACTCAAAAGGTCGACTTTCCAGGGGATGTTCGGTGGGTTGCAACGCACCCCGCCAGTCACCGGACCGGCCACTGCCAGGGCCACGATGTCGGCGTCGGCAGGACGCAGCGGAAGACCGCTGGCTTCGAGGTTAGTCAACAACTGTCGAAAACTCCCGGCCTCGCGGGTGGGCAACCAAACCGACGGCCCCATCTCCAGGCGACCTTCGTGGCCCTCGAACACGGCGAAACGACTGTTGGTGCCCCCGATATCGGCAGCCAGAATCCGGGCCATGGGCTCTCCCTTGATGCACGAGCGCCCCTGCCTGACGGCGGGACACAGTGAAGACGATCAGGACTTGGGCATGCCAGGCATCCCGTCCGGGAACGGCAGCAAGCTGGGCAGCGACCAGGCCTCGTACTCGCCCCGGTTGGGCTCCAGCAACACGAGCACCCCGCGCCCATACTCCCACAGCAACTGCCGCTCGACGGCCGTGGGTGGCAGCACCAGCCCGGTGCTGGAAACCTTCACGGCGGCGTAGATCTGCAATTGCCCGGCTGACACGGCCTTGGCCAGGGCCACTTGCAGAGCCCCGGTCCCCATCCCCGCCGCAGCGTTCTCGATGTTCGCCCCTGTAAAGATCGTGCCCGAGCGGGTGATGACGGCGGCCGCCTCGGATATTCCGCTGTGCGGGGCATAGGCCAGGGGCAGGACCTTCTTGGCCTCGGCCACCAGACGGGCCATGTCCGCGGTGCTCATCTCAGGCACGAACCACTTGCGGTAGATGCGGTCGTACTCGCCGTTAGCCATCAGCCGCTTCAAGCCCCTGTCCACCAGATCCCGCAGACCAGTCTCCCCCTTGTACAAGGCATAGTAGACAGGCACGGAGCGAACCGTCGAGCCGATCACCTCAAGATTCTTCATATTCTTGCGGGCCATGATATCACGGGCGATCTTGTCCGCACCGAAATACGCCACGGCGTCACCGGCCTGAACGGCCCCCAGGGCCGCTTCGCCACTATCGAAGAGCAGGATCTTCACGCCCCCGAACTCCTGCAGCAGACGCTGATACAGCGAATCGCGGATGGTGGCCACGGTCTGCCCCCTGATCTCGCCAATATGAGTCAGATTCGAGATGCGATTGGCGAAGAATTTCAAATCCAGGGTCATGGTCGGGGTTTCCGGAAAGATAAACACCTTTTCCCGAAGCGGGGTCTTGGTCATGCCCGCCGCCACCTGAATCACGCCGCCGGACAATTCCGCCTGGGCACGTTCCCAGTCGTTCATGGGCATGTAGTCGATGCCCAGGCCGGAACCCTCGAGGACAGCCGTGAACAGCTCAACCTCAAATCCCGTAGGCTCCTGGTTACGGACATAGGAAAACGGGATGAACTTGCGGTCAAAGGCGAAAGCAACCTTGCGGTCGGCGGCCCGGGCCGCTGCTGGAGCAAGCACGGCCACAGCCAGCACAATGGCGGCGACGGCGGCAGAAATCGTACGTCTCATGGTCGTTCTCCGTGAGGCATGGTTGGCGGCTGATCAGGCATTCTCTGCATCCTTTCGGCCAACTCACCGAATATCTTTACAATCACGGGCACACTAAGCGGGCCGTCTCAGGCATGGAAACTCTGCTGATTCTAGCAGGCATCCCGGTCCACGTGAAGCCCACCAATCAGGCCCTGCCCTCGCGGCCATTGCCGCGGCAGCCAATGGCGGGTAGAATGATGAACAGCATCAACCGCAAGCACCAAGGGTCCACCCCCGACACCGCTCTCAAGTCTCCAGGCCTCAGACAGAGAGCAGATTCCCAGGCAGGGAGCAGATCCAAGGCAGCCACCGGGAATGTCCCCTGCCTCCACGCTTGGACACGGCCTGCGATGCCATTCCACAGCCAGCAAGGACCCGCGTGAAGATCGACAACAGCCTGACCACCTGCACCATCCCCGAGTGCATCCGCAAGATTGCTATCCCCGCCAGCGTCGGATTCTTCTTTCACACCCTGTTCAACGTGGTGGACACCTACTACGCCGGACTCATCGGGACCACGGCCCAGGCCGCCCTGTCCCTGGCCTTTCCGGTGTTCTTCGTGGTCATCTCCGTGGGCAGCGGGGTGCAGGTGGGGACCACGGCCCTCATCGGCGCGGCCCTGGGCTCAGGCGACAACCGTGCTGCAGGCGAATACGCCCGTCAGGGACTGGGCTTCGGCCTGACGGTCACCGTGCTGCTGACCCTGGTCGGCCTTGTGGGCGCACGCCCGCTGTTCAGCATCCTGGGAGCCCAAGGGGACTACCTCGCAGCCTGCCTGCAATACATGCTGCCCATCTTCGCCCTGTGCATCTTTCCCCTGCTGATCTACGTATTCAACGCCGTGCTCCAATCCCAGGGCGACACCAAAAGCTTCCGCAACGTGCTCATGGCCTCCTCGGCGGCCAACATCGCGCTGGACCCCTGGTTCATCTACGGCGGCTGGGGGCTGCCCGCCATGGGCATCACGGGCATTGCCGTGGCCACCATCCTCTGCCAAGCCGGAGGGACATTCTATTTGGGCCTCAGAGCCGTGCGCACCGGGATCTATTCCGTGCCCGGCTCGGGCGGCTGGCGGCCGCGAGCCACGCCGTTCAGGGACCTCGCCCGCCAGAGCCTGCCCGCCGGATTCAACTACGTGACCATGGGCCTGGGCATCTTCATCATCACTTATTTCGTATCCCGATTTGGGCAGACCGTGGTCGCGGCCTACGGCGTGGCCACCAGGGTGGAGCAGATCGTGCTGATGCCCACCATCGGCCTGAACATCGCCACCCTGACCCTGACGGCCCAGAACCATGGCGCTGGCAAGCTGGATCGGGTGCACGAGCTGATGCGCAAATCCCTGACCTACGGCGCCTGGCTGATGGGTGGCGGCGGAATCCTCGTCTTCGCCACCGCCGAGCCGCTGATGCGGGCCTTCACCGCCGACCCCCTGGTCCAGGCCGAAGGTGTCCGCTTCCTGCGCATCATGGCTTTTCTGCTGTACGCCTACGTGGTGCTGTTCGTGAGCGTGGCCATGCTCCAAGGTCTGAAACGGCCCATGTTCGCCCTGTGGATCGGCCTGTGGCGGCAGATCGCCGCCCCCGTGGCCCTGTTCTGGGTGCTGACCGGACTATTGGACTTCGGGGTGGCCGCCATCTGGTGGAGCATCGTGGCCATCAACTCCAGCGCCGCCCTCTACTCCTGGACCTACGCGCGGCGTGTGCTGTCGAGGTTGACGCCCAGGCCCTGACCAGGGGCCCCCACAATCCCCCCTGGCAGTCAACACACTCTTTCACTAAGCTGACCGGACATCCCCCGGCCCACCGGCCTTGACACCCGGCCAGCCACGCTTACAATCCCCCTCCGGAGACACCCATGAACGATGATTTCAACAATCCCTTCAATAAGCTGAAAAAGGCCAAGCTGGACCTGCCCGACGCCGACGACGCCAAAGTCAAGAGCGTGAAACGCAAGGCCAGCCCCAAGCCGCCGCCAAAGCCGGACCCCATTCAGCACCAGGACGAAGACGACCTGTTCCTGCGGGCCATGAGCGGGGCCGAAGCCATGCAGAGCAAGCACCGCAAGGCCCTGCACGAGGCGGACGGGGATCTGACCTTCGGTGAACTGCTTGAGCAGGAAGAGCAGCGCCGCAGCGGTAAGATCGTCGAGCCGACACCAACGCCCAAGGCCCCTGAGCCCGAACCTGCCGCGCCTCCTGTGAACCCGGCGGTCACGGCCGTCAACGAGCAGGATGACGAACTGTTCATGCAAGCCATGGGGGCTGTGGCCCCCGTAGAGGCCAAGGGCCGCGATCTGCCCAAGGAGACCGTCCCGCCTGAACCGGTCAAGGAGAAGAGCCCCGACGCCCTGACCCAGGAACATCTGCGTGATCTGGTGCGTGGCGAAATCGATTTCCAGCTGGAATTCACCACCGAATACCAGCACGGGCACGTGGACGGCCTGGACCCCAAGATCTTCAACAAGCTGCGCGCCGGTGCCTACGCCAATGAGGCGCACCTCGACCTGCACGGCCTGAACGTGGATCAGGCGCTGGTCGCTACGGTGGACTTCATCCGCAAGAGCTACACCCTGGGCAAGCGGCACCTGACCATCGTCACCGGACGCGGCAAGAACTCCCCCGATGGACGGGGCATCCTACGCGACGAGGTCCAGACCTGGCTGACCCGAGAGCCGCTCAGGCGAGTGGTGCTGGCCTTTGTCACGGCCCAGCCGCGCGACGGCGGCCCAGGGGCGCTGTACGTGCTGCTACGCAAGTTCAAGAAGTCCCTGGGCAAGGTCCAGTGGGACCGCATCCCCAAGGATTGGTCCGTGTATGAATAACGCTTTCCGGAGAGTCCTTCGGGACACGGCAGGGCGGGCATGCTGACCACCGCCCTGGTGGCCGGCATCGTGCTTGTGGCATCCTTCATCCAAGGCACGGCTGGCTTCGGATTCGCCTTCTTCTCGGTACCGCTTCTGGCGCTGCTGCTGGACTTTCGTGTGGCCGTGCCCACGCTGGTGCTGCTGGCCCAGGTGCTGAACCTGATCATCCTCTCCCAACATCACTTTCGGGCGGACTGGAAAAAGAGCGTACTGCCCCTGACCCTGTTCTCCCTGCCGGGCATCCCGGTGGGCGTGTGGTTGCTGACCTGGCTGGACGTGCGCCTCTTGCAGGGCAGCCTGGGCGTGATCCTGGTGTTCTACGCCCTGTACCAATGGCTGGCCAAACCCGCACCACGCGTGCTGAGCCGGGCCTGGATGGTCTGTGCCGGGTTCCTGGCCGGATGCCTGGGCGGAGCGCTGAACTCTCAGGGACCACCGGTACTGGTCTACACCTCGCTCCAACCCTGGAGCAAAGACCTTGTCAAGGGCACCCTCACGGCCTTCTTCTTCACCACCGGACTGGCCGTGGTGGCCACCCAGGCCTACCAGGGACTGATCACTCCCGAGGTCACGCACTTGGCCGCCGTGTGCCTACCGTTCCTCCTCGTAGGCGTCCTGGTGGGACGCGCCCTGTACAAACGCCTGGGCGAGGGCGGCTACCGGCAGTTGTTCATGACCCTGATCTTCGCCCTCGGGGTGATGATGATCGTCAAAAGCATCGCCGCAGCGTAAGCATATTCAGCCACCGTATTCAGGGATCGTCCTGAAAGCCCTGGCCGGGTAAAACTCCAGCCACGCACCCCCAAAAAGCCCGAAAAAGAGTACGCTTGAAACCACAGACACAGATCACAACCAATCCGCTCTTCACGGGCGCCCTCCTCGCGCTGCTGGCGACGATCATTTGGTCCGGCAACTTCATCGTCTCGCGCGGGCTGGGGCAAATGATCCATCCTGCAACCCTGGCCTTTCTGCGCTGGAGCACCGCGCTGATCATCCTGCTGCCCTTCGCCATGGGGCCAACATGGAAACAACGCCATCTGGTGAAGAAGCATTTCAGGTATCTGGCCCTGACTTCGTTTTTGGGAATCACGGTCTTCAACACCCTGATCTACACGGCCGGGCGCACCACGGGCGCCCTGAACATGGCGCTTATCTCCACCTCCATACCCGTGTTCATCATCCTCTTCGCCAGGCTGTTTCAAAGCGAAGCCATCACCATGCGCAAACTCGCAGGGATGTGCGCCGCCGTTGCCGGCGTGCTGTTGATCATCACCCGGGGCGATTTCCGAATGCTGACCGCACTCACCTTTGCCGCGGGTGACTTCTGGATGCTCCTGGCCGCCGCCCTCTTCGCCGCCTATTCCATCCTGGTGCGCAACAAGCCCAAAGAGCTTGGGCAAGCTACATTCCTGACGGCGAGCTTCGGCATCGGACTGGGAATGCTCATCCCCTGGTCCATGGGGGAACTCATGCTCTACGGAGCGCCCGACCTGACCCCCACCATCCTCGGCGCTGTCCTCTACATCGGTCTTGGGGCCTCGCTTCTGGCATACATGTGCTGGAACGGGGCCATCAGCCGCATCGGACCGGCCAAGGCGGGCATGGTCTACTACAGCCTGCCGCTGTTCAGCGGCCTGGAGGCCTGGCTGCTCCTGGGCGAACCCGTGGGCTGGTTCCATCTGCTGGGAGGCGTGAGCATTGTTGGCGGCATCTACGCGGCCACGCGCGTTACCAAGCTCCAGCCGCCCAAATAGCCAGCAGCAATGGCCCTGGTTTTCAGCTCTCCCTGAGCCGCTCAAAAACCGTGATGGGCAGTCTTCCTCCAATGCTCACTCTCAACGGCGCGCTCAAAAAACTCGCTGGCAACCTTCAGTCGTAGGCGAAGCATGAGCCGTACGGATGAAGAGAGCAAAGCGGCACAAAAGCCGTCCGAACCCTCGCCTATTGGACATAGGCGAGGGTTCGGACGGCTTGTAGTACACCTCTGGCGTTCAGTGCATTGTAAGCTCGAAGACTCACTTACAATGCACTGAACGCCACCAGCGGGAGAATGACAGCCCCAGTGAGGGCGGCTCAAAAACCGGGCTGAGCAGGCGCGAGGTTCGTTCAAGGCCGACGCCTATTTTGATATAGGCGAGGATTTGAACGGGCCGAAGCAACGCCCTCAGCACGGGAATTTCAGCTCTACCTAGGGCTGCTCAAAAACCATGCGGGGTAGGCGCAAGAGTCTTCCAAGGCCAAAGCATATTAACAATATATGAGGATTTGGAAGACTCACAGCAACGCAACCAGCAAGGATTTTTCAGCAGCCCTAGAGCATGTTGACGGGGTCGAGATCAAGAGAGACGCGAATCTTGGAATGCGGCGAGAGCCGTTTGCGGACCTCGGCATACAGACCCCGGATGGCGGACCAGTCGCCGCCCTTGAGCAGGCACTGGTAGCGCTTGCGGCCCCTGAGCAAACCGATGGGCGATGGGGCCGGGCCCAGCACGCGGATGTTCTGCTCCTTGCCCAGTACACCCAGGACCTTGACCAGCTCCATGATGGCCTGCTCCCCGTTGCCGAAGTCCGCTGGATAATTCATGCGCAGCAACGCCAGATGGGTGAACGGCGGGTAGGAATATTTCTGGCGCAGGGCCACTTCGTGCTTGAAAAAGCCCTCGTAGTCGACCCGCTTCACGAACTGCCAGCAGTAATGCTCGGGGGTACGCGTCTGGATGAGCACCCGTCCGGGTCTGGCTCCCCTGCCTGCCCGGCCCGAAACCTGGACCATGAGTTGGAACATGCGCTCAGCGGCCCGATAGTCCGGCACGTTCAGCCCCAGATCGCCGTCCACCACGATGACCAGGGTCACGTTGGGAAAGTGGTGTCCCTTGGAGAGCATCTGCGTGCCCACCAGGACCTTGGCCTTGCCTGCCCCGAAATCAGCCAGGATCTGCTCCATACGTCCGGGCCGCCGTGTGGAGTCCCGGTCCAGGCGCAACACCCCGGCGTCGGGCGGCAAGAGATGCGCCAGGGCCTCCTCGACATTCTCGGTCCCCTCGCCCATGGGCAGATAGCTGGCCCCGCCGCATTCACAGATCCGGGGGAAGGACTCGGCCGCGCCACAATAATGGCAAACCAGGCGCTCGCGCGACTTGTGATAGGTCAGACCCACATCGCAGTTGCTGCACCGCGCCACCTTGGCGCAGTCCAGGCAGTACATCACCGGGGCATAGCCCCGGCGGTTGAGCATGATCACGGCCTGTTCGCCCCGGGCCACCGTGGCCCTGAGCAGTTCGGCGGACAGCGGGGCAAACGGGCCCTCTTGCGCCGGGGTCTCGCGCAGATCAACAAATTCCACGGGCGGCAGGGCATTGCCGCCCACGCGGGTGGGCATGCTGACCTTGGAGATGGCCCCCTGTTCCACGGCCTGGAAGGTCTTGACGTCCGGGGTGGCGGAACCCAGCACCAGGAGGCCGCCGGAGCGGCTGACCAGAAAGTGCGCCACCTCCTTGGCCTGGTAGGCCAGACGTTCCTCCTGCTTGAAGGAGCCGTCGTGCTCCTCGTCCAGCACGATGAAGGCGGGATCGGCCAGGGGCAAAAACAGGGCCGAGCGCGTGCCCACGATGATCTCCGGCCCGCTGGAGGCCGCGACCTCCATGAAGGTCTGCTCGCGACGGCTGGGCGGCTGGTAGCCATGGTAGAGGCGCACGGAACGACCCGGGAAATGCTGCGCTGCTGCGCGGTACAGGGAACAGGCCAGGGCCACTTCCGGGGCCAGCAGCAGCACCGAGCGTCCGGCGGCCACGGCCTGTTCGGCCAGACGCAGATAGACCAGGGTCTTGCCGCTGCCCGTAACCCCGTGCACCAGCCGAACCTGCGGAGTCTCCCCGGCCAGAGCGGCGGCCAGATCATCCAGGGCCAGGGCCTGCTCCTCGGTGAGCTGCGGCGCGCCATCGCCGTCGCCCAGTCCCACTTCGGGTTCAAAGAGGCAGACTTCGGGTTCGTTGTAGTCGGGCGCCGCACCCACGGCCACCAAGCCATTGGAGATCAGGGCGTTCAGAGGCTGCGTGGCCCCGGCCCCAAATTCGGAGGTGATCACCGGCCGCGCCGTAGGTCCGTTGTCCCAGAGGTATTCGCAGATTTCCATCTGGCGCTTGGCCGTGGGGCGGATGGGCCAGGGCGGGTCCTGGGTCAGGGAACAAAATTCCTGCTGCTTCTCATGGCGCCTGGTGGCGGCCACGGTCATCCGGCTCTCGGCCCAGAGCACGGCCAGGGTCTGCAACTCCGCTGGCGACAGCCCGCGCAGGTCCTTGGGCGTCAGCCGGGCGGGAAACCCCTTGTCGTAGAGGCGAAAGGTAAAGCGCACGGCACGCACGCCGCCCGGCAGCAGGATCTCCAGCACACGGCCCGTGGGCTCCATCTGCCGGGCGGCCAGGTTCTCGGCCAGGGCCATATAATTGGCGCTCAAGAGAGCCTCGCGCTCCACGGGCCAGAGCAGGTCCTTCAGGACCACGGATTCGGGCAAATCATTGGGGCGCTCACTCAGGCGCTTGACCAGGATGCCCATGCGTGTGGAACCGCCCACGGGCACCAGCACCCGCATCCCCGCACCCCAGGCCGACGCGGGCAGGTACGTCGGCTCGGTGTAGGTCAGGGTGGTGTAGGGGGCGCTGGGCAACGCCACATGCCAGTATGCGGAGTGTTTGGACATGGCTTCCGGGATCAGAGGAATAAAAAACCCGCCGGCGGACGATCCGTTCCGGCGGGGTCAGAATGCGGTGTTACTCTGCTATTTGCAAGGCAACAATTCATGGAGGTTCTTAACCAGGTCGTCGCGCAACTCTTCGTCCTGCAGGGCAAAATAGATATTGGCGGTCAAAAATTCGGTCCAGTCTCCCGCGTCAAAGCGACGGCCATGCATCTTCACGGCCAGCAGACGGTTCTCCTTGGCCATGCGCTCCAAGGCGTCGGTCAGCTGGATTTCACCGCCCACACCAGGACCAATGGCATCCAAGTGGTCAAAGACCTCGGGCAGCAACACGTAGCGGCCCACCACCGCCATCCGCGACGGGGCATCCGCGACGGCGGGCTTCTCCACCACCTGACGCACCCGGTAGACACCGGTGCTGACCTCCTCGCCCTGGATGATGCCGTATCGATCCACCTTGTTCAGGGGGACCTCCACCACGCCGACCACCGACATCTTCTCGGCCCTGGCCACATCCACCAGCTGTTTGATGCCCGGCTCGATGCCGAACATCAGGTCGTCGCCGACCATCACGGCAAAGGGTTCGTCCTTGATGACCGCGCGGGCGCAGAGCACGGCGTGCCCCAGGCCCAGCTGGACCTTCTGACGCACTGAGATGATATTGGCCATCTCGGCCACGGCGCGGATCTCCTTCAACAGTGCGGTCTTGCCCTTGCGTTCGAGCATCTGCTCCAGCACAAGGTTGTAGTCAAAGTGATCCTCGATGATCATCTTGTTCTGGTTGTTGACGAAAATCACATCCGTCAAGCCAGTCTGGATGGCCTCTTCGACCACGTACTGGATGATCGGCTTCTTGTAGATGGGCAGCATTTCCTTGGGGACATTCTTGGTCGCTGGAAGCGAACGTGTGCCCCAACCAGCCACCGGAATGACAACCTTGCGAATATCCATCAATCCCGTCTCCTTCAAGATGATTTGCAACCGCTGTCAGGATACCTTATTTGCCCCTCAGCGCAAGGCCTCACGCACAACTTCGGCAAGTTCCTCGGCAATGCGTCTCACCTGGGACTCGTCCTGCCCCTCGACCATGACCCGGGCCTTGGACTCGGTTCCCGAGTAGCGCAACAGCACACGGCCCGTGTCGCCCAGGTCGGCCTCGGCATCGGCCACGGCGCTCATGACCCGGGGCACCGACTCGAAGGGTGGCTTGCTGACCACCGCGACGTTGATCAAGAGCTGCGGATAGGGCTCGATCAGGTGCGCCAGATCAGACAGGGGTTTGTCCTGCTCCACCATGACGCGCATCAGCTGCAACGCGGCCAGGATGCCGTCACCCGTGGTGGCGTGGTTCATGAAGATCAAATGTCCGGACTGTTCGCCGCCCAACACGGCACCCTCGCGGCGCATGGCCTCAACCACATAGCGATCGCCCACGGCGGTGCGAATGAGCCTTCCGCCACGCTGACGCATAAAGACTTCCAGCGCCATATTGCTCATGACCGTGGCCACCAGCAGATCGCCCGCCAGCACCCCGCGGTCCATCTTGTCCAGGGCACACAGGGCCATGAGCTGGTCACCATCCAGGATGCGGCCGTTCTCGTCCACCACGATCAGGCGATCGCCGTCGCCGTCCAGGGCCAGTCCCAGATCGGCCTTCTCAGCCAGCACCCGCTTGGCCAATCCCTCGGGATGCAGGGAGCCACAGCCGTCGTTGATGTTCAGGCCATCGGGCTCCGCGCCCACCAGGATCACCTCGGCCCCCAACTCGCGAAAGACCATGGGCGCGACCTTGTAGGTCGCCCCGTTGGCGCAGTCCAGGACAACCTTCATCCTGTTCAGGTTCCGGTCCTGGGGGATGGTGTACTTCAGGGCCACGATATAGCGGCCCATGCTGTCCACGATGCGATAGGCCTTGCCCACCTCGTCGTGCGCCGGATAGTCCCACTGGGTGTCCCTGTCCAGGATCAGGGCGGTGATGTCGTCCTCCACCGCGTCGGGCAACTTAAAACCCTCGCTGTCGAAGAACTTGATCCCGTTGTCCATGTACGGATTATGAGAGGCGGAGATGACCACGCCCAGGTCACAGCGCATGCTGCGGGTCAGAAACGAGATGGCCGGAGTGGGCATGGGGCCCACGAGATGCACGTCCATGCCTGCGGCGCAGAAGCCGCTGGTCAGCGCGCTTTCGAAGATGTAGCCCGAAATGCGGGTATCCTTGCCGATGAGCACCTTGTGGCGCTTTTTACCATTGCGGAAATATTGGCCTGCCGCCAGCCCCAGCCTCAGGGCGGTTTCCGGCAGCATGGGGAAGGTGCCGACCTGGCCGCGCAGGCCATCGGTACCGAAGATACGTTTACTCATGGTTCCTCGCTTCAATGGAATCGTCGCCGTGTCCGGCGCAGTCGGGAAGACTAGCCCTTTTTGATGTAGACTTCCACTTTTTCAGGGACGGTCTTGAGCAGGATGCAACCCTCTGGAACCTTAACGGATACCGGAAGCATGTGCTTTCCGGGTTTCATGGAGCCCGGGACCACCACGGACAACGGAAAGCGATCCTTGAAGTCCGTTTCCCGCAGCAGGGGCAGGGGCACCTCGGCCTGAATCTGAATAGTTTTGGGGACAAGGGACACCACTCGACCGTCCACATTGTCCGGAAGCACACGCACGGGCAACCTGATCCAGACCGTCTTGGTCTTCAGGGTGTATTCCAGACGCACCCCCACCTTGACGATCTTCGAAGTCACGCCTGTGGGCAGCGCCAGCCCGACCTCATACACATACTCGCTCTTGTCCGAATCCTGGATCTCGCGCTCCAGGGTGGGAATGTCCATCAACTTGCCGAGGAGCTGTTCGGGACCATGCACCTGGACTTCCCCGGGTGCAGCCTCGGCCAGGGTCAGCTCGTAATCCTCACCTGGACCGCCCTTCCAGACAGGGCGCACAGGCAACGCGACAGTGATCAGCTTGTCCGCCGTAAGGGTCAGACCCAGGGGCTCGATCTCCATGACCTCCAGGGCCATGGACACGGGGACGCTCTCCTTTTCGAGAGGGATGACGTTCTCGCCCGGGGTCAGGCTGGACAAGTCCAGGGTGTACACCGGGGGTTGCTCGACAAGGCTGCGGATCAATGCCCGCGAGCCACGGATACGGGCTCTGATCCTGGTGGGCACGTCGCCGCGCACCGCCAGGTCCTCCGGAGCCCCAATGATCTCCACGGGCATCTCCGCCCAGGTCTCGACCTTTTCCCGACCGGTGACGATGTACCAGCAGGACAAGGCCAACACCAAGGCCAACACTCTGTATTGCCAGTTGGAGAACATGCCCTATTTCTCCCAAGCGCGGCGCAGCACGCGTTTCAGACGCACTTCGTCCAGGGGCGCGGTCAACCTGCCGCCGATGGCCACGGAGATCTCGCCCCGCTCCTCGGAGACGACCACGGCGACGGCGTCGGTTTCCTGGGTCACGCCGATGGCGGCCCTGTGCCTGGTGCCGAAACTGGCCTTGCGCCGAATGCCCACGGCCAGGGGCAAGATACAGCCCGCAGCCGCCAGACGGCCACACCGAATCACCGCCGCCCCGTCATGCAGGGGAGTGGCGGTTTCAAAGATGGTCCGCAGCAAATCAGTGGAAACCTTGGCGTCCAGCACGACCCCGCGCTCCATGAGGTCGCCTAGGGGAACATTCTTCTCGATGACCACCAGGGCACCCACCCGCTTGGAAGCCATGCCCAACACCGCCGCCACCACCTGGGTGAAGACGTCGTCCTGGAGTTCAGGCCGTCGCCAGAGTCGGCCCGCCCCCACTTGGGACAGGGCGTTTCTGATATCGCCCTGGAAGAGGATGATCACCACCAGGAAGATGGACCCCAGGAAGTTGGCCAGCAGCCAGTTCAGGGTCAGCAATCCGAATTGGCCGGAGAGATAATAGACCACGACCACCAGCACCAGTCCCCAGAACACGCTCACCGCGCGGGTCCCGCGGATGAGCAGAATCAGGCGATAAAAGATGAACGCCACCAAGGCGATGTCCACCACTTCCCGCCAGGAGATCTGGAACCAGCCGAAGTCGAGCATGGCCTACAGCTCCCCCTTGGCTTCCAGAACACGACGTCCGGGGCGCATGGCCTCGGCCACGGTCAGGGTCTGCATGGTCAGGGCCACATCGTGCACCCGGTGCACCCGCACCCCGCGCGAGGCCAGAACGGCGATGGCGGCCTGGGTGGCATTCTTGCGATCATCCACCTCCAGCCCCAGGAGCTTCCCGAACATGGACTTGTTGGACAAGCCCACGAACAGCGGCAGCCCCAGCGTACCGAAAGCCTCGATGCTGGACAGGATTTGCAGGTTGTGTTCCAGGGTCTTGCCGAAACCGATGCCCGGGTCGATGACGATGTTGTCCTCGGGCAACCCCGCAGCGGTCAGCAGACGGATATGCTTCTCGAAAAAGGCGATGATCTCGTCGACCACGTTGGCGTAGCGCGGAGCGTCCTGCATCCTGCCGGGCCTTCCCGGGGAATGCATCAGCACATAACCGGGCTTGTACTGCGCCAACACGTCGATCATGGCCGGGTCGAACTGGCAGGCGGAGATGTCGTTGACGATGCTCGCCCCGGCCTGAAGGGCCGCAGCGGCCACTTCGGCCTTGTAGGTATCCACGGACACGGCGACCTCGTCACCCTCGGCGCGAATGCCGGAGCAAAGCCCCTGGATAACGGGCAGCACCCTCGCCAACTCCTGTTCGGCGCTGACAGCCTTGGCATAGGGCCTAGTGGACTCGCCGCCCACGTCCAGAACCATGGCCCCCTCGCGGATCAACCGCAAGCCGTGGGCCACAGCGTCAAGGGCGAGATCGTGGTGCCCGCCATCAAAAAAGGAATCCGGCGTGACGTTGACGATGCCGACAACGAAAAAGGGGGCAGGGCCAAGGACCCTGCCTCCTGTGAGATTCCATAGAACGCGATCTTGCATGATTCGATCCCGGTCCTAATTGTCCTTTTTCACTGGTTCGTCCTCGGGCTCCAGCTTGAAGTCCAGGCCATCGGCCCCGTGCTCATCGCCCTCCTGGGCCTCGACCACGTCCAGGTCACCGTCCATGACCTTCTTGAACAGGCCCTTGCCATCGGGCGCATCCGTCGGTGCCAAGGGAGGCTGACCAGGGACGGGGGATGCGGACACGCCGCCCCCTACACCGTTGGCAGGCGGCAGATCCTTGCCCTCCAGGAGCAGGCCAAGTTCGTCGCCGGTGATGGTCTCGCGCTCCAGCAGAGCCTCGGCCACACGGTGCAGCTTGTCCAGATTCTCTCCCAGAATCACGGTGGCGCGCTTCTCACCCTCAAGCACGAAACGCCGGACTTCGGAGTCGACCATATGTGCGGTCTCTTCGCTGTGGACCTTGGCCCGGCCCATCTCGCGACCCAGGAAGACGTTTTCGTCCTTCTCGGCCATGGACAACGGACCCAGGACCTCGCTCATGCCCCACTGGGTGACCATGGCGCGGGCCAGTTCCGTCGCCTTTTCGATATCGTTGGAGGCACCATTGGTACGCTGGTCGAAGACGAGTTTCTCAGCCACTCGTCCGGCCAGGGCCACGGCAATCCGCGCCTCGCAGTAATCTCGGGAATAATTGAAACGATCATCCTCGGGCAGCTGCATCATCAGACCCAGCGCCCTGCCACGGGGGATGATGGTCACCTTGTGCACGGGGTCGGTGCCTGGCGTCATGTTGGCGACAATGGCGTGGCCTGCCTCATGGAAGGCGGTGGTGCGCTTCTGGTCATCGGTCATGATCAGGCTGCGGCGTTCCTTACCCATCAGGACCTTGTCCTTGGCGGTCTCGAAATCCACCATCTCTACCTTGTCCTGGCCCAGCTTGGCGGCCTGGAGCGCGGCCTCGTTCACGAGGTTCTCCAGATCGGCGCCCGAGAAGCCAGGGGTCCCGCGGGCGATGACCTGGGTATCCACATTGGGACTGAGCGGGGTGCGTCGGGTATGCACATCCAGGATGCGCTTTCTGCCGCGCAGGTCCGGGGTGGGCACCACCACCTGACGGTCGAATCGGCCAGGGCGCATCAGCGCCGGGTCCAGCACGTCCGGACGGTTGGTGGCCGCGATGAGGATAACACCCTCGTTGGACTCGAAGCCATCCATCTCCACCAGCAGCTGATTCAAGGTCTGCTCGCGTTCATCATGTCCGCCGCCCAGGCCCGCACCACGCTGGCGGCCCACGGCGTCGATCTCGTCGATGAAGATCAGGCAGGGGGCGTTCTTCTTGCCCTGGATGAACAAATCACGCACACGGGACGCGCCCACGCCCACGAACATCTCCACAAAGTCGGAACCGGAAATGGAAAAGAATGGCACCCCGGCCTCGCCGGCAACGGCGCGCGCCAGCAGGGTCTTTCCCGTGCCCGGAGGGCCCACCAGCAGCACACCCTTGGGGATGCGTCCGCCCAGGCGGGTGAAGCGGCGAGGGTCGGAGAGGAAATCAACGATCTCGGAGAGCTCCTCCTTGGCCTCGTCCACGCCCGCCACGTCCTCAAAGGTAATCTTGGTCTGGTCCTGGGTGATCATCTTGGCCCTGGAGCGGCCGAAGCTCATGGCCTTGCCCCCGCCAGACTGCATCTGGCGCATAAAAAAGATCCAGACGCCGATGAGCAGCAGCATGGGGAACCAGGACAAGAGAAGGGTCATGTACCAGGGCGAATCCTCGTTGGGCTCGGCCGTGACCTGCACGCCGCGATCCACAAGCTTGTTCACCAGGCCCGGGTCATTGGGGGCATAGCTGGAAAAACGTTGTCCATCGCGGGTCTGACCGAAGATGTTCTGCCCCTGGATGGTGACTTCTTCCACCCCGCCCTTCTCCACGCTTTGCAGAAACTCGGTGTAGCTCATGCGCATCTGGGGCTGCGGGGGCTGATTGAACAGGTTGAACAGGACGACCATGACCAAGGAGATGGCCGCCCAAAGGAACAGGTTCCTTGCAAAATTATTCAAGGTAAGACTCCTCTATAAGGTCCGTGATTACGGCAGTTTTTCGCAGCATGTCGGGAGTATAAGGCCCGGTGGTCCCGCAGGCAATGACAAGAGCGGCGATTTTTACAACTTTTCACACCGGGTTTGATTATCATCTCAAAATATCATAGGCCCCGCGGCCTGTCCACGAATGAGGGCCCCCGCGGTGCCGAAACGTGAGCAGGGTTGTGACGGTTGCAGTCAGGTGCTATTGTTGATACTTCCCCTTCTCGTAACATGGAAGGGAAGCGTTTCGTCACCGGTGTGGCGCCTGGTCTTCAAAACCAGTGGGCGGGTTAATCCCCGTTGGTAGGTTCGACCCCTATACGCTTCCGCCACCCTCAAACGATCAAGGCCGCCCCCGGAATCCGGGAGTCGGCCTTTTCTTTGCCGTTCGGCGGGTCTCGAAACGTGAACAACCAGGCGGGTCAGGCAGAAGCCGGACAAGACGGAGGCGCGCCCTCGGCAATCCCATTCCCCGCCAAGGCGGCCCTGTAGACCGCCGTCACCTCCCCAGGCTGCTTGCCGAGATACTTGTTGATCTCCATGAATCTCCTGGCCCTGACCTCGGGGTCAGTCAGCAATTTCCGATATTGCCTCAGAAAATCGAAACACTGGGTGGCGATCTGCGGCTGCCCAGACTTGCCCGCGCACAGAGCCAAGGCCCGCAGCGACTCCATGGATGGACAGAGATTATGCTGCAACAGACGAATTTCAGTCGCCTCGGGCCAGTTCCCAGCGGCCTCAAAGGCCCCGGCCAACAGATTATACCCATGGTTCCACAAGGGTTCCAACTGGAGCAGTTCCCAAATCCCCTGAAGATCCAGCCCCTCCCCCGCAATGAGCGCAAGTTCATTGGCACGAGCCTCAGGCAACACGGCGTGGGCATCGAACCAGGGGGTGACATCAAGCTTGTAGCCCGCGAGCTGCAGGTGCTTGTGCATATCCGAAACGATCTCGTCCCCGCAGCGCTCGGCAAAGCGCTCGCTGTTCGCATCGTCAGCGTCGAACCGCCCCTCCGACTGGGATTCATAATGCAGGACCCGCGAATCCGTGATGCACGACAGGCTCTTCCCTTGGCGCCGAATCGCCAGAGACAGCTCAAGGTCCTCAAACCCATTAACATATCCGACGTCAAACCCCCCGACATCAAGGAAAAGCGACCTCGGGAGCATCATGGCGGCCGCATTCATCGCCTGAAGCTGGCGCGGTTGCGAGATGACGGGATGATTTTCAGGGAAATACTGAAAGAGGTGCTCGACCTGCTGAATAGGACTGAACGTCACACCCAGATGCTGCACACGTCTCGTCTCAGGATACAAGAGCAGTGGCCCCACCCCGCCAAGATCGTGTTGCACGTCAAAGGCATGAAGCAGGGGGTCCAGCCAGCCCTGTTCAAGAGTCGTGTCATTATTGAGAAAAAAAACATAATCGGCTGAGATCAACTCCGCTCCTGCATTGCATGCCGGGCCAAAGTTGATGTTCACATCGAAATGTTCATAGTGAAACCTGTCTCCAAAAATAGATCCACCTACAGCTGGACAAGCTTTCTGCGTATGATCGCTGGAGCCATTATCCACAACAACGACACCCACGGACTCATCAGAGCAAGTTTCAGCGATTGAATACAGGCATTTCTCTGTAAAATCCCAGGCGTTAAATACTGGAACAACAATTCCAACACGAAATTCATTCACAACAACTTCCCCACCATACATCAATGATCAACGTCAACAACATAACAACTAGTCATATTGACGTCATTGATAACTGCGCACATCATTACAAGCCACACCCCTTGCTCATGGCGAATCCAGAGACATCCCTACAACGCGCCTGGCTGCAGTTATTACCTTGTAAAGTCCAATGAATTTCGCCTTGCAAATATGTGTCCATTCTCGTCCATCAGCTGTGTGGCACTGACCACCCTCGGTAGGTTCCTGTCCGATTCAGACTGACCCACCGTGTGAGGCCGGCAGCACGCAGTTGTAGTTCCCATCTGGTGCCTAGGGCACCTTTGGCTGCCTTCTTGCCCAAATGACACCGACCACCTATACAATAGGGCCTGAACCCCTAATCGGAGGAGACACGATGAACAACTTCACCTTCCATATCCCCACCCAGGTCCATTTCGGCGTGGGTCAGATCAAGTCCTTGGCCGGGGCCTTGAAGGCCCACGGTGCCACCCGTGTACTGCTGGCCTTTGGTGGCGGCTCCATCAAAAAATACGGCGCCTACGATGACGTGGTGCGCGAGTTGAACAACGCGAAGCTGCCCTTTGTGGAACTTTCCGGCATCCAGCCCAACCCCCGCGTGGAGAGTGTGCGCCAGGGCATCGCCCTGATCCGCGACAATGCCCTGGACTTCATCCTGGCCGTGGGCGGCGGTTCGGTCATCGACTGCTGCAAAGCCATCGCCGCAGGCGCGCCCTACACGAGCGGCGATGTCATGGACCTGCTCACGGGAAAGGCCACGGCCCAATCCGTCGTGCCCCTGGGCACGGTGCTGACGCTCGCGGCAACGGGCTCGGAACTGAACAACGGAGCGGTGATCACTGCCGGCGAAGACCACAAGAAGCTCGTACTGTTCCATCCTGGCATCTTCCCTCGCTTTTCCATCCTGGACCCGGCCTACACCGCCACCCTGCCTCCCAACCAGACTGCGGCCGGCGCAGCGGACATCCTGTGTCACCTGATGGAGCAGTACTTCAACCCCGCCCCCGGGACCCAGGTCCAGGACCGCATGAACGAGGGCCTGATGCGCGTGGTCCTGGACAACGCGGAAAGGGCCCTGGCCGAGCCCGACAACCTGGAAGTGCGCGCCAACCTGCTCTGGGCCAGCTCCATGGCACTGGCAGGACTTCAGTTGATGCTGGGCAAGCCCATGCTCGGCTTCCCCATCCACTTCCTGGGCCACGAGCTGTCCAGCCTGAACGACATGACCCACGGCGTGTCCCTGGCACTGCTGACCCCTGCCTGGATGCACCTGGTGATGCGTGAGGCCCCGCAGAATATCGCCCCTCTGGCCGCCTTTGCGCGTAACGTCATGGACGTGACCGAAGCAGACGACCTGGCCGCCGCCGAGCAAGGCATCGTACGCCTGGAAGACTGGTACAAGCGCATCAACATGCCCGCCAATCTGCGCGCGACAGGCATTGCCGAAGACAAGCTCAGCCATCTTGCGGAAAAGGTCATGGAAGGCCGTGAGCCCTTCGGACCGCTGCTGCCCATCAACGCGGATCGTGCCGAAACCATCTACAGGGAAGCCTTCTAGGATCGCCCTGCTCGGACTGAGATAGAGACACAGACCAGAACCAGTGCGACGCCCACGAAAACTACAAACGGGGAGGAAGCCAAAGCTTCCTCCCCGTACTCATTATTCAACCCATGAAAATCACGCGTAACGAATAGCCTACGCGTTGCTTACAGGCTTTAGGCTAGCACTCCTCCAACGGTTCACCACTTGGCTGGTCTTGGCTGAAGGCCCTATGAGGATTGATTTCTCCTGCTGGAGCCTCGCCCTTGAATGGCAAAGCCAGGACGTACTCAGCCGGGACATGCCCCCAGCTCAGGGCGTCCAGATTCTTGAATCCGAAACGCTTGTAGAATCCCGGGTCACCAACCAGCACCACCCCTGCTGCCCCGCTGGACCTCAACTGCGCGAGGGCCTCGCGGATCAGGGCCGAACCGATGCCCTTGCCCTGCTGCGAGGGAAGGACTCCCACGGGACACGGGCTACGCTCGAAGGGCATCGAGGCAGGCGTTCCGGCAAACAATGGGCAATCGGGTAAAGCGGGTGTACTCAAGAGGCGCAACGCTAGACTCGCCCTCTGGAAGAGGCGTCACCATTGCTACTGGCGGGCGACCATGGAACATGATTCGGCCCATGATTTGCTCAACGCAAACCTTGCGCGCATGCCGTCTAGCGGCTCATGCCCTCGCCGGCACCCTGGCGCGCAAGATCCAATAATATGAAAAACATCCATATCCTGTTGTGGAATTGTTGTTGCATCCGCATACTCAGGCTAAAAAACCGCGTCAAGGGGTGACAGCAAAGGGACGAACAGCCCGGCTCTCATTTCAAAAATCGGGATCTCCGGGTCTGCCTTGCATGGCCTAATCAGCTATCCGACTTGACTCCACCGCCATCCTGATTATATCCATGCACACCCGCAACCGTGCGTTGCATGGAAAAAACAGCGGGTCTGACCGTCATTGATGGAGGATTCATGGCCAAGGAAGAAGCAATTGAAGTTCAGGGCACCGTCGAAGAAGCGCTGCCCAACGCTACGTTCCGAGTCAAACTCGAGAACGATCACGAAGTGCTGGCACACATTTCAGGGAAGATGCGCAAGTTCCGCATCCGTGTGCTGCCCGGCGACAAGGTCACGGTGGAGCTTTCCCCCTACGACCTGACCCGCGGCCGCATCACCTACCGCCCGCGCTAATTCGACGACGCCTTCCGATACAAAAGCCCTTATTCCAGGCTGATCAAAGATAGCCAGATGTAAGGCACCAAAAAAGTTCAAGCTCGCCGCGTATCCAGACATACGAAAGAGTTTGAACTTTTTGCAGTAACAAAACAGATGACTGTTTTTGATCTGCCTGGAACGCAGCCTTGATGCGTCCAGAGACAAAAGCGCGCCCCGGTTTTCCGGAGCGCGCTTTGTTTATTTATTATAAACTCTTGCCTCATAGACCGGCATAGGGCTGCCGGATGCGAGGCGCAAAAACGGCGCAGGCTCGCCGTGTATTCAAACATACTCAAGAGTCTGTGCCGTTTGCAGCAACGATGCAGACGGTAGCCCAAGGCCGGTCTTACTCCAAGGAGTCCAGCCAGGTGGTCAGGTCACTGATCTGCCGGTCCACCGAATTCGGGCCGGTGCCGCCGGGGGCCTCACGGCGCGCCACGGCGGTCTCGTACTTCAGCGTCTCCATGACATCCTGATCTATCAATGCCGAGAATGAGCGAAGCTCATCCAGGGACAGGTCTTCCAGGCCCTTGCCCGCGCGCTCGGCATAGCCCACGGCAGCCCCGGAGACGTGGTGCGCCTCGCGGAACGGCAAACCCTTGCCCACCAGATAATCCGCCAGCTCGGTGGCGTTCAGGAAACCCTTGGACAGGGCCGCACGCATGGCGTCCGCGTTGAACCCTGTCTCCTGCAGCATGTCGGCCATGATGGACAGCGAGGCCCGCACCGTGCGGTCGGCGTCGAAGAACGGTTCCTTGTCCTCCTGCATGTCGCGATTGTAGGCCAGGGGCAGGCCCTTGACCAAGGTCAGCAGAGTGGTCAGGGAACCATAGACCCGGCCGGTCTTGCCGCGCATCAGCTCGGCCACGTCGGGATTCTTCTTCTGGGGCATGATGGACGACCCGGTGGTGAAGGCATCAGGCAGAGCCACAAAGCCAAAGGCGGGGTTGGCCCAGATGATGATCTCCTCGCACAGGCGCGAGAGATGGGCCATGATCAGCGTGGCGTCAAACACGGCCTCGATGGCGAAATCGCGGTCGGAAACGGCATCCAGAGAATTGGCAAAGGCCCCGTCCATGCCCAGTTCCTCGGCCACAGAGGCCGGGTCCAGGGGATAGGTGGTGCCCGCCAGGGCCGCCGCTCCCAGAGGGGAGATGCGGGTCCGCCCTGCGCAGTCGCCCGCGCGCTGATGGTCACGCTTGAACATCTGGGCGTAGGCCAGCAGATGATGCGCCAGGGACACGGGCTGGGCGGGCTGGAAATGAGTGCAACCGGGCAACAGGACCGCACGGTTTTCGTGGGCCTTGTCCACCAGCACGGAGACCAGCGCGGCCAACAGGTCACGCCACTCGTCCAGACGGCGCGCCACGTGCAGCCTGAAGTCCAGGCCGACCTGGTCGTTGCGCGAACGCCCGGTGTGCAGCTTGCCCCCCAGGGGGCCGATGATCTCGGTCAGACGCGACTCGATGTTCATGTGCACGTCTTCCAACTCGCGCCGCCAGACGAACTCGCCCGACTCGATCTCGTCGCGCACCCGGCCAAGACCCACGACGATGGCCTCGGCCTCGTCGCTGGTCAGCACTCCCTGGCGCGCCAGCATGCGGGCGTGGGCCATGGACCCCTGGATGTCCTCTTCGAACAGGACCCGGTCAAAGCTTTGGGACTCGGTGTATTCCTCCACCGAGGAAGCGGTGCCCTCTGCAAAGCGCCCGCCCCACATCTTCTTGTCGGCCATCTAGTCTCCCTTGGTGCCGTAGCCGCGCAGCCTGAGACCCTGCAGGGTGATGAACCCGGCGGCGTCGGCCTGGTTGTAGACCTGGTCCGTCTCGAACGTGGCCAGATCCTCGCGATACAAGGAATATGGGGACTTGCGGCCCAGCGGCATGACCTGGCCCTTGTAGAGCTTCAGGCGCACGGTGCCGGTGACGCGCTGCTGGGTGTTGTCCACCAGGGCTTGCAAGGCCACGCGCTCGGGCGCGAACCAGAAGCCATTGTAGACCATCTCAGAATAACGCATGATCAGGCTGTCGCGCAGGTGCATGACCTCGCGGTCCATGGTGATGCCTTCCAGATCGCGCCGGGCCGTGAACAGCACGGTGCCGCCCGGGGTCTCGTACACGCCTCGGGACTTCATGCCCACGAAACGGTTCTCCACCATGTCCACGCGCCCAATGCCGTGACGTCCGCCAAGCTCGTTCAGCTTGACCATGATGGCCGCGGGGCTCATGCGCTCGTTATTCACGGCAACGGGATCGCCCTGCTCGAAATCAAGGGTGATGATCTCGGCCTCGTCCTGGGCCTGTTCCACAGGCACGCACATGGCGTAAGAAAATTCGCCGGGCTCGTTCCAGGGGTCTTCCAGCTCACCGCCCTCGAAGCTGCAATGCAGCAGGTTACGGTCACAGCTGTAGGGTTTGGAATGGGAGACCGGGGCGTCGATGCCGTTGGCCGCCGCGTATTCCAGGCAGTCGGTGCGCGAGGTCAGATCCCATTCGCGCCAGGGAGCGATGGTCTTCAGACTGGGGTCCAGCGCCGCGGCGGCCAGCTCGAACCGGACCTGGTCGTTGCCCTTGCCCGTTGCCCCATGGGCGATGGCCTGACAGCCCTCGGCGTGGGCGATATCCACCAGGCGCTTGGCGATCAGCGGCCGGGCGATGGAGGTGCCCAGCAGGTAGCGGCCCTCATAGATGGCGCTGGCGCGCATCATGGGAAAGATGAAATCCCGGGCGAACTCTTCCTGCAGGTCCTCGACGTAGGCCTTAACCGCGCCGGTGCGCATGGCCTTGGCCTCGATGCCGTCCAGTTCCTCGCCCTGCCCCAGGTCGGCGGTCAGGGTCACAACATCGCAATTGTAGGTATTCTTGATCCAGGCCAGGATCACGGAGGTGTCCAGACCCCCGGAATAGGCCAGCACGACTTTCTTGATAGCGCTCATGAGTCCCTCTGTTATTAATGATCTCCCGGACTCTCCCGGGGATTCAAATTTCTTCTTGCCGATTCTTGTCTGAACCACGAGATTGTGGGCGGTTCAAAAAGGTACGAGAGCCAGGCGCAAGGGACATTCAAGCCCGACGTGTATCAATATACACAAGGGATTGAATGTTCAGCAGCAACAACGCTATCGCGCATTTTTCAACGGCCCTACTTCGTGAAAACCCATTCCATGATCGCCTTCTGCATGTGCAGACGGTTCTCCGCCTGGTCGAAGACGATGGAGCGCTCGCTCTCGAAGACCTCTGCCGAAATCTCCTCGCCGCGGTGGGCGGGCAGGCAGTGCATGACCTTCACGTCGGGATCGGCCACGGCCAGCAGACGGTCATCGATCATGAAGCCGGCAAAGGCGGCCTCGCGCTGCTTCTGCTCCACTTCCTGCCCCATGGAAGCCCAGACGTCGGTATTGACGTAGTGGGCACCCTTGCAGGCCTCTTCGGGCGTGCGGACCAGGGTCACGCGCGCGCCCTCGGCCTTGGCATGGGCCAGAATAGCGGAGTCGGGATCATAGCCCTCGGGGCAGGCCAGAACCAGTTCGAATCCGAACAGGATGGCTGCGTTGATGAACGAATGGGCCATATTGTTGCCGTCACCCACCCAGGCGACCTTGAGGCTCGCCAGATCGGGGGTACGCTCGTACATGGTCAGCATGTCGCTCATCACCTGACAGGGGTGATAGCTGTCGGTCAGGGCGTTGATCACCGGGACCGAGGCATACTTGGCCAGTTCATCCACGATTTCCTGACCGAAGGTCCGTACAACCAGGCCCGCACAGTAGCGCGACAGGACCCGCGAGGTATCGCACAGCGGTTCGTTGCGGCCCAACTGCGATTCTGCGGGGGTCATCAGCAGCGAATTGCCGCCCAAATGGTTGATGCCCACCTCGAAGGACACGCGGGTTCGCGTGGAGGCCTTCTCGAAAATCAGGGCCACGGTCTTTCCGGCCAGCAGATCACTATGGAAATCACACTCTTTCATCTCCCTGGCGCGTCTGACCAGGGCGTGAGCGGTGTCTTTGTCCAGATCCAGGATACTCAAAAAATGTCTGGGCATGGGAAGGGTCCCCTTGTTTGCGTTCTATTCATCCCCTTCCGGCGGGGGGAAAAACGAAAAGGTAACCCTGAAGGACGAGGGTTGTAAAGATAATAGATGGGAGGAAAACAGGCCGCAGAGCACGGCCTCAGAGGGCTCACCCTCATTTCGAGTCAGGCGGAAAACAACAAGACCCCGGAGCCGTCCAACCCACGGTTCAAAGGCAACGGTCAGCAGGGAATCAGACGCAGCCTGCCACGGCATCCACGGCGGCTTCGGTGAAGTCGTCCATCTCCGGGCTGTGGTCCATGCCCGCCAGATGCAGAAAAGAGTGCGCCATGAGCCGGGCCATGTGTTCCAGCGGGGGCTGCCCGTAGAGCTCGCACTCCCGGGCCAGGGTGTCCACGGAGATGACCACCTCGCCCAGATAGTCCGGGCGCTCAGGGTCCTCGTCGTTGAAGGCCAGACCGTTGGTGGGCCCCGTGCGGCCCAGGGTGGACTGGTGCAGACGCGCCATTTCCCGGTCATCGGTCAGGGTCAGCTCAAGCTCGGCACTGTCCATACCCAAGGCCGCAAGGACCCGCTGGGCCAGGTCACGAGCTTCACAGCGGCCCACGACCATGGAGGGGTTCAGTCCCGGCCGGACGACCATGGAGACCACGCTCATCGATTGCCCCGCGTCTTGGAAAACTTGAGAATAGTGGCCCCGTCGCGGGTATCGTGATGCGAGGTCTGTCCCGTGGGATCCTGTTCGGGCTTGTTCCCGCTGCGCGAGCCCCTCTCCCTGCTCGCACCGGAATCCTTCCCGGCATGCTCGGAGCCTTCGGCCCTGGCGGAATCCCGTTGTTTCTGTTCTCCGAGACCAGTCCCGGAGGGGGTTTTGTCCGTGGGCACTTCGCCGACTGGGGCGGCAGAGGATTCTCCGGGCTTCACGACAGACCTGCCCCCGGATTTATCGCTGGTCTTGTCCGCAGACTTGTCGACGACCTTGGCCACGCTTTTGTCAGCGGAATCCGACCCCTTGTCCTTGTCGCCACCCGGATACTCGATGCGCTGATGGAAGGTGCCCGTCAGGATGCGCAGAAAGACGCCGGACAACTCATGCATATCCTTCAGTGTCAGTGCGGACTCGTCCAACTGGCCATCCATGAAGATCTTCTTGATGATGCCCTCAATGTGGCCCTTGATGCGGCTCGGCGTGGGCTCCACCAGGGTCCGGCTGGAGGCCTCGATGGCGTCGGCCAGGAGCAGCAAACCGGCCTCCTTGGTTTGGGGTCGGGGCCCGGAGTAACGGAATTCACCTTCGCGCGGCGGCTCCTCGCCCCTGGTCTGGGCCTGTTCCACGGCCCGGTGGTAGAAATAGGAAATGAGCATGGTGCCGTGGTGCTGTTGGATGAGATCCTCGATCTCCTGCCCCAGTTTGTGGTCGCGGGCCATCTCAGCACCCTTCTTCACGTGGCTGGTCAGGATGAGCGCACTCATGGACGGCGCAAGCTTGTCGTGCTTGTTCTCGCCGCCCATCTGATTCTCGATGAAATACTGCGGCTTGGAGAGCTTGCCCACGTCGTGATACAGGGCCGCCACCTTGGCCAGCAGGGAATTGGCCCCAATGGCGCGGGCCCCTGCCTCGACCATGTGCGAGAGGATGATGGAGTGGTGATAGGTGCCAGGCGCTGTGACCATCAACTCCTGCATCAGGGGCTGCTCCAGGCTCATCAGTTCCATCAGCCTGAAGCGCGAGGTGTACCCCAGCAGCAGTTCCACGATAGGCGCCAGGGACAGCACCAGGATCAGGGACACGACGCCGCCCGCCAGGACATAGGCCCCACCCGCCAGGGCATGATGCAGCCCCTGATAATTCATGAAATTCACGGCCACCCAGGCCAGCGATAGCCCGGCCAACAAAGGCAGCACGCTGGCCAGCAACTCCGTGCGGGTTTCGGCGCGCTTGACCATGAAGACCTGCAGCAATCCACCCACGAAATAGAACAAAAACAGGGCCAGATCGCCCCCGGGCATCTGAGTGCACAAAAAGGCCACCAGGATCAGGGCGAAGATGCTCACGGCATAGGGAAAGAACAGGGCCAGCACGCCTGCGGCCGCAGGAATCGGCAGACTGTAGGCCACGATGTCCCCGGCCAATCTTCCGCCGATGGGGTGAGCGATGAGGGACAGAAACTTGGACAACCCTCCGAACAGCAAGAGGACCATGGCCAGCAGCACGTAATCCCGGGGAGCCAGTTCCGGACACAGCCCAGCGCGCTGGCTGAGCGTCAGCCCAAGTCCCAACAGGATGCTGATCATGAAGATACCCACCGCGCGCTGCACGGTGTAGGCCTGCGGGGAGGCGTCGAACATGGCCTGGAGCTTGTGCTGCTGCGGCGGAGTCACGGCCTCGCCCTGGCGAACCACGATCTGCCCCTTGCGCACCGGGATGTACACCGGACCCACGGCCGTCATGACGCTCATCACGCGGGACGATGTCTCAGACGGCGACAAGGACAGGCTGGGCTGAATCAGGGGCCCCACCAAGGCCCAGGCGGCCTTGCGGATCACCAGGGGTTTGCCGAGTTCGCCCTTCATGTACTGGGCAAGGTCGCTACGCAGGCTGCGGATGTCGGTCACAGTGGCCAGGTCCGTGCGCAGGGTTTCGACTTTCTGTTCCAGATCGCGCATCACGAACCCGGAACGCAGATCGTCCAGAGCGGTGGAATCCTCCACCACCCCGGCCTTGAGATAGGCTGATAGCCAGGGCATGACCCGAGCCAGCACGAGATTCTGGAAATCCTCGCGCCGCCAGATGGCGATGGTGGACTTGCTGATCTCGGCGTTCAGGTCTTCGGCCACCTGCCAGCGCACGTCCTCCAGGGTCTCGGCCGTGGCTGCGTTCACGGCCTGGAACGCGGCATGCACACTCTGCTCCAATTCGACAAAGGCATTGATGTCCAGATCAAAGACCGGGGGCTGGGCCTCGGCGGCCTGCTGGCGTTTGGCACGGGTGGATTCCACGTCCTCCACCAACAGGTCACGCTGGGCGGTCACATCCTGTTCGGCGATGTCGCCCGCCAGATACAACGGCGGCCCGGAGGTGAACTCAACTCCGGCCAGGGCGGAAAGCAGCAGCAGCGAAACCAGGTACAGGGCGACACCCAGCGCCGTAGGATGCGTCGCAACAGCGGACGCCGACTCGGTCAAACGCGATTGGCCGGGCTTCTTTTTACTTTTCTGATTTTTCGAAACGCTCATACGCTTTTACAATCCTGCCAACGAGGGGATGACGGATCACATCATCCTCGTGGAACTTGATAAAGGAGATGCCTTCGACCACGCTCAAAAAACTGGCGGCTTGCACAAGGCCCGAGGACGACTTGCCCGGGAGGTCGATCTGAGTGACATCGCCCGTGACCACGACCTTGGACCCAAAGCCCAGGCGCGTCAAAAACATCTTCATCTGTTCAGGGGTCGTATTCTGCGCCTCATCCAGGATGATGAAGGCGTCGTTCAGGGTACGCCCACGCATGAAGGCCAAAGGCGCGATCTCAATGACGTTGGTCTCCACCATCTCCTGGACCTTGGCGAAATCCAGCATGTCGTGCAGGGCGTCGTACAGCGGCCGCAGGTAGGGATTGACCTTCTCCTCCAGGCTGCCGGGCAAAAAACCCAGACGCTCCCCGGCCTCCACGGCCGGGCGGGTGAGTACGATGCGCTTGACCCGGCGCGCCAGCAGGCTGGATACGGCCATGGCCACGGCCAGATAGGTCTTCCCCGTGCCCGCCGGGCCGATACCGAAGGTCAGATCGCTGTCGCGAATGGCCTGCAGATAATCACGCTGGCCCAGGGTCTTGGGACCGATCTGCTTTTTGGGGGACACGACGAAAATCTCGTCGCGAAAGACTTCCTTCAGCTGCGCTCCAGGGTCGGAGCCCAGAATGCCCATGGCGTGGTCCACATCGCTCGGGAACACGGGATGGCCAGCCTTGACATGGGCATAGAGCTGGACCAGGGCATTGGCCGCCCGATTCAGGCCATCCTCATCGGCACCCTGCAAAAACACCTTGTTGCCGCGTGATTCCACTCGAACTCTGGTGCCCTTGGCAACGGCCGCAAGATTGGCGTCCTGCGGGCCGAACAACTCTCGTGCCAGCTCGTAGTCCTCAAATTCCAGGGAACGATCCAAACAATTCGTCTTCACCATGCAGTTTCCATCCGCCTTTACCGTTCGGTGGGAACCATTATATAGTCACCTTTCGTGCATCCGTCCAATCCGCACAGGAGCTCCCAGCCAACACCGGAGTTGCCATCCACCCTCTCGCGGTGTAACCGGGACGGCCACACCATGCAAGAGAGGATACTATGGATTTCAAGCTGTTTCTGACCACCTTTGCAACCATGTTCCTGGCCGAACTGGGCGACAAGACCCAACTGGCCTGCATCCTGATGACCGCCAAGACCCAAAAGCCCTGGACCGTGTTCATCGGGTCGTCGCTGGCACTTATCACAGTGAGCTTTTTGGGCGTGATGTTCGCCTCCCTCGTCTGTGACAAGATCCCTGTCGAACTGGTCAAAAAGATTGCCGCCACCGGATTCGTGATCATTGGCGGACTGATGTTCTTCGACAAGCTGTAAACGGCTGAAATACGCGCGTTTGCGGCGTTGCTTCGGCGCGCTCAAACCCTTGCCTACGGATGAGTAAGCGTCGCTCCCGGGAGTGCCTGGCACCCACCCCTTTTTTGAGCCGTTCACACGGAGGGGATACCTCGCGCCTGCCAGCCAAACGCTTTTGAACATCTGACAGTATTATTTCAATCGGCAGCCACTCGCCACACTGAGCACCAAGAACATTCCATCGCCAGTGAGGCGTTGTCAGGCGTCAGTGGACAGCCGCTCCTCCAGGCCCGGGTCCAGGGACACGCTCAGGGCCGCATACTCGCGATCCACGGTGACCTTTCCCGGCCCCGCACCCTTGACGGCATGCACATGCTTGACCAGGGCGCAGATCACCTCCGCACTGGCATTGCCGGCCGCAAAGCTCCTCAACCCGGCCAGGGCAGCAGCCTGAAGCAGGCTGCGCTCAGGCACCTCCTGCTCCGGGTAGTCCCGCCGCAGCAGCACATGCGAACCCGCACCACCCCGGGCATGGAACCACAGATCAAACGGGCTGGCCACCTTGCGCAGCAGATCGTGGTTGGCCTGGGCGCTCTTGCCCCGGTACACCGCAAAGCCATCCTCGGTCAGGAACGAACTCAGCCCCTTGCGCGCCAGAGGCGGGATCTGACGCACCTTGCGCCGCTGTTCGCCCTCTTCCAGCCGCCCCAGAATCTCCTCAGGAAGCCGCCCCTGCTCCAGCTCGGCCAGCCGTCTGGACAGCTCTGCGCGCCGCTGCTTCACAAACTCGAGCCCGCGCCGCCCCTTGGCGGCCAACTTGAAGAAACGCTCCATGTTCTCGGTCACGGTCAGACGCCCATCCAGCTCCAGGTGAACCATCTCGCCGTCCGGCCCAGGCACCTCCAGCGCACTGTGTTTCTCTTTCCTGTCCAGGCGATAGAGCAGCCCGCGCAGGGCCTCGCCATGGCGTGACAAGGCGACCAGACCCTGCAGGCGCTCCTGGTCCCTGTCCACGGACGCCAGCGAGCGTTTCATCCTGCGTTGTTCGACCTTGAGGGCATCACGCTCTCCGGTTTCGGCCAACGTGCGCAAATAGGGAAAGAGCTCACTGCGGCCCAGCTCATCGGCAGCCTCAAGGGCGCGGTCATAGACGCTCTCGGTGCGGGAACCGCACAGCACCAGGGGCAACCGCCACGGCAACAACTGCGGCTCCCCGCTCCCACTGTACAGAAAAAACTGTGAGCAGCCGGCTCGGCGCACGGCGTCCAGCACGGCCTGCCACCGTCCCTCGTCCACGGCGCCCAGCAGCCGCCTCAGGGGTGGGGTCAATTGGGGAAAGCGGCGCCAGGCCTCAGCGTCCGCCAAGACCCCGACCTCGGGCCACTCGGGCTCGTCGCCGAATCCGACCGGCAACAGCTCGACCAGGGCAGGGGGCTCTGTCGTCGACAGCAGCAACCAACCGCCCTCGCCCGGCGACAGGGCAAAGGCCATGCGACGCGAGGGCCAATCAATGTGCGCCTCCAACAGACGGCGGTTCACGAGCCGCTTGCGCAGCCACATGCATTGGGCGGAGGGGCTGGCCGGATTGGCCGGTTTTTCCGAGGTCAAAAAAAGAAGCCCCCGGCGCTGGCAGGAGCGCAGGAGCAAAAACGAAGCGCCCCCTTGTGCCCGGACCTTCAAGGTCCAGACGTCGGGGGCGGGATTGTAGATCTTTTCGACGCGGGAGCCCGACAAATCGCAGGCCAACTCACGCGCCAGACAGCGGAAGAAATTGGCTTCCATGACAGTGGTCCGGCGAGGCTAGTCGCCGCGGACCTGTTCCTCTTCTTCCTGGCGACTCTTGCAATCAATGCACAAGGTCGTCACAGGACGGGCCTTCAGACGCTCCACTCCGATGTCCTCGCCGCATTCCTCGCAAAAACCGAAGGAACCGTCCTCAATGCGACGCTGGGCAGCCTGGATCTTCTTGATCAGCTTGCGTTCCCGGTCACGCAGACGCAAGGTGAACGAGCGGTCGGACTCTGCGGTGGCCCGGTCGGCCGGGTCCGCATAGACCTCGCGCGTCTCGGTCATATCTTCAAGGGTTTCTTCGCCCTTGCGCAGGATATCGTCCAGTTCATCATTCAGAAACTTGCGAAAAAATTCAAGATCCTTGGCTTCCATATCTTTAACCCTCCGTGCGAGAGGCTCAGCGGCCGGTGGACCGACCATCAAAACCGATGTTGAGAGCGACGTTTTAATTCATAACGCCTTGAAAAGTAAAGCCCTGCATACTAATTTCATGTTCCAGCGATGATCCCCTGTATTTTCGGGCGTTCCCACAGACCGACCCGGAAAACACCACGCATCGCGCAACAGCCAAAAACGAACCACCGGGGGGCCTGATGCCAGAACCAGCAAACCATAGCACCCAACTCCAGATACTGAAAGGGATTCTCGCCGATCTGCACGGGCACGACGCCCCATTGACGGCCATCGCAGTCGGTTCGCACATGGTTGCGGTCAGCTGCGACGGCCACACCGGCCTGGCCACGCGCCAGGGTCTACACGGTCATGACATTGGAGTCTCTCCAGTCATGGCCGATCTCCCGGCCTCGGGCCTGGAGCTTGCCGGTTGGCTGGTCGCACCCCCAGAATTCGTCCCCCAGGCCCGGTCCCTCGGCCTGGCTGCGGTCAACGCCCTGCTGCCCCAACCCTGCGATTTGACCCAGGCCAAGGGCCAGGACCTGATCCTGAAACACGGGACAGGGCGGAACGTGGCCGTCGTAGGCCACTTCCCCTTTGTGGTACGCATGGGGCCGGAATTCGCCCGGCTCTCGATTCTGGAACTGTCACCACGTGCGGGTGACCTGCCCGCTGCACAGGCCAAGCAGATCCTCCCCGAAGCTGACGTGGTGGCCCTCACCGGTACCACCCTGCTCAATGGCACCCTCGCCGGCTTGCTCGCCCTGTGCCGCAGGGACGCCCTGGTCCTGATGCTCGGCCCGAGCACCCCCTTTGCCCAGAGCCTGTTCAGCCACGGCCTGGACGTCCTGGCCGGAGCCCGGGTGGTCGACGCAGACAGTGTGCGCAAGGGAATCCTGGAGGGCAGGCCTTTCAAATCCCTCACGGGGGCCAATGCCCTGGTCTGGCAGAAAAGATGATTTTTTCATTTTCCTGTTGACAGCAGAGGGCCAGGTTGGATAGATGTCCACTCGCTTCAACGACGAAGCATCTCTCGAGCGGGAATAACTCAGTGGTAGAGTGCAACCTTGCCAAGGTTGAAGTCGCGAGTTCAAATCTCGTTTCCCGCTCCACGATTTTCCAAGGCCGGTCCCTGACCGGCCTTTTTCGTTTTCAGCCTCAAAAACTGCCCGGAACAGCGTTTTGGGGCTTGCCCAACGCCCCCGGAAAATGTAGGTTCCCACCGAATCGATGGGGATTTGAAATTCATCCAGTAGATCATTGACAGCAGTAAATCTCTGGACTATACGCTCAAATTCTTGATGCATGGGGCGGCATAGCCAAGTGGTAAGGCAGAGGTCTGCAAAACCTCCATTCTCCGGTTCAAATCCGGATGCCGCCTCCACAAGCGGGAATAACTCAGTGGTAGAGTGCAACCTTGCCAAGGTTGAAGTCGCGAGTTCAAATCTCGTTTCCCGCTCCAAAGCAATCAAACGCCGACTTCCGAGTCGGCGTTTTTTTATTCCCCGAGCAGAACAACCCGGGAGGACCTCACGTGAGCACCAACGAGACCATCTCTCTGGACGCACCGCTGGATGAGTTGCTGGACTATGCAGGCCGGCGCTTCGAGGTCGCCTTCGAACCCGTGACCGCCAGCAAGCACACCCTGGATATCCTGCAGATCACGAACATGGCCAAGTATGTGGAGCGTATCGCCTCCCACGCGGGCAAAGACGGCGTTGAACTGCCTTTCTGGGCCAAAATCTGGCCCTCGTCCATGGTCCTGGCCCATCTGGTCGGAAACCTACCGGTACACCCCGAGGCCACGGTTCTGGAAATCGGTGCCGGCGTCGGCATCTGCGGTCTGGCGGCCGGGGCCGCGGGCTTCAAGGCCGTCATCACGGACATCAACCCCGACGCCCTGCTCTTCTCGCGCATCAACGTCCTGAAGAACGGCCTGGACGACCTGGTCACGGTTCAGCGCGCCGATTTCAGCCAAGACAATCTGGGCCGTCGCTTCGACATCATCGTCGGGGCCGAGGTCCTGTACATCGAAAAACTCCACCGAGGCCTTGCCAAATTCCTGGATGCGCACATCAAACACCAAGCCGGGGCCCAGATCCTCCTCTCCCGCGATCACAAGCGCAAGTCCATGCGCTTCTTCAAACTCATTGAGCAGGACTTCCACCAAGCCAACAAGACCATCGGCTGCAAGGCGTCCGATGACGGCGGAACCGAACGCTTTCTGTGCGACGTGATCCGCCTGACACCACGCAAACTCGCAGGATGATTGCATGATCGAACTCAAAAGCTGCATCAAGACCTACACCGCAGACCAGGACAAGGCCATCACCCCCGAACAGACCGTGGCCCGTGTGCGCAGGCTGTTGCAAGACTACAGCAACGATATCCTCGCCGAGACCAGACGCATCGACACCGGTCGCCTGGAGATCCCTGTTTTTCTCTCCATCACCGGTCCTGGCGCGCGCAGGGTCATGCCCACCCGCAAACAGATGGGCAAAGGCGCCTCTCCCATCCAGGCCGAAGCCTCGGCACTGATGGAACTGACCGAACGCTTTAGCTACTTTTCCTTCTGGGAGGACTACGGCGACTTCACCACGGCCACCTGGACCGAGGCCCAAGAGCGTTGGCCTGGAAGGGTCATGGACATGAGCCAGATCATCAAGGCCGCTGGAGACGACCTCTGCGCAGCCGAGGCAACGCGCATCATGGACCTCGTCTCCTGGAAGTTCTGCCCCGTGACCAACGTGAGTGCTGGACGCGAAGAGTACGTGCCCTTGGACTTGTTCAAGAAGCTTAATGAATTCAACGGATCAAGCGCCGGCAACACCTACGAGGAGTCCATCTTTCAGGGTGCCGCAGAACTCATCGAACGCCATGTCTGCGCCGTGACCGACCGCAGCACCCCCCAGATGCCCACCATCGACCCCGAGGCCATCAGCGATCCGGTGCTCAAGCGGCTCATCGCCTGCTTTACGGACAACGGCCTCAAGGTCTGGCTCAAGGACATGACCCTGGGCTTTCCCGCGCCCACCGTAGCGGCCATCGCCTACGACCCGACGACCTTCCCCGCCACAAGCGAGATCGTCTACACCGCGGGCACGGCCTCCTCTCCGGCCAAGGCCGCAATCCGCGCCCTGACCGAGGTCGCCCAACTGGGTGGAGACTTCGAGACCGGAGCCAACTACGAGGCCTCCGGCCTGCCCAAGTACACGGCCGTGGACGATTTCAAGTGGCTCACCCTAGGTCCCATCGTCCATCTGGACAGCCTGCCCAGCCTGGAAAACGACGACATCCTGGACGAACTGACAAGCCTGACCCGGGCCCTCACGGCCATGGGCTACACCCTGTACAGCGTGGCCACCACCCACCCGGACCTGGGCATCCCCGCCAACTACAATTTCGTACCCGGCTTCCTGTTCCGCGAACGCACCGAGCGCGCCAGCCTCGGCATGTTCGTAGGCCGCATCCTGGCCGAGGGCCTGCCGCTGCTTGAAGCCCATGAGGGACTGGATGTCCTGGAGCAGATCTACCCGGGCGCGTACTTTTTGCCCTTCTACCGGGCCATGCTCGCCCTGAAGGACGGGAATCTGCCCCTGGCGGCGGTACTATTTGCCATGGCCGAACCCCTGCAGGACAGTTCCGAAGACAAGGGCTTAGCCGCGTTCTACCAGGCCTTCGCCCTGACCCAGGCCAGCGAATTCGCAGCCGCACTGCCACACCTGGACCGAGCCATCGCTTACTCGGACGAGGTCAAGGAATACTTCAACCTGCGCGGCGTGGTCCGTTTCAAGGCCTGCCAGTACAAGACCGCGGCCGATGATTTCAAGGCAGCTCTGGATCTGGACTCTGGCTCGGCCATGGACCTTGCGAACCTGGGTTTGTGCTACAAGCACCTGGGACAAACCGAAGAGGCGCTGCATTGCCTGGCCAACGCCCTGCAACTGGACGAAGACCTGGTTTTTGCCCGCGAACACCTCGAAGAATTGCTGGGAGGCTAACGGCCCTGAATCGAAGTCACTTTCCAGAAGCGACATTTTCGACGATTTCGCTACGGAATCCATTGACAAAAAAGCATAGCCGCCATTAGAATCTCATAACTTTTCAGCGACCAGTTTCTTGAAAACACCGTGGAGTTGAGTAGCGGAAGCTGCTTGTTCAATAGGTTGCCGGTTTTCCGGCTCAGGTTTAAACTCTGGCATTCGTTAGTTTTTTTTTGGAACGTAAATGAAGCGTTCAAACACCTCAAAGGAGGACGAACATGGCTACTGTTGAATTTAAAGGCAAAAGCTTTGAGATTGATGAAGACGGCTTCCTGCAGCGTTTTGAAGACTGGAGCCCCGAGTGGGTTGAGTACGTACAGGAGTCCGAAGGCATCAAGGAAATGTCCGACGAGCACCAGAAGGTTCTCGACTTCCTGCAGGACTACTACAAGAAGAACGGCATCGCTCCCATGGTGCGCATCCTCTCCAAGGTCACCGGCTTCAAGCTGAAGCACATCTACGAGCTGTTCCCCTCCGGCCCCGGCAAGGGCGCTTGCAAGATGGCTGGCCTGCCCAAGCCCACCGGCTGCGTCTAAACCGCACTCGGATCTTGTTTCTCAAGCGGGAGCTACGGCTCCCGCTTTTTTTTGCAAAAAAAACACGGGCAGATTTCTGCCCGCGCCTGCGTCGCCTCCACCCCGCAAACACCCGAGGCAAAACCATTCCGGCTATTTCTTCCGGCCCTTGCTCTGCTTTTCAATGTGTTTCTTGGCCAGTTTCTTCTGCTCGTCAAAGAATTTTGCCTTGCGTTTCTCGAACACCAGTGCCGTCTTGAACAAGGCGATGGTAAAAGCCATCAGACTGACAACGACAATCAGCCCCTTCTGAATACCCCAGCGCTGGCTCTCAATGAAATCCGTGAGCCATGTGTAGTGATAGTTCTCACCCACAACAACGGCAACAGGCATGGCCACCAGCGCCAAGCCCAGGCCCACGATCTCCATCCACATAAAACTCTTGCCCATGAGCAGGGCAAACAACGTCGCGTCACGCACGATCCTCAGCGTCACCAACCGGGATGAAAGACGCTTCAGATTCTCATCCACCTGCTTGAAGTATTCATGACTTTTGCGAAAATTCCTGGCCACCTTGAAATGCTGCTGTTTGACCCAGTTCAGCTTGGTGACACAAAAATTGAAATCCTTGTTGAACTCCCGCAGGGCGCGGGGGAATGGAAACCACGAGATCTCCTCATGGATACCCTTCAAGCGCCTGCGGAACAGTTCGGCCTGTTTCTGCAAAATTGCGACTTCCTTGTCCACGCTGGATTTGAGCGCACGGGCGACACTGAGTTTTCCGGCCACCAACTTGTTGAAGACCACGTAATTCTCGATCTCGCAGAGCTGCAGGATACCACCAATCTGGCGCTTGGTCTTCTTGCTGAATTCATGGTCCGGGCCGAACCATTCCTCCACCTCATCCATCAGGCTGCGCAGCTTTACCTCCCCTTCCTTGGCCCCATGCTGGGCTGCAACCCAGCGCCCGTGGAGATTGGCCAGGATCTGCACCACGCCACGCTCGGCCTCCGGGTCGATAATGATGCGATTGAACAGATTGGCGTCGTCGTCCACCAACTGGTCGATCAGCCCCACGGCATGTTCCGAAAACCCCATCTTGACCATACAGACGGCCTGGCGGTAATGCGGCTCGTCCCATTTCGGGCACAACACATAGGCTTCCTTGTACAACTGCATGGCCCCGTCAAAACGGCCCTGAACCTCCAATGCCCGGGCCTGGAGGTATTTGTGATAGGCGAAATGGATGGGTGAGGTCCCCAGGGGCTCGGCCTCCTTCCAATAGCTGATCGCCCTCTCCAGATTCCCACGTTCCAGAACAATGAAGCCGAGCAGCGTCCGGAAGTGGAATTCCCGGGGATTGCGCAGCGCCCCTTCCTTTGCTTCGTGCTCGGCGTCGTGGACCTCGCCTGCCATCAATTTCTCGAAGGCCTGGGTCAAGGGCCCTTTTTCCAGGGGGGCCAACTTGTACAGACCAGCCGGCAGATCCTTGCCCAGGGAGCGCCAGATGAGGGGCATGGTCCGGAGCTGCCCCGGGGCATTTATCTCGAACAACGCGCGCAGCATTGTGCCCGCCTTATCGCCGTTGCCCAGCAGCTCTCTCATGGAGGGTACCGGATCGGCCTTGAGCGCCTCGCCCAATGCCTTCAAGCCCAGGTTGATGTCCTCCAGCCCCATCATGGAAAGATCCTTCCAGAGCTTGTCATCCAGATCCTGGAGCTTACGCGTGGGACATTCGCTTTCAATATGATTGCGCAGCCCGCAATAAAAGCACGGTCGCTCCTTGCCCGCCAGAATCCCCACGGGCAGGGTGATGTTCAGACTGCCCTGCTCGTCGTCAAGGGAGTCCATGTCCAGCATGTGCACGTAGCACCAATCGCTCATCCGACTGCGCTCGAAACTGTAGCTGACGTCCTTGATCCGGTAGCGGTCACCCAGCAAAAAGGCGGTGCGATAGCTCATATGCGGGAGGTCCGGGGCCATCTGGTCCCACTCGATGGGCACCTTGTTGGGTAACTCCTCGTTGAACTGATAGCCCCCCTTCTCCACGGCCAGCATCACGCTCGGCCAGTAGTTGCCCTCGTCGCCCTCCTTGGTCGCGCGGATCATGGTCAGAATCTCCCGACACCAGCGATCCAGGCTCTTGTACGAACCCAGTTCGCAGATCAGGAAACCAGCCGAGATCATGTACTTGATCTTCAGACGCTTTAATATCTGCTCGATCTCCAAGAAGAAATTGCGCCAACCCTCCACAAAGGCCTTATCCAGGGGATTGCCCAGCGGCTTCAAGATGAAGAACCAGCCCAGGGAAGAGGTAAATCCCATGCGTGGGTCTCCGAACAGCTTGTGCCATTCAGTCGCGGCGATGCCCGAGGGGTGCTTCTCGGTCTTTTCCAGGGTGATACCTGGGATATTCCCCATATTTTCGATGATCTTGGGGTGCACCCAGACCTCGAACGCCCCGGGGATCATGGCCTGCTGGCTGTAGAGTTCGGAAGAGATTGACAAGGTCAACTCCAACTGGAACCCTATTGAAAGGCTGGTGGGCAGAATCTGGATGAAGACCGGAAGATCGTTCAGATTGGCCCAGACCTGCAGCCGGGCCATGGCGTGGAAAACGTCCTTGGTAAAGAAAAACCACAGGGCCTGCTGGTTTTCCGCTCGAATCTCCATGCCGCCGTAATCCCGGAAGGTGGAGGGAATGGCCTCGGTCAGCTCACCCGCCCAGACCATCCACACGGCGAAGCCGGGAGACGACATCCTGCTTTCATGCAGGGTCGGAAGATCCTTGAGCAACGACGAAAGCTTGTACATGTTCCCTACCATTTTCCGAAAGGAGTTAGCAGATGGATATCACCAAGGCCATTGCCGAGCTAAAGACCCATCCCGATTTCACCAAGAACGTAGGCATGATCCTTGTCCATAACGGCGTTGTCCGCGCCACGTCCAGGGCCGATGGAGCCCAAGTAACGGCTGTGGACGTCAAGCCCGACCATGACAAGATCGCGGCCCTGTGCCGGGAATTCGAACAACGCCCCGGTATCTGGCGCGCCATGGCCGAAGCCAAGTCCGGCTGCCTGAAGCCCGGCGACGATCTGCTGTTCATCATCGTGGCCGGCGACTTCCGCGAAAACGTCAAAGCCACGCTCTCCGAGTTGCTGGACCGCATCAAGGCCGAGGCCGTGAGCAAAAAAGAATCCTGTCTGCGCTAGTTCCCCATCCACCCCGAGCATCCGCGAGAGGTCCAGGCAAGCGCCGCGGGCCTCTCTTTCTTGCCTCTCCAATCCTCACCATCTTGCCATCAGGACGACGAGGTGTCATTCTTTTCAAGCTGGCGGTGACGTAATCCCGTCATCACCGACACATTCGTTGCAAATCCCGTGCTATATCAATACAAGGGCACATGCGCATCATCCAAGTCGCCAATGTCCGCTGGTTCAACGCCACCTCCTGGTACGCCCTGTATCTGGCGCGCCTGCTGCGCGATGCGGGGCACGAACCGCTGGTCCTGACCCTGGAGGGCACCGAGAGCCACGCCAAGGCCAGGGACTGGGGGCTGCCGGTGAGGACCCTGCCGCTGAATTCCTGCAACCCGCTGGTCGTGGTGCAACTGTACCACGAATTGTCGCGACTGGTGGCAGAGTTCAAGCCGCACGCGGTGAACTGCCACCGGGGCGAATCCTTCTGGCTGTGGGGCCTGCTCAAACGGCAGACCCGCTCCTTCCGCCTGATCCGCACCCGAGGCGATCAGCGCCTGCCCAAACATGATCCCGTCAACCGCTGGCTGCACGCCTCGGTGGCCGATGCCGTGGTGACCACCAACTCGGTGATGTACGACCATTTTCATAAGCATTTCAGAATCCCGGAGTCCAATCTGCATCGCATTCTGGGTGGCGTGGACCGCGCACGGTTCAGCTTCTCGGATGCAGGCCGCGCCCGGGTGCGCGCCGAGTTCGGCTTTGGCCCGAAGGACCTCGTGGTCGGTCTGCTGGGCCGATTTGACGAGGTCAAGGGCCAGCGCGAACTGATCCAGGCCATCGCCGGGTTGCGTGCCATGGGCAAGACCGACCTCAAGCTGATGCTGGCGGGTTTCAGCAGCGCCATTCCCCAGGAGCAGATGCATACCTGGATCAACGAGGCAGGCCTGGAGAAGGCGGCACTGATCACCGGCAACCGCGAGGATGTGGTTGACGTCATCTCGGCCATGGACCTGGGAGTCATCGCTTCCAAATGGTCCGAGACCATCGCCCGGGCGGCCTTGGAGATCATGTCCTGCGGGGTTCCGCTCATCGGCACCAGCGTGGGTGTGATGCCCGACCTCATCTCCGGGCGGGCCGTGTTTGCTCCGGACGACGTACAGGCCATGGCCGAAGCCATCGCCTGGGCCATGCCGAAGGCCATCCGCCAGAGGCTGGTCTCGCAGCAAGCCCAAACAATGGAAGATTTGTCCGGCGACGCCTTTCTGGAACACACCCTGGCCGTGTACAAGGGAGGGTCCTCATGAGCGGCAACGAGCGCATCGCCCTGATGTTGCCTAAGCTTTCCACTTACGGCGGGGCTGAAGGCTTCTCCTTTCGCCTGGCCACTGCCCTGGCTGCGGCGGGTTACCCCGTGGACTTCATCTGCGCCCGCCAGGAGACGGTGGAGCCCAAGGGGGTCAACGTCGTTTCCGTGGGCCGCCCACCTCTGGGTCGTGCCGCCAAAATCGCCTGGTTCGCCTATGCCGCCGAACGTGCCCGCCGTCGCGGGGGGTACGCCCTGACCCTGTCCATGGGCAAGACCGTGTGCCAGGATATCCTGCGCATGAGCGGCGGTCCCTTGTCCGAGTTCTGGCGGCTCTCCAAACGGGCCTACGCCCCCGGATTCGAGCGCGAATTCAAGATGCTACGTCGTCGGCTGGCCCCGGCCAACAGCCTGATCCGGCTTCTGGAGCACCGCGCCTTAGAGAACCAGGAGCTGTGCATCGCGGTCTCGCACCGTGTGCAGGACTGGCTGCTGACGGCCCATCCCTGGCTGGCCGAACGGGAGATGAAGGTCATCTACAACCGCCCTGACCTGTCCCGTTTTTCCCCTGCCCGCGAGGACGAACGGACCCGCATTCGCAGCAATATGGGCCTGGGCCAGGCGGACAGATTGATCGTACTGGCGGGCACCAACTTCGCGCTGAAAGGCCTGGGCACATTGATCCGAGCCTTGGTCTTCCTGCCGCGCGAAGTGCGGGTGCATGTGGCCGGCAACCGCAACCCCGGACATTTCAAGGCCCTGGCCCAATCCCTGGCCGTGCAGGACCGTCTGGCTTTTTTAGGCCGCGTGGACGACATGCCCTCCCTGTACCAGGCCAGCGACCTGTTCTGCCTGCCATCGTTCTACGACACCTGTTCCAACGCCGTGTTGGAGGCCCTGGCCAGCGGCACCCGGGTCATCTCATCCCGGGACAACGGCTCCAGCCACTTTCTGCCCCCCGAATGCGTGGTGGACGACCCAGGCGACGCCCGGGCCCTGGCCCGAGCCATCGAACAGTCATTGAATGCCCCCCGGCCCCAGGGATTCGACTGGCCCGAGGACGTGGAATCGGGCCTGGAGCCCTATCTGGACATCGTGCGCCGTCGACTGGGCTAAGTTATCGCTCCAACCTCCCCAGCTTGCTGTTGAATTGCCAACGCCTGCGCGGCGTGCAATACTTTCCCTCAATCACAAGGGACGAATCTTGCATATCTCCCTCAATGCGACGCGCGTGCGTCGCACACGAAGCATCACTTAGTCCATTACCCCGTGATCACGGAGGATTCCGGATGAGCCTTGCGCGCACAGCCGTCATTCTTCTGGCGCTCGGCCTGACACTGGCCGCCAGCACCCTCAGCGCCTGTTCAGGCGGACGCGCCGCCACGCCCAAGGCCGGTGCCCCCACCCAGATGGACAGCGGAGAACCATTCAAGATCTTTTCCGGCGAATACGAAAACACCAAGCTCATGCTGGAGAACCCTCCAAGCACCTTGGCGGTGCTGCCCTTTGGCGGAGACCTCGCTGGTTTGTATCTGACTCCCGAGGCCGAAGACCCGCGGGATGTGGTCCGCCGAGGCATGTACAACCATCTCGCAGCCCTGCCCTTCACGGACCAGGAACTACTGGAGACCGATGCCCGCCTGTCGGGCGCAAAACTTGACTCCTATCAATCCATCAGCGCCCTGCTGGCTGACAATCCGAAACAACTGCACGCCCTACTGGGCGTGGACGCTGTGGTCATCGGCGAGATCACCCACTTCGACCGGACCTTCATTGGCATCGTATCCCAGACAGCAGTGGGTGGTCAGGTACGCATGGTGGCTCTGCCCTCGGGCCAGCTGCTGTGGCGGGCCGTGCACGTCAGCCGGGGCTTTGGCGGCGGCGTCTCCATCACTCCGGTGGGTCTGGTCATGTCCGCGCTGTCCTCGCTCTGGAACCTGCGGGATGAACAGCTGCTGCGGGAGACCGACGCCCTGTTCCGCGAAATAGTGAGCACCATCCGCCTCCCCGCCCAGAGTCGCCGGTACATGGCCTCCGCCCCTGAATTCGACCTGTTCACCGTGGACGAAGAAGCCCCGGTCTACCGCGAAGGCGAGGCCATCGTCTTCCGGCTGGTGGGCACGCCCGGCGCGCGGGCCACGGCCCAGCTGAGCGCCCCCAACGGTTTTTCCGAGACCGTGGAATTGCTTCCCGCCCCGCCTTCACAACGCCGCGTGCTGCGCGGTCACATCCTGACCGCCCTTGAAGAGCAATACGAAAGACAGGGCCTGACCACGACTCCCGAGGAAATGGCCGCGGCCATGCGCGAATTGGATGCCCGTGAGATCTATCAGGGGGCCTATCTTCCCGAGGGCGGAACCCAGGCCTCGCGGGTCACCGTGCGCGGCGTCCTGGTCAACGGCTCGGGCGGACGCAGCATGCAGGTATTGCCCCGGCCCCTGTCCATCGATGCCCTCCCGCCCCCGGCCCCTTCCGACCTTGCGGCCACGGCCCAGGACGGGCGCATCCATCTCAGCTGGTCACCTGTGGACGCCGCCGATCTCCAGGCCTATGAGGTCTGGATCTCACCCAGCGGGCTCTCCGGATTCACCTTGGCCTTGCGCAGCGAATCCCCGGAGGCCGAGGTGGACGGGCTGGACAATTTCAGCCCGCGTTTCCTGCGTGTCAGCGCCGTGGATCAAGCGGGAAACCGCAGTCCCTTCAGCCTTGGGATCAAGGCCACCCCGCTGCCCGACCCCGACCTCGTCAAGGGCGCGGCCACATCGCCCTTGCTGGGCGGCATGGTGCAGGATGTCCTGTTCTTGGGCCCCGAACACAGCCCCTATCTCGTGCAATCCGACCTGGCCGTGCCCAAGGGTTCGGCGTTGCATATCGCCCCCGGCGTGGTGCTGCGTTTCGCACCCACAACGGGGCTGGTCGTGGCCGGAGGCAACCTGACGGCTTACGGCACCATCGAGCACCCCGTGCGTTTCGTTCCCGAAACACCCGATTCGCGGCCCGGTTCCTGGACCGGGCTGACCGTGGACCAAGACTCGCGTGTGTCGCTCAACCAGGCCCGGATCCTCGGTGCACAGATCGGCCTGGACATCCGCGGCAGCGCTCCCCGGCTGCAAGGCCTCGTGATCCGGGCCTCCAGCCAGGCCGGGCTGCGACTGACCGACGGCGCCGCCCCCGACATGACCTGCTCACTGATCAAGGGCAACGGCGGCATGGGAGGTATCGTGGTCCAGGGGTCGGGTCTGAGGCCCAGCATCCGCGGCACGAGCTTCTCCGCCAACGCCCCCTTTGACGTCCAGAATTTTTCCTCAGCAACCCTGGATCTCACCGGAAACTACTGGGAAACCGACCCCGGGATTTCCGTGTTGGGTCCGGCCCTGTTGGCCCCCATCCTGGAGACCCCGCTCCCAGGCTGCCCGGCCCCATAGGAGATCGCGATGCCCCGTTCCCCGTCCCCCGCCCCCTTGGCCATGACCCTGACCGCCCTGGTCATCTGGGCGCTTATTGGCCCCCTGACCACGACGCCGACCGCTCACGCGGCCACAAATGCCGCCGCCCAACAAGCCGCGGTGGAATATGTGGGGGCAGTGGGATTCATCGACTGGGAGAATGCCAAGGCCGTGGCCTCGGGGACCGGAGCGCCACCGCCGCAGGCGGCCAACCTGGCCCAGGCCCGAGCCGCCGCCCGGCGGGCAGCCCTGCTCGACGCCCGGCGCAATCTGCTGGAAGTGGTGGGGCAGGTACGCATCGACTCCCAGACCGTCGTACGAAATCTCCTGGTCGAGAATGACCAGGTCACCTCTCGCATCCAGGGAGTCCTAGAACGCTCCGAAATCATGGCCGAGCAGAGACTGGCTGACGGCTCGGTACGCATCACCGTCAGTGTTCCGCTGACCGGAGCACTGGCCCGGGCGGTCCTGAGCCCCGGCGAGATCGGGACGTCCGTCGCGTCCCCAGGCCGGATGGGCACACTGGAAGAGCGAATCCGTGTCCTGGAAGCCCGTGTGGCCGCCCTGAGCAATGCCCTGGAGGTCCTGGAAAACCGTCCACACACCAGTCCCGCCGCTGTCAGACAGAGTGCTGACGGGCAAACCCAGCGGCAGCTGACCGCACTGGATGCCCGCCTGCGGCAACTGGAGACCGGGGCCGCGCAGCAACCGTCCATGGCCGCTTCTCCGGTACGCAAAACGGCTCCGCCATTGCCCCCAGTCACCCAGGCCGAGGCCCGGGCGGCAACGGGACTGATCATCGACGCACGCGGAACAGGCTTCAAGCCCACCCTGAGACCACGCATCGTCAGTGGCGAGCGGCTCCTCTATCCCTCGGACTCGGTGAATTTCGATACGGGCGTCAGTCAGGGTTTCGTGCGCTATTACCGGGACCTCGCCCAGGCCCAACAGGGCCGCCGGGCCGGGACCGCCCCCAAGGTCATCCGCGCCCAGGCCACGGACGATGCCTTGCAGGTTTCATCGGCGGACGGCGACTTCCTGGAAAACATCCTGGCCGAGCCGGGCAATTTCCTGGACCGCTGTCAGGTGGTGGTGCTTTTCTAGCAACCACCGTCGCTTGCCATGTTGCGCGGCCATTCTCACGCGAACTCCGCGCCCGGAGCCGCCGCCGACACGGCGACGAGTTCCAGACCGGGCTTGCTTCCGCAGACGTTTTGCAGCACCCTCGATTCCGCATGCCCAAACAACACCCCGACACCGTGCACAGAGGCACCCACCGCGACTACCGCTCCGGAATCACTCCCGCCCAAGGGGAAACCACCTTTCAGGTGGTGGTGGAGGAAACCGATCTGTTGGTGGTGGCGAGGGCCGACCTGAGCGCCGAGACCACGCGCATCGTGACCGGCCTGCGCGGCCAGATCAAGGCCTACATGACCCTGAATCCGGTCTTCGGACCCAGCCTGCAGCCCGTGGCCGTACCCGACAGCGCCCCGCCCATCATCCGCTCCATGGCCGAAGCCGCGCAACAATGCGGAGTCGGTCCCATGGCCGCCGTGGCGGGCACCGTGGCCCAATACACGGCCTGCGCCCTGCTGGACAAGAGCCCGGACATCCTGGTGGAAAACGGAGGGGATCTCTATCTCTGCTCCACCCGACGGCGGGTGGTCGCCATCCTGGCCGACCCGTCCGGAGACGCCAGCCTGGGCCTGGCCTTGGAACCCGAGGACTTTCCCTGCTCCCTGTGCGCCTCCTCGGCCACCATCGGGCACTCCCTGTCCCTGGGCAGAGGCGAATTGGTGGTCGCGCGCGCAGCCAACGCCAGTCTGGCGGACGCGGCGGCCACCGCGTTGTGCAATATGCTCCGCTCCCACCAGGATCTGAAACGGGTCACGGCCTGCGCAGAAGCCCTGGGACTGGACGGGGTCTTCGCCCAATGCAACGGCACGATCTCGGTCTGGGGGGACATGGAACTGGTAGCTCTGAAGCGCTGATCCTCCCTGCCGATTCCCGGGACCAATCCCTTGAACGGCCTGGCCTCCACACTTCGATCGCCCACAGCGGCCACGCCCAGCACCACGCTCACGCTGCAGCCAGAGTGTCTTTGTCCACACACGCGACAAGGACGCCATGGACTGGCCCTTGGCCTGAGACACACGCCAGGAAAGAGCACCGGACCGGCCATTTCTGACCTGTCTTCTGCGCTACGCAAAGTGGACCCTTCTGCCCGTTATGAAGTCTTGATCTTTTGAACGACGGTGTCGAGCTGACGCCCGAGCGGGGTCTGGAGGCGAATCTCGCGCTCCACATTGGTGATGCCCTTCAGGACGGTGGAATGGCGACGGTTGAAATGGGTGCCGATCTGCTGCAACGGCATGTCGGTGTATTTGCGGGTCAGGAAAAACGCGGTATTCCGTGCCTGGACGATCTCCCGTTTGCGGGATTTGGAGGAAAGGACCTCCAGCGACATGTCGAAATAGGAACAGACATGGCTCACGATCTTCTGGAAGCCGATGGCGCTCAAGTCCTGCGTGGTATAATTCTTGAGCACGCTCTCGGCCAGGTCCATGGTGATGCCCCGCCCCAGGAGCCGGGCCTTGAGCACCAAGCTTTGCAGACAACTCTCCAGCTGGCGGATATCGAACTTCAGATTCTCGGCCAAGAGGTTGGTCACGTCGCGCGGAATCTGTACCTGATGCAGCCGGGCCTTGGCGTCCAGGATGCTGCGCCGGGTATCCAGACAAGGCTGTTCAATAGTGGCCAGGAAACCGGAGCACAGTCTTGAGGCCAGATGATCGTCCACGTCCTTCAATTCCCTCGGCAGGAACGAGCTGGAGAGCACGACCTTGCAACCTCGGGCCTGCAAGGCCTTCAGGGTCTCCAACAGCTCATCCTGGGTATGGGTCTTGCCCTGCAGGAAGTGGATGTCCTCCAAAAGAAGCACATCGAGCTTTTCGCGAAACTGAGCCTTGAACCGGTCCACCTGGCGTGACTTGAGGGACAGGATGAGCTGGGTGGCGAACTGCTCGGCCGTGAGGTAGGCCACACGCACGTTGGAGCGGTTGCTGCTCCGGGCGATCTGCCTGCCGATGGCATGCAACAGATGGGTCTTGCCCAGTCCAGGCGAGGAGTTCAGGAACAGCTGGTCAAAGTCCATCCCCGGGCGGCACATGCTCTGGGAGGCCACGTAGGCCATCTCGTTGCATGGCCCCACCACAAAATCATCAAAACAGAACTGCCAGTTGCAACTGTTCAGACTACTGGGCGTCAGATTGGGCAAACCCAACAGTTGGGGCGACGTGTCTTTGAGCTGTGATCCGGATTTGGCGCTGGAGCTGTCAGTCTTGGCTGGTGTCTTTTCAGGGCTGGGAGAGGACGCCACGGTCTTGGGTCTGACAGCCACCTCAATCAGAGGGCGTGTGCCCATAACCTGGGTCGCTGCCTCGGCAATGGACTCAGACAATCTGTCCCTGACCCACGACGCCACAAAGGGATTCGGGGCGTAGAGCTTGAGATGTCCTTCCCTTGCCTCTGCATCCAAGGGTTTGATCCAAACCTGATACAACCCTGGGTTGAGGGTTTTTTCTAGGATATTGCGTGTCTGGGGCCAAGCGTTCAGCATGTCGTGATTTCTAGGTCCTTGTTCATGCTTTCGCAACGGGCAATATCCCGACGTTGCCAGTTCGTAACATCCCCTGTTCTCCCCACCTTAAACTGCAACAACTTCCTGAATTGTATTGAAAAACCCGTAAGTCCCCGTTTCACCGTCCGTCCGAGGGAATCGACGCTGTTCAAGGCTTTCCCAGGGTCAACATCTATTTCCTTTGATAAGTTTTCCACAGGGCCATTTCGCGTTAACTCCTGAATCTTGATAATTGATTCTGAAATCATTTCTTTGAACATTGAAATCAGGCAATATTTATTCCATTCTTCTTGACAGATGGGAGCCTACGGCCAGCAAGCACTTCCAAAAACACCAGCTTAATCTTCCTTAACAGCCAATAAAAAGCCCTGATTTAAGGAAACGCCAAAAGCCAAATCTCCACTGAAATACAATGGTTTCCGGCGATACGTGAAACATGGGAGACGTGAAACAGGATCGTCACAAACAGCACAGGCAGGAGCAGAAAGGACTCGCAAAGCGGCTGATACCCAGCCTTGCCATCCTGACAACGGCAGTCGGCATTATAGATGAATTCGGCGATTAACAGCGATTATGGACGATATATCAGAATCAAAGGAGCGGATAGTTCTCTTTTTGCAGTTCCTCTGGATAGGGCGCGCCGGTGTAGCGCTGCCAGACCGATTTGGAGACCTTCAGCTCCACAAGGATCTGCGTGAGTTTCTTGCCCCCGTCCCACCAGCGATACTCGTCCGCGCACTGCTTGGGAATGACCAGGTTGCCATCCTCAGCGACGTACGGCTTGCAGTCCGGTAGCTCATCCATCGCGCACTCCTAGGCTTCGGCCAGGGCTTTGAATTTTTCGATAGCCTCGGAAAACTGCTCGCGCAGGTCGTCAAACAGAGCGGGCATGCGCCGCGCGAATTCATCCAACAGCGGCAGCATGATCTCGCGGATCTGCGGATGCGCCGGACCGCCGCAACGCAGACGGAACACGTGCCGCCACTCGCGCAGGTTGGCGGTCATCACGATCTCCGTCTTCAGGCTGTTGGGTAGGACGCTGCGAGCCTCCTCCGGGCGGGCGCCACCGGCGACCATTTCCAGATAGGCCGCCTCCGTGGCCAGCATGGCCCGTTCCCAGCGCTCGTACTCCGGGCTGCCTTGTTGCCAGAACACGGGCCGGATCACGGTGATCTCGTTGCCGAACCTGTCCTTGGAATAGTTGGCGTAGCGGGTGGACTCCTGGCTGTAGGCCGCCAATCGGTGACGCACCAGCTCGTGGGTCACGCCCCGGTCGCAGATGAAGCGCACCGTGGCCGAGGCATGCTCCACCACGGATTCATGACCGCTCTTGAGGATCATCTTGACGAACTTGGCGGCGGAATCCGGGGTGATCTTGTCCTCGGACTTGTAGCAGGTCCGGCCTGCGGCCTCGATGTGTTTCAGCACGTCCTCACCGTCAGGCATGGACATGATCTCAAAAGAAGGGCTTACGACTCGCATGGGTTCCCTTGGCCGCCTGGGACGGCTGAAATCAGGTTCAGATGCGCGTAGGCGCGTGGCGTGGCCATCCGCCCCCGCGGGGTCCGCTTCAAAAAACCGCACTGCATGAGATACGGTTCATAGATTTCCTCGAGGGTCCGCACTTCCTCGGAGCAGGCCACGGCCAGGGTCTTGACCCCCACCGGACCGCCACCATAATGATGGATCAGCGTCTCCAGGATCTTACGATCCATGAAATCCAGACCGGAATCGTCCACGTCCATGCGCGCCAGAGCCTGTTCGGCGGCCTCGGCATTGACCTTGCCGTTGCCTTCCACCAGGGCGAAGTCACGCACCCGCCGCAGCAGCCGGTTGGCGATGCGCGGGGTCCCGCGCGAGCGCCGGCCAATGACCTTGGCTCCGTTCTCGGACAGCTCCACCCCCAGGATCCCCGCCGCACGGGTCACGATGCGCGCCAGGTCATGGGGAGAGTAAAATTCCAGGCGCGAGATCACGCCGAAGCGATCGCGCAGGGGCGAGGTCAAGAGCCCGATGCGGGTCGTGGCCCCCACCAGGGTGAAGGACTCCAGATCGATCTTCACGGTGCGCGCCCCCGGACCCTGGCCGATGACCAGATCCAACTTGAAATCCTCCATGGCGGGATAGAGGATCTCTTCCACGTTGGGCGGCATGCGGTGGATTTCGTCCACAAACAGGATGTCGTGACGGCCCAGGTTGGTCAGGATGGCGGCCAGATCGCCGCTGCGCTCCAGCACCGGGCCGGAGGTACTGACCAGATTCACGCCCAATTCAGCGGCGATGATCTGGGCCAGGGTGGTCTTGCCCAGGCCCGGGCAGCCGTAGAGCAGGGTATGGTCCATGGCCTGACCCCGTTCCAGGGCAGCGGACATGAACACGCGCAGGTTGGCCCGCAACTCGTCCTGGCCGATGAAGTCATCCAGCCTTCTGGGGCGGATGGTCTCGTCCGGAATGATCACTGCCCGACTCATGAACGCCTCTTGGCAATGAGCTTCAGGGCCTCGCGCAGGGCGGACCCCACGTCGAGATCAGGCTGGTCGCTGAACACCTTTTCCAGAACGGTTTTGGCCTCGCCCTCGTCATAGCCGAGATTGCACAGGCCCATCAGGGCATCGCGGAAGGCGCTTCCCGCGCCACCGTCCAAGGACGGCGCAAACGGCTCCAAGCCCGAGATTCCCTGGCCTTCCAGCTTGAATTTCAGATCGATGAAGATGCGCTGGGCGCTCTTCTTGCCGATGCCGGGCACCTGGATCAATCGGGTGTAGTCATCGCTCAGCACGAGCCTGCGCAGATCGTCCGGGGTGAACACGGCCAGAATGGACAGTGCGGTCTTGGGGCCCAGCTTGTTGATGGACAGCAGGGTGGCGAACAGCTCGCGCTCGTCCCAGGTCAGAAATCCGTAGAGCTCGATGGCGTCCTCGCGCACGATAGTCTGCACGAACAGCTCCACCTCTCCGCCCACTTTGGGCAGGGCAGCGGCCACGGCCTGGACCATGCCCACCTCGTAGCCCACCCCGCCGGGGGTCAGCAGCACGCAGCCGCCCTCGGTCCGAACGGCCACGGTGCCTGCGAGAAAAGCGATCATGAGGCCTCTCCGATGAGCCGGTTCATCCGACGCTGGTTCAAATGACACAGGGCCACGGCCAGGGCGTCCGAGGCATCCTCGGTCCAGCCGGGGTTCTTCATGCCCAGCGAGTGCGCCACCATGTAGGCCACTTGGCTCTTGGCCGCCCGGCCCGTGCCCACGAGGTTCTTCTTGACCACCGTGGGTTCGTAGGCCGCCACCGGCAACCCGGCCACGGCACAGGCCGCGATGGCCGCGCCACGCGCCTGACCAAGCTTTAAGGCGCTCATAGTATTCTTGGACACGAATACGTTTTCCACGGCAGCCTCGTGGGGGCCATGCTCCAGGATGAGCGCAGCGATGCCCTCATAGATCTTTCCCAGGCGCAGCCCCAGGTCCTGGACGGACCCGGTACGCACCGTACCCGCGGCCACCAGCGTGGCCTGGCCCGACAGTTCGCGCACCAGACCAAAGCCCGTGATGCGCGAGCCGGGATCGATGCCCAGCACAAGGATGCCGCGGTCAGTCATAGGCTACACAGCGGACTATTCCGCCATCTCCTCGAACAGTTCGTCGGGCAGATCGGCGTTGTTGTGCACGTTCTGGACGTCGTCGTTGTCCTCGAGCAGGTCGATGAGCTTGACCAGCTTGCGGCCGGCGTCCATGTCCACGGGCACGGTGTTCTGAGCGATCATGCGCACCTCGGCGTCGGAATACTTGATACCGGCGTCGTCAAAAGCCTGCTGCACATCGGCAAAACCCTCCGGAGCGGTGCGCACTTCCCAGGCCTCGCCGTCATCCAGCACATCCTCGGCACCGGCCTCCAGGCCGACTTCCATGATGGCGTCCTCGGTGTATTCTTCCTTAGGGAAGTACAGGGTGCCCTTCTTGTCGAACATCCAGGCCACGCACCCTGCCTCGCCCATGCTGCCGTTGTTGCGCGACAGCAGATGTCGAACCTCGGCCACGGTACGGTTCTTGTTGTCCGTGGCAACCTCCACCAGCAGGGCGATGCCGCCGGGGCCGTAGCCCTCGTACTGCAACTCGACCATATCTCCGCCAGCAAGCTCTCCGGTGCCCTTCTTGATGGCGTTGTCGATCTTGTCCTTGGGCAGGTTCACGGCCTTGGCCGCGGCGATTGCTGCGCGCAGGCGGGCATTCATGGCGGGGTCGCCGCCATGCTTGGCGGCGATGATGATTTCCTTGGCGGCCTTGGTGAACATCTTACCGCGTTTGGCGTCCTGACGCCCCTTGCGGTGTTGGATATTGGCCCACTTACTATGTCCAGACATGATTCCTCCAAATAGTATTGCTCCGCCCCCGCCTCCGGGGAGCGTGGTTATTCCTGACGAGGCAGGCCCTTGTAGCCCATGCCCACATAAAACATTTCCTTGCTTTCCGCACGAGAACTCTTGGGCTTGAAAGTCTTGACCTTACTGAAGAGCTGCCGCATGGATTCACGATAGGCTTGATCTTCGGGCCCTTGGAAGACCTTGACCACAAAATGGCCACCCTTTACCAATGTCACACAGGCAACGGCCAGGGCTTCCTCGCACAGACTCATGGACCTGGCCTGGTCCGTGAATTTGTGACCGGTGGTCTTGGGAGCCATGTCCGAGAGCACGATATCGAACGGCCCGGTGGAGGCGAGAGCGGCCTCGAAGACCTCCGAGCGATTGAAGACGTCTTCCTGCATGAAGACCGTGTTCTCGGCAAAATGGATGTCCGTGTCCTGGATGTCCGCGCCAAGGACGCGCCCCTTGAGACCGACCTTCTGGGCGGCCCACATGGTCCAGGAACCCGGCGCGGCCCCAAGGTCCAGCACGGCCATGCCGGGCTTGAACAGGCCAAAGCGCTTGTCCAGCTCCTGGAGCTTGTACACGGAGCGGGCCGGATACTTTTCCTGCTTGGCGCGCTTGAAGTAGTGGTCACGATATTCTTTCATAATGATATTGGCTCACGGGATTTCATCTTGTAACAGGCGACCCCGCCAGGCCGCAACATCTAGCAGCCCGTTGAAAGAAGTCATTTCTTCAGGCAGGTTAGGGGCAACTCAACACCAACCAGGTCAGGCACGTGAACAACCGCCCGCAACGCATCCGCATCAAGAACGAACTGGGCAAGCTCCAGACCCTGCCCGACGGTCCTGCCCAATACGAGCGGCTGCCCGGCGGGGACGAGGTCCTGATCCTCGGCGTGGGGCCGGACCCATCGGATCTTGCCCTGCTGACCAGTTCGGGAAAGGCCGTATACGTCATTGAGGCCCCCCAGTACAAGGGGCAGATGCCCCCCCAGTGGCAGGCCGCCCTGCCCATCCACTGGAAATTCATCGATCCCGGTGACCTGGACGATGATCTGGTCACCCGCGCCGAGGTCATCATCTACCGCCCCGCCGTGCGCCTGTTTCCCGCCTTCTGGGGAGAACTGACGGGCCGCTGCCGCTGGCTCAAGGCCACACGCGGCGTGACGCCCCGGCCAACGCGTACGGTGCTCCTGCCCGCCACAGACGCGGGACTGCTGTTCAACGAGCTGGAGTCGGCCCTGGCCCTGGCCGGGCTGGAGGTGCTGCGCATCCCTCCCAAGGAAATGGGGGCGCGGCTGCCCGGCATCCTGCGCAAACAGCAGCCCGCGCTGTTCTTGTCCGTCAATTTTCGGGGACTGGACCCCCACGGCGAGGTCTATCACCTGCTTCGGGCCGCCGGGGTCCCGGTCTGCGTGTGGTGCGTGGACAACCCTTTCCACCTGATCAGCGGCCTGCGCTCCTCGTTCTGGCAACAGGCCCACCTGGCAGTCACAGACGCCTGGTTCCTGGAACCCCTGACCCGCCACGGTGCGCAAAAACTGCACCACATGCCCCTGGCCGCGAGCCCTGCCCTGTTCGCAGACCCGGCCCCGAGCCACGAGGACCTGTCGGAACGGATGGTCTTTGTGGGCCGCAGCCAATTTCCGAAAAGAAACAGCTTTTTCGCGGGCTGCAAGATTCCGCTCTGGCAACGGGAGGCCGCCGAGAAGCTTCTCAGGGACGGCGACCGCCCGGACTATGCCTGGTGGCTGGAACGCCTGGACATCTGGCCCCTGTGGCCGGACCTGGACGCCCGGCGCGTGGGCCTGGGGGCGGAGGACGCCAGCCGGGAGAGGCGCATCGCCTGTATCGAGGCCGCGGCGGCACTGCCCCTGACCGTGATCGGGGACGAGGACTGGGAACAGCTGCTGCCACCCTCGGTGGAACTGCGCCCGCCCGTGGACTACTACGGCGAATTGCCCGGAATCTATGCAGCGGCGGGTTGGAACCTGAACGTCACCAGCCTGCTGTTGCCGTGGGGCCTGACCCAACGCCATTTCGATGTCTGGGCCGCCGGGGGCCTGCTGCTCAGCGACGACACCCCCGGCCTGTCCCTGTTCCCCGAGGAATTGGCGCGCGAGATCTCCTTCAGACACCCCAAGGACATCCCTGCCCTGGCGCGACGGCTGGCACCGGGGACCACGCTGCGCCAAGACCTGATCAAGGCCTGGCGCGAGGAGATCCTGACCCGCCACAGCTACGAGGTCCGGCTGACAGGGCTTCTGGGTTGGTTGGGGCTATAAGCGACACCCCCGCCCTCCCTGTGTTTGGGCTTGCCATCGGGCGAGGGGAGGTGTAAAAGTCCACTTCCGGTTCGCCGGATCATCCGTGGGGATGTAGCTCAGCTGGGAGAGCATTGCCTTCGCAAGGCAGGGGTCGAGAGTTCAAATCTCTTCATCTCCACCACAATAATGACTAAGGGCTTGAATTCTTTGGATTCAAGCCCTTTCTCTTTGTGCCATTTCCGCCGTGGATACACAACGTGGATACACAATGCGGACACAAAGGGGATGACATCAGATGCTATCCAAGGCACCTTCCCACATCGTTAGGCACAGGCAATTGCTCTATTTTCGTCGCAGAGTTCCCGATGACCTTCGCCACCTGCTCGACAGAACCGAAATTCGCCTCTCTTTGGGCACCGCCTATATTGAGGAGGCCAGAAGCAAAGCCATCCAACTGACCGCAGCGACGGACCGCATCATCTCGTTTTTACGAAATAGGCCGAATATAATGGAACTGACAGACCAGCAAATTAGACATCTTGTCGACGAATGGCTCAGGAAGGAACTGGATGATGCTGAGCAGGATCGTCTGAAATGCATGACTCCGTATACACCAGTCGAACTATCCAACAGGATCGAGACACTGGAAGAGGTACGCGAGTTTGCCAAATCCGACCTTGTTCATTGCAGCTATGTCCGCGTGCAGGATACTGCCGATGAAATCGTCAGGACTAACGGACTCACTGTAGAGCAGGATGGATTGTCATTTCGCAGGCTCTGCCGGGAACTACTCATTGCTTCAGAGCAGTATTTCTCCATCGAGCGCCACAGATTGTCTGGCAACTACTCGGTCAACTTGCAACACGCGGCTGCACACCAGAACATCTCCACATGCCTATCGCCACAGCCCATCACGGAACTCAAACCGCTCTCCCAGGTAATTGACACCTTTCTTAAAGACAAAGTCGCCTCGGGAGACTGGTCAACACGATCCGCATCCGAAGGATGCAAACTCCAACTCCTGGCTGAGATTCTTGGCGATCCGGCTTGCTCCTCGCTCAACGCCGACCACATGCGCCAGTACAAGAACGCAATCTTCAAATTACCAGCCAATTTTCGCAAAAATGCTCGATACCGTGACCTGCCCATTTCTGACGTCCTGCAACTTCACATTCCAGATGCGAAAAGGATGAAACCGCAAACAATCGGAAACCACTTTGAGAAAGCACGGACATTCCTGACTTGGGCCAAACTCAACGGGTTCATTGCGGACGCCGACATCAAGGGCATTCTGAAAATCAAAAAAGACATGCAAGCCCACGAATACCGTGCTCCATTTTCCAACGAGGACATCACAAAGCTTTTCGCCAATGAGACGCTCTTTGCTGGGCGTTTCTTCAAACCATTCAAGTTCTGGGTGCCCATCATCGGGCTATTCTCCGGCCTGCGTCTTGAGGAGATTTGCCAGTTGTACTTGGACGACATCAAACAGGAAGACGGTGTCTGGTATTTCTGGGTCACAGACGAGAGACCCGATCAACATTTGAAAAACATGGCATCCAAACGGCATGTGCCAATCCACCCCTTCCTGCTCAATGAACTGAATCTGCGTGGCTATGTGCAACGCCTCCGAAAACGGCGAACAACACGGTTGTTCCCAGAACTCTCCAAGGGCAGCAACGACGGACGGTATTCAGACAGTGTGAGCAAATGGTTCACTCGCTACCGCGGAAAAAAAGCCCTTGTTCAAGGCGATGCCAAGGGCAAAAAAGTTTTCCACTCGTTCAGAACGAACATTGGCCATTGGTGCGAACTCCACGACATTCCTGAAAAAATGGCGGCTCGCATCCTTGGCCACAACTACCCAAATATTACTTATGGGCGATATTCCGTGGATACATCTCCCTCGCTCATGTACGAGAAAGTTTTCAGCAAGCTCGACTATGGTGTCGATCTCTCACACCTGCGCCAAGCCAAGCATGTAGTAAAGTAGCAGGAATCAGGAAGGGCGTCTGGCGATCTTTGCCATTCGTTCAATCAGGATGGGACGCCGTTGTTGACTTGCGGCGTCTCCGGGAAGGTGCCCAGACAAGGCGTCTTGGAAATCATTGTCAGCTAGCAACATGGCGAACTGATTGGCAAGGTAGCCTCTGACACCTTCGTGGGCTCCTTCGACTTCCTCGACAATATCAAGACAGCCATCAATCACGGCGATGATGTCCTCCATGTCGTGGCTGAGTGCATAATCCCCTTTCCCCCGGCCACGAAAGGCTTCCAGTTTGGTTGCAAGAAAGTATGCCGGGGTGACTACGCGAAGCCTTACGCCTCCTATCGCCAAAGCCTTGCTGTTTCGCGCGGCGTCTTCATACCAGATGTTGGTAAAGCCTAATATCGCAGGGTCCGTCGGCATGACATCAAGAATGATCGGTCCATGCTTGAATCGGCAAATAACGGTCTCGCCCACGGCCTCGTTGAAACCCTTGTCTCTCAGTCTCTCTTGCAGCCTGTAATAATCACCGCGTGTGCTCACCTCCACGAGAACATCAATGTCGAGGGTTGGGCGCACATCGGGAATCGCCGGATCGTTAATCAGTAGCCCTGCCGCAGCACCTCCCACAAAAACGACCTCATCAGCCAAATCACCGAGCAACACAGCCACCTCGACCACTCGATCAACGCACTGGTATTTATGCCGCTGCATTGCTCAACATCTCCAGCAACAACTTCTCCGCAAGCTGCCTCTCGCGAGCGCGACCGATCCGAATGGCATCAAGAAGCCCAAGTGCGGCATAAAGCGCTTGGTCCCGTCTGGCGATCTCCGGAACAGAACTGTACAGGGGGGACAACTCAATCCCGCGTTGTTCACCCTCCGGATGAGGCCAGACATAAACATCAACCTCACTACTCCCCTGCGCAAACTCGTTACGGAGCAAGGGAGATGCAAACGCCGTGGGAATGCCTCTGGTCACGGTCCCAATATCAGGCGGGTAGGCATACTTCACTCCATGGATAAGGAACTCCTCCAAGGCCTTACGCCGTGGCCGCTTCCTGCTGACATCATAAAGTCGAGCCTGGGCAGAGCGTTTGACCGCGCTATGGGCCATGGAGGGACTCATGCCGAGTTCATACGCAACCTTGTCGTAGGTCCAGTTGTCTGGAACCGACAGGGCCAACTTCAACATCATCAGGACGTCTTGCGGTAGTAAGTTCATGCCAGTTCTATATTCTAGAATCTAGAATGTGACAAGCAAAAAATGGCCCCCTCCAAAATTGTGTCCGCATCAAGCGGCATTGGTGGGGGCATCGATTTTTGACAGGAGGGGGTCGGTCAGTGGTCCATCGGGTTTCGAGCGAGCCTCGCTGCCTCTTCTCTGGTCATGTCACTACTCTTTGGGACCATAGCCTGCTTGACCCTTTGGACTGTCTTGGCCGAACAACCGAGCTTACGGGCGATGGCCGCGTGAGACTCTCCTGCGGCGAGCAGGTCTTTGATTTCGTCCTTGTCGAAGGACTCAGGTCGTCCTTTGTATTTACCCTGCGTCTTGGCCACGGCAATTCCGGCCAACTGGCGTTCTTTTCTGAGGTTCGTTTCGAACTCCGCAAACACCGCCAGCATCTGCAAGAAGCACTCGCCGCTTGCCGTACTGGTGTCGATGTCTAGGTCAAGGACAACGAGGGCTGCACCTTTCGCCGTGATCTCGTTCTTGAGCTGGAGCAGGTCGAGGGTGTTACGGGCCAACCTGTCCAACTTCCAGACGACAAGCTTATCGCCCTGACGAAGGCTCTGAAGGATCAAGCCAAGGACAGGACGGTCGTCTCTGCTCGATGCACTTGCCTTCTCCTCGTAGATGCTAGCCGTCGGATACTTTTTCTTGATGGCCTCGACCTGCATGGTTGGGTCTTGGTCCGTGGTGGAGACTCGGCAGTAGGCGATGTAGGACATGTTGACCTCAATGTGGACATTTAAGTTTAAGACGTGAGGTCATTATATGGACATAAATATAAAAGTCAACCCTCTTGTCCACATCATGTCCAGTGGTCAGTCGGGTATACCCAAATGTCTCAGTGTGTTCGGAAGTCGATAGAGTTTGTCAGGCCTGACGGCTACGGGACGATCAATCCCAAGACCACTGCCCTTGCTATGGCCTGTTCTCGGGTCTCTGCCCCGAGTTTAGCCTTGGCGTTGGTGAGATGGAAAAGGACTGTATGGTCGGAAAGATTGAGTTTATCGGAGATTTCCTTGGTCCGTAGACCTTTGGTCAACCAGAGCAGACACTCGCGTTCACGTAGGGTCAGGCTAACGGCTTCTAGGCCCATACTGTCCATGGCGTGGCTTTTCGTATGTACTGCCGTGGCAGCCATGACCGCTGCCATGATGTTCTGGGTTGGCATTCGTGCCAGTGCTTCGATGGTGCCAGAAATACCTAGGTTGATGCCGCCGATGCGTTGGCCGTCGGGCGTGAACACGGGGAACCCAAATCCTGACCCGAGGTCGATAGTGTGTTTAAGGAATTTGGCGATTTCGACGGATTCATCTGGCATAGCCGGGTTGCGGCCTTGGGTATTGATTCCATAGGTCGTGGGGCCATGTCCTGCGTTACAGTGCTGCCAAAATGCATCCTTCTCCCAAAGTTTATTTTCCATATAATACGGTGCCCACCAATCCGGGCAAGTAGTCTCCACCGTCATCTGTTCCGGTGTCGTCCCAAACCACGTATGCACGTGAGCAAGCCCTAACGACTCCGCGAATCCCAACAACAGGCTCCATGCCGTATCTTTGTCCTTGGCGTTTGTCAGCCCGGTATGGAAATCGATGAGCGCGTTGTCCATTTTACTCCCTAGGGGACGATCAATCCCAAGACCACTGCCCTTGCTATGGCCTGTTCTCGGGTCTCTGCCCCGAGTTTGGCCTTGGCGTTGGTGAGATGGAAAAGGACTGTATGGTCGGAAAGATTGAGTTTATCGGAGATTTCCTTGGTCCGTAGACCTTTGGTCAACCAGAGCAGACACTCGCGTTCACGGAAGGTTAGGCTGATTGTTTCCAACCCCATGCTATTCAGTGCATGGCTTTTCGTATGTACTGCCGTGGCAGCCATGACCGCCGCCATGATGTTCTGGGTTGGCATTCGTGCCAGTGCTTCGATGGTGCCAGAAATACCTAGGTTGATGCCGCCGATGCGTTGGCCGTCGGGCGTGAACACGGGGAAGCCAATGCCAGAGCCAAGGGCCATCTCATGCTTCATAAAATTGAGGATTGGTAGTGTGACTTCCGGTGCGATAGGACTGCGGCCAAAATTATCCACGCCGTAGACTATGGGGCCATGTCCGGATTCGCAATGCTTGCCAAGATGATCAACCTCCCAGAGTCCCTTCTCCATATAGTAGGGAATCCACCAATCAGGACAAGTCGTCTGGAATGTGACGTTCTCAGGGTTGGTCCCAAACCACGTATGCACGTGAGCAAGCCCTAACGACTCCGCGAATCCCAACAGCAGACACCACGCCGTGTCTTTGTCCTTGGCATTTGTCAGCCCGGTATGGAAATCGATGAGCGCGTTGTCCATGTCCCTCTCGTGGCACCCTACTGATTTTGGGAGGTAGTAACTTACCCAGTGTTTTGACTATGGAAACATCTGGTCAACGTCAATGCCGTGGGGGTTTGGTTCCCGGCAGCCATTTCAGGACTTCCCGGTTGGAGAGGGGCACGGCATTGCGTTGATCATAATGTTTCAGCCTGCCGCAACCCCCTGGGGTACGGTTGTATTTTATTGACTTGACGATGTGTTGTCGGATCGGGCTATATGCAGTTTTCTGTGGCCAATACATAACACAAGAGATCATGACCGACAAAACAACCGAGCCTACAATCGTCCCGGCCAAAGACTTCTGGGACAGGCTGACCGACTACGATCAGGAGATCATGTCCATCTTCGCCACGGAACAGAACGTGGTGATTGATGCCCTCGCTGCCGTTCCAGACAAGGCGTCCAAGACAGTGGCCGACTTCGGCTGTGGCGTTGGCAATAGCTTCGTCCACCTGAAGGACTTCCGCACGGTCTACGCAGTGGACTACTCCGAGAACATGCTGGAACTTGCCCGCAAGCAACGCCAACCCAATGTTGAACTCATGCAGGGTGACATCGTGGAGACCCGGTTGCCCGAACCGTGCGATCTCACGCTGGCCCTCGCCTCCGTGATGCCCGAGAACCTCGTCCACTTTCATGCCATTATCCAGAATCTTGTGACCAATACCGCCGAGAATGGTTCCATTTTCATGGCGCTACCCTCGTTGGAATCCCGCACCTTCGGTTATCAACTGGAGGTGGAAATTCAGGCGCAAAAAGGCCGTGATCCCGTGCAGATCATGAATTCACTCATGGAGCAGATCACGCTCTACCAGTTCAATCCCTTGGGCTACATGCTTACCGATGGGGGCATGATGCAAAAGGCTTGGCTGCGGGAGGAAATAGAATTCCGACTGTCTGAATACGGATTTCGGGCGGTGAACATCCACAAGTTCGAGGTGGAATGGGAGCGTCAGGTCAAGCGTCCCGACATGAAGCATTTGCCGCGCCACTGGCTGTGGTTCGTCGAGATTCAAACATAACCTCCGAGGGGGAGAATCATGAAGAAGAGCACGAAAATCAAAGCTGGAGTCGGCGTCGCCGCCGTAGGCGCTTCTCTGTTGTTCAATGGCTGCGTGACGCCAGCCAATGCCGGATGGTTTGAGGCTCCGCCTTCCAAGGTTGCCGAGCGGGCCCTGGAGCATGGCAAGCTCGCGGCCAGGATGGGCGACGAGGCTGAGGCCAAGGCGGCCTTTGAGAAGGCGCGGGAGAACTACGCCAAGGCCATGGAGAGCAAGCCCGGCTGGCGGTCCATTGCCCTCGGCTATGCCGAGGCCTGTGTCCGGACCGGGGAATATGCCGAGGCCGCCAAGGTCTGCGAGGGGCTGATCTCCACTAACCGGGCAGACGACGTACCTTATGCCTTCGCCTTTGCTGGTGTGGCCTACGCCAAGATGGGTGAGACCCAAAAGGCCGCCGAAATGCTGGACAGCACACCTTCCGTCACTGGAAAAGATGTCGTTGCCAAAGCCGCCAAGGTGCAGGCCGTTGCCCTGCGTGGCGGTGTTGCCGATGCAGATATGGTACTCACCAGCATTGATAATGCCATGCTCGCTCAGACGGCCAACAACAGCAGAAATCATGATGGCAGCCAAGGTGAAAGCGGTGACTCTGGCGGGTCAGGTGGGTCCGGCGCAGGTGCAGGTGCAGGGGGTGGGGGTGGGCCAACGATTTAGGGTCATTCCTAGGGGTCGCTGTCCACGCCCCAGATGATTGGTGACGAATGGCACCAAATCCGGATTTTCGAATCAGTACGGTTTGATATGCGGTCCGCGACAGCACCACCATAGCCTCCTTTTGACATACACTCCAAGCCGCCTCGCCAAAAAGCGAAGCGGCTCTTTCTTTTCCCAACACACATAGCACCCGTCCACAGCTCAACTCCGAAAGTTGCGACGGCAAGGCATCTGATACGATCTTTCAACCATCTCAGGCACGGGGGAAGTACGGCTTTTCGGCGTAGAACGCGTACAAGTTTTGACTAGTTTTAACAAAAAACCTTGAACAGCAAGCGTTTTCAAACAGTTCTTCCAAAATGGGGGTACTGGAATGGTGCCCCCAACATGAGCCGCACCGCTCGTTGTAGCCATTTTGACAGGGAGAGGTGTCAGGCGATTTTTTCCTATGGCAAACACCCTACCCTGGCGACATATCCACCTTCTTTCGAGCTTATTGCCTCCAAAGAAACACGGGCCGCTACAGCCACATCAGCCAGGGCAATCCCAGTGCGACCCAAGACAGACAAATCAGGCAAAACCTAGTCAATCACCGGGTAAGCGCCCCACTCCGTGTAAAAGGCCTCCCGCATGGCCTCGACAAGGTCGTCTTCGTGCTGCTTCTGGACGATGAAGCTGTCATGCACGGGCAGGCATGGAATCCCCTTGTCGACCAACGACGAAAGCACCTTGTCGGCAACCTTGGAATCCCAGTACTGGAGTTTGGTTCCCATGCCCGAGCCGATGTACTTGGCGATCTTCGGATGCGCGTCGTCGATACACTGGAACACGTCATCAAGGTCTAGCATGTTGAGCCTGTCCTTGGCCTTGTCAGAGAGCTTGTCGTTGTCGCGTGACTTCTTGCGAATGGCTCCCTTTGCCTTCTCTCGCGTCTTGGCATTAAGCAGGATCAAGAAGCAGAATTTGACAATGGTGCGCATGATTGACTCGCCAGCATACGACGGCAGCACGTAAGGGTCACCCGCTGGCGGCTTCCCTGTTTCGTGGAGGTAGAGCATCGTCGGATGCATGGCCTTGTAATCGCGCTCAACAGTCTCCTCGCCGTTGATCTTGATGCGCTGGCGAGCTTCTTTCGGGGCGACCTCCCACCAGCCGCCGTAAAACCGCCCTCCTCTCTCAAAATTCACGTTGAACACTCTGTGTAGAGTCTGGAGATCAGTGTCGAGTTCGGGGTCTCCACTATCGCGATGCTTGCGGTTGATTTTGGCGATCTCTTCTGTAGTAAGTGGACAGCTAATCTTGGTCTTCGCCAGAAGCTCATTGATCTTGCGCAGGTGGTTGCGCATGCCAATCACCTTCGTTGAGTCTTGCTTCTTTCCGGCAGATTTGCCGTACTCTTTGTTCTTACCATTCTCGTCGCGGAGGGAGATCAACTCCCGATCCGGCTGGCGGTAGGTCTTGATCGGGCCGAGCTTGTCGAAAAGGCTAGTAAGCTTCTCCGTAGGACGCATGCGTGAACTTCGGTTGCTCTCTGGGTGAGCTTTGTCGTTGTTGCCAATGAAGTGATCAAGAAAACCAAGCTTAACCAGTTCGTCCACGGCGTGCGTCATTGGTTTCAGTTCGATGAACATGCACTTGTATCTGGATCGTGCAGCGTAATCCTTCTGTCTGCGGCTGTATGCCGTCCACAAGCCAGGATCGGCCTTATGGTTGACGAACAAGTTGATGAGGATCACCCGCAGCGTGCGTTCGCATCGGCTGTCGCTCACACGGTCGACCTTTCCAGTAAGCTTGTAGAAATCACTGGTGAGAGCCTTGATCTCTGGGTAGTCCGACCAACGATGGACGTCGAAAACCCGGCTGTAGCCGGGGTGATCGTTTATAACGCCTGTGTCTGATGGATGTTCCGCGATAAATCGCGCCAGTTCTTCTTGTATCTCGTGTGTAATCGTTGACATTATGCTATTCCTGTAATGATAAATATAGAGACTAGATCAATACAAGTAGATAATAATATAAACAAGAAAGATAAACAAAAAAGTAGGTTCCCTGTCATTACTGGTATACATGAACTAGATTATCTAACAACAGCATACGTTTTCACTGTTCTGTTCATGTCTGTAGTGCTACAGCAAGGAGCAGACTTTATGCCAATACATTGGGTTCAATGAAAAACTGCATTCCAGACCCTGCGCGGTCCGTTTCAACTCTGGCCCGACCTTAGTCGCAAAAGCATCTAAACAGCCCACAGAGGGCGCGTGAGGGCGTTCTGGAGGCATGTCAGAGGCTGAAGCCGTGCGCCTACTCAAGGCCACCCTTCGCGTCGTCGTAGAACTGTGCGATTGCCGTCTCAACAATCTCCCGGCGAGTTCGTGTGTGCTGCATCTCCTCGACGAGTTCGTCGAGCTTCTGTGTGGCGTGCTTGCCCAGTATTACTACGGCCTGATCGCTTTCGTCCTTGAGGTGTTTACGCATGGTTTCCAGTGTGAGGATCGCCTGCTCAATTATCTTGCTCTGGGTCAGATTGGGATGCCGTTGTTTGAAATCGTCGAGGACAGCCGCCGCATTGGGTCCCAACGTGGCCTTGACAATTCGCCCGCCCCTCTCTTTGAGACGTTCTTCATACTCTGCCTGTCGATCTTTCTGGGACTTGCCCATGCTCTTCTCCGTCAATCCTTATATTTGAATTTGCGAACTACTGCCGTCAGCCCATACGTGAAATCGGCTGCTATCCATACAAAGGCTAGTCAGTGCTGACAAGAGCAATGACAGCAAAAAGCTGTCAGAGCTGACATTCCTGCCTTGCGTCGTGATCAGTATTTTGGTGGTGTTGCCCAAGGGTGGAGGGCACCCAAACTTACCCCACAAACGCTGTGGCTTGCTACTGGCCTAGTCATGACGGTAGCACACAGCAACACCCTCCAGAAGGTCACCACGATGCGTTTGACAACCAACCCCTGACCGAATAGTTTTTCGCTATCGTCGCTCGCCTATGGGGTCAGCAGGCGGATACACACGGCGGATACACAAAGAAATTTAAAGCATTGTTATTCAGGCACTTACGTCGTTGTGGTGGAGATGATTAGCTTCTCTTCATCTCCACCACGATTCCCAAGGCCCGCATTGCTGCGGGCCTTTTCCATTGCCCCCCCTTTGGTGGCTGCATTCGATCCCTGTTGCTGGTCATCGCCACCTCCCGCAAAGAACACCCTGCCCATATATTTTTGCAAAAATTTCATACATTCTTCAACGACCTTGTTTCTCCGTCTCTGAGCAATAATAAATTACGCACAATATCTCCTTAGTATTTTGCGAATCGCACAATATTTAGCATCGCCATTGCTGATATCACAAAAAACTCGCCTCACAACGACCCTGCGAGTTTAGGCCCGGCCCGCTTGACACGCGGGGGCACAGCAGGCAACTTCAGCTAATTCCGGACACATTCATGACATGACCCAAACCCTGTTTGCGCAGCACGGCGGACACATGAAGATTGGTTGCATCGGCCCCTCCGACTCCATCGCCATCGTTCAAGAAGCGATCGGTCGCTGTTGCCCTGAAATCACCCTGCACACCTACATCCGGGAACGGGCCGCCGACTCCTGGGAGGTTCTGGAGCAGTGCCAGCGCGAGACCCAGGGCATCCTGTTCAGCGGCATCGCCGTGCAGGAAGAAGCCAAATCCCGCGGGACCGTCACCCTTCCCCATGAACACCTCCCCCGCGGGGCCTACAGCCTGCTGCGGGTCCTCTCGGAGATGCAGCGCAGCGGACTCAATTCCAGAAGAGTCAGCTTCGACGTGGTCAGCGACGACATCTTGGTGGAGGTGGTCAAGGAATTCGGTGTGGAGTTCGAGTCGATCCACTCCATGCCCTTTGCCCTGCACCATCGCGAAGAGGACTACCAACAGCGCCACGAGGAGCTCTACGCGGCGGGCAAGATCGACGCCATTGCCACGGGCTTTGGCTACATCTACAAGAATCTGAAGCACAAGGGCCTGCCCGTGTTCCGGCTCTATGCCAGCACCTTACAGATCCGCGACACCCTGAAACAGCTCGAGGCCAAGATCAACGCCCAGAGCCTGCGCTCGGCGGGCATCGCCATCCAGCTTATCAAGCTCAAATCCATCACCCGCAGCTCCATCAACCAGTACGACGACATGAAGAACGGCGGCGTTTTCTACCTGGAACTGCTGGAATACGTGCGCGCCATCCAGGGCAGCCTCTTCAACTTCGGGACAGAGGAATACGTCATCTTCGCCACCAGGGGCATCATCGAAGGCCAGCCCCACCAGGACCAATTCAAGCGTCTGTTGGCCTGGGGCCGCCAACGCAACATCATTTTCGCCTCCGGCATCGGCATCGGGGCCACGGCCTTTGAAGCCGAAAAATCCGCCCGCAAGGCCCTGAACAACGCCATGCAGCTGGCCGATGGCGGCTTCTTCATTGTCGAGGGCAAATCCATCCGTGGTCCCATCGGTGAGCTGGACGAACTGCAATACAAGACCCACGTGGTGGATTCACGCATCCTGAAGATGGCCAAGCAGATCGGTATCAGCCCCAGCTATCTCGACAAGATCAAGGAACTCATGGCCAAGACCCAAAAGGACACCTTTGATGCGGCCGACCTGGCGACGCACCTGGGCATCGGCCAGCGAAGCGCCCGGCGCCTGCTCAAGAAATTTCTGGACAGTGGCTACGCAGAGTTAAACGGGGTCGAGGCCTCCCGCCATGTGGGCAGGCCCAAGAGATTGGTTCGGATTCTGATTTAGGGGAAAAATCAATTTAGGCGCAATTACGGACAGATTCTCGTCGTGTCCGTAATTGTCCTGACCGCCATTGGGTCCCGCCGGGGTATGCGGAGATCAGACCGGGGCGGACAGGAGGATGGTTCATCTTCCGGCTGGGGAAATGAACCAAGATCGCAATGCACGGCACTCGTAGTCCTTGCACTGCAATAACAGGAGGTAGTTATGAGTGATGCTGTCAAAAACGTGAAGCTGCATCTGATCGTTCTGGGGATGATTGTCGCGGCGGAACTGATCGGAATCATTGCTTTCAAGGTAGGACCCGGGAAACTCGTCCTCTTGCCCATGTTCTACGCGATGTTCATGGGCATCTTCATGGGCCCTAAATTCACCAAAATCTTCAACGAAAAAGAGATGACCCAGGCCAGCACCCTTGTGGGACTGACCCTGCTGTTGCTCATGGCCAGATACGGCACCCTCGTGGGTCCCAAATTCAATGAAATCCTCAAGGCCGGTCCCGCCCTGATCCTGCAGGAATTCGGCAACATCGCCACCGCCATCGTCGGCGTACCCCTTGCCATCTACTTGGGCCTCAAACGGGAATCCATCGGTGCCGCGCACTCCATCGCGCGCGAGCCCAACGTCGCCCTCATCGGCGACATCTATGGCCTGGATTCGGCCGAAGGCCGTGGCGTGATGGGTGTCTACATCTGTGGCACCGTGTTCGGCACGATCTTCTTCGGGTTGATGGCCTCGTTCATGGCCGCCTACCACATTTTCCACCCTTACGCCCTGGCCATGGCCTCCGGCGTCGGCAGCGCCAGCATGATGACCGCTTCCATCGGCAGTCTGAGCGCCGCGTATCCCGAACTGGCCGAGAATATCCAGGCCTTCGGCGTTGCCAGCAACACCCTCTCCGGCATTGACGGGGTCTACATGTCGCTGATTCTGGCCCTGCCCATCTCGAACAAGCTCTACACCTACCTCTACAAACTCAAGTACAAGACCAGCGAGGGGAACGTCTAATGACAAAACTCAACCTTATCGAATCGTTCGTCTTTCTCGTCTTCGTCAGCGTCATGACCCTCGTCGGAAACCTCGTTGGCTTCCACAACGGCATCATCGAGTCCATCCCGGGGATGCTCGTGCTGCTTCTGCTCTGCGTGGCAGGCGTGGCCACGAACAAGTTCATCTTCAAGAAGATCCCTTCGGTGCTGTTCGTCATCACTTACGGCGTGATCATCTCGCTTCCAGCCTTTCCGTATTCCGCCGAGGTGAATGCCGCCGTCGCCAAGGTCAATTTCCTGGCCCTGACCACACCCATCCTGGCCTACGCAGGTATTGCCATCGGCAAGGACCTGGCCTCGTTCAAGAAAACCGGGTGGAGAATCGTGGTGGTCAGTATCTTCGTCATGATCTCGACCTACGTGGCCTCGGCTGCCATTGCCCAGGCCGTCCTGAAATACATGGGGGACATCTAAGATGAGGCCCGATCCGGACATTTCCGCCCTGGTGGCGGAATACACGGCACTGCGCCGCCAACTTCACCAACATCCTGAAATCGGACTGGAAACGGTCCAGACCGTATCGTTTGTAAAAAGCAAACTCGATGAATACGGAATCCAGTACGAAGACATCGGCGTCAATTCCCTGCTTGCCAGCATCAGCAACGGCAAGGGGGATATCACCGTCGCCTTCCGCGTGGACATGGATGGACTTGAGATCAGCGAAAAGAACGACTTCGCTCACAAGTCGCAGGTTGAAGGGCGCATGCATGCCTGCGGGCATGACGGGCACTGCACGTCGCTTCTGGCCTTTGCGGCCCTGCTCTCCAGGAACAAGGAGTTCAACGGCACGGTGCTGCTGCTCTTCCAATCAGGAGAGGAGGGCCACGAAGGGGCTCTACGGGTCATCGAGGATGGCTTGTTCGAGAAGTACAAGGTGGATTACCTCTTCGGCTACCATGCCATGCCCGGGGTGGAGACGGGCAAGATCGTTGTCCACAAAGGGGCCTGCATGGCCTCCGAAGACCGCTTCGAGATTCTGGTCACAGGGAAGAGCGGCCATGCCTCCATGCCGCACGTCTGCAACGAGCCCTTTGCGGCGGTCGCCGACATCATCAAGGGCCTGCAGACCATCATCGTCAGAAAGGTGCCTTCCCACGAGCGCGGGGTGGTCAGCATCACCCAGGTCCATGGCGGCAGCCTGCGCAACGGCATTCCGGACTCGGTGTTGGTTCAGGGCAATGTGCGCACAAACAATGAAAGCACCCAAAACCTGATCGAAAAAAACGTCAAACAGATCGCGGACGGCGTGGCGACCATGTACGGAGTCGAGGCCGAACTCGATTATGTGCGCAAGCATCCCGTGCTGGTCAACACCGTGCCCGGCATGGCGATCAGCGCCGCCAAGCGGGCCGTGGGAAACGAGAACGTGATCACGGACATGGAGTCCTCCATGGCTGCGGAGGATTTCGCGTTCTTCATGCAGCACACCAAGGGCTGCTATGTCTGGATCGGCAACGGCACGGATTCCGCGCCGCTGCACAACAGCCGGTTCGACTACAACGACGAGATCCTGCCCGTGGTGCTGCGGTTCTTTGCCGAGGTGGTCCGGGAGATCCTCTAAGGGTCCTGCCTCATTGAATAACAATAAAAGCCCCGCTCCTTGTACAGGAGCGGGGCTTTTTCAATTCCCTGCCTCATGGCCCTCAAACCTACCTAAATTCCATAGAGATAATGGCAGACCCGGCAGGCATCGGCGGCCTGGGGCATGGCCCTGCACCCGGTTGCCAAAATCCTGTGGCGGTCCAAAGGGGCGCTTCCGGCCATGGTGTCCAGCACGGCGCGCTCGTAGGCCTCCATGCGCAAGCGGAACAGGTCCCGGAAATAGCGGCAGGTCTCGGACTCCCAAGCCTCGCCCAGGGAATCCTGGGGCAGGCGGTCGTAATGCACGCTGGGCATGACCGCATCCCGGCCCAGGAAGTTCGTGAGGCCACCGTAGGCCATGTTGATGCAGGGCGAGACATGGCCATCATGGCGCACGAACATCGAGCTGCGCGGGTCCTGCTCGCAGACCGGCAATTCCATGGGGGTCAGGGAGAACTCATAGATTTGCACGCCCAGCCTGCGTCCCTCCCGCCGGGCCTCGGCCAGGGCCATCTGCGCGCCCAGGACCTCGTTGTCCTCGGTGGAATACACCCCCAGGCCCTTGCCATTGTCGCCGCGGATCACGTCGCACTGCTTGAAGGCCACCTCGTCCACGCCCAGCTCTGCGGCCAGGCGCACCAGGGCCGCGCATTCATGAACATTGGAGCGCATGACCACGCACTGGATCAGGGTCTTGGGACCGCCCTCGCCGCGCAGCTTGCCCACCCGCTCCAGGTTGACGCAGACGCGCTCGAAACTCGAACCACAGCGGATGCCCTCGTAGACCTTGGCCGTGGCCCCGTCCATGGAGACGCCAAGCCAAGTCAGATCCGCATCCAGCAGGGCCCGCAGACGGTCCTCGGTCAGGACCAGGGCGTTGGTCAGAAACCCGGTCTCGCATCCAGCGTTGGTCGCGTCGGCCACCCACTGTTCCAACTTCGGTTGCAGCAGGGTCTCGCCACCCCCGGTGAAATCCACAGAGCCGATGTCGGGCAGGACCTCGCGGATGGCGGCCCAGGTCTCGGGGCGCATCAGGGCCCCCGCCTCGCCCGCCGCCTTGCGGATGTCCACCCAGGGGCACATCACGCAGCGCAGGTTGCAGGCCAGGGAGGCCTCCACCTGCACCAGCCGCCAACGCCGCGCAGGCAAGCCCATCGCCTGCCCAGCCCGGAACGGCTCCAGAACCCGGTCCCGGAAACGCGGCCACAGGCTACGCCAGCCGTTGCTGGAACCGCCGCTCCTTTCGCCGCTCGGGCCACCGCTTCTCTCGCTATGCTCGCCCTGTGGATGCCCCCTCGTCATGACTCAGCCTTCCGCTCAAAGGTACAGGGTCTTGGTGATCAGGTAGAACAGGTAGCCGAAATAGACCAACAGCAGCAAGGTTCCTTCCTTGCGAGCCACGGTATAGTCCTTGCGCATCATGATCCATGGCAGGAAACTGGTGAACATCATCACCAGATAGTCGATGTACATCCCCGAAGCAAAAAACCCGCCCGGAATCGTGATCGGTCGAACCAGGGAGGCGACGCCCAGGACTCCCATGATATTGAAGACGTTGCTGCCCACAAGGTTGCCGATGGAGATGTCCATTTCCTTGCGGACGGCAGCCACGACGCTGGTGGCCAGTTCGGGCAACGAGGTGCCGAAGGCCACAATGGTCAAGCCGATGAACTTCTCGGACACGCCGAGCGCCTGCATGATGGCCGTGGCGGCATCCACCACCAGCTGAGCACCGCCCACCACCCCCGCGATGCCCACCAGTACAAAGGCGATCATCTTCGGTCGCGAGTCGATATAGCCGATCCCCTCAACCTCCCCGGCGATGCCGTTCAGGGCGGCGGTGTCACCCCGGGCGGCCAAACGCTTGGCTGACCAGTAGTTGAACACCGTGTAGGCGATGATGCCCGTAAACAGGGCGAAGCCCTCCACCCGCGAAAGCACGTCGTCCATGGTCAGAAACAGCAGGATCAGCGAGATGCCCAGCATGATGGGGATGTCGCGCTTGATCACCGAAGGGTCACAGACAATGGGATTGAACATGGAGGCCAGGCCCAACACCAGGGCGATGTTGCAGATATTGGAGCCCACCACGTTGCCCACGGCGATCATGGACTTGCCATCGAAGGAGGCGATCACGCTGACCACCAACTCCGGGGCGGAGGTGCCAAAGGCCACCACGGTCAAACCGATGACCACGGGGGAAATATTAAAACTCCGGGCCAGGCTCGAGGAGCCCTTGACCAGCCACTCCGCCCCGAAATACAGCAACGCGAAACCAACAAAGCACAGCACCCATTGTATGAGCATGAACAAGCCTCCTCATTGGCGGGTCCTCGGACCCGCTGGACCTCAACGGTCCTTGAATATCAACTCGGCCTCATGGACGCGGATGCGTCCGGTGGATTCACGCACCTTGTCGATGAACGCGGTATCCGCCTGTTCGCCCAGCGTCTCGCACGAGGTCCGATAGACCTCATCCTCGATTCCTTGGAGCTGCTTCAGAAAGGCCTCGTACCTTTCATACCTGCCGTAGGCGGACAGGACCAGATCTGGATACGCGAGACCGTCAGCCCTGAACAGGCCGACGAAATGGTCCAGGAGCAGCCTCACTTCCTTCATCTGGCAGGCCCGGATGGCTTCGGAGTATACGCCAGCGGTATGCGCCACCAGGACCCGCTTGGTCTGCTCGTCGATGGCGCCGAGCACTTCCTTGCGGACCGCGTTGTTGCGCATTATTTTTCGTGCCCCGTCAAGGGCCAAGTGTTTGGTATACAGGAAATTACCGACGAACAGCTCTCTTCTTTTCTGGATTCCGGCGAAGCGGACGATGAAGACGATGGGAATCAGGACCTCCCAGACGGACACTTTTCTGGCCCCGATCAGGCCCCCGGCAATGGTCTGGGCAATGCCTCGCTCCCGCCTGCGAATGGCGGCGTACTTCCGGTCCACAGTCTTGGTCATGGAATACCTCGCGGCAGAGAACAGTGGGGGATGAGCATTCGCTCTCACGATTCGCTGTCTTGGGGAAAAATCACCTCACTCTCCCGCCTGCGGCGGGCCGAAAGCTCCCGGCACTGGGCGTCGAGCTTGGCCCGGTCCCTTTTGCGCAGAGGAATTTCCTCGGCCAGGATCTGCTCCACCCGCCGCTCGGCCTCATCAAGCAGGGACAGGAAGGCCTCATAAGCGGCGCGTTCATGATAGGCCTTGCCCACCAACTCCAGATAGCCAACGCCTTCAACGCCCAACAGCCGGGCGTAGTGATCGGCCAGCAGCCCGGCCAGTTTGGCGCATTCCACGTGCAGCCGTTCGGACACGGGCCACAACTCCGCCTGGGCCACGGCCACGCCCCGTTCCAGTTCAGGGATCACATCGGCTCGGGCATGGCCCTCTGCCATGGCCTGGGCCGCCTGCAGTGCGGGTTTGCGCACCGCCATGCAGCGTGAGGTGTGTCGGCGGGTATCCGCCAACCGCACCAGAAAATCAAACAGAAACATTCCCGGGACGGTCGAACGCCACCACGCGGGCGGGCGTTTGACCAACACGGCGAGTGCAGATTCACGAGCCAGGGCCTGTTCCGCTGCGATGATCAAGTCTACTTGCTGCATGGTCTCCCACTCGGATTGGGGTTGCTCCCACCGATCGGATGAACCGGCCGACAGGGCACGATGCCAGGATGCGTTTCGGATGACTGCGGCCTCCTTGCGGAGAGCGCCAAGGGCACCCCCCGCAAAGAGGCTCGCTCGTTCCGCCCAACCTAATCCGGAAGGATCGGCGGCACGAAGAAGGTACCGGACCACAGAATCCAGACAATGAACAGGGTCCAGACCGCATTGAGCGTCTGTGAAATCCAGTAGGCGATGGCCGGCCGGCCACCCCCAACCGAGATCAGCTCCTTGAAGTCGGTTTCCAGACCAATGGACACAAAGCAGAAGGTGAAGAACCAACTGCGGTAGGAATTGGTGGCCTTGCCAATGCCTTCGGCGACCTTGTTGCCCATGAGGGGCTCAAACACAAAAGAGACCACCAGCGAAGCGGCCATGAAACCCACCACAAACTTGGGAAAACGGTACCAGACTTCCATCAGGGACGGGGCCGCACCCCCCTCGGCCCGGTCGAGCTTCATCGAGGCCCAGAGAGCCATGCCGAAGGCCGCAAAGCCGATCAGTACATTCTGGGCCATCTTGACCATGGCCGCCGCATCCACAGCGGCCTTGCCGCCCACGACTTCACCCGCCGCGATCACCGCGCCGGTGTTGTCGATAACGCCGCCAAGCCAGGCGCCTGCCATGTTGTTGGGCAGACCCATCCAGATCGCCAGAGGCGGCATCACAAGCACCAGAACCACCGCGCAGACCAGAACCCAGGCGACCATGTAGCTGATCTCCTTGGGGTCGCCCTGAATGGCTCCACCGGCCGCGATGGTGGCAGAAACGCCACAGATGGCGTTGGCCGAGGCGATGATGGCCGAGAACCGCTCGGACACCTTGAACCAGCGACAGATATGGTAGGTCATGAACCAGACCGTGGTCGCCACCAGCAGGGCCTGGATCACACCCACCAGACCGGCCTTGAGCACCACCGAGAACATGATGGTCGCGCCCATGCACACCAGACCGATCTTGACGAAGAATTCCGTCTGCCCTGCGGCCTTGAGCACGGCAGGGACCTTGAACAGATTGCTGATGATCAACCCGAATACTAGCGCAAACAGGACGTAGGAAATCCCCCAGTCATGAAAGAACTGCTGCTTGGCCAGGATCATTGAGACGATACTCAGGAGAAAGATGAAAAAGAATCCGGGGATGTACTTCTTGAGGTCGAACTTCAGGTAGAGACCGGCGACGTAGGTGGATGCCAGAGAGATAAGAAAAAAAAGGACGGTGGTTGACACCGTGCCCCAGCCCTGGGGAAAGATTTGGGACAATTCCGTCCATGTCCCGATTTTCGGGGTGGCCGGCAACAGATGGAATGTCGCCAGCACGATAAACAACCAGCCAATGAAACATGACCACCAGTCCTCGTTCTGCAAGACCGGGGTTCTGTCTGCACCGTTAGCCATACCTCACCTCCTAAACTTTCAATCGATCCTGTCTGCCTCCTTCTTGCACCGAAGTGCATTATCCCCGATCCTACGAAGAGCCTTGCCCCACGGGTTGGGCGGCTCAAACCAGACTCAGTGTTCGCACCCGCGACATATCGCTCAACCATCTGTGCTATAGGTATTTTTGTTTCTCTGTACTCCGGGCAAATAAAGAGAGCAAGAGCCTTTCGATATAAACTCAAGAGAAAGCTCTACACACATCATGCCTGCTTTCAAAGGCTCCCGGCGCGCCATTGAAGAGAAGAATGCATATTGCCGTGAGCGTTTCCATTGCGACAAAACTCCTGGCAGCACACAATGAACTCTCATCCCGCCTTCCTGACCAGTTACGCGATTCACACCTCCCTCGAGGGCACCCTCACTGCCCCCAGGCACCGGCCCCTCTAGAGAACACGCAGGGAGCCACCGTTCCATGTGGCCACAAAGGCTGCACCCACGGCCAGCCCAGACCCCAACTCTCCAGACTGGCACGGCTCCGGGCCATCATAATCGCACTTTTTCCGTTCCCAATTCCGTCTTAATAAAAAGAGCAATCACAGCGAGTTGAACGCAGCAGCCTTAAAGAGATAGGTGGTTATCGCCTAAATGCTCCCCAAGTCTCTCCGGAGGGACTTCCACTGTTCAGGCCAAAAACGCCCCATAAACTTCCCGGGCCCAATGCCGATTAAGGAAGGTATGAAACAGCGGCACGAAGATATGGACCTCAGCCATCCTGGCCTGAGTGAAAGCGAAGAGCCCGTCTACACCGAAGACGAGCGGCAACGTGACAGGTCGGAGCTCATCAAACAGCTGCGCGCGAAGATCAAGTCCGGCAGCTACGAACCCAGCATCGGCCGCATCAGCATGAACATCTTCAGCGACATCGCCGGCGACTGAACCTTTTCCCATGGCCCAGCCCTGCCTGCTCCTGCATTGACGCGGGGGCCTTTTTTTTGCCAAGCTCCCGGGATGTCAACGCCCAGGCGACCGCACCTCGGGCGAGTATTCAAACCCAAGGCCCTCCCCTCCGGCCAACATCCGACTCGCCCCAGTGAAGGAACCCGCCCAGCATGAGCCCCCCCAGTTCTAGACAGGCCAAGCGCACCGTCCTGACCTTGGTGATCCTGTCCGCCGCATTGGCCATCTGTGCCATTGCCTTTCACCGCCAACACAACCGGGCCGTGGAACAAGCGCAGGAGGTACTGGCCGATGCCGTCGCCGTACGGGCCATCAAGAGCGCCCACTGGTTAAACAGCCAGGAAGCCACGTTTCGCGATTTCGCGGCACAGGTCACCCCCATCAAGGCCCTGGACCCCAGCTCGGCTCTGGAGTTGACCGCCCAACTGCGCGCCATGGCCCCCGCATTCACTGACCTTGCCGTGATCAACGACACAGGGCGCACGGTCTGGGGCGGGGCAACCACCGGCTCCCTGCACGAATCATTTCCCTGGTTCAGGGACGCAGCCGGTCCGGCCCGATTCTCAGGCGGCATCTATCCCGCCCCGGACGCAGCACCAAGGGTGCTTTTTTCCCGTCGTTTGACCAAGGAGGGACGCGGCTGGCACCTCCGAGGCGAAGCGGATGCCGCCGCATTGGCGACGTTCATGGGAAAGACCGAGGACGCGGGTTGGGTGCTTGCACCAGAACAGGGAGCGGTCATGCCTCTGGCGGGCTTGGTCCCCGGCCCGGCCCTACGCCTGCGGCTGGGGGAATTCTGCCGCGGGCCGTTGCCCGCCGCACTCCGGCTGGACAACGGCTGGCTGGTTGCAGCTGCCGGCATCCCTGAACGAAAAACGGCCCTGGCGGTCTTCACGCCAGAGCCGTCCGCTCAAAATAAAAACATCGGCCTGGGCCTGACCATCCTGGCCGCCGTCTGCCTCGCCTACGCGGGTTTTATCCGAGCGCGCGCGCTCAAAGGCTAAATCGAAGCCAGCGCCACCTGATTGCGACCGCAGGCCTTGGCCCTGTAGACCGCGCTATCGGCCCTGCCAGTCAGGGAGTCCAGACTGTCCCCCTCGCGGTATTCGGCGACACCGCAACTGACGGTCACGGCCCCTTCCCTGCTCAGCCCCTCAAAGGTCAGTGCAGCGACGCTCTGCCGGATTCGCTCCGCCAAGGCGGCCACCTCGCCCAGCCCCCCCCGGGCAAGAACCACAAATTCGTCACCGCCCCAACGTGCCAGCAAATCATCCGGGCGCAACATACCGCGCACACCGAGGGTCATCCCAGCCAGGACGTGATCGCCTTGCAAATGCCCCAACTCATCGTTGATCATCTTGAAGCCGTCCAGATCCATCACGATGATCGAAAAGGCCCCGCCTCCCCTCTGATACCGGGAGACCGCCCGATCAAACCGAATCACCAATTCCCGCCTGTTCGCGGCCCCGGTCAGGGGGTCGGTCACGGCCATGCGCTCCAGACGGTTCTGGTAGTGATTCACGGCAATGGCGGAGACACTGATGATCACCAGCCAAGCGACTCCACCCAGCAGCAGGGTGTGGATGAAATTCCTTCGCGCCGAGCTCAGGGCAGCCTGCTCGTCCTGTTCAACCAGCAGATACCAGTTGAACTCCGGAATGTAGCGCACCGACAGCAGAATATGGCGGTCTTCGATGTCATACTCAAAGGTCGTGGGTTCATCGCCAAGGGCAAGGATCGCCGGGGCGATGGAGCTGATTCCCGGCATCTCGTGGATGGAAGCGCAATCGATCAGCGACCTGTCGGAATGGACCTGAATCGTGCCAAAGGGGTCGACAAGGTAGACGCGACGGCCGTACTTTTCGCGGAAGGAATGCAGGACCCCTGCCACCCAATCCAAATTCAGGCCGACGCCCGCGACCCCCAGCAGGGAGCCATCGTAGTCCTCGACGCGGTAGTTGATGAAGATGGTCAACTCGCCATCGCCCGCCTCATTGGTATCCACGTCCAAATCGTATTCCACGCCACGCGCCACAAACTCATAGAACCAGACATCATGCAGGTTCATGCGCGAGATACGCTTCAGAATCCCATCGTGAGTATAATAATTAAGCGTCTCATCGGAGACAAAGAAAGAAGTGAAGAAACCATACCTCTCTTTGATCTCCAGAAGATACTTGCTGATCTTTGCCAGGTCCCGCTCTCCGTTCAGCACCCAGTCCCGCACAAACGTGTCGCGCGCCATGAGCGAGGACAAAAAGATCGGCCGCATCAGCTCCCGATGCAGTTCCGAATAGATATTGTCCCGCGTCAGGGGCAGCCCGGAGGTGAGCAACTCTTCCCTGATGGATTCGCGCGAAACCTGGTAGTTGACCACGCTGATGCCGACAACGGCCACGAGCATGATCGCCGACAACGCCAGAACGAGCTTCGATTTCACGGACAGATAAGGCAACACGATCCAGTCTCTCACTCTGTTAGAATAATGCGGCAATCCCTAAGCATTGGCGTTGAAGGCGGACAATTCAGGGAGGGGGATACCCCTGCACCACGCCCCGGGTTGTCATGATGACAATCATGCCCTTTACTCACCCTAGCATATCAGCAACACTCTGGGGTGACCTATCCGCAGAATATATACAAGGAGCAAACCATGTCTCAAACGATTCTCATCACCGGTGCCACCTCCGGGTTCGGAGAGGCCATGGCCCGACGCTTCGCCGCCGATGGCTGGAAACTGATCATCACCGGACGGCGCAGCCAACGCCTGGAAGCCCTGGCAATCGAACTTGCCCCCGCCCTGGTCCACACAGCCACCTTCGACATACGCGACTCGAGGGCCATCCGCGACTTCATGGCCGCCCTACCCGCTGAGTTCCAGGCCATCAATGTCCTGGTCAACAACGCTGGCTTGGCCCTGGGCCTGGAACCGGCGCAACGCTGCGACCTGGACCAGTGGGAGACCATGATCGATACCAACATCAAGGGCCTGGTGGCCATGACCCGAGCCGTGCTTCCCGGCATGGTCGAACGCGGCAGCGGGCTGGTGGTCAATCTGGGCTCCATCGCCGGAAACTGGCCCTATCCCGGAGGGAATGTTTACGGTGGCACCAAGGCCTTCGTAAAGCAGTTTTCACTGAACCTGCGGGCCGACCTGCACGGCACAGGGGTGCGTGTGACGAACATCGAACCCGGAATGGCCGAGACCGAATTCTCCGTGGTCCGTTTCGAGGGCAACCGGGACAAGGCAGACAATGTCTATTCCGGCATGCAGCCCCTCACGGGCGAGGACATCGCCGACGTCGTGCATTACGTGGCCAAGGCCCCGAGCCATGTCAATTTCAACCGCATCGAGGTCATGCCCACGGCCCAATCCTTCGGCCTGTTTCCGGTGCATCGCGAACAGAACTAGCCTCCCTTCACTCTGCATTCCTCCGTCAATCTTCCATCGGGAGAGGCGCGCCCCAGCCTCTCCCGATGGTGGTTGAACCACCACGCCGGCATCACAGACACGGAGCGGAGCAACAGACGCCTTCGGGGTCCAGTGACAACAACCCAGGAACACATTACAGTTCAATCTTGTACCCCCCAACAGCATCCACGAGGCTCAAATGATACTCGCCATCGAGGGCAGCCCCAGAAAAGACGGCAACTCCCACACCATGCTCAAGGCCATTGTCGGTGGGGCTCGAGAAGTTGGGGTTCCAATCCAGGAGGTCCACCTGCGGGACTACAGGTACGAGTCCTGCGTAGGGTGTGAACAATGCAGAAAAGACAAAATCTGCACCAAATTTCATGACGGAATGACACTCCTGTACCCACAGATTCAGGAAGCCAAAGGCCTCGTCCTCATCTCTCCCGTACACAACTACAATATTACGGCCTGGATGAAAGCGTTCATCGACAGACTGTACTGTTTTTATGATTTTAAAAAGACCAGGCCTCGGGCGTGGTCCAGCAGGTTGGCCGGGCAGGGGCGAAAGGCAGTCATCGGGGCCATCGCCGAGCAAGCCGACAAAAAAGACATGGGCTTTGCTCTCGAAGCCATGCGCCTGCCCCTTGAGGCCCACGGATATGAGATCGTGGCCGAGCTGCCCATCCTGCAGCTCTTTGACCGAGGAATTATTGCAAAACACCCGGAGTTGATTGAAAAAGCCCGCATGGCAGGCAGAACGCTGGCCCAAACCGTCCAGGCCGACCAGAGGCGCCTGACCTGAGCATCCCTTTACGGGCCAAAGAGCCGCAGACACCCGCTATCCCGCAAAAAAGCCATCCGGCAGAATGGGCTCCTCACGATGCAATCCGACAGCAGTCACCGACCACACAAAAAAGCCCTCCCAGTGGGAAGGGCTTTTTTGTGGGAATCCAGACACGTCACCTCGAAAAAATTCTCTTGCCGCAGGTATCGATGATCGCCTGGGCCTCGGTCAGGGAGCTGTCGCCACCCAGGGCCTGCTTGGCGAAATCATAGGCCTCGTCGTATTTGCGCCAATCAAGATACATCTCGGCCATGTGCAACAGCGTCTTGGGATGGGCCCCAAAATTCCTCAGGGCGAGTTTATACATCTTTTCCATTTTGGGATATTCGCGAGCGTTCTTGTAGGCCTGCACCGCCAGAGCCATGGCATGGCTATCCCTGGAGTTCTGTTCCAGGGCCAACTCAAGAATCTCCCCAGCCTCAAGATCAAGGCCAGCCCTGAGAAGCCTATGGCCAATGTCTGTGCAGACCCCTTCCTCACGCCCGAATTCCTCGGCCACGTTGCGCAGGATACTCTTGCCCTTGATCAAATCCTTTTTATCCAAAAAGAACTGTCCCTTCTCCAGCAGTTCTTCCTTGCGGCGTTCCTTCTTGACCTCTACAGCCTGCTCTGCCTGCTTCTGTCCCGCGTTCATCTCGGCCAAGATCTGCTCCACGGCCTGCAACAGAGGCCGCTCCTCGCCGCGCGTGAACTTCACGTAGGGGGTCACATGGATATTCTTATTCGCAAAGAATCGCTTCACATCGGGATGACGGTTGAAATCCTTGAGATACTCATGAATATGCACCTCCACCTCGAATTTCTCCCTGCCGAAAATCTGAGAGCTCATCATTTCCTGCACTGCTGAGACAAAATTCTCAAGGGATTTCATAACATCACCCTTGGTCAATGCCTTCTTGGCCCTGGCCACGTCCTCTCGGACACGTTTTGCAGGAGTATCGAACATAATGCTGCGTTCCCCAATGACTCAAACAGGCCAACGAACAGTCGTGCTGTTTGATTGTATCGCACACTTTACTGATATCTTCAACTCCAGCAACCTTACACACGCATATTTCGGCCTGGTGCAGACCACACAGTGGATTCTACAGGCCCGTCGCCGATTCCCCGCGCGATACATCCTGCACCACTCCAGCCAATATGCAAGCTTGCGTATTTAATGGTATAATATTTGATTTCCAATCTGCTTTTGGATATAAACATTCATGATTTCAAGCAGCCGACAGCTTTGTCAATGCATCTAGAAGGTTACAATGGACAGCATCGCGACAATCTCCACCAGCGAGGGGCCCACAAGCATCCTCATCGAGGGTCTTGAACAGGAAGCAGGTCCCGGTGCGGGCATCCCTACGGGAGCCAGCCTCTGCACTTCGGCTGGTGCCCATGCCGAAGCCGTGTTTACAGATGGCACCGTCATCTCCCTGGGCGAACTGTCCAGTCTCGTGGTCCTGAATTTTTCATTCAATCCCGATCAGCCGGACCACTGGACCCTCAACCTGCACCTGAACCAGGGCACCCTGCGCATCACCTCCGGGAGCATCGCCTCCAACCACGAAGGCGGCATCCATATCTCCTCCGACATGGCCGGCATCCGGATGGACGAGCATGGCGGCGACATCCTTGTCCGCGACGGCCTGACCCAGGTCGGTAGCTCCATGACCGACAGCCCCCAGCTTCTGGTAACCACGGCCCTCGGGACCGCCACCATAGACTCCCAGGGCAGCATCCTGGATATCCTGGCCGGAGGAATTCTGGGCATCCCCCGGGAATACAGCAATTTTGAGTGGGCCTATTTCAAGGCCGCAGCACCGCTCTTGGCAGACACCACGGACGAGGCCACGCGCGCCGAACAGACGCCCTCCCAGGAAGAGGACGACACAAACGAGGACGTGGGGCGCGAAGCCCACCACTCCAGCTTCGGGGACGCCGACATCCACTACGAAGACTACGGTGACGGCCACAACCTGCTGACACTGTTCGAGACCTATTTCGGAGACCACGGAACAGCCCCTGGCCATGCCCTTTCCTGGCTCCAGACGCCCGGCGAGCTGGTTCCCACCACCAGCCTAGACGCCGAATTGGGCACCACTGCCGAGCCAACTCTGGCAATGACCGCGCCGCACGAATCACCTTTCGAAGCTCACGGGGAGCATGCGCAGACGCTGTTCGGCTACGTTCGCGAACTCCTTGAGAACCAGCACGACGAGTTGTCCTCCCTGTTCAACCGCTGGCTGGGGGGGAACGGCCAGGAACAAACCGAGGTTGCTGAGGACGCTCCCCACGAAAACGGCACTGAGGAACTCTCCGGGACCACCGCTGCAATGCAGAGCAGCCCCGACTTCATCGACCAGAACAACGCCCAGAGCAGCCCCCGAAACGACAGTTACGACACAGCTGACTCCTACCTCTCGCCCGGGGCTGAAGCCATGGATTCATCCTCGAGCATGGAATCAGCGAACAACATTTTTCAGAATAGCTGCCCACAGAACTCTGCCCCAGTATTTCGCTTTTCCCCCGACTCAGAAGCCCTTTTCGGCGGTAGTGAGTCGGATGACCTGACACAAGCAGAGGACACCCCCGACTACGACGCCTGGAACGCTTCGGCGCTGAGTTCCGAGACCACGACCAGCGACACGACCATCTCCGTGCCCCAGTATTCCCTGGGCTTCGAGTTCATACGCATCCATGTCGGATGGTTCTACATCAGTATTCCAATTCCAGTCATCAAGACGGAATGGACCCAGGAGATCATCTCCTCGGAGACAACGACCACGACTCTCTACGACGACGGAGCCACGGAAACCCAAACCATGTTCGACTCCGATGCCGATGGCAACTGGGACCAGAGCACCTCCAACCTGCTCTATGACGACGGCACCCAACGCATCGTGAGCCTCTATGACGCCGACGACGATGGCAACTGGGACAGCTACGAGACCTCACTCATCTACAGCGATGGAACCACCGCCGCCTCTGATTCCGGCGACTACGCTCAGGCCTGCGACGAGGTGCTGGCCCAACTCGCCCTGGCCGCCGACGAACCCGGCGTCAGCTGAGTCTTTTTTTCAGGAAACAAACTCTCAAAGCCCTCCTCACACGCCGTGGCCTCCAGCCCACCCCTGCTCATTCGTCAGGCGAAGCCACCAGACCAGCACCCTGAACAACCTCCCCAAAGCCATCCCCCGCGGCCACCACACTGGTGGTCGTTTTTGCTGCAGCCACCAGGCGGTGCAAGGCTGGCATCAGACATTATTGCAAGTATCCCTTTGTGATACATACAATATTGTAGTGATGCGCCATGCTTCCATGCAAACCGTTTACCTTTCCTGACAATTTGCTATAGTCGATGCATTACAATCTTCGGAGGAGGCAGACACCATGCAAATCATCGGAGAAGTCACCGCCTTGAGCGGCGACGTCCGCGCCGTGGCAAGCGGTGAAGATCGCATCCTCGTCAAGGGTAGCCCCGTACACCTGGGTGAAACCATCATTACAGCCAATACCAGTTCCGTGCAGATCAAACTGACGGACGAGTCCATCCTGGCCCAGGGCGAGAACGCCAGCCAGACCATCGACAGCTTCATCTTCGACCCCGCCAACGCCTCGGCCAGCAGCATGCTGGTCAACATGGCCCAGGGCACTTTCCGCATGGTCACCGGCCAGGTGGGCAAGGCCAACCCCGAGGGCATCGCGGTCAAGACCCCACTGGCCACCATCGGCATCCGCGGCACGGGCATCGACCTTGATGTCCAGGGGGCCCTGGCCAAGATCGGCTGCTTCCTCTACGACGGCCTGGACGTGACCATCAGCACCGAGCAGGGCACCCGCTTCCTGACGGCGGTGAACACCATCCTGGACATCCTGGCCGATGGCACCTTCGGCGAGATCCGCAGCTACTCCGACTTCGAGAAGGCCTTCTTCAAGGCCGCCGCGCCCATTCTCGGCCTCCCGGACGAGGGCCAATATGGCGACGATGGCGGTGACGATGGCGATGGTGGCGATGACGGTGACGGCGGCGATGGAGGCGATGGAGGCGACGGCGGTGACGGCGGTGACGGCGGTGACGGCGATGGAACCGAAGGCGACACCACGGACCTGGGTGAATTGTTCGAGGAGGTCTTCGGCACCGAGGAGCAGCCTACCGACTTGCTCCAGCAACTGTTTGAAGCCCTGACAGGAACGGGCGCCACCGGAGGAGACACATTCGCGGGGGGCGCCGCAGGCGATTCTCTCCCTGGAACCGGCGATGACGACGATACTGACGACACCGTCCCTGGAACCGGCGATGGCGAAACCGGCGATGGCGGAAACACCACCGTGACCAATGGCGACGACGATGGCAGCGGCTTCAGTACTGCAGGAGCGAATGTCGTCGATGGCGACAGCGGCGTAAACAACCTCTCGGGTACCCCAGGGAATGACCTGATGCGCGCCTATTGCAGCGACGATGATCTCGCTGGCTACGACGGCAACGACACCCTGTTCGGCGGCAATGACAACGACATCATCAGCGGCATGGCCGGAAACGACCTCATCGTGGGCGGCACCGGCGACGACAGCCTTGCCGGGCAGGACGGAGCCGACACCCTGTGGGGAGGCACGGGCGCGGACAGATTCGAATACTACCAGCAGGGCGAAGGCGGCGACACCATCAAGGACTTTGTCAGCGGTATCGACGATATCGTCTTCTACGGTACCAGCTACAACATCACGGACACCATGTCCTCCGGCGGAGAGACCCACCCCGGCACAGCCTCCTTCTTCACTGTGAGCGGAGCCTACAGCGGGGCAACGGGCAGTTCGAGTACCGGCGACAAGGGCTTCGTCTTCGACGGCAACGGCGACCTCTGGTACGACACCGATCTCGCCAACGCGAACCCGGGAGGAGAGGAGCTGGTGGCCCATGTCCAGGGCGATGACCTACTCGTCACCGACATCGTGCTCGTGCCCATCTGATCCACCAGCCCCTTTGCCAACAACGCCCGCCTGGAATTCCAGACGGGCGTTGCACATTTCCAGGCCCTGATCGCAACTCACCCACCCCCGCCTGAGTTCCCATGCTCTGCGCCACGCACCGGCTTAACCTCTGGCCTGGAACAGGCCATTTCACGGGATAAAACAACCTGTTGCGCCACCCCATCGGCCCTGCTAAGAATACGATCTCCTTTCTAAACAATTTCAAATACTACTTGTCGCGGTCCTTCTGAGCGGAGGGGAGTTCATGCAAATCATTGGGGAAGTCGTCGCCCTGAGCGGCGATGTGCGCGCTCTGTTAGGCGGTGAAGAACACATCCTGGACCAGGGCAGCCCGATCCATCAGGGCGAAACCATCCTCACGGCCCAGGGAAGTTCCGTGCAGATCCATCTCGCGGACGATTCCATCCTGGCCCAGGGCGAGAACGCCAGCCAGACCATCGACAGCTTCATCTTCGACCCCGCCAACGCCTCGGCCAGCAGCATGCTGATCAACATGGCCCAAGGCACCTTCCGCATGGTCACCGGCCAGGTGGGCAAGGCCAACCCCGAGGGCATCGCCGTGCAGACCCCGCTGGCCTCCATCGGCATCCGCGGCACGGGCATCGACCTGGACATCCAGGGGGCCATCGCCAAGGTCGGCTGCTTCCTCTACGACGGCCTGGACGTGACCATCACCACCGAGCAGGGCACCCGCTTCCTGACGGCGGTGAACTCCATCCTGGACATCCTGGCCGACGGCACCTTCGGCGAGATCCGCACCTATTCCGACTTCGAGAAGGCCTTCTTCAAGGCCGCCGTGCCCCTCCTGGGCCTTCCCGAGGACGGCCTCTACGGCGATGACGGAGCCGATGGTCAGGCAGGCGGCGGAGACGACGACGCCCCCGATGGCGGAGACCACGGTGATGACACAGACGGAGGTGACGGGACCCACGACGGAACCACCGACATGGCCGAGCTGTTCGACTCGATCTTCGGCACCGAGGGACAACCGAACCAGACCTTGCAGGAGCTCTTCCAGGCCCTGACCGGCGAAGGCAACCACCTAGGCGGTGGTGTCACGGATGACACCCTGGGGGGCTCCGGCCAAGATGATCTCCTCGACACTATTCCAGGCACGGGCGGCACAGGTGAAGACGACCACGGCGGCATCACCCTCCACTCCACCGTCACCAACGGCGACGACGACGGCTCACTCTGGGACACCTCGGACATCGCCGAGGCCTATATCCACGACTACACCGCAGCCGACGACTCCGACGTAGGCAATGCCAATAACGAGCTGTTCCGCGGTTACGGCGGTGACGACCAATTCTGGGGAGCTGATGGCAACGACACCCTCTTTGGCGGCACGGACAACGACAGTCTCGATGGAGGCATCGGAAACGACCTCCTCGTGGGCGGCACCGGCGACGACACCCTCTATGGCCACGTCGGCCTGGACACACTGTGGGGTGGTTCGGGCGCCGACACCTTCCGCTACGATGGCCTTGCCCATGCAGGGGACACCATCAAGGATTTCCAGACCGGGGTGGACTCGTTTTACTTTTTGAACGCCGGCGGTTTCATGATATCCGATCCGGTGCCCGTAACCATGTACGATAATACCCCCGGTGCCGGTTCATTTTTCACCCCGTCCGCAGCATACACCGACACCGCCAACGAGGTTGCGACCTCCGGCAAAGGCTTTGTTTTCGATGACGACCACAACCTCTGGTACGACCCGGATTTCTGTACTGGTGGCAACGCCGTGCTCATCGCCACGGTGGAAGGAGATCTCGTGCAGGCCACGGATATCCACGTTCACAGCTGATCCCGCAGACCACTTTGCCCACACAACACCCAACGCCCGCCTGGAATTCCAGACGGGCGTTGCACATTTCAAGGCCCTGATCGCAACTCACCCATCCCCGCCTGAATTCCCATGCTCTGCGCCACGCACCGGCTTAACCCCTGGCCTGGAACAGACCATTTCACGGGATAAAACAACCTGTTGCAGCCCTACTGCAGCCCTGCTATAGATTTCTGCACCTTTCTAAACAGTTTAAAATACTTGTCGCGTTTCTTCTGAGGGGAGGAATTCAACATGCAGATCATTGGCGAAGTCGTCGCCCTGAGCGGCGATGTGCACGCTATGTTAGGCGGCGAAGAACACGTCCTGGCCCAGGGCAGTCCGATCCATATGGGCGAGACCATCCTCACCGCCCAGGGCAGTTCCGTACAGATCAAACTGGCGGACGAGTCCATCCTGGCCCAGGGCGAGAACGCCAGCCAGACCATCGACAGCTTCATCTTCGACCCCGCCAACGCCTCGGCCAGCAGCATGCTGGTCAACATGGCCCAGGGCACCTTCCGCATGGTCACCGGCCAGGTGGGCAAGGCCAACCCCGAGGGCATCGCGGTCAAGACCCCCCTGGCCACC
>JAHIUW010000001.1 GCA_018816865.1 Pseudomonadota bacterium
AATGGCAGGACTCCGAATCAGGTCTTTCTGGACGGTCTGCCCAAGGATGAAAAGACCAAGGAAAAGGCAGCCAAAAACGCTGCCTAAAAATCACCCCGCCAAGGGCGGCAAGTGTCAGGTAAATACTATCTCTGTACACTCTGAGTATTTCCAGTTCGTCCTTCAACTTGGCCACTTGTGCGTCGGACGTCTTCGCACCCGGCGCCATTTTGCCCTCAACCTCTCCAAGACGAATCTGAATTTTTTTGAAATCCTCCTCAGCCTTATGTTTTGCGGCAACCGCTTCCGCTAATTTGGCATTATCGTCGATGATCTGAATGACCCTCTTCTTTTCGTTGGCGATGAAGCTTTCAAACTTCTCATCACCTTGTGCGACGATGCTCAGATATTCCAATTTTCTCAGCCACAATTCAGGGTCCTTTGTATCCATGGAAGACAGATAGGCCTTTTGCGCGTCCAATTTGAGCGCTTGATCCAACCGATTCTGCTCCCGTGGGGTCACGATCAGGAACGAGATGACAATGCACAGTCCGCCGAGGAACCACTTGCACAACTCAAAAGACATTCTCCTGCGTTCGAGCCGCAACTCTTCCTTTTCAATCCCGAGCCGTTCCTGTTCAAGACCGGCAGGGACAGCGTTGATGCTCATGCTGACCTCCTCAGTCCCGCCCAAGCCCGGGGCAACCCGTCATGCGGGCGTGCTTGGCCGTCCCCGGATAAGAGAGACAGACCTCGGGCTTCATGTCCTGGATGGTGCAGACAAAGGCTCTGTCCCCAGGGATACGTCTAAGCCAAGGGCAGGTTTCGGTATACAGCGGGGTGTTCGGATGACGCCAGATACGGTAGTTCACCTGTCCATCGGGTCCCGACTCCTCTCCCACCCAGGCCAGGATGTCATGACGGCCATTGTCTTGCCAACGTTGAACATCCTTGGACGTACAGTCCCGATGGAAATCAAGCTTCAGACAACACTGCCCGCAGCGGGTGCAGACAAAGGACTCCATCCCCGTATCGACCCAAATGCCAAGTTGCTCATGGCGGTCGCATCCCACCCGGGCCGAGGCGTTGAACACGAGTGAGCACAAGGCAGCCAGGTCTTCCAGTGAAAGATCAACGGCCTCAAGAACCGAGACCAACCGCTCCCGTGTAATGGCTTCAGGGACGTACGGCCTGACCTCGCGCCCCGCCAGCAAGGGCAGGACGGAAGCCATAAGCTCCTTCTGCGACCCGTACGTCATGAAATCAATACGCACGGCCTCACGGGCCTCCTCAGCCGTCAGGAACACTTGATCTCTCACGCCGGACAACCTCCCCTTGGTGCATAGGTTCCTGCATCCAGTACCATACGTCTCTTTATAATATCAACCATCCTGTCACAGACGCTGCGTCTTCGCCGGCAATGAACCCCGTTGCCCGGTATTGCCTGCTCCATCCGGATTTAACAGACCTGTCCCCGACCAGCGCATTACAAATCTTAATACAGAACGCCCTATAGACGTGGCAGAACGCACCGATAAGGACAGAGAGAGAACACAGCTACCACACAGGAGGTCGCCATGACGGATATGGTCCCGGATTTCTCAACTCAGGTGGGCATTTCATCCCAGCAGGCCGATGCACTTCAGCAACTGGGCCTCAATCCGCCTCCCAAGGACCAGATGGAGAAGCTGAAAACGGATATGGAAAACCAGGGGCTCAACCCCCAGGATCAGGTGAGTTTTTCCCCGGAAGCCTTGGCCAAGGCCCTGGAATTCGTCCAGAAGAGCGAGAATTCGCCTGAAGGAGACCTGAAGAAATCACCCGAGCAGGATGAGCAGAAACCGTCCCAGGGGCAAACGCAGTCCGCGGGCAGCGCCAAGGGCGAAGCGAGCAAGGAAAGCGCCAGCACCAGCAGTTCCGACCAAATCGAGAATTTGCAGGAGGAAATCGAGGAGCTTGAACAGGAAATCAGCGAACTCCAGGGTAAAACCGATGAGCAAAGCAAGGACGAACTCAAGGTCAAGCAACAGGAGCTGATGACCAAGCAAGCCGAGCTCGCCGAATTGCAGAGCAATCAGGCCTAGGTAGATTTCCCGCAGCGGTTTACGCTGCGCTGCCGAAGAACCCAAAGAAGCCCGACACGGTTCTCCGTGTCGGGCTTCTTTGGCTCATTCACGCCCCAAGCCTGGGCAGCATGTCATGCGGACGTGCTGACGATTCCAGGAGGGGAGCGGCAGACCTCGGGCGACCTCCTGGATGGTGCAGAAGAAGGCCTTCTCGCCGGGAATGCGGCACAGCCAGGGGCAGGATGTCCTTCCGGGCAGCCCGTTTCCCAGCGCTGCACGTCCAGCGGCTTACAGCGCCGGTTGCGGGGCGTAGGACAAAAAATCCAGTCGCACGGCCTCGCAAGCCACGGACTTGATCGTCAATTCCTCCAAGGGCCCAGGAAGGCCGCAGCGCTCAGCTCTGATTATTCCAGCGTTCAATGCACTCCCGAATGACTTCATGAGCCTTCGCGACATCGCCAAAGCCCAGCACTTTGGTCGTGCCCGGCTTCTTGAGGTCCTTGTAATGAGAGAAGTGATGTTCAATCTGCTGTTGCCACTGCTTCCCCAGGTCGGCAAGGGAGGCGATACGATTGCCGGTGTTCCGATCATCCGCAGGGACGCAGATGACCTTGTGGTCCATTTCGCCGTCATCTTCGAATTCCAGCACGCCAAGCACGTTGGCTTCGGCGACCACGCCGACGGGCATGGGCTCGTCGGTGACAAAAAGGACATCCAGCTCGTCCCCGTCGTCATCCAGGGTCGCCGGGATGAAACCATAGTTGACCGGCTTTGCGAAGATGGCGGGTTCAACCCTGTCCAAGACCATGATTTTCCTTTTCCGATCAAATTCAACCTTGTGGGATGAGCCCTTTGGAATCTCAATCACAACGTTGATGGTCTGCCCCTCGGAATAGGGAGTCAAAATTGCGTTGTAATCCATAGCAGCTCCTTTGGATGGTTGGATGATGAAGACGAACCACCACGACAGACAATAAAAAAACCAAGTCGGCCCCCTGGACACCGACTCGCAAGCCATAGGACACCCACCACACTACACCAGGGTTTCAGGGAGGGAAAGGCCGGCGCTGGATCTGTTTGGTCACCGTATTCGGGGGCCGGGCATGCGCCTGAAGATTTCGGGGAAAGATTCATCCCTGCCCCGTCCAACGGAACCAAAAAAAAGCCCGACACGGAGAACCGTGCCGGGCTTTATAACTGGCCCGAAGGCCTTGCGATCAAATCAGCTTATTTGAAAGCCTTGCCCTGGAAGTCGGGTACAATCTGCTTCTTGCGGGACATGCAGCCCTTCATCCAGAAGCTCTTGTCCGCGGCGTCGATGCCGAAGGCCTTCTTGAACACGCTCTTGTCATCGGTCACGTACAGGATCTCGGAGCCTTCCTTCATGATGTCGGTCAGCATCAGGATCACGGTGTGGTGGCCCTTCTCTTCCTTGACCTTCTTGATGTCGGCGTACAGGTCGTCGACCAGGGGCAGCAGCATGGCACCGTCGACAACTTCCAGCTGGCCGATGCCAACGCCATGGCCGTCCATGTCGAAGTCCTTGTAGTCACGGAAGACCAACTCGCGGATGGGGGTGCCGTCCACGGCGCTCTTGACCTTGAACATCTCCAGGCCAATAGCCATGGGATCAGCAACGTCAGCGATCTTGGCAAGGGCCTCAACGGCCTTCTTGTCAGCGTCGGTGCAGGTCACGGACTTGAACATGACGGTGTCGGACAAGATGGCGCACATCATGGCGCCGGCGATGCCCTTGGGGATCTCGACGTTGTAGAAGTCGTACATGTTCTTCAGCACGGTGGCGGTGCAACCCACGGGCCAGACCCACATTTCCAGGGGCTGGGAGGTGGACAGGTCGCCAAGCTTGTGGTGGTCCACAACGGCAACAAGTTCGGCCTCGCCCATGTCGGAAGGCAACTGAGACAACTCAGTGGTATCGACAACGGCGACCTGCTGGCCAGCCACGGAGGTCACGACCTCAGGAGTCGCCAGACCAAAAGTTTTGAGCACGAATGCGGACTCGGGAGTCACTGCGCCCTGGGCAACGGCCTTGGCGGTTTTGCCAAGTTTGCTGGCCAGATCGGCGTAGGCGATAGCGGAAACAATGGTGTCGGTATCCGGGTTCATGTGACCGAAAACGAGCATTGGAGATCCTCCTCTAAGTATTGACTGAATTCATTGGACGTCTCAGTTGCGCATAAAGCTTGTGCCAAATAGCACAAACCTCTGTCCCTGCCAAGAGGAGATCAGAGGTCAAACCACAATTTTTGTGACAGGAATCAGGACTCAGCCGGTGAACAGACTGAGCACAGCGACACCACAGGCCCCTAAGGCAAGAAGGGCATAGGATCCCGGCACCCGGAGCGCCAGCAAGCCCCCCAGCGTGGCCCCGATCCAGAGATGCCCCCAAGAAAACATGTCCAGAGGCGGATGCAGCAGCCCGTGGCCAAGAAGCCACGAAGTCAACGCCACCAGCAGGGAAACCGCAAGCAGGAAGAACAAAAAGTACACCGAGGCGGCCTGGATCATGGCGCGGCGCAGGAGCAAGCCGGGAGTGTAGTCGGCCTTGGAATCCAAGCGCAGCCAGCCTTGCAGCACATTGTAGCCATGATCCTGCCAGTGGCGATGGGTCTGCTCAAGTCGTGAAGCGATCCAGGCCAGAGGAAGGGCCAGCAGGATGGGAAAAACGATCCTGGCAGGATCGCTGAAGCCGAACACCGTCACCAAGCACTGCGCGGCCAGATTCCCAGCCGCAGCATTGGGAGGGATGAATGTCCCGGCAGGGATCAAATCCAACCAGAACAGTTCGAAGACCAAGGCCACGGAGACGGCCAGGGTTACATTCCCGGTGAGCAGTCCCCAGACCAGGCCCTGAACCAATGGCCGCTCGACGATCCCCAGATTCAGCGAAAAACGGAGAAAGGAAAACAGGGTGAACAGGCAGGAGGCAGCCAGAACACAGAACACTGCCGAGTCAGGAACCCCTACCATGAGCGGCTGACCTGCACGTGCTCACTGGGAACACAGCGAAAATCGAGGACAACCCCGCTATCGGCAAAATAATGCAGACACGTCCGATCGCGGCCATCCAGTGCTACATGCGCACAGACCTGCTGCTTGCCCGGACCATAATGCATGTTCCCGAGATTCAGGGACTTGAAGGCCAGGCCGCTCTCGTGGGCCCGGCGGGCATCGGCACAAGAGGCGAACAGCACGAGCACGTCAGGTTCGTCCACCGCATAGGCGCGGGACATATACTCATGAGTTGCCTCGACACGGACAAAGGCCTTATCCACGTGATGAGGAATGGCCAGACTCATGATCTCCTGACGCAAAGGATCGCCACAGACATCATCATTGGCGACGATGATCGTGCGGGACTTTGTGTACGGCAGCCAAGTTTCGATGATCTGCCCGTGGATGAGACGATTGTCTACTCGGACCCAGAACACGGCCCTACCCTCCGGCGACTTTCTTGCGTAGCACCTCTCCAGCCACAACAATACCCTGGATGCCTGCGTTCTTGGCCTCGTCGGCCAGCTTGGCCAGCGGGATGGAACGCATGCCCAGAACCTTGAGCAGCATGGGCAGGTTGACTCCGGTGATGACTTCCAGTTTGTAGGCCCCGAGCAAAGACAGGCTCAGGTTGGTGGGGGTGCCACCGAACATGTCGGTCAGAATCATCACACCACCGCCCTGGTCCGTGGATTCCACGGCCCGGCGAAGGGCTTCGACGATCTCGTCCATTCCCTGGGCAATATCCACACTCACGGACACGCAATGATCCTGCGTCCCGAGGATCATCTCGGCCGCGGCGATCAGCCGCGCCCCGTAATCCGTGTGCGTGACAACGACCACACCCACATTCTTGGTCTTCTTGGAATCCTTGCTCATGAATTGATTCGCCCGGGACCAGCGACGCTCACCGCCTCAGCAATGCGCGGCCCCTATTCAAGGTCGAGATGACGGTGTTCAAGAAAGACTGCATAATCCGACTTGCGCAAGGAGTCAAAGACGGCCTCGGCCGTGGCCACGGATCGATGACGGCCACCTGTGCAACCGAAGGCCAGGGTCAGTCGGTAACGGCCTTCCTGAGCATAGCACGGCAGGATGAAGTTCAGGTACTCCAGTTGGTGCCTCAAAAAATCGCAGCCCAAACCGGAGCCCAAGACAAAATCGGCAATGACCTTGTCCCGGCCCGACAGGGGGCGGAGCGTCTCGTCAAAATAGGGATTGGGCAGAAAACGCAGATCGAATACCAAGTCGGCATCCGTGGGGATCCGGTGCTTGAACCCAAAGGACAGGATATAGATCCGCAGACCCCACTGCTTGTCCTTCAGAAAATTCCATTTCTCCTGCAGACACCGCCGCAAGTCGTGGATGGAATAATCCGTGGTGTCCACCACCAACTCGGAGCGTTCGCGCACAGGAAACAGCCTGCGCCGTTCCTCCTCCATGGCACCCTCAAGCCCCAGATTCCCTTCCAGGGGATGGGGCCGGCGCGTGGCGGCATAGCGACGCATCAGGGCCGGGGCGCTGCACTCCACAAACACCAGGCGAGGCTTGGCACCCAGGGCTTCCAATTGACCAAGGGCCAGTGGCCATTGCTTGTCAAAGTCGTCGCCACTGGCGTCCAGGCCCATGGTCAGGCCGCGGTGCCGGAAATCATCCTGCTTGCGGAACAGCCGCACCATCTCCGGCATCACCAGAGGCGGCAAGCCATCCATGGTCAGGAATCCAAGGACCTCAAAGACCTTGAGCGCAGTGGATTTCCCGGCACCCGAAAGCCCGGTGAGGATGATGACCGGAAATTCCCCGGCCACGGCCCTGTCCAGGGTCATGACAATCAGGCCCCCTTGAGCAACCGCCACAGGTCATCGCCTGTGGCGGCTGCCACAAAGGAGTTTCTGAAGGATTCCTCTTTGAGCAGGCGGGAGATATGGGCCAGGACGCGCAGATGCAGACCGGCAACCTGCTCCGGGGCCAGCACCAGAAAGAAGATGTGGCAGGGCTTTTGATCCAGGGCATCGAATTCAATCCCTTGGACGCTCCGACCGACCACCACGACGATATTCTCCAGGTGATCCATCTTGCCATGTGGGATGGCAATGCCATTCCCGATGCCCGTTGTGCCCAATCTTTCACGCTCAATCAGAATCTCAAGCGTCGTTTCCAGCTCCAGTTCAGGCAGCCTGTCCGCCGCCGCCGCCACAAGCTCGGCCAGGACCTCTTGCTTGGTCCCGGCCTTGAGCTTGGGCAAAATCAAATCCTTTTCCAGCAGGTCTCCAAGATTCATTTAATTACATCCCAGGGTCGATCAGTCCATAGTCTCCGCTCTTACGGAGATAGATCACGTTAATGCGTTCAGATTCAGCATTCTGAAAGACCAGAAACTCGTACCCCAAGGAATCCAGCTGCATGGCGGCTTCTTCGACGGCCATGGGCTTGGCCAAGTAGGAATCGCTTTCCTCAATGGTCGGAATGCGCTCACCTGCGGCGGAATCAGCAAAGCTGATCACGTCCATGCGTACGGAACTGCCCGTACGGCGATGGTCCTTGGCCTTGTCACGAGTCTTGCGGACCTGGACATCCAACTTGTCCAAAACCAGGTCAACGGTGGAGTACATGTCTTCAGATTCTTCAACCGCCGAGATGTTCAAGTCATCTCCGATGAACGTGACTTCCGCCTTGTGGCGAAACTTGTCCACCGAGAGGTTTGCCTGCAGCAGGGCGTTCTCAGTCCTGTCGTACTTGAACAGCTTTTCAAATCGGGTCGAGGCGTAATTCTTCAGGTGGTCGGACGGCTCGAAGTTCTTGAAGTTGTACTTGATTTGCATAGGCGTCCTCCTAACTTGAGGTGTGGAACCGGGGATTCCCAGTCATCTGTAGTGTAGGATGAATCCAACGCAAAATAAAGTGGTTTACTCGTCCCGCGGGCTAAAAAACATGTTTGCGCTTGGACGAGGAGAGAATGCCCAGCACGCCCCGATACTTAGCCACAGTCCGTCGCGCGATATTGATCTGCAGCTCCTGCTTGAGCATGTCGGCAATCTTCTCGTCCGACAAGGGCCTGCGGGGATTCTCGCTGGAAATATAACCCTTGATCCTGGCCTTGACGGATTCGCTGCCCACCTGGGAGCCGTCATCCAGTCCCAGCGCGCTGTTGAAGAAGAACTTCAGCTCGAACACGCCATACGGAGTGGAGACATACTTGCTGGTGGTGATGCGACTGATGGTGGATTCATGCATCTCGATATCGTCGGCCACATCCTTCAGGATCAGCGGTCGCAAGCTCGTCACGCCTTGGCGGAAGAACTCCTTCTGGAAGCGCACGATGCTCTCCATAACCTTATATAAAGTGCGCTGGCGTTGGTAGAGGCTCTTCATCAGCCAGACAGCAGAACGCAGCTTGTCCTGCATGTAATCCTTGTCCTTGGAATTGCGGGTCTTGACCGACTCCACATAGTAAGGACTGACCTGCAACCGTGGCAATCCCTCCTCGTTCAGGACGATCACGAACTCGCCGTCGTATTCGTAAACGAACACGTCCGGGCTCACGTACTGCGGCTCGCTCCCCGCAAAGGAAGAACCGGGCATGGGGTCAAGGGTCTGAATCAGATCCAGGTACTCCTTGAGTTCCTCCATGGAAATTTTGAACTTGCGGGCAAGAGGCTTGTAGCGGCGCTTCTCCAGGTCCTCCAAGTGCTCGGACACCAGGGACACCAGGATGGGGTCCGTCATGTTGTAGGCGTCCATCTGCACCAGCAGGCATTCGCGCGGATCGCGTGCGGCAACGCCCAGAGGATCAAAGCGCTGCATGCGCAGGATGACGGCTTCCACCTCTGCGGGCGTCACATGCACGGGCTGGGATTGATTCTCCAACTGCAGGACAAGCTCCTCGGCGGAAGAGCGCAGATAGCCCAGGCCATCGAGGTTGCCGATGACCTGCTCGCCGATCACGACCTCAAGGGGCGAAGCGTTGGAAAGCCTGAGCTGCCAGTCCAGATGGCTCCCCAGAGAAGGCTTGGAAGACAGGCGAGCCTCGAAGGACAGGCCTTCCTCGGGCGATTCGTACTCGCGCACCTGGGCCTGTTTTGCTGTGGAAGAAAATTCGCCCAGATAGCTTTCCCACTCGGCGTTCTTGGCCAGTTCCTGCTCAATGGCCTCGTCGGCGTAAATCTCTTCCTTGGTGGGTGCGGCCTGTTCTTCAGCCGGTCGCTCGACCAGCTCCTCTTCGGCTTTTTCCTCCAGCATCGGATTCTCAAGCAATTCCTGCTGGACCATGTCCAGCAGCTCAAGACGAGACAATTGCAACAGCTTGATGGCTTGCTGCAGTTGCGGCGTCATCACCAACTGTTGCGTGAGTTTGAGCTGCTGCCTGAGTTCCAATCCCATGATCCGATCGCTTGCTGGAGAGTTGTTCTATCGAGGGCCCGTCAGAAACCGAGGAGGCCTATAACAAGGCCTCGGTATTAATAACAAAAAAAGTGGCATTCACCTTGATTCATCCATTCTGGACGCATCAAGACAATGCCACAGACAGCATACCCTTGCAACCGAAGTGGCAAGGTTTTTGTATACGGATAATAATCCTTAAATACAGAATGTTAAAGACAGAAGCCTTCGCCAAGATAGACTCTTCTGGCCTTTGGATCATCTATAATTTCCTGGGGAGTTCCCGAAAGGATAATTCGCCCCTCGTAGACCAGATACGCCCGGTCACAGATGCGCAGAGTCTCGCGCACATTGTGATCGGAAATGAGCACACCGATGCCCTTTTCCTTCAGACCCCGCACGATGCCCTGGATATCGTCCACGGCAATAGGGTCGATACCGGCAAAGGGCTCATCCAACAGCATGAACTTGGGGTCGAGGATCAGGGCCCGGGCAATCTCCAGACGTCGGCGTTCGCCACCGGAAAGGTGCATGGCCTTCTGATCGGCCAGTTTGACGATGCCCAGTTCTCCCAACAGCCGGTCGGCCTTGGCCCGCTGTTCCTTGTGGGGCAGCCCGGTGTGTTCCAGGATGATCTCCAGATTCTGGCGCACGGTGAGCTTGCGGAAGACCGAGCTTTCCTGCGGCAGATACGACAGGCCCAGGCGGGCCCGCTCATGCAGCGGCAGGGTCTCCAGTTCATTCTCGTCCAGCCGGACGCTGCCGCCATTGGGCTTGATGATGCCCACCAGCATGTAGAACGTGGTGGTCTTGCCCGCGCCGTTGGGGCCGAGCAGTCCCACCACCTCACCCTGCTGAACGGAAAGCCCGATGTCGTGCACCACCTCGCGCTGACCATAGCGTTTGCACAGGTTTTCAGCCTGGAGCAACGCCATTACTGGGCCTCGCCCTGGGGGGCGGGCGTCTCGAACGGTGCTTTCCCCGCTGCGGGCTGAGCCTCAGGAGCGGGCTGAGCCTCAGGAGCGGGCTTGGCCTTGGCATCCTTGGGGGTGAAGAAGATGGCTTCCACCTGTCTGTGGTCGCCACCTTCCACCTCGCTACGATCTTCCTTCAAATAGAGGCGGATGATCTTGCCCTGGATGGTGTTCTTGCCATCCACCAAACGGGGAAATTCCTCCATGACCAGCAGATCTTTCTGCACCAGGAACGTGGCCTTGCCACAGAAACCTTCCTTGCCCTCACGCAGCATGCGCACCTTTTTCAGGGCCACGATCTTGTCGATCTCACCGGGGTCACCGCCCAGGGGAGCAGCGGATTCCTTCTTCGCGGTCGGCTTCATATAGACGATCATCTTCTCGGACCAGATCTGCATGTCGGGCCGGGTGACATGGACATTGCCCAGGAACGTCACCTGGCTACCGCCCGCCTCATAAACCATGCGATCCGAAGTGATCTTGGTGGGGACCTTGTCGTCCTTGGCAATGGCCGTGACAGCGGATAACGCCGTCAGAACCAGGGCCACAAGAGTCAGGTATACGATGCGCTTCACTGCTGGCGCTCCTTTGCCGGGACGGGGGGCCGCGCTGCCCAGAGCAGGCAAGTGACACCGCCGTCGGCTTTGATGTCGTTGGTCTTCATGTTCATGACCAGATGCGGAGCGGTCAATTGCATCTCGCCCCGGTCCAGACGGATGTTGCCGGTCAGGTCGATGTCACGCGTCTCGCTCTTGTAGTGCAAATGATCGGAGTAGACAGTGGTCGGACCCGAGACGATCACCACGTCGGGCCACAGCTTGGCATCGCCGGAGGCCTGGTCAACCTCGCCTTGGGGGGCGTCGACGTTGACCTCCGAACCATCTTTTTCCTGGTAGTAGATGATATGAGGGTTGTCCAACAGGACCAACTGCTCGTCCTTCAAATAATCGGCCTTGTCGGCCACCAGCCGCCAGTTGGCCCGACCTTCGGCACCCTGGGACAGCTCCACGCGCTGCAGAGCCACGTCCACATCCAGGTTCTGGGCCAGTTCGGCCACCGCCGCGACATCCTCGCGCAGCCGAAACCACAACCCGCCGCCCACGAGCAGCAGCACGGTCAGCGCCACCGCGACCCAAGGCCAAAATCGCTTCATCGGTTGCCCCACTCCTCCCACAGGGCATCCAGATCGCCCCGTGCTTCGAGGATATGGCGAATGGCTTCGCGCACGGCACCGTCGCCGCCCTTGGCCTCGGTGATGATGTCGGCCATGACCAGGATCTCGGACTGGGCATTGGCCACGGCCATGGGCAGACCAACAACCCGCATGGGCCCGGCGTCCACCCAGTCGTCGCCAAGATAGGCCACCTGGGAGAGGTCCAGGCTCAGGCGTTCGCAAATACCCATGAGCAGGGGGATCTTCGCCAGATGCCCGGCGTGGTACTCGGTAATGCCCAACTCACGCACCCGGCTTTCCACGGCCGGATGGTTCAGGCCGGTGATCACGGCCACCTGCAGCCCGGCGGCCTGAGCCAGCTTGATGCCCAGCCCATCCTGCACGTTGAAGCGTTTGCTGACGTTGCCTTGGTGATCGTAGTACAGGCCGCCGTCGGTCAGCACCCCGTCCACGTCCAGGACCAGCAGCCGAATCTTGGCGGCCTGCCCCCTGTCGTTAGCATTCATAGCGCAGGCTCCACAGGGCCATCAGATCCCTGAGCAGGGCTTCGAGATTATCCAGAGGCCAGGAGTTGGGCCCATCGCACAGGGCCTTGTCCGGATCGGGATGAGTTTCCAGGAAGACGCCAGAGGCCCCGGCCGCGACAGCGGCGCGGGCCAAGGTGGGCACGAACTCGCGCTGCCCGCCCGAGCATCCGCCCTGCCCGCCCGGCAGCTGCACCGAATGCGTGGCGTCAAAGACCACCGGGCAGCCGAGACCGGCCATGATGGGCATGGAGCGCATGTCCACCACCAGATTGTTGTAGCCGTGGCAGGCGCCGCGCTCGGTGAGCCAGAGCTTCTCGTTGCCGGTGCTCCTGACCTTGGATACGACGTTGGCCATGTCCCAAGGCGCCAGAAACTGCCCTTTCTTGACGTTCAGGATGCGCCCCGTGTTTCCGGCGGCCACCAAGAGGTCCGTCTGGCGGCAGAGAAAGGCCGGAATCTGCAACACGTCCACCACCTCGGCCACCACAGCGGCCTGCTCGGGCAGATGGATGTCCGTCACCACGGGCAGACCGAAGGTCTCCTTGACCTCGGCCAGCAGCTCCAGGCCCTTGTCCAGGCCCGGGCCTCGAAAGCTGGTCACGGAGGTGCGGTTGGCCTTGTCGAAGGACCCCTTGAAGAACACGGTCAGGTCCAGCTTGCGCGCGACCTCGGCGATATGCCGGGCCGCGGTCAGGACCACCTCCCGGCTCTCCAGGGCGCAAGGCCCGGTGATAACGAAGGGGCCGCTTTGGGAGGCGGCGAAGAGCTGCTCTGATGTCATGAGGCCCTACTTCGCGCCGTATTTCTGTTTCTTGGCCGCGCCGATGAAGGCGGCGAACAGGGGGTGCGGACGCATGGGATTGGACTTGAACTCGGGGTGGAACTGACAGCCCAGGAACCACGGGTGGTCGGCCACCTCAACGATCTCCACCAACTCGCCATCCGGGGACAGACCGGAGAAGATCAAGCCCTTCTCGCCCAGCATTTCGAAGTATTGCTTGTTGAACTCGTAGCGGTGGCGATGGCGCTCGTCGACCTTGGACTTCTGATAGGCCTTGTCCGCCAGGGTCTTCTTGACCACCTCGCAGGGATACGACCCCAGGCGCATGGTGCCGCCCTTGTCGCTGGACTCGTTGCGCACTTCCTTCTGCTGCTTCTGGAAGTCGAACCATTCCTTCATCAGGTAGATCACCGGATGCGGAGTGTTCTGGTTGAATTCCTCGGAGTTGGCGTTTTCCAGTCCGGCCACGTTGCGGGCAAATTCGATCACCGCGCACTGCATGCCCAGGCAGATGCCGAAGAACGGAACCTTGTTCACACGGGCGTATTCGATGGCCTTGATCTTGCCTTCCACGCCGCGCGAACCAAATCCGCCGGGCACGAGAATGCCGTCCAGGCCCTTGAGCTTCTTTTCCACGTTCTTGGAGGTGATCTCCTCGGAGTTTATGTACTCGAGGTTCAGCTTCAAGTTGTTGGCAATACCACCGTGCACCAGGGCCTCGTGCAGGCTTTTATAAGCCTCTTTCAGGTCCACGTACTTGCCCACGATGCCGATGGTCACGTCGCCTTCGGGATTGTCCAGCTTGTGCACCAGCTCCTTCCAGGCGGTGAGGTCCGGGTTCTTGGCCGGGAGCTTCAACATGATGGCGACTTTCTGGTCAATGCCCTCTTCGTAGAGATTGAGCGGCACCTTGTAGATGCTGTCCACGTCCACGGCACAAAACACGGCGTCCTCGTCCACGTTGCAGAACAGCGAAATCTTGGCCCTGACGCTGGCGTCGAGCACGCACTCGGAGCGGCAAAGCATGATGTCGGGCTGGATACCGATGGAACGCAGTTCCTTGACGCTGTGCTGGGTGGGCTTGGTCTTCAGTTCGCCCGCGGTCTTGATGTAGGGCACCAGCGTCAGATGGATGTAGAGGCAGTTCTCCTTGCCCAGGTCGCCGCGCAGCTGGCGGATGGCTTCCAGGAAAGGCAGGCCCTCGATGTCGCCCACGGTGCCGCCGATCTCGATCAGGGCAACGTCGAGGTCGTCGCTGGCGAGTTGGGTCACGGCGTTCTTGATCTCGTTGGTGATGTGCGGGATGACCTGCACAGTGCCGCCCAGATAGTCGCCGCGGCGCTCCTTGGTGATGACCTTGTAATAGATGGAGCCGGAGGTGTAGTTGTTCTTCTGGCTCATGGGCACATCGAGAAAACGCTCGTAATGGCCCATGTCCAGGTCGGTCTCGGCTCCATCGTCGGTGACGTAAACTTCGCCGTGCTGGAACGGGTTCATGGTCCCGGGGTCCACATTGATATACGGATCGAGCTTCTGGATGGTGCACGTCAGTCCACGCGCCTTCAACAGCGCTCCGATGGAAGCCGCCGATAGTCCCTTGCCGAGGGACGATAGAACGCCGCCTGTGACGAAGATGAACTTAGTTTTCATGCTCCGAACCTTTCCCTTGTCGTAATACGTTCAACTGCAACACGACGGGTCACACGCAAAGTGCGCACCCGCCACGATTTATTCCTTAAAGCACGGTTCAGCCCGCCGCATCCTGAGCTGATTCGGCGGGCCGTTTTTTGGGGGCAAAATTCCCACAACATCCTAAAAAGATAATAAATTTTTGGATGTTCAAGGACAATGTCGTCATGGTCCAGTATTGACGATAGGTGCTTGTGTCATTATGGTCCCACTGTTTCGCGTAAGCTAGTCAACGGGTACCCCCCTGTCAAGAAAACTTCTGGAGGATTCAATGGTCCAGGTGAAGGCGCTGGTCATCACGGGATATGGCACCAACTGCCACGCCGAGAGCGCGTATGCGGCCACGCAGGCCGGTGCGGACTCCGCCACCGTGGTCTATTTTTCTGATCTCGTGGCCGGGCGCAACCGTCTCGCAGACTATAATTTTTTAATCTTCCCCGGCGGGTTCCTGGACGGTGACGACCTGGGCGCGGCGCAGGCAGCTGCCCTGCGCTGGAAGTTCGCCAAAACCAAGGACGGCCACTCCCTGCTTGATCAGCTGAAAAGCTTCTTCGACGCGGGCGGACTGGTGATGGGCATCTGCAACGGCTTCCAGCTGCTGGTCAAGCTGGGTCTGCTGCCCGGGCTGAACGGCGACTATTTCGACCGCCAGGTCTCCCTGTCCCTGAACGATTCCGCCAAGTTCGAGGACCGTTGGGTGCACCTCACGGCCAACCCCCACAGCCCCTGCGTGTTCACCAAGGGCATCGACACCCTGGACCTGCCCGTGCGCCACGGCGAGGGCAAACTGATCCCCCAGGACGCCGCCACGCTGCAGGCACTGATTGACAATAATCTCATCGCCTTGCAATATGCACATCCCGACACCGGCAAGGCCACGCTGGAATACCCGTTCAACCCGAACGGCTCCCCGCACGCCATTGCCGGTCTGACCGATCCCTCGGGACGGGTGCTGGGCCTGATGCCCCACCCCGAAGCGTTCAACCACAAGACCAATCATCCGAATTGGACCCGTGGAGTGGACATCCGTCTGGGAACCGTCCTCATGGAGAACGCGGTCAATCATCTCAAAAGCCTGTAACACCCTCCCAAACTGGGCGCGGTGCTCAATATTCCAGGGGGGAGTTCCGCCGCATACTGCGCGATCCGGCTCAACTCGGGCCTGCGGAGCTCCCCTCGGGATTCAATTACCCATTATGACAACAACAAGATTCAAACTCCCCCCCGGCTGGGACAGCTGGGAATCCGTGATGCACCGGGCTCTGGAACAGGCCCGCCAAGGTGCTGAGCGTGGCGAAGTGCCCGTGGGCGCAGTGCTGCTGAACCCCAAGGGCGAGGTCCTGGCCGAGGCCTACAACGCCCCGGAGGGGTTGAACGACCCCAGCGCCCACGCCGAGGTGCTGGCGCTGCGACGCGGAGCGGAGAAGATCGGGAACTACCGGCTCTCGGGCTGCATCCTGGTGGCCACGCTGGAGCCCTGTCTGATGTGCCTGGGGGCCTTGATCCACGCGCGCATCGGCGGGCTGGTCTTCGGCGCGCGGGACTTGAAGTCCGGGGCGCTGGTCTCGCGCATGGACGGCGCGGACCTGACCTTCGTCAACCATCGCTTCTCGTACCTCGACGGCATCCTGGCCGACGAGTCCAACGCCATGCTCAAAGACTTCTTCACCAACAGGCGCAAGTAGCCGGACCTGCCCGGACGTGACTTCGGCCCGGCGCGCCCTCCCTGGGCGGCCTGGCTGGTCTTTTTGTGCGGGCGCTCGTGGGTTGGCTCAGACCTCGTAGGTGGCGTTACACAGCTCGCGGATCAGCAGCATGGTCCAGGGCAGCCCCCGGCCCGTGGTGCGCCCCGAGGCGTTCAGCCGACGCGCCGCCAGCTCGCAATCCCCATCCGAGGGGGCACCCGTGCGCGTCAACTCGCGCACCAGCCCCAGCACCTCCGAGGAATGGACCTCTGACGGCGGCACGGCCCCGGTCCCTGAGGCGTTGATGCCCAGGCCCGAGAGCATGACGTCCAGATTGATGCCGTTCAGCTCGCGCAACTGCTTGGCCACCTCTTCATAGGCCGAGGTCCCGGCAAGATCGGAATACTCCAACAGTTTCAGGGCGCGGGCATAGTGCCGCATAGCCATCAGCACCAGCCCCTGATCCCGATAGATGCGGGCCATGTGCCTCGCGGCCTGGACCTTGCCCCTGTAGCCTTGCAGATCATAGGCCCTGGCGATGGCCCGTTGGAAGAAATGGTCGGCAGCCATGAAGCGGCCCTCGCGTGCTGCCTGCAATCCTCGCTCGTAGTACTCGTGGACCCGTTCGAATGAGCTCATAGTCGGACTCCTTCCCTAATACTCAATATGAGCACTTTCGGGTGGAACCGCAACATGAGATTTGCCCCTGCCCCTCGGGCAAAACGGGGTTTTTATTCGCCCGGGCAAGGAAATCCTGCTCCAGAGGGCAGTTGCCCCTTGCGCCCGGCGTCTTTTTCACCTAAAAAATCCCCTCGCCTTCGGGCGAAGGCCAGTGGTAACATTGTTGCCATGACAAGCGGAGAGGTAGCGAAGTCCGGCCGTAACGCGCTCGACTCGAAATCGAGTTATGGGTTCATAGCCCATACGTGGGTTCGAATCCCACCCTCTCCGCCACAAAAGATCAAAGGGTTTCAGCTGAATAGCTGAAACCCTTTGATCTTTTTGCTAATGTATTCCTAACTTGAAACGCTAAAACAAAAGACCTGACCCCATTCTTCCCACACCCACCATTCCTGCGCCACATCCGGCAAGTGGATTGTTTCTCGTTTGGGGTGTATATGCCCTCTGAGACATCACAGTCGTATAAGTAACCCTGCACCACCAGACCAATCAACAAGCCCCAACATGAACTGGAAAAAGAAAAACCTCCGTGCGCTCGCAGAAATGATCATTGGTGATGTAGAACATTTCCAGTACCGTTCTAGCAGTTACATCACCGAGTTTTTCGAGGATTGCGGCCTTGACTACGTCCATGACGGGTCAACGCGTAGGTATTGGGTCTCTGACCGCCTAGAAGAAGTCCTAGCCCTTCCTACCCCTGGCCCCACCATCCCACCGGATGCATTCATCCAAATCATCCGCTCCATTCTAGACAAAGGCGAAGCACAAGATGGAGACCCTGACAGGAGCCAAGCCCTTGCGGCCCTGAATATTGCTCTCGCCCGTGAGGGATGGGAAGCGTTCTACGATGACCACGGGAGGGGGCAACTGCGCCATATCGCCACCAACACAATCGCAGAGATGGCGAATCCACACCGCCCCATGACTCCAGTGGAACTGGAACGCCGTGAACAACTTGCCGCCTACCTCAACAAATGTTCCGAAGATGAACTGATAGAAGAAATCCTCCTGCCGCTGTTCCGACAACTAGGCTTCCACCGCATCACAGCAGCCGGACACAAGGACAAAGCTCTGGAGTACGGCAAAGACGTATGGATGAAGTACACGCTGCCGACCCAGCATGTCCTATACTTCGGTATCCAGGTGAAGAAGGGCAAGCTGGACGCGGCGGGTGTCGGTAAAAACGGTTCCCAAAACATTGCAGAGATTCACAACCAAGCACTCATGATGCTCGGCCACGATATTTTTGACCCAGAACTGAACCGACACGTACTAGTGGATCACGCATTTATTGTTGCGGGAGGGGAGATCACAAAGCAGGCAAAGAACTGGCTGGGAAACAAGCTGGACGCACTCAAACGCTCACAAATCATGTTCATGGACAGGGACGACATCCTCAACCTGTTCACAGTGACCAACTTGCCACTGCCCGACGGGGCGCTACCGCCCCCCCCTACCGATGGCCCTGCATTTCCCGATGTACCATTTTGAGGTAGGCCCTTGCCAACTGCCTCACCAGACTGCTACACCAGAGCCTCAATCAGGAAGCAAAAAGCTCAATAATTACAGCGATTGAATGTGGCACAACTCGAATCCCCCCCTCGCCGCCATACAAGGGACACGGAGAATTGAACGCCTGGAAGAAAACTGGGCGTCACAAGATATCACCCTACGAACGGAACACTTAGAGCGTCTTGAGTCGCTTATCAAGCAAGGCGTCGCAGGCGATCGGTACTAGCTCAACAACAACATAGTGCTTTATGCCGCAGTTTGCTCTGCCTTTTCGGTCAGGAAAAAATGTAGCCCTGGAGCCAATAACTCAGGGCTTTTCTTATTAATGAAATAGGTATGGTGTCCCCCTAATTCACAATTCGCTACTATTTTTGTTCATTTTTTATTGTATTTAGGGTATGAACACATTGGAGCGCTCGTCTAATATGGCTAAGACGTTCACTTTTTAGTGAAAATCCCGGTTCGATTCCGGGGCGTTAAAGGGCGCATTGCGAATGCAATGTGCTCTTTAACGCCCCAGCATCATCTTGAAAGATATGACAAACGCCCAAAAATTAAATATATTCCAGGCACAGGCTCAAAATGTGCGAACACTCGAAACGAGTTTCGCTATTATCAACAAGTCCATAAATGCTTACCTGAGCAAAAATGATATGACTTCTGCAAAGAGTCACACACTTCTTGCTGCCCTTGTCTTCTCTGCTCTTACTGAGGCTAAATTCTCGAAGTTAATTCACACACCGTATGCCTTTGATATTGGCGAAATTGAAGAAATAAAAAGGCAGCCAAACATCTCTAGCAAATGGAAAAAGGCCGTCAGTATTGGAATCGGTAACATAAAAACATCTTGTAAATCGAACTACAAAATCAACCTTCTTCTGAACATCGAAAGATTGATTGAAACTCATATCACTGAACCGTCAAAAATACGAAATAAGATAGCTCACGGCCAGTGGGCTAAAGCGCTCAATAGCGACAACACTCAAGTTAACACCCAGTTAACAACGGCGGTTTTAAATCTTGATTGCGTAGAGGTTCTGAAGTGGAAAATAACTTATGATCACTTCTACTCCATAGTGAATGATATTGTTCAGTCACCAAACAAGGCCCATTTTAGAGACTACCACATCCATGTAGTTGAGCTTGAGTCATATCTCAAAAAAGCAGAAAATTATTCGTTAAACGACAAGATCTCTGCGCTGCAAAAAAAGCGTAAAGGTTGTACAGAGATAGTATTTACCTGACACTGCCGCCCTTGGCGGGGTGATTTTTAGGCAGCGTTTTTGGCTGCCTTTTCCTTGGTCTTTTCATCTTTGGGCAGACCGTCCAAGAAGGCTTGGTTCGGCGTCCTGCCGTTCA
>JAHIUW010000012.1 GCA_018816865.1 Pseudomonadota bacterium
ACGTTCTCCTGGCTTGAGGTTTCGGTGAAGTTTCGCAACTCCAGCCGTACCCCAACCAAGGGCGGCATGACCACGTTCACTTTTGTGGCCAACTGTCAGGTGATAACCATCTCACTACACCCAGTTGCCATTCAACGTGCTGGTAGTGTTGGCGTAGTTGTCAGCGGCGAAGGCCGGAGTCAGGCACAGGGTCAGGAGCAGGATAGCCATGGGCAGGGCCAACGCCACGGCCCGGATTGTCTTGGTGAGAGAATGAATGTTGTTCATGTGATCCCCCCCGGGATGCTTGAGTTGTCATGTTGAAGAACTGTGTCTGTTGCTTCAACGCTATGAAAACAATGAAAACATAATTGCCACGCTTTGATTTCAACAATCGGAAACAGGTGTAGCGGTCTTGTTCACGGGAAAACAAGATGTTTTCTCGTGGTCAATGTTGCACAAGCGATGATTGCCGGGCTTCCAGGTAAATGACGTTAGTGATTTACCGGGACCGCCAACAAACCATGCGTTGAAACTATGGGATAAGGAAGAAAATGAGCGGCCATGATGACCAGTGCGACAGGCCAGAGTGCCTGTCTGAAATACGAAATGCCGTGCATAAACATCCCCCCCCGGGTGTTGATGACAGTGGACTCGTCTGGTGAAAGAGAGCTTGATGTGCGCAGCGAGTGCGCGTGTCGTTAATTATTGTTTTTAAGTGTCTCTTGCAAGTAAATATCAATCAATTGCTCATCTTTCTTAAAATTCAATTGACGTCCATAGCTGGGATGAGGCCAGTGGATCGCGAGTTTGAGCCGTCAAATAAGGGTGTAACTGTGCTTGTTGCGTATGCAATTAGATCGTGGTGTGATTGCAACAGCCTGATGCCTGTGTCTGCGTCAAAAACTGTGGATTTCATGCAGCCGTGTTCATCGGGGTGGGATGCGGTTCAGGGGAGTTGCTATGGCTCCGGTTCGACCAAGGGCCATGGACAAGGGTGGGGTGAGACAGGGGGCGGACGGGGTCGGGGTTCCGTTCCGGCAAAGGGGATTGGCCCGGGGTGCGTGAGGGTGGGGCGGTAGCCCGGGTCTACTGAAAAACGATTCGACCACAAACAAAGGCCCCGCTCCAGTCATGGAGCGGGGCCTCATCGCGTCAGGGGGCGGCGCATGGCGCTGCTGCCCTTGGCGAAACAAGGGGTCAGCCGTCGCGTGGGGCTGGCCGCCTCGGGGTAGGGCTCGCGAAGAATGGCGCGAGGTTAGCGCCCGCTAGATCTCGTTGAAGAAGGTGTCGCGTTCCACAGGGTTGAATCCGGCCTGCTCGATGGTCTCGCGCAGTCTGGTCACGGTCATGCCCTTGGGGCTGGTCGCGCCTGCGGCGTGGCCGACCTTTTCCTCCACCAGGGTGCCGTCGAAGTCGTCGGCGCCCGCGTGCAGGGCCAGTTGGGCGGGTTTGACGCCTGAGAAGGCCCAATAGGCCTTCAGGTGGGGCACGTTGTCCAGGAACAGGCGGGCCATGGCGATCATCTTCAGGTAGTCCACGCCGTCGGTGCCCTGGGCCTCCAACGGATTGTTGCCGGGCTGGTACTGCAGGGGGATGAAGCAGATGAAGCCCCCGGTGCGGTCCTGCAGGTCGCGCAGGGCGGCCATGTGTTCCAGGCGGTCGCGCCAGGTCTCGATGTGCCCGAAGAGCAGGGTGCAGTTGGTCCTGAGGCCCATGGTATGCGCCAGCTCGTGGATCTGAAGCCAGACCTCGCCCGAGACCTTCTCGGGGCAGAGCTTTTCGCGCAGCTTGGGCGAGAAGACCTCGGCCCCGCCGCCGGGCAGCGCGCCCAGGCCCGCATCGCGCATGTCCAGAAGCACCTGCTGGTAGCTGATGCCCTTCAAGCCCGCCAGATAGGCCACCTCCACGGCGGTGAACGCCTTGATCACGGCCTGGGGCCGCTCGGCCTTCACCCCGGCGATGAGCTCCAGATAGTACTCGTAGGGCAGGGCCGGATTCAGCCCGCCCACGATATGCACTTCGCGGATGGGCTCTTGCGCCCGTTCGCGGATCTTGGCCTGGGCCTGGTCCACCGTGTAGGTGAAGCCGCTCGCGTCGCCCACGCGCTTGGAAAAGGCGCAGAAGCGGCAGGCGTTGGCGCAGATGTCGGTGTAGTTCAGGTGCTGGTTGTAGACGTAATAGGCCGTGTCGCCAAAGCGGGCGCGGCGGGCCGCACCGCCCAGTTCGCCAAGCGTGTGCACGTCGCAGTGTTCGGCCAGTTCAAGGCCTTCTTCCAGGCTGATGCGCCCGCCCTGTTTCAGGGTCTCGATGATATTCTGCATGGGGTCTTCCCTTTGTGTTGTGGTGGGCAGGACCATACGGCGCAGCCGGGCATGAGTAAAGCCTTGGTCATGAAAAAGCCGCCCGGGGGCGGACGCTGGCGGTGCATTGGGAAGGCGTGGCAACCCTGCTGCCACCATTGCCCCGCTCATGGCAGGTTCCAGGCTGGTTGCTCAAAAGAGTGAGGGAGCTTACGCGAGATTCAATCAAGACCGCAGCCTTTGCCCTTGTAGGCGAGGCTATCTTTGGAGCAGGGCAACGCGGCAAAAGGGGCTGGTCCAGCAGGCGCTAGCGGATGACGACGCCGCCCTGGGGCAGGTCGGTGTGGATGTCCAGTTGGATGGCCCCGAGGATCTGTTTGAGCCAGGGTTTGTCTTCCTTGGGACCCTCGACCACGGGCATGGGTTTCTTGGGGTCCAGCCCGCACAGGGTCTTCAATTCCTCCACGGCCTCCTCGAATCCGCCGAGCTTGTCCACCAGTCCGGCAGCCAGGGCCTGGTTGCCGGTCAGGGCGCGACCATCGGCAAAGGGGCGCAGGGTCTCGATATCGATCTTGCGGGCCTTGGCCACGTCATTCACGAACTGTTCGTGGATGTCGCCGATGAGCCCCATCAGGTACTGGCGGTCCTCGGGGGTCATGGTCCGGAACGGGGACCCGGCGTCCTTCAGTTTGCCGCTGGTCAGGGCTTGACGCTCGATGCCCAGCTTTTCGAACAGGCCCACGACGTTGGACATCTCCATGATCACACCGATGGAGCCGGTGATGGTGGAGGGGTTGGCCATGATGAGCTGGGCCGGGGCGCTGACGTAATACCCTCCCGAGGCCGCCACGGAACCCATGGTCACCACCACGGGCTTGACCGCGGCCAGTCGGATCACGGCGTGGTAGATTTCCTGGGACGGGGCCACGGCACCGCCGGGGCAGTTGACGCGCAGGATGACGCCCTTGATGGAGTCGTCGTCGCGCAGCTCGCGCATCCAGGTGTTGATCTTCTCGGCGTTGGTCAGCAGGCCTTCGATGCGTACGATGCCCAGCTTGTCGCCATCAAAGTCCAGGGCAGTGCTCTGCCCCCCGGAGAAAAAACGAAAGGCGACTATGACCCCCGTGAGGAGGATCATAGTCGCCATAATGAGCATTATTCCGAAGAGGAACGGGTGCTTCTGGGAGAAGCCGCTATTCCTCTTCGTCGGGCTGCTGCTGAGCATCCAGATTTGCCTTCAGCAAGTCGCCCAGGTTGGTCCCGGCAGCGTCACTGGACGAGCCATGGAATTCCTTGGGGGAGGACTTGCGGTCTTCTTCCTGCTTCAACTGCTTGATGGACAGGCCCAGGCGGCGCTCGTCGGCGCTGACATGGATGACCTTGGCCTGGATTTCCACGCCTTCCTTGAACATCTCCGAAGGGCTCTTGATCTTCTTGCGGGAGATTTCGGAAACGTGGACCAGACCCTCGATGCCTTCCTCCACCTCAACAAACAGGCCGAAGTCGGTGATGTTGGTCACGATGCCGTTGATCAGGGTCCCGACGGGGTAGCGGGCCGGAACCTGCAACCACGGGTCTTCGGTCAACTGCTTGATGCCCAGGGTGAACTTCTCGGCTTCCTTGTCCACGGTGAGGACAGTGGCCTGCACGATGTCGCCCTGCTTGAAGACCTCGTTGGGGTGACGGATCTTCTTGGTCCAGGAGATGTCGGAGACATGGATCAGACCGTCGATGCCGTCTTCGATGCCGATGAACATGCCGAATTCGGTGATGTTCTTGATGGTGCCTTCGAGGATGGTTCCCTCGGGGTACTTCTCGGCCACGAGATCCCACGGGTTGGGGCTGATCTGCTTCATGCCCAGGCTGATGCGCTTCTTGTCGGGATCAACACCCAGGATGACCACTTCGACTTCGTCGCCGGCGTGGACCATCTGGGAGGGGTGACGCAGCTTGCGGGTCCAGGACATCTCGGAGATGTGCACCAGGCCCTCGACGCCTTCCTCGAGTTCCACGAACGCGCCGTAGTCCACGAGGTTGGTGATCTTGCCGTTGAAGCGGGCACCTTCGGGGTATTTCTCGCCGATGGTCTCCCAGGGGTCGTTGCGCAGCTGCTTCAGGCCAAGGGAAACCTTCTGGTTGTCCTTGTCGAAGTTGAGCACGCGCAGTTCGAGTTCGTCGCCCAGCTGGACCATTTCCTTGGGATGCTTGATGCGCTTCCAGGACATGTCGGTGATGTGCAACAAACCGTCCAGGCCGCCCAGGTCCACGAACACGCCGTACTCGGTGATGTTCTTGACCTTGCCGACGATGGTCTGGTTCTCTTCCAGGGTGCTGAGCAACTCGGAGCGTTTGCCCTCGCGCTCTTCTTCGAGCAGCACACGGCGGGAGACAATAACGTTGGAGCGGCGGCGGTTGATCTTCAGGATACGATATTCGAATTCCTGGTCCACCAGCGCGTCCATATCGGGAACGGGCCTCAGGTCCACGTGCGAGCCGGGCAGGAACGCTTCCACGCCGCCCAGATCCACCGTGTAGCCGCCCTTGATGCGGCGAACGATACGGCCCTTGATGGTGTTGTTTTCTTCCTGAGTCTTTTCGATCTCGTCAAAGAGCTTCATCCGCTTCGCACGTTCGCGCGAGAGGACGATGGTCCCTTCGGACTCGTTCTTGCGGACGACGTAAACGTCGACCTTGTCGCCTTCGGCCACATCCAGGTTGCCTTCGACATCCCTGAATTCCGCGATGGGAATCTGGCCTTCGGATTTGAAGTTGACATCAACGAGGACATGTTCCTCGCCGATTCGGACGACTTCGCCTTCAACGATGCTGCCTTCGCCCAACTCACCGCAGTCTGCGATGGGAAGGTACTGCTCGAGCGCATCCTCGAAACACATGTCATCCATCATAAGATTTTCTTGTTCCATAGTTTCTACCATTGAATAACCTCCAGAACGATAATCCGGGTCCACTACCAGACGCGAGCCTGCCTTGCAACCCTTAAAAATAAGGGGGCAAGCGGTTTTTCAGGCCCTGTCGCCCAGGCTTGTGACAGCCTGCGTGTTTTCATCTTTGAATATGCAAAGATATTTCGAGGCGGGGCGCGGGGGGACGATGGTGCGTCCAAGCTCAGTATAAGCAGTTCTCGGCCCTTGGCAAGGCCCGGAGGACTGGGAAATTTTGGGCTGGACCCAGGCTAGGTCAGGGCCACGAGGTCGTAAGTCTTGGCCTCGTTGATCAGTGCGCTGACCATGGCTCCCGGTTCCACGTTGGGGCCGGAGATATAGGTCACGCCGTCGGCCTCGGGGGCCTGGAACCAACAGCGCCCCACATGCAGTCCGGGCCATTCCTCGTGGGGGGCGTCCACCAGCACATCCTGGGTGGTGTCCTCGAAGTCCATGAGCAGTTCCTCGCTGATGCGGGCCTGGATGCGCATCAGTTCCTCGCGGCGCTCGTCAATGAGCTGCTGCTTGACCTTGCCGGGCAGTTCAAAGGATGCCGTGCCCTCTTCGTCGCAGTAGCCGAAGACGCCCAGGTGCATGAATCTGGCCTGGCGCACGAAGTCGGTCAGGGCCGCGAAATGCTCATCGGTTTCTCCGGGATAGCCCACGATGAGGCTGGTGCGCAGGGCCGCATTCGGGAAGCGTTCGCGGATGCGGTCAATGACCAGGCGCGGGTCGCGGGCAAAGGGGCGGCCCATGGCCGAGAGGATGTCCGGGTGGGAGTGCTGCAAGGGCACGTCGAAATAGGGCAGGATCGGCCGGCCCATATCCCGGATGCAGTCCAGGAGCGAGGGGGTCAGCCCCGCGGGATAGAGGTACATGGGCCGCAGCCACTTCAGCCCGTCCAGGGCAGCCAGGCGTTCCAGCAACCGGGGCAGGGCGTCCTTGTGGCCCAGGTCGTGACCGTAGGCGGTCAGGTCCTGGGCGATCAGCACCAGTTCCGAGACCCCGGAGTCCAACATGCGCCGGGCTTCATCTACGAGCTGATCCGCAGGACGGCTGGCCAGGGGCCCCCGGATGGAGGGGATCGTGCAGAAGGCGCAGGCATGGTCGCAGCCCTCGGCCACCTTGAGGTAGGCGTAGGACGGTCCGGTGGACAGCACGCGTTCCCCGGGGGCGGGGATGCGCATGGGGCGGCCCAGGGCCTTGGCGATACGTTCGGGCCAGGATTCCACCTCGCGCGTGGTCAGCCAAAGGTCGACCTCGGGCAATTCCTTGGCCAAGTCTTCCCGATAGCGGCTGACCAGGCAACCGGTGACGGCCAGCACGGGACGGGGCGTGAGCCCCTCAATGGCCTGGGCGGCGTCGAGTACGGCCTGCACGGATTCATCCACTGCGGGGCCGATGAAGCCGCAGGTGTTGATGAGTACCACATCGGCCTCTTCCGGGGTCTCGCAGGGGGTCAGGCCCGGACCGAAACAGGACAGCATGCGCTCGGTATCCACCCTGTTCTTGGGGCAGCCGAGGCTGATTGAGTAGACGCGGGTGATTTCCATGGGTGTATCCTACAGGATTTGGTTGGGCTCGGCGAGGCGCTTGCGAGGTGGTCTCTCCGACGATCTCCTTCCAGAGCGTCGCATCCGGCGAGGCAGGCTCTAGCCGACTTGTTGCAGGGTGGCAAGGTGTGTATAGGATGAGTGGACCTTGATCGTCCGCGGTGCTCATGCCGGGGCGCAGCGCAGGAGTAGGAATGCAGGAAATCGTACTGACCGGGTCGGAGCCAAAATGCCTTGTAGCCATTGGGGGCAGCGGGCCTGAACTCCTGCGGCTGATCGAGATGTTCGAGTGCCAGGACATCCGCGAGGGATTCCCTTGGCTGCGTCTGGTGGGTGTGATCGATGGCACCGCCCGTGTACAGGTGAGCGGCACTCTGGCCCTGGCGAGGGTCCGTCTGTTTTCCACTGTGGGCGAGCTGTTGGCCGAGCATCCCGGTGTGGGGCTTGTCTTTGATCTGCATGCTTCCACCGAACGTTCAAACGCCCTGCGCGGTGGCCTGCCCGAGGGCGTCTCGGTGGTGGACGGGCGAGCGGCCATGATCTTCTGGGAGATGATCATGTCCGGGAAGATCTGTGCGCCCTGCCAGTCCAATCTGCATCAGACGCGAGCCTTCCTGACCACGGTGCTGGACGGCATGGAGGAGGACATCCTGCTTCTGGACATCGATGGTCGTATTGTGGATTGCAACCGCAACGTGACCAAGCGCCTGGACAAGCCGAAAACAGCCTTTCTGGGCCGCCATTGCCGTGAGATTGAGGGCGACGGTTTTTGCCAGCGCTCGCACCGGGAGTGCCCGTTCATGGAGACGGTCCTCACGGGCAAGAAGGCCGAGGCCGTGCATACCAAGCTGGATGAGGATGGGCGGGTGTTGTATTTCCGGGTCTACACCTATCCCCTGTTCAACGAGGAAGGCCAGTTGGCGCACGTGGTGGAGATCCGGCGCGACATCACGTCGCGCACCTATACGGAGCAACGCCTGCAACAGGCCCAGAAGATGGCCGCCATCGGCGAACTGTCCACCTACATCGCCCATGAGATACGCAATCCGCTGTTCGCCATCGGCGGGTTCGCCCGTTCCCTGCTGCGCGCCGAGGACCTGAGTGTTGAGGCTCAGGGCAAGGTGAATATCATCCTTGAGGAGGCCAGCCGGCTGGACGGTATCCTGAAGACCATCTTGAACTACGCCCGGCCTTCGGACACCAAGGTCGGAGAGGTGGATGTGAATCTCGTTGTGGGCGACACCGTGCAGCTGATGTCCATCGGCTGTGACCAGGAGGGCATTCGCATCAAGACCAAGCTCGATTCCAAGGCGGCGAGGGCCAAGGGTGTGCCCGAGTTGCTCAAGCAGTGTCTGATCAACATGGTCAAGAATTCCATGGAGGCCATGGAATCCGGCAAGGGCTGCATCACCTTGTCCACGGGCATGGAGGACGAGTTCGTCGTGGTGCGCGTGGAAGACACTGGTCGGGGCATGTCCCCCGAGGTCAAGCTCAAGGTCTTTAATCCGTTCTTCAGCACCAAGGCCGATGGGTCGGGCCTGGGACTGGCCATGACCAAGAAGATCATGGAGGACGTGGGCGGGCGCATCAGCCTGACCAGCCACGAGGGGGTGGGCACGGTGGTGACCCTGTACCTGCCGCCTGTCCTGGCCGTGGATAGCGACACCCTGGACGCCGAAGACATCCCCGCGTAGAACTCCACCTGTTCGTTTTGTTTTTTTCGTTCCCCCTTATCTATATATAATGGAGGCGCACGTGGGCGCTGTCGTTTTGGCTACGCGGAACAAGGGAAAGATTGCGGAGTTGTCCGCCATGCTCGAAGGATTCCATCTCGAAGTCCGCGGCCTGGACGATTATCCCGAGATCGGGGAGATCGAGGAAACGGGGACGACCTTTGAAGCCAACGCGCTGCTCAAGGCCCGGGCCGTGGCCGAGGCCACCGGACTGATCGCCGTGGCCGACGATTCCGGGCTGGAGGTGGATGCCCTGGACGGCGCTCCGGGCGTGTATTCCGCGCGTTACAGCGGGCTGGATGCCACGGACGTCAAGAACAGCGAGAAACTCCTGGCCGTGCTGCATGACGTGGATGACGAAGAGCGCACGGCGCGTTTTCGCTGCGTGATGCTGGCCTATGCCCCGGGTGGAGAGCAGCTGGTGGCCTCCGGGGCCTGGGAGGGGCATATCACCCGCGAGTTCAAGGGCGACCAGGGCTTTGGTTACGATCCCATCTTTGTGGACAGCGAGAGCGGGCGTCATTCCGCCGAGCTTTCCCGCGAGGAAAAGAATCAGCGTAGCCACCGAGGCAAGGCCCTGCGGGAGCTGTTGGCCCACTGGCCCGAGTTTTTGACCAGGGCAGGGGTTGAGTAAGCACTCCTGTCTGGGGTATTCAGCGCTGTACCGTTGGTCGCGTCCGGGGCTGATGGCTCGGGACCACTCGTTATCATTATAGATACAAAGTATTGAACCATAGCCTGATCGAGGATGAAATATGTGTGGCATTATCGGTTACGCGGGGCACAGGCCCGCCGTTCCCATTCTGCTTGAAGGCCTGAAGCGCCTGGAATACCGGGGCTACGACTCTGCCGGTGTGGCCTTTATCCAGGGCAAGGAACTGGAACTTTTGCGCGCCGAGGGCAAGCTCGTGGGCCTGGAGACCAAGGTCAACGGCCGCGACGTGTCCATGGCCACCAGCGGCGTGGGTCACACCCGCTGGGCGACCCACGGGGTGCCCGTGGAGCGCAACGCCCATCCGCACAAGGACAATGCGGGCCGTCTGGCCATGATCCACAACGGGATCATCGAGAACTACCAGGAGCACAAGGACCGGCTGCTGGGGCTGGGCTACCGTTTTGAATCGGAGACAGACACCGAGGTCCTGGTGAACCTCATTTCCGAGGGCCTGAAAGAAACGGGTGAGGGTGTCCTTCAGGCCCTGTCCTGGGCGCTGGCCCGGGTCGAGGGTGCCTACGCCGTGGCCCTGGTGTCCCTGGACGAGCCGGGCGTGATCTACGCCGCCCGCCAGTCCAGCCCGTTGGTCTTCGGTGCGGGCACTGGCGAGAATTTCGTGGCCTCGGACATCCCGGCCTTTTTGAACTACACCCGCGACGTGGTCTTCCTGGAGGACGGCGAGCTGGTGCGCATGGATGCCAATTCCTGGCAGGTCTTCGACGCCCTGACCTTGGCACCCATCGAGAAGCAGACCAGCCGCATCGACTGGGACGTGCAGTCCGCGCAAAAGGGCGGGCACAAGCATTTCATGATCAAAGAAATTTTTGAGCAGCCCAAGGTCATCGCCGACGGTCTGGCGGGCCGGGTGGACCAGAAGACGGGCACGGTACGCCTCTCGGAGCTGGAGGGCCTGACCCCGCCCAAGCGACTGCACATCGTGGCCTGCGGGACCTCGTTCCACGCCGGGTTGTGGGGCATGAATCTCATCGAGTCCTGGGCGCGCATCCCGGTGCGCGTGGAGATCGCCTCGGAGTTCCGCTACCGCGACCTGCTGCTGGACGAGGACGACGTGGTCCTGGCCATCAGCCAGTCCGGAGAGACCGCCGACACCCTGGCGGGCATTCGCCGGGCCAAGCAGATGGGTGCGACGGTCATCGGCCTGTGCAACGTGGTGGGTTCCAGCGTGGCGCGCGAGGCCAAGCACGTGATCTACACCCAGGCCGGCCCGGAGATCAGCGTGGCCTCCACCAAGGCCATGTGCAGCCAGTTGACGGCCCTGTACCTGCTGGCCCTGCACTGGGGGGCACAGAAACAGACCCTGTCCGCTGAGGTCGCCAAGCAGGGCGTGGCCGCCGTGCAACAGCTGCCCTCATTGCTGGAGGCCGAATTGCCCGCCATGCGTGAGCGTTCCAAGGAGCTGGCCCTGAAGTATTCGGGGGTCTCGAGCTTCATGTATCTGGGGCGCGGGCTGAATTTCCCCCTGGCCCTGGAGGGCGCGCTCAAGCTCAAGGAGATCTCCTACATCCACGCCGAGGGCTATGCCTCGGGCGAGATGAAGCACGGTCCCATCGCCCTCATTGAACGCAATTTCCCGACCTTTGCCCTGGCCATGCGCGACGATCTGTTGCCCAAGGTCAGGTCCAACCTGGAAGAGGTCCAGGCGCGAGATGGGCGGATCATCGCCCTGACCAACCCGGGTCTGGACCTGGGCGTGGACGACGCCTGGGTGATCCCCGAGGTCTGGGGGCCGCTGTCGGCGTTTCTGGCCCTGCCCTGCCTGCAGCTGTTCGCCTACGAGGTGGCTGACTACCTGGGCAAGGACGTGGACCAGCCCCGCAATCTGGCCAAGAGCGTGACCGTGGAATAATGGCGGTGAAAAAATTCAAGAGCCTCGGCCGGAGTTTCGGGTGGGGTTTCCTTCTTGCGTCGGTAGCGGCGGCACTGCTGGGGCTGTTGGGTGCGGCACCGGCCATGGCCCATCCCCACGTCTTTGTGGACAACAGTGTGATCTTTGTCTTTGACGGGTCGGATCTGGCGGGGGTTCGGGTGCACTGGGTCTTCGATGACATGTTCGGGACCATGATCCGTGAGGACTTTGATGCTGACGGAGACGGGACCTTTTCCGAGGCCGAGATCCAGGCCGTCAAGGTCGGGGCCTTCGATAATCTCCGGAATTTCGACTACTTCACCTTCATTGAGGTGGACGGCAAATCGTCTCGCGTACAGCAGGTCGAGGGCTTTCGGGCAGGCTTTTGCGAGGACAAGCTGTTCTATGACTTCTTCGTGCCCTGCCGGGTCTCCGGGGCTGGAGGCCGGCATCGGGTGCTGCTTTCGCTGCACGATCCCGAGTACTACGCCGATGTCTATACCCCCGAGGACGCCGTGCCCGGGATGGAGAACGCCGCCGGGGTCGAGGCCCAGGTCTCGGTGTTCCTGAACTCTGAGCGGACCTATTCCACCTTTCAGGTCTGGACCCCGGAAATCACCCTGACCTTTGGTGCACGATGAAGACCTTGCTGATCGGCGTTCTTGCGCTGTCCTTCTTGTTGACGGCCTTGGCTCCTGGGTGGGCTGTCAACCCCTTTGCTTCCGGTTCGGGCGGTGGGCATCAGCAGGTGGCAAAGGCCTCGAACGGGGTCTCGGCCATGAGTGGCGTGCTGGGGCGGATAGCCCGCTGGCAGCGTGAGATGCGTGGGGAATTGTCGGCCCAAGTCAGAGCCTTGAAAAGCCAGCCATCGCCCTGGGGACTGCTGGTTTTTTTTGGGTTGTCCTTTGCCTACGGAGCGGTGCATGCCGCCGGGCCGGGCCATGGCAAGTCCGTGGCCACGTCCTATGTCCTGGCTCGCGGGCTGTCCGCCCGTCGGGGTGCGGCCCTGGGGGCGTTGATGGGGGCGGCGCACGCCGCTTCGGCAGTGCTGCTTGTGCTGCTGCTGCATGCCATAGCCCGACAAGCCATGATGAACCGCTTCGAGGCCACGGCCATCTGGATGGAGCGGGGCAGTTATGCGTTGGTGACATGCATCGGCTTGTGGCTGGTCATCAGCGCGTTCAACTCGCGTTCGACCGAGGTTGGGCAGGATGCTGCGCAGAACAAAAGCCTTTGCGGGGTCGGCTTGTCCACCGGCTTGGTGCCCTGTCCCGGGGCGGCCATCGTGCTGCTCTTTTCCCTGGCGCTGGATGCGCTGTGGCTGGGGCTGGGCGCGGTGCTGGCCATGGCCTGCGGCATGGGAGCGACCATCGCCCTGGCCGCGGTGCTGGCAGCCTGTTGCCGGGGGACGATCCTGTCTTGCACCGGGGCACGCCCTGGTCTGGCCCTGGCCCTGCAAAAGGGGTTGGCCATTGCCGGGGGACTTGTGGTGCTGGGCTTGGGGGTGGTGTTCCTGGGTGGCACGTTTGCTTGAACTGCCAGTTCCTGAGCCTGAACCCGTGAGTGACTGTTTGACGCCTGAGGGTGCCCCTCGACGGGACTGATTCAATTTTTTTTGGGCCTGAGCAGAGGATGGACGATTTCGTCTTCAGTCGGAAGCTCCGGTTCTTTTCTGGGGTCGGGGTTGCGGTTTGTCTGCAATCGCGGCTATATGACCACGGAACGCATCGGAACCCGGCCCACTATGGGCACAACGGAATGACACAGACGCACACCTTGCCAAGCCATCGCAGTTCCCTCCACGTCGGGGGCACACCCCGGTACCTCGTTGTCCTTCTGGCCGCGTTGGTCCTGCTGTTCGCCCTTGACGGTCAGGCCCGGGCCACGGACCAACAGCCCCTGTACGCTGCCGCCCTGGAAAGCTTCAAACAGCTCCAGTCCTCGGATCAGCGGGCCTCGCGCCGAGATTTGTGGATCGAGGTCCATGCCAGGTTCGAACGGACCTTCAAGATCAGTCCCACCTCGGGTTACGCTCCCAAGTGCCTGTATTACATGGGTCGTTGCTACGAGGAACTGGCCTTGCGTTCCGGGGGGCGCAGCGACGCCTTCCGTGCCGTTGACTATTTTCAGCGCGCCACCACCCGCTTCCCACCCGGGAATTCCTGGATCGACGACTGTCTGTACCGCAAGGCCGAGATCACTTTCGTGCGTCTGGGGGAAACCAGGACGGCGGCCGAGGACCTGCGCATCATCCTGCGCCTCTATCCCAAGGGGGATCACGCCTCCAAGGCCGCGAAGCTCTTGGCACGCATCGAGGGCAGGAGCACCGCAGGGGCCTCCGTGGTGACGAAGTCTCGGGCCGAAAAGGCCGCCTCCCCCGAACCGGCCAATAGGTCTTCAAGCGCGACCCCGTCCGGGATCAAAGCCGCCTACGCCAAGGCCCTTGAGGCCTTCAAGGCGTTGCGCGCCAAGAAGAATCCCACCCGTGACGAGTTTCTGCGCGTGGTCAGGCGTTTCGCAGCGCTGGAGGAAGCCGCCGGGCGGGACGTCACGGCCGCCCGCAGCGCCTATTTCCAGGGCTTCACCTGGGACGAGTTGGGCCGCATCTCCCGACGCGATGACGATTACATGAAGGCCGTGGCGGGCTACGAGCGGGCCGTTGAACTGTTCAAGGACTCTGATTCCTGGCGTGATGATGCCCTGTTCCGCAAGGGGTACGTGGAATACATGCACCTCAGCGACGAGGATCAGGCCTATGCGGACCTCCTGCTGGTGGTGCGCGACTATCCCGACGGTGATCAAGCTGCCGAGGCCAAGGATCTTTTGCGGGCCATGGACGAGGCGCGGGCCAACGAACTCCCCGATGCCGCCGACGCCGTGGCCCAGGACGCTGCCAACGCCTCTACGGCTCTCGCCCTGAGCAGTATTCCTCCGGTGGCTCCCGAGATCATGCCTTCCGGGGCGGGCACCTCGAGCTTTAACGGTAAGACCGGCGAAGCGACCCTGCTGGGTGTGCGCTATTCCAGCGGCGACGATTTTACGCGCGTTGTGCTGGATCTGGACAATGCCGTGGAGTTCAAGGAAAATTCTTTGCCCGGCAATGACGCCAACGGCAAATTGCACAGGATGTTCGTGGATCTGCAAAAGACCCGGGTTGCCAAGACGGTCCAGACCCGGCAGGAGCTCCCCGGCGGGTTCCTGAAGAGCGTGCGCACGGGTCAGTACACGCCCGACACCGCCCGGGTGGTGCTCGATTTTACGGAAAAGCAGGAATACCACATTCTGACCTTGGAGAATCCTTACCGCATCGTGATCGACGTCTTTGCCCGCAAGGCCGTGGTCGAGGAGACCCCCGGGAAGCTGGACGGCTTTTCCGCGGCGACCCCGACCCCCGGCAAGAAAGAGCGCCAGACCGCCAAGGATGTCTTGGCGCAGCTGGGCATGACCATCGGCACCGTGATGATCGACGCCGGTCATGGCGGGCGCGACCCCGGTGCCGTGCAGTATGTCCATTACAAGGATGACAAGGGCAAGCTCCACAAAAAGCTGCGGACCATGGAAAAGGACGTCACCTTGCAGCTGGCAATGATCCTTGGCGATGCGCTCAAACGCAAGGGCTACACGGTTCTCTATACCCGGGACCAGGACCGCAAGGTGGCTCTGGAGGATCGCGTTCTGGCGGCCAACATCAAGAAGGCCGACCTGTTCATCTCGCTGCACTGCAACGCCAACAACAAGAGTTCGGTGCGCGGCTTTGAGACGTATTACCTGGGCAAGGCCAAGAATGACCTCGTGCTCAAGCTGGCTGCCAAGGAGAACAACGTCGATCCCATGAAGATCAGCGACACCCAGAAGATCGTTCTGGACCTGGTGCACAGTTTCAAGATCGAGGAATCCAAGGTCCTGGCCAGCCACGTGCAGAAGAACTCGGTACGCGGGTTGCGCTCCAAATACAGGGACATCAACGATCATGGGGCGCGCGCCGCGCCGTTCTTTGTGCTCATCGGGGCCAGGATGCCCGCCGTACTGGTGGAGGTGGGCTACATCTCCAATTCCACTGAGGCCAAGCTGCTGCGCTCGGAAGGGTATCTGCAAGAGGTCTCCAAGGGGATTGTCGCCGGGGTCGAGGCCTATCGCAAGGAGCTGCAGACGGCAGGATTGTAAGTCGCTTTGTTTTGCACAGTCGGTGGATTTCTGGCATAGAATTGAGCATCAGCCTTTGCCCGGGTCGGCGGAGAATGGCCGCCTGGGTTATATCTGTTCCATGATCCGTCGCCCATGCGCTACGGAGAGGAGATATCCCCGTGAATAGTCAGTCTGCTGCTGCCCGAATCCTGGTCATCGAGGACAGCCACGTCCAGGCCAAGATCATCTCCCGCCATATCGAGGGGCTTTCCCATTTCGAGACAGTGAGTGTCCATTCCCTGGAAGAGGCCTCGCAGGTTTTGGACTCCGAGCGGGAGAGCCTGTTTGCCGCGGTGGTCGACCTGAACCTGCCCGATGCCCCGGACGGGGAGGCCGTCGACCTGGTGCATTCCCATGGCCTGCCCGCCATCGTGCTCACCGCCACTTTCCACGACGATGTCCGTGACACCCTGCTCAAGAAGAACGTGGCGGACTATGTGCTGAAAAGCAGCATGATCGTGCTCGACGACGTGGTGGATGCCCTGGCCCGCCTGTACAAGAATCAGTCCCTGAAGGCGCTGGTCGTGGACGACTCCAAGACGGCCCGGAACCTGGTGCGAGGCTTGCTGGAAAACCAGAATTTCCAGGTTCTTGAGGCCGAGGACGGCAAGCAGGCCTTGGAAATCCTCGAAGCCGAAGGCGATATCACCGTGGTGGTCACGGACTTCGAGATGCCCGTGATGGACGGATTCGAGTTGTGTGCGGAGATTCGCAAGACCCGCAAGAAGGACTCTCTGGCCATCGTCGGGGTCTCCGGGGCGGGCGAGTCCTCCATGACGGCCAAGTTCTTAAAGCACGGGGCCAACGATTTTCTGACCAAGCCTTTTGAGGCCGAGGCCTTTTCCTGGCGCATCAATCAGACGGTGGAGATGCTTGAGATCGCCCGGGAGCTGTCCCAGTGCCTTGGATCGTTGTCCACTCCCCAAAAGAGTTAGCCCTCGGACCCCTAATCTGCGGTCGGCAGTCGATCGTGGGCAGCAGTCGCCTCATCGGATTTTCGGCTCCTGGGAATTTCATTCTTTACCTCCAGCGCTTTTCCGTTTAACAGGTTTGCCCTTCCTGCGCTGATGCTTTGCAATATTATACAGCGAGTTTCTATCATAATGCCTAAGAAAAGCTTTGCCAGTGACAACAACTCTGGTGTCCATCCCCAAGTGATGGAGGCCCTGGCCGAGGCCAATGCGGGACACTGCGTGGCCTACGGCAATGACCCCTACACTGAGGCTGCCCGAGAGGTGTTCAAGGACGTCTTCGGGCCCGAGGCGGAACCGTTTTTTGTCTTCAACGGCACAGGGGCCAATGTCTCGGCGCTGGCGTCGCTGACCCGCCCCTGGAATGCCGTGGTCTGTTCGGATTGCGCCCATATCAATGTGGACGAATGTGGCGCTCCCGAGCGGGGCGCGGGCATCAAGATGCTGGCCGAGCCGCATGTGGACGGCAAGATCGGGCCCGAAGCCATTGAGCGGCACCTGCACTGTTTGGGCTTCGAGCATCATTCCCAGCCCGCGGTGGTCTCCCTGACCCAGGCTACGGAACTGGGCACTGTCTATACCCCCGAGGAGATCAGGGCCGTGGCCGATCGCGCCCACCAGGCAGGCATGGTCGTGCACATGGATGGGGCAAGGCTGGCCAATGCCGCGGAATTTCTGGGCTTGGGGCTCAAGGCGTTGACCGTGGACTGCGGCGTGGATGTCTTGTCCTTCGGGGGCACCAAGAACGGGCTGATGTTTGGCGAGGCCGTGGTCTTCCTGAATCCCCTGCACTCTGATATCTTCAAATTCGTCCGCAAGCAGTCCATGCAGCTGCACAGCAAGATGCGTTATATTGCAGCGCAGTATGTGGCCCTTCTTGCGGGCGATCTGTGGTTGTGCAACGCGCGCAACGCCAATGCCATGGCGCGGCTGCTGGCCGAGCAGATTGCGGCCATCCCCGGAGTGGAGATCACCCGTCCGGTGGAGACCAACGGCGTCTTCGCCACCCTGCCGTCCGAGGCCATTGAGCCCCTGCGCGAGCAATACTATTTTTATACCTGGGATCAGGACTTGCCCGAGGTCCGCTGGATGTGTTCCTTTGATACTACTGAAAAGGATGTCTTGGGCTTTGCGCGAGCCCTGGCCGAGGTGGTTGCCGGGCACTGATATGCCAGTTGACGGTCTTGCCCCTGTCTCCGGGGTCTGCTACGGAATGCACACCCCTGAAGGGACAACTTTAATCAATGATCAGTAGGAGGCGGCTTTGATTCAGTTTCGCCGCGTAAATAAGTGGTTTAGCGACCTGCACGTTTTGCAGGACATCAATCTGGACGTCGCCGAAGGCGAGGTCGTGGTCGTGTGTGGGCCTTCCGGGTCCGGCAAAAGTACGCTGATCCGATGCATCAACCGCCTGGAACTCATCCAGAAAGGTGAAATCATCGTTGACGGGCACGACATCAACGACCCCAAGACCAACCTGACCCTGCTGCGGGCCGAGGTTGGTTTTGTCTTTCAGCAGTTCAACCTCTACCCGCACATGTCGGTACTCGAGAATGTCACCCTGGCACCGGTGCTGGTGCGGGGCATGGGCAAGCGAGAGGCCGAAGACCTGGGCATGGAGCTGTTGGACAAGGTCAACATCCCGGACCAGGCGCGCAAGTTCCCCTGCCAGCTTTCCGGCGGCCAGCAGCAGCGCGTGGCCATCGCCCGTGGCCTGGCCATGCACCCCAAGATTATGCTCTTTGACGAGCCGACCTCTGCCCTGGATCCCGAGATGATCAATGAGGTCCTGGACGTGATGAAGGCCCTGGCCCGCGAAGGCATGACCATGGTCTGCGTGACGCATGAAATGGGCTTCGCCCGGGAGGTGGCCGACCGGATCATCTTCATGGACGAGGGGCTGATGATTGAGGAGAACACGCCGCACGAGTTCTTCCAAAATCCCAAGAGTGATCGGACTAAGGATTTCCTGAGCAAGATTCTGACCCATTAGCCCGGGTGGGCGGGTCGGTTTTTGGTTGTGTGTATCAAACAATCAACTCATCTGTGGAGGATGGCATGAAACTGTGGAAGATTGTAGCGATGGCCCTGGTGGCCACGCTTGCAGTGGCCTCTGTGGCCCTGGCAGGTCCGGCGTACGACAACATCATGAAGACCAAGGTGCTGCGCGCCGGTATCATGACTGATTCGATCCCCGGTGCGTTCTACAACGAGAAGAACGAGTGGGTCGGCATGGACGTGGACATCGCCGAAGAGATCGCCAAGCGCATGGGTTGCACCCTTGAGCGTGTGGCTGTGAACAACAAGACCCGCATCGCTTTTGTGCAGCAGGGTCGTATCGACCTCTCCGTGGCCAACATGACCCACAAGCGTGAGCGCGACAAGTCCATCGACTTCTCCATCACCTACTTCTTCGACGGCTAGAAGCTGCTGGCCAAGAAGGGTCAGTTCACCAAGGCTGAGCAGTTCGTGGGCCAGAAGATCGCCACCATGCAGGGCACCACTTCCGAGATCAACATCAAGAATCTCCTGAAGAGCCTGGGCGACAAGGACTACGACAAGAACGTCATCTCCTTCCAGAAGGAATCCGAGTGCTACCAGGCCCTGAAGATGGGCCGCGTGGCTGCCTGGACCACCGACTCCACCATCCTGCTCGGCTATGCCGCCAAGGATGCCGGCCAGTTCGAGCTCGTGGGTGATTTCATCTCCGAAGAGCCTTACGGCATGGGCCTGCCCGAGGACGATTCCAAGCTGCGCGACGCCGTGAACTTCGCCCTCCAGGACATGTGGGCCGACGGCACCTACATGACGATCTACAACAAGTGGTATGGCCCCGACACCCCGTACTACTTCCCCATGACCGAAAAGATCGAGATGTGGCCCTAACCTGCCGCTGAACCCTGATTGACAACTCTAACGCATGAGCCCGGTCCTTTCTCCGGGCTCATGCTTCTCCCTAAGGCGCTATGATCAGATTCTGGATGGAAAAGAAATGGGTGCAGCTGTCCCTGCTGCTGTCCCTGGTACTGCTGGCCGTCTATTATTGGGGCTGGGTGTTCGACTTCGGGTACAAGTTTGACTGGAGCGTGCTGTTCACGGTCAACGAAACCTATGGTGAACACTACGGCCTGCTGATGCTCAAGGGGGTCTGCTGGACCGTCGTCCTGTCGCTGATCAGCGCGGTCCTGGCCCTGAGCCTGGGTGTCGCCGTTGGCCTGGGCCGGGTGTCTCAGTTCAAGCCCGTGTATTGGCTGTCCACGGCTTACGTTGAATTCTTCCGGAACACGCCGCTGCTGGTCCAGCTGCTGTTCTGGTATTTCGCCTTCCCTTCAGCCCTGCCTGACGCCGCGCGCGAGTGGGTCTTCCAGCTGGGGTTCGGGTTCCAGGATCTGTTGCCCGGTTGGATGTCCTGGATGCTGCCACCCTGGTTGGCAGAGATGAATTTCGGGTTCGAGTTCCTGACCGCCGTGCTGGGTCTGTCCACCTATACGGCCTCCTTCATGGCCGAGGTCATTCGCGCCGGGTTGCAGTCCATCCCCAAGGGCCTGCTCGAAGCCGCCTATTCCAGTGGCCTGACCTATTCGCAGGTGCTCAGCAGGATCATTCTGCCCATCTCTTTTCGGGCCATCATTCCGCCCCTGGGCAGCGAGTTTCTGAACAACATGAAGAACTCGTCCCTGGCCATGTTCGTGGGCATCACCGAACTGGCTTGGTGCTCGCAGCAGGTGGAATCCATGACCTTTCGCGGCTTCGAGGCCGCGACCGCGGCCTCGGTGCTGTATCTTTCGCTGTCGCTGGGTATCTCCGCCGTGCTCAATGCCGTCAACATCCGGCTACGCATTGGCGGCAATGGCCGCAGCTTTGGCGAGCGGCTGGTCAACGGCGTGTTCGGCCCGGTGAGCCAGACCTTCAGCCTGCTCACACGTCCGGTGCGCCGCGTCGTGCGCCGGGCCATCGCCAAGCGGCGGCGTCAGCGCACGGTGAGCTATTCCCCGGCCCGGGCGGCTCTGAACAAGACCGTGAGCAGTAGCTGGGTGTTCCTGGTCCTGGGGCTCAAGGCCGTGTTCATCGGCTCCATCGCTTACGTCCTCTACCGGGCGTTGATGGGGGTGATCCATTTCCAATGGGACGTGATCTTCGACAACTTCAAGTTGATGCTTTACTGGCGCTTCCCCTCGGACGACCCGAGCGATGTGCTGGCCGGGGTGGGTGGCTTGTCCATGGCCGTGCTGATGGCTGTGATCGCCATTACCTGTAGTTTTCCTCTGGGCCTGTTCGCCGGTCTGGGCCGGACCTCAAGGAACCTGCTGTGGAAGGTTCCCAGCGTGGTCTACATTGAGGTCATTCGCGGCAATCCGCTGATCATGGTCATCTTCTGGGTCTACTTCTTCATCCCGGTGCTGACCGGCACCTTCCTGCATGTCTTCTGGAGCGCCACCATCGCGCTGACCGTGTTCACCGGAGCCTATCTGGGCGAGATCGTGCGCGCGGGTATCGAGAATCTGCCTCCGGGCCAGTTGGAAGCCGCCTATTCCACGGGTCTGTCCTATGTTCAGACCATGCGCCGGGTGATCCTGCCCCAGGCCCTGAAGCAGATGATTCCGCCCATTGTGGGGCAGTTCATCGCCATCTTCAAGGACACGTCCCTGGCCTATGTCCTGGGTGTGATGGAACTGACCAACGTGACCATGGTCCTGAACAACCGGATCATGATCTATCCCATTGAATTGTACACCGCAGCGGCATTTTTGTATTTTATCTGTTGCTACGCCATGAGCCAGTATGCCCGCATCCTGGAACAGAGGCTCTCCCCTGAAAAATCCCGTTTGGCGATGTAGGAGGCCCGCATGGCAGAGATCCGCATTCTCGTGACCGGCGGCACGCTGGACAAGGAATACAACCAGTTGGACGGCGAACTGGTCTTCACCAAGACCCATTTGCTGGAAATCCTGGCCCAGGCCAAGTGCACCGTGGATGTGGCCATCCAGACCGTGATGCTCAAAGACAGCCTGCACATGGTGGATGCTGACCGTGAGCTGATCCTCGCGAAGGTCTTGGCTGCTCCGGAAGACAAGGTGGTGGTCACCCATGGCACCGACACCATGCCCGAGACCGCGCGCTTCGTGGGCCCGCGGACCGAAGGCAAGACCGTGGTCCTTGTGGGTGCCATGGTCCCCTATTCCTTTGTCAATTCCGATGCCCTATTCAATCTTGGTTGCGCCTTCAGCGCGGCGCGGCTGCTGCCTCCCGGGGCCTATATCACCATGAACGGCAAGATTTTTGCCTGGGACAACGTGCGCAAGAATCGCCAGAAGGGCGAGTTCGAGACCCTGGGCTGATCCCTTTCCTTTTTGATAAGTTGAGTTCAGGGCGCCCCCTCCGCTACGGAGGGGGCGCCCTTTTTTTGCAACACAAGGGAGGGAGTGGGTGGTGTGCCTTTGGCCGTGTTTGTCTTGAGACCTTTTTGCAGCATGACATGTGACGAGGAGCAGCTCTTTGTGACACAGTTTATGCTGATTTTATCAAATATTCTGGTGTGTTGAAAACTCAAATGAATTGTCACACATTCTCATTCCAGCTGTCACTGATTCGTAACAGAGCACTCCTATACCTCTCCTACGCCACTTGAGGCAACCAATCACGAATGTGTCTGTATACTACAGGAGGACGAAATGAGGATGAAAAGCATTTTTCTCGCCGCGCTGATGGTCATGGCCTTCTCCATGACGGCTTCAGCGGCCACCAGCATGAGCGTCAATGGTTCCACCACCGTCCTGCCTATCATGCAGATGGCCGTCGAGGCCTACATGAAAGCCAATCCTGACGTCAGCATTTCCGTGTCCGGCGGCGGCTCCGGCAACGGCATCAAGTCCATCATCGATGGCACCACCGACATCGCCATGGCCTCCCGGTTCATGAAGAACTCCGAAGTCAAGCAGGCCGCGGAAAAGGGTGTCTACCCCGTGCCCTTCGCCGTGGGCATCGACGCCCTGGTGCCCATCGTGCACCCTTCCAACGGCATTTCCGGCCTGACCGGTGCACAGTTGAAGGACATCTACATGGGCAAGGTCACCAACTGGAAGGATGTGGGCGGCGACGACAAGCCCATCGTGGTCATTTCCCGTGACACCTCCTCCGGGACCTACGAGACCTGGGAAGGAAAGATCATGAACAAGGAGCGCGTGTTCGCCGGAGCCCTGCTGCAAGCCTCCAACGGCGCCGTGGTCCAGGCCGTGTCCAAGAACAAGTACGCCATCGGTTACATCGGCTACGGCTACCTGGACAAGAGCACCAAGGCCTTGACCGTGGATGGTATCGAGGGCAACCCCGAGACCGCTTCCTCGGGCAAGTACCCTGTTTCCCGCTTCCTGTATGTCTTCACCAACAACTGGCCCACGGGCGAGACCGCCAAGTTCATCATGTACCTGATCAACCCCAAGCAGGGCCAGGTTCATGCCAAGGCTGCCGGTTACGTGCCCCTGTACTAGAGAAATCATTAGCCCGCCGGTAACGGGCGGGTGTGCGTGAACATCCCGCCGCCCGCCCCTCGGGGGGCGGGTTCACGCGCTTGAGCACAAGTCTCGCGTATTCTTTCGGAGTAAGGAACGACATGAACCGCAAGAAAAAAGAAAAGGTGATCAAGCTGGCCTTTATGGTCGCCGCGTCAACCTCCATCCTGATCCTCTTTTTGATCCTGATCTTCCTGTTCATGGAAGGGCTGCCGATCTTCAAGCAGTACCCGGTCTTCAAGTTCCTGTTTGGAAACGAATGGTATCCAACGGCCAATCCGCCGGATTTCGGGATCTTCCCGCTGGTGATCGGCTCGCTTGTGGTGACGGCAGTTTCGTCGGCCATCGCCATCCCGCTCGGCGTGATGACCGCCATCTATCTGGCCGAGATCGCCACCCCCCGGGTGCGTGGGGTGGTCAAACCCGTGGTCGAGTTGCTGGCCGCGCTGCCGTCGGTGGTCATCGGCTTTTTCGGCATGGTGCTGGTCGCCCCCTACCTGCAGGAAATCTTCGACGTGGCCACGGGACTGAACCTGTTCAATGCGTCCCTGATGCTGGCCTTTATGTCCGTGCCCACCATCTGTTCCATCTCCGAGGACGCCATCTTCAGTGTGCCCGGCGAACTCAAGGAGGCCTCCCTGGCCCTGGGCGCGACCCATTGGGAGACGATCTTGAAGGTGGTGCTCCCCGCGAGCCTCTCGGGCATCTCCACGGCGGTCATCCTGGGTATGTCCCGGGCCATCGGTGAGACCATGGTCGTGCTGATGGTTGCCGGCGGAGCGGCCATGGTTCCCGGAAGTCTGTTCTCTCCGGTGCGGCCCATGCCGGCCTCCATTGCCGCCGAAATGGCTGAGGCCCCTTTCCGGGGCGAGCACTATTACGCCCTGTTTGCCACCGGCATCGTCTTGTTCATGTTCACCATGCTGTTCAACATCCTCGCCGACTACATCTCCGAAAAGCACAAGCAGGTCGGTGCGGCCACCCTGTAGGAACGACTTCCCCGAAGTCCCAAGAGAAGAGATTATGCAAAACGTTGGAGAGACCACCATGGACAGCAACGCCCCTGCCATTCCCGTGTATTTTTCGACCGGTCTTCGGGGGCGCGGACATCGCGGGCTGGTGGAAAGAATCATGTTCGGGACGTTCAAGGCCGCTGCCGGAATCAACGCTCTGGCCCTGCTCGTGATCTGTGGTTTTCTGCTCTACTACGGGCTGCCCGCCATTTCCTGGGAGTTTTTGTCAGAGGTTCCTCGCAGCTCCATGACCGAGGGCGGGATCTGGCCGTGCATCGTGGGCACCTTCCTGTTGGCCTTTGGCTCCATGCTTGTAGCCTTCCCCCTGGGGGTGGCCAGCGCCATCTACCTCAACGAGTATGCCACCAATCCCAAGGTGGGGCGCATCATCCGCCTGGGCATCAACAACCTGGCGGGGGTGCCCTCGGTGGTCTTCGGCCTGTTCGGGCTGGCCTTTTTCGTGACTTTTCTGAAGATGGGCGTTTCTATCCTGGCGGGCGTGCTGACTCTGGGCGCCCTGACCCTGCCGGTGATCATCGGCACGGCCGAGGAAGCCCTGCGTAGCGTGCCCAATACCTACCGCGAGGCGTCCCTGGGGCTCGGGGCCACCAAGTGGCAGACCATCTCCAAGGTCGTCCTGCCTGCGGCCATGCCCGGCATGCTGACGGGTGCCATCCTGGGCCTGTCCCGCGCGGCCGGTGAAACCGCCGCCATCATGTTCACGGCGGCGGTGTTCTACACCCCCAAGATGCCCGATTCCATCTTCAGTAACGTCATGGCCTTGCCGTATCATGTCTACGTGCTGGCCACCGCCGGAACCCAGATCGAGAAGACCCGCCCCTTGCAATACGGGACCTCCCTGGTGCTCGTTGCGCTGGTTCTGGGCATGAACCTTGTGGCCATCTGGCTCCGGGCACGCTTGCAGAAAAAACTCTAGCGAAGCGACCCTGCCGGCCCCCTACCGTGGGCCTCAATGCCCCAGGGCATTAGAGCTGTCCAGCGGTCGTGCGGCTCGGGGGTTGTGGTGGACATCGGGCAGGGTTGCAACCTGGGTTTCTGTGACCAACGGGTGACAGTTCTAGAGACTTTCTAAAAAAAAACCGGGGTGCGTTTACAGGTCGATCGGTTTCGCCTATGCTTTGACAAAATCCGGGCTCATCGTCCCCCGGAGATGCTCCAGGCTGGAGCATGGCGACCCCCCTGTTCTTTCAAACTACAAGACAAGGGAAAACCAATCGATGACCACCATCCAAAAGAATTATGTCGTCGATACCAACGTCCTCATTGAGAACCCCTACAGCATTCTGAGTCTCAAGAATGGCAATGACAACAACATTTACATTCCCTACCATGTCCTCATCGAGCTCAACAAGCTCAAGACCAACCCCCGCCTGAGGCATATCGTTTCCAAGGTGATTGATGTCCTCCTGGAGAACAAGGACAGCATCAATTTCATCCAGAACGATTCCAGCGTTTCCCCCTTTTCCGAAGAACTTGTCGACAGCTTCATTCTCAAGGAAATCCTGGCCAGTTCCGAGATCATAGACCCGATCCTGGTGACCAATGACCGGATTCTGCAATTGCAGGCGGGACTTTCGCACATCAATAGCGAGGAATTCAAGGACTCCAAACCGTTTGAGTCCGAGTCGCAGCGCTACACGGGGTTCTGTGAGAACGGTGACAAACCCCTGGCCAACAGTTTTTCCTGGGTGGAGGGCAAGCCCGTGCTCCATGGGCCGGACGGAGGGCAGCATGTCATCTCCTACATGCATTCCCCCTGGAACATCAAACCCCGCTCCATGTATCAGAATCTGGCCCTGGAGCTGATGGACAACCCTGGTGTCGATGTGGTCTCGGTGCAGAGCGACGCGGGTTTCGGCAAGACCTATCTGGCTTTGGCCGCGGCGTTTTATCAGGTCCTTGAAAAGCGCAATTTCGAAAAAATCTACATGCTCAAGCCGACCATCGAACTCGGTGCCAAGATGGGCTACCTGCCCGGCGACATCGACGAGAAAATGGAACCCTATGTGCGCTATATCATGGATCTCGTGCTGAAGCTGCATGGCCAGCGGCCGGCGAACAAGATCTTTGTGGACCCTGATGCCCATGTGCCCAAATACAACACCAAGAAGTTCGAGATCCTGCCCCTGGCCTATGTGCGCGGCATGAACATCGAGCATTCCTTCGTGATCATCGATGAATGTCAGAACCTGTCACGGACAGAGGTCAGGAGTCTCTTGACCCGCATGGGAGAGGGCGTCAAGTGCATCTGTCTGGGTGACACCAGCCAGGTGGACAACCCCTATCTCAGCGAGGCCAATAACGGTCTGAACTGGATTGTCCGCAAGTTCAAGGGGCAGCCGAACTACGCCCATATCGTCCTCAAGGGAGAGCGCTCGCGGGGGCCGATCACGGACCTGGTGCTCAAGACAAAGCTCTAGGCGTTTTGACGGATGATCTCTGGTTCACTGTGGCACCGTCCCTGGCCGGTGCCACAGTTTTTTGTTGTGTTGTCATAAAATTATACGCACCTAAGCAGCTGTTATAGCATGTTAATTATATTAGTTTCCTTCGCGTATGCTTTTATGTACGTTCCGCCAAGGCTGATTGTCACATCCCCGTAACAGAACTGTAATACTCCCCGCAGGCACGAGTCCATGGTGATCTCGTCTCGCTCGTGCCACAGTCCTCTGTACCGGAAGGAAATAGCGAATGGATTTATACGATTTGTTCTTTATCCTGTCCCTCGGGGCGGGATTCCTGATGGCCTTCAATCTCGGGGCCAACGATGTTGCGAACTCCATGGCCACGGCCGTTGGTGCTCGCGCCATCACCGTCAAGCAGGCGGTGTTCATCGCCGGCATCCTGAACTTCGTCGGGGCGGTCTTCCTCGGTTCCCATGTCACGGCCACGATCAGCAAGGGGATCATCAACCCGGACATGATTTCCGATCCCAAGCTGGTCATGATCGGGATGTTCGCCTCACTCCTGGCGGCGGGGATATGGGTGCTCATCGCTACACTGACGGCCCTGCCGGTGTCGAGTACACACTCCATCGTCGGGGCCATTCTTGGTTTTGGGCTGGTGGCGGGCGGCCCTTCCGTGGTCAACTGGGCCAAACTGGGCGGAGTGGTCCTGTCCTGGTTCGTTTCCCCTTTCCTGGCCGCAGGGATTGCGTATTTCATCTTCACCCAGATCCGCAGGGACATCTTTCTCAAACCGAATTTTCTCGAGAATGCGTGCAAGTACGGTCCCCGCTGGATGGCCCTGACCATGGCTCTGGTGGGCTTCTCCTTCATGTACAAGACCCCGGTGGGCAAGGAATTGGCCCTTGTTTGGTATGAGACCCTGGCGCTGATTACCCTCCTGTCTCTGGGTGTCTGGATTGCTTCGTCCAGGATGATTCTGCGCATGTCCCTTACGGTGGAGGACGGGGCCGAAGGCGTGGAGGCCATTTTTCGCAGGATGCAGATTTTCACCTCGTGCTACGTGGCTCTGTCTCAGGGGGCCAATGACGTGGCCAATGCCATCGGTCCCATTGCGGCCATCTACATCCTGGCCAAGCAGGGGACCTTCCTGACCAATGCAGAAGTCCCGATCTGGCTCCTGGCAGTTGGAGGGGCGGGTATCGCCCTGGGTATCTGCGTGTTGGGCCACAAGGTCATGAAGACCGTGGGCGAGAACATCACCACGTTGACCAACACCCGTGGCTTTGCCGTGGATTTTGCGGCGGCCACGACGGTGCTTGTGGCCTCCAAGCTCGGACTGCCGGTTTCCACCACCCATGCGACGGTGGGCGGCGTGACCGGCGTGGGCCTGGCCCGGGGATTCAAGGCCGTGAACTTCAACGTCCTGGGCAAGATCGTCCTCTATTGGGTGCTGACGGTGCCCATTGCCGCGTTCACTTCCATCGTCATTTTTCAGGTACTCAAATGGTCGGTCTATTGATAAGTTACGACCAAAGACAAGGAGAACATCCATGAGGTTGCCTTTTTTCGGATTGTTGTCCGACCGCTCTCCTCTTGAAGGTCTGATCGAGCATAACACCAAGATCAAAGAGTGTGTGGACGTGATCAAGGAGTCCATGGAGTGTTATGTGGCCGGCGGTGCCTGCCGCGAATTCGTGGACCTCGCCAAGCAAGTGGACGACATCGAGAACCAGGCGGATCAGATCAAGCGGCGCATCAGGAATCATCTGCCGCGTGGGCTGTTCATGTCTGTGGATAAGGGGCTGTTCCTGCAATACACCAGGGCGCAGGACAATATCCTCGACGAGGCCCAGGAGGCCATGCAGTGGCTAGCCATGCGTCCGGTGGAAATCCCTGTCGAGTACCAGAAGTCCATCATTTCCATGATCGACGAGGTGGATACGGCTTGCACGCAGCTTGGTCCGGCGCTGAAGGCGACTCTCGGTTTGATCAACCACGAGCATTTGGACCGTCAGGGTACCAAAGACAAATTCTGGGCCATTCGCGGCGTGCGCCAGAGAATCTTCAAGATGAAGAACAAGCTTTGCAGCGAGATTTTCAACTCGCAGATGGATTTCAAGGATATCTATCAGCTGATCCACTACGTGGAGAAACTGGATGGCATGGGCCACAACACCGAGAATTGTGCCGACATCCTGCGCAACATGATCGCCCGCTAGGGCAGGCCGCTGAAAAGCGGCAATCTGCATCGTTGTTGCAAAAGGGCCAAACCCTCACGTATGTTCAGATACGCATCGGGCTTGGCCCTTTTTTGCGCCTCGCATCTCACCACTTTTGAGCGGCCTACGGGGCCGGTGGTAGAGCCATCTTCAGCGTCGCCTTCAAGCGCCCCGACTCTTGCGTGTGTTCAGATACGCGGCGAGCTGGGACGCTTTTTGGCTTTTTGAATCCGACGCACTTTTGAGTGACCTGCTGGAGTTGAGCGCTGAAAAGCTGCAATCTGCTTCGTTGCTGCAAAAGGGCCAAACCCTCACGTATGTTCAGTACAGCGCTGCTCTCTGTATCCGTAAAGCTCAGGGTCTCGCTTAACGGCTAGAGGCCGTCGGGCTTGGCCCTTTCTTGCGCCTGTCATCGGCCCACATTTGAGCGGCCTATCCGAGGCGGCCATGAAGGCAGCTGCTGAGTCTTGTGAAGCAAAGACAGCAAAGGTCCGTTCCCAAAGGAGCGGCTTTTTTTATTTGTCGAGCAGTTGTTCCAACAGTTCACCTGCGGTGTGCACAAAGCCGGGGCAGATCGTCTTGAACAGCTTTTGGGATCTGGCCTGGGCATAGCCCTCGGGGGTGCTCAGGTCGCAGCCCAGAAGCTGCTTGCAGTTCGAGGAGCCGTGGCGTTTTTCGAATTCGCTCATGAATTGTGTGACGGCCTCTTTGACGGGTTTGCGGGCCTTGGAATTGGTGGGGTTGTCCGGGGCCAGTGCCATGCCGATGGCCATGATCGCACCGGTCACTGCCCCGCAGGTCCGGCCCAGTCCGCCAATCCCTCCGCCGAAGCCACAGGCCGCGCGGCGCAGGGGTTCTTCGGGCAGTCCCAAATGGGCGGCAAAGATCGAGGCCACGGCCTCGGAACAGGAATAGCCGTCCAGGAAACGCTGTTCGGTCTGGCGGGCAAGGGGCGAGGGCAAGGTCATCGGGTTCTCCAGGAATGCGTAGAGGTGTTAGCCGAAAATGCGCAGCAGCATGTCGTCCAAGACGGTATGTACTCGCTCCCAGCCTTCCTGGCTGGAGAGGTCGATGCCCCCCAGGCTGCCGCGGCGCAGCGAGGCGATGGCCAGGTAGTTCACGGCCCCGGCCAGGAGGGTCACGACCACCGACGGATCGGTGCGCAGGCTCGCGCCATCGCCCAGGTGTTCCATGAGTTCCGCACCGGTGCGTTCACGCCTGGCGTTCAGGATATCCGTGAGTTCGTTGCGCTCCACCAACTCCCAGGCCAGGATTTCGATGGTCTGGGGGCGATCCAGGATGGCTCTGGTGAAGTTTCTGAAATACAGTGAAAGCTGGCGCGCCGGAGGGCAGGGAGAGGGCAGTTCCCCATCCCCTGTGAGCAGTTCTTCCACCGAGGGCCAGAACTCGGAACTGACGGCGTAGGCACTGACCAGTTCGGCCAGCCCGCCGAAGTAACGGTAGATGAGGACCTTGTCCACTCCCGCATCGCGGGCGATGCGGTTGATGCCGAGCGCCCTGAAACCGCCCTGGGCCAGGACGGCGCCCACGGAAGAGATCAGCTTTTGCTCGGTCTTTGCCCGGTCTCGCTTGATTTTTTGGGCCATGATGTCCTCCTGGAAAGATAGTATGTCACTTGCAGGTGACACGTCAAGAGGCAGATCATCCATTCAATGAGAAAGGCGAGCGACCCCCTGTAGGGGGGCCGCTCGCCTGATGGGGCTTTGAGTGCTGAGTCTAGAGGCGTCCGCAATTGTGTTTCACGGAGATGCCTTCGGCGATGAAGATCGTGGTCTCGGCAATGTTGGTGGACAGGTCGCCGATGCGCTCCAGACTGCGTGAGGCCAAGATTGTGTTCACCGCACGGCGTACGCCTGTGACCTCGGTGACCATGTCGTCCATGGTCTTCTTCAGGATGCGCACGTTCAGCTCATCGGCCTTGTTGTCCATGCGGCAGACATCGATGGCCATCTCGGCATTTTCCTCTTTGAAGGCCTCCACGGAGGTCCGCAGCATATCCTGGGCCGTGTCCACAAGTTCCTGCAGCATGGGGTTGTGCGGGACCTCGGGCAGCTTGGAGAGATAGATGGTCTTCTCTGCGATGTTCACCGCCTCGTCGCCGATGCGCTCCAGGTCGATGACGGCGCGGCGGCAGCCGGTGATGAAGCGCAGGTCGCGGGCCACGGGTTGGTCGCGGGCCAAGAGCAGCAGGCTGAACTCGTCGATATCAAGCTCGATGGCGTTGATTTCGGCGTCTTTTTCGATGACCTGTTCAGCCAGTTCGATGTCCTTGTCAATGAGCGCAATGCAGGCATCGCTCACGGCGCGCTCGGCATAGGCGGCCATGTGCAGGATTTTCATTCTCAATTCATGAATGTTTTTATGAAACTGGGTTTCCATAACCTTTCTCCTAACCGAACCGGCCGGTAATATAATCTTCGGTCTGCTTGTGCTTGGGGCGTGTGAACAGGGTTTCAGTGGAATCTGCCTCGATCAGTTCGCCCATGTAGAAGAAGGCCGTGATGTCGGAGACGCGCGCGGCCTGCTGCATGTTGTGGGTGACGATGATGATGGTCAGTGCGCTTTTCAGGGTGTGGATGAGCTCTTCGATCTTTTGGGTGGCGATGGGGTCCAACGCGCTGGCGGGCTCATCCATGAGCATCACTTCGGGTTGCACGGCCAGGGCACGGGCGATGCACAGCCGTTGCTGCTGGCCGCCGGATAGTCCCAGGGCAGAGGCGTGCAGGCGGTCCTTGACCTCGTCCCACAAGGCTCCCTGTTGCAGGCTCTGTTCCACGCGTTCGGCGATTCGGTTCTTGTCCTTCCAGCCGTTGACCCGCAGTCCGTAGGCCACGTTCTCGAAGATGGTCTTGGGGAAGGGATTGGGTTTTTGGAACACCATGCCCACGCTGCGGCGCAGGTCCACCACGTCGAGCTTGGGGGCGTAGATGTCCTGGTTGTCCAGGGTGATCCTGCCCTCGACCCGTGTGCCGGCGATCAGATCGTTCATGCGGTTCAGGCAGCGCAAAAAGGTGCTTTTCCCGCAGCCCGAGGGGCCGATCAAGGCCGTGACCTTGCATTCCTCGAAACTGAGGTTGATGTCTTTGAGGGCCTTGAAGTCCCCGTAATAGAAGTCGAGGTTTTCGGTGGCCATTTTCAGGGTGCTCATGGGTACCTTGCCTTCCGTCATTGTCTGGGCCATGGCCCGGTATTAGGATTCGTCCTGGTCGTCTTCGGCGGGCAGTGTGAAATAAAATGTCGAACCCGTGTCGGCGTCCTTGCGGGTCTCGACCCAGAGTCGACCGCCAAGGCGTTCCACGATGTGTTTGCAGATGGCCAGCCCAAGCCCGGAAGAACCGCTTTGGCCAGATCGGCTGCGGTGCTTCTCCACGCGATAGAATCGCTCGAAGATGCGTTCGGTGTCTTCCTTAGGGATGCCGGGGCCGACGTCGCTGACTCCGAACACCGCCTGATTGCGGTCGAGCCGATAGTCCACGCTGATGGTCGAGTCTGCGGGACTGTACTTCACGGCATTCTCAACCAGATTTCGGAAGACCTGGACAAGCCGGTCAAAGTCCGCCCGAACTGGGACTCCCTCTGCGGGCAGGGTGCTGGACAGACGGATTCCCTTGGTCTCCGCCAGGGGCTCACAGGTGCGAAAGGCCTCGTTCAGAGCATCCGCCGCATTGACCCGCACCGGTGAGAATTGTTGCTTGCCGCTTTCCAGACGAGACAGCGAGAGCAGGTCCTCAACCATCTTGGCCATGTGATCGGCGTTTTTCAGGATGACCTCGAGGAACTTGAGCGAGGTCTTGGGGTCGGTCTTCTTGTTGGTTAGGATGGTTTCCGCATAGCCCTTGATGGTGGTCAACGGGGTGCGCAATTCGTGCGAGACGTTGGCCACGAAGTCCCTGCGTACAAGTTCCAGGCGTTTGAGTTCGCTGATATCGTGAAAAACGATGATCGCCCCATCGCCACAGTCAGGGGTTTCCAGGCGCACAATGTTCACGTCGTAGACGCGGTTGCGCTCAGGTTCGATTTGCAACGACCAAGGGCCGTGCCCCTGGTCCTCGCTGTCGGATAGGGCGCGATCACAGGCGTCCTGCAGCTCCGGGGAAAGAACGATCTCCAGCGGACGGCGACCGATATACAGGGTCGTGCCGGGGAAGATGCGGGTCAGGGCGTGGTTGACCTTGGCGATGCACCCCGAGGCGTCCAGGACCATCAGGCCTTCGCGCATCCCGTTGAGGATGCCCCCCACTTCGTTGGCCTGGCTGGAGATGGTGGCGATCTGGGATTCGATGGATGCGGCCATGGTGTTGATGGATTGGGCCAGGGGTTCGAATTCGGTGCCAGGGAAGAAGCGCAGGCGTTTGCCGTATTGGCCTTCGCCGATGGCCTTGGCCACGGCGCTCATCTCGGCCACGGAGCGGGCGATGCTCCGGGTCAGCACCATTGAGAGGATGAAGGCCAGCCCCAGTGCCAATCCGAAGATCAGCAGGATGTTGCTCTGAAGCCTCTCAAGACGGTTGGCGATGGTGGAATAGGCCACTGACAGCCGCAAAAAACCGGGGTTGATGCCCGTGATGCCTTCGATGCGGGTGGCGGCGTAGATCAGGGTCTTGTCCAGAGTGGCGCTGTAACGCTGGCTGATGCCGTAGTGTTCCTGCTCTGCCTGGAGCACTTCGGGGCGGTTGGCGTGGTTGTCCAGATCCGTAACCTGTGCGTAAGGCACATGGGAATCGGCGATGACCCGCCCCCCGCTGGTCAGATAGGTGATGCGAGCGTCAAGACGGCTGCCAAGGTCGGTCAGCCAAGTATGCAGGGCCTCTTCGTTGTCGAACGCTCCACGTTCCTTGAGTAGCATAGAGGCCAAGCGCAGTTCGCGGATGGCCCCGGCCTGGGCGTCGTCGAGGATCTCATCCTTGAAGAGCTCCCGGGCATAGAACGTCGGCAACAGCAAGGCCAGGATGATGACAACGGCGAAGGACAGAAGCAGCCGTGTTCTGAAGGTCATGGACGCAGGCATGGTTATTCCTTGAAGCGGTAGCCAACGCCGCGCACGGTTTCAATCAGGTTGGCGTGGTCGGTCAGCTTTTGGCGCAGGCGGCGGACATGGGTATCCACGGTGCGGGCGTAGCCTTCGAATTCGTAGCCCCAGACCGTTGTCAACAGCTGGTCGCGGGTGCGTACCCGGGGGCCGGTCTTGATCAGTTCGGCCAACAGCTTGAATTCCGTGGCCGTGAGGATGATCTCCTCGTTGTTGGCAAAGACCTTGTGCGATTCCAGGTCCACGATGAGGCCGTCGCGCTGTAGGGTGGTGCGTACCGGGATTACGCCGATGGAGCGGCGTAGGACTGCGCGTGCGCGCAGCAGCAGTTCGCGGAAACTGAAGGGTTTGACCACATAGTCGTCGGCACCCAGTTCCAGACCCACAATGCGGTCCACTTCTTCGCTGCGGGCGGTGAGCATGATTACAGGAATCTGGGCGGTCTCGGAATCCCTTTTCAGTTCCTTGCAGATGTCGAATCCGCTCATGCCGGGTAGCATGAGGTCGAGCATAACCAGGTCGGGGCGCAGGCGCTTGGCCATGGCCAGGCCTTCGCGCCCGTCCATGGAAGTGTTCACCTCGAACCCGGCGGACTCGAAATTGAATTGCAGCAGCTGCAAGATGTCTTCGTCGTCTTCGACGATCAGGATCGTTTCCTTGGTCATGGCTTCTCCATCGCAGGGTTTATGCCCCACTGATTTAGCGCCTCTTATACACACGGGGACTGTGACGGGAATATGATTAGATTGTTACAACTCCGTGACAATTGATGCAATTCATAACAACACACCGAAGTCGTTGATGATCATCAAGTCATGAAATTGTAAAGATGAGCGAGCGCCCTCAAGGGGGGTAGGGGCGGGACAGGAAAAGAAATCAGCCCTGGAGCAGCTCGTGCGCCAGGACGTCGCCCTGCTGACCACCTCCGGCCATGCGCGAGAGTTCGGAGAAGATCTCCTTGTCGGCCAGCCTGTTGCAGCTGACAGAGGTGGTGCCGTTGCCCACGGCCTTGCTGATGTTGAAATGGCGGGCGGCCTTGGCGGCCAGCTGGGGCCAGTGGGTGATCAGGATCACCTGCTGCTGGTCGGCCAGGGCCTGGATTCGCTGGCCCACGGCGTTCAGGGTCAGTCCGCCGATGCCCGAGTCCACTTCATCAAAGATCAGAGTCGGCAGGGATTCGCGGGTCATGAGGCCCACCAGGGCCAGCAGGAAGCGTGACAGTTCGCCTCCCGAGGCGATCTTGTCCAGGGGCTGGGGGGCTTGTCCCGGGTTGGGCACCCAGAGCAGGCGAGCCCTGTCCTCGAAGAGTCCGGGGTATATCTCGACGGGCGTGAAAGCGATGCGGACCTCTACGGAGGGGTCGAAGCCCAGGCCGGCCAGGTCCCGGGCCATGTTGATGCAGAGTTCGAGGGCGGTCTTTTGCCTGGCGTTGTTCAGGGTCTCCAGGGCCTTGCCCAGCCCGCTTGCCAGTTCGGCCTCGCGGCGTTCCAGGGCTTTGCTATCAAGGGCGCAGGAATCCAGAAAGGAGAGGTTTTCCTCGATCTCCTGGCGCAGGTTCACGATCTCGTCCAGGGAGCGGTTCAGCTTGCGCTTGAGCTGCGCCAACTCGAAGAGCCGCGATTCCACCTTTTCCAGGTCGTAGTCCCCGTCGGGAAGATCATAGCTGCGCAGCTGGACGTCCAGGTCCAGGAGTCGTTGCCGGAAATCTTCGCAGGCGCTGGCCTCATCGGCCCAACGCTCTTCGTGGGCGGTCAGGGTCTGCATGGCGCGCACCAGGGTGGCGGCCTGGTCCAACATGCCTTCGCCCTGACCATGCAGGGCGCCCAGTGCTTCTTCCACGGCCTGGATGGTGCGTGCGGCGTTCTTGTGACCATTCTTCCTGGCCTGGAGTTCATCTTCCTCGCCGGGATGGGGATCGACCTTCTGGATTTCGGCGGCCTGGAATTCCAGGATTTCACGTCGATCGCTTAAGGTTCGTACGCGATCGTCCAGTTCCTGCTTTTGAAGAAGCAATTCGCGCATGGCCGACAGCAGCTGGTCCTTGTGGGTGATGACGTCCTGCTCGGGCAGGAAGCGGTCGATGAGCCGGGCCTGATAGGCCGGGGACAGGAGGCGCTGTTGGCCCTGCTGGCTGGTGTGCCAGACGAGGCGTTCGCGCAGCTCCAGCACGGCTCCCTGGGAACTCAGGGCGTCGTTGATGAACAGCCGACTGCGTCCCGTGTCGCCGGACAGTTCGCGGCGGATCACCAGTTCCTCGCCGTCCTGGATGAAGATGGCATCCACCTGGGCCTTGGCGGCTGTGTCACGCACCATGTCGGCATTCAGCTTGTCGCCCAGCAGGAAGTTCACGGCGCGCAGGATGAAGCTCTTGCCCGCGCCGGTCTCACCGGTGAGGACGTTGAGCCCTCCGGCGAATTCCAGTTCAAGGTCTTCGATGAGCGCGAGGTTTTGTATTCGCAGAAATTCTAGCATGGTTCACCCGTGCCGGACTGTATCCGAGCCCCCGGACGAGGGCAAGAGAGACTCGTCCGGGTGTCCGTGATCGAGGGTCATGGTTCTCCTCGTGGGTCGTCCCTGGTCGTCCTTGTCAGTTGCGGTCCAGGAGCAGCCGTATCTTGGCCAGGGAGTCCAGCTCTTCAGACAGGGCCAGGCAGTCGGTCAGGCTCTGGCCGTGGACCACCAACCCGTGGTTGGCCATGAAGATGGAGCGGTACTCTGCCGCTGCCTTGCCCACGGCAATGCCCAGTTCGTGGCTGCCGGGCTCCATGGCCGGGATCTCGGCCAGGCCTTGTTGATACATGGCGGCCTCGAACAGGGGCAGGTCCACCAGGGCCGTGCCCAGACGCATGAAATGCGCCAGCAGGTGGGGCGGGTGGGTGTGTGCCACGGCCATGGTCCCGGGGACGTTGCGATAGATTTCCAGATGCACGGGGGCCTCGGACGAGGCCTTGCCGGGGCCTGTGGTGCGCCCGGAGGCGATGTCCATGAGCGTGAGCCTGCCGGGTGTAAGTCTGCCCTTGGCTGCGCCGGAGCGGGTGATGATCATGGAATCCCCCAGGCGCACGGAGACATTGCCGTTGAATCCCGAGAACAGGCCGCTCATCCAGGCCGCGGTGCAGGCCTCGCCAATCTCACGGCCCACGGCCGTAGGGATGCCCGTGCCCCAGTTCTCGATCTCGGGGGTCTCGCTGGCCACGGGCTTGATGTCCACGATGGGGGTCCCGTCCAGCACCTCCAGCCGGTCCACGGTCAGCTCCGAGCCCTCGACGCGCAGCAGGCGGCAGTGGTGCAGACCGATGGGATTGGGGCGGTCGGGCGAGCGGGTGTTGAAGATGCCCCTGGTGGGGAGATGTCTGTCGCCCCGGGGGTGGCATTCCAGCAACTCTCGCTGGGCCTTGTGCAGCCAGCTGAAGACCAGGATGTCCTGCCCGGGTTCCAGGGTGCGTACCGCCGCAGCATAGGCCGGGTCCATGACGATCACGGCCTGGGGTGCGTTTTCGGAATACTGTTTCGGACAGTCCTTGAGCCGGGTCAGAGGGGAACGGACGGTGCCGAGGATTCGCAGGGTCATGTTCATGCTGGATCCTGTGTGTTGGCGAAGTGATCGAATCCGGCGCCGGGTGCCGGGGCGCCGTTCAGGGTGATGCCGGGGGAGCTTGTCACCGTGCCGATGCGCAGCGCACCGGGGATGGCCCGGGCCACGGCGTCGGCTTCCTCGGGCGTGACGCAGGCCAGCAGGGCATAATCCTCGCCACCCAGGTAGGCGAAAGGCACGGGGTCCAGGCCTTGGGACTCGGTCCAGGCCAGGGTCTCGGCATGCAACATCCCGACGCTGATTTCCAGCCGCGCACCCAGGGCGGGGCCAAGGAAGCGGGGCAGATCCTGGGCCAGGCCATCGGAGAGATCCATGCTGCCGCGTACCGCGCGGCGGGCGGCCAGGGCCAGTCCTTGCGCGACTTTGGGCCGTGGCCGCAGGTGCGCGGCCACGGCTTGGGGATAGCGTTCGGCCGCTTGTGGACCGCCCTGCTCCAGGGCCATGAGTCCGGCGCGGACCAGACCGAAGCCACCCACCACCAGCAGCACGTCATCCGGCCAGCAGTGGCGGCGCTGCAGGATGCGCCCCTGGGCTCCGGGTTGCCCCCAGATGGTGATGTTCAGCCCCAGCAGGGGGGCCTTGGACAGGTCGCCGCCAGTCAGCGGGAGGTCGTATTCCCCGGCAAGCTCGGCCATTCCGGCAAAGAGTTCGTCCCAGAAGTCCCCGGGATGATCGGGGGCCACGGGTGGGACCATCAGTCCCAGGCTGAAGCCCAGCGGCTTGCAGCCCATGGCCGCAATGTCGCTGATGTTCACGGCCAGGGCCTTCCAGCCGATGTCTGCCGGGGAGAAATAGGAGTTGCGGAAATGGATGTCCTGGATGAACAGGTCTCCGGAGAGGACCATGTCCGGCGGGCATTTCAGATGGACGCAATCATCCCCGCGCGCCACGGGCATATGCCGGTGGGTGTTCGGGAAATGGCGGTCGATGAGTTCCAGGAACGCCTGTTCCGAGGCTGGGGCTGGCTGGGGCATTGTCTCTCCGTCTGGGCTTCGGGGTGTGACCCCATGCGCGCAAAGGTAATCCAAAACCCGCGGGAAAGGAACCGGCCCACATGGGTACCTGACCGGAGAGAATGCGCGCCAACGGCTAGAGGTTGCCGCACATGCGTCGGTAGGAGTCGCATTCGATCTTGTTGACGAACGGGCAGGGCACGGCGTTGAACCATTGCCTGCGAGGACACCAGTACCAACGTTTGAAGGGTTCATTGCATCCGGACGTGGTGATGCGCTTGCGTCTGGCTTCTCCGAACTGCACATCCTTGCTGTCCATGGTCACCTTCCAGACTGCCATGGGGGACCTCCTGTTCTCGTTCCCGGAACAGATGACTGTCTGAATAAATCCCTACAAGGACTGTGCCGAAATCATACTCATCGGCGAACCTGGGGGGCTCTGGTCAACGGTCGTTAGGGATGCCTGCTCTTTGCGTTCCACGCGTGGTTATTCAGTGATTCGGGGGAGGGTTCCAAGCCCCATAAATATAGTGCTATTTTTTGAAATACACTAGAGCGACAGGCATTTGACATTGCAAGGCCCCTGGCGCTGTGCCATACTTTTGGTTGGGAAAAGGTGTTTGGTTGCGGTGCAAGTGGGCCTGTTTTTTACCCTGTCGAGGACGATCCGTTGAGCAAGAAAGTCAAGCAACGTCTCTATGAAAAGACCCTCATTGATTTTGTGACAGTCGAGGATGGTGCTTTTTTTGCCGTCAGTCATGATTCGACTTTTCTGAAACTGTTCCGGCAGACCCTGAACAAGGAACTCGTCATCGGGCTGGATCGGATCCGCACCTTCTCCGAGGAGAATAAGCTGCTGGCCGAGTTGAAGAGCCCGATGTTCAAGGACAAGAAGTCACTGCTGATCATCGAGCGGGTGCTGCATAACCGCAGCATGATGTCCTTCATCAGGAATATGAAAACCATCTACGATGACATGCACATCATTGTCCTGACCTCCGAGGTCGAGCGTCAGGTCCTGATCCTGCTGCACGAGATCGGGGCCAGCAATTTCATCACCAAACCCATCTCCGTGGATACCCTGATCGAGAAGCTGGCCTTCACCATCAAGCCCCTGGGCAAAATCGGGCAGTACGTCGAGCGGGCCAAGTCGCATCTCTCCAAGGGCCTGTGGGATGAGGCCATCACCCTGGCGGACAAGGTTCTGGATCTGAAGCCCGGCAGCGCAGCGGCGTTGATGGTCAAGGGTGATGCTCTCAAGGCCAAGGGTGAATCCGGGCAGGCCGAGGCCTCGTATCTGGAAGCTCACCAGGGGGCGTCCCTGTACCTTGAGCCGTTGAAAAAACTCGCCGAATTGTACAAGGATGAGGGCGATCCCAACAAGCAGCTGGAGTACATGAACAAGTTGGACAGGCTCTCGCCACTCAACGTGGAGCGCAAGATCCATATCGGCGAGATCTATCTGGACTTCGGCGATAAGGAAAAGGCTGGCGAGTATTTCGAGCAGGCCGTGGACAATGCCCGCAAGGAAGCCCAGAGCATGATCGAGGAGGTCAAGCGTTCCATCGCCGAGAAATGCCTGGATAGTGCCCCGGCCACAGCCGAGAAGTTTTTACGCTCCATCATCGATGACAAGCGCGGCTCCCTGAAAAAATCCGACATCGAGACCTTCAATCGCCTGGGCATGGCCCTGCGCAGGCAGGGACGCTGGGAGGACGCCGTCGGCGAGTACGAACAGGCCCTGAAGATCAGCCCCGACGACGAGAATCTGCATTTCAACCGGGCTGTGGCCCTGACCGAGGGCGGCAAGCATTATCCGGCTGAACAGGCACTCTCCAAGGTGCTGGAGTTGAATCCCGACTTCGGCGGCCAGAGTCCGTTGCTGACCTTCAATATCGGGGTCATGTTTTCCAACGCCCGCAAATCCAAGGAAGCCCTGCACTTCCTGAAGCGGACCCTGAAGCTGGACCCCAATCACGAGGGAGCCAAGTCCCTGCTCAAGGATCTGTGACGGGTCGCTTCGCGACCCGCTGCACAGAGACCGTCAGGTCGCTCTGGACTTGAAACCCGCGCCGGGGTAATTTTGTTATCTTGGTGTGGGTTTTTTTCGTGCAAAGGAGACCGGGAATGCAGCGAGCCGAACAGATCGTCCATGGCGTCAGCCTGCTCACGGACCATGACATTTACCTCTTTAAGGAGGGGCGTCACAGCCGGCTGTATGACAAGCTCGGTGCGCACCTTCTGACCCACGAGGGCCAAAGCGGGACCCTGTTTGCGGTTTGGGCGCCCAATGCGCGTGCCGTCTCCGTGTATGGGGATTTCAATGCCTGGGACGCCGCTGCGCATCCGCTGGCCGTGCGCCTTGACGGCTCCGGCATCTGGGAAGGCTTTGTGCCGGGGGTGGGCCACGGAACGCAGTACAAGTATCACATCGTGTCGCGCGTGGCTGAGTACAGCGTGGACAAGGCCGATCCCTTCGCTTTCCTGGGCGAGGGCGCGCCGCGCACCGCTTCGGTTGTCTGGGATCTGTCCTACGGCTGGAACGACGCCGGGTGGATGGCTCGCCGGGGCAAGTGCAACGCCCGCGAGGCCCCGTGGTCCGTGTACGAGATGCACCTTGGCTCCTGGCGACGGGATCATGGCGACGATTTTCGCTCCCTGCACTACGAGCAGTTGGCGGAGCAGCTGCCGAACTACGTACGTGATCTGGGCTTCACCCATGTGGAGCTGATGCCCGTGATGGAGCACCCGTTTTTCGGCTCCTGGGGCTACCAGACCACCGGATACTTCGCACCCTCCAGCCGTTTTGGGCCGCCGCAGGACTTCATGCGCCTGGTGGACAAGCTGCACAACGCAGGGGTGGGCGTGATCCTGGACTGGGTGCCCTCGCACTTCCCCACGGATGAGCATGGTCTGTCCTATTTCGACGGCACCTATCTTTTCGAGCACGCCGACCCGCGCAAAGGCTTTCATCCTGACTGGAATGCCTCGATCTTCAACCATGCCCGATACGAGGTTCGCTCGTTCCTGATCTCCAGCGCCCTGTTCTGGCTGGACCGCTATCATGCCGACGGGTTGCGCGTGGACGCCGTGGCCTCCATGCTCTACCTGGACTACTCCCGCAAGGACGGCGAGTGGGAGGCCAACGAATACGGCGGACGCGAGAACATCGGGGCCGTCGAGTTCCTGCGGACCCTCAATCAGGCCGTGTACGCCGAATTCCCGGATGTGCAGACCGTGGCCGAGGAGTCCACCGCCTGGCCCATGGTCAGTCGTCCGGTGTACTTGGGCGGGCTGGGATTCGGCATGAAATGGAACATGGGCTGGATGCATGACACCCTGGACTATTTCGCCAACGATCCGGTGTTCCGCAAGTTCCATCAGAACCTGCTGACCTTCAGTATCTGGTACGCCTTTACCGAGAATTTCATGCTGCCCCTGTCCCACGACGAGGTGGTGCACGGCAAGGGTTCGCTCTATGGGCGCATGCCCGGGGACCAGTGGCAGAAATGCGCTGGCCTGAAGGCCTTGTACGGCTACATGTATGCCCACCCCGGCAAGAAGTTGCTGTTCATGGGTGCGGAGATGGGCCAGGTCCCCGAGTGGAACCACGACGCCGAGGTGGAATGGCATCTGCTGGACGTGCCCCTGCACAAGGGCGTGTTCGATTTCCTCGGGGCCCTGAATCGCCTGTATCGCGAGCAGCCCGCCCTGTATGCCGATGACTTCTCGCCCGAGGGTTTCGAATGGATTGATTTCCGCGACGCGGACGCCGGGGTTCTGGTGTTTCTGCGCAAGGGCCAGGGAGTGGCCCCGGTGCTGGCGGTGTGCAATTTCACACCGGTCCCGCGCGAGAACTATCGCGTGGGCGTCCCCGCCGCCGGGCACTGGAAAGAGATCCTGAACTCCGACGCCCTGGAGTTCGGGGGCAGTGGCTGGGGGAATCTGGGAGGAAGGACTTCAAGCCCCGTCCCTGTGCATGGCAGAGAGCATTCACTGGTGCTGCAGATCCCGCCCCTGTCCGTGTCCTATTTCCTGTTCGAGGGAGTCTGCTGATGACCCCCGTCATGTCTCGCCGGGGGAGTGGTGTGCTGTTGCACATCACCAGTCTGGCCTCGCCCTATGGCATTGGCGACATGGGGTCGGCCGCGCGGCGGTTCGCGGACTTCCTGCAGCGCGCAGGGCAGCGCTATTGGCAGATCCTGCCGTTGAACCCCTCGTCGTCGTTTCTGGGGAATTCCCCGTACTCCAGCTATTCCCTGTTCGCGGGCAATCCTCTGCTCATCAGCCCGGAGGGCCTAGCCGGTGACGGTTGGCTGCGTCTGGCCGATATCCAACAGACGGCGCCAGGATGGGAGGGGCCGGTGGACTTCAGGGCGGCGGAGGTCTTCAAACTGGGGCTGGTGACTCTGGCCCATGATCGGGCGCAGGGCATGCTGGCGGAGCATGAGGGCTTTCAGGCCTTCCGTGCTGGGCACGGCCCCCGCTGGCTGGATGATTTCGCGGCCTTTGCCGTGCTCAAGGATCGTTTCGGGGGTGCGGCCTGGGACACCTGGCCCGAGGAGTTCAAGCTCCGCGACCCGAAGGCCCTGGAGCTTTTGCGCCGCGAGGCGCGTCTGGAATTGGAGCGTATCGAGTTCACCCAGTATCTGTTCTTTTCGCAGTGGGCGGCCCTGCGCAGCTACTGCAATGAGCGCCAGATCCGGATCATCGGTGACTTGCCTTTCTACCCCACCTCCGACAGCGCCGATGTCTGGGCCCAGCCCGAGGCTTTCCAGCTGGATGGGGAGGGCCGGCCCGCCGTGGTGGCCGGGGTTCCGCCGGACTATTTCAGCGAGACCGGTCAGCGCTGGGGAAATCCGGTCTACGACTGGGCCTCCCAGGTTCAGGACGGTTATTCCTGGTGGCTCACGCGCATCGCCCATAATCTGGGCTGGGCGGACATCATCCGTCTGGACCATTTCCGGGGGTTTGCGGCCTACTGGGTGGTGCCGCCGCATGAGGAGACGGCCATCAACGGCTGGTGGGTGGATGGCCCGGGACAGGCGTTCTTCGAGGCCGTGCGCGGGCGCTTTCCGGAACTGCCGATTATCGCCGAAGACCTGGGCCTGATCACCGAGGATGTGGTGGCCATGCGCGAGGCCTTTGAATTGCCGGGGATGAGTGTGCTGCAGTTCTCTTTTGGGCCGGATACGGGTGAAAGCTCCAACTCATTACATAATCATCAGCGGCGCAGCGTGGCCTATTCCGGGACCCACGACAATAATACCTCGTCTGGCTGGTTCGCCCAGGACCTGGGAGAGGATGGCCGCAAACGGTTGAACGACTATCTCGGGCGCGACGTCGGCCCCCGGGACGCGGCCTGGGTGCTGATCCGCCTGGCGTTGATGTCTCCGGCCGCCACGGCCATCATCCCCATGCAGGATCTGCTGGGTCTGGGTGGGGAGGCCAGGATGAACGTTCCGTCTCGTCCTACTGGAAACTGGTCATGGCGACTGAGCCCCCGGCAGTTGTCCCCGGGATTGGCCGACAGGCTGCGCGGGCTGTGTGATTTGTATGGCAGAACATGAGGGAACTGTTTAAAACACATTGCCCCTGTTGACTTTAAGTGGTTTTTACTGTTTGCTTCGCGCTACTCAGCGGGGTAAGATACCCCGCAAATACATAGGGACCTACACATTAAGGATCAAGCAATGAACATGAAAAAGACTACGACCCTGTTCTCTCTGGCGGTCGTATTTGTGATGGCGGCGGCTTCCTTGGCGCAGGCGAATACCGTGTACAATATGCAGCAGGCCGTGGATCAGGCTCTGGAGGCCAATCCAACGATGCTGGCCGCAAGGCATGATATGTTGGGGGCCGAGGCCGGACGCAAGTCCGCGCGCGGCTCCTTCCTGCCGTCTGCGTCTGTGAGTTATGGCTATACCCGCTATGACCACGACCAGCCCACCCGTGACAATCCTACCCGTGATCAGGACGTCTGGTCCGCGAGTTTCAACGTCCACCAGGACCTGTTCACGGGCTGGCGCATCCTGTCCACCTACCAGCGGGCCCAGCTCTCCGAGGAAAATGCTACGGCGAGAGTACTCAACACCGAATTGTCCCTGGTCAACACCGTGCAGGAGAATTTCCTGGGGCTGTTGAAGGCCCGGGAGGACGTACGGAGCGCCAAGGATTCAGTCACGCGTCTGCGCGAGCAGCTGAAGGTGACCCAAGCCTTTTATGACGTGGGCTTGCAGCCTCGGTTGGACGTGCTCCAGGCCGAGGTGGACCTGGCCGGGGCCGAGGATGCCCTGTTGACCGCCGAGAATAGCGTCGCCACCCAGATCGTGCGCCTGAACACCCTGCTGGGCCTGGCCCACGACGCCGATGTGGACTACGAGGGTAACCTGGCCTACCAGCCCTTTACCCTGACCATCGAGGACGCTCTGGAAAGGGCCTACAAGGACCGTCCGGATTTGATCATCGCCAAGCGCAGTGTCGAGATCGCTGTCAAGGACAAGTCGATCACCGACAGCGCCTTCTATCCGCAGGTCGGGGCTGATTTCGATTGGTCCACCTACGGCGATGATCCCAACGCCAGCGGCGATGGCTACGCCAATACCGAATACAGCGAATGGACCGTGGGCGTCAGGGCCTCCTGGACCTTCTGGCAGTGGGGCAAGACCTATTACGCCAGCGAGCAGGCCAAACAGAATGTTTCCAGCCTGTTGCAAAGCGCTGATAACACTCGCAATGAAGCGACCTATTCCGTCAAGTCCTACCACCTGGCCATCGGTAACGCCAAGGAAAGCATCCGTGTGAACAAGAAGGCCGTGGAAGCCGCACAGGAGAGCTATCGCATGGCCGTTGCCCGCTATCAGGCCCAGGTGGGCACCAACACCGATGTGCTGGACGCCCAGTCCCGCCTGACCTACGCCGAGGCCGCTTTGACCGCCGCCCTGGCGAACTACGAGATTGCTCTGTCCAGGCTGTTTGTGTCCATTGGAGAGAAGAATACGGCTCTGACCAGCCGCTAGCAGGCTGATGAAAAAGGCACGTTTACTGTGTTGCATCGCTAAAGATAAATCCTCGCGTACGGGGAGTACGCATCGGCCTTATCTTTAGCTTGCGCCTTGCCTACGCACCTTTTTGAACAGCCTGCCTGTTTGGTAGTGATTTGGTTCAGGCTTTTATTCAAAAATCAAAAGGCTCCCGGAATCTTCCGGGAGCCTTTTTTGATGCCTGAACAGGAGCCTTTCGGGCTACTTGTGGTCGTACCAGAACTTCACGATGTGCTTGCCTGCGTCGTCCTTGAACAGGCAGATCACGCCCCATTTGCCGGGCTCGTCGAAGCTGAAGTTGGCGGCGAAATTGCCACCGCCAAAGTCCTTCAGGGTCTGGACCTGCTCCTTGCCCGAGGGCGCGATGAGCTTGATCTTGCCCACGGCCTTCTCGATCATTTTGTTGTCCTTCATGAACATGGCCATCACGTGGTGGGTCTTGCCCTCGGGGTCGCTCATGTTCATGGAGGCCAGGTCCATGACCTGGAATTCGGCGTGGATGCCGTCGACCATGGCCGCGTGTTTGTATGCGTCACCATCGGTCGTGCTGCCGTGGGTCATGTCTTCCATGGCAAAGGCCGAGCCTGCGATGGTCAACAGGGCGGCAATGGTCAGGGCGATCAGGGTATTTTTCATGGTTTTCTCCTGCTTATGGACTATTGTTTGCTGCTTTTGTTCATGGTGCCATCTTGCATCATGCCCTGGGGCGTGGTGCCGTTTTGCATCATGCCCTGGGGCGTGGTGCCGTTTTGTATCATGTGCTGCTGCGTGCCTTCCTGCATCATGTTCTGCTGGGGGGTCGTGCCATCGTGCATCATGCCTTGGGGCGTGGTGCCATTTTGCATCATGTGTTGCTGCGCCGTGCCCTCCTGCATCATCTGCCCTGAGCCCTGGCCGGGCTCCATTTTCATGTTGCTCATGTCCATGTCAGAGGCCTCGCCGGTGTTGTGGGTGGGCATCTGCTGCATCCCGCTCTGGGGCTGCTGCATCTGTCCCTGGGCCGCCTGGTTGGAATCGTGTTGCTGGCCCTGCATCATATTCGAGCCGCCCATCTTGGCGAAGGCTGGTCCCGTCAGCGCGAGGGTTGCGGCCAGGGTCAATCCCGCCAGTGTTGTTTTGATTGCCGATTCGTTTTTCATTGAGTGCTCTCCGTATTGCTTAGGGTGTGTTGTTGGGGGTTGGTTCCGTGTTGGGCAGGCAGCCCGTTTCCGGGTTGCAGTCATCGCTGGGCAGGGAGGTCTTGGGCAGACCCCAGCCCTTCCAGAGGCCATAGATGGCCGGGACCACCACCAGCGTCAGGATCGTGGCGCTGACCATGCCGCCCACCATGGGAGCCGCGATGCGCTTCATGACCTCGGAACCGGTGCCACTGCTCCACATGATGGGGGCCAATCCAGCCATGGTGGCCACCACGGTCATCATCTTGGGCCGTACGCGCAGCGCGGCCCCTTCCTCGATGGCCGTTTTCAGATGCTGTTTTGAGAAGGAGTGCCCGTACATCTGTTTGTACTTGTTGTAGGAGATGTCCAGATAGATGAGCATCACCACGCCGGTTTCGGCGGCCACGCCAGCCAGGGCGATGAAGCCCACGGCCACGGCCACGCTCATGTTATAGCCCAGCAGATACATCAGCCAGAAGCCACCCGTGAGGGAGAAGGGTACCGAGAGCATCACGATCAGGCTCTCGCTGATGCTCTTGAAGTTCAGATACAGCAGCAGGAAAATGATGATCAGCGTGGCCGGGACCACGATCATCATCTTCTTCTGGGCGCGGACCATGTATTCGTACTGTCCGCTCCAGACGATGCTGTAGCCCGGGGGCAGGTCGATCTTGTCGCGCACGGCGGCTTGGGCGGCCTTGACGTAGGTGCCCACGTCCACGCCAGCGATGTCCACGAAGACCCAGGCGTTCTTGCGGGCGTTCTCGCTCTTGATGGCCGGGGCACCCTTGTGGATGCTGATATCCGCCACCTGGGTGATGGGGATTTGCGCCCCCGTAGGCGTGGCGATCAGGATGCGTCTGAGCTTTTCCGGGGTGTCGCGCAGTTCCGAACCGTAGCGCAGGTTCACGGGATAGCGTTCCCGGCCCTCCACGGTGAAGGTCACGTTCTTCCCGCCCACGGCGCTCATGATCACGTCCTGTATGTCGCCCACGGTCAACCCGTAGCGCGCGGCCTCCTCGCGCTTGATCTCGAAGTCCAGGAAGTTGCCGCCGGTCACGCGCTCGGCGTAGACGCTGGCCGTGCCCGGAACCTGGCCGATGACGGCCTCCACTCGCTCGCCGATGTCCGAGAGAACTTGCAGGTCGTCACCCATCAGCTTTAGGCCCACCGGGGTCTTGATGCCCGTGGAGAGCATGTCGATGCGGGTCTTGATGGGCATGGTCCAGGCATTGGTCAGGCCCGGGAACTGGATGGCCTTGTTCATCTCGTCCACCAGGGCCTCCATGGTCAGGCCCGCTCGCCATTCTTCCTTGGGCCTCAGAGTGATGGTGGTCTCAAGCATGGACAGGGGTGCCGGGTCCGTGGCCGATTCGGCGCGGCCCACCTTGCCGGTGACGTGCTCCACTTCCGGGAAGGACTTGATGAGCTTGTCCGTCTGTTGCAGCAGCTCGCGGGCCTTGGTGATGGAGATGCCTGGCAGGGTGGTGGGCATGTACAACAGGTCGCCCTCGTTCAGCGGAGGCATGAACTCCGAGCCGATATTCTTCCAGGGGATGTAGGTCACGGCCAAGGTCATCACGGCCAGGGCGATGACCAGCACCTTGACCTTGAGCACCAGCTTGATCACCGGGAGGTAGAGCCAGATCAAGAGGCGGTTCACCGGGTTCTTGGCTTCGGGCAGGATATGCCCGCGGATCATGTAGCCCATGAGCACCGGGACCAGGGTCACGGACAACAGCGCCGCACCCATCATGGAGTAGGTCTTGGTGTAGGCCAGGGGGTGGAACATCCGGCCTTCTTGGGCTTCCAAGGCGAACACCGGCACGAAGCTGACAGCGATGATCATCAGCGAGAAGAACAGCGAGGGCCCCACCTCCAGGGCGGAGTCGCGGATCAGCTCCCAGCGGTCCTTGGTGTCTCCGAATTGCTCCAGGTGTTTGTGGGCGTTCTCGATCATCACGATGGCCGCGTCCACCATGACCCCCACGGCGATGGCGATGCCGCCCAGGCTCATGATGTTGGCATTGATTCCCTGGCGCTCCATAATGATGAAGCTTACGAGCACGGCGATGGGCAGGGTGATGATGCTCACCAGGGCGCTACGCAGGTGGAACAGGAAGACCAAGCAGACCAGGGCCACGATGATGCTTTCCTCGATCAGTGTGCCCTTCAGGTTGTCGATGGCGCGATTGATGAGGCCTGAACGGTCGTACACCGGGAGGATGGTCACACCCTCGGGCAGCCCGGTCTTGAGCTCTTCCAGGCGCTTCTTGACGTTGCTGATGACCTCCAGGGCGTTTCCGCCGAAGCGCATGATCACCACGCCGCCAACGACCTCGCCCGTGCCGTTGTAATCCAGAAGCCCGCGCCGCAGCTCCGGGCCGATGTCCACGGAGGCCACGTTCCTGAGCAGGATCGGGGTGCCGCGGGCATCCGTGTCCAGAGGGATGCTTTCCAGGTCTTCGCGGCTCTTGATGTAGCCCAGGCCGCGGACCATGAATTCCGTTTCGCCCATTTCCACGAGGCGCCCGCCCACGTCGTTGTTGCTGCGCTTGATGGCTGCGGTCACTTTTTGCAGGGGGATGCCATAGGCCAAGAGTTTGTTGGGATCGACCATGACTTGGTACTGCTTTACGTAGCCGCCGATGGAGGCCACTTCGGACACGCCGGGGACGCTGGTTAGTTCAAAGCGTAGAAACCAGTCCTGGATGGAGCGCAATTGTTGCAGGTCGTGGCGGTCGCTCTCCAGGATATATTCGAAGACCCAGCCCACGCCCGTGGCATCCGGCCCCAGCTGTGGGGAGACCCCCTGGGGCAGGCGTCCCGAGATGTAGTTCAGGGACTCCATGACCCGGCTGCGGGCCCAGTACATGTCCGTGCCGTCCTCGAAGATGATGTACACAAAGCTCATGCCGAAGAAGGAATAGCCGCGCACCACCTTGGCGAAGGGCACGGCCAGCATGGCCGTGGTCAGGGGGTAGGTGATCTGGTCCTCCACCACCTGTGGGGCCTGGCCCGGGAACTCAGTGAACACGATGACCTGGACGTCCGAGAGATCGGGGATGGCGTCCAGGGGCGTCTTGAACATGGCCCACAGGCCGCCCACGATGAGGAAGACGGTCATCAGCAACACCAGGAACTTGTTGCGGATGGAATATTCGATGATGCTTCGGATCATGTCTGCTCCCAGCTATTGGGCCGGAGTTCCGTTGACGGGGGGCTTGCCCATGTCTTGTCCATCCATCTTCAGCTCGTCCATCTTCAACTCGTCACCAGCCATGTCCATGTCGTCCATGTCCAGTTCGTCGGCGGATGGCCCGCCCGTGGCGCGGGCGCCCAGCATCTTCTGGATGGCCTCGCGCAGTCGGGACTCGGAATCCATCATGAATTGTGCGGAGAGCACGATCTCTTCGCCCTCGCCAAGGCCCGAGAGAACCTGGAAGTTGCCGTCGTCCCCCTCGGCCCCGATCCTGACCTCGCGGGGTTCGAAGCGTCCCTTGCCCTGGGCCACAAAGACCAGCTTGCGCACGCCCGAATCGATGACAGCCTCCTGGGGGATCACCAGCGCCGCGGGGTCGATCTGGGCCTGTAGAAAGACGTTGGCGTACATGTCCGGCTTGAGTTTATTGTCGGGATTGGGGAACTCCAGGCGCAGGCGCACGGTGCGCGTCTTGGGGTTCAGGAAGGGATAGATGAACAGCACTTTGCCCGAATAGGTTTTGCCCGGCATGTAGGACAGTTCCATGCGCGCGGGCATGCCCTTGCGCATGAAGGGCAGCTCGTATTCGAAGACCTCCACGTCTACCCAGACGCGGGACAGGTCGGCGATGTCGTACTGGTGCATCCCGGCCTTGACGAAATGCCCCAGCAGGGCGTCTTTCTTGATGACCACGCCCGATTCCGGGGAATAGACCGTCACGGTCTTGCGCACCTGGCCGCCCTGTTCCAGGCGTCTGATCTGCGATTCGCTCAAATCCCAATAGCTCAGGCGCTTGCGCGAGGCCTCCCGCAGTCGCTCGGCATTGGCGCGCACGGAGGGGTAGGCGCTGTGGCCGAGGCTGGCGACCTGATCCAGGGCCAGGCGGTATTCCTCCTGGGCAGTGACAACTTCCGGGCTGTAGATCTCGAACAGGGGTTGGCCCTTCTTCACGGTCTCGCCCACGAAATCCACATAGAGCTTCTCGATCCAGCCGTCGAACTTGGTGTTCACGGCGTACATGCGAGTTTCATCAAAAGTTACGGAACCCAGGGCGCGGATGGACTTGGAGAGCGGAGCGCGGCGTACCTTGCCCGTGCGCACGCCCATGTTCTGGACGGTCACCGGGTCGATGCGGATGGTGGAGGTGGGTTCCTTTTCACCGCCCTGATCCTGATACACGGGCACCAGATCCATGCCCATGGGCGACTTGCCGGGGGTGTCGCGGATATAGGCCGGGTCCATGGGGGCCACCCAGTACTTGATGACCTTGCCGGTCTTGGGGTCCACCTCACCGGCCTTGGGGCCTTCGGCGGCCAGGGCGGCACAGGCCATCAGCAGCAGGGCGGCAAGGATGACGATCAAGCGTTTCATTGTCTGTTCTCCTCGGACTGGGCCGCGGTCCTGATCTTATTCTGGATCGGGCCGCCCAGCAGTTCTTCCAGTTCGGCCAGTTTTTTGAGCCGCTCAAATTGGTAGCGCTCGGTGCGCAACTCATAGCGCAGCAGGCGCATCTGGGCCGAGAGCATGGTGTCGAATTCGATCTTGCCCACCTCGTAGGCCGCCAGGGAGGCCCCCGCCCATTGTGCTGCCTGGACGGTCAACGCCGAGTCCAGCAGGTCATAGTTTTTGGCGTAGCCGTCGATCTCGGCCAGCAGCGCATCCAACTGGTGGGGTAGAGTCCGTTCCAGGGCGGTCAGGGACATCTTGGCGGCGTCGAGTTTCTTCTGGGCCCCATCGAGCTTGCTGTCCTGGCGGGTGGCCTGCCACAGGGGCACGGAAAAGCCGACGGACCCGGAGATGAAGTCCGCTCTGTCCTGGCCAGTCATGGGGTTGTCCTCGCGCTGGCCGTAGGCGAGCTTGAAATCCATGTCCGGGTAATAGTCCTTTTCGGCCAGCTGCACGGCCAGGGCCGCGCTGTCGACGTCGGTCCGGCGCACGGCGACTCCGGGGTTAGCTTGGAGCACTAGGCGTTTGAGCTCCTCCGCGTGGGGCAGCGTGGTTTCGGGCCATGGCCCCTCTGCCATGGGCAATGCACGGAAGGCGTCGCGGTTCAGAAGCGAGTTGATGCGATCGCTCAAGGTGCGGCTGCGGCGCTCCAGGGTTTCCTGTTCGTCCAGCAGTTCAGAGAGCTGCACCTGGGCGGAAAGGATATCCTGCTGCAGGCCCTTGCCCGTGGCATAGCGGGTCTCGGCCACGCGCAGGGCCTGGGTGACCAGCGCTTCCAGGCTGAGGTTGGTCTGAAGGCTGCGCTGCACAAAGGCCAGATCATACCAGGCTGCGGAGATCATCCGTGTCAGTTCCAGGGACTTGGCCCTGACCTGGGCCTCTTGGCGTACAGCCTTGAGCAGGGCGGCCTGCTCGGACAGCGCCAGGGTGCCGAACCAGGGGACCTTCTGACCGATGAACAGCTGTTTCTGGGTCATGGCCTCCTGGTCCAGGGCAAAGGTATCCAGGGGTACGTTGGCCAGCCCGATGCCCAACTGCGGATCCTGGAGCGAACCCGCGAATGGGGCCTCGGCGCGCAGGGCCTCGGCCATGCGACGCAGGCTGGCCAGCTCCTGGTTGTTGGCTTGTCCTTCGGCAATCAGGGCCTGGAGGTCGTCGCTCCCGGCCCGTGCGGGCAGGGTGGCGAGCAGCAAGGTCAGCGCCGCCAACAGCGTCAGCAGCGCCGGCTTCGCCAACAGCATGGCCCGAATCAGGATATCCTGTGGGACTCTGATGGAAATGGCTTGTTCTCGCATTGTCTTCGGCCCCGTCCATTGGTTCCGGTTTGAATCGGTTTTTGGGCGATTCTGAGACCCTTCCTTATAGCACGCTGGAAGGTCTATGACTAGCCTGCCACAACTTGGTGCGGGAAAATTGCTTGGCTCAGTACAAGAGATATGCCAAAGTTGACTAAATTACTATGGATTGGCCAGGGGCTTGCACAAACAGGGGGCTGGCAGGGAGCTGGACCGGAGGCCTGCTGACGGGATGTGCAAGTTTATGCGGATATGTAACATGTGATATGCAGATATTTGCACGTTGGCCTGCACAGACGCTTGCACATAAAAAGCAGCCAGGGAAAAAGCCCACAAGCCCTTCCCACATCCCGAAAGAGGTATTATACTACAACGATACGGATAAAATTGAGCAATAACACGTAAATCCATTGGGTTGCAGATACATATCAGGAGGCCACATGTGGGAATACACGGACAAGGTCAGGGAACTGTTTCTGAATCCCAAGAATGCGGGTGAGATCCCCAATGCCGACGCCGTGGGCGAGGTCGGCAGCCTGGCCTGCGGAGACGCACTGAAGCTGTTCCTGAAGATCAGCGAGGACGGCGTCATCGAGGACGCCAAGTTTCAGACCTTCGGCTGCGCCAGCGCCATTGCCTCGTCCTCGGCACTGACCGAGATGCTCAAGGGCAAGACCCTGGAACAGGCCGAGAAGATCACCAACAAGGACATCGCGGCGTATCTGGGTGGCCTGCCCAAGGAGAAGATGCACTGCTCGGTCATGGGCCAGGAAGCCTTAGAGGCCTGCCTGCTGGACTACCGGGGTGAAGAAGCCCCGGAGAAGATCACCGAGGGCGAGGTGGTCTGCCACTGCTTCGGAGTGACCGACGTGGCCATCCGTCGGGCCATCGAGGAGAACGGCATCACCAGCGTGGAGGACATCACCAACTTCACCAAGGCCGGCGGTGGTTGCGGCGAATGCGTGGGCAAGCTGGAGGAGATCCTGTTCGATGTCCTGGGCACCAAGCGCGAGGTCAAGACCGAGCCCAAGCCTATGACCAATATCCAGCGCATGCAGAAGGTGATGCAGGTCATCGACGAGGTCATCCGCCCCAGCCTGAAGCAGGACGGCGGCGACATCCAGCTGGTGGACCTGGACGGCATGGACGTCATCGTCTCCCTGCGCGGGGCGTGCGGCTCGTGCCCCTCGGCCAAGCTGACCCTGAACGGGTTTGTGCAAAAGACCCTGCGCGAGCAGGTTGAACCGGGAATCCGCGTGCGGGAGGCCTCCTGATGAAGACCCTGTATTTCGACAACAATGCCACGACCATGGTCGCCCCCGAGGTCCTCGAGGAGATGTTGCCGTTCTTTTCCGAGATGTACGGCAACCCGTCGAGCATGCATCTCTTCGGCGGTCAGGTGGGCAAGCACCTGACCCTGGCGCGCCAGCGCGTAGCCCAGGGCCTGGGCTGCGAGCCCGACGAGATCATCTTCACGGCTTGCGGCACCGAGAGCGACAACACCGCCTTCTATGCCGCGACCATGGCCCAGCCCATGAGTAAGCACATCGTGACCACCAAGGTCGAGCATCCGGCCGTGCTCAACGTGGTCCAGCGCCTGGAACGGCACGGTTATGACGTGACCACTCTGGGCACAGACAGCCAGGGGCGGCTGGACCTGGACGAACTGCGCGACAGCCTGCGCGAGGACACCGCCCTGGTCTCGGTGATGTACGCCAACAACGAGACGGGCGTGGTCTATCCCCTGCCCGAGATCGCCGAGATCGTGAAGGCGCGCGGCATCCTGCTGCACACCGACGCGGTGCAGGCCGTGGGCAAGGTGCCCTTCAGGCTGTCCGAGCTGCCCCTCGATTTTCTGGCCCTGTCGGGCCACAAGCTGCACGCGCCCAAGGGCGTGGGCGCGCTGTTCGTGCGCCGGGGCACGCCTTTCAGGACCTTCATGCTGGGTGGGCACCAGGAGCACGGCCGCCGGGCGGGCACCGAGAACACCGCAGGCATCGTGGCCCTGGGCAAGGCCGTGGAACTGGCCACCGCCCATATCGAGGATGAGAATACCCGGGTCCGCGCCCTGCGTGACCGCCTGGAGCAGGGCCTGTTGGCCGCCATCCCGGACACCCGCCTCAACGGCCACCCGGACGAGCGCTTGCCCAACACCAGCAACCTCTCCTTCAAGTACGTGGAGGGCGAGGCCATCCTGCTGATGATGGACCAGCACGGCATCTGCGCCAGCTCCGGCTCGGCCTGCACCTCAGGTAGCCTGGAACCGTCGCACGTGCTGCGCGCCATGGGCGTGCCCTTCACCTTCGCCCACGGCTCCATCCGCTTCTCCCTGTCGCGCTATAACACCGTCGAGGAAGTGGATATGGTCCTGGACGTCATGCCGCAGATCATCGCGCGGCTGCGGGAATTGTCCCCCTTCAAGAAGGATCAGGAAAACGTCCCCCCGGCCTGCACCTGCTAGCGGACCGGGAGCCCTGCGGAGGCCCATGATGAACATCGCCCACGACATGTCGGAACTGATCGGGCGCACCCCTCTGGTGCGCCTGAACCGTGTGACCCAGGGCTGCAAGGCCTCGGTGGCCGCCAAGCTGGAATTTTTCAATCCCTGCGGTTCGGTCAAGGATCGCATCGGGGCGAATATGATCATCCAGGCCGAGCAGGACGGGCTGATTGGGCCCGGTGCCAGGCTGGTGGAGCCCACCAGCGGCAACACCGGCATCGGTCTGGCCTTCATCTGCGCGGTGCGCGGCTACAGCCTGACCCTGACCATGCCCGAGAGCATGAGCCTGGAGCGCCGGATGCTGCTCCAGGGCTTCGGGGCGAAACTGGTGCTGACCCCGGCGGCCCAGGGCATGAAGGGGGCCATCGCCAGGGCTGAGGCCATTGCCCAAGAGACCGGGGCCTTCATGCCCCGTCAGTTCGACAATCCCGCCAATCCGGCCATCCATTCCTGCACCACGGCCCATGAATTGTGGGACGATACCGATGGCGGTATCGATATTCTCGTGGCCGGGGTGGGCTCGGGCGGCACTCTCTCCGGTGCGGCCCGGACCCTGAAGCAGCAGAAGCCCGGCCTCAAGGCCGTGGCCGTGGAGCCCGTGGATTCGCCCGTGCTCTCGGGTGGGGCCCCGGGGCCGCACGGCATCCAGGGCATCGGTGCGGGATTTGTGCCCGGCAATGCGGACGTGAGCCTGTTCGACGAGATTCTTCAGGTCAGCACCGACGACGCCGTGAACATGGCCCGGCGCCTGATGCGCGAGGAAGGCATCCTCTGCGGCATCTCTTCCGGGGCCGCGGCCCATGCGGCGATTGAGGTGGCGAGGCGCGAGGAGAACGCGGGCAAGCTCGTGGTGTGCATCATCCCCGACACCGGGGAGCGCTATCTGTCCACACCCCTGTTCCAGGGGTTGGACGAGAGCTGAGGCGAGCGCTGAAAAAACGGCAATCTGCGTTGTTGCTTCGGATCAGGCAAAATCTCGCGTATGTTCATATACGCGTCGATCTTGCCTGATCCTTGCGCCGCGCATCTCACCATTTTTGAGCGCTCGCGGGGTGCTGCCTCCAGCTGTTTTGGAGAAAGACCCGAAGCCCGTTTGAGTGGCTATGAAGGACGGTGTTGAGCGCCTGTAAAGAACCGCTTTGAGCGCTCGTGAAGAATAGAAACCTGTTGGGAATTGAGATCATCATGAAGAAACTGGACGAAGTCATCGACGCCCTGTGCGACCCCAAGAACTACGAGGTCGTGCACCACAGCCAGACGCGGCACGTGCCCATGCCCTCCATCGAGGTCCTGGGCGAGATCGTGGAGCGGCTGCGGGCCGTGCTGTTCCCCGGGTACTACGGGTATTCGGATGTGGATGCCGAGAACATGCGCTCGCATCTGGGCGCGAACCTGGACAAGGTCGACCGCCTGCTGCGCGAGCAGATCCGGCGCGGGCACTGTTTCTCCTGCTCCCTGGATGACGAGAAAGATTGCCAGGACTGCGAGGACATGGCGCGTAGCCTGTCGCGTAAGTTCATCGCCCGACTGCCCGAGGTGCGCCGCCTGCTGACCACGGACGTCATGGCCGCCTACGAGGGCGACCCCGCGGCCAAGAGCCCGGGTGAGGCCATCTTCTGCTACCCCAGCATCCATGCCGTGACCAACTATCGTCTGGCCCATGAGCTGCATCACCTGGGCGTGGACCTCATCCCGCGCATCATCACCGAGTTGGCCCATTCCAAGACTGGTATCGACATCCACCCCGGCGCGGAGATCGGTGAGCGTTTCTTCATTGATCACGGCACCGGCGTGGTCATCGGCGAGACCTGCATCATCGGGCGCAACGTGCGCCTCTACCAGGGGGTGACCCTGGGGGCCAAAAGCTTCCCCAAGGACGAGTCGGGCAAGCTCATCAAGGGCATTGCGCGCCACCCCATCGTGGAGGACGGTGTGATCATCTACTCCGGGGCGACCATCCTGGGTCGGGTGACCATCGGCGCGGGCTCGGTCATCGGCGGTAACGTCTGGCTGCTGAAGGACGTGCCGTCTGGCATCAAGGTCATCCAGCGCCCCGCGGGCGGTGCCGAAGGCGAGAACGCCCTGCTGCTGGAGAGTCTCAAGTAGCCGTCCTGGTCCTGTCGGGCAGGGTGAGCGCGGATTATGCGCAAGGGAGCGGGCGCGGTTGCCCTGCCCAAGAAATCAATGGGAAAGCCCCGGAAGCGCATGCGCTTCCGGGGCTTTGATCGTTGAACATTGATGGCTGGAGGGTTGCCTACATCCTTTCCAGGCGGTCCAGGACCTCGGCGGCTTCCTTGTGCTTGCCGCGGGCCGTGAGCGCCCGGGCCAAATCCTTCCAGAACGGCGCGTGGCCGGGGGCCAGGGCCGAGGCCTGGCGGGCCAGGGCTTCGGCCACTTCCGGGTCCTCGCCGTTGTCCAGATAGATACGTGCCATGAGCGCCAGGGACGGGGCGTCCTTGGGGTCGTGGATCAGGGCCTGGTGCAGATGCTCGCGGGCCTCTTCCACGTCGCCTCCGGCCAGGGCCAGTTGCGCCAGATAGCGCCGGGTCAGGCCCTTGCCTCCGGGCAGGGACTGAGCCTTTTCGAAATAGCGGCGGGCATCGGCGAAGCGGCGGTTTTTTTGGGAGAGCTGGCCCAGCCGGATCTGGCTGAAGAGGTGTTCGGGGTCCACGGCCAGACATTTTTTGTAGTTTTCCCGGGCTTCTTTGAGCTGATTCATGCGCTGGCAGATGTAGCCGTAGTTGTACAGGGCGAAGACATCCTTGGGGAGCTTGGCAAGCACGGTCTTGAACTGCCGCTTGGCCTGGCCCAGATCGCCCATGCGTGCGTGGCAGACGCCCAGCGAGTTGCGGGCCATGGTGTTGGCCCGGTCGGCAGCCAGGGCCATTTTGTATTCCTCGATGGCGTCATACATGCGGCCCTGGGCAAAGAGCTTGTCCGCATGGATGTTCAGGGCCAGGGAATCCACCAGACCGAGGTGTGGCTCGGGCAGCAGCACGGCGTATTCCAGGGCCTTGCGTGCGTTGTCCAGGGCGTCGGACTTGGCATAGGACAGGAAGGGGTGCTTGGCGATGCCCGCTGCGGGGTGGGGGACATTCGGCGGCAGGGAATCCAGCAGCTTCTTGCACAGGGCCTTGGCCTTGGGACCGCTGACCCCGGGCAGCAGCCAGGCCAGACCGCTCAGACTGGTGCGCCCGCCGAGGGCCGACGGCCCAAAGATCTTGGCGCAGTCCGTTGCCAGGTCGCGCAGATGGGTCTCGGTCAGACTGTCCGAAGGGCGGTCCGTATCGGGCAGGCGCAGCAGCACCAGGGAAAAGGTCTCGTGCCTGTCCCGCTCGGCGGCCAGTTGCTTGAGAAAGGCGCGGTAGGTGGGCAGGCCGGTCAGCAGATCGGCATCGGCCTGGCCGCCGTTTTCGGCGGGGTCGGTCTCCTGGATCAGGGCCAGGCGGTCGCCGGCCTCGATGCTCAGGGATGCATCCGCTTGGTGCATGACCTCTGCCAGGGAATGGCCGCGCCGCACCTCCATCAGAGCGATCTCGCCCTTGCAGATCGCGGGGTCTTTAGGATTGCTGGGCCCGCCCCAGACCAGGAAGCGCTGGCCCTCGCGGGCGCCCACGCCCACTTCCAGGTCCACTGTCAGGCGTCCCTGGGGCAAGACCTCCAGGACATGGCCGCCCTCGGTCACGATTTGGCTGTGGGCAAAGGCGCGGCCCGTGCCGTTTTGGGCCGCGGCCCTAGCAGCGCGCATGGCCTTGCGCAGCAGCAGGGCGGCTTGGTCCGGCGCGCTCTGGCGCAGGACATGGCCGTTCACGTCATGGGGGTAGCTGGCGCAGCCCACCGAGGTGGCGGGATGCAGGTAGCCTTCCAGGACAGGGTCTTTGATCTGCAGGGCCGAGAGCTCTGCGGCCAGGGTGCCCGCCAGCTTGCGGCAGGCCGGTGGTGCGATGGCAGGCAGCAGGATGGCCAGGGCGTCGTCACCGGCGCGGGCGGTGAGGGCCCCCTGGGGTGCCATGTCGTTGACCACGGCGGCGGCCTTGTCCAGGGCGCTGGCCGCAAAGGCCGGGCCGTAGGTCTCCGCATTGCGCTCCAGGTCGTGCAGCCGGACCAGGATCAGACCGAAGCTGGCGGCAAACCCCGAGTCCCCGGCACGGCAGCCGTCGGCGTCGGGACGCAGGCAGCCCTGGACCCGTTCGATCTCGTCGGCCGTGGCCCGGGACAGGAGTTCGCGGGTGGCCAGTCCGGTGCCCGCATCGGTCACGGAAATTTTATAGAGCTGGAGCTTTTCCAGGCACATGCGGGCCATGGCCGCCAAGAGCGGAGGCATGGCCCGGGGGGCCTGCACCCGGACCCCCTTGGCCACGAATACTCCCAGCAGCTCCCCGTTCAGGGCCAGGGGCAGCAGGGCCTTTTTTTCCCCGGGCAGGAACACGGCGCGGCCTGCGGCCAGTTCGCTCAGGGAGTCGCCGTCCAGGGAGCGCGGAAAAAACAGGCTGTAGGAGGAAAAGGGCAGGAAGGAGGAGATTTCGTCTCGCAGCAGATGCTCGTAGGTGATCAGATCGCTACGGGTCAGCCGCGGGCCACCGTCGGGGAGCAGGCATTTGTGGACTTTCATAGCCGGGCGTATACCTCGAACCTGGGCGGGTGTTCAAGCTATTGCAGTGGAAAGTTCCGGACCGGAGTCCACTTTTGCCCTGCCAGGGGCGGGCCGATGGTCTGCACTCGTTGATTTAAGCTAGTCCATTTGGATAGTTGGACATACGAATGGATTACGATACAGTTGCGCACCGAATGCGGAGGAATCATGCCACATACTAATAATCCGTTGCTGCGCTGCATCCTTGAGCGCCGCAGCGTACGCAAGTACACGGACGAGCCGGTCTCACGCGAGGCTCTTTTGGCCATCCTTGAGGCCGGGCGCTGGGCCCCTAGCGGCTTGAACAACCAGCCCTGGCGGTTTCTGGTCGTCAGTCGGGGCGACGAGCGCACCCTTGCCCTCGCCGGATGCACCAAGTACGGAACCATCGTCCGTGCCGCCGGGGCGCTCATCGCTGTATTTCTGGACAGGGAAGCCATGTACAGCGAAGTGAAGGACCACCAGACCGCCGGGGCCTGCATCCAGAACATGCTGCTGGCCGCCCATGCCCTTGGATTGGGCACGGTCTGGCTTGGCGAGATCGTCAACCAGGCTCCCCAGGTGCTGGATTGCCTGGACCTGGACCCCGCCGCCTATGAATTCATGGCGCTCATCGCCGTGGGGCATCCCGCGCACCCGGGGGCCTCTTCCCGCAAACCCTTGCCCGAACTCATGCTGGAGGCTTTTTGATGGATATTCGTAGTTACGCCTTGGGTCCGCTGATGACCAACGGCTTTCTTGTGCGCAACGGCCCCGAGGCCCTGTTCATCGATCCCGGCGGCGATCCGGCGCTGGTGCTGGAGGATATCCGCAAACAGGGGCTGAGCCTGAAGCAGATCGTCATCACCCACCTGCATTGCGACCATATCTATGGTGCGGCTGCCATGGCCAAGGCCACGGGTGCCCCCGTGCTGGCCCACCCCAAGGACGAGTTCCTGTTGGGCACCGAGGTTGGCGGCGGAGGGTTGATGGGCCTGCCCCTGGTGGACGATTTCCCGTATGGGCCACTGCAGCCCGGCTCGGCCCGGTTCCTGGGCCTGGAGGTGGAGGTGCTGCATACCCCCGGGCACTCCCCCGGCAGCGTTTCCCTGTATTTTAGGGAACAGGGGGTGGTCTTTGTGGGCGACCTGTTGTTCAAGCGCTCGGTGGGGCGAACTGATTTTCATGGCGGCAGCACGGCCACGCTGATGGACAGTGTGCGCGACAAGATCTTCACCCTGCCCCCGGAGACGGTTGTCTACTCCGGGCATGGACCGGAAACGACTGTGGGTGACGAGCGTCTGCACAACCCCTTTTTCCAGGAGTAGGACCCGTGCCTGAGGATCGGATCGAGCTGGATTTGCGGGGCAAGTGCTGAGGAGTGGGCATGGAGGTAGGTTGGTACCTCCGCCTATCAAAGGCCACGGAGATCGTGGCCCTGGTCCAGCCGGGAGCGCTCTCCGCCCTGGAAGAGCAGTGCCTGATCAACCCGCCGTGGGGACTGGACTCCGTTCTGGAGGGTGATTCCCTGCGCGTCGTGTTCAAACGGGAGAAGAGATGAGCAAGATTCCCATGCCCGCAGTGATTTCCGCCAGCCCCCGCCCCGGGGGCAACAGCGATCGCGCCGCCGCCCTGTTTGCCAGGGGAGCGGCCCAGGCTTCGGGGGGCGAGGTTCGGGTTCAGCACCTCAGGCGTTACAAGGTACAGCCCTGCACGGCCTGCTATCGCTGCCAGCACGATCCGTCCGGGCAATGCTTTCTGAACGGCAGCGATCAGAGCGGGGCCTTGTTCCAGCAGTTGCTGTCCGCCCCGTCGCTGTTCCTGTCGGCTCCCATCTTTTTCTATCATCTGCCCGCTGGGCTCAAGGCCTGGATCGACCGCGGCCAGAGCTACTGGTTGCGCCGCCGCGAGGGGGACCCTGTGCTGCTGTCCCTGCCGTTGCGGCCTGCCTGGATCTGCCTTGTTGCCGGGCGCAAGCAGGGCGAGAAGCTCTTTGAGGGCAGCCTGCTCACCCTCGATTACTTCCTCAAGATCTTCAATTTCGAACTGCGGGACCCATTGACTCTGAAGGGCCTGGAAGGGGCCGGCGATCTGGCCGTGCATCCCGGGGCCAGCAACGCCCTGCTGCAGTTGGGTGCCGAGGCCGGGGACCTGGCGTTGTCAACCAAGGAGTGAGCCCATGTTCGGGGTGCGGGACGTTTTGTTTGCGCTCCTGGGCGGCCGCTGCCAGGCCTGCGGTGCTTCCATGGCGGGGACGCTGGATGCGGAGTCATTGGTTCGTCTCTGTGCGCATTGCCAGCCTCTGCTCATGCCCCGTCGCGGGGGATACTGTCCTCTGTGCGGCGAGATGGTCGCCGATCAGGGGGCCGTGCCTCTGGTCTGTGGCCGCTGCCGACGCGACCCTCCCCCCTGGTCCGGTCTGGCCTTTTTCGGGTCCTACGCGGGCCTGTTGCGCGACTTGCTGACAGGGTTCAAGTTCAACAGCCGCCTGGGATTGGGCCGCCTGTTGCAGGCTCTGGCCGTGGAGGCCTACGCCTTGCATGGCGCGTGCTGGGAGCGTCCGGAATTGGTGATCCCCGTGCCGCTGCACCCCCGCCGCTTGAGGGCGCGTGGATTCAACCAGAGTCTGGAAACATCCCGCCTGTTGGCCCGCGAATTGGGAGTGCCTGTGGGGGCGGAAGTGCTCCGGCGTTGTCGTCATACCCGGCCCCAGGTCAGCCTGCCTGCCAGGGAGCGCAGGGAAAACGTCCAGGGCGCTTTTGTGGCTGATGAAGCGGCTGTCTTGGGGCGGCGTATTCTGCTGGTGGATGATATCATGACCACCGGCGGGACGCTGCGGGAATGCGCCCGGACCTTGCGCCGAGCCGGGGCCTCGAATGTGTCGGCCCTGGTCATCGCCAGGACAGCTGCGGACGGTTGATCGGCCCTTGCCTTTGCCTGGGAATCCGGGGAATCTGAGCTTGGCTCCTTTTTCGTGCCAGGGTGCCGGTGTTGCCGGATGTTCACAAATGTATGGCTGTGGAGGGTCGAGATGACGGCGAAGAGCAAATCGGAATGTCTGTGCGTCCTGCCCGGGCAGCGTTCGTTGTGCAAGCTCCTCGCCGAGGTCCGCCTGCCTGATGACCCCAAGTGGATTTCCCTCGTGCTCTACATGCGCAGCCTGGAGTACAACGAGGCCCTGGGGATATCGCAACGGGCCAGTCTGCAGAAGCTCCTGCTGACCATGTTGCAGGACGGTGATTTCAGCGACTCCAAATTCCAGACCATCATTCGCATGCAGGAGCGGGTGGTCACGGCCCCTTATCGGCAGAAGCTGGAGGCTGCGGTGGCGGAGTCCAGCTCCCTGCTGCGCGAGTTCGAGTCGATCCTCACCAGGCGGCGCGGCGATGTGCAGGACCTGGGCCAGACCACGGTGGCTGTTGTCGAGAGCGGAGACCAGCCGGCGACCATGGTCCGCAAACTGCGCAAGTCTTTCCGGGAGTTGGTGCAGGTCATGGATGATGACGCGAAGATCCTTGAGGAGGTGGCGCGCACCGACGTCTTGACCGGTCTGGCCAACCGCCGTTTCCTGGACGAAGTCTTGTTGCGCACAACAGAGAAGGCTGTTACCACCGACTCGGCCTTGTCGATGCTGCTGTGCGACATTGATGAGTTCAAGAAGGTCAACGACCGGTTTGGTCATGCCGGGGGCGACGTCGCCCTGCAGATGGTAACCGAGATCATTCGCTCCGTGGTCGATGATTGCGTTTCCGGCGAGTTCTATTGCGCCAGGTTTGGCGGGGATGAATTCGCGCTGGTGCTCTGCGGCATGGATCTGGGAGACGCCAGGGTCATGGCCGAGCGGGTGTGTGTGGCCGTCGAGCAGGGCCGTGTCGACGTCGGGGCAGGCGGGGATCAAGCAGACTCTGATACCCTGGCAGTGACGCTGTCCATTGGGGTTGCGCAGCTTGATCCCACATGGGGCGACGTCATGACGGACCGGCTGGTGCAGGATGCGGACAGCGCCCTGTACCAAGCCAAGGCCGCAGGCCGGAACCGTGTGGCTTGTGCCTGAATCGTTCGTGAGGCAACCGGGGGTCGGCAGAAAAATGGCCTCCGGGGGTTGACTTTCCTATCTTGAATCAAGTAAACACCCCTTCTCTTTCTTTGGAGGTATTATAAATGTATGCTATCGTAGAAACTGGCGGCAAGCAGTTCCATGTTGAGGAAGGCCGCACCCTTAAGATTCAGAAGCTCCAGGCCGAAGCCGGTTCTGAGCTTGTGCTGGATAAGGTTCTTTTGGTTGGTGAGGGTGCTGACATTACCGTCGGTGCGCCCTATGTCGAGAAAGCCAAGGTCTCTTGCGAAGTGGTTGAGCATGGCCGCGATAAGAAGATTATCGTGTTCCACAAGCGCCGTCGCAAGGATTCCATGAAGAAGCAAGGCCACAGGCAGGACTACACCGCCATCAAGATCACGGCCATTCAGGCGTAAGGCGCCTGCAAGGAGGCAGATATGGCTCATAAGAAAGCGGGCGGAAGCTCCAAAAACGGTCGCGACAGTGCTGGTCAACGACGTGGCGTGAAGCGCTTCGGCGGCCAGAAAGTGATCGCAGGCAACATTCTTGTTCGTCAGCTCGGCACCAAGATTCATCCCGGCACCGGCGTTGGCATTGGCAGGGATTATACCCTGTTTGCCCTGGTCGATGGCGAGGTGAAGTTCGAGAAGTATTCGCGTAAGCGGAAGCTCAAGACCCGTGTGCATGTGGTTCCGGCCCAGGCCTAACCACATCTGACTACAGCAAATCAGCCGGGGCGGACCGCGCATTGCGCTGTCCGCCCCCTTTTTTTTTAAAGCCGCGCATTGCGCGGCTGTGGAGTTGATATGCGTTTTGTTGACGAAGCGACAGTCACCGTACGTTCGGGCAAGGGCGGGCAAGGCTGTGTGTCTTTCCGGCGTGAGGCCCATGTGCCCAAGGGCGGGCCTGACGGCGGCGACGGCGGCGACGGCGCCGACCTAATCTTTCGTGCTTCGGACACGCTGTTGACCCTCTATGATTTTCGCCTGAAGCGTGTCTACGAGGCCAGAAACGGCCAGCCGGGCATGGGCAGCCAGTGTCATGGCAGGAACGGCGAGGATCTGATCATCGACGTCCCTGTCGGGACGCTGCTCTTCGAGGTGGACGAGGACGAGAACGAGACCCTGCTGGCCGATCTCACCGAGACGGGCCAGACCGTGATCGTCTGTCATGGCGGACGCGGCGGTATGGGCAACGAGCATTTCAAGTCCGCCACCATGCGCACCCCCCGCTTCGCCCAGCCCGGCGAACCCGGCGAGGAGAAGCGCATCCGCATGGAGCTGAAGATCCTGGCCGATGCCGGGCTTCTTGGGCTGCCCAGCGCAGGCAAATCCACGTTCGTCTCCCGTATCTCGGCCGCACGGCCCAAGATCGCGGCGTACCACTTCACCACGCTCACGCCCAACCTGGGCGTGCTCATCTCCGAAACGGGAGAGCATTTCGTGGTGGCTGATCTGCCAGGTCTCATCGAGGGCGCCCACGAAGGCCTGGGATTGGGGTTCCGATTCCTGAAGCACGTGGAGCGCAACCGCTTTTTGGTGCACATGCTCGCCGCCGAGGAGATCAACTTCGACGATCCCTGGGCCGGCTATGAGTTGCTCAACGAGGAGTTGGTGAAGTACAGCCCCGAGTTGGCCGACAAACCTCAGCTTGAAGTGGTCAACAAGATTGATGTATTGACCCCTGAACAGCTGGATGCCCTGAAGGCCCGGGCCATTGCCGATGGCCGCCAGGTGCATTTCATCTCCGCGCTGCATGGCACCGGAGTGGACAAGCTGGTGAGGCTGATGTGGAAACTGTACCGCGAGGGTGAGGCCCAGGATAAGGGTGGAGCCCCAGGGCAGGTCGGGAAAGACTAATTTCCGCGGCAAACGGAGTTGGCATGGGCGTAAAAGAGCAGCGCGACTTGGTGATGAAGCAGGCCAAACGGGTGGTGGTCAAGGTCGGCAGTGCCGTGTTGACCGGCCCGCAAGGCTTGGACCTGCGGGTGGTCAGCCGCCTTGCGGACCAACTGGCAGGCTTGCATGATCGGGGGCTTGACTTGGTGCTCGTGTCATCCGGGGCCGTGTCCGCCGGACGTCGGGTGGTCAAGGCCGACATCAGCGACATGCCTGCGCGCCAGGCCGCTTCAGCCATTGGCCAGAGTCGCCTGATGCACGCCTACGATGAGGCCTTCGAGCGCTATGGCAAGATCTCCGCACAGATCCTTCTGACCCGCGATGACCTGAAGAGCCGCTCGCGGTTCCTGAACGTCCTGAACACCTTTCGGACCCTGCTGGACTGGCGGGTCATCCCCGTGGTCAACGAGAACGACACGGTCTCGGTCCAGGAACTCAAGTTCGGCGACAACGATTCCCTTGCGAGCCTGGTGGTCAACCTCGTGGGTGCCGACCTGCTCGTAAACCTGACCTCGGCCAAGGGAGTCTTCGACTCCAACCCCGACGCCAATCCCGACGCCAAATGCCTGACCTGCATCGAGAACATCTGCACCATGGACCTTGGCGCCTCCTGCGACGGCAAGACCAGCGACGGCACGGGCGGCATGTACTCCAAACTCTTGGCTGCGCGCAGGACCGCCCAGTTGGGTGTGCCGACCCTGATCCTTTCGGGTCATGAGTTCTACGGCCTGAAGCGAGTCTTCGAGGGCGAGGAACTGGGCACCTGGATCGTGCCCGACGGCAAGGCCATTTCCAGCCGCAAGTTTTGGCTGGCCTACAACAACCAATCCGAAGGGACCCTGGTCGTGGACCCCGGAGCCAGCGCCGCCCTGGTCAACAGGGGCAAGAGCCTGCTGCCGGCTGGCATCACCGCCGTGGAAGGGGAGTTTGAGGAAGGGTCGCTGGTACGCATCGTCGATCCCGGAGGGGACGTCTTGGGCGTGGGGCTGGTCAACTACGCAGCGCAGGATCTTGCAAAGATCATGGGCCGCAAGAGTGCCGAGATCGAGTCCATTCTGGGCTCCTGCCCGTACCCCGAGGCCATCCACCGCGACAACCTGCTGCTGGACGCGGCCGTCTAGCAAGTCGTTGAAAAACGGCTGTCTGCTTTGCCGCATCAATCCGTTCAAACTCTTATGTATAAGCAATCCAGCTCTGCTCTCTGTATCCGCAAGGCGCGAAGACTTGCCTAACGGCGAACAGGTCAGCGAGTTTGAGCGGTTCTTGCTCCTCGCATCCAACCTATTTTGAACGACCTGCGAATACAGGTCGCCGTCTGTTTGGGAGTTTTTCCTGATTCAAATTGCCCGGTCCGCCGGGCTTTTTTGTGTCCAGGGATGTTGACATCATCCCGCCTATTCTTAAATTTTGCGGGAGTTTGATCCTCAGGGCGGGGTGGAAGTCCCCACCGGCGGTATCCTGGCGACATGCCGGGGAGCCCGCGAGCGCTCCCTTCATCGGGAAGGGAGGTCAGCAGATTCGGTGTGATGCCGGAGCCGACGGTTACAGTCCGGATGGAAGAGGAATGAGCGGACCGTTTCGCGCGTCCTGCCTGGGCGGCGTCCACGCTTGCGTGCGCCCCGCCGGTGGCAGTGCGCGGGCGGCGGTCTGGTCCTGCGCCCTGGTTCATGACCTCCAACTCAAGGAGATTCACCATGAATCAGTCCCTGTTGAACCGCTTCGGCGGCCCGTGCGAGCGGGTTGAAAAAGCCTTGGACGCCCTGCGCGGCGGCCGAGGCGTGTTGGTCGCGGATGATGAAAGCCGCGAAAATGAAGGCGACCTGATCTTTGCCGCAGAAACCCTGACTGATGCCCAGATGGCGACCTTAATCCGCGATTGCAGCGGCATCGTCTGCCTGTGCCTGACCGAGGACAAGATTCGGGAGTTGGATCTGCCAATGATGGTCGCAGACAACACCAGTGCCTTTGGCACGGCCTTTACGGTCTCCATCGAAGCGGCCAGGGGCGTAAGCACCGGGGTCTCGGCCGCAGATCGGGTGACCACCGTGCGCGCCGCCATGGCCGAAGGGGCCGGTCCCCAGGACCTCTCGCGACCCGGACACGTGTTTCCCCTGAGGGCGCGCCCCGGCGGGGTCCTTGAGCGGGGTGGACATACGGAGGCCACGGTGGACCTGTGCCGACTGGCAGGGGTTGCACCCTGCGGCGTACTCTGCGAACTGACCAATGAGGACGGGACCATGGCGCGGCTTCCGGAGATTGTGGCTTACGGCGAGCGAAACGGCTATCCCGTGTGTACGGTGAATGATTTGATTGCGTATCGCACGGCGTTGCAAAACTGACTCTGGACCGGAGTACGGACAACGAGGCCCCGCCATTTGGCGGGGCCTTTTTCATGACAAACGGAGGCTTGGTCAGGCCTGCAGCCAGTCCTTGAGCAGGGGAGGGGTGTCCACGCAGGCGTATTTGGGTGGCAGCATGCAGGTGGCTGAGATTTCCACGCCGTTCTGGATGATGGACACCGGGCGGTCGGATGAGACCACGATGACCACGGTGTCGTCCCGTCCGGAGGTGAAGCGCAGGGCGGAGTTGTAGCGAGCGCCTCGGGCGCGGTCCTCGCCGCCAACGGACAGGCCGTCCAGCAGGCAGGCGAATCCGTGCAGTTTGCGGTCGCCTCCGATGTGCAGGGCCCCGTCTACCTTGGACAGGGCCTGGGCCAGAGAGAGGAGGTGCGGCTGTTCCAGATCCAGGGGCACTTCAAGGTGCTGCCCGGCGAGAGCCTCGGGCGTGGAGCGGAAATCCAGGACCAGGGTGCTGCCGTGCCTGCCTTCCTGGGAGTGGTGCACGATGGCGCTGACAATCTTGAACAGGCTGTTGCGCTCGGTGAAGTCCATGCCCGTTTCCAGCAGGAATTCCTCGAAGTGGACCAGATTTGCCTGGCGGTTGGAGGAATCGAATGCGCCGTCGGTGAAGCTGCAGACGGTCTCGGCACCCAGTCTCAGGAATCCGTATGAGCCGCTGAATTCGGCCACGATGCGCGACCCGGGCATGCGACCGATGGCGATGCCCACGATGGCTTGCCCGTCGGAGACCAGGGAACGCCCGGTCTGTTCGGCGGCCTGCAAGAGTTTGCGCACGTGCTTGAAATGCTCCAGGCGGGGGCGTTCCTGCTCGGGGAAGCGCGCCAGAAAGCGAACCTTGTCCATCTGGCTGGGTTCGACAAAGGCCAGGCGGCCCCTGGGCCAGACGCCTTCCTCCGGGGTCTTGGAGATGCCCAGCACGGCGTCGAGGATGGGATAGACCCGCAGCCTGGTGTCCATGCCGATCTCAGCGCTGCGCTGGTCTACGATGTAGTTGCGGATGGCGTGCAAGGCGAAATTCTGGAGCACGTTTCCGGCGGTTTCTAAGATGGGCACGTTTTCTGTGGACATGCACTGGGACATGAGCCAGGCCCCGTGCTCCATCCAGCGCTCGGTGGGGCCGGTGGAGCACATGGAGGGGTGATGCTCGGTGAACCATGTCTGACAGAAGACGCTACGCGAACGGCTGGCGTGGCAGATCAAGCCTGAGAGGTCCAGACACCGTGTGCGGGCCTGCTCATAGAGAGGGATATAGGGGATGGCCTGCGCTGTGGTCCGCCATTCATCGGATTCCAGAAATTTGCTTTTGAGCACGGGTTCGTGCCCGCGCAGCAGGTTCTGGGGATCGTAGACCCGCAGGGGATCATCGGCACTGACCGCATAGATCAGGGCGGTCCGGCTGGGCTGGGAATAGTGGGAAAGCCCGAAGCGCAGGCCGTCGAGGATGTGGAAGATGCACAAGTTGCGATAGGAATCGTCCACCAAGTCCCTCCGGATCAAATGGTTTTGTCCGTATAATCGCACAGTTGACGGTGAAAGGGAACCACTGTGGAGAGCATTAAACGCTTAGCCCTCAATCTGCTTCTGGCATGGGAAAGGTGATGGTGTAGGCCGTGCCCCGTCCCGGATGCTGGGTGATGGTGCCTCCGAGGCGCTGCACCAGACGGTGCACGACGTCCAGGCCGATGGTCTCGTAATCGCGGTAGCGAGGCTGTTCCGGGAATCCCCGACCATCATCGGAGACCACGACCCGGACAATGGAAGAACAGTTGCCGTTGATATTGACCAGTACTTTGCCCCCCCGATCGTCAAAGGCGTGTCGCGCTGCGTTGACTACCAGCTCGATGACGATGAGCCCCAGGTTTTGCAGGCATTGGGTTGGAAGGGCCAGGTCGTCTCCGCGCAGGGCCACCTGGACGCTGTTGGGGATGAAATGCGAGGCGCGCACGGCCTCCATGGTGTCCCTGAAAAAGGTCAGGACATGCAGCGGTTTGTCGGGGTGGCCGGCATACAGGCTTTCCTGGAGGGACATGATGGACAGCACACGCTTGGAGACGCTGTCCATGGCCACATCCAGGGTGGTCAGGCTGGAATGCCTGGTCTGCAACTGCATCAATGCCAGGACCATGGACAGGTCTTCCGAGACCAGCTTGTGGGTCTCGTTGATCTGGCGCTTGCGGTTCTCGTTGTGATGGCGGGCTCCGGACAACAGGGCGCTGCTGTGGCGTTCATGGTTGGAGCGCCCAAGGGTGGTTTCAATGCAGGCTCGGATCTGGTTGGGCCGATGGGGCTTCATCAGATATCCGGAAGGGTGGGCCGACTTGACCCGGCTGAGGATGTCGTCACTGCTGTGGGCCGTGAGCAATACGACGGGGATACTCATGTCGCCCTGGATGGTCTCGCAGGCCGAGATGCCATCGATCTCCCCAGGCATCACGATGTCCATGAGCACGATGTCGGGACGATGCTTCCGGGCCGCACGGATGGCGTCAGCACCGGAATTGACCTTGCCCACCACGCGGTAGCCCATGTCCTCCAGGGCTTCCTCGAGTTGGGTCAGGATGATGGCCTCGTCGTCGGCCACGAGGATGCGTTCTCCACTCATGGTTGCTCCTGATCAGTTCTGATCGGTGGGAAAGATGATGTCAAAGGCGCTGCCCGGGCCTGTTTGCACAGCCAGGCTGCCGCCCAGTTGAAATTCAACGATGTTCTTCATGAGCTTCATGCCCATGGACTTGGCCCCTCGTATCTCCCAGTCTCCGGGAAGGCCGGGCCCGTCATCAGCGATGTGCAGGTGCACTTGGTCGCCGGAAATTTTCAGAAGAATGATGACCGTACCACCCTGGCCGTTGGCGTAGGCGTGCTTGAAGACGTTGGTCAGTGCCTCGTTGAGCACCAGTCCACAGGGGATGGCGCGATTGATGGGCAGGGTGACCTGGTCGGCAGTCAGCCCGAGTTCAACGCTGTCCTTGCTGAACATCTTGGCCAGTTGCTTGAACAGCGCGGCCGTGTATTCGCCCATGTCGATGCTGTCGAAACGTTCGCTTTGATACAACTGGGTATGGATCAGTGACATGCCCTCGATCTTGGAATGCACGTCCTGGAAAAGTTCCTGATCCAGGGGCGAATGCAGTCGTCGGCTGGCCATATCCAGCAAGCTGCAGATGATCTGTAGGTTGTTCTTGACCCTGTGGTGGATCTCCTGGAGCAGGACTTCCTTTTCCGCAAGGGAGTTGGCGATGCGTTCCCCGGCCAGGACCATATCCGTGACATCGCGTCCGATGCCCACGATCTCGGTCGCCGTGTTTCCGCTTTCGCCGGGCACGGCCTTGCCTGCCCAGGACAGCCAGCGCAGGCCCTGTCGGGTGTGCATCCTGATCTGAAGCTGGAACGAGTGGGGAGGGCTGTCGAGGTTGCTGGTGGCGAGGAAGGTCTTGCGGCGATCGTCCTTGTGCACCATGGCGATGAACCGGGTCCGCAGCAACTCGGCTTCTGTCTTGCCGATCAGGTCGCAGTATGAGGGGCTGGTGAATTCCAATCTCCCGAGGCTGTTGACCTTGACCACCACGTCGTTCTGGTGCTCCACCAGCAGGCGGTATTTTTCTTCGTTGACGCGTAGCCGCTGGTTGGCTTCTGTGAGTTCCACTGTCCTGGTGCCTACCGTGTGCTCCAGCTTTTCCCTGTATTGGGTCGAGAGCCTTTGCTGGCGGGCCATGACACCCATGAGCAGCAGAAATAGGGCCGTGACCGCCGCCATGATGGTGGTTTCCTGACGGATCTGGTTGTGTACGCCTGAAAAGGCGAGGATCGCCGATTCCGGGGTTGACGCGCCGATGGTCCATGTCTGGCCCAGGGTCGTAAAACTGGCCCAGGCCGTGTGTTCCGTGCCAAGTGTCGTGCCCCAGACAAAGGAGGCTCTGCCCTTGGTGCCACCCTGGATTCCGGCGATCAGTGGGGAGTATCCCGAAGCCCCCTTTGCTTCCTGTGCGGCGAACAGTTCGTTGACCCTGCGGCCTATGAACTTGGACTGGAATCCTGGCAGGCTGCAGTGGAAGATATGCCGGTCGCGGGTCACCAACACACTGCATTCGTGCAGCAACAGGATGGGACGGATCACCTGGTTCAGGAATTGGTCTTCCAGGGCCGCCAGGGAGACATCGTCCTGCGCAACTCCCTTAAGAAACAGTTCTTCGCCGCTACGGGCGGCTTTGAGCACCACCTGCAACTGGACATTCAGGTACGCGTCCACCACGTCTTTGGTGCGCTGGTCGTTGAAGGAGAGGAAGGCCAGCCAGAATGCGATGAGCAACGGGATGATCAGCAGATGTGCAGAATAGAATCTATTCACCAGACACTCCGGTATGGAGGGAGGATGGAGGCTGAGAACTGTGCTGTGTGGGGTTTTGTGGGCAGGTCATAATTGTGGGCGATGCTACAATGAAACATTGAAATGTAGAAGTATTAATTTAATGTAATGATTGATCTGGAATTGACTGTTTTATCGGTTGGTTGGCGTATCTGTTGTGGGTTGATCAACGGTGTTGGAAGGGACAGGCCGCCTAAAGGCGGCCTGTTGCCTTGCTTATGATCCCAGAAGGGCTGTTGCAAAGTCCTGTCCGTTGAATGGTCGCAGGTCTTCCATCCGCTCGCCCAGTCCCACAAAGGTAATGGGTACGCCGAATTGCAGGGCGATGGCCACCACCACTCCGCCCTTGGCAGTGCCGTCCAGCTTGGTGAGTACGATTTCGTCCACGCCCACAGCCTTGGAAAACAGATCCGTCTGGGACAGGGCGTTCTGGCCGGTGGTGGCATCGACGACCAGGATGGAACGGTGGGGCGCGCCGGGGTGCTTTTTGCCCAGGACGCTTTTGATTTTTTTCAGCTCTTCCATCAGGTTGACCTTGGTGTGCAAGCGTCCGGCCGTGTCCACGAAGATGATGTCGTAGTGTTCCTTGAGGGCGTAGTCCACGGCTTCAAAGGCCACGGCTGCGGGGTCTGCGCCTTCGCCTTTGCCGTAGAATCCGGCGCCGGCGCGCTCGGCCCAAACCTGCAACTGTTCCATGGCAGCTGCGCGGAAGGTGTCGCCCGCGGCAACCAGGACCTTCTTGCCCTGCATTTGCGCGCGGTGGGCCAGCTTGGCGATGGTGGTGGTCTTGCCCACGCCGTTGACGCCGATGACCATCACGACTTCGGGTGGGTTCACGGCGCTGATGCGGCGTTCGCCCTTGAACACCTCGGCCAGTTCCTCGGCCATGAAGCCCTTGAAGTCTGCGGTATCCTTGGTTTCGGCCTTGCGGGCGCGCTCGCGCAGGTTTTCCACCAACAGGTGCGTGGCGTCAAAGCCCACGTCGGCCATGAGCAGGATCTCTTCCAGCTCTTCCCAAAATTCCTCGTCCATCTCGTTATGGGCGGACAGCAGGCCGTCGATACGCCGGGTGATCTTGTCCTTTGTCTTTTCCAGGCCCTCAGAGAGCTTAAGCAACAGGCGGGAGCGCTCGTCCTCCTCGTCCTCCAGGTCCAGGGCCAGGGCCAGACGGTATTGCAGTTCCGAACGGAAGTCCTCGACTCGCTCGTAGTCCATCATCGTCAGCCAGGCGTCGAAGCGCTTGATGAAGTCCAAGGCTTCGACCTCGGGGGCACCCAGGGCGCGGAACAGGAAATCAAGGCGTTGCCACAATTCAGGGCCCTTGGCTTCCATGCCTTGCAGTACCAGCGCCAGCCACTGTGAGAGCCGGGGTTCGGCTTCGCGCAGAGCCAGGGTCAGTTCCGTCTGCCAGGGCTCTGCGGCCATGGTGGGCTGTTCATCGGGCGTGGGCTGTGCGGCGGCGGGCTGTGCTTCGACTGCTGCGGTTGATGGCGCAATGGTATCGCTCTGGATGCTGCTGCCGGGCTGGGTAGCCTCCTTGGGAGACGCTGGGGCCGAAGCGCCTTCCGGGGCTTCGGAGTCATGCTTGGATTGCCAGAATTTGAGTTTCGAAAAGAAGCCCATTGATGATACTCCCTGTGGTATGGCAGTCGCCGTTGTGCGGCGGCATGCAGGGCGGAAGCTTGTCACTGCAAAAACCCTTGAACCGGATTGCACAGTGGTGGCGGTCCGCTGGAAAATCAGATACAGCCTAGCCGGACCAAAGGCGCGGGGATGACCCGCTGGTCCGACAGGGATACTTTGCCCAGAAGCCCGCCGCCGTCAAGGGCGGAGCCGGGAGAGGGCACGCCATTCGGCCGTAATGGGGCCGTTGAAAATTGCAACGAGGATGAGGTTCATGAAGCGCACCAAGGTCAAAGCGGCGTTGTCGGCCACCCAGCCCAAGGAAGACATCCAGATCAACGGCTGGGTTCGCACCAAGCGCGAGGGCAAGGGCTTCGCCTTTGTGGAGATCAATGATGGTTCCTGCCTGATGAATATCCAGGCCGTTGTGGATGAGGGCCTCCCCGGCTGGGAGGACATGCCCCGGGTGGGGACGGGGGCTGCGGTCTCCATTGACGGCGACTTGGTGGAGTCCCTGGGTAAGGGCCAGAAGTGGGAGGTGCGCGCCAAAGCGCTCAGGCTGATCGGCGAGGCGGATCAGGAAACCTATCCCCTTCAGAAAAAACGCCATTCCGATGAATTTCTGCGGTCCATCGCCCATCTGCGTCCTCGCACCAATAAGTTCGGCGCCATGTTCCGCATCCGTTCCGAGGCGGCCTTTGCCGTCCACCAGTTCTTTCGTGACCAGGATTACCGCTATGTGCATTCGCCGATCATCACCGGCTCGGACTGCGAGGGCGCGGGCGAGATGTTCCGTGTGACAACGCACGATCCTTCCCTGGCCGGGGCTCAGTCCTATGACCAGGATTTCTTCGGCAAGGAGGCGGCACTCACCGTGTCCGGTCAGCTGACCGCTGAGATCTTCGCCACGTCCCTGGGCGACGTGTACACCTTTGGGCCGACCTTCCGAGCCGAAAACTCCAACACCCCTCGGCATGCTGCCGAGTTCTGGATGATCGAGCCGGAGATGAGTTTTTGCGACATCCATGGCAACATGGATCTGGCGGAGCAGTTTCTGAAGTCTCTGGTGCGTCACCTGCGCAAGCATTGCGCCGAGGACATGGAGCTGTTCGCCCAGTGGGTGGACAAGACCCTGACCCAGACCCTGGATTCCATCGAGAACGACGCTTTCGTGCGTCTGCCCTACACCGAGGCCATCGAGATTCTGCTGAAGAACGCCAAGACCAAGAAAGGCGCGGACCGTTTCGAGTTCCCGGTTGAGTGGGGCATCGACCTGCAGACCGAGCATGAGCGTTATCTGACGGAGCAGCATTTCAAAAAGCCAGTCATCGTCTACGACTATCCCAAGGGCATCAAAGCCTTCTATATGCGTCAGAACGACGACGGCAAGACCGTGGCCGCCATGGACGTGCTAGTGCCGCGAGTGGGCGAGATCATCGGCGGTTCGCAGCGCGAGGAGCGCCTGGACGTGCTGCAGGCCCGCATCCGTGAGCTGGGACTGCCCGAAGAGGAATATTGGTGGTACCTGGACCTGAGGCGCTTCGGCAGCGTCCCCCATTCTGGGTTTGGTATGGGTTTTGAACGGCTGCTGATGCTGGTCACCGGGGTGACAAATATCCGCGACGTCATTCCCTGCCCCCGCACACCCAGGCATCTTGAATTCTAATGATCATGATCCCGAGGAAACGGGAGAGAGTGGCTGCTGGCAAGAAAAGCTGCCGTTTCAAATGAAGCGGCGGCTTTTCTTGTGTTTTTGCCCGTGTATTGGCAGAGGGGGGGGATGCGTGGGGCTCAAGATTTTGATCGTCTCTCAATCGTGCGGCGATTCCGGGCTTTGCGGCGTTCGCTGTTCGTGCGGCGCTCAAGCACATGCCGTCTCTCCAGTTCGCCAAGGGTGTCCGCAATGGACCGGCGATCCTGGAAGGACTGGCGGCGTTCACTCATCATTTTTTTGCGCCTATCCCGGGCTCTTCTTTCTTTTTCTGTTCTACGTTCTGGGGTTGGCATGCCGGTTCCTCCTTGCGACACCTGAGGGTAGGAAAGCTGAGACATCTTAGCACAGGCCAAGGGTTGTGTGAACTGTGTGAGATGCTTGGACGGGCGTAGGGGATGGTGTCGAATTTTTAGTTGACATATCAGGTGGGTTTATTGAAGATGGGCTCAAGGCTGTTTGATTGCTCAATCAGCTTCTTACAAATTCGACATATTTTGACGGCACGGCAGGCCGCCAATGGTTAGATTGAACGAAAGCATCGTCGGGTTTGCAGAGAGTTGGTTGACGCAGTGGAGGTTCTCATCCCCGGCGGTTCAAACCGCCGGGGATGTGGGCCTCACCGGCCCAGGTGGGCGAACATTCTGGCTCTTTCCTTGGGATCAAGCCGTCCCCCTCCTCGGGCGGTTTATCTGTCGATACTCCCTGTCCCTTCGGTCCCCTTCGGGGGGCCGATTTTTTTGCTCCACAGGCATGGGGCATCCGTCTGCGTCGTTGACGTTGTGCGGCTGAACAGTTTAACAGTGTAGCCCTTGGTGTCGGCTGTGGCCGTCCCGAAAACCGAGGGGTGTTTCCAACGAGGTGGGGTGAATATGACCAAGAAGGAATCGCTGCTGCAGGCCGCCAAAGAGCTCTTCGGCGAGCATGGTTACAATGAGACCACGTTCAAGAAGATCTCGGAGCGGGCCGGTGTGGCCCTGGGGCTGTTGACCCATCACTATGGTAACAAGGAAAAGCTGTTCATGGCCGCTGGCCTGGATGTGCTTGAACATTTGGTGGCCAGGTTGAGGGCTGCGATCGAAGGCTCCGGGACGGGCCTGGAGGCTGTGCAGAGGTTTTGCGCGGAATATCTGGCTTTTTCCATTGATCCCGGTGAGCATTTTCTGGTTCTGATTCGTTGTTCTCCCTACAGCGATGTGAAGACGCGTGAAGACCGCAAGGTCATGGAGGAGAAGTTCAGTGACGTGTTGACGCTCCTTCAGGATTGCGTGTCCAAGGGGGTCGCGGATGGGTCCATCCTGAACCTGCCTCCCAAGGAAACCGCGACAGCTGTTTCCTGCAACCTGGTTGGTTCGGTCCGCACCCGGTTGTTGACCCCCTATAGTCCGTCCTCGTTGTATGACGACATGCTGCAATTCATCACCCGGGCCCTGTCTCCAGGAGGCGTCTGCTGATTCTTTTTCCGCCAACGCGCATCGCAAAGAGCCGGACCTCCGTATGGAAGTCCGGCTCTTTGCTGTTCGGGGTCGTGGGCGTGCAGATTCAGATGGGCCTGAATCGTCGCTCAAAGGAGGGGGAGGGTCCCCTTGTGTGGCTCTGAATGTGGGAACAAAGGGGGCCGAACCAGGCGCAGGTGTGGCCCGTTCAGGATGCAACTGCGAATGGGGGAGGTCTCAATCTGAAGCCTATATAATGATAAGGGCCCAGGCCCCTGGTTCAGCTGCCCCGGTGCCGGCGAATAAGCTCGTTATATGAGTATGTTAGGAGTTAAGTTTCGCAAATCCAAAAGAGTTGTTGACCTGGGTGACTCCTTCGGTCATAAACCATCTCCGCGCTGAGAACGAGCCCACCTGGGGCGCCAGAGCGGATTTGAAAAAAGATAGATTTGGGGTTGACGGAGCGAGTGCTTCACTGTAG
>JAHIUW010000002.1 GCA_018816865.1 Pseudomonadota bacterium
ATTGCAACCTCCTGTCGCACCCAATGGGTGCAAAAACTCATTCAGGAAAAGCAAGTCCAATATACCGGTATCATTGATTTATTTCAACCACAAAATGTTTCAAAACTGTATATTCAATGCAACTTTTTCACGGATTTAGGGAGATTCTTTTGATTGCGGATGTCCTGGAGGTACTTCTTGGTGATGAAGCCCTTATCCATATTCTCCAGGTCGCTCAAAAACTGCTTAAGGAAAGTAAAATACTCATTCAGATGGGTACGTTGAAAGGCGATCATATCGCTCTGGTCAGTGTCGTTGCCCTGGTGCATGGCGATGGTGCGCTGATAATAAGAGGACCGTTCCTGCAGCCAGCGCTTGGCGTTTTCCAGCTGGGAGACCAGCTTCAGGCGTTCATTCTCCATCTGGGGCTGGTCCACAATGGCCAGAACATCGCCTTTGCGCAGCACGTCGCCGAGCTGCGCCGAGACATCGGAAATCTGACCATGGCCCATGGCCACGACATCCATCAGTCCCTCGGGTGGCACCAGGATGCCCATGCCGTTGACCGTGACCGGTATCGAACCGACAAAGCTCCAGACCAACAGCACCACCAGCAGGACAAAGCCCATGGCCACCGCGTAGATACCTTTGGAATCCACGATGGTGATCAGCCGAGTCAGTTCGTCCGGCGAACTGACTCGGCTGCGTTCAGTCTTTCCCAATGGATCGGCCATGGATTCCCCCTTGAAACGGGTGAAACTTAAATTCGTCACCCAACCTGCGCATGCGAATTAGCACAAACAACCGGTGTATAAAAGTCATATTATGTTAGCCCGCTAGCACCAGAGGACATTTGGCAGTTCCAAGCATGGAGCCTGGAGGCCCCGTACATGCCGGTTGTGCCCCCAGGCATCCGGCGGTATAAGAGGGCATGATAAAGAAGTGCCATGCCTCGTAAAATCATTGAATATCTAGCCGCCTCTCTGGCCGTGCTGGTCGCCCTGGCCGTGTTGGGCTGGTTCGTGCTGTTGCCCACGGCCCTGAGCACGATCCTGCCCGGGCTGGTCAATAAGGCCCAAGACGGGGTGCAGCTGCGTTCCTGCACGGTGCGTCTGGTGGGCCTGGGCGGCACCAGCCTGTATGGGATTCTGCTTTCCATGCCCGATGTGGCTGAACTGGAAGTGGGCCAGCTGGACGTGACTTATTCCCTGGCCGGACTCCTGAAAGGCCAGGTCCGCGAGGTCCGAGCCTCGGACGTCCTGCTGGAGATGCTGCCCATCGAGAAAGAGAATACAGGGCAACCTGCTACCACGAACGCTGCAGCCGCGGGGGGCGCTCCCCTTGCCCTTCCACCCCTGGACCGGCTCGTGGTTTCCAGTGGGCAGCTGTTCCTGCCCCATGGCGGGGTCACCCACACCATCCCCTTTTCCCTGGACTACACCACTGCCCCGGACCGCAATGGCGGCGAGGCCTCCCTGCTGGCCGCCCCTCTGGGAGCGACCCTGAGCGTCCGCGCCACCCTGGACCTGTCCAACCCGGGTGACTACGCGAAAACCCCCGGGGCAAAGCCTTCCGCCAGCCAAGAACTCATCGAACCACCGCCCGCAACCGGGTCAGAGCTGACAGACAGGCCACAACCCGCTGTTCCAGAATCCGCAGACAGCCCGGAAGCCAGCGAATCGGGGCCCCGCGTCACCGTGCATGCCGAACTGCAGGGCTTGGCCCTGCAACGCCTGTGTACTGTGCTGAACATCCCCTTGAAGGACCTCACCCTGCAAGGGCAGACATCGGCCTCAGCCACCGGCAGCTACAGCCTGGATGCAGGGACCTTTCGCCTAGGGCAATGCGATCTTGCCATCGCTGATCCAGTGCTCATGAGCCTGGGCCAGGTCCTGGTCTCGGGCCAGGGCATCCGGGCCTCACTCCGCCAGGAGGCCACAGGGGGATTTCCCTTTGAAGTGGAGCTGCAAGCCCTGCACGGATTCGGCGGGACCGCCGCACTCCGGGCCACCGGACGTGCAGAGGGCGGGGACGCCCCGACCCTGGAGGCCGACTACACCTTGGAACAAAGTGCCGAGAGTCTGCCGCTCAAGGCACGCTTCAACGGCACGGCCAAGGCCGGTCTGACGCCCGACGGCTGGACGGCAAGCACCACCGGGGACATCGCTGGAACCCTGCGCCTGGGCGAAGAAATCCTTGCCATGGACAAGGCCACCTACACCCTCGACTCCCGGGGCCAGGGCAGCGAGGGTGCCCTGGACTGGGCCCTGCGCCTTGCGCCGCAGCAATTGCACAAGGCCGGGTCAACCCTCAGCACCGGGGCCTTGCAGGCCTCGGGCACCCTGTCAGGGGCCCTGTCCACAGCCATCGCCGGGACCATGCAGGTCACCTTGCCCGCGCTGCGGCTGGTCAGAAACGGATTCCAGGCCAAGGCGGACCTCAGCCTGCACGGGACCGTCCGCGCCCTGCCCGAGCCTGGAGCCTCGGTCACGCTCCAGGGGCGCAATATCTCCGTGAACGCCAACGACACCCATCTTTCCAAGGCCTCCTTCTCCCTGCCTCTGGTCTATCCCCCGGCCCGGGGCCACCGGGGCAACCTGACCATCGCGGACATCAACGCCGCGGGCCGCCAATGGGGCAGACTGGAACTGGGGCTGCGCCAGGACGAGCGGCAACTGCTGCTGGACGGGACGTACCTGGGCGCACCACTCCCCGGACTCCAGGCGGCGATCTCCGCACGGCTCACCCCGGGGGCCGAGTCCCTGCTGGAGGCCCAGGTCGTGGTGGACGGCTACACCCTGCCCGCCGGATTCGAGCTGGCCCGACTGAACCCGGCCCTGACCAAGATCACCGCCGCAGGCACGATCTCTGTGCGAGCGGACCTGCGCTACGAATCCACCGGGCTCGTGGCCACCGCCAACGTCCAGCTGGCCGACGGCTCGCTGGTGGATGCCGGGCGCGACGCGCGCATGGATGGCATCACCCTGTCCCTGGACCTGCCGGACCTGTTGAGCCTGCGCAGCGCCCCCTTGCAACGCGCCACCTTCAGCAATCTGCACTACAAGGACATCGCCATCAGCGACGGGCAACTCCTGTTCCAGCTGGACGGACCACAACGGCTGCTGACCACAGGCGCACGCTTCAACTGGCTTGGCGGAGTGGTCCAGGCCTTGCCCTTCCAGGTGGTTTCCGGACGTTCGGACTACGACCTGATCCTGTATTGCTCCAACCTGGGCATCACCGAACTGTTGAGCCAACTGGGGTTTGCCCAGGCCAGCGGCAAGGGCCAGATCAGTGGCAAGATCCCGGTCAGGGTCCAGAACGGGCAGATCTCCTTCGATGCCGCGCAACTGCAGTCGTCCCCCGAATCGGGTGGCGTGATCCAGATTCAGCAGGCCGAGGCCCTGCTGGCCGGATTGGAGCCGGGTAGCGCCCAATACGTGCAGATGAAAATAGCCAGCGAGGCCCTGAAAAACTTCGAGTACAAGTGGGCCAAGGTCACGGCCTCATCCGAGGGCGAGACCCTGAAGGTTCAGTTGCAGCTTGACGGCCAACCCGCACAGAACTTACCGTTCGAGTATTCGCAGGATTATGGACTGATTGAATTGCAGGCGGCTGGTCAGGGCCTGAAGTTCCAGGGAATTCGCCTGGATGTGAACTTCAGTCTGCCCCTGGACAGGATGCTCCGTCTGCGTGAATTATTCGGCCAGGAACAGTAGGGAGACCAGACTATGCTCAAACGAGTTGCAACAGTTGCCCTGACGGCCATGATCATGGCGCTGGCGGCCTGCTCCACCAGCCACCAGATCGAGGTCAAACCCGTGGAGGTCAAGCCCATCCACATCACCATCGACGTCAACGTCAAGGTGGACCGGGCATTGGATGATTTCTTCTCTGACATTGATAAAGCCCAATAGGAAGCGGAGCGAACCATGAAAAAAATCTTCAGCTATGCTGCCCTGATGGTACTGGCCCTGGTCCTGTGTTCCGGAGTGGCCCACGCCGACGGCATCAAGGACCGGATGTTGGCTCGAGCCCCGCAAATCGATGCCCTGAAGGCCCAACAGGCCGTGGGCGAAGACAACAAGGGCTATCTGCAGGCCCTGAAAGACACGGGCAAGGACATCGTGACCGCCGAGAATGCGGACCGCAAGGCCGTGTACGCCGCCATCGCCAAGAAGCAGGGCGTGGACCCCACCTTCGTGGGCGAGCGCCGCGCCGCCCAGATTCGTGAGCGGGCCGATGCGGGCGAGATGCTCCAGGCACCGGATGGTTCCTGGTACAAGAAGTGACCCTCATCCCGGCAAACCGGATTTGACGAATGCCAAGGCGGGCTCCATCTGGGGCCCGCCTTTTTTGCAAAGAAGGAGAAATCGCTGCGGATGAGATTTTATGACGACAAAAGGGGCCTGCGATTTTCATCGCAAGCCCCTGCAAATTTATGGTGGGCAATGTAGGATTCGAACCTGCGGCCTCTAGCTCCGGAGGCTAGCGCTCTATCCAACCTGATAAAGCCCCGCCAAATCTGAAAAAGACTCACTTCCCTTGTTCCTGGCCACTCATCAGCCACTAGTCTTTCCGAAACAAAAGTGTACCAAACGCGTGTACCCGTCAAGGTGCTTCTCGTCCCTTAGTCAAGCCCTCGATAACTTCCAAGTATGTACCAATCCCCTCTGAGCAGGGCACTGAGCCATGCAACCACCTTCTCCTGTGCTCAACGTGCCGTGGCAGGCTTAGATGGCACGACTGTTCCCTCATTAAATCTACCCTCCTCGAAAAATGATTCCACATATTCTGGGCTCACCACCCTTTAAGGGGGTGCCCGCGCGAGAAACACGACAACCGGAGCAGCCCGAGATGCACACCCAACAGCCTTTCAGCATCACAACTGATGCAAAAAGTCTGTTATTCCAGATAGTAATAAACTTTATTGAAGCCAAACACAAAAAGATTCCCCATATTCTGGGCTCACCACCCTTTAAGGGGGTGCAACCACTAAACACTACAACCGGAGGTAACATGCCCCAAATATCGATCGTCAAAAAAACCAACATCCACTCATTCCTTAGCTTTCAATATCCGCACCTTAATATCCGCGATGGACCTGGAGAAGCCAAGGTCAACTGCCCTGCGCATGAGGATAACAAACCGAGTTGTTCCATGAACCTCACGACGGGCCTCTGGTTCTGTCATTCCTGTGGGGCAAAGGGCGACCTCATCGACTTCTATCGCCGACTGCACGGAGTCGACTTCAGCACAGCAATCAACAAACTCAATCAACAACATTGGAGGAAGAAAAACTTGAAGAAAGAACAATCTCAGGCTGCCAGCGTAATCCACAACTATCACAACGCGGATGGCACCCTCTCGTTTGAGGTGCTTCGCGAGCTCGATGAACATGGTCAAACGCAAGGAATCAAACAGAGGCGACCAGATGGTAACGGAGGATACATTTACAATCTCTGGGGCGGTGTAGGGTTTTCTTGGACACCGAATTGGGGGTAAGGAATGACCTCCAGGAGGTGTTCGATGACGAAGGACGGAGTAAGGGGCCAAGGAGCCTCCTCCCCGGTGGAGGGAGGGCGTAGGCCGACCGGAACCGGG
>JAHIUW010000013.1 GCA_018816865.1 Pseudomonadota bacterium
ACCAACGTTCAATGAATTCCCGGTATTCTTCTGTGCCTCGTTCACGTTCAATAATTTCGTTAAGTTGGCGGATGAACCCTTCACCCCATTGGCCGCGGGTACAGAAAATATGAGCCACCAGCACCGGTGTCACATACTCCTCGATTGACAGCGATTCGAGCCTGTTCTCTTCTCCCTGTTGTTTGGCCTGATACATAACGAACGAGGGGATTTCGATGATGTAGTCCAGATACCCATGCGTAAGCATCTGGATAGTATTGGCACCTGGTGGCAGCACCCTCAGTGTGCTGTCATCCGAGCTTGCCTTAACCATAGGCGTGATTTCACCGTAGGAGCGTGCTTGCAATACGGCACCACGAAGTCGTTTGTCCGCAAGCAGTCGAGTCAGGGAAATACGACCCGCCCCACTGTCAAACTCTTTCACTCTTTCTTTGAGACAGATGACTCCATAGGGTAACGCCAAAATAACGGGAAGCGAGAACAGTGCCACTTTCTCCCGATCGGCAGTCCAAAAACCCGTGGAACAGACACGTTCTCCTTCTCGCATGTAATTCAATGTGCGTGGAAAATTCATTTCTAGTAGAACGTGTTCGTAGTCAGGAAGCGCTGTGTGTAGTTTGTTGTAGACTTCGTCCACAACTCCCCTGCCTTTGTCAGGCCCCTCAAAGATAAAGGAGGTGGGCCGATCGGCCACGGCCCAGATTACAGTTGTTTTGGTCTCTTGAGCGAACGAAGGGCCTGCGGGGAACAGCAATACTGATGCCCAAAGAAATACCAACAATATAGCTGCACTTTTGTTCTCTGCCATGAACTACTCCCAACGTATTAGAGTCAGTCCTCCCAGATATCTAGACATAAAAAACCATGAATTTTGAATAGGGTTAGCATTTACTTAGGGGTTGTACCAGACAACAAGCCCAAGAATTTTAATCAACTACTGTAGTATATCAAACGGGCTTCATGGATGCTGTTTTCAAAACGCACCCGTATTTCATTAAAAATAGTGGAAAATGGTTTATCCGGGTCAAAAGTGCTCTTGACCCGGATAAATTTGAAATCGGGGGCTACTCCATGTGCCGACAGGGGTACAAAGAGGGTGTTGCATACCCGCCGCCAGCGGCACTTCCTGCGCAACGTGACGCTGTTAAAAAAGCCCCTGAATCTCAGAGTTTTTTGTTGTTTTTGGCGTCTGGTTGGACACGCTGTTTTTCTGCTGAATCCGTGGGATGTTTTCAGGTTCATCAGGCCGAATTCTTGGGGAGTTAGAAGGTGGGGACAGGGGTATCGGGGCTTATCAGCCTGGCTCTGCTGGCATCCAATCTGGCTTGGAAAATATTCCCCATTGCCTTGTGCATGAAGGCGCGGTTTCCATATGCAAAGGCATAGTCTGATTTCAGTTCGATGGCGCGATCATAATCCAGAATTGCGCGTTGGTACTGCCCGAGAGTGGCGTAGACAACGCCTCGGTTATAGTAGGCTTTGGTATAGTCCGGATTGAGCTTGATCGCCTGGCTGAAGTCCGTGACTGCCCGTGTGTGTCGCTGGAGCGTTGCGTAGGTCACGCCGCGATTATAGTAAGCCTCGCTAAAATCGGGACTCAGGTCGATAGCTCTCTCATAATCCGCGATTGCCCGCTTGTATTGGCTGAAGTGATTATAGACATTTCCCCGGTCGTTGTAGGCGATGCCATATTGCGGATCCAGCTCGATAGCCTGATTCAGATATTCCAGTGCTTTTTGCGGATCTGTGTATCGGCCATCATTCCAGAGAGCGTAGGCTTTTTGGGTCCACTCCTCTGCCGTCAAGCCTTGCGAGAGTTGCTTGAACTCATCTTCGAGTTCCGCGCGCTGTTCGGGGCTCAGTTTGCTCAGTTCGCTGTTTTTCGTTTCCAGTTCGTTGATACGGGCGAGCAATTCCTGTTGTTTCCTTTCGGAGTCCTCATATTTTTCCAGAGCTCCTGCATTATCCAGAAACTCTTGGACACGGCGATCCAGTATTGACGTGTCAATCTTGATGCGGGCGGTGACTTCGATGCCGAAGGTGTCGTCTGTGACGTATCTAGTTTCCTGAATGATTTCAGTGTGGAGAACACCTGCGGCCAGGGCTACGATCTGGTCCTGGGCCAGTTGGCCGTTTCTTACCGCGGTCAGGCTTTCAAGGTAGGTTCCTGCCTCTTCCAGGGCCATGCGTTTGGCTCGCGTCACAGCAGTAACTCGGGCGTCTTCCGGTGACTGTACGCCTTCAAAGGATTGGCGAATGGTCTTGGTGATGATCTTGGTTTCCGCCTGCGCCGCGAAGGCGAAGGCCACCAGCATGATCAGGAATATCAGTGTCTGAAAAACGCGTATGCGCATGCTCTCTCCTCATTTCACTCCATGGATCGGCTCATACCAAGCACGAATCAACGATGAAAGGCAAGGAGCAATCCCCCCGGTCAGTGACACCTCCGGCGCAACGCGCGCTGTTAAAAAAGCCCCTGAAATTCAGGGGCTTTTCTTTTGGTTGCGACAGCAGGGCTCAGCGCGTGGCGTTGGGGTCCCGACTTGTTCAGGCAAGGCCCATGTGGGCTTTCACCTCGGCCAGGCGTCCATTGTAATGATCCGTGTGCAGGCGCAGGTGGCTGTAATAATCGGTGATCAGGAATTCCAGGGTTTGGGGGCCGTCGGTCCGTATCCAGGCGTTCTTGCCTGCCGATTCGGGGGTGGTGGCGGCCAGATGCAGCAACAGGGCGTTGTAGCTGGCCCACAGGGTGGCAAGGGGCTGGAAATCGCACGCGTCGTAGCCCTGGGCGGCGACCCATGATTCCGCCTCGTAGCCGGGGAAGTTCTCCAGGTCGCCCAGGCGCAGGCGGGCGAAGCGCTGGTGGTTGTTGCTGGCCGAGTCCAGCAGATGGCCCACAATCTCCGCCAGGGTCCAGGCGTCGGGCGAAACCCTTACATGCGCGGCCTCGGCGGGGGTGTTGTCCAGCAGTTCCTGAAAGTCCGCGACAGTCTGCTGTGCATCTTTGGTGTCCGGCATATGATTTCCCTCCAGAATTTTCCAACATGCTTGGCCAGTTGTTTGGATTTCGTCAAGCGGGGCTGTGAGTTGCGCTCCCGCTGGGCCTCCCGTTTCGCCCCCCCCTCCGTTTTGTCTGAGACAAAAAGGCCCGCAGCTGTGAAGCTGCGGGCCTTGTCATTGTCATGAAGCGCGCGGGCTAGTCGCGGCTGCTGGCCTGCAATTTGCCGATGAGCTGTTGCAGGTTGGCCGAGAGGTCGGCGATCTGGCGGATGGCATGCACGGACTGGGCGATGCCTTCCGAAGTCTCCAGGGAGATGGCGTGGATCTCCTCGGTGGAGCGGTTGATCTGCTCACTGGTGGCGGATTGTTCCTCCGCGGCTGTGGCGATGGACCGCACCCGGTCGGCGGTCTCCTCGACCTGCGCGATGATCTCTTCCAGCTTGGTCCCGGACTGCTCGGAGAGCGTCGTGCTCTGGGTCACGAGCTTGGAGGTCGTGGTCATGACCGAGATGCTGTTGGTCGCACTGGCCTGGATGGCGGAGGTGGCCTTGGCGACCTCGCCCGTGGCCTGCATGGTCTTTTCGGCCAGCTTGCGCACCTCGTCGGCCACCACGGCGAAGCCGCGCCCGGCGTCGCCGGCGCGGGCGGCCTCGATGGCGGCGTTCAGGGCCAGGAGGTTGGTCTGGTCCGCGATGTCGCTGATCACGCCCATGATCGCGCCGATGCCCTCGGCCTGTGTGCCAAGTCCGTTCAGGACCTCGGTCAGGGTGCTGGTATGGGTGGCCACGTCCTTGGACGAGGCGATGACCTGATTGACCACCGCCATGCCCTCTGCGGCATGGGTGCTGGCCTTGTCCGCCCCTTCGGCGGCGGCTCCGGCATTCCGGGCGACCTCCAGCACCGTGGCGTTCATCTCTTCCATGGCCGTGGCGGTCTCCATGGTGCGGGTCTTCTGGGTTTCGCTGCCGTGGCGAATCTGTTCGGCCTGGGTGGTCAGTTCGTCGGCACCGCTGGCCAGATTGGCCGAGATGCCCAGGGCCTGCTCCGTGACCTGATTGATGGTCTCCAGCAGTGAGCTGACGCGCAGGCGTTCCTTTTCGGCGGATTCCATGGCCGTTTTGGCGCGTTCGCTTTCCTGGCGCGATTCATCGCCGCGCAGCTGGGCCTCGTGCATCTTGTCGCGCAGGGTCTCGACCATGGAGTTGACCGAGGCCACGGTTTCGCCGATGGCGTCATCCGCGTCATAGCTGGCCCTGGCTTCCAGGTCGCCTCGGGCGATCTGGCCGGTGACTGCGGACAGGTCGCGCAACGGCTTCATCAGGCGATGGATCAGATAGATGAAGAACAACGCGGCCAGCAGGATGCCGACGGCGGTGACCGTTGCCCCGGCGATGAGCATGGTGCGGTCGGTGCCCATGTTGAGCCTGGAGGCGTCAAGGACCAGGCCGATGTGCCAGTCCCAGGGGGCGTAATGGCTGACATAGGCCAGACGGGCTTTGCCCGCCTGCGTGTACTCGATGAATTCGTTCTTGGCCCCCAGAAGGGCCTTCATGGTCTCGGGGGCGGGTTCGCCCAGTTCGGATTTCTGGAAGACGAACTTGCCGTCGGTCAGGGCCGCGAAACAGGAGCCCTCGCCGTTGTAGGTGGTCTTGTCCAGGACATCGCGCAGCTGCGGTGTCAGGATCTCTCGGCCCACATAGATCACGGCCACGATCTTGCCCGAGGAGTCCTTCATGGGCTTGTAGGCGGTCAGGTACCAATCGCTGACAACGAAGGCCTTGCCCCGGAAGGTCTCGCCCTTCATTACGGTCTTGTAGACCGGGCTGTCCTCGGGGATGTAGGTGCCCGTGGCCCGTTTGCCGTCGGTCTTCTTGACGTTGGTCGAGACCCGCAGCAGCCTGCCGGGCAGGACCTGGAAGATGGTGGTGGTTCCGCCGACCATGCTCTGGACTTCATCCACCAGGGCGAAGTCGTTGTTGACTACGGAATCGCCCAGCTTCAGGGAAGGGATGCTTGCGGTGTCGGACTCCTTGCTGACCTGGTTGACCATGGTGCTGGTCAGGGGCTGGTCAGGGGCCAGCCTGAAGCCACCGCGGGCGGCGATTTCCCTGTCCATCAGCCCCAGGTCAGAGGCGAGTTTCTCCTGGGTGATGCTGTCTTGCATCTCCAGGGTGTCCGTCAGGTTGGTGATCATGTCCTCCATGGTGGAGTGGCCGAGATAATCCAACGAACGGACTGAAATGACATACGTGGTGCCCACGGCGGCGATGAGCAGCACCAACGTGGTGGCGATGACCGATGTCATCAGTTTCTTGTTGAAGTTCATCCGCATCATCCTTGTTAAAATAGGATTCCTGGTTCAGGAAAGTTCTTCTCTCCCAACGGGTGGTGGATAAATAGCACAGCAATACGAGGGCTGTACACTACTGAAATGTTAGGAGGTCAATGAATGCAAGATACGGGTTGTTTGGGCGCGTGATTGCTCCGCAGATGCGGGTACAATCATAAAAACTGACTGTGTCGGGAGAGTATTTCAGTGGGCTGGGGGTGAGCAAGCTGGTGGGTTGTGAAATATCAGTAAGGCGAATTGTCCTCGCGCTATTCCGCCACCACCATCAGCACCGAGGCCTGGGCACGGGTGGCGTGGGTCTCCAGGCTGGCGGTTCCGGGCTCGTTCAGCGCGGGGCAGGCCTTGCCCAACAGGCCCTTGACCCAGTCCGTGACCCCGCCGCCCTTCTTGGGGGCGCGGTCGATGAGTTGGCGCAGCAGCCGGACATGGATGGCGTAGTTCACGTTCTCGGGCAGCTCTCCGGTGGCGCGGTAGACTCCGGCGGCGTCGATCATGGCCTGGACCACGCCCACCACCTCGCCCGAGAGATTGATCAGCGGCCCGCCGCTGTTGCCCTGGGCCACGGGCACGGAGATGGTCAGGGTGCGCGGGTCGCCGCCCACCCCCGTCGCCCCGGTGACGCGCCCGGTGGAGAGCTTGGGCGAGGTGCCCATGATGGCCACCTGGGGGAAGCCCACGGTGAAGACCTCGGCCCCCAGCCCCGGGGCCTCTTTCGCCAGGGGCAGTGCCGGGGGCAGGGCGCAGGGGTCTGCCACGGCCAGCAGCACCAGATCGCTGTCCGCATCCTCGGCGGCCACCGTGGCCGAGACATAGCTGCCGTCCGGGTGCACCAGGGAGATGGTCGTCCGGCCCACGACCACGTGCCGGTTGGTCACGGCGAATCCCGGGGCCGCGATCCAGGCCGTGCCCGTGGAGAACCCCTCCTGGCGCGCGCCAGGGCGGGTGGAGATCTGTCGGGCCGCCTTGCTCAGCTTGGCCACAGCCGGGTGGCCTGGGGCCAGCTGATTGATGGTCTGCGAGACTTGCAGTGCCCAGTCCGCCCGGCCCTCGTTGACGAAGCCGGCGCCTGCATCCACGAGCAGTCCCAAGGCCCGGGAGTTGTCCCGGCGCATGCCTTCGCCGCCCGCGGACATGATGCCCATCAGGAATAGGGCGTCCGGCACGTCCTGGTTGGCGGCGGCCGTGAGCCAGCGCAGGGCTCCGGCCGTGTCGCGTTCGACCCCCTGTCCGTTGCGCATCAGCAGGCCCAGGGAGAACTGGGCGCGGGCGTTGTTGCTGGCGGCGGCCTTGTGGAACCAGCCGGCGGCCTGCTTGTAGTAGATACGGGCCTTGGTCTGCCAGCCTGAGCGTTCCTCGCGTTCGGCGCGGACCATGAGCATGGCCCCCAGCAGATACTGGGCCTGGGCGTTGCCGCGCCGGGCGGCACCCTCCAGCTGCGAGTCGTCGGCCTGGGCCGGGATGTCGTGGGAGAAATGGGAGAGCTCGGCCCGGGCAGGGGTGGCAGCGAGCAGGAGGCCGCAGGCCAGCAGCAGGGCCGTGCACAACCGCCCCAGGCCGCTCAGGACCCGTGGTCGGCTGGGGGATTGGTGGCGCAGGGAGGGGCGGCGTTGCGCATGGGTAACAAAACGCAGCCCCGGGGCGGGGGCTGCCTTGGAGAGCGGGATCGGACCCGGGAACAGGATGTCTTGCCGGGGGCGGAGCGGACCCATGGCGTCTCCTTGGGCGGCGGGCCGCCCGGGCGTTGCGTGTGGTGCGCTCAGGGGATTTGGACGTTGATCCAGAAATTGATGGTGGTGCCCTTGTCCACCTGGCTTTCCACGGTGATGATCCCGCCCATGAGGGTCACCAGGCGTTTGACGATACCCAGGCCCAGCCCCGTGCCCTCGTACTTGCTGGACTTGGCCCAGTTGAGTTGCACGAAGGGCTCGAAGATGGTCTCCAGCTGTTCCTCGGGAATGCCGCAGCCCGTGTCCGTGATGGTGAACAGCAGCCTTGCGTTATTCGGATTGGCGGTTTTGCGCAGGATGAAGACCTCCAGCCGCACGGAGCCTTCCTTGGTGAACTTGACCGAGTTGCCCACCAGGTTGAACAGGATCTGGCGGATGCGGCCCTCGTCCCCGATCAGCAGTTGGGGCACGTTCTTGTCCACCGTGGAGCTGACCTCCAGGCCGCGCTTCAGACTCTGTTCCTTGTAGGTATTGATTACGGTGCGGATGGACTCGCGCAGATCGAATTCGTTGCAAGACAAGGGGATCTTGTCGGCCTGGAGCTTGGAGAAGTCCAGGATGTCGTTGATGATGGCCAGCAGCCCTTCGCCTGCGGCCAGGGCGATCTCGATGGAGTCGCGCTGGTCGTCGTTCAGGTTCGTGTCCATGAGCACGTCGAGCATGCCCAGCATACCGTTCAGGGGCGCGCGCAGTTCGTGGCTCATGTTGGCCAGGAACTCGTCCTTCATCTTGGTGGCGTTTTCGGCCAAGGCCATGGCCTTGCGCATCTCCTCCTCGGAGGCGGTCTGTTCGGTCACGTCCTGGGAGACCACGAGTACGCCGGGGGACAGGTCGTCCCGCAGGCTGGCGGGATAGGTTTTGGTGCGGTAGATGTGGCCCTTATGGTCGCGCGCAAGGGCTTCCACCGGCTTGCCCTGCTCCAGGCATGCCGTGGCCGGACAGTCGGGGCAGAGTCCGGTTCCGGCCTGCCAGAGATCATAGCAGTAGGCCCCGATGATCTCCTCGGGCGGCAGGCCGGTGATTTCGCACATGGCCCGATTGGCCCACAGGATCCTGTGCTCCGAATCCTGGAAGGTCACGGCCTCGCTGATGGTATCGAGGATGGCCTTCTTCTCGCGTTCGGACTGGCGCAGGGCGCGCTCCATCTCGATGCGCTCGCTGATGTCGTTCATCACGCAGACCAGGCCCTGGACGTCACCCTTTGGGCCGTTGATGCTCTTGGTCACGATGTCCACCCAGAAGGTCGTGCCGTCGTCCCTTATGAAGCGCTTTTCCATGCGCTGCGAAGCCATGCCGCCGGCCAGCAGTTGTGCGGTGCGTTCCCGGCAGCGGGCCTGGTCGTCGGGGTGGGTGAAGTCCAGCGGAGTCTTGCCGATGAGCTTGTCCCAGCCACAGCCCAACAGCTCCAGCCACTTTTCGTTGGCCTTGCCGAAGGTTCCGTCCGGACCGCAGATGGCGATGCCCGAAGCCGCGTTGTTGAAGATCGTCCTGAACAGGAGCTTGCGCTGCAGCAGGTCTTCCTGCTCGGTGCGGATGTCGGTGATGTCGGCCCGGTAGCCGATGAGTTCGGGGGGCTCGCCCGGACCGGTGGCCACCAGACACTTGCGATCCCGCAGCCAGGCCCAGGAGCCATCCTTGCGGCGCAGGCGGTATTCGTAGGTCCCGCAGACGCCCTCCGTGAGTTCCTGGCGGAAGGAAAGGGCGTGGGCCCGGTCCTCGGGGTGGAGGAGTTCGCGCCAGAAGCCGACCTTGGCCGTCACCTCTTCGGGTTCGTAACCCAGGATGTCGCGCACGTTCTCGCTGACAAAGGTTGAGATGTAATCGCGCGAAGGGTCAGCCCTGTAAATGATGACGGGGCTGTCTCCCAGGGCGCACTCCAGGCGTTCATTCTCGTGGCGCAGGGTCTCCAGTTCTCTGGTCACGGAGGCCAGCCTGCGTTCCAGTTCTTGGTAGTCCTTGGCGGTATATGTGCGGTCCATGCTTGTGGCCTTGTTGGCTTTGCTCGAAGGTGGTTGCGCCTGGGGCGGATTCTCAGAATTGACCAATAATATTGGAAATTGAAGGCTTGTCAACAAATTGAGTTGAAGAAATGGCGACCCGCCGCAGGTCGGAGGCATCGTCCATGCTGTTGTCTTGGCATGCATTCTCGGGTACATGGGGGCAGTTCAATGGGTTCATCCGAGGAGGTCTCTAGTGCTGGTGAGGACCACCGATATCCCCGGCCTGTATGTCATCAAGCCCAAGGTGTTTGAGGACGGGCGGGGATTCTTCATGGAAAGCTGGAATCAGGGCTTGTTCGAGGCCCAAGGCCTGGCCTACGACTGGGTCCAGGATAATCATGCCCGGTCCGGGACCCGGGGGGTTCTGCGAGGGTTGCACTTCCAGCGCCCGCCGGCGGCCCAGTCCAAGCTGGTGCGTGTCTCCAGGGGGGCCGTGTTCGACGTGGTGGTGGACCTGCGCCGTGGCTCGCCGACCTTCGGGCGCTGGCACGCAGAGGAGTTGTCTGCCGAGAACCATCAACAACTGCTCATCCCGCGAGGTTTTGCCCATGGCTACAAAACCCTGACCGATGTGGCCGAATTCCAATACAAGGTCGACGCCTACTACGACGCCGGGTGCGACGCCGGGCTGGCCTGGAACGATCCTGATCTGGGCATCCGCTGGCCTGGGGGCGAGCCTCTGCTGTCCGACAAGGACAGCAACCTGCCACTTCTGAGAGATTTCGATTCGCCCTTTGTCTATGAGGGCTAACCCGTCCGGCGGGCCGGACTTACCCACAGGAGGAGCCATGAGCGAGGCACAGCAAGCCCCTGGCCGTATCGACCATTGCCAGGCCGTGATCCTGGCCGGTGGGTCCGGGACGCGCCTCTGGCCGTACTCCCGGACCCTGCTGCCCAAGCAGCTGTTGGCCCTGATCGGTGAGACCACCATGCTCCAGCAGACCGCAAGCCGGTCCATGGAGGTCTTCGGGGTCGAGTCCATCTGGGTGGTGACCAACGAGGAGCAGGTCTTCGAGGTGCGTGGCCAATTGGCGGCGTTGGACCCGCGCCTGGAGGCACAGGTCCTGGCCGAGCCCGTGGGGCGCAATACCCTGCCCGCCATCCTGCTGGGCATGGACAGGGCCCTGACTGCCGATTCCGAGGCCCTGGTGGCGGTCTTCCCCTCGGATCATCTGATCCACAAGCCCGATGTCTGGCGCGAGGCCCTGACCCGGGGCGCGGCCCTGGCGCGCGAGGGCTGGTTCGTGACCTTCGGGGTGGTGCCGGACAAACCCGAGACAGGGTACGGCTACATCAAGCAGGGCAAGCCCCTGGGCGATGACTGTTTCGAGGTCGGCGCGTTCGTGGAAAAGCCGGATCTGGCCACGGCCGAGGAATTTGTGCGTGGAGGCGATCATTTCTGGAACAGTGGCATGTTCGTGTTCAACGTGGCCGCGTTCGTGGCCGCAGTGGAGCAGCACCAGCCCGAGTTGGCCGCCTGGTGGCATGGGCGGAGCGAGCAGAGCCTGATGGATGGCTATACCCAGCTTCCGAACATCTCCGTGGACTACGGCATCATGGAAAAGGTCGGCCGCCAGGCCGTGGTCAAGGCCGATTTCGGCTGGGACGATCTGGGCAGTTGGGAGGCCCTGCATCGCCTGGGCGAGAAGGACGAGCGCGGTAACGTGGTCCAAGGCGACGTGCTGGACATGGATTGCGAGGACTGCCTGCTTTTTTCGCGCGGGGGCAAGCTGGCCGCCGTGGAATTGAAGGGCATGATCGTTGTCCAGACCCGCGATGCCACATTGATCTGTCCCGTGGACAAGGTGCAGCGCGTCAAGGATGTGGTCAGCCGCCTGAAGGGCGAGGGCAGCTCCCTGGTGGAGGCCCATGTGACGGTGTATCGCCCCTGGGGCAGCTACACCGTGCTGGAGGATGGGCCGCACTACAAAATCAAGCGCATCGTCGTCAAACCGGGCGCGCGCCTGTCCCTGCAGAAACACCACCACCGCAGCGAGCACTGGGTGGTCATCAGCGGCACGGCCGAGGTCCGGGTGGGCGAGCAGGAGCTCCTGCTCTACGAGAACCAGTCGGTGGATATCCCCAAGACGTCCCTGCACCGCCTGGGAAATCCGGGGCACGTACCGGTGGAGATCATCGAGATCCAGTCGGGCCCGTATCTGGAAGAGGACGACATCGTGCGCTACGACGATGTCTACGGACGGATTTCACCAGGGGACGGGCAGTAGCCTCTTTGGTTTTTCAGTGAGCTATTTACCCCGCTTAGGGAGGTGAAAAGCGGCTCCTGAAACCTCGTGAATTTTTTCATTAAGCCTTGACACGCTTGAGCTGTCATGCATAGAACCAAGCGGTCTCTCTGGTGGGATTTTATTACAATTTTCCCCGCCTGGGTGCCCCCTCCAGCGGCCTGAGACCAGCAGGAGACGATGTGTTTTAGGGGGGTTAAGGCAGGGCTGGAAGCCTTTGCCAGGGTGGGATGCCGGGCCACGGGTCCGGCTAGGATAGTCCTTTCACCTTTTACGGATGAGGCGAGAGCATATGGTGAAGAAAGCATCGAGCAGTGGAGGAGCGTTGCCCTTCTTCGTTGGTTTTGTGGTGATGCTCTTCGTGGGCTGGTGGGTATTCCCCCAGGCGTTGTTCAGCAAAGCTGAGCAGCCCGTCCGCTTCAGCCACGTGATTCACGTGGAAGACGGCGGAATGGCATGCGAAGACTGCCACTATTTCAACGAGGACGGATCATTCAGCGGAATCCCCAGGACGGCGGCGTGCGCCGAATGTCACGCTGATGTGATGGGCGAGGACCCGGCTGAGGAACAGTTCGTGAGCGAGTATGTGAACGACGAGAAGGAAGTTGAATGGCTCACTTACCAGGATCAGCCCGACAACGTGTTTTTCTCCCACGCCGCACACAAGGATAAGGACTGTACCACTTGTCACCCTGACATGGCGAAGAGCGATACACCGCCGACCCATTATAAGAACATCCTCACGGGATATTCCAATGGCGGCTACAAAATTGTGTTTGGTAGAGGTGTCGGCGTGGACCCGGCTTATAGTCGCGGTACCATGAAGATGTGGGAATGCGAGCGCTGCCACGCCGAGAACGGCCAAAGCAACGCCTGCTACGTTTGTCATCGATAGGAAGGCTGGCGCATATGAACAGAAGAACTTTTCTGACCTTCTCCGCAGGCGCCACGGCGGGATTGATGATCACTCCCATTCCGTGGAAACTGACGGACGATGCCTCCATTTGGACCCAGAATTGGCAGTGGAACCCCAAGGTTCCCAAACGGGCCATCTACTTTGCTGAGATGGCTTCGAAACTCGATCCCTCCGGTTCGGGTGTGAAGATCGCCGTGGTCAATGGCAACGCCGTGGGCGTGGCCGGCAACGTCGATCATCCCCTGGGCAAGGGTGCCGTCTCCACCATGGCCGCCGCCGAGGTCGGGTTGCTTCACAGCCCCGCCCGCGTGCGTCAGCCCATGCTGAAGACCCAGACCGGGTTCAAGACCATTTCCTGGGAAGAGGCCGAAACCATTCTGACCGGAAAACTCACCGAAGCTCGTGGCGATGTCGCCATGGTCAGCGGCGATGACACCGGGTCCGCCAACGAGATCTTTGCCGCCTTGGTGAACGGTCTTCACGGCTCCTACTACATGATGCCTGGCGAGACCCAGAGCGCCCACAAGGCCCTTGAGCTGATGGGCAGCGAAGGGCGCATCGCCTATGACATCGAGAACGCAGACTACGTGCTGTTCCTGGGCGCCGACGCCCTGGAGTCCTCTGGGACTTCCGTGCGTAACGCCCGGGTGTTCTCCGAGACCCATCCCACCGGCAAGGCCGCCACGGCCAAGTATGTCTACGCCGGTCCGGTGATGAACAACACCGCCGTGGTCTGTGACCAGTGGATTCAGGCCAAGCCCGGCGCAGCCGCGACCGTTGCCCTGGGTCTGTCCCGTATCCTCATGGAAAATGGCGCTTCGGCCGACGCCAAGGGTTTTGCCTCCTTCAAGCAGGATGTGGCCCAAGGCTACGCCCCTGCCCATGTGGAACGCGAGACCGGTGTGCGTGCCGATGTGCTGCAGAAGATCGCCCGCGAACTGGCTGCCGCCAAACGGCCGCTGGTCATCGCCGGTTCCGAGTTCGGCCAGGGTGCCGGCGCCCGCGCGCTGATGGCCTCCCTGGGCCTGAATATGCTGCTGGGCCAGATGGGCCAGAGCGTGAAGATCGTCCCCGGCGCCCCTGCCGTGGTCAAGGGTTCGGGCTCCGAGTCCGAGCGCTATGCCGCCGATGTGGTGCCCTTCCTGAAGGGTGTGGCCGAAGGCCGTGTGAACGCCAGCGTGCTCATGGTCTACGACGCCAACCCCGCTTACGGTCTGCCGCAGGCCGAGGCCATGGCCCGCGCCATGGACAAGGCAGCCTTCACGGTGTCCTTCAGCTCCTTCATGGACGAGACCGCCGAACGCGCCAACCTGATCATGCCCAACAGCATGACCGCTGAGCGCTATGACGATCTCTACACTCCGTATGGAGCCGGTTGCGCCACTTACAGCGTGAATAAGCCGCTGGTGAAGTCCGCGTTTAACACGCGCACCATCGCCGACGTGATGCTCTCCGTAGCCTCCCGTCTGGGCATGGACCTGGGGTACGCGTCCTTCAAGGATGTGCTCAAGGCCAAGTCCGTTGCTCTGGGCGCTTCCTGGGGCTCGTTGCGTCAAGGCAAGGCCTGGACCTCTGCCTCCACCTCCGGTGCGAAGTTGAACCTGGCCGTCTGTGCCACTCCGGCAGTCGGCGCCTTTGCCCAGGGCAGTCTGGCCCTGGCTCCCGTGGTTAAGCACCACCTCGGTACCGCCACCATCGCCATGCCGCCTCACAGCGCCGGAACGGTTCGCACCAGCGAACTCGACGGTGTGCAGAGCGTGGTGCAGATGAATGCCAAGACCGCCCGCATGAGCGGCGTCAAGGCCGGCGAGACCGTCAAGCTGGTGGGCCCTGGTGGTGAAATGACCGCCAAGGTGCATGTCTCCGAGAAGGTGATGACCGGTGTGGTCGCCGCTTCCCTCGGGTTCGGGCACACCGCGTGGGACGGCTTCAGCAAGGGCGTGGGTGAGAACGCCTTCAAGCTGCTTGCTGCGGCAGATGATCCCGAGACCGGCCTCTCCGTCTGGTCCGCCAACCGGGTGACCATTGCCACCGCATAAGAGAGGAAGGAATCATGGCTGGATTTAAGGAATTCAATATCCGCTGGAGCATGGTTGTCGATATCGACAAATGCACCGGTTGCGGCGCCTGCATGACGGCCTGCAACAAGGAAAATAATATCGCGCCCCAGGAAGAGGCCAAGACTCGTCTTGAGAGCAAGGGTTTCCCGACGCGCTTCAAGAAGATCGAGTGGCTGACAATCTATGAACTGTCCAACGGCAAGCAGGGCGGCGACCATGATACCGCATTCCTGCCCCGGCCGTGCATGCAGTGCGGCTTGCCTTCGTGCGTGTCCGTCTGCCCGGCCATTGCCACCGACAAAAACGAGGAAGGCGGCATCGTCAGCCAGATCTATCCGCGCTGCTTCGGCTGCCGGTACTGCATGGCTTCGTGCCCCTACCATGCCCGTGTGTTCAACTGGGATCAGCCCATCTTCCCCGAAGGGATGGAGAAACAGCTGACCCCCAACGTCTCCGTACGTTCCCGCGGTGTGGTTGAGAAGTGCAACTTCTGCCACCATCGCATGATGTACGCCAAGGACGCCGCCCGCGTGGCTGGCGAGGATCCGGAGAAACTGGCTGACGGCGCCTACATGCCTGCATGCGCTGAAGCCTGTCCCACCGGGGCCATCTCCTTTGGTGACGTGAAGAACCCCGAGCATGCGGTGCACGAGCTCATCAAGAGCCCGAACGCCTTCCGCCTGCTGGAGCGCCTGGGAACAGATCCCCAGGTCTACTACGTCAGCACGCGCGACTGGGTTCGCAAACAGGGCGACAACTACCTGGAATCCGAAGGCGGCGTGGCAGGCGGTAACAATGGAGGTGCCCATCATGGATAGAGCTCTCTGGCCCGAGGGTGTCGAGCGCTGCTCGTTCGGCAAATTCCTGCTGTGGCTCGGTTTCATCGGCATCTTCCTCGCCGCTGGCGCGTATGAAGCTGTCATGATCCTGCTTCCCGACGGTCTGGCGCGTACCGCGCTGGACAACTACTTCGGGTTCGGCCTGTGGATCACCTTCGACCTGGGCATCATCGCCCTGGGCGCAGGTGCCTTCTTCACCGGACTCTTGAAGTACATCCTGGATATCAAGGAGCTGGAGAAGATCGTCAACCTGACGGTCATCGTCGGTTTTATCTGTTACTCCGGTGCTATGCTCGTCCTGGCGTTGGACGTGGGCCAGCCGCTGCGCTCCTGGTTCGGCTTCTGGCATCCCAACGTTCACTCCATGCTGACAGAGGTGATGTTCTGCATCTCCTGCTATCTCATGGTGCTGATCCTGGAGTTCATCCCGAACATCCTGGAAAACCGCCAGCTGAACAAGATCCCGATCCTGCACAACATCGCGCACAACTTCCATTACGTGATGCCGCTGATCGCCGGTCTTGGCGCGTTCCTGTCCACGTTCCACCAGGGTTCCCTGGGAGGCATGTACGGCGTGCTCTTCGCTCGTCCCTACATCCTGCGTGACGGGTTCTTCATCTGGCCCTGGACGTTCTTCCTGTTCGTCATCTCCGCTGTGGCCTCCGGCCCCTGCTTCTCTGTCCTGGTCGTGAAGTTCATGGAACTGATCACCGGCAAGGAACTGGTGGACTTCAAGGTCAAGAAGCTGATGTGCCGCATCGGCGGAACCATGCTGGCCCTGTATCTGTTCTTCAAGTTCCTGGACACCTGGGCCTGGGCCACCGACGTGCTGCCCCGTTCCGGACTGACCTGGGACCAGATGTTCAATGATGCACTGGGCTATGGCGAGTGGCTGCTGTGGGCCGAGTTGTTCTTGTGTGGCGTCATCCCGGCGATCCTGCTGCTGACCCCGCGCTTCCGCAACATCCCCGGTCTGCTGTACCTCGGTGCCATCCTGAACTGCACGGGCATCGTCATCAACAGATACGTGTTCACTGTCCAAGCGCTGGCCATCCCGGTCATGCCCTTTGATGAGTGGTACTCGTATACCCCGAACTGGGCCGAGTGGGGCCCGTCCATCATGATTATCGCGTATGGCTTCCTGATCCTGTCTCTGGCCTATCGCTATCTGCCGGTGTTTCCTCAGGAAACCCAGCTGAACCCCATCAGCGCCCCTGCTGCCCCGGCCCCGGTCGAGCCGCAGGACGTTGAAGGCGAACCCGAGACCGCATAATCCACCCACCTATGCTCTCATCCTGGCCCGGCTGGTTTTCCAGCCGGGCCTTTTTCTTGTTGGTCAGCACCTGTGCAAGGGAACAGGGTTCTGAAATCTCACGCCTTGCAACCAGATCGTCTTAGTTGTGGGCAGGGGTTGACCCCTGGCTGCTCATCGTATATCGTCGATTTACGATTAAGGCCTGCTTGTAAGTTTCGTTGTGCGAACCTGGGGAGTTGGGAGTGGAAGCGAGAGAAGACAATCCAGACGACTGTTGCCGTGGCACTGTTGTGAATCTTTCTGGAGCAGATCGCCCTGGTGCCGATATCTCTGGCGCAGATAGCCCTGGCACAGACGGGGCTGCTTCCGGCTACCCGGGCAGACAACAGGCCGGCGACGGACAGCTGGCTGCGCTGTGCAAGGCCCTGGGGCATCCGGCGCGGCTGGCCATCGTGCGCCATCTGCGGGGTGTGGAGGGCTGTGTCTGCGGGCGCATCGTGGAGGTGCTGCCCCTGGCCCAGTCCACGGTCAGCCAGCACCTGAAGGTGCTTCGGGACTGCGGGTTGGTGCGGGGCCGTATCGACGGGCCATGCACCTGCTATTGCCTTGACCTGGACGTGCTGCAACGATTCAAGGATCAATTGGCCGGGCTGTGATGGCCCTGACGGATGGAGAGGAAATGACAGTCTTGAAGATGGAGTGCGAATGACTGGCTTGAATGATCTGCGCGGGACCCCGGCGGCGGGCTGCGCCTGCGGCGGGACCTGCCAAGAGCCAACCGATACTGAACAGGCTCCGACTCCGGGCCAGTCCTCGGGCCAGACGTTGGGTCTGTCCCCATCGCAGCAATTGGTCGAGCAGGGGCCGTGTTGAGGCCCACAGACCGTGTCCGGGTTCGGACGCCAGGATCGACCGGGGTTTAGAAGAGAACCCTTTGTGCTGGGCTTTGCGGAGACCCCCGCGGGGCCCGTGCCGCGAGTGGGCACGGACCTCTCGCGCCGGGATCATCTGGGGACCTTTCTGGCGCGGGTTTCGGGTGTGCGTGAAGATTACAAGATTGTGCCCGGCCTGTACTGCGTGGGCCAGCCAGGGCCGGATGCCCCGGTGCTCGTGACCTGCAACTACAAGCTGACCTTTGATCTCGTGCGTCGGGAACTGGCCGGGCTGGACCTCTGGCTGCTGATCATCGACACCCATGGCATCAATGTCTGGTGCGCGGCGGGCAAGGGCACCTTCTCCACGGCGGAGGTGGCCCACCGGGTGCGGCACTCGGGCCTGGAAAGGGTGGTCAGCCATCGCAAGTTGATCCTGCCCCAATATTCGGCCACGGGCGTGTCCGCGCACAAGCTGCGCAAGCAGTGCGGCTTCGGTGCTGAGTTCGGCCCCATCCGCGCCATCGACGTGCCGCGCTATCTGGCGCAGGGGGCCGACGAAACCATGCGCCGGGCCACCTTCGGTCTTTGGGAGCGGGCCGTGCTGGTGCCCATCGAAGTCACCCTGCTTTGGAAGGGGCTTGCCTGGGCTGCGCTGACGATGTTCGCGCTCTCGGGCATCGGTCCGCAGTGGTTTTCCCTGCCAGCGGCCTGGACGCGGGGGGGATTGGCCCTGGGCGGGACCCTGGCGGGCATCCTGGGCGGGGCCGTGGCCGTGCCGCTGCTCTTGCCCTGGCTGCCGGGGCGGGCCTTCAGCCTTAAAGGGGCTGTGGCTGGTGCCGTGCTGGGGCTGGCGACGGTGCTGGCCCTGCCGGGGGCCTCCGGCTGGGGCGAGGGCCTGGGACTGCTGCTATGGGTCATGGCCCTGGCGTCGTACCTGGGCATGAATTTCACGGGCTCGACCCCCTTCACCTCGCCCTCGGGGGTGGAAAAGGAGATGCGCCGGGCCCTTCCGGTGCAGGCGGGTGCGGTCCTGGCGGCCGTGGCCTTGTGGGTTGGTTCTGCGTTTATGGTTTGATCAGAGAGGATGCAATGAAGGACTTCAGATATCTGGACGGGGTGACGACTCTGGAATACGACGCCGAGTCTTGCGTGGGCTGCGGCTCGTGTGTGCAGGTCTGCCCGCACGGGGTGTTCGAGCTGAGCGGCAAAAAGGCGCGCATCGTGGATCGCGAGGCCTGCATGGAGTGCGGGGCCTGCGCCATGAACTGTGCGCCTGGGGCCATCAGCGTGACCCCCGGTGTGGGCTGCGCGGCCTATATCATCCAGACCTGGCTGCCCTGGACCAAGAATGCAGGGGGCGGTTGCTGCTAGCTCTTTGTGGAAGTCATCAATTCAATTTCCACTGCAATAATCAAAGGGGTCGGATGCATGAGCATCCGACCTCCTATAAGTTGATTCTTGAGGCTTAAGATTGTCTTCGTCCAATCAACGCCAGCGAAAACCGAAATCAGAGATGACGGCTATTGTGGAATTATTGCTGCCGGTGCCCATGGTCCAGCCGAACCGGAAAAGGTCGAAGTCAGAGTCGAATCGGGGGTGGGTTTTGGTCAACTCAATATCCGGTGCGGGCGCGGCGGCATCCAACGCGGCCAAGTCGCCACCGAGATTATCAAAAAAAGCCGAGTCAGAGAGGGAGCAATCGTACCAGGCGCGAATCTTGAACTCGTCGCCGGTACGTTCGACTTCAAGGCGGAAGTCATATGTGTTTCCGGTCTCAAGCCATTTGCTTGTCCCTTCATCAAAAATCCCGTCGCTGCCGTCTACAATGATGGGAGTTGGGTCCGGTCCAGGATTATTGATGTCTGTAGCGCTATCCGAACTTGCTCCGTGAATATTGTCATCACTTCTCGTGCCATTAGCGCCCCAATAGACCACTGCCATGTGATTGGCATCAGCGTTAGCGAGTGCAGCATTTTTACTGTCACCCCTAGCGGTGTGCGTGGTTGTATCGAATTCAATGCCGAGTTTGGGAGGGTAGATGTAGTTGCCTCCATTTTGGTCTGAATAACCAACTGACGCACCGAGTGCGGAGCCGCACATGGTTGTCATGTCGGTATTTGTCCCGCCAGTGAGGTCAACCCCGGCCAGAGCGAAGGAGAACCCTCCAGCAGAAGTGCCAGGCACTCTGTATTGGTAGTGGACGCGAAAGCCATTGCTCAGGTCACAGACCCCATCTTCGCGACCATCCCCGGCGTTGACATCCCCGCAGTTACCTAAAGCTTCGGTGCCGGTATACCATTGGCAACCAGCAGCGTTTGAGCCTGCACCGGTTTCCTGCAGGGTGATTTCTCCTGTGCCAGCGTTTACAACAATGGTGTTTGGCTTGGATTCAACCGTGCCAGTCGTTGCGAAGTCCGTGGCCATATCGGAAAAATCGACCTGGGGTGTTCCATCGGGGGCCTGGGATGTGCAGTATGTGCAAATGGAGTTTTTGATGGCGTCCCATTTGGCGTAGGAATAGATGTCATCAAATTCCTGGCCGGCGACATCTGTGCCATAGGGTTGGACTGTAATACGAACCGGGGTGGTGGTGTCATCATAGATCACTTCCCGGTTGTGGTTTGGACCACTGCTGGAAACGAAGAAAGCCACATTCGGTGCCAGTAAGGTGGAACCTTCGTAGACATCGAATCCCACGTCTGTTCCGTCAAGATCGCAGAGCACCGATCCCGATGCATTGCGTAGAACAGGTGCCAGCTTGTAGTAGTAGGACTCGCCCCACATATCCAAATTTTCGCCCTGAAGTTGGGCAAGGTCGGAGCTGGCCGCTCCATCCAGGTCGCCGTCCGTGGGCAGCGAGCAGTTGGTGGCGTTCATGCTGAAGCCGATGATTGCATCCCGGACGTTGTGAATGTCATGCTTGATTTTTTTGGTGTTCAAGTCGCGGGAGCTGGTCCTCAGCCGGGGCACAGCAATGGAGATGACGATCCCGACGACGATCAGGATGAGGGCCATCTCGATGAGGGTGAACCCCTTTGTTTGCTTTGTTCCAGTGTGTTGCTTCATGGCGTTGTCCCTGTCTTGAAGGATGGCTTGGGTACGGCAAGTTGTGTGGGATGCAGCAGGGCGGCCTATCGGAATGCGATGCCGAAATCAGAGATGGTGACCTGGCGGTCGACACTGAGGCCTGTGCCCGTTGTCCAGCCAAAAAAAACATCTTTCATGTTATTATGGAAAGAGGTCGCGGGGTAGGGGCCTTCTGTTAGGTGGAAGGCCTTGCCGGTGGTCCAATCACCATAATCATTGAAATCTTGAGTCAGGTCGTTGCTGTTATCGCAGTCAATGCACACGGACCAATCATAAGTGACATCGTTGGCGGCATCTTCTGTAATCACAACGTCCATGCGAAATGTGTGTGGTTGTCCATCACCCACATAGTCATCCGTTGTGTTGTAATAATAGGGGTTGTCATTGACCACGGGGGGGCCGGAATCATAGGATTCATTCACATGCCCGGATGGTACGTCCGGGTTGTCGGGATCAGTAAGAGCGTCGCTATTAACACCATGTCGATAGTCATCAGAGAGGGTGGCGTATTGGGTAGCAATACTAGCGGGATTGTAGTCACTTCCCCAGAAGACCAAGGCCAAATGCGGGTCATAAGATCCGCTGTTAAAGTTTGGGTCGTCAGTGGATTGGTAGTAATCGAACTCCACGGCAAATTTTGGATCGTAGATAGGAAGTGTAGGTATATCGCCGCCCCAAGCTGAGTAGCCAAGCATGATGCCACCGCACATATCTGTGGATGCGGAGGCCGAAACGGCTGCTGGGTCTGCACTCGCCACTGTAAATGTCCAGCCGGAGCCAGAGCTGCCTATTGGTGTGTATTCAAAATAGACTCGAACCCCCCCCTCAACGAGGGGGGCAAATGCGAAATCGTCAGGGTAGAGGTTGCATTCCCCTGCGAGGCAGGCACCTGAGTCCGCAGCCGTATTGCCTTTGTACCAGAAGCAGCCGATGCCACCAGACAACCCATCGCCCAGGGTGACGGTGTTGTCATCAGTCGCCGTGGTCACGTAGCCCGTTGTCGGAGCGCTGTATCCGGCGGCAGGGGTGGTGACAGCCGCCGCTCCAAAGTCCGAGAAGTTCTGGGCAAAGGAGACGTCGGCCCCGATGGGGCCGGTGGAGGTTCCGGCAGCGCACACGCGTCCCTTGAGGAAGTCCAGGGTCACGTAGGTCACGACATCGTCGGGCTTAAGCGTGGCGCCAGTAATTCCTTTGGGATAGGCTGTGAGGTCGGTATAGGGCCCGGCGCCGGTAAGGACAACTTCCTGCGTATGGTTGGGGCCAAGACTCACCAGGGCAAATCCCACGTTATTGATCTGCGCCAGCTGGGTTGACGTGTCGGCCGCCATCTCGGTGTAGGTCATGGTGGTGTTGGTGACGTCCTCGTGGCAGATTTCCTGTTTGTTATCCAGCTCGTCGGGAGTGATGTACAGGATCTGTTGGCCCCAGGGGTCGTTCAGCGGCAGTCCCAGGCTGGCGAGGTTGTTGGGTTCCGGCAGATGGCCATTGGCGATGGCGTAGCCCAGGATGACCTCTTTGAGGTTGTCGATGCTGGCTTGCCCGGCTGATTGCTTATCCCGTTTGATGAATTCCGTAATGACGGGCATGGTCAATCCGATGAGAAGCCCCATAATGACCAGGACGATGGCCATTTCAATAAGCGTAAATGCTCGTTTGTGCGACATGATAGCGGGTCCCTCCCTCTGATTACTGGGCCACGGCGGAGATGAGTTCGTTGGCCGTGACGTATAGGATGACGTCGTCCGCGAATTCCACGGGGACGTCGATCGCGGTTGAATTGAAGTTGACGGTCGCACCGGATATTTCTCCGATGTATCCCGCCTGAACCCCGCCGTTGAAATTGTTATAGCTGGTGTGGTCGGCCACCCGATTACGGCCAAGGCTGACGAGGACAAAGGCGATGCCCTGAATGGTGATGCCACTTTTATTGATGATCGTTGAGGTGGCGTCGGGGAGGACGCGGGAAGCCCCGGTCATGGTATCGGTGATGATGTACTCGCCGGCCAGGCCGTCGCCTCCGCCGTCCTTTATCCCTTCAAGATAATAAATCTTGTTGCCCCAGCCATCAAGGGCCGAGCACATGCAGCTGTCTACGTCCAGGCCAACGGCACTGAGGCCGGCGACATCACAGTCCAGATTGTCGGCGGTGTTTCCGGGTGTGGTTGAGCCAGTATAGGTGGGGTAGCGCCCCGAGAGAACGCAGCGGCGTATGAGGCAGCTTTTGATGTCGTCCATGACTGCGGCGGTCTTGGCTATCCGGCGGCCTTCAACGACGGCGTTCCAGCCCAGCCCTGCGGCGGCCATGATAATGCCAACGATAACGATGACCAGCCCGATCTCGATGAGGGTGAACCCCGCACAAACCAACGGTTTCCCTGCCTCGTGGCGGGAAATGGATGAGATTTTCAATGAAGGCCCCCCCTATTGTGTGTCAACTCACGTATTGTGCCATATATAGGCTATGAAAAGTATGGCTTTTTTTAAAAGAAAACGCAATACGGCGAAAGGATTTTAGCTGCTGCCGGGCGAATTGTTTAATCTTTGCCAGCTATGTTGATCCTCTTTTGCCGCGGGGGGAGTGGCTAATTTGCGTTATTCCAAAATAAATCAATTTCCCCCTTGAATTTTTTGTGGAGTGTACATAAGCTTGGCAAGACTTGTTTTGTCTTTTTGAGGGTATGCGATACAAGTTTTAGCTTATTATTGCTTACGGTGCTTATCATATCTGACGTTTGGGCGGGGGGATGTTCCAAACCAAATCAAAGTCTATAAGACTGCCGGGCTATAACCAGGTCGAACTGATTCTGGGGTTTGGCCTTGTTGCGTTGTTGATGCTGGGGCTGCTGACTGTGGTCAACCCGTTTGCGGGTGATCAGACCGAGGGCATCCCCTCCTATCGTGCGGCAAATGCCATGTATATTTATAGCGCCATTGAGCAGCAGCGTGTAGCTGTGATGTCCTATACTGAGATGACCGGTGCGCTCCCCGGGGACAATCCCGTGGCGGTGGAGGTCGACGGTAGACTGATCAAGGGCAACGGCAATGGCAGGATCGAGGTCGCCAACGGCGAGAAGGACAAGGTCTTTCCCGATCTGTATAACGCGGGGATCAATCCCGCGCACTACGTGCGGGTCCGGGGCAAGATTCTTGAGTTTTCGTGGGTAGAGCTGCGCGACGGGGACAAAATCCTCGGGGTCGGGCATTTCTTCAAGCTGCCGGGGGTGCATCCCCTGGAAGCGCGGGCTTATGACGCCAAGCACGACGATGACTCCAGCGACAGCGGTGACGTCGTCTACGCCCGCAACGAGACCGAGGGCGTCGATCTGTACATCAAATTCAATCTGTTTAGGTAACTGAAATGATCAAGTCGATTCAGATATTTCTGGTGGGGCTGAGCCTGTTCGTGGCTGGCGCAGTGACTGCTCCGGCCGCCGACCCGGGCGTGGTTCTTTTGTATACGGGCAATTCCCTGGGTAAATACCAGGCCTGCCCGACCTGTGGCCAGTCTGCCACCGGTGGGCTGGATCGCCGTGCGACCGTGCTGGCCGAGCAGCGCGCCGGCGGGGGTACGGTGTTCACCCTGGCGGGGGGCTATGAGCTGTCTCCCTACTCGAAAAATTGGAATCCTGTCGACGGTCATTCACAGGCTCTGGTCAGGGCCTACACGGCCCTGGAGTATGACCTGGGGGTGTTGACCTCCGGCGACCAGGAGTCTCTGTCCCGAACCGGACTGGAAGCCCCCAAGGGTTTTGTCCCGGCCGGTGATCGCCCCGAGGTGCGGGTTCTGACCAAGGGCTCCGTGCGACTTGGGGTGCTGATCTGTCCGGAGCTCAGGGCAGGGTCGTCCGCTCCCGGCCCGGAGCTTTTCGCGCAGCTCGCCGCGACCGCCGCTCAGGTGCGCCAGGATTGTGATGTCGTCATCGCCATCAGCACCTGGGGGGAGAGGAACGAGGCCGCGCTGCTGGAGGCCCATCCCGGTGTGGCGGATGTGCTGCTGGGCAGTGGACCCGGGGTTGGCGCAGGTGTACGCCTGATGAACGACGGGGCAACCATGTGGCTGCGGCCCGAGTTCGAAGGCCGTTCCGTGTTGCGTCTGGAATTGACATCCTTTCTTGATGCTGGAAAATGGGAGGGGGAGTCTTTGGCTGCCGTCAGGCTGCCTTTGGATCATCTGGTCAAAGGGGACGGTCGTATTTCGGCGTTGTTTGCCTGGATATGACAGTCTTTTTATATATTACTCTGACTTCAACGGGGGGAAGTGCCAATGCTGCGTTGACACAAGAGTAGGTTTAAGTGTATAGTCATGAGTAGGGAAAGCCAGTTAAAAGCCAAACCTGCCGCGAGGGGGGGACGGAAAGCCACGGATCTCTAAGGGTATGAGATGGCCGGGCTGCCTCGGAACAGGAATCTGGAACTATTTAAGGAGGAAATCCAATGCGTTTGCCCAATCTGAAAAAAGGTGTTTCCGGCTTCACGTTGGTCGAAATGGCCATCGTACTGGTTATCATCGGCATCATCCTGGCTGGCGTGATGAAGGGTCGCGACATCGTGCGCGGCGCCCAGGTCAAACAGTTCAGCCAGCAGTTCGCCCAGAAATGGGGAACCGTGGCCCAGACCTACTACGACAAGACGGGCCAGATCCTCAATGACGGCGAAATCAACGGTGGTATCGCTGCTGGCGCGCCCAACGGTAAAATGGACGGATTGCTCGCCGGCTCCGCCCTTAAGGCCACCCGTATCATGGACACCCTCGACAACGTCGGCATCCCGGTCTGTAGCCTTGTCAAGTCCAAGCTGATCGATCCTGTTGGTGCGGGCACCATCGTGGTTGCTGCAGCAGAGGTTTGCACGGATGGCACGGACAACGTGGTCAACATCTGGCAGACCCTGGTTGAAGGTGAGTACGCTGGCTCCCAGATCATCACCGCCGACCTGCTGAATCTCCAGATCGATATGCAGGGCAAGACTCTGCTGCGGAACTGCGTGATTCTGTACAACGTGCCCACCGACGTTGCCCAGGGTCTTGACACGGCCATTGACGGCTTGGCCAATGGCGCTGCTGGCTCCTGCGTTGGCTGGGATCCTACTGATGCCGGCACTGCTCCTACGTGGCTTCTTGGCGAAGGAGCTGCCGTGATTGCCGAAGCATGGGCCCCTGCGATCGCCACTGGTGGCGCCCCTCAGGTGCAGACCACGATCATCATCCTGGACTACTAGGCTCTAATAGTTATGAATTAAAGGCCGGCCCCGCCGGGGCCGGCCTTTTCACAGAAATTTCCCGCGCACGGCTGCAGGAGGCCGTTGCTCGGGCCCCCGATACTTGCACTGACAATCCTGCCGTCATCTTTCGATTCTTCCGGGGGGAGGAAATATTGACCACCGATATCTTTGAGGCCCTCGGGCTTGACCGAAATCCCTTCTCCATGGCCGCCGATACGGAAGGGTATTTCCACACCGACGCCACCAAGCAGATCCTGGATGAGCTGGCGTTCGGCATCCTCTCCCGCAAGGGGTTCCTGCTGCTCGCCGGCGAGGTGGGCGTGGGCAAGACCTCGCTCCTCTATCAGTTGCTGCGCCGCCTGGAGGGCGAGAATCTCGTCACCTCCTGGATCTTCAACACCATGCTCAACAAGGAAGAGCTGCTGCATGCCATTGCCCGGGACTATGGGCTGGACGCGCCCAGGACCGCCAATGTGGCCCAGCTCATCGATATCCTGCAGGTCTTCCTGGTGGAACAGAACGCCCAGGACAAGAACTGCGCCATCATCGTGGACGAGGCCCACAATCTTTCGCTGCCGGCCATGGAAGCCCTGCGCATGCTCTCCAACCTGGAGGTCAGCGGCCGCAAGCTGGTGCAGATCCTGCTTGTGGGCCAGCCAGAGCTGAAGGAACGCCTGGACGAGCAAAAGCTCAGGCAGTTGCGCAGCCGGATCAGCATCTTCCGCGAGTTGGCCCCCTTTGACCAGGACGCCACCGGCCGTTTCGTGAATTTCAAGCTCTCCAGCGCCCAATCCCAGTTCAGGATCAGCGGCGCGCCCCTCAAGCTCTTGTACCGCGCCACCGAGGGCAACACGCGCATGATCAACCTGATCATGGAACGCACCCTGTATGCGGCCGTGGCCTTTGGCGAGCGCGAGCTGACCGTGAGGGTCATCAAGGCCGCCGTGGCCGAGATCGCCTCTTGTCAGATCGAGGTGGCCGAGCGCATGGGTCGCTCCCGCAAACGCCTCAAATCCCTGGCCCTGGTCGCCGGAGTGCTGCTGCTCTTTGCCGCCACCGTACTGCCGTACATCCCCAGTGATGCTGGCGCACGCAGCCCCCTGGGGTTTGTTGTGCAGCAGGTGATGGTCGCCATGCGCCCTGCGCAGCGGCCCCAGAAAATAGCGCAGGCCCAGCCCGAACCCGAAGCGAAGCCCGTGGTCAGGATTGCGGAACAGCCGTCGGCTCCTGTGGTTGCGGCTGTATCTCAGAGCAAGCCGTCAGCTCCTGTGGTTGCGGCTGTATCTCAGAGCAAGCTGTCGGGAAGCGTTGGTTCCGACGATGCTGAAAAGCCCGCTGCCGATGCACCCAAGGCCTTGGAAAAGCAAAAAGTACCCTTGACAGTACAGCCCAAAGCTGCGACATCATCAGGTACTCAAGTTTCAGTAAGTGCTGTGAAGAAACATCCGGGTTCTTACTATGAGTTTTTAAAGCCGATGGGCCTGGAATCCAAAGTCGACGATTTTGCCGCCGCAGTGGATTCCAGACAGATAGATAGATTGGAAGAGGTTCTGCCCGGGGGGGTGCAGGCTCTGAAGCTCGATCGGCTGCCTGCCAAACGTGTGGTATCCTTTACCGCATTCCCCTGGAAACAGACCGTCAACGACAATCCCGCGTGGCTTGTGCTGTGGCATCCTCCGCTGATTGTGAAGGACTTCTACTACGGCTACCGCCACGAGGACATCCTGGTCCTGCAGCTGATGCTCAAGAAGCTCGGCTACTACTGGGGACCCGATGACGGGATGGTCGGACCCGTAACATGGCGCGCTATCAACAGCTTCCAGAAAGACATGAAGCTCAAGCGCACCATGTGGCCCGATCCGGAAACGGTGTTCTGGCTGAACGTGATGTCGAAACAGGGATAGCGATTTTCTTGATACGCCAAACCCGTCGCAAGGCGGGGACGGAAAGCCACGGGTCTTCCTGAGACAGCCGGGCCGCCGAAGGAAAACCGCAACTCCACCAGGGGTTTCGGCTCAACCTGTTGAAGAGGTGGACCATATGGCCGCTCCGATTCGTATCGGTGATTTGCTCAGGGACAAGGGGTTGATTGGCGATGAACACATTCGCTACGCACTCCAGGTCCAACGTGTGACCAAGGAAAAACTCGGCCAGGTCCTGACCCGGACTGGTCTGGTTTCGGAATACGACCTTGTTTACACCGTCGCTCAGCAGCTTGATCTTGAATATATCAAGCTCGACAGCATGACCCCCGACTATCAACTCCTGAAACGCTTCAATCGCAACAACTGCCTTGCGCAGCGCGTGTTCCCCATTATCCAGCAGGGCAATGAGGTCGTGTGCTGCATCTCGGACATCCCCGACGCCAAGCTGGAGCAGATGATCGTGCGCGCCACCGGCATGAAGCCCCTGTTCGTTATGGCCGAGGAAAGCCGGGTCATCTCCGCGATTTACAACTTTTTCTACTTCGCCGAAAATCCGGTTGAGAAGTTGATGCAGCGCGAGGTGGGGATCATTGCCGCGGACACATCGCGCACGGTCAGCCCCGATACGCTCATCAACTACATCCTGCTGCTGGCCGTGAAGCAGCGGGCCACAGACATCCATCTGCGGCCTATGGCCCACGGCATCGCCGTGGCCTATCGCGTTGACGGCGTGATGAGCAACGTGGCCTTTCTGCCCCCGGCCCTGGCGCGGGTGACCACGTCCATCAAGCTGCAGGCGGGCATGGATATCGCCGAGCAGCGTCTGCCCCAGGACGGCCGCTGGACGGCCAACCTGCTGGAAAGGCGCTACGACATCCGCGCCTCGTCCATCGTCACTCCGTTTGGCGAGAACATGGTCCTGCGTCTGCTCTCCCAGGAGAAGGCCAGCTTCAGCTTCCCGGCCCTCGGGTTCATGGAAGAAGATCTCGCCCTGCTGACGCGCATCTTTGACGAGCCCTTCGGCATCCTGCTGCTCACCGGGCCCACGGGTTCTGGTAAGTCCACCACCCTGGTGGCCGGACTGACCTCCCTGGATCTGCTGGGCAAGAACGTGCTCACGGTGGAAAACCCCATTGAATATGTGGTCCCCCTGGCGCGCCAGACTCAGGTCAATGAGGGTGCTGGATACAATTTCTCCAGTGCCATGCGCCACTTCCTGCGCCATGACCCGGATGTCATCCTGATCGGCGAAATGCGCGATGAGGAGACCGCGACCACGGCCCTGACCGCCGCAACCACCGGTCACCTGGTGCTGTCCACCCTGCATGCCAACACGGCCATCGGCTCCATCCCCCGGCTTCAGGGCCTGGGCATGGATACCCAGATGCTGTCCGAAAGTCTCATCGGTGTGGTCAGCCAGCGTCTGGTGCGCATCATCTGCCCGCACTGCAAGATCGAATATGCACCGAGCCAGGAAGACATCGACTACCTGCAGGGTGCGCAAGTGTCCAAACTGTATCGCGGCACGGGCTGCGAGGCCTGTAACAATACGGGCTACATCGGCCGGACATTGGTCTATGAGATCCTGGTGGTCGACCGCGATGTGCGTGAGGCCATGGAACGCGACATCGAACTGACTCAGTTGGAGGAGATGGCCAAGCGCAAGGGCTTCCGCACCATGTTCGACGTGGGCGTGATCAAGGTCCAGCGCGGGATTACCACGGTTGAGGAGCTGCAGCGCGTTCTCGGTAAGACGAGATTCTAGCGCATCGCACGGGAACGAGTAAAAACGGGGAAAGCAAGACGCAATGCCCATTTTTCGATTCAAGCTGCTGACCTCCGCAGGAAAGGTCGACCGAGGGGTGGTGGAACTGCCGTTTACGGACAATTCCCCTGCCATTCGATATCTGGAGCGCCAAGGTGGCGTGGTGATCGATATCAAACGCTTCGGTCCGCTTATGTCCTGGTTGACCAAGCTGGTCACCCATGGCTTCTCACGGGTCAAACGTCCGGATTTGGCAGAATTCTTCAATAATATGGCTATGATGCTTGGAGCAGGCATCCCTGTTTTGTCCGCCATGGACGAGATCATGCAGGAGATCAAGAATCCGATGCTCCTGATGACCTTGAAGTTCATGCGCACCGACATCGAGGGTGGCCAGACCTTTGGTGAGGCCCTTGCCAGGCATCCCAAGGTGTTCACCCCGCTGATCCAGTACATGTGCCGGATCGGCGAGGAAACAGGCATGCTCGACCAGATGGCCAAAAAATCAGCAGAACACCTCGAGAATATCGAGCAGATCATCGGCGGCACCAAGCGGGCCCTGATCTATCCCGGCTTCATCTTCGTCGTGGTCATTGGCGCCTGTTTCTTCTGGTTCTACTTCGTGGTGCCCAAGATCACCAAACTCTTCGTGGACATGGGGGTGACCGTGCCCACGGCCACCAAGATCATCATCTGGATCTCCAACTGGTTCCAGCTGTATTTCGGCTGGACGTTGCTGGGCGTCCTTGTCTTTGCCTTCGGGTTGTCCTACGCGCGGCAGAAAAGCACCCGGGTCCATTACATCATGGATGTGATCATGCTCAGGGTTCCGATTTTTTCGATGATCATCGAGACCTCGCTCATTGCCAGGATCACCGAGTATCTGGGGATTCTCATCGGGGCGGGCGTGGGCGTACTGCGCACCCTGGAGATCATCACGGATTCGATGACCAACCTGGTTTATAAGGGGCGTTTGATCCTGGTGCAGGACAGCGTGAAGAACGGCAACCCCTTGTCCGAATCGTTGCGCTCGGCCGAGGCTCTGCATCCCTTTGCTGTGCGCATGGTGTCCGTTGGCGAGCAGACAGGCCGCATTGAGGAGCAGACCGCGTATGTGGCCAAATTGTATAGAGACAAACTTTCGGCCCTGGTAGAGGTGTTGGGAAAGACGCTCGAACCCGCTATGCTGGTTTTCATGGGTGTTGTTTTCGGTGCCATTTTCGCGGGGCTCATGCTGCCGATCTACGACATGATCGGCAAACTGTGATAAGGGGGAATATTCAATCATGCGTTGGCTTATCAGTATCCTGATCAGCGTGGCCTTCGCCGCGGGGATCATCCTGTACTACCAGGTTTACGTCGATTTCAAGGCCGGGAAAGCCGAGATTGAGATTCTGAACAAGGAAATGCAGGATTATCAAAAATTGGCCAAGTTGTACGAGGCGCAAGAGGAAAAGGTCGTGATCGTCAATGCCCTGTGGGGTGAGATCAAGAAGGCCAAACTCGAGCCGGACAACTGGATGAGCTTCCCCCTGACTACTGGCAAGACCCTGGAGTGGCGGGATGTGGAGAAGATGATGCTTCTGGCTGCCAACAAGGATCAGGAGGGCAGCTACTGGTTCAAGCCGAACCAGTTGCGCGTCACCCGGGTGCTTGTGGTGCCTGATGCGGGGGAGGGTGCCGCAACTTCGGGCACTGCTCCTGCTGATGCGGATCTCGAGCGCAAGGATGCCGTCCAGAGGTATGAGTTGGATATGTCGGGGACCTTCCTGATTTCCAAGACGAATTAACGCCCCAAGAGTCCAAGTGGAGCGGGATGTAATATGACTGAAAAAAAGAATGATACCGAACTGATCCCTGATGAGAATCAGGGTGTGAACGGTCAGCCCGAGGTGCCCGAGTTGGAGCTTGAGGACGTGTCCTGGGAACTTGAGCCCGGCGTTACGCCTGACAAGGATTCCCAGGAAGTGCCCCTGGCAGTTTCGGAGCCGGCCATGACCGATGAAACGGAGATGGTCGCTGAAACCGAGCCTGAAACCGAGCCTGAAACCGAACCTGAGCCTGAGCCTGAGCCTGAGCCGGAACTAGGACTTGAGCCTGCGCCTGAGCCTGCGCCTGAGCCTGAGCCCAAGCTTCAGTTCAGGACGAAAGCCACTCCGGTACCGGAATCGGACGATGAGTCGAGCGCGGACATGTACTCCGATACGGCTGACGTCGATTACACGGATCAGTGGGGCTGGCGGACGGTCAGATCGGCTGTCACTCCCTTCGTGTTCGACTACAACAACCAGAAGCACATGGTCTCCAGTCGGGGAATCGAGTGGATTGAGGATGTCCGCGTCCTGGGCCGATACTTCAACTATCTGATTGATTATCCCGAATCACCGGGCATGGGTCTGCTGACCCTTTCCACTGAAGCCAAGTACGCCGGTGTGCTGGCGCGCAAGAATCTCGAAGAGATCGGCGAGTTGAACACCGAGGGTGTGCTGCAGATTTACTCCAAGCGCAAGCTGGAGGGCGGTCAGATCAGTGTGTTCTATGAAATCCTGCCCAGGGACAAGCATGTGGGGCTCTCGGAGCTGTACAATAGCGATCCCAATGGGTTTGTGATTTCAGATACGGTGTCTCTGCTCAATGGCCTGCTCAAGAAGCAGGGCAAAGGGACGCAGGCCCTGGCTCTGCATCTTCCAGGATCCATCATCCTGGTGGCCGGCAAGAATGGCAATGCCCATCTGGCTCGCCGCTATTCCCTGCTGGGTGACGATTCCCAGGCTCTGACCGAAGGCATCTATGCCCTGGAGCAGGATCTCGTGGCTCTGGAAAGGAACATGGGCCAGCGCATCAGTCATGTGGACTGGATCGAGGGCCTGACATGGTCGCTCAATTTGGCCCGACCGGATGTGGATATCCCTCTGGTTCCCTATCCCCTGCACGAGTTCGCCATGGACGGGGAACAGGTTTGGTCGGCCTTGCCGACGGCGCTGTCCAAGGCGTCCCTGGCCGCGGCCATCGGCCCCAAGGAGGAGATGTACCTCCGGCCTCTCGAGTTGGCCGAAAAATGGATGTGGGCGGTGTTTTTGGCTCTGGCCATCGTGGCCGGAGTGGGACTCTTCTCCATGAGAGGCATCACCGAGACGGTGCGCGCCAATACCCAGACCATGAAGGCCAACATGCAGGCCATTGAGGCGGATATCCGCTCCCGTGCCATCAATGTTGATTTCGAGGATGTGGGGCCAGCTCTCAAGCTGTCTCAGGACTTCAGTCAGGCTGCGCTGTCACCTTCCTTTGGTGAATTGTGGAACTATCTGGCCTCGCTCCGGCCCGAGTACATCAGGGTGGACGGACTTGAATTTGCATATGGCAAAGATGGTGTTGCGGTGCGCTTGGAGGGGCAGGTCGAGATGGATATCACCGCTGCCCAGCAAGGGTTTACGAAATTTATTGAGAATCTTGAACAAGAAGGCTTCAAGGTGGTGAATCAGGAGGTCAATCTCGACCTTGAGGGGAATTACTATTCCCTTGATGCACTCTGGCCTGTGAAGAAGGGGGAGTAAATGCATCCCGGTAGAAGGAATATCCTTATCCGGTGGATCGGGTACGCGGTGGTGATCATTGCAACCGCGGGCTGGATCTACATGGACGAGCCGCAAATGCCCCGGGCCAAGACGGACATCCTGAAAGCGCTCGCGCCAAAGACCATCGACCTGCCTTCGGATCAGGTCACCGAGGCGATTCGCGCGGCGATTCAGGTCTCCGAGAAAAAGGTCGCCACCTACGGAGCTGTTGAGAAAGTCAATCCGTCCTTGATCGTCCTTGATGTCGCCTCCATCGACAGGCAACAGGTGATGCTTGATGTCAGCACCATCTTCCTTGGTCCGCCGGACAAGTACGCCGTGCTTGGCGGTAAAATCTACAAGGAAGGCGAGAGTCTACCCGATGGTCGGAAGGTTCAGGGGATCGATGCAGAGGGTGTCAATCTCGCCCTGGGTGATGCCGTAACCCGTCTTGCCTGGGTCCCACCTTTCCGGGTGGAACTCACCGGTGGAGCCAAGTACAAGGCTCGAGTGAAGCCGGAAGAAGGGCAAGATCAAGGTGGTCAGGGTGGTCAAGAGGGCGACCAAGGCGTCAATCTCCAAGACCTGCCTCCGGATCTCAGCCCCGATCAGGCCCTGGAGCTTCTGCAACAGCTTGGAAAAAAATAATTTTAGCACGTAACCCCCGGAAAGCGGGGCGAGGTCGGATATGCGTAATCAACCGCCTCACAGAGGGGAAGGAAGGGTGAAAAAGGGACACGTCATGCGCAGAGCAATCGTTTTTCTCGGGCTTTTTGTGATGTCACTGGGCCTTGCAGCCTGCCAGAATCCGGGCAAAATGCTTGAAAGCGGGCTCGACTATGACTCGTTGTACAAGCAGTTGCGCAAGGAAGACGAGCAGTTCGTCAAGATGCGCTCCATGGAAGTGCAGATGGAGCAGACCCAGAATGAGGTCAACGACCTCATTGAACCAATGCTTCCTGCCTACAATCCGTTGGAGGACACGACCATCTCCATCAGTGTGCAGCAGGAGACCATTCATAACATTCTCTACATCGTGGCTCGCAACGCCGGACTGAACTTGGTCATCGAACCGGGCATTGAGTTGGACAAGCGGGTGACCATCAGCTTCGAGGACGCCTCCAGCGCCCTGGTGGTGGAGAAACTGCTGCAGGCCTATGACCTGGCCTGGGAAGTTTCTGACAATATTCTGTATGTCCAGCAGTTTGCCGAGCAGACCTTCAAATTGGATTTTGTTAATGCACTCACAACTGTCGAGTCCAAGTCTGGTGGCGACATCTTCGGCAGCGCTTTGTCGGGGACGGGCGATCTGGCCGGACAATTCTCCATGGGCACCACCATGGGTGGCGAGTTTGACGACTCCTCGATCTATGGACAGATTCTGCAGAGTGTGGATTCCGTCCTGTCCGAAGAGAGTGCTTTTGGCGAGCAGGGCGTAACCGGTGAAGAGCCGGAAAACCCCGGCTATTTCGCCCTTGATCCGCTGACGGGAAGCCTGTTTGTTCGGACCTCCCCCGGCAAGATCAAGACCATCGCCAAGATGATCAACAACCTGAAGTCCAAGCTGTCCAAGCAGGTGGTGATCGATGCGCGGATCATGGAAGTCCGGCTTTCGGATGACTTCCAGTTCGGTATTGATTTCAACTGGGTGGCCGAGCGCATGTCTCTGGGCGACGGAACCACGACGTTGTCTTTGCTGCAGCGTGGCGCCCAGGCCATCACGGCTCGGACGTACGCGGACAACCAGACGGTTGCCACTCTCACCGGCCTGACCAGGGGTGATGACACCTTCAATGCCGCCATAGAGGCCATGCAGACCTTTGGCGGGGTGAAGGTTGTGGCCAATCCGCATGTACGTGCCAAACACGCCCAGCCGGCTCTGTTCACCTCCGGCAGCTCATACAAGTACGTTTCAGAAATCTCTCGTGAGACTGATGATAATGGCATTACAACCTATACGACGGAGACGGCCAACGTCTTTGACGGTGTAATGCTGGGTGTCATGGCCTACATCAGTGATGACGACAAGATTGATATGCAGATCTTCCCCATCAAGAGCGAGGTCACGGCAACCAGCTTGGCATTGGTGGAAGTGACGCAGGCTGGTGACAAGATCACCTTGCCCCAGGTGGACGTGAAGACCGTTAGCACGACCGTTCGGGTCAAGGATGGCGACACGATCATCCTCGGTGGTCTGATCGACAAATCGACCAGCAAGTCCGACAACGGCGTGCCCTTGATGTCTGACATCCCTGTGCTGGGCTGGCTGTTCAAGACCAGGACTGACAATGATGCGGTTCGCGAACTGGTCATCGTCATGCAAGTCAGGGTGGTGAAATGAGTGTTATCTACCGCAGTCTTCAGCAGTTGAAGAAGGAGGAGACCGGGAAGATTCCTCGGTCGACTCCTCAGGCAGTGGCGCCAAGGACGAGCAAGCTTGTCATAAGAGCGGGAGTCTTTCTTTTGGTCCTGACAGTTCTGGTTGGATCTGGAGTGTTCTTCATCCAACAGGAGGTCCAGAAGATAGAACTGCCGGTTGCGCCAGATACAACGCGTGCCCAATCTCAAACCATGCAGGGCCGTCAGCAGGCCGTGGACAAGATCATGGAAGGCGACATCGAGGCGGAATCCGCCCCGGTGGAGCAGGCCCAGCTTGCGCCTCCAGTCCGTCTCGAGCCCATGGTGCGCCAGCACCTGTATCGTGACGTGCAGGCTACGGATCGCAAGATCGATCTGACAAAGCCCACCAAGGCCCTGGAGACCCACTTTGCGCAGAAGGCCCGTAAGAACGAGAACGTCCTTGCTCTGGAGCGCAAACTGGTGCAGGCCTCCAAGACCGGTGACCTGACCCAGTCCAAGGAGCTGCTGTCCTCCATGGCCGTGGAAATCGGCAAGAAGGAGAGCGCCTCCAAGTACAAGTGGGAAGGGTATTTGGCTCTCAAGGAGAAGCGCTACGCAGATGCGGAGAACTTCTTCCGTCGGGCTGTCGGCATCCGCCCCACGGACTTTGTGAGCAACCTCAACCTGGTGTACGCCCTGCTTGGGCAGGGCAAGCGGGATGATGCCGTGCGCATCTACCGCCAGCTCATTGAGCGCTTCCCCATGAACGAGCGTGTGCAGGACCTGGGCAAGGCCCTGGGCGAACTGTAGACGAACGTTTCATTGCATCCTAGTTACGTGCCCTTCCGGGCCGGAGTTACCCTCTCCGGCCCGGTTTTTTTTGAGGATTTGCGGTGTCATGGGGTTTTGGTGTAATTAGGTGGAGTGCATAAGGTGCTTTGCGCCTAACCCTTAACAAGGCGAATTCAATGGGCGCTGATGAGAAGCAGGGACGGGGAGATCTTCCGCCCGAGATGGACAAGGCGTGTGTGCCGGGAACACGAGTGGACCAGCTGTCTGCCTTCCAACTCTATCATCTCAATAAGTATGCGGAAATCGGCATGGCACTGTCGGGCGAAGAGAACGTCGACCGCCTGCTTGAGATGATCATCCACGAGGCACGCGCCATTACTGACGCCGATGCTGGAACCCTGTATCTCGTCAATGAATCCGGGACGCATCTGGATTTCGTGATCCTCCAGAACGACACCATGAACACCCGCATGGGTGGGACCTCCGGGGAGGAGATCAACCTGCCCCCGGTGCCCCTGATGGTGGATGGCAAACCCAACCGCGCCAACGTTTCCTCGCACGTCGCCTTGAGTGGGGACATCGTCAATATCGCCGATGTCTATGAGTCCGAGGATTTCGACTTCACCGGCCCTCGCAAATACGATGAGGCCACGGGATACCGCTCCAAGTCCATGCTGGTCATTCCCATGCGCAACCATGAGAACGACATCATTGGTGTGCTCCAGCTCTTGAACGCCCAGGACATCGCCGGGGGGGGCTGCATCAGCGAGTTCTCGGATGACAGGGTGGTGCTGGTGGCGTCGTTGGCATCCCAGGCTGCGGCTGCTCTGACCAAAACACGGCTGATCAAGGACTTGAAGGATCTTTTCTACGCCTTCATCAAGAGCATCGCCAACGCCATCGAAGAAAAATCCCCCTATACCGGTGGCCACATCAACCGCGTGGTGGATATCTCCATGCTCATTGCCCGCAAGATCAACGAGATCGATGACGGGCCGTTTGCGGACACCCATTTCAACGAAGACGAACTTGAGGAACTGAAGCTTTCGGCCTGGCTGCACGACATCGGCAAGATCATCACCCCCGAATGGGTGGTGGACAAGGCCTCCAAGCTGCAGACCATCTATGACCGGGTCGACCTTGTCTCCCTGCGCTTCGACCTCATTGCCAAGAGCCTGGAGGCCGATTGTCTGGCCCTCAAGGTGGAGCAGTTGACGTTGGGGACGGGCCCGGAAGCGTTGGCTGAGCTTGATGCCCGTTGTGCCCAGGCCCTTGAGGATCTGGCCGCAGAGCGCACCTTCGTCATGTCCTGCAACGAACCCGGCGAGTTTATGAGTGATGAGCGCATCGCGCGGGTGGGGGCCATCGCGGCCAAGACCTATGCCTTGAATGGGCAACAGCGTCCCTACCTGACCGAAGACGAGTTGCAAAACCTGTGCATCCGCAAGGGCACACTGACGGGCCGGGAACGTGTCATCATCGAGAATCATGCCTCCATGACGGGCACCATGCTGTCCGAGTTGCCATTTCCCAAAAAACTTTCGCGTGTACCTGAATACGCCAGCAGTCATCACGAGAAACTCGACGGCTCTGGCTACCCTAAGGGGCTCAAGGATGATGCGTTGCCTCTGCAGGCCCGCATCATGGCGGTGGCCGACATCTTTGAGGCGCTCACCGCCAAGGACCGGCCCTACAAGAAACCCTTGCCTTTGTCCCAGGCCGTGAAGATCCTGGGGTTCATGAAGAAGGATCGCCATATCGATCCTGAAGTGCATGACCTCTTCCTGTCCACAGGCCTGTTCAGGGAATACGCTGAGCTGGAGCTCAATCCCGATCAGTTTGATGAGGTGAAGGTGCCACCGGACTTGACCAAGCGACCTGTGTTGGTTGCAGGACAAGGGGATTTCGAGTCTTTGACCGGGCTGTTGACGGCCTGGGGGGCGATTCTGGACATGCAGCCTTCTCTGCCCACGGCAGAACTGGCGGTGATCAAGGCCTATCAGGTTTGCAAGCCGTATCGCGTCGTCTTCATCCCGGCCGATGAACCGGGCTGGGAGCTTGCGGCCCAGTTGGGGGAAAACGAGGGCTTTCCCATGCACAGCCTGGTGATGGTCTCCGCCGCTCCTGGTGATAGTGACCGCCAACAAATGCAGTCCCTGGGGCTGGGCGGGCTGATTGCGCTCCCGGTCCAGGAGGGTGAACTCAGCGACGTGGTGTTCTCTTTGATCAACGGCCATCGCTACAGCGAAGGCGTCAACCCGGCCCTGTGCCTGATGGGCAAGGCGCGCCAGCGCGCCCGACAGGAAAGCCGTGGGCTGTCCATCCTGGTGGTGGATGATTCGGCCAACACCAGGATGCTGATCAAGTATTACCTGGCGGATAAGTCCTATTGCCTGGAAATCGCCGAAAACGGTCGCGATGGGGTGGAGGCCTACACCAAGAGCCACTTCGATCTGGTGATCATGGGAACCCATCTTTCGGGCATGGATGGTTTTGCCTCGGCTCGCGCCATCCGCCAGTGGGAGCAGGAAAGCCGGTCGCCGCAAGTCCCCCTGCTGGCCATCACGGCCCACTACATCGCCGACGATGGACAACGGAGTCTGGATGCCGGCTTTACGGACTATATTGAGCGCCCCTTTACCAAACCCAAGTTGCTCAAGTTAGTGGAACAATATATAGGCAAATGATAGGCTGGGGCATCTTCGCCCCCTGGCTTGCGCCATGATCCGGAACCTGATGTCCACATCCGAGGCCGCACTGATGGAAGTAAATTCCGATACCAAGTACAAGACCCTGCATAAGGGCCAGTTGATATTCAAGGAGGAGCAGAATAGCTCCGCAGCCTACATGCTCAAGAAAGGCCGTGTCAGTCTGTACCGCATACTGAACAACAAGAAAGTCGTGCTGGCCGAGGTCAGCCCTGGACAGATCTTCGGCGAGGAGGGGTTGCTCGGCGGCGGGACCCGCATCGCCAATGCCGTGGCCGATGAGCCCTGCGAGATCATCGTCATGGACCATGACACGTTCCAGGCGATGCTCCTGAAGAGCCCGGGCCCCATCCAACGCCTGGCCCGGTATCTCATTGAGCAGGTGCGCGCCGTGAACAAGCGCGTGGCGGAAAGCAGCACGGGAAACGTCTTCTTGTCCGTGTGCGGTGTGCTGGAGTTGTTGTACAAAGCCCATATCCATTCGCCGCGAGGCACAGGTTCGGCCGGCAAGGATCCCGGCCTGTCCTATGCGGAGTTTTCGCGCACGGCCAAGGATATCCTGTTGGTGACCCAACTCGAGATCGACGAGGTTGTCGGTCGCCTGCGCAAATTGAAGATCATCGACGTGGACGACGTTCGCCAAGCCGTGATGAAGAAGGACGTGCTGGGCCGGACCCGCAAGACGTCGGACTTCCTGAAGGACCGCACCATCTCCATCCCGGATTTGACCAAGTTCATGGGCGTGGCCCGGACCCTGTCTCAGGAGATGCCTGCGGACAAGCCGCCCTTTACCCAATCCCTGGAATTCATCGATATTTATGAGTTCGCACAGATGGTCGGCTCCAAGCCCGAGACCATCTACAAGAAGATGAGCTACAAGGAGATTCCGGAGACCTATTTCTTCATGCACAAGCCCACGGTGCAGGCCTGGATTGCGGAAGTGGGCACTGAATTCTTCCAGCGAGTCAAGAAGAAGCGGGTCAAGCTGGAAGACCTGGAGACCGTTGACGACATCGTTTATGTGGACAATGCAACTCTCCAGGACTGCTTTTCCTCGCTGGGCTTTCAGAAGGTGGCCATCCTGGCGTCCATGGCGGGTGACGAGGCCAGAGCTCGAATTTTTTCGAATCTTTCCAAGAAGATGTCTAAGATCGTCCAGGATCAGGCCCTGTCCATCGAAAATCTCGATGAGATGGAGGGTGCTGACGCCGAGGATGAACTCATTGAGACCATCAAGCGCATCAAGGGGCTTACCAAGTGAACGTCGCCACCATCATCGGCATCCTGTTCGGCATGGGCGTTCTGGGATTTGCCACTTTTTTTGCCACGTCCAGCGTGTCGGTGTTCCTGAACTTCCCGGGATTGGCCATTGTCCTGGGCGGCACGGCCGCTGCGACCTTCATCTGCTATCCCATGCGCGAGGTAGGGCGGGTACTCCAGCTGTTTCTTATCGCTCTGGGACGCGAGGAACTGCCCATGGGCGAATACGTCAACGCCCTGGTGCGTCTGGCCAAGGACTCGTCCACCAAGGGCAAGATTCATCTGGAGAAGCAGCTCCCTGGCATTGAGAATGAATTTCTGCGAGACGCCATTCAGATGGTGGTGGACGGTTATTCCCGCGAGGAGATCGCCGAGATTCTGGATACCCGCATCCAACAGTCCTACGAGCAGGAGATGTCCTCGGCAGGTATCTACCGCACCATGTCACGCCTGTCCCCGGCCTTTGGCATCATCGGCACGCTCATCGGCCTGATTGCCATGATGCAGGCCATGGGCAACAACCTGAGCGAGATCGGCCCGGCCATGGCCACAGCCCTGACGACCACCCTCTACGGCATTTTGTTGGCGAATATGGTCTTTTTGCCCATCGCCGTGAAGGTCGAGAAACGCATCGAGGAGCGCGCGGTGTTGATGTCCCTGGTGCGCGACGGGACCCTGTTCATCAGGGACAAGGCACCGGCGGCCATTGTCCTGGATAAGCTCAAGGCCTATCTGCCACCAAGGCGTTGGAGCACCATCACGGTGATGAAGGACGTGCGTAGGCCCGGGAGCAAGGCGTGATGCCGCGGGTCTCCCGGTTCAGGCGCACTGAGCGCGACCAGGGTGGGGCCTGGGAGCTGTCCTTCGCGGACATGATGACGCTTATCCTGTGTTTTTTCATCCTGATGGTCACCGTGTCAGAGGTGAACCGCGAGCAGTACGACGTGGTGGCCGAATCCCTGGGGGAGGCCATGGGCACCAAGGCGCCGGAACCCGAGGCCCCGGTCATCCCGGCGGAGTGGCGTGAAAAATTAAAGACCCTGGAAGACGTCCGGCGCGAGATCACCGCGCGCACCCGGCACGCCTCGGATGCCTTGTCCCTTGAGATGCGCCCCGACGCGGTGGCCGTGAATCTGCGGGGAGCCGTGTTCTTCGAGTTGGGCAGCGCGGAACTGACCCCGAAGGCCTTGGATATTCTGGCCGACATCGCCCCCCCGCTGATGGGCATTCCCTACCGCATGACCGTTGAAGGCCACACCGACAACCTGCCCATCAGTTCCCCTGTCTTCCCCTCCAACTGGGAGTTGTCCGCTGCTCGTGCCTCGGCCGTGGCGCGCTATTTCATCGACCATGGTTTCCCGCGTGAGCGGGTCCAGGTCATGGGCCTGGCGGATACGCGTCCCCTGCGCCCGAACCAGGACGCCCAGGGCAATCCCCTTCCCGAGAATCAGGGTCAGAACCGGCGTATTGTGATCTTGGTGGAACCGCAGCAGTAGTCGCGGGTTGGTTTGGTGTCCCGTTCTTGTCAAGGGAATGAAAAAGGCCTCACGGATGCGTGGGGCCTTGTATTTTTGCTGTGGCAAAGGACTTGTGTCCCGGGAGCATGCGCGTCAGGTCAGACGTCCTTGATGGACTCGGCCCTCTTTTTGTCATGGACGGTCAACGGGGTCTCTCCGGCGGGCGGCATCCAGGTCGTGCCCATGACTTCCTTGAAGAACTTGGCGGCCTCGGGGAAGTATGGGTTGATTGCCAGGGAGAGCTTTAGATCCGCCTGGGCCTTGGAGCGCTCGCCCATGTAGAAATAGGCTTTGGAAATGTTGAAGTAGATGTTTTCATCCTGGGGTGTGATCTCCAGGGCACGGCGGTAGGCGCGCACGGCTCCCGGGTAGTCGCCGGCCCGGCGCAGACGGACCCCCAGGGTGTTATAGGGGTTGGGGGCCTTGGTGTCATGCTTCAAAATCTCGATGAAGATGGTCTTGGCCTGTTCCAGACGATCGAACTGAGCATGGACCTCGGCGGCCTTTTGCAGGTAGCTCTTGAAGCGATCCAGGTTGCCCTTGCCCTTGTAGGCTTCGGCCAGCCCCTGGTAGGCCTCGGCGAACAAATCGTTGATCTTCAGCGCCTTGTTGAAGGAGATGATGGCCTTGCCGTATTTCTCGCGGATCAGGTAGTCGCAGCCCAGGTCGTAGTACTTTTGGGCCTCGTCCTGCAGCGAGAGTATCTCCTCGAATTCCTCGATGGCGTCGTCGAAATCCCCTTGATCCACCATATCCTGGGCGTGCTTGAGCTGTTCCACCTCGATCTCTGAGAAACGCTGCAGCTGGACAGCCATCATCAGGTGGCGCTGCAGTGTCTCCTCGGAATAGGGCCGCAGGACGTATCCGGTGCAACCGGCCGCGATGGAGTCCAATACTGCATTTTTCTGGTTCTCCACCGTGACCATGATTAGGGGCGATTTGCGGTGTCTGGGCATCTGGCGGATGATGCGCATGAACTTGCAGCCGTCCATGTCCCCGAGATTGGAGTCGCAGATGATGCAATCCACATCCTCGTTGGCCAAGTAGGCTGCCGCCTCACCGCCCGAGGAAAAGCCCATGATCGTCTGCGGGCGCAGCCGTTTGACGTTCAGCTTGTCTCTGCGCAGGTGATCATCCTGGCCGGAGATGACGCAAATGGTTTTGAATTCGTGCGCTTGGTCCATACGTTCACTTTGGGTTTCTTGAATAATGAGGTCAACTTAATTGTACGCATCAGGGGATTTTTCGCAAGGTTGTTCCACGGGTGCTGCGTCAATTCAATTGAAGGAATCAAACTTCATTCATTGTCTCGGAGATGATGCCTTGAAGTGCTGCGCGAGAATATGGCTTTACGTTTCTAGACGACCGGTCTATTATTTGAATCAGGAGAGCATGATGAGCAACCAGGTCCAAGGCACACGCGAGCGGATAATCGAGGTCGGCGCTCGGATCATCCATCACAATGGCTTCAACAACACCGGGATCAAGGAGATCCTGGACGCCGCCGAGGTTCCCAAGGGGTCCTTCTATTTCTATTTCAAGAACAAGGAAGACTTCGGTCTTCAGGTTGTGGACTATTATGTAGTGTATTTCGGGCGAATGGCCATGGGGATTCTTGACGAGACCGACGGCCCGCCTCTGGTGCGGTTCAGATTGCTTCATGAAAAGTTTAGAGATTTCTATCAGGCTCAGGAATGCTCACTGGGATGTCCCGTGGGCAACTTGGCCCAAGAGATGGGCGATCTGAACCCGGCCTTTCGCAAGCGCTTGTCGCGCGCCATTGACGGCATGGCCAGTATGTATTGCTCCGTGCTGACGGAGGCACAGCAGGCCGGAGACATTGATCCCGCCTTGGATGTGCGCGAGGTGTCCTATTTCCTTGTGTCCAGTTGGCACGGGGCTTTGGCGCGTATGAAGGTGACCAAGGACATCGAACCGCTGGACTTGTTCATACGCATGGCCTTTGAGCGGGTGCTGGGCGTTTCGGTTCCGGAGTAGGGCAGGGGGCTTAACCATATTTTTTTTGGGGCAATAGTAGACGACCGGTCTATTAGTAACCATAAGCAGAGAGGTGAAAGAGATGTTTGTGATCAAACACGTGTCCCCCGAGCAAGCCACTGGAACTGTAGCCGAGGTCTATAACCTTTTTCCCAAAGACATCGGCGTTCCCGTGCCACTCCAGTTGCTGAGCGCCAGCCCAGGAATTTTGGAGCTTCAGGCCGGGTTTACCCGCTATTACAAGAACCATCAGTCCCTTGGTTTCCCTTTGTTGTCCGTCCTGCGATATCTGGTGGCGAGCCGTGAAGGCTATGACTACTGCATCGAATTCAATGGTGGAATGCTTGCGCGCCATGGCCTGAGCGAGGATGAATTGCAGGCCATCACCGAGGACCCCGCCAAGGTGCCTTTGGACCCCAAAGATGTCGCCATGCTGGAATTCGTGAGCAAGTCTTTGGACTACCCCTTGGACATTGGGAGAGCGGATGTGCAAATTCTCAAGGATTACGGGTGGTCCGAAAGCGACGCGCTGGATGCGCTGATTCATGCCAGCTTGATGTTTGCCTTTGGGGCCGCATTCAGGGCATTTTCCGAATAGTCCCTCCTTACTCGGCGGGATTTGCTTGTGTCTCTGGCTGGGAGACCGTCGTAACCCCGACACCCTGTGTTTCTCTGCCCATGTGGGCGCCCCCCTGGATCGTCACGGCCCCCTTGGCTTACGGCGTAAATAGCGTTGTCCCGGTCATTTGGCGTCTATTTTGCAATAACAGGATCGGAATGGTCCTGTTGCCAAGGGCACTGGGCCGGGTTACAGATGGTGTTGACGAGGTGCTAACTCCCGCATGGCGCTGGAATTAGCGGGTGGCGCGTCGAGGGACATTTGGTTTCGCAGCCGTTTGTGGCTTCGATAATCCAACCCGAAGCGGCAGAAACTGCCGCAAGGGCGTTGAATTGCGCAGGAAGGCGGATCCATGAGCAAGATTCTCGATCAGGACGAAGTTGATGCGTTGCTTCGCGGCCTCTCCGGGGGTGAGATAGAAGCAGAGGCAGACATTCCGGAGGATGACTCCGGGGTTGTCTCCTTTGACCTGGCCAATCAGGACCGCATTATCCGCGGTCGGATGCCGGTCCTTGAGATCGTCAACGACCGTTTCGCTCGCCTGTGTACCAACGCCCTGGCCAACGCCATGCGCAAGCGCGTTGACCTGAACCCGATCTCCATCGACATGTCCAAATTCGGGGACTTCATGCGTTCCCTGCCCGTGCCGACCTCCATCAATATCTTCAAGATGGACCCCCTGCGCGGCAATGCGCTGCTGGTGGTGGACTCGCGCCTAGTTTTTGCCCTGGTGGAAAATTTCTTTGGCGGCGCGGGCAGTCAGCCCAAGGTCGAGGGTCGGGATTTCACGCCCATCGAGCAGGCCATCGTGGACCGCGTGGTCAAGATCGCCCTGTCGAACATGGCCGATGCCTGGCGTCCCGTGCACGAGGTGCACATCGAGTTGACCCGTTCCGAGATCAACCCTCAGTTCGCGGCCATTGTCCCGCCTTCGGACGTGGTCATTGTCGTGACCTTCGAGGTGGAACTGGAAAACGCCATCGGCACGCTCATCGTCTGTCTGCCTTACGCCACCCTGGAGCCCATCCGATCCAAGCTGCACGCCTCCTTCCAGTCCGAACGCCTGGAAGTGGACCACGCCTGGATCGCCAGGTTCAAGGAACGTCTGCTGGAGACCCCGGTGGAACTGGTCATCGAGTTGGGCCAGACCCATATCACCGGACGCCAGCTCCTGAATCTGGAGATTGGCGATATCCTGCTCCTGGACACCGACACCGAGGAACTCCTGGAGGCCGAGGTGGAAGGCGTCAAGAAGTTCTACGGCCTGCCCGGCACGGTCAAGGGCAGCAAGGCCTTCCAGGTCGTGCGCGAGGAAGAGCCTCGTTACACGTAGGGTGGCGAACGTCCCCTTGCCGCGATTCGCGCGGCTTTGATCCCGCATCTCTGCTTCAGGCTGCATCGACATGGCGCTGCCATGCCTGCTTCGCCTCCATTGATCTGCGAAATCACGCACGCGCTCATTGTCGCGGACGGTGACCCTCGACACCCTTGGAAAGGCATGGAAGGGCAAGACCCATCGCTGCTGTTTCCTTCCTCGACAGGAATTAATCCGCTTGCCCTCGCTGCGGCGGGGGCTCGGTTCATGGCCCTGGGGGCAATGCTGCTCCCTCTCATCCCCCTTTTCCTTCTCTGTGAAATCACGCGCACTCTGAGAGACGCAACGAGTGATGATCGCTCCCCTTTCCATTCCCTGCACACTGTGGCAAGAGTGTTAGATATGAATCTCTTGCGACTGCTGATTTGTCTTGGCTGGTTCATGGCGCTGGGCATGGTCTCGCCGGCTGCTGCGCAGATGGATGCACCGCCCTCGGGCGGGGTCTCCGGGCAGGTGGATTGCGGGGGCGATTTGCCACCGGCGGATCGCATGCACTGTGAGAACGTGCAACTGGACGCCGCGGACAAAGCCCTGAACCGGGTCTATCAGGCCTTGATGGAGGTCCTGGACAAGGACGCCAAGGCCATGCTCTTGGACGGGCAACGGGGTTGGCTCAAGTATCGCGAAAGAAATTTCGAGCTGTTCTCGTCTGCGGCCTCGACCAATGGACAGCAGGGCATGGCCGAGCAACTCCATTTCCTGCGGGGGTTGACCGTGGCCCGCGTCCGGGAGTTGGAAAATCTCTACCGCCTGTTTCAGCAAAGCGGCCTGCTCAGGGTCCCCTCCAATGTCATGCCTCGTAGAAACAGCACAGAAGACGAGGCCGAGATTTCCGGTAACGATGTCTTGCCTGGTGCTTTCGCCGATTCCTCTGAGGCCCGGGGCTCCGAGGTGGCAAGGAGTCCGGAGACTCCCGCCCTGGTCGGTGGTTCCGTAGCTCCCCCCCAGGTTGGTGGAACAGTGGAGCCGGTTGGGCTTGGCGATTCCTTGGCCTCAGATGCTGTTGCATCTGCCCCGGATGTTTCGCCGCCGTCCGCTCCAAGTGATGGGGCGGCTGGCGAATCGCCCCTCCCGCTCGATCCGGGGCTGTTGGAGAGCGCTGAGCAGGCGGGCGCCAGGACCGAGATCAAGAGCCAGGACGGGCTTCATATGCTGCTGGGCAGGCATCCCCTGCGTCTGCAATGGCTGTCCGGCGAACGCACCGGTGAGGCCGTGATCGAAAATCGCGACGGGGTCTTATGGCTGTCCGGCGCCCAGGGTGTGCAAGGCAATCAACTGCTCATCAAGGGCCGCATCTCCACGGTGCGCGAGGATAATTTCACCTTCCATGGCACCGTGGCAACGACCCTCGGATTTTTGAACGATGGCCAGCCCTGTGTGCGCAAGGGCCGGATGTGGTTCGTCCGCAAGGACGGGCGCCCTTTCTGGCGCTTACAGTCCATTACCAGCCCCTGTAGCGGGGTCAGCGACTACATCGACATCTACGTTGACCATCCTGAACAGCGCTAGGGCCACTGTCTGGTGGCCTGGGGCGTTGGCCCTTCGGGAAGGGGAAGTTGTTGACATGAAATGCAACTGAGTTGCATTATTTACTGCCTTCAATGGAGGCAGGAGAGACCCCAATGAGAACAATCCTCTGTGTGATCATGCTGCTGCTTGCCTGTGTCCCGGCCCGGGCGGCGGGGCTGCGTGTGCTGGTGTCCATCCCCCCTGCGGCCTGGTTCGTACGGCAGGTGGCTGGTGACCTGGCCGAGGTGCAGGTCATGATTCCCGTCGGGGCCAGCCCTCATGCATACGAACCCAAGCCCAGCCAGATGGTCGCCGTTGGGCAGGCCGATCTGTATCTGGCCATCGGCGTTGAATTCGAAGAGACTTGGCTACCGAAACTTCTGGGGGTGAACCCAGAGATGCAGGTGGTCCATCTGGACGAAGGCATTGCCAAGCTGTCCATGGCCGAGCACGGACACGACGGTTACGCCGAGAAGGCTGCTTCCCATCAGCAAGGGCAGCGCCAGGGACGAGAGTCCGCGCATGGGTCCGGACAAGGACACGGTGCCATTGCGGCCGTAGCGCATGGCGAGGGCCAAGGTGACAACGCGGCTCAAGCCCTGCACGGCAGCCCGGAGGGCGCGTCGCCTCATGAGCCTCACGGCCTGGACCCGCATGTCTGGCTGTCCCCCGCGTTGGCGGCCACCCTTGTGGGCAACGCGAACCGCGCCCTGGCCCAGGCCGATCCGCAGCACGCTGCCCAATACGAAGCCAACGCGCGCCAGACCCTGGCCCGGATCACGGCCCTGCGCAGTGAACTCGCACCATTGTTCAAGGATCTGCCGTTGCGGCGGTTTCTGGTCTTTCACCCTTCGTGGGGCTATTTCGCCCACGAGTTCGGTCTGGAGCAGATGCCCATCGAGGTCCAGGGGCGCGAGCCCAGCCCCCGCGAATTGCACGACCTGGTGCGCGGAGCAAAGGCGCATGGCGTCCGGGCCGTGTTCGTGCAGCCGCAGATGTCGCGTCGCACCGCGCAGGTCGTGGCCGATGAACTGGGCGGGCATGTGGTCCTGGCCGATCCTCTGGCTGGAGATTGGGAGGCCAATCTGCGCCGTGTGGCCCTGGAACTGGCAGCGGCCATGAAGGAGGAGCACTGAGATGTCTGAACCGGTCATTGAGGTCAGAGACCTCGACTTCGGCTACGAGGGCGGCCCGGACATCCTGCAAGGCGCGCATCTGACGGTCATGCGCGGTGATTATGTCGCCGTGCTGGGCCCCAACGGCGGTGGCAAGAGCACACTCCTCAAGCTGTTGCTTGGGCTCCTGGAGCCCGATGCCGGAACTGTCCGCGTCCTGGGTGGGCCTCCGGCCCGGGTCACCGACAAGTTGGGCTACATGCCGCAGTACAGCGGCATGGGCCGTGAGCTTCCGGCCCGGGTCATCGACATTGCGCTCATGGGGCTCCTGGGGGGGACCGGGAAAGGGTTTCACTGGACCCGGGACGAGCACAAACGCGCCGAGCGCGCCCTGGACAGGGTCGGGGTGCTGCACTTGAAGGACCGCCGCATCTCTGGCCTGTCCGGCGGGCAGCGGCAGCGGGCGTTCATCGCCCGGGCCCTGGTCTCGGACCCGCAGATCCTTTTTTTGGATGAACCTACGGCCAGTGTGGATGCCGAGGGCCGTTGCGCCTTGCTGGAACTGCTGGTCGAGCTGAACCGCGAGATGAGCATCATCTACGTCAGCCATGACCTGTCCGTGGTGGCCAGCGGCGCGCATTCCGTGGCCTGCGTCAATGGCAGCGTACATTTTCATCCCCGGCCGGAGATCACCCGCGAGATGTTGACCATGATGTACGGCGACAAGCACACCTGCCCGGTGGAGGTCTTCACCCACGGGGACGTGCCGCATCGTGTGGTGCCGCACCACGGAGCCCCTGGCTGCTGTCCAGACCGTGAAGGGCCTGGGCCCGAATCCGGGGGAGGTTCTGATCATGATTGAGGTCTTGTCCTACGAATTCATGCGCAACGCCCTGTATGCCGGGTTGCTGGCTAGTCTGGCCTGCGGGGTCATCGGCACCCTGGTGGTGGTCAACCGCATCGTGTTTCTGGCCGGGGCCGTGGCCCATGCCGCCTATGGCGGGGTGGGGCTGGCCTATTTCATGGGCTGGCCGGTGCTGCCCTGCACCATGGGCTTCTCCGTGGCCGCAGGTGGGCTCCTGGCCGGTGCCACGGTCCGGGGCATGGACAGGGCAGACCGCTTCATCGGTGCGCTGTGGGCCGGGGGCATGGCCCTGGGAATCCTGCTGCTCGACTTCACGCCCGGCTACAACGTGGACCTGATGAGTTTCCTGTTCGGCAGCATCATGGCCGTGCCGCGTGCGGATATCTGGATGATGCTGGCTCTTGACGTGGTGATTGTGGCGCTTGTCATGTATTTTTATAAGGATTTCATGGCGTTGTCCTTTGACCGCGAATTTGCTGCCACCCGCGGCACTCCGGTCCTGTTGCTGCACTTTCTGATGCTGGCCATGGTCGGGGCCTCGGTGGTGATGATTATCCGTGTGGTGGGGCTGATCCTGGTCATCGCGCTGTTGACCATCCCCCCGGGCATTGCGCTGCCCAGGGCCCGAACCCTGGGGGGGATGATGGCCCTGTCCACTGTGCTGGCCGCGCTGTTCTGCATGGCCGGTCTGGCCTTGTCCTATGCACTGAACCTGACCTCGGGCGCGGCCATCATCGGTGTGGCCGTCGTGGTCCAGGCCCTGGACGCCGCCTGGCGCAAGGTTTTCCACCGCAGGGAGAGTGGGGCATGAGCAGTGAACGCCAACTGCGTGAGGCCGGGCTTCGGGCCACGCCCATCCGTGTTCGAGTCCTGGACGTCATCACGGACGCGCCCGGTGCGTTGATCCCGGCGGAGATCCTGGGGTTGGTGCAGGAAGGAGGCGATGCGGACAGGGTGAGTGTGTACCGCGCCCTGGACGTGCTGGTGGGGCGCAGCCTCGTGGTGCGGACCTCGGGTCCTGATCGGACCTATCGCTATTGTTCCGGGGGTGCCGGTGCGGGTGTGCACAGCCATTTTTACTGCACCCGCTGCGGGACCATGCGCTGCCTTGCGCCCGGGGCGGTGTCTCTGGATGCAACCCTGCTGCCCGAGGATGCGACCATCGGGCGCATCGAGGTGCGCCTGGAAGGAGTCTGTGGCGAGTGTGGTCCTGGGAAATCGTTGAGTGGAGGGCTTGGTGCGTGCGCTACAGGGTGAAGCGGATGGTGAAGGCCGTACCGTCAGTGAAATCTTCCTGAATTTCGCCGCGTAGTTGCCCCACGAGGTTGACCACCAGCTGCATGCCCAGGGTCTCGGTCTTGCGGAAGTCGAGATCCTTGGGGAATCCCGACCCGTTGTCGCTGACCTTGAGTTCGATGCTCTCCCCCTCCCTGCGCAGGTTGATGGAGATGACCCCGCTGTCGCGGCCCTTGAAGGCGTGTTTCATGGCGTTGGTCAGCAGTTCGTTGACCAGCAGGCTGCATGGAATGGCCGAATCCACGGGGAGGTAGATCTGCTCCAAGTCCAGGTCCAGACGGACCTTGCGGCTTTCCTCGCGGTAGGTCTGCATCATGGTCTTGGTGATGGTCATCAGGTAGCTCTTGTAGTCGATGCGCGCCAGGTCGTCTGACTGGTATAGCTTTTCGTGCACCAGGGCCATGGACCGGACCCGGTCGCGGCTTTGCATGAACAACTCGCGGGTCTCGGGGTCCTTGATCTGCTGGGATTGCAGATAGAGCAGGCTGGAGATGATTTGTAGGTTGTTCTTGACCCGGTGATGGATTTCCTTGAGCAGGACCTCCTTTTCCTCCAGGGACGTCCTGATCTGTTCCTGGGCGGCCTGTCGTTCGACGATTTCCTGCTCCAGCTTGCGGTTGGCTTCCAGCAGTTCGGACGTCCGCCGGGTGACCTCCCCTTCCAGATGGGCCTGATAATGGTCGCGCTGCCTGAGCAGGTCGGCGCGTTCCAGGGCCTTGACCACGGCATGCTCCAGGACGGCCATGTCCTGGATGGGCTTGGTCACGTAATCCCAGGCTCCCTGACGAAGGGCCTCGATGGCATCCTGAATCGCCCCGGTCCCGGAGACCACGATGATGGGGGTCAGTGGGCGTTCGCGGGTGACCGTGGCCAGAACATCCAGACCGTCCACTTCGGGCATGCGCAGGTCCACCAGCACCAGGTCCGGTTTTGAATCCCGGAACACCTCCAGCCCCACGCGTCCATTTTCCGCTTGGATAACGGTGTAGCCGCTGTCCTCCAGGTAGGCCTCGATGCTTTCGCGGATGACTTCCTCGTCGTCGATGGAGAGGATGGTGATGCCCTTGCCCTGGTCCATGGATGCTGCTGGCCTTGGGTGAAGTGTCTGTGTGTCGCTGGCGGGCGAGAAGAATGCTGTCTGACGCTGAATAGTGGGTTATACTAGATCAATTCACTTAGAGAGGTCAAATTATCACGAAATAATTGGCAAAGCGTTGCGGGTGGCCAGCAGATGCAGCCACTGTTCCTTGGCCCTGCCAGGACGGGTGTCGGCGGTGGTCCAGAGTCGTTCCGCTTCGAGCAGTCCGCAGTGCAGGATGGCCTTGCGGACTGCGGCTTCGTCCCGACGGCAGACGTAGAGCTGGTCGTCCTTCAGGTGCTCGCCCTGACCGTGTTTGAACGAGGCGAAGAATACGCCCGCGGGTTTAAGCGCCGCCGCCAAGCGCCTCAGGACCCCAGGCAGGTCTTCGGGGGTGACGTGCAGCAGCGAGGCGTTGGCGAAGACACCGTCGTGCACAGGGTGGAAGTCGGCATTCAGGAAATCGAGGTGCCTGACCCGCAGACCTGTATGTTCCCGTGCCAGGCGGACCATTTCTCGCGAGACATCGAAGGCCTCGACCTGAAAACCCATGTCCCTGAAGCGGCGGCTGTCGCGGCCCGAGCCGCAGCCTGCATCCAGGATGGAACCGCCCGCCGGAAGGCGCGGCAGGAACTCCTCGTAGGCATGGGGCAGCTCGATGCCCACGGTCTCTTCGAAAAAGGCGCGGGCGTGGTCGTCGTACCAGCCGCTGGTGTCCGGTGCCGGGGTGTTGGGGGGCGGGGATTGCATGCCATAAGTCTACACTTGGCGAGTTGCCCCTGCAACCGCTGCCCGGGGTCGAAATCGCAGAGGGGGGCAAACGCAGCTGCAGGGTGGCAGATGCCGTTGCCCCGGGGGATGCGAGAGGCGTTCTCTGGGAACATGGCGCCCAGGTGCAATTGTTGCTATTGTCGTTGCACGGAGGATTCGCGTGCGCATTCTGTGCTTTCTGATCTCGCTTTGTCTGCATCTCCTGGTGCTTGCCGCCGGACTCCAACTGGCGTTGGATTTTCCTGTGCGGCTGATTGCCCAGGACCCGGTCTATCATGTGGGGCTGGTACGCTTGGACGAGATCCAGCCTCCAGCGCCACGCGCCACACTCGGGCCCAAGGAACCCGCACCGCCGAACGCCCCGGATCTGACTATCCCGCCGGTGGTTCCTCCTGCGGCTGTGCCCCCTCCCGTGCCCACACCGAAACCGTTGACACCGCCTCCCTCAACGGCGCCCCCGCCCCCGTCTTCGGCCGTGCCGGCACCTGAGGTTCAGCTCGCGCAGGCGGTCATGCCGGCACCCAAGGCCATCAGCCCGCGCATGGACCCCAATGTCGGCTTGCTGGAGCAGATGCGTGACGACGAGCCCGCCCCGCCTCGCCCCGAGAGCCTGACCACCTCTGTGGAGCGCGATGGTACGGTCTACGTGGCGGGCACCCATGGTTTCGCCACCTTTGCCGACACCTTCAATCTGGAGCGCTGCGGGGCGGATACCTTTACCCCCGAGGATTTCTACGGCCACTACCGGGTCGGTTCCAAGCGATTCGTGAGCGTCATCGACGGGGGTGACAGGTTTGAAGGATTTCAGTTCTACGATTCCCAGTCGGGCATGTTCCGCAGGCTCAAACAGGTCTCCTCGATGATCTTCACCTATGGCCCAAGCTTCAGCCAGACGCGTCCGGTGGCCGGGTCCGTGACCATCCTGCCCAAGAAGGACCGCTACCAGAACAAGTATATCAGGAAGCCCAATCAGCTGATCTGGCTGCCCGAGGACCCGCCCATGCGCTACGGGACCTTGATCGAATTCAGCGAGACGGAGATAGATTTCGACAGCGGCGGAACGACGTTGAAGGGCACGTTGATCACCCGGCCCGAGGGGGCTCGTGTGCCTGGGGTGGTGTTGACCTTCTGCACGGGTTGCATCCAGCGTGCTCAGGCCCGGGGTTTTGCCCAGGCCCTGGCCCTGCATGGGTTGGCCGTGTTTATCTATGACGTGCGTACCTGTGCCGGGTCGCCGCCCGCGGGCGAGGCCGGGCTATGGCTGCTGGCCGACGATGCCCTGGCTGCCGTGCGAACCTTGAGGGCCCGCCCGGAGGTCGATCCGGATCGGGTGGGGGTCTGGGGCAAGGACAATGGGGCGCAGGTGGCTCTGGCTGCCGCCTCCATGGGAGTGGAGGCGGATTTTTTGGTTCTGACCTACGCCCCGGGTGGCCCGACGAACAGGGTCTCGCTGCCGCCCCCGCCGAGGCCGGACGGGGTGTTGGTTCCGGCCCTGTGGATCTTCTCCGGAACCCGGCCCGAGACCCTTTGGCGGGAGCATATGCTGGTGGTGGAGAAGACGAGGTCCAGGCGCGGACGTGATTTCTCGGTGAGAATTCTGCCCGACGACACCGAGGATGACAACCCCGACGCCCCGGCCCTGCAGCCTCTGTCCCTGCGCTATGGTGGGCGCGCTGCGCCCTGGATCAAGGGGTTGCGTTAGCTCGTCTTGCGGATGCCCAGTTTTTTCAGGCGCGAGTCAAAGGTGCTGCGCCGCAGACCGGCCTCGCGTGCCGCCTGGCTGATGACCCAGTGGTGTTTTTCCAGCAGGTGATGGGCGTAGTCTCGCTCCACATCTTCCCACTCCTTGTTGTCGAAGACCGTTCCCGGTGCCGGATGTCTGGCCTCGGGCATTGTGGCCTGTTGCGCGAAGGGGCTCGCCGCCAGACCGGCGGAGATGGCGGGCGGCAGATCGCCGGGGCCGATCTCCGGCCCGTCGCAGGACACCAGCACCAACTTGACCATGTTCTCCAGTTCCCGAACGTTGCCCGGCCAGGAGTGGGCCATGAGGATGGCCAGGGCCTCCGGGGAGACTGGTTTGGGCTCCATGCCCAGCAGCACGGACTCGCGGCGTATGAAGTGCATCAGCAGGTAGGGCAGATCCTCGGATCTCTCGCACAGTGGGGCAATGTTCACGGGCAGCACGTTGAGCCTGAAGTAGAGATCCTCGCGGAAGGTCTTTTCCTGGATTGCCTGGCGCAGGTCCTTGTGGGTGGCCGAGATGATGCGCACGTCCACCTTGAGGATCGTGTTTCCGCCCAGAGGTTTGACCTCGTTGTCCTGCAACACGCGCAGCAGGCTGGCCTGGAGGTCGGTGGACATGTCTCCGATCTCGTCCAGAAAAACAGTGCCGCCATTGGCCGCCTCGAACAACCCCTGCTTGTCCCTGTAGGCCCCGGTGAAGGCGCCCCTGCGGTACCCGAACAGCTCGCTGGCCAGCAGCGAGGACGGGATGGCGCTGCAATTCTGCACCAGAAAGGGTTTGTCGCTGCGGTTGCTTATCTGATGGATCTTGCGGGCCAGGACTTCCTTGCCCGCACCGGATTCACCCGTGATCAGCACGGGATAGTCATTGCCAGCGTAGTTATGGCAGCGGCGCAACGCCTCCTGAAAGGCGGGGCTGGGACAGGCCACCATGCGCTGGCCGGACATGATCTCAATGGTGCGCTTGAGTTCGCAGTTTTCGTTGACCTGCGAGGAGAACTCCACGGAGTTGGACAAGGCGATGGAGCCGATGTCCACCAGGTTCTGGAGGAAATCCAGATATTCTTCGGAGAGGTTCATGCTGCAACCGGCCGCGCTGGTGTCGATGATCTCCACCACGCCGAAGACCGAGGAGTCTTTGAGGAACAGCGGATAGGCCAGGATCAGCGAACTCTTGACGGCCAGGGCCTCCTCCGCTTGCTTGAAGTGACGCTTGTCGCGCCCGGCCTCGGCGATGGTCATCCGGCCATTGTTCATGACCCAGCCCACGATGCTCTTCTTGTCCTTGGAGATGCTCATGCCCTTGATGGCATCGCTCTCCTGGCCCACGGCTTCTAGGCAGATGAAGTTGTCGCCGTCGCGGACCCAGAGGGAACCCCGCTCCACATTCTGGAGTTCCAGCAGCAGTAGCAGGAACTTGAGTAGCAATTGCTGCGGCGAGACCTCGCCGGAAAGGAGCTTGAAGAAATTCATATGCCGGACGGTCATGGGGCCTCCGATGCTGCGAGGTTGCTGCTGGAATGCAAAACAGCGGTAACGACATATCGTTATTATTTTGAAATATCAACGCTAAAAATGGTGATAAAAGGAATAGACTTGACTGATAGCGTGCTCGGGCGAAGCGAGTTCATGCCCACTGGGTGGCCTGAAAAATTGAGCGCCAGGATTATACGCTAGAGGGACAGGCGGTTGTGGATAAAGGGGTGCTGTGCGGCCTGCTTGGAGCGTTCTTGGAGGGAAGGGTTGGCATGTCTGTTGCTGTATGCTTGCGGAAGCAAGCAATGAGGTCGGACGAATTGGAAAAGGATCTGTAGCCGCAGAGAGGAAGGGACCACATGAACCTCGTCGAGAGATATCGGCTGACCAAACAGTTGCATGACCAGGTGGAGCACTCGGGTCGGTCTGTTGAAACCGTCCTGCAATCCTGGAGCAAAAAGAATTACGCCCTGTTGTGCGAATATGTCACGCAGTGCACAGGGGTTGTGCCCAAGTATGTTTTGAGGCTGGCGGAACTGACCGGGCTGTCATCCAAGGCCGTGATCATGGAGATCGTCGGGGCGCAGATTTCCATGTCGGGGTTGTCGGGTGCGGACAATCCCATGCATCTGGATCACTCCTCAGGCTATCTGCCCGAGGATTCCCTGGAAAAGGATGCCTTCGTCAAGAGTCTTGTGCAGGACCAGCAGCGATTCATGTGAGTCCTCGTGCCCTATGGGTGCCGAGGGGGAGGTGGGACGGCAGGCTATGTCTGCCGTCCTTTCTGTTGTACTGATATTTCGTGAAAAAGTCGTGTCGATCATCCCCGACGGGAATCAGCCGGAGTCACGCATCAGCGTCCGGTCGAAGAAGGTCAGCGGTAGCCGCGAGACGACTTGAACCAACAGCGCCATGAAGGCCAGGGTGAACAGTAGCCTGCCCCAGAATACCCCGTTGAAATTCGCACCCAGCATCAGCATCAGCATGGTGTCCTCGATCAGGGCATGGGCCAGGCCCATCAGCGTCAGCGAATAGAAGGCGTCTTTTCTGCCCAGCCGTCCTGTCTTGGCCTCGTGGATGATCAGGCCGCTGCCATAGGACAGGCCCAGGGTCAGTCCCACCACGGTCACGGCCGAGGCCGAGGGGCCAATGCCGATGCGCGTCAGGATGGGTCGCAGCGCCCAACTGAGCAGATTCGTGACCTTGAGCGCGTCCAGGACCTTCATCATCAGCATCAGGCTGAGAATGATCAGGAAGATCGAGGCCAGATTGCGTACCTCGCCCAGGGCCCAGGCCAGATGGCTGGTCGGTTCCGCCCCCGGGTTCCAGAAAATCGTGTTGGGCTGTTGCAACAGGTCGAACCCTGAAAAGATCAGGTGCATGGTCAGCCCGCAACCCAAGGCCACGCCCACGCGGATCAGTCCCTGCCAAAGCATGCTTGGGCCGCACATTCCCGCCACCTTGAGTTCCACGGGCAGGCCATGGGCGATGAGCAGCATGCAGGCCAGCACCGTGACCTGGGCCACGGTCAATCCTGCGTCCGGAGCCAGGGAGACGAAGACGATCATGGCCCCGTAGATGGTGTTCAGCAGGCCCGTCGCCCAGACCAGTCCCATGCTGGCGGGCAGACCCACCAGTTCCATGACCGGTTCCAGGGGCAGGGCTAGGTAGCCGATCAGCCCGAATTCTTTGAGCAGTTTGACCCCGACGATCACGGGGATCATGACCCGCATCAGAGTCAGCGAGACAGAGGCCGAGGCCCGAAGGGTTTCCTTGAAGATGCGCAGCAGGTGCATGTGGGGTCCGTGGGGTTGCGGTGGGGCAGCCCTCGGGCGGCCCGTGAAGGCCCTTGCTTACACCGCCAACGCATGGAAATCTATCATCAGTTGCGGCCCGTTTTCATGACGAATTGTTTGGCTGTTTGCTTTGCTGGACTCGGAGGCGAATGGCGCACATGGCATCATCCTTGTCAGCTGTCACGACGCGGGATGCTCAGGGCTCCCCCCTGTTTTCCGCCGTGCGGGGCTCAGACGTCTTTGCGCTCTCCTCTGTCTCCCGCCGTGCGGGGTTCAGGGGGGTAAGCCCAGGTCCGTATGCATTTCTGCTCCACTGGTTCCTGCTGCGCGGAGCGTCAGGTCAGGGTGGCGGCCAGCCCTTCGATCTCGGCTGCCTGGGTCAGACCGTCGAACCACTGGGTTGGCAGGGCGTCTGCATCCAGGGCCGCGCCCAGGATCAGGCCCACCAGCAGGCCGCGCGCTGCGGAATCGCCGCCAGCCATGGCATTGGTCGTCAGCGCCTCGGCCAGGTTGTCCTCATGCCTGGCGATGAGTTGCACCACGCCCGGAAAGGCCCCGTTGACATTGCAGCTCTGCCCGAACTGCGCGATAGCCACCACGCTGTCGGTGTCCTTCAGGGCGAGGCCCTTTTCCATCCAGTCCATCACCGGCGTACTGACGTACTTGGCTGCGGCGGCCTCGCGCATGGCTTGCGTGGGCGTCGCTCCCTGGATCACTCCGTGGGCTGTGCGGGCGAAGAATTCGGCGGACTCCAGGACCAGGATGTTGTTGTGGGTCAGGCGTGTCTGAAGCCGAGCCGCGTCCACCAGGGTATCCAGGTCGCCATGATGCGCCAGGACCACGGGGGCGATGCGCGAGGCTCCGGCAAGGTCCGTGGAGCTGGAGCCGCAGCCGTCGGGCCCGTCGCCAAAGTCGATGCGCGACAGGGTGTTCCGTGTGGCTCCGTCCACGTATCCGTCGAATCTGGACATCAGGCGCTTCCAGGTGCTGAACCAGGCCTCCACCGTGAAGCCCTTGTTCTCCGAGACGCTGCGCAGCAGGGCGAAGGTCTGGTCGCCGTAGTGGGTGAAGTCCCCGGCACCACGGTGTTTGTGATAGGAATCCGGGCCGGGGGCCAGGAGAGAATCCACGCGGCCGAAGCGTTGGGCAATGAGGGCCGCATCGTAGATCCAGTGTGCACCCAGGGACAGGGAATCAGCTGCAAGGGAGGCTTTGAGTCCGGCCAAGGCCTTGTGGGTTTTGGTGGTCATGCTCGGTCCTCCTTCGGGGCTTGGTCAATGCAGTCAGGCTCGTCCCAAATTACTTCATCGGGTCAGTCTCGGCAAGAAACAGCTGGGTTTGGATTGCTTCTTAAAGACTCCCTGTGGGGCCTGGGCTGCAACGCGAATGCGGTATTCCTTGTCAGAATCCGTTTATTTATCATATTCTGAACGCACATTTCCCAACGAGGAGCAGGCAGCAAGGGAACCAAGGGCGGGCAGCGACATGGTACTTACGAAAACCCACGAATCCGATAGCGTACTTCTCAGCCAGATCCTGGAGCACAGGCTGGAGCAGGACGACATCCGGCGGCTTCTGGGTACGCTCTCGTCCTCGGATCGCGACGAGTTTCTGGGCAAGCTGGCCGACGTCCTGGGCAAGATGAACGCCCTGCTGGACGTCTCCAACCGCCTGGCGGATTCCCTGTCTCTGGACGTGCTCTTCCGGCGCCTGGTGGAGATCACCTCGGCTGCGGTCAATGCCGATCGCGGCACCATCTTTTTGAACGACCCGGAGACGGACGAACTGTTCTCCCGGGTGGCCATGGGCGACAGCCAGCAGGAGATACGTTTCCCAAACACCAGGGGCATCGCCGGGGCCGTCTTCAGCAGCGGTCGGGCGATCATCATCCCCGATGCCTACGCCGATCCGCGCTTCAATTCCGACGTGGACAAGAAGACCGGCTACCGGACCCGCAACATCATCACCGCCCCCATCCGCACCAAGCTGTCCGAGGTGGTGGGGGTGCTGCAGCTCTTGAACAAGATGGAGGGCAATTTTTCGGAATCCGACCTGTCCCTGCTGGAGGCCCTGGCCTCGCAGGCCTCGTCCGCCCTCCAGAATGCCCAGCTCTTCGAGCAGGTGGAGCGCGCCCGCGAGGAGGAGACCTATCTTCAGGAGCTGACCCAGGCCATTTCCACGGAACTGCACCTGGTGCCCCTGTTGCAAAAGATCATGGATACCTCGACTCATATCCTGCAGGCCGACCGCAGCACCCTGTTCCTGAACGATGAGAAGACCGGTGAGCTCTGGTCTCAGGTGGCCCAGGGGCTCAATCAGCTGGAGATCAGGTTTCCAAACAGCATGGGCATCGCGGGCGAGGTCTTTTGCAGCGGCGAGACGGTGAACATTCCCGATGCCTACGCGGACCAGCGCTTCAACCAGGCGGTGGACAAGAAGACCGGCTACAAGACCGACAGTATCCTCTGCAGCCCGGTGCTGAACAAGGAGGGCAAGGTTCTCGGCGTGACCCAGGTCCTGAACAAAGCGGGCGGCCCCTTCAATCGGCTGGACGAACGCAGGCTCAAATCCTTTTCGGCCCAGGCGGCCATCGCCATCGAAAACGCCAAGCTCTTCGAGGATGTTCTGAACATGAAGAACTACTCCGAGAGCATGTTGCAGAGCATGAGCAACGGTGTGCTGACGCTCACAGCAACGGGCCGGGTGGAGAAATGCAACCGTGCCGCTTCCCGTATTCTGGGTCGCGAAGCGGCCGACTATCACGATCGCGAAGTTGCCCAGCTGTTTCGTGGAGCCAACCAGTGGGTGGTGGACATGGCCACCAAGGTGGCCGCCAGCGGCGAACCCGACATCGCCGTGGACACTGAGCTGTTTCTGGACGGGGGCAAGACCATCACCGTGAACTTCAATGCCGTGCCCCTCAAGAACTCCAAGCAGGAGCTGCTGGGCACCATGCTGGTCTTCGAGGACATCAGCGGTGAGAAACGCCTGAAAGGGACCCTGGCCCGCTACATGACCAAGGAGGTGGCGGACAAGTTGCTGGAGGGCGGCGACGACTTGTTGGGAGGCAAGTCCCTGGAGGCCACGGTGCTGTTTTCGGACATCCGCGGCTTTACCACCCTGTCCGAGACCCTGGGCGCGGAGGAGACCGTGTCCATGCTCAACGAGTACTTCACCCTGATGGTGGATGTGCTGTTCGAGCATCAGGGCATTCTGGACAAATACATCGGCGATGCCATCATGGCCGTGTTCGGTACCCCCTTTGCCACGGGCCGGGACGAGGACAACTCCGTGACCGCCGCCGTGGGCATGATGCGCGCCCTGTATGCCTTCAATCTGGAGCGTGTGGCCCGGGGCAAGCAGACCATCAACATCGGCATCGGCATCAACACCAACCCCGTGGTGGTGGGTAATATCGGTTCCCTGCGGCGCATGGACTACACGGTCATTGGCGACGGGGTGAACCTGGCCGCGCGGCTGGAGTCCGCCTGCAAGACTTACCGCACCAATATCCTGATCAGCGAATTCACCCGCGCCAAGCTCGTGGACAGCTACGTGATGCGCGAGGCTGACAGGATGACGGTCAAGGGTAAGACCAGTGCCGTGGCCGTGTATGAGGTGCTGGATTTCCATACGCCGGAGACCTTTCCGCACCTGGAGCAAGTGCTGGAGCTGTTTTCCCGGGGACAGGCAGCGTGTCGCGGACGTGATTTTGGCGGTGGACTTGCCCTGTTTCAGGAGATCCTCGACCTTCATCCCGGCGATGGGCTGTCGTCCGTGTGGGCCGAACGTTGTCGCCAGTACCTCAAGCATCCCCCGCCCGAGGACTGGGACGGGGTCTGGGTGATGCTGGGCAAGTAGCATTAAAGCCCGTGGGGGAAACCCCGTGGGCTTCTTCTCTGGGGGGGGGCTGGGAGTCTGTCGAGGTCGGCAGGTTTGGGCCTTGAAAGCCGGGGGCGTCCCAGGGCGGGAGTAAAGGGCGCATGACAACCCTTGGGCTGGCCAGGGGGCGGCGCTGGGGCCTTGGTTTATGAAAAGATTCCCGGCAGGTCTCAGTTTAGAAGTGCCAGGGACCAGGACAGGGTCATCAGGGCCAGGGCCAGAGTTCCCAGTACCCACTGCGTCCGCTTGTCGGGTATCCCGAGTTGCATGATCAGGCGTCCGCAGAGGGCCCCCAGCGGCAGACCCGCCAGGAAACCGAAGAGATGCGCACCCAGGTCCGTGCGTTCGCCACCCGTGCCCAGCATGCCCAACAGTGCCAATCCGGCCACAACCGGGGCTGCGGCGCGCCGAAAATCCAGACGACCCTCGCGCACCATGGACAGTGCCCCCAGGGCCCCGACGGTCCCGAACACGGCGGTGGACGCCCCCACGGAGACATGTCCTCCCCCGCGCAGCCAGGCATTGGCGAGGTTGCCGAGCATCCCGGAGAGCACAAACAGCAGCCAGGCGGTCCCGCTGCCAGCAGCGCGGCACAGACAGGCCACGAAGACGCCGCCGAGCACCGCATTGCCCAGAAAATGAGCCGGGTCGGCGTGCAGGGTCAGGGCTGTTACGCTGCGCCACCACTCACCGGAGAGGATCAGCTGGGCGTTTGCGGCACCCATTTCCAGCCAGTCCTCGGGATAGAGACCCCAGCCGGGCAGAGGGTGGGTGATGACGACGAAGTGCACTGCGGCCAGGGCCATGACTAGGGCCACTCCCTGGGCCTCCAGGCCGGGTGGCAGGGGGGGCGTGACGGAGAATTCTGCCCGGGGTGGGTTTTCGAATTCAAAGGCCGTGATTTCCTGGACGGCCTCGGCCAGGCGGGCGGCGGGCACCAGGATATGCCAGCCCCTTGGGCCTCGACCGGTGCGGTGCGGAACACGCCGCGCCTTGAGCACCAGGGTCCAGTCCCAGACGGTGTCGTCATCCATGGCGCTGCGGCAACATCCCTCGGGCAGGGCCATGGAGATGTCGGTCCAGTCGCTCCTGGAGTGGTGGAGAACCTTCGCTGGTTGGTCCTGTCCTGGCATGGCGCGTTCGGGGCGAACCTAGCGGTGGATGATGGTCACGTTGGTACTGCGGGCCATGTCCGAAAGCCTGCGCCCCAAGACAGTCTTGAGTTTGGCGCGCACGGGCGGGATGAGCAGCAACAGGCCGGCGATGTCCGTGGCGAAGCCGGGGGTCAGCAGAAACACTCCGGCGACAAGGATCAGGGCCGCATCCACCAGTTGCCCGGTGGGCGGAATGCCCCGGTTCATGTCCGCGCGCATCTTGTTCAGGACGCTTACGCCCTGGGCGCGGGCCAGCCAGGCGCCCGCGAAGCCCGTGATTAGCACGATGGCGATGGTGGCCTCGGCACCGATGGCGGAACCGACCTTCATCAACAGATAGATCTCGATCAGTGGCACGGTGGCAAAGGCCAGAAAAAGACGGAAGACCATGAGTTTGTCCGTTGTTGTCGGTGTGGGAAATGATTGCTGCCATGATGACTCATTTGCAGCTGATTGGAAAGTCTAAAGTAATGCTTTAAATATTCTTGTTTGCTTGACAGCAGAACGTTTGAATCGTACAAAGATGTGCTGTCAATCGTTACCCTAAAGCGAGGTGTGTTCGTTATGGCCCTGAAAGTTCAGAGAAAAGCAGACGATTCAAAAATTCCTTCCCTTGGCGGCTTCGGGGCCGCGCAGATCATTGCCCGAATGATGCAGGCCATGAACCTGACCACCCAGAGCGCCTTGGCCGAGGAGTTGGGCGTCAGCCGTGGCGCAGTCTCTGATGCCAAGGCCAAGGACAAGATCCCTGCCGAATGGATGCTCAAGCTGTTTCGCGGCCACGGGTTGAATCCGTTCTGGATGGAGACCGGACGTGGGGCCATGTATCTGGATCAGGGTACGGTGCGTGAGGATCTGCCTGCCGGTCCTGGCCGTGGCGAGGAGGGGTTCGACTTCATTCCCTTGGTGGAGGCCAAGCTCTCGGGCGGAGGTGGCAGCCTGGAGACCGAGGATCGGGTCCTGGGGTATTATGCCTTTCGTCGGGCCTGGCTGAACGGCCGGGGCAAGGTCGACGCCATGCGCCTGATGCGGGTCACTGGGCAGAGTATGGAACCGACCCTTGAGGACGAGGATGTGGTGCTGGTGGACCTGTCGCAGCAGGACATTCTGGCGGGCAAGATCTATGCGGTGCGCATGGACGACGAGATCGTGGTCAAGCGTCTGGAGAAGAAGCCTGGGCTGCTGGTGCTGGTCAGCGACAACCGCCGGTTCTATGATCCGTTGGAAGTGGTGGTTGGTGAGCAGCTGAACGTTCAGGTCGTCGGGCGTGTGATCTGGATGGCCCGGGAAATGATGTAGCTGCGTCCTGAGCGCTCCGGACTGTCTGGGGCTCCGGGTGCCCTGAGCACAGCTTTGCCCGGCGTGGCCCGGTACGTACACCCCAGGTGTGCGTTCGGGTGTGCGTTCGGGTGTGCGTTCGGGTGTGCGTTCGGGTGTGCGTTCGGGTGTGCGTTCGGGTGTGCGTTTTGGCGTTTCGCCTGCCGGGTGGCCTGGCCTGGAGGCATTTTTTTGGCCCCATCTCTTGAGGTGGGGTTTTGTTTGTAAAACAATGTACGGTGTAGCTTGATTTAAGGAAAATAAATCCTGTTATGCTTGACGTTGCGCTGCGGCCCGGATATCTTTTCCAGGTGTGCGACGCCAGAGATTTGGACCGTTGAAGTGGGGATGAAGGGTCGGCAATGAGTGAAAGCGGAGGGTGTATGCGGGGTCCCTTGGTCGGGGCGGAGGGGTTGCAGAGTCGGGCGCAGGCCGAGGCTGTTTTGATGGAATTACAAGAGGTCCGCCAAGCATTGGAGAGGATGGAAGCGGCTTGCGAGGCCCGTGTGGCCCAGGAGCGGGCGTTGTGTTCCCGGCGTGCTGTGCCGCTTG
>JAHIUW010000014.1 GCA_018816865.1 Pseudomonadota bacterium
CCCTGTACTTGTTTTTGCTGCGGACCAGTATGGCGTGGCGCAGGTGCATGCCGACCTCTTCGACGTGCAGATCCTGGAGCAATTAATTGAGCAGAAAGACTTCACCACGTGTACGGCCCTGGAAAAGGCAGGCGCGCTGGCCGCCGGGCAGAGGGTGATGGTTGAGGGCCTCGGTGCCGGTTCCGTTCTCGGCATGCCGATGCTCAAGGAGTGTCTGATCTATACCCCGCAATAAGGCATTGGGCAGGGTCGCAGAACGGCATCATTACCAAACGGACAGGGGGGGGAATGGCCAACGAAGAACGATCCAAGACGCTGAGTTATCTCCGGGTTACTTTCATGACTGACGACGATGGCAAAAAAGCCAAACATACCCTGGCTCACTATCTGAACCGCGCCCACGAAAAGACACCTAATATCGAAGACAGGACCTTCCTCATCGACGGCCAAGAGGTGGCTTGTTGCCATTTCAAGCCGCGCAAAAAAGGAGGCCAATTGCTCCATGTGGCTGTATCCACTCCGGGCGAGGCTGTCTCATTGGTTCCCAAGCCCAAGAAGGTGAAAGAGGTTGACTTGGGAACGCTCCCTCCTCCTGCGGGGAAGGACTTCATGGACGGCGACATCATGCTACTGGTGCAGGACAACCATGTCCTGTTCTGTTCCACTGGTGTGCATGTCAAAAAGGCGAGCGAGTATCTGCGCCATCTCTTCGCCGAAACGGAGCAACCGGACCAGGCCCTGGCATTTGCTCTGGTCAAGGTGGCGGACGTGAATAAAATCGCCCTGATCCGAGAAAAGGGAGTCAAGCGGTTGCACATGAACGCAGGGCTGTTTACCGCCACCCAGACGCACGAAGAGCGGGTACAGCGAACCACGCAAAGAAAATTATTCCATAGTATTTCTAATGAATTGAAGGGCCTATTTGCGAAAGATGAAGCCTTGAAGGAATATTCGGATGCGGAAAACCTAACCGCCGAATTGATCATTCGATTTGACAGAAGAATCAAAGGTGGTGAAATAGGACAGCGAAGGATAGAATCCCTGGCTGAGATGATTGTCACTGATGAGGATGGCGAGGGGTTCAAGATCGTGACCTATGATGATGAGATGATCTCGTCAGAGGCCATCACACTTCGTCAGAAAATCAAGGTTCCTAAGGACGGAAAGACAGTGGATTACAAATCCGTTTGGCGGGCGATGAATACTTACCTCGCCGAACTTGAACAAAAGGGACTTCTGGACCAGTAGATGAAGATTGCAACCGGACGATGCCTGTACTTCATTTTTGCTCTCACGGCTGGTGTTGCCGTGTCGTTTTGGGGGCAGCCAATCATCCATGGCAACGAGAAGGCCGTGAACATCATCGTGACTGTCTTTTCCATCCTTTCCGGTTTTTTGGTGGCGGTGATTACCATCATCGGTGATCCCTCCAGCGTGGCGGCGAGGGACAGTTGGCAGTTCACGGAACTTAACAGGAACAACATCAATCGCCGCCTTGTCCGCAACAAGTGGATGTTCGTGCTTTATCTGGTCACCCTGACGCTGATCTTCATCTCCACCTTGGTCTCTGATTTCCCCGGCGTCGAGATCTGGATAGAGCGGCTCTACCTTGGCTTTGCCGTCATGGCCTTCATCCTGTCATTCCGACTGCCTTGGACACTGGCGCACATCCAGATGCGCCGGTATGATGAACTGATTGAAGAGCAGCGGAACAACTGCGGCATCAAAAACCCCTAACGCCCACCAGCACCCCCATCAAGGCCGCTCGTCCATCCGGACGGGCGGCCTTTTCTCTTGCCCATCCTTCAGCAAACACTGTTTGTAAAGCCCTTTACAAGACGCATTTCACCGACCCCCGATATCTGTGGGCCTACCGCATACCCGTGGCCGTGCCGGAAGGGGGCGGGCCGCCCACCGCTTGGCTCGTCCCCCTTCCGGCCAACATGGCAAACAACAAGGAGGCGCAGAGTGAAATGAACGAAAACAAAAAGCACCTGGTGCTCACCAGGATGGAAACCAGCGACGAGGGCACGTTCGGCAAGCTGCGCCTGGGCGGGCTGAGGCTCTACTCCGGGGAACTCCCCTGGCGTGACAACCGCACCAGCATCATCTGCATCCCCCCGGGCGAATATGAATGCGAACCCTACAGCTCCAAGGCTCATAGCCAGTGCTTCCTGGTCAAGGATGTACCCGGCAGAACCGGCATCCTGATCCACACGGCCAACTTTGTCGGCAGCAAGCCGCTGTTCCGCTGCGAGCTGGAGGGCTGCATCGCCCCCGGGACCGGGCGCTGTTTCCTGGCCGGGCAGGATGCGGTGGTCAGCTCCAGCGCGGCCATGGCCGCCTTGAAGAACGAGCTGGGCGAACAGCCCTTCATCCTCACCATCGTGGACCAGACCGGCGGCAGGGCCGGTGGCGTCTTGAACGAATAACCAAAGGAGACCCCCGTGTCCGAGACCAAAAACTTTCTCACCAGCAAGACCTTTCAGGGCATCCTTCTGATGCTGCTCGGCGTTGTGTTGCCGCGCCTGGGAGTCGACTTCGGCAATGCCGAAATGGCCGCCATGGCCAACGACATCGTGGTGGGCCTTGGTGCCCTGTGGGCCGCCTATGGCCGGGTCACCGCCAAGAAAGGCGTCACCCTGGCCAAGGGCAATGGTGTCACCGTCGCCTTGCTCTTGTGCCTGATCGCCTTGCCGCTCCCCGCGTGCGGCGTCAAACAGGTCGCCCAG
>JAHIUW010000015.1 GCA_018816865.1 Pseudomonadota bacterium
CACCCGATCCCATTCCGAACTCGGAAGTTAAGCCCTTCATCGCCGATGATACTGCCGTTCAGTCAGTGGGAAAGTAGGCCGGTGCCAGGACTCTCTTTTAAAAGGTCCGCAAGTCAAAGCTTGCGGACCTTTTTCGCGTTGGGGTGGGTTGAACGAACACGCAAGGGGAGATCTCCATGGACGTGCGAAGTGGAGTAGTCCTCGATTGATCTGGCTCCAACCCAGGGGCGGAATTCCCCGCAGCATCCTCTGAACGTTGTCGTTCCCCAAAGGGCGTAACTGAATTACGCCAAGCGCTACGCGAACGCATCGGGGCACAAGTGTCTGTTTAGTTCTTCGCGCCCATCAAGGGTCTTTATCGGGGCTGTGGTTGGTCGTTGAGCGCCTGTGACGGTCTTAGAGTGACTTGAGTGGCTAAAGCGATGTCAGGGGGGCGTAGGGCCAGGAACGAAGCAGAAGAAAAGCCCGCCTTCCAGGGTTTGGAAGACGGGCTTGGTTGTTGGTGAGACTTTTGGTCAGCTGTTCTCTGCCCCGTTCACTGTTCGGGCAATGATCTCATTGATATCAACGAGGGCCTTTGCCCTTCCCTGTGCCAGTTTTTTCCACTTGCTCTTCTCTTTCTTGAGAGCTTCAATGGTGTGCATCAGGTTCAGGATGGTTTGAGCAGGATAGCCATGCGTTGCGCGGCTCCCTCTGCGTAACTCTTCGTCGTTTCGTTGTCTGACGGCGGCGAGTTGGTTGGCATCGAGAATCATGGGTTCTCCCTCCTGCTGACGTTACGCCGGGGTGCAGAATGTATCCATGGTGTATTCCGCGCGATCCTTGTACTCTTCCTGCTTGCCTTTGTTCCAGCGGCCTACCGGGCGATAGTAGCCCACCACACGGGTATAGACCTCGGTCTCGTTGCCACAGGTTGGGCAGTCGAAGTGCTCACCATAGAGATAGCCGTGCTCCTTGCAGATGGAGAAGGTTGGAGTCACCGAGATGTAGGGTATTTTGGTCAGGCTCAAGGCTTTGAGCAGGAAGTTCTTCACGCTTTCCTCGCTGGGCGCGGCTTCGCCGAGGAAGGTGTGAAAGACAGTTCCGCCGTTGTACAGCGTCTGGAGTTTGTCCTGGTGCTCCAAGGCGAAAAACACGTCCTCGGTTGATCCCACGGGGAGCAGTGTCGAGTTGGTGTAATAGGGCACTTTGTCGCCGGAGGTGTAGATATCTTCGTAAAGGCCCTTGTCGATCTTGGCCAGACGATAACAAGTGCCCTCGCCCGGGGTGGCCTCCAGGTTGTACAGGTGGCCGGTCTTTTCCTGGAATGTAATTACGAGTTCGCGCAACAGGTTCAGGACCCGTTGCATGAGGCGCGTGCCGGACTCGGTGTCGATGCCCTTGCCCAGCATATTCATGCAGGCCTCGTGGCCACCGATGAGGCCGATGGTCGAGAAATGGCCGTTGAAGCCGTTCTTAAGGTAGCGCCTGGAGAACGGGAACATCCCCGCATCAAGGTTCTTCTCCACGATCTTACGCTTGAATTCCAGGGATTCGCTGGCCAGTTCGGCGTACTCGGTGACCAGATCGATGAAGTCGTCTTCGTTATGCGCCAGATAAGCCAGCTTGGGCAGATTCAAGGTGACAACGCCGATGGAACCGGTCAGGTCGCCCGCCCCGAAGAGTCCGCCAGTCTTCTTGCGGATCTCCCGCAGGTCCATCTGAAGGCGACAGCACATGGAGCGCACATCCTCGGGGTTCAGGTCCGAGTTGATGAAGTTCTGGAAGTAGGGCGCTCCGTATTTGGCGGTCATCTGCAACAGCAGCTTGCCTTCCTGGGATTCCCAAGGGAAGTCCTCGGTGACGTTGTACGTGGGAATGGGGAAGGAGAAGATGCGTCCGTTGGCGTCCCCCTCGAGCATGACTTCCAGGAAGGCCCGGTTGATCATGGCCATTTCCTCGGCGTATTCGCCGTAGGTGGAATCCTGGAAGGCCCCGCCGACGATGATGGGTTCGTTGGCAATGTGCGACGGCGGAACGAAATCAAACGTGAAGTTGGTGAAAGGGCTTTGGCCGCCCCAGCGGGAGGTCGCGTTCAGGTTGTGGAGCAGTTTCTGGATTTGCTGTTTCACCGTGGCGTAGTTCAGGCCGTCGAGCCTGATGAACGGAGCCAGATAGGTGTCCACGTTGTTGAAGGCCTGGGCCCCGGCCCATTCGTTCTGCAGCGTTCCCAGGAAGTTGACCATCTGTCCGCAGGCGGCGTCGAAATGTTTCGCTGGGGTGGATGAGCAGCGGTCGGGAAGGTTGAAACCTTCCAGCAGCAGATCGCGCAGGCTCCAGCCGGAGCAGTAGCCGGCCAGGCCGAAAGACAGGTCGTGGATGTGGAAGTAGGCATGGTTATGGGCCATGCGCACTTCTTCGGGATATTTCTCCAGAACATATCTGGCCTGCACTGATCCGGCCATGTGCAGGATCAGACCCTGAAATGAGTGGACCATGTTCGAGTTCTCGTTGACTCGCCAGTCGACATTGTCGAGATAGCTTTCGGTCACCCCAGCGATATCCAGAAAAGCCTCGTTCTGGGTGCGGAGTTCGCGGCGCTTTTCGCGGTAGATGATGTAGCGTTCGGCAACTTTGTACAGGCGGACTTCCATGAGCACCTGCTGGACCATGTCCTGCACCTGCTCTTGCTCGGGGACATCAATGTCGACGAGTTTGGCCTCAACTTTCTTGGCCAAGCGGTTGGCGAGCAGGGGGTCTTTGATCCCACTGCCTTTGAGGGCCTTGAAGATGGCGTTTCCAATGCGTTTGGTGGACCATGTTTCAACGCATCCATCACGTTTCTGAATGTGGCTGGGCATAAGAGTCTCTCGGCAAACAGCGCAGGGCGGAGAGCGAAAAGCACCGGCCCGGTGGGAGGTGATTCAGCTGCTTGCTAGGTTTCCGTAGTCAGTTTCACGGTCGGCAGAGTCGCCCGAAATCCGAGTACGGTTTTTGTGGATGATAATGAATCCCCGTCTGTGGCCTCCGCGGGCCGCATTCGGTAAGAAACGCTTCAGGTAGGTCTTCTGGCTTTCCCCCTCCGGTCAGCCTTCCCGCCGCGAGGGCAGTGGCATGGTGTGGCCGGAAAAATGACTGGGGATCACAGCGGCGGGACCGCTCCGGTTTCACACCGGATTCCCTGTTATGGCTTGGTGCCACCTGAAGGACATCATGAGGTTGTGGAGGTTAGCCCAAGGGCTTGATGAGTGCAAGAAAGAGCGTTGGAAAGAGGTGATAAATCTCGGGGTGATGAGTTTTGTCTAATAATGTTGGGCGTATGGAGACGTGTATGCAGATCGGACATGGTTCGATCTTTTTATGAAAGCTTGATGCCAGTGTTGCGTTGATGATCGGATTTTCTCCTCGGTGTCATCTCGTTTACATCTTCATCAGGCACGATCGCCGTGGGATGATCGCCGTGGCGATCCAACACGCCTGTCTGGATGAATGGATTCGGCAAAGTGCGTTTCAGCCAAATCGATGCGGTCTTAACATCGTGCAGAGAGGCGAGGGGAAAGAGCCCTGTCTGCGCTTGTGAGCGTTATCCGAAATGATGCAGGGTGCGCTCTCTTGTAACGCTGGCAGTCCTTGACCAGCATGGACTTGCGCAACCAATGGCGAACACGTTGCAGCTGGAATATTGCTGTGCTATTTTTAGTCATTACGTCGATACCAACCCAGGAGGAAGCCAATGGGAAATAGCGGGTACATCCTGTACAGCGGCGGCGCCAACGGTGCCGAGACGGAGTTCGGGGCATTGGCCGAGAGATTCGGTCTGGAAGAGGTCAATTACAGCTTTGAAGGCCATCAGATCGATCGTCAGCGCGGTGTGCGCGTACTGACCTCCGAGGAACTGACCCTTAAGGATGTCAGTTTGACCTACGTGTCGCGGCTCATGAACCGCAAGTATTCCAATGCGCCCATCTTTCGCAAGGTCTTGCAAAGCATCTGCTGGCAGGTCTCCAGCGGTCATGAGGTTTATGTCGTGGGTGCCATCCAGGAGGATGGGACCGTCACCGGCGGTACCGGTTGGGCAGCCGAGTATGCCAAGATCTGCAACAAGCCGTTGTTCGTTTTTGACCAGGAGAAAAAGGCCTGGTTCCAGTGGCAGCGTGGAGGTTGGGAAGAGGTTGGAACCCCGGTCATCGGGCACCACCACTTCACCGGCACCGGCACCCGCTTTTTGAATGACGATGGCCGCAAGGCCCTGGCCGAGTTGTTCGAACGCAGCTTCGGCAAATAGCGGTTCCGCCTGGGACTGTGTGGTGTTTGGAAAAGCCGCTGCCTGTAAAGGCGGCGGCTTTTTTTTGGGTTAGTGGCAGTCGGGTCTGGGACTCAGCAGTTCGCCATACAGGGTGATGCCCACCGTGTCGTCAACGATGCCCAGCTTGTAGAACTTGCCATCGCCCACTTCGAAATCAAGCCTGTTCAAGGTGGCGTGGGCCTGGAATCCGAGCACGTCCATGCACTCCATGCCCGGTACCGGAGGATACTTTTTGATCTCGGTCAAGGTAAAGGGCAGGACCATCGAGCGGTTGATTCCACGAATGGTCAGGACCCCGTGTGCCTCGAACCAGCCATCGCCCTTGGCCATGATCTTTGCACTGGTGAAGTGGATCTGTGGATTGTCGGCGCTGTCGAAGAAGTCCGCTGTCTTCAGATGGGCGTCGCGCTGCTCCACCCCGGTGTTGATGGAGTCGACGGCAATCCGTACGTCGATCATCCCGTGACCCGGCATGTCGGGATCGACGATGGTTCCTTCGAACTTGTTGAAAAAACCGAGGACCTTGCCTGCGACATGCCTGATGCTGAATGCGGCCTGGGTGTGGTTGTCATCGATGCTCCAGGATCGGGCCTGGCACGGACTGGGCAGCAGCAGAGTCATGGCGGCCACAGCGGCCCACAGAATGCGATTCATCGTCAGCTCCTGGTGTGAAGGCAGAATACGATGATCAATATCATGGATATAGAAGAATGTGTAGTGCTGCAGGCCTGCACTAGTAAAGCAGGCTGACCACCGCCCCGGTCATCAACGTGGCCAGTGTTCCGGCAACAACGGATCTGACTCCCAAAGCGATGATCTCCTGGCGACGCTCCGGGACCATGGTGCCCAGCCCGGCAATCATGATGCCCAGGCTGCCCGGGTTGGCGAAGCCGCACATAGTGTAGGTCATGATCACCCGACTCTTCTCCGAGAGGACCTCGGCCGGGGTCCCTGCCAGGGCAAGATAGGCCAGAAATTCATTGAGCACGGTCTTGATGCCCATCAACTTGCCGGCGGTTGCGGCCTCGGCCCAGGGAACGCCGGCCAACCAGACAAGCGGACTCATGAGCCATCCCAGCAGACGTTCCAGGGTCAGGGGGGCGCCGAAAACCTCGGGTAGCAGCACCAGGAATTGGTTGACCAGGCTGACCAGGGCCACCAGCACGATGAGCAGGCCGATGACGTTGATCAGCAGTTGAACTCCGCTGGCAGTGCCCTTGGTGATGGCGTCCATGGAACTGACGGCGTTGTCCGGGGAGGCGATGTCGCCCCGGGTGCAATCCGCGCTTTCGGGGATCATGATCATGGCCAGCATGAGGGAGGCCGGTGCGCTCATCAGGGACGCGGCCAGGATATGTCCCATGGCACCAGGCACCACAGGGCCGATGATCTGGGCGTAGAGCACCAGGACGGTGCCGGCCACGGTGGCCATGCCACAAGTCATGAGGGCGAACAACTCGCTGCGGGTCATGTTCAGCAAATAGGGTCGCACCAGGAGCGGGGCTTCGACCATGCCCACGAAGATGTTGGCGGCCGCGCCTACCCCGAGAGCCCCTCCGATATGCATGGTGCGTTGCAGGATCAGCGAAAACAAACGGACCACAGCCGGGATGATTTTCCAATGAAAGAGCAGGGATGACAAGGCGCTCATGACGACGATGATGGGCAGCGCCTTCAGGGCGAAGACAAAAGCTGCTCCGGGCCAGGGCTCAGTGAAGGGCAGGCTGCCTCCCCCGAGGTATCCGAAGACGAAACTGGTGCCTGCGGTGGTGGCCTGATCCAGGATTTCGACGGCCTGATTCAAAAAAATGAAGACATGTTGGGAGCCGGGGATTTTGAGCAGCAGCAGGCCCACGGCAAATTGCAGGCCCAGCCCTGCCGCAACGGTTCGCAGGCGGAAGGCCCTGCGGTTTTCCGAGAAGAGCCAAGCCAGGGCGATGAAGGCGATCAGACCGAGGATTCCTTGCGGCATGCGGGTGTCCTTGAAGATAACGTTTGAAACAGAGATACAACCGCTTACCTTGATTGGGGCGCGAGAACAAGATCACCTTGTCGGGGGCCGCAACGAAACGTCCCCCCGCCGAAGTGCGGCAGGGGGACGAGGTGCATTCGGCAGGGGACGTTCTAGAGCCCCTTGACGGCCTCAAGCAGCTGTCGCGCCTTCTCCAGGTCTGCGCGGGCCTTGGCGTGGTAGGGGTTGACTTGCAGGGTCAGTTCCCACTGCTCTGCTGCCTTCTCCAGGTCCTCATTCAGGAAGTGCTTGACCCCCGTGAGGTACAGGGGTTCGGAATCGGCCGTGAGCTTGTCTTCGACCTGCTTGCGCAGCTTGGCCGAGTCCTTGTAGCCCTTGGGCAGTCGGATCAGCGAACGCATGGCCTCCGAGGCGGAACCCTTGGACCAAAGCTGGTTGGCCAATTTGTAGTAGGATTCGTTGCGAATCTCGCTAGCCTCTGCGTTGGTGGGGTCGGTGGACAGGACTTCGTCGGTCATGGACACCGCCGTCTCGAACAGACCATTCCCCAATTGCAGCTTCGCCATGGCCAGCAGAGCTCCGGAACCTCCAGCATCGGCCGTACCCAGGTCCACCTCGTTCATCATTGAGGAGGTGGCGGATTCCTGCACGGTCACACGGACTGTGGATGCCTTGGCCTTGGCCTTGGCCTTGGCAGAGTCTTCCTCCGCGGGGAGGGCAGCGTACAAACGACGGGTGAGCACCTTGTCGATGACCGGGGTCCTGATGATCACGCCTGGTTTCAGGGCATCGGCGATGGACAGGTTGTTGATGCGTGTCAGCAACAACTCTCCGCCGGGGTTGTCATAGATCTTTTCGGAAATGCGCCGCAGGGTGTCGCCTTCCTGGATGGTGTACTCCTCAAGCACCTGGGGGGTGTAGCCTTCCTTCAAGTAGGGCAGGGCTGCGAGGTTGTCAGGACTCAGATGCAGGGAGGCCAGGAAGTCCGTGCGTGCGGAATCCTTTTCTCCGGCATTGAACTTGGCGAGGCCCTGTTCAAATCTTGCTGTGGACTGGGCGTCGAGATTTGTTTTGACCTCGCTGGCCAGGCGATGCGCTTCCCGGTCGCTCCTGTCGATGGTCAGCACGATACGGTACAGCTCCAAGGCCTTGACCTGATCGCCTGCGGCCTGTGCGGCCTTGGCCTGTTCCTTGGCAAGGGGGGCCAGAAGCACAAAGGGATCTTGCTCTCCCAGCGCGGCGATGGCCCGGGTTTCGTCAACAAGGTCGGCGACGGCAGGTGCCGGAAGGGTCAACCAGGCAGCCAGGGCCAGGACTATTGAAAAAATAAGAGTTTTCATTGTGATTCTCCTTTTTGGGAGAAGACAAAAAGTTTCTCAAACTCGGCGAGGCTCATGTTGCCGGGTACGGGGTTGCGTTTGACCAGGTAGTTGTTGGTGAAGAAGGGGTTGGATCCCTTGCTCAGGGTCAGGGCCCCTCTGAATTTGTTCTTTTTGAGCAGGGAAATTACCAACTCGTTGGTGGCCCCAAAGGGGTAGGCAAAGAACTCAGGGGCCATGCTCAGTTCCGTCTTGAACTGCAGGCTGGGTACGGTCATCTCCCGGTCCACGGCGATGATGTAATCCTCGAAGGTCTCGTCGCCCAGGCGGCGGGTCAGGTTGCGCAGGGTTTTGGTTCTGTGCCCGATGCCGATGCCGCTTTCGTGCATCTGACGGATCTGATCCCAGTCCAGGGCGTTGCCCTTGCCGCTGACCAGGTCGGTGGCAACGAATACTGTGGCCGGGTAACCGAATTGCTGGAGGACGGGGAAGGCGACGCTGAAGGTGCTCTGGCCCACGTCGTCGATGGTGATTACCACCGCTTTTTCAGGGGCCTGTTCCTTGAATTCCAGGAAGTCGTAGAAGCGGTCCAAGGCCACAGGGGTGTAGCCCTTGTCCTTCAGGTACTGCATCTGCGCTACAAAGTCGGTCCGCTTGATGGTGATGGCATCGGACACGTCTTCGGAAAATCCGCTGTAGGTCAGTACCGGGATGGTCTGGAGCCGGCCGTCTTGGATACCGCCCAGGTTGAGGGGGGTTCGGGGGATGATGACGATGTCACCTTCCTTGACGGAGTCGATCCTGTTGTACGCGGCAATGATCCAGGCTTTTTCTGGATCCTCCATGTAGCGGTTGGCCAGGGTCTTCAAGGTGTCCTTGGAGGTGGCCTTGACCACGGAGTAGCTCTTGGAGGTGCGTGTGGGTGATACCCGTGTGGACCTCTGGGAGCCACAGCCGACGATCGCCAGGGCTATGACCATGAGCAGTGTTGCCAGCAGGATGTGGCGCAGGGTTTTCGAGTTCACGTCCTCCCCCTCGTGGTTGAGGCTAAGCAGGCTTCTTGGGAGCCTGCGGTGTTGGTGCAGCCACGCCGGAGGCGGGCTTGTCCGATTGTTGGGCCGCCGTGGGCGGCTGTGCCTTGGGCGGTGCAGGGGCGGTTACAGCCGGACCAGCCTTGGGCGGGGGCGGGGGTGCGATCCCTTCGCCCTTGAAGGGGATTGGAGGCGGGGCCGGGCCTTCGCCTTCGTCATGGACCTTTACGATTTGATAGGGCTGCAAGGCTTTGGTTTTGCCTTTGACCATCTGCGGCTGCAGCATTTGGGTGGCCACGAAGTCCTTGACCCTGGCGTAAGTGCTTTCGCTGAGCACGGTCTTGCATGGTCCGGCCAGGGCGTTCAGGCGCGAGGCTGTGTTTACGGTATCGCCGATGACCGTGTACTCCATGCGAACTTCCGAGCCGATGTTACCTGAAACAACCTCTCCGGTGTTGATGGAGGTGCCCACCCGTCCGAGCAGGGGGTTGTCGGAGTTGATTGCCTTTTGGGCGAGTTCAAGCTGCATGTTCCAGGCGGCGCGCACGGCGTTGACGGCATGGTCGCCCACATAGTTGGGCAGACCACCGAAAACGGCCAGGAATTCATCACCGATGAACTTGTCGATGTATCCGCCGTGGGCCTCGATGTGCTTGGCGGCCACATCGAAGAACTGGTTCAGGTTTTCAACGATCACGGCAGGATCGCTGGATTCGGAATACTTGGTGAAGCCCCGTACGTCGGAGAACATGATGGTCGCCTCGGATTTGGTACCCTTGAGCCAGACGCTCTCGGGATCAGCCAGGATCAGGTCGCGGATCGTGGTGGAGACGTAGCGGCCGAAACTTTCGCGCATGATGGACTTGAGCCACAGCTCGTGGCTCATGTAGTTGAACGCCTTGCCCAGATCGTCGAACTCATCCTTGCGCCTGAAGTTGATCTTGTGGTGGTAGTTGCCGCCCGAGATCTCCTTGGTGGCGACCACAAGTCGCGAGATGGGCCGGGAGAAGCTGGTGCCCAACAGCCCGGCCACGGCCATGCCGATCAGGAAGAAGATGATGGTCATCACGTAGATGAAGACCTTCTCCTTGCCGATGCGATCCTGGATGAAGTCCAGGGAAATGCCCACATGGACTTCGCCCAGGGTTTTGCCCTTGAATTCCACAGGGGCCGTGACATTCAGGATCTGTTCGTCGTTCAGGAGCCGGCGTTTGAAGTAGGTGATGTTGTTCTCGGTGGAGACCTCTCCGATCTTGCCGCTCAATTTCAGGGGTCTTCCGATCTGGCTCAGGTCGGTGTGGGCCTTGATGGTGCCGTCGCGTCCGGCGATGACGGCGTAGACCAACCCTTCGACCTGGGTGACTTCCTTGATCAGGGAGTTCAGGCGCAGGGTGTCGTCGTTGACCAGGGGAATCTTGGCCTCGGTGGTGAAGTAGCCGAGGCTGATCTTTCCCGACTTGACGCTTTCCCGGTAGAGGTTGTCGGCCTGCCGCTTGAGCATGAAATAGGACAAGACCAGCATGATGGTCAGCAGGAAGACGGCCAGGGTCAGGGAGAGCTTGACGCTGATGGGGATGCGCAGGCCCATGAGGCCTTCCCCGGCGGATTCGATCTGCTCGTCGATGTCCTCGGTCAGGGTGCTGGCACCCAGTCCGTAGACCTTGTTGATCAGGGCCAGAACTTCTTTTTCGCTTGCGAAGCCGCCTTCGACGATGGCCCGGGACAGGTGCAGGGTTCTGCCTTTTGCCTGGGCCTGGTTCTGGCGCTCCACTGACTGGGCCAGTTGCTTCTCATTGATCAGGCCTTCGCGGATCAATGCCTCGCCAAGGGGTATCTGGACCCCCCCGCCCGAGCCAAACAAGTTGGCAAATGACATGACAATCTCCCCCGGTCCTTGTGGTGCAAATCAATTTTCCCATGTCGCCCCTCATTGACATGGGATGCGGCCACAAAGCTTTTGGAACCCTTTGCGATACCAACAAATATAGACCTTGAATGTCATAAAAATCAAGCTGTGGGTGAATAATTTGTGAAAGAAACGCGGGCAACCTGCTGATATGTCTGAAAGCTATTCCATCTCGAGATAGTCGGCCAGGATGACCTTGAGTCCGAACCCCGGGAAATTGATACGGTATTTCCCTTCGCCTGCGGTGGCGACGATCTTGCCGCGCCCGAAGATCTTGTGGCGGCAATAGCCCAAAAGACTGGGATCGAGTCCCGAGCCCGTGGGGGCTTTCCCCGGAGCGCTTGGGCCTGACGGCAGGGTCGGGGCTTCGGGGCTGCGAGGGGGGCCGCTGTTCACCTGGGACAGGCCGCCGGAGTAGCTCTCGCGCCAGGCCTCGTAAGTGTTCAATGGCAACTCGGAGAGAAAGGGACTTTCCAGGGCCGGTTCGTTGCTCCCGTTGAACTGGTTGTAGATCACGCTGGGCACGAACAGGGCCAGACGGTCCTTGGCCCGGGTGCAGGCCACATACAGCAGGCGGCGTTCCTCTTCCAGGTCCTCGGCGCGTTGCAGGGCGTGGCGGGAGGGGAAACGGTCCTGCACCAGGTCGATGATCGCCACGGCCGACCATTCCAGACCTTTGGCCGAGTGCACCGTGGACAGCACCAGGGTCTCCTCCAGGTCCTTGTCTTTTTCCTGCTCCGGGTTCTCCAGCGAGATGTCGCCCAGGAAGCCGTCTAGGTTGTCGTAGCCCGCGGCGATGCGCTGCAGCTGCTCCAGACCGGACTGGCGGCGGGGGTAGTCGTCCGCGAACTTTTTCTCCAGGATGGGCTGGTAGAATTCAAGCACCAGGGCCAGCAGGGCGGCGGGCTGCGGTTTCTGGGTGCGCAGGCTGTCCAGGAAGTCCAGCACATCCTTGATCTCCTGGTTGCGCTTGCAGGCTGCGGCCAGGGCTTTTTCGTCGCCGTCCATGACTGCCGCGAAGATCTTGGCGCAGGTCTTGGGGCCCACGCCCTTGGCGTGGTCCATGACGCGCTGCCACGCGGGCAGGTCCGAGGGGTTCTGCACTAGGCGCAGAAAGCTCAGCGCATCACGGATATGCGCCGCCTCGGTAAAGCGGATGCCTCCGAACTTCTGAAACTTGATGCCCAGCTTGTTCAGCGCCACCTCCAGGGCATAGGACTGGTAGCCTGCACGGAACAGCACCGCGACCTCATGCAGCGGATAGCTGCGCCCGAATTCCAGGATCTTGGAGACCACGGCCTGGGCCTGGGAGCGGTCGGAGATGGTGCGCACCAGCTGCGGCTTGTTGCTGTCCGTGCGCTCGGTGAACAGGTGTTTTCTGATCTTCAGTTCCGCCTGCTCCAGCAGCGCGTTGGTCAGGTCCAGGATGGGCTGGGTGGAGCGGTAGTTCTGCTCCAGGCGGATCAGTTTCGTTCCCTCGAACATCTGATCGAAGGACAGGATATTGTGCACATTGGCCCCGCGGAAGGCGTAGATGGACTGGGCGTCGTCGCCCACGGCCATGACATTGCCCGCCTGCCCACCCAGCAGCTTGACGATGCGCGCCTGCACGAGGTTGGTGTCCTGGAATTCGTCCACCATGATGTATTTGAAGCGGGCCTTGGCATAGTCGCGGGCGGGTTCAAAGTCGCGCAGCAGGCGTTCCAGTCCGAAGAGCAGATCGTCATAATCGTAGAGGCCGTGGCGCTTTTTGAACACCGCGTAGGCTTTGGAGAGTTGCTCGATCTCCTCCTCGTAGCGCAGCATGTGGAAGGCCTCGTTTTGCAGCACGACGTTGATGGCCAGTTCCTTGTTGCGGGATTTGCTGATCAGGCCCATGACCGTTGATTTCTTGGGGAACGAGCGGTCACCCTTGCCAAGGTTCAGGTCGCTCTTGATGTCGCGCAAGGCGTTTTGGGAGTCGCTCTGGTCCATGATGGACACGCGTCCGGCCTCGTTCAGCGCGCCGGGGAAGCGACGCAGCATGGCGAAGGCAAAGGCGTGGAAGGTCCCGCCCATGACTCCGGCCAGCCTGCCGCCGAGCAGCAGCCCCGCGCGGTCCTGCATCTGCTGTGCGGCCTTGCGGGTGAAGGTCAATAGCAGGATGTTCTCCGGGGAGACGCCGTTCTGTACCAGATGCGCCAGGCGGTAGACGATGGTCCGGGTCTTGCCCGAGCCAGCGCCGGCGATGACGAGCACCGGTCCCTCGGTGTGGCTGACTGCCTCCCATTGGGCCGGATTGAGGTCGTTTTTCAGATCGATCATGGGTGTGTGCTGTGTCGGTGGGTCGTAGGTGTCAGGGCGCGGGATGCGAGCGCTCAATCTTGCTTGGGGATGCCGAAAAAGTCCAGGACCAACCGGCCCGTGTCGCGCAGGCGTTGGGGAGCGGCCCCCTCGGAATCGTAGAAAAAAACGTCGCCCACCGTATGTACGCCCCGGCGGCCATGAAAGCCGAAGAGCTCTCGGGCGTCGAACTTGGCGGTCAGACTGAAGCCGGGGTGCGGTTCGGCCACCAGATCGGGGGCCACGGGGGCCATGGGGCCGGGATACAGGGTCTGGCGTTGGTGGACCTCGCGGATCACCGGACGGCCCTCGAATCTGAGGTTTAGGAGTCCTTCGCGGATGCGGGCCAGCAGGCCGGGGGCCTGGGTGGGGGTGACCCCGCCGCGCGCAAACCGTTCGCGGGTGTGCAGATAGATGCGTCCGGGGTCCAGGGCCAGGGCCTGCGAGTCCGAGGCCACGGCGCGGGCGTCGTTTTCGTGCTCATGGGTCCCTGTCAGTCGGGTCAAGCCCTGCTGCACCAGCCAGGCGTTGAGGTCCACCTCGGTGATCAGTTCCGTGAAGCCATGATCGGCCAGGGCCAGGAGCCGCTTGGGTCCGGGCAGGGCCTCGAAGCGATCCAGGAAGTCTCCGATCAGCATGTCCCAGCGGCGGATGAAGCCCTCGCAGGCCGGGGCCAGTGGATGGTCAGGGTTGCTGAGGGCCGGATAGTGGAAATGGAACAGGCGGTCGGTCTCGGTGAGCACGAACACGAACAGGTCCCAGGCCAGGTCCGGCCAGAGCAGGTCCAGGGCGGCGCGGCGCGAGTCCAGGGTGGTGTTCAGTTGGGCCAGCAACAGTTCGGGGTCGTCCTTGCCGCGGGCCGTGTCGGCCTCCAGCTTGTAGCCGGCCTGGGTCAGTGGTCCGGACAGAAACGGCGGGTAGACCGCCCGGGAGAGTTCCGGGGCCACGAACCCGGCCACGAGCATGCCCTTCAGGGGCTGGGCCGGGTAGGTGTTGGGCAGGTTGATGACCTTGCTGGTCAGTCCTCGTGCGCCCAAGCGCTGGAACAGGGTGGGGCAGCGCACGGCCGTGGAGTCGACAATGGCGACATCGTAGCTGCGCGGGTCGATGCGTGTGAAGCCGAAGACCCCGTGCTCCTCGGGCCCGGCAGCGGTGGCGAACGAGGTCCAGTTCACCGGGGACAGCTCGGGCAGTTCTGCGCGCATGCTGCGGGCCGAGCCGCTCAGGGCGATGCGCGCCAGATTGGGTGTCAGGCCGCGGCGGCACCATTCGCGGGCCAGAGAGAGTGGCAGGCCATCCAGGCCGAGCACGGTCAAGCGGGGGCGTTGGTCAGGGGTCATGGGCAGGTGCTACCGGGCGCGGGCGTCGGGGTCAAGGTCGAGCTTGTTCCCATTGACCGCTCATGCTAACGCGGGTAAGAAATGCGGCTCACGCCCGGGTGGTGGAACTGGTAGACACAAGGGACTTAAAATCCCTCGGTCGCAAGGCTGTGCGGGTTCAAGTCCCGCCCTGGGCACCACAATGGATATAAAGGCTTGCGACTAACAATCGGAAGCCTTTTTTTATGTCCAGTGCATCCGTTTGCTCCCGCACTCCACCAAGTCATGATCAGAGTACGCTTGGGCCGGAAGGTTCATTTTCCTGGACAGTCAGCTTGTTACAGTTATAGATATGGGCTTATAGTTGATATTCCCGGACGAGCGGGACCCTCCAGGAGTCCGCACCTCGCCCGGCTGTTTGCAGCGGATAACACCGGGCGCAAGCCCAAGGAGATTTACCATGAAACGTCTTCTGGTTTTATTGTTGGTCTTGGGCCTGGCGAGCACGGCTCTGGCCGCGGACAATGCCAAGGCCGAGGGCAAGGTCGCATTCTACGCCAACATCACCGCCATTGAGCCCCTGATGGAGGCCTTCGGCAAGGCCACCGGGGTGGAGGGGCAGTACACCCGGATCTCCACCTCAAAGTACCTGGCCACGGTGCTTACCGAGTTCGAGGCGGGCAAGCTCCAGGCCGATGTGCTCCAGGGACCGCTGCCGGTGCTGGAATACCTCAAGGAGAAGGGCGTACTGGCTCCCTACACCTCACCCGCGGCCGCGGGCTACCCGGACTGGACCCGCAAGGATGGGACCATCCAGCTCTTCGGCATCGAGTACGTGGGCCTGATCTACAACAAGGAGCTGGTGAAGGCCGCGGACGCGCCCAAGCGCTACGAGGATCTGACCGACCCCAAGTGGAAGGACAAGATTGTCATGGCTGATCCGTCCACCCACGCCACCACCATTGCCTGGCTCATCGGGCTCAAGGAAAATGTGTTCGAGTCCGAGGCGGACTGGATGAAGTTCATCAAGGGCCTGGCCGCCAACCGGCCCATGTTCGTGGCCTCCTTCGGCCCCACCCCCGCGCCCATTGAGAGCGGGGAGAAGCTCATCGGCATCTCCATGCCCAAGTACATCATCACCAAGGCCCCGGCCCCTCTGGACTGGGCTCGGGTGGAGCAGCCCCTGCTGGGCACCCCGCGGGCCATCGCCCTGGTGAAGAATGCCAAGCATCCCCACGCGGCCAAGGCCTTCATGGATTGGTGGCTGTCCAAGGACGCCATGGGCCTTTTGTCCACCAAGGTCGGCGAGTACGTGCTGGCCCCGGGCGTGTTCCCGCCCATCGACGGCATGGACAAGGCCAAGGTCATCCCCATCCGCGAGCTCTCGGACAAGGAGACCAAGGAGTGGGGCGAGAAGTTCAAGACGATCTTCGCGGACTAGTGATCCGTACCTGAATCTGAGAAGGTTCAGGATAATTGAAGGTGGGGATCAGGATAACCGGGACTATCCGGGAAGTCACGGGACATAGCGGGAAGGTTTTGTGAAAGAGCGTTTCAGTATGTGCAACGCTCGCTAGGAGCCAAAAAGAGAGTGCTGC